>JBBQWV010000035.1:0-6103 GCA_038210275.1 Kapaibacterium sp. (SeqCode) | reverse complement strand
AAATGATAGGGTACTATAATCAACTACTTTCCAAATGCTATGAGAATATGATAGAATAGTATAACGAAAGCCAAGATTCGATGATGAATTTTCTTCTCCAACCCTAATTCCACATCCCAGTCCTAAAGTATATCGATCAGTTAATGACCCTACTAATAATGATAGAAATAATCTATCCAATATTTTTTCATGAATTGATAGATTCAAACCAGAAGGAAACCCAAGCCCTATAGCAACTGCACTATGGCTTATATTCACTTTTGTAGAATCTTGACACATTGCACTCTGCAACCAAATGCAAAAGATAAAAATAATCCCAACAAGTACTTTGATTTTCATGTCATATTAAATACTCATAGGAAAACCCTATATCTTTGACAAAGTTTCCCTGCCTAAATAACAAAAGGCAGTCGCTTCCGCGACTGCCTTTTCACATACCCTCCCTTGATGGGATAGCTTATTTAGAAACGATTATTCTCTTCGAAGCAACGAACTGCTCGCCGTTGAGGCTTGTGCCTGATACACGGACGATATAGGATCCGCTTACGATATTCGAAGCATCCCATTTCCATGTTGTGCTTGCTTTCGTTGAGATCACTAATTTGCCAAGCAAGTCATAGACCTGTACATCTGCCATAGCAACACCAGCCATATTCACTGTAACATAGCTCGATGCAGGGTTCGGCGACATATTAATCGCAACACCTGTAGGTAGCGAGTTCGCAACACTGTTTACAACCGTCTGCACACCCTGAAGGTCAAACGATGTTGACTGCAACTGATGATCAGCATCGATCATAAGCTGATCGTGATGCACTGCCTTATCTGTCGCTGTATAGGTTACAACTACAGTAAGATTATCACCCGGATGCAAGACGAACGGAGTCGGTGTCGGATTTGTCGAGCTGATCGTGAAGTATGTACCATCAGCAAGATAGACTTTATTTACTGTAGCATCGACAGCAAGGTTATTGGTAAAATAGAAGGAAGTCGAAGTACGATTTCCATTTCCTTCGATTCCAAGTGTGCGCTTCTCATTCGGGAACAGCGGACGGACCACACTATCAGTAGTGGTATTCGAATGAACGACATATCCTACTAAAACTCCCGTTGTGCTTGGGCACTGCAAGCTATCTCCGGTAAGACCGAAAGTAATTGTTGCTTTAACAGACTGAGGAATTCCTGCTGTTGGTGAGAAGGTATAAGTAAGTGTCGTCGTCGTCGTATTTGCCGGTACGGTGATCGGTAATGTTGATGAAATTGCAAAGTATTTTGCATAATCACCGGTGATATCAGCCTTTGCGACAACGATGTCGAAGTTACTCTTATTGATCAGGTACAATGTATGATCAGCACTTCCGCCAATGACAATAGCATCCATGTTATTCGCGCCTTGCTCAGAATGAAGGCAAACTTTGTCAGTGCCTGTGTGAGCAGTTGAATTACCGGAGAAATTGATGACGATCGAGCCATCGCCGACAGGATCAATACTGATATATTTCACTGTCAAGTTGCAACTTGCCTGCAAACCAGCTTCATGCGGCTTGTAGCAGATCGTGAAAGTCATAGAGCTTCCGGCAGCGAGCGTATCGGCTGTTGAAATTGCAGGGGTGATCGAGAAGTCTGCATTATCGCATTTCGACCAACCTGTAACTACGATCGTTGATTTGCCTTTATTGCTGACGACTACATCTTTACAAACGCTTGAACCTGCATCAACTGTGCCGAAGCTGAACTCATGTGGATCAGCAACGAGAACTGGTGTCTTTGTAGAGTCACCCGTGTGGTCGCCTGAGGAATTTCCGCTGAATGCGATAACCAGAGAACCCGAAAGAGCAGAACTCATACCACTGTATTTAATTGTTAAACTACAGCTGGCTTGCGTGCTAGCCGCATGAGGTGTGTAACAAATTGTGATCGTTCTCGAACTTCCGATTCCAAGTGTATCAAAACTGCCAAAGCTTACAGTAAAATCGGCGTTGTCACAATGACTGAAAGACCAATTTCCAATAACATCTTTCGAGATATTGGTAATCTTCACTTCCTTGCAAACTTTCGTACCTACGGCAACAGTGCCGAAGCTAAACTCATGCGGATCGGCTACAAGGCCATCTGTAACGGTCGTGTTGGTGATCGTACCGACTAATTTTATTGTCTGATGGCAATCTGATCCAGATTTTGAAATATTAATACCACCTTCAACAAGGCCATGATCTCCGGTACCCGGAGCAAATTTGATGGTGAATGAAGCCGTATCACCATTTGCAAGAGTGATTTGCTCGTGGTTCACAGTAAATGAAGCTGCACTGGTGATGCTGAATTTCAGCGTCAATGAACCTCCTGATGTATTAGTAACATAGAATGTGCGGCTTTGGGTAGAACCAGCATTCGCAGTAAATGCCCACGACGCATCAGTCGAGGAAAGCGTAAATCCGCAATCAGCGCTTGCTGACTTTGAACCCACGAAAGTCAATGAGCAAAGCAGCGTCATCAAAGCAGCTACTCTCATGAAAGAAGTAAGATAAGGTTTCATATATTCCATTTCAATTTATAAGTGAAAATCGGTTGAAAAATGAGCAGACAACAATTCTGCTCCCCTGATAAATACATTTCCGGGTACAAAGTTACACAATTTTTCGAGAAAATCCAAGAAATCCTTAAAAAAGTGTGAAAATAATGAAAAAAGCCTTAAATAACGTCATCACGAGGGGTCCGCCGCGGCGAATTAGCCCGACTAAGCAATCTAAAAACCCAACTTTTGTATAACATTCAAGCTTTGAGATCGCCACGTCGTCCGCAAGCGGACTCCTCGCGATGACACAGGGAAGCTGATCCTTCATTTATCTATTTATCTAATGAATAAGATTGGAACTCAATCCCATATATTTTCGTATTAAGACTAAGTCTTAATAATAACAATGGCTGAGGAAAAAACCGAATCCAAAAGTGGCAAGAAGGTAAAAGCAGTTATACTGCCCGAACCTTCGCCCGATGAGATTTTCAGAAAATTTCTGAAGGATGGCGAGTATCGAATAACTCCGGAGCGTTTCGAAGTTCTTGATGCTGTTATGAAATGGGATGACCATTTCGATGCCGATAATCTTTTTATCTGGCTGAAAAATAATGGCTCCAAAGTTTCCCGCGCAACAGTTTATAAAACGTTGAACCTACTCCATGAATGCGGCTTAGTTTCGCGTTACAGATTTTCCCAGGGTCATGCGCAATACGAAAAAACTGTTGACCGCCCCCATCACGATCACTTGATCTGCACGACGTGCGGTAAGATCATCGAATTCGACAATGCCCGCGTCATTCAGATGCAGAATGATATTTGTATAGCCTATGGATTCAAACCGCTTTATCATTCTTTTCAGGTATTTAGCCAATGTCTCGATGGCGCAATGGATATAAAAGATTGCGAATATGCAACGCAGATCAAATCAGCGCTCATGAATCCGAATAAGAAGAATAATCATAGGATACGGTGAAGATTAAGTTCTTAGTGCTTAATTCTTAGTTCTTAATTGAAGACTAAGAATCAAAAATTAAGAACTAAGAATTAAGAATTTAGAACTCAGAAAAAACACATGTTTGAAAGAATTTTTAATCAGTTTGTTATCAGTTTTCGCGAAGGCATCGAAGCATCGCTTGTTATTATGACGGTGATGATCGCGATCAAGAAGCGCGGCGATATGCGGTTTCGCAAAGCAGCTATTTGGGGAATCGCTGTTGCGATCATCTTCTGCGTTGCCGGAGGATATATCCTCGGCACTATTGCCCTTGTCAATAATCACGGACTCGAACTCATTCTCTATATTTCAGCAATGATCGCTGTTTCGGGAATGGTATTCTGGATGATGAAGACCGGAAAAAATCTTCGACATGAGATCGAGAACAAAGTTAATCGGTATGAAAGTGGAAATTCTATTATGCCGCTTATCGGAATGTTCCTCTTTGTTTTTTTCATGATCGCAAGAGAAGGATTCGAAACCGTGCTCTTACTTTTGGCTTTCGGAGCTGGCATCGGCGGATCATATTACGTAGTCGCAATGCTTTTAGGAATTGGCTTTGCCGTTATTCTGACGTATGCGCTTTCCAAAGGCATCATTAAAGTTCAAGTAGGGAAATTTTTGCAGCAGACGGCATTTGTGCTTCTCTTCTTCGTAGTGCAGTTAGTTTTTGATTCATTGCACGAGGCATACGAGGGCAATTTCCTTCCGCAGCCATCATCACAAGGTTGGGCAAATTTTATTGACTACGTTCACGATAAAACTCCGATCTTCTCCTACATCGCCCTCGGCTTATTCGGCATCATCATCATCTACCATCTCATCACCTCAATAAACAAAAGACCGCCAACTGCGATGAAACCAGTGTGAGAGCTTAGTTTCTCATCATTTACTTGATCCTCCAGAACTGTGCAGGGTTTACTGATCCTTCAAATTCATTACTGAATTTATTGTCCCAACGGCAGAGGAGTCTTCCTGATAAAAACCTTAGCCGATGACGTCAAATTCGATTTCTCCGAAGACGGCACAACGGTAAGCGTGAAGTTTACGGTGTAGATAAAATCGATGAAGTATTCCTTAAACGCCAATTGTACCCTATTTCTCGAGGACTAGGAATTCTTCTCGCTCTGATGTTAGTTGTAACTATCACGAAGGCGCAATGCCTGGCATGTCCGACGAATATTGCACCAATATGACTATGATTCACTTGTTTTCCGGCAAGCCCATAATTGTGTTTATAATGAAAACGGTACCCCTACTTGCGCAAATGGTGAGCGACCGCCCCAAGTCAAAGACCTCGTTCTCAATAGTTGTTATCATCAAACTTGCGGAATAAGATGGGATTAATCAGGGTAAAAAAAATTATAGTAAGTCTTGCGCTTGTGGTCTTAGCATCACAGGCGCAAGCCCAATCTGCATCTTGGTCCACAATTTCGTCAGCTGGATTTAAATCCAGATATGAGCTGACCACCTCTGTTCTGAACGGAAAAATCTATGCTATAGGTGGTGGTGTTCCTTTTTCTAATTTAGTCCAAGTATACGATCCTTTAACAGACTCGTGGATGACTCCCCAAGTAACTGGGAAATTCCCAGCACACTATGGCGCGACAGCCGCAGTTGTTGGCGACAAAATTTACATAATTGGGGGTGTTGAAAACAATATTGATTATGCCGATACAGTATGGGTTTTTAGTCCTGCTGATAATGTGTGGGATGTCGCTGCATTATCTGAGGGTAATACATTTACAACACGCTCGGAACCGGCTTCATGCGTTATAGGTGATGATATATATGTGATTGGAGGGGCGCATTATCTTGGATACTGGGATAATACTGTTGAAATATTTAATACGAAATCTAAAAATTGGAGAACTTTGCCAGCGAATTCTACCGATTCATTAGTGGCAGTTATCACCCCAAAAGCTTTCGTCATTAATGATAAAATATATGTTTTTGGATTTTTACTCGACACTTCAATCCATTCAAATGTTCAAGTTTATGACCCACAAACAAACCATTGGAGTATTGAGTCTGGAAGCGTTATGAAAGCTCCGAGAGAATATTATGGGGCAGAAGAAATTAATGGTAAAATTTATTTTATAGGCGGTGGTAATTTAATGAGTGGTGGTTTTCCAATCAATACTCCAACTGAAGTTTATGACCCATTCTTACATCATTGGGATACACTTATAACTGCACATGATACAACTTTTCACAACCGCACCCAACTTGCAACGTCAGCTATAAACAATAAAATTTTCGTTATAGGCGGTAGTCAGAATGTAGTAAATAATGTCGTATTAACTCTGGCTGAAAGCAAGGTTAAAAATTATAATGATGAAATTTATTTCAGTCATCGCATCTTCCCTAACCCTGCTACAACAACTTTAAACTTAGTGCCTCTTGAATCCCCTACAAAATATAAAATCATTGATGTTCTTGGAAGAGAAATAATGACAGGGATGACATTAGATCATGCAACTTTGACGCTAGATATTTCTTCGTTGCTCCGAGGAATATATTTCGTATTTGTGGAGAGATCGGATGTGAAAGGAGTATTTGTCTCAGTAGGAAAACTCTGCGCAGTTGGGTCT
>JBBQWV010000034.1:0-7160 GCA_038210275.1 Kapaibacterium sp. (SeqCode) | reverse complement strand
ATTCGTGCACGTACCAAACCGGTACGCCGGACTTCGATACTTCCGTCACCGGAACAGCAAGTGCTCATCGAAGAAGGTGTTGATGAAAAAAAATTGCGTGATGACATGAAGCAGAACAATCTTGGAATGCTTGTTTCACGGAATGTCACCCATCGCGATAAGAGTGATCATCAACAACCGTATTTTCTGAAAGTCCATAACTCTCTGACACAAAGTTCTGATGCTCATGGAAAAATTTATGACGTTGACCATGTGCAGCTTTATCAGGCAGACTATTTACGGGGATTAAAGAATAAACATCCTGTTCCAATACCTGGCAGACGGATACTTCCGCAGTTCATGCATGATACGGCGTTCTCATTTAATCCACATACGGTCGGAGAGCAGTCCTATTCGGTGAAGATCGCACCGGACGGCTCATTTGCTGCATTTGTTCCGACGCAGCGTGCGATCGTTTCGGAATTAGCAGATAGTAACTTTAATCCTGTGGTAAGAGAACGGTATTGGATAACAACTCAGCCTGGTGAGATCCGTGTCTGCGCATCTTGTCATGGGACAAATGACGATGCGTTAGTACACGCCGATCCAGCTCCCCAAAATAAGCCTGAAGCGTTGCGATCACTTTTGAGATACTGGAAATCATCTCACACACCGTTATCACCGGAGCTGATTTCACCTCCGAATGACTCAGGCAATATTTCTATTATGCCAACACTAATCTGGAGCAAAGTAAACGGTGCAAAAACATATCAGGTAACAATTGCTTCTACTCAGGATTTTGCTAAAATTCTTATAGCCTCCTCTCCACTCACTGATACGATGATATTATTTCCCTTAAATCAAAATAATACTACTTTCTTCTGGCGGGTGCAAGCATCTGATGATGCAGGTGCAGCAGCTTATTCTGGAATTTGGAAATTTACGACAGAGGGAAAATCGACTGTGTTTCCTGAATCTGTAGATGGTGGAGATATGTTGAGCAATCATCCAAACCCATTTAGCTCAACTACAACGATAGACTTCATGTTGCAAAATGCTGAGGCAATAAAACTAAAGGTTTATAATATTTTGGGACAAGAAGTCATAACGTTAGCCAATGACTTTTACTCAACAGGAAAGCATTCTCTTCAATGGGATGCAAGCAGCGTTCCAAGTGGCACTTACTATTTCCGATTACAGACCGCAAAGGGAATACTGACAAAATCAATGAGAATTGTCAGGTGATCTGACAAGATAAATCTTCAATGAAAATACTATGAGAAAATATTTTTTATTATTTGCCTTTTGTTTTCTCAGCTCTCCAAGTTTTGCCAAAGATGTATCGTCGATCTATCCTTATCCGAAGGCGGCATGGAATAAGTCCGGGCAATTCACGATAACTGCTTCTACGAAACTCGTCATTCCGGATTCGCCCACTCAGACTGAAATGCTTACAATTGATGCGTTGCAATCTGCATTGCAAAAGCAAATCGGTTATAAACTATCCGTTGTCACTTCGGCAAGTTATTCAGGAAGTTTAGGCGTTATTATTGGCGAACCTTCCTCCAATTCCTTACTTCAAGATCATTTAAAAATTATCATGCCGCCGGGTGAGGGGATGCCCTCCACACAAGGATACATTCTTGATATATCACAGAATGAAATTCTAATTGCAGGAAGTGATTCAAACGGTACAAATAATGCAGTAACAACTCTTGCTCAATTACTTACTACTTCAGGTTCTTCATTAATAGTTAATGCGGCGCATATATGGGACTACCCTGATTATCCTTCACGATGGGTTTTTTCAACTCATAATCTTCTTGTGGGTTCGCAACTCTCAGCCGTTGAATCAATCATTGATACTATGGCGCTCTATAAACTTAATGGTTTGCAGCAAAATGATTTCAAGTATGCTATCTTGCAGATCATGTCTTCAAATTATTTTCAAAATACTGATTCTTTGAAATCTCGATTAGCAAAAAAAAATATCGAGATGATCCCCGGCGTTATTGGACTTGGATGGTCAAGCGGCATTCTCTATAACGATCCGAATCTTGCTGAAGGACTATCTGCCTCCGCAACGTATGAAATGGAATCTGACACTGGAAGACTCATCCCAAATCCGCAAACAGTAATTGCGAATGGAGATTTCGAAAGCGTTTCAAATAATCAATTCACAGGTTGGAATGGCGCGGGAAGTTTCTATGATGGGCCGAATATTAGCGCATTTGTTGATCATTCCGTTTTTCATGGCGGATCAACAAGCGCCAGGTGTACGAATTTTGTTCAAGGTAATGCCGGAGGGAATTGTCGCTTCTCCAAAATTGTGCAATGTGACTCGAATAAATCCTATTCGATGTCTGCATGGGTTAAGACGCAGAGTCTTCAAGGTGGCGATGTCCAAATGCTGGCTCTTGGCGGTGTGAGCGGACAGCAATTGACATTCACTCAGCTTTCAATTCCTTCAACAACAGACTGGACGAGAGTAGAAGTAAATTTTAATTCTCTGGGCAATACTTCCATTCGTCTTTATGTCGGAATATGGGGTGGCGGCTCGGGCACTATATGGTTTGATGATTTTACTGTTCATGAATCCGGACTTTGCGATGTTCTTCGCAGAGCAGGAACTCCTGTAACTGTTACGGATAAAAATTCCGGTCGTCAATATGTTGAAGGTATTGATTATGTTACAATAGTTGATCCCTGGGTTGATTCTCATAAAGATAGCTACTTCCCATATCATACTCCACCCACCTTCAAAAGAATAGCAGGCGGTGTCATCAAAAATAGCGATAGCATTGTCATTCGTTATTATCATCCTTTCGCCGCAGTCAGCGATAACTCCGGTAACGGCAGTGTCATGGCTTGCGTATCGGAAGATACGCTTTATAAAATTCTTGGCGATCAAATCACTCGCGTCAATGATCTTTACCATCCTGGGAGCTTTTTCATGGGTCATGATGAGATTCGCAACATGAATCACGATAAGATCTGTATGGATCGTCATAAATCACCGGCTGATCTTCTTTCGGATAACATCACGAAGTGTCACGATCTGATTCGAGCAACAAATCCAAATGCCGATATCCTTATGTGGAGTGACATGGTTGATTCACTGCATAACGCTCATAATAATTATTATCTCATTAATGGTGATCTGACCGGAGATTGGAATAAAATTCCAAAAGATATTACGATCGTCAATTGGAATGGTGGCAACGCAAAATCTTCACTTCAATTTTTCGAGAAGCTTGGTATGAACCAAATCAGTTCTCCCTATTATGATGTCGGTAATACTTCAACGATCCGGGCATGGCGCATAGCGCAGGAAGGTGTTGCCAATGTCAAAGGCATGATGTACACGACATGGAGCAATGACTATAATTTCCTCCGACCTTTTGCTTATTACGTATGGGGCGCCGGACCAAATATTTATCATACTCCTCTTGATACGAGTGTACTGAGTAAAACAAATTTTTCAGTTATTGCAAAGGTCATTCCGGATCCTTTTGATAAGACTGATGCTATTACTTCAGTCACCATGACTATTGTGGATAGTCTTGGCAATACACTAAATACTTTTGCATTGATTGCAACTGGAAGCAATAATTTTTCTACAACAGTGACGAATAACTATCCTCAAGGTTTTCGTTATACTATATCGGCTATCAATTCGCAGGGAATGAAAAGGATACTTCCAACCTATATCATAGCCAAGCCAAATAATAATGCGGTAGTCAATTCGATAATAAGGGAATCATCACTATTGCTTTCCAATCATCCGAATCCTCTCAGTTCTGAAACAACGCTGGACTTCTCGATTCCACATTCCGGATTTATTACACTGAGATTATTTGATATGCTTGGCAAAGAAATCAGAACAGTAGTATCGAAATATCTTGAGGCAGGAAAACATAACTTCACATTTGATGCAAGAGATATACCAACAGGGAATTACGTTATGGAATTAAAAACTTTGGACGGAGCGATCTCGAAGGAAATACAGATCATAAAATAAAAATCTCTAAAAGAAAAGCGGTCTGCCGAGGCAGACCGCTTTTTGTTATCCAAAATTTTTGAATAATTTACCAGCGTCCGCCGCCGCCGCCATTGCCGCCGCCGCCACCGTAACCGCCGCGACCACCGCCGCCGCCGCCACGTCCGCCACCGCCACCATAACCGCCGCGACCACCGCCGCCGCCGCCTGAGCGCTGCTCCATTGGACGAGCTTCGTTGACTGTGATCGTACGACCACCCAACTCTGCTTCGTTCAATTCAGCAATGGCTTTTTTGCCTGCTTCACCATCATTCATCTCGACGAAACCAAAGCCTTTTGAACGGCCTGTCTCGCGATCTGTGATGATCTTTGCGCTGGCAACTTCACCGTAAGGTGCGAAGATCTGAGCCAACTGCTCTTCGTTTGTCTGGTAGGGAAGCCCACCGATATAGATTTTCATCATAAGAAACTGTAAGAAATACGAATACGAAAGAAATGGTTACGTTGTAGAGATGATTATCTGATCGAAAGTCTTACAGCAGATGGGATTCGGGTGGTATCACTCGGACCAGCACGCAGAAGGCAATTTCAAAGAAACTCAAAGTACAAATGCGAAACCGTTAGTTACAACTACTACAACACCATACAGCCTAAAAGATTCCGCTCCCCTAGATTAATAAATAGGTGAAAATTGCTTCTGACAAAAGATTTTATAATGGTTTCGGCATTGTATAAAGTGTCACACATTTCTCTGGATCAAGTAATTTAATCGCAATATTCTGAATATCGCTCGTTGTGACCTGTAAAAGCTTGTCTAATTCCTCATTCGCTGTTTCAGTCCGATTCGTATAGGTATAAGCCTGTTGAAGGTTATCAGCTCGTTTACCGACTTCCTGTAAGCTATTTGCACGCGACATCTCATTTCGGTTCTTCGCCTTCTCCAGCTCGGCTTCGGTAACTCCCTCATCTTTTATCTTCTGCAACTCCTCCCAGATCGCCGCTTCGAGCACAACGGGAGAAACTCCCGTTTGAGCAATGCAGCTAAAAAGCATCACTCCGCTTTTTTCAAGTGAGAGATTATAAGCAGAAGCACTTTTTGCTAATTGCTTTTCATAGACGAGTGATCTATATAGCCTGCTGCTTTTTCCGTTTGATAAAATATTCGAAAAAATATCCATTGCATAATCATCAGTCGAATAGACTTTCGCAGATTGAAATGCGATCGCAACTGCCGGAAGCGGCACGGCATCTTCCATCGTGATATGAATCTTCGAATTGAGTGTCGTGATATTCTGCTCCGGTCGTAGCGGCAATTCACCTTTCGGAATACTTCCGAAGTATTTTTCGATCAATTGCTTTGCGTTCTCAATTTCGAAATCACCGCAGATCGTGAGCGACGCATTATTCGGCACGTACCACTTTTTATGAAAAGCCTGAACCTCAGGAAGAGTCGTCTCATCCAGATGCTGCATTGAACCGATCGTTGCCCAGTTATATCCGCCGGTAGGGAAGAGATGTTTCAGGATCGTTTCGAACGATCTACCGTAAGGCTGATTATCATAACGCTGGCGGCGTTCTTCTTTAACGACATTCCGCTGATTCTCGAAATTCTCGTCACTGACATCGAGCGACAGCATCCTATCCGATTCAAGCCACAATGCCATCTCCAGTTGATGAGGTGGAAGCTTCTCGAAATAATTTGTGCGGTCGAAGCTCGTCGTCGCATTCAACGTTCCTCCGGAGTTCTGCACATACTTAAAATGCTCGGTCTTGCCGACATTCGCCGAACCCTGAAACATCAGATGTTCGAAGAGATGTGCAAATCCCGTCCGCGAAGGATCTTCATCTTTCGAGCCGACATGATACCAAAGATTCACAGCAACGATCGGCTGCTCCTTCGATGGCGAAAGAATAATGTGCATTCCATTGGCGAGATCATACTCGCTAAAAGAAATATGAGAGGTTGATGTATTCAAAATTTAATTAATTCTTACGTAGTTCATCTAAACGTGTTTGGGTTTAGTGTCATTCCGAACGGAGATTTTTTCTGCAAAGCAGAAAAAACGATGTGAGGAATCCCCTCATAGTTTGTAGCCATAGAGGTTCTACAAATACTCAACGCTTCCCGTATTAGTATTATTTAGCCAAGCCACCCTTTCTCAACCTCGAATATTCCCACCAGGGTTTTGCCTCACCCGTCTTGGCATTTTCAATTATTGCCGAAAAAACATCGAGTACACATATATCATGCTTAACTCCATCCATTGCCGAGATACGGTCATAAAGTTCTTGGGGATCGCAGCCTTTCAATTGCTCAACCGACGTAACTCCCAGCCGAGCAAGATCATCAGCCGTCGCGGGTCCGATATTCGGTAATTTCAAGAACTCACTATTTTCCGATGAAGCCCTCATAACCCTTTATTATTCAACAATATAATTGTTTAAAAACTGGTAAATATTCCTTTTCAAGTTGATCGCTAAGGGTTACAGGCGATAGAGATCAACTGAACCCCCGACCGCCAAAAATTCTGGCACCCAATTTCCCGGGTGAGCGACTGTAACTCCATATAATTCAAGTATATCGTTATGCACATTTTCACTTTCCCTTCCTTTTTTTTCATCCTTCATCCTTCAGCCCTCATCCTTTCCCCATCCGGGGAAGCCCCTGTAAGTTCTTTATAAACCAACACTATAACGTTTCGCGCAAAAAGAAAAGCTATCAGCCAATAGCTTACAGTAAAATACAACGTCATTGCGAGACCGGCACCAGCCGGTCGTGGCAATCTAAAATCTACGAGGGTATAGGTGCTCATCATAATAGATGTAATATACGGAATAAAATCCGGTTTGTCAAGGTGCCCATCGACATTTATTTTCAGGGAAACCTTAGCCCATATTTCATTGCTTCCGAGTCCCTATGGCTACCCAACTGTTACCATTCTTTGTTCCTGCTATGCAAATAGTATTTCCATTGACCGATAAACACTCTGAAAAGTATTGTGGATTATTTGGTTCATATAATTCATCAAATCTTTTCCAAGTTTTCCCATTCCAATGTGCAGTCCAACCAAGATATGCTGCCGCGCTCCAAAAATCTGTTCCGCTATTCCCTCTTACTCCGCCGAGTTGAATGTACGTACTATCAGGTAGCTTATTTGGAACGAACGAATCTTTTTGCCAT
>JBBQWV010000033.1:0-11439 GCA_038210275.1 Kapaibacterium sp. (SeqCode) | reverse complement strand
AAGCATATAAACTTGTGAAAGGGGAAGATAGGGTGTTAACAGATCGGGATTCAGCAGTAACGCCTCCCTGCACAATGCTTCAGATTCTTCTAGCAGTATGGGATTACGGTTATAATTGCGATATGTAACTGCAAGTACTTTTGCTTTGAAAGGATATGCATTTGCATAACCAGGATCGAGTTCGATGGCTTCGGTCAATAGCTGGATAGCATACTGAAGGCCTTCTTTCGTATTTTGGAGGAAATACTCCTGAGCTTTAAGATAAAGTTCATACGCCTCAACATTTTCGGTGCCACGCTCGGCGAGTTTTTTCTTTTCGTCGAAGGCAAGATGCACTTTCAACCCTTCGACTACTTTTAGCGCAACTTCTTCCTGGAAATCGAAGATGTTATCCATCGTGCCTTTCAAACTTTCCTGCCAAAGATGATCGCCCGATTCGATGTCGAGAAGACGAGCCGTGATCTTGATGTTATCGCCAAACTTACGAACATCACCTTCCACAAAATATCGGAAGTCCATTTCTCTGGCGTAGGTCGCGAGTTGACCGCTGTATTTCTTAAACTCTTTCGTTGCCTGATTATCAGCAATACGAATTGACCGCACATTCGAAAGTGCAGAAATGAGTTCGCTGACAATTCCATCGGCAAACCAGCTGTTATCACCTGTCGGAGAGAGATCTTCGAACGGAAGGATCATTAGACTTTTGCGAAGGTCTTTCTTGATTATTTTCTTGACGCCATGTTTGTGCGAATATACGATGCGATCAAAATCAGCGATCGGTAAGCGTTGCAAACCTGCAAGTGGATACTCGAACGATGGTGGTAGTTTCACCACTTCGAGATCAACAGGCAAAACGCGTTTACGTTTTTCTGATGCAAGTGAAAGCTCGCGGAGTACATTTTCTGATTCAACCGAATGCTGAGAGATCAAGAGAAGAAACGTTGAGCACGAATTAATACCCTCAACAATTTCCGTCGCCCATTGCTCCGCACCAACAATTCCACTCTGATCGATCCACACCGATAGCCCCGCCGAAGCGAGAAGCTCGGTGAGCTGCTCGGCTTTTGCGCGGTCTTTGGATGAGTATGAGATGAAGATATCAGACATAGTGAATACAAAGATACGGAAGAACACTCTCCCCAACCCCTCTCGCGTAATATCGGTCGAGGGAATATATTATTGCAATGTCTGCGCGATCTTCGCTTTCATCCTCAGGAAGAAATTCATCACAGGAGCCGATGTATAAAGTGCGAGCAGGGCAAGTATTGAGCCGCCGATAAGGTCTATCACATAATGATAGCGCAGATAGACGGTAGAGAAGATCAGACCTGTGCCGAGAAGGAGAACAACCCATTTGGATCTTGCTTTGAAGCGGAATGCAAGGATCATTTCTAAAAGTGCAAGGATCGTATGACCGCTTGGGAATACGTCGCGCGTCACGGCTTGCGCTGCCTGCGCGCTCGTCATTCCTTCTCGGATATTCTCGGCAAGATTAATAAACCATCTGATCGGTTCAGTCAAAAATACTCCGGGAAGTTCTTTTGAGATCGACCAGAAATCATGGATGGTAAATCGCGGCCCTATACCGGGAAGTGTGAGATATCCTAAGTACGAAACAACTAATCCATAAATCAGCACAAAGCGAAGAGTTTCGAGTTCGTCACGGTAATGATTTTCAGCGCGAACGTGTCTGCGACGAATAAAAAATTCTACGGCAAGAATTACGGGAATAAGATAGTAGGAAAAATAAAACAACTGCATGAACTCCGTAAAGATCGGCAGCGTGGTGAAATGCTGGTAAAGCCATACGGTCGGGTTCGCTCCCCCAAACATCGTGCGGTCTATCATGATAAGCACATTATCATAATCTCTTCCATGCAATGCAAAAGAAAGTTTTTCGACCGTTTTAAAAACCAAAAGCACAAGAGGAATAATATAGAAGGTATGCAGTGATCTTGCAGCTTTTCCGTTACTTTTCGAACGGATATAATTAACGGTAATTATAGAAACAAGAAGAATGCAGGAGTTGATGACGATGCCTACAGCATCAAGTTTATCCTGAAAAATGAGTGTCAGGATCAGAATAATAACAATAAACGTAAACGTCACCAGATCCGTCGGCGAGATGACGCCGATTATCCGGTGAAAAATATTTTCCTGATGCTTATGCTTTGCCAAAAAAAAGAGTGGTGGTGAATGTAGTAGAACAAAAAAAATCTATTATTGTCGCAACGATTGAACAGCATTAAAGAACAAGAGGAAATGGGGTATATCGAGTTCTTCAGCGCGTCTGGTGAGATAAGGGATGATCTCAACATTTTCTGCTGCCTGTACTAATTGCTCTGCGGTCAAAAAAGTTTTCAGATTATTGCGCAGCATCTTTCTTCTCATTGCAAACATGGTACGCACAAATGACTGAAATGTTTTTGTCTCGAAACCTATGGGCGCTACTTCTCCGATGCGCGTAAAATAATCGTTCTCAAGATCAAGTTTGATGAGTGCAGAGTCCACATTCGGAACTGGTCGGAAAGCGCCTGCCGGGACTTTGAACATGAACTTCACTTCGCCAAAGAAATTCACAAGCACTGAAGGAATGCCATACTCTTTCGTCCGTGGCTTCGCCGCTAATCGCTCCGCCACTTCAAGCTGAATAAGAAGCGTTGCATCAGTGATATATGCGCGATCATCAATGAGTTTAAAAATGATCGGGCTGGTAATATAGTACGGGATATTTCCGATGATCTTTAGCTTTGCACCGAATTCCTCGCGAAGTTTAATTATATCAACCTTTAATATATCTTCATTGCGGACTTCTAACCGCTCATCAGTGACCTCTTCTTTCAAAAGATCAATAGCGCGATCATCAACTTCGAAGGCGATGAGTTTTTTTAGAGGAAATTTCAGAAGCTCCCGAGTCAGAAGCCCTGTGCCGGGTCCTATCTCTATAACTATATCACCTTCATTAATCCCCGCCGCTTCAGCAATGCGCTGCCGCGCCTTCTCATCAACGAGGAAATTTTGCCCAAGAGATTTTTTTGCGCTGAAATTCATTGAGGTTCCAAACAACGGAAGGATATGAAATGTCCGTATCTTTGCCGAATACCATTTTCGTTTATCATGAAAATTCTCGGAGCAATATTCTGTTTTGCATTTATCTTCTGTCTTGAAGCAGATACATCTTCAGCACAAAAGAAGGATTCCGTCATGTTGAAACTCCATCTTAAAAAAGGCGATAAGTACACCCTCACATCAAAGTCTATTACGAATTCTACATTAGATTCAAAGGGCAAGTCATTTTCCATAGATCAGGACATGAATTCTGAATTTCTTGTATCCGTAAATGACATCAAGGATAACGGAATGACTGTTGTGAGCTATACATTGGAGTATGTGACATTAAATATGCAGGTGAACTCCGAAAATGGTATCACTAAGATCGGCTTCGATAGCCGCGATCCATCAAAGTCTGTCAGAGATGAAGGGAAGGATATGTTTGAAAAAGCTCATAAGCTTATTGGTATGACATTCTGGGCTGAGTTGAATGACCAAGCTGAGGTGATACGCACGAACATTGACACCATCAAAGCTCTCTATCAAACCGAAAAAGAAGATGGGGCTTACGAAATTATTTTTGGAAATGCAATGCAGATATCAGCAGCTACTCCTTCTTATGCCGGCTACCCAGTCAAGATCGGCGAAACATGGAAAGGAATTGTCTATCAGAATACAGAAGGCAAGACAGTGTCCGGTAAATCCGATTTCAAATTAAATTCGGTGCATGGTCATCTCGCCAAGATCAGTTCGATGTCCAAGGGCTGGGGAGATGTATCGGATGGATCATTGAACGGAACTTCTAACAACACCTATACCATTGATATCCCATCAGGTTGGCCCACGGAATCAAGCCATAAACAACAATACAATATCAAAACGCAGATCGAAGGAAAGGAAGTACCGATCAAGGGGACGATAGATCTGACGATAAAGATAACGAAGAAGAAATAAACAGATCGTTAAAAAGTATTTAACAACTCCGGCAAGTTCTGGTCTGTACTCAAATTCATTTTCTTGCGAATGCGATAGCGGTGATTTTCGATGTTGCGTTCGGAGAGGCAGGTGAGACGCGATATATCTTCGGATTTCAGATTCATTCGAACCAGTGTGCAGACACGTACCTCCATCTTTGTCAGATCGGGATATGTTTCCAATAGCTTTAGCTTAAACTCCGGATGCGCGGCTTTGAACTGCGTTTCGAATAAATCCCAATCTATGGATTTGCAGGGAAGCACCTTCAATTTCTCGCGGAGTTCGCGTGCGATCGGCTCAGTCGGCGGCGCTTTGCGAACAACGGCAAGAATGCCTTCGCGGAATTCAGCAAGCGCTTCTGTTTGCGCAAGAAGCTGCAAGGTCGTGTTGGATAGTTCGCGTTCTAATTGTTCACGTTTCATTTTTTCAAGTTCCTTTTCATGCTTTACACGTTCGGTAGCGATGAGCGATTGTGCCGTCGTTAGTTTGCTCTTGAACTGTGCCGAATTTGTTTCTTCTCTGAACTCGCGAAGTTTCTTTTCATAGAGCGCAGCGTTCTGCCAATCGGCAAGTCCGGTATAGGATTCTCCATAAAGACTCAGGACGCCTTCGGTGAGCTGATTTTTTAATGACGGGTCTAAACCGCTAAAGGTTTTATCGAGGATTCTTATCACCTCTTTTAGATCGCCGCGATGATAGGCGATATTTGCAAAATAATATTGAACCCAGGTTTCGTCCCGGCTTCTCGGATCTTTTTGATATGCTAACGCCTCGCGCAACTTTGCTTCGGCGGCATCATAATCTTTCAAGTTGATCTCATTGGCTGCTTGGAGAATTATTGCATTGACTGCATGATACGTATCGCCGATGGCTTCGGCTGCTTTCAGAGATAGGTTGTATTCCTCCCTGGCTTCCTCTAACTT
This sequence comes from Kapaibacterium sp. (SeqCode), assembly GCA_038210275.1. Classification (GTDB taxonomy): domain Bacteria; phylum Bacteroidota; class Ignavibacteria; order Palsa-1295; family Palsa-1295; genus PALSA-1296. The sequence goes on along the minus strand of JBBQWV010000033.1, from coordinate 6,490 downwards.
GCCTAATCGGGAATACATCGTGCCAAGCTCGCAATGAAAAGGAGCTAATGAGGTTTTGATATCATGCTTCTTGATAAAAGCAAGACCTTCAGCAAAAAATTTGCGGGCTGATTCATAATCACCTGCATAATTGCTTAGTGATCCGAGCCGATATAACGGCAGCGTCACCGAGTCAGAATCTTTCAGTGCATCATAGGCATCTTTCGCATATCCGACAGCAAGTTCGCGCAGCCCCCATGTCCGGTACACTTCCGAAAGACTTGCCAGAGCCATCCCCTCGCCGATCTTATCTTCGATACTAATGGCTATAGAAATAGACTGCTCAAATAATTCTTTTGCTCTCGGAAGATCATTGTTGGAGAATTGCATCGTGCCCAGTCCGCAGATCGCTCGTCCCAATATTTCTTTATTCCCTGCCTTTGTTGCGATCTCCACGCAGAGTTTGTATTCAGGTTCGGCATCGGATTCCCTTGCCAAGCGGCAAAGGAGATCAGCACGGTAGAGACGCAATTGCGGAAGATGTTCCTTATACTTTATAGATATGGCTTGAGCAATAAGCTCTTCCGATAACGCAAGCGCGCGAACCGGATCCTGCGTTCGGAAACGGTGCAATTCATCTAAACTCTTATCTATTTCTTCGCGCGTCATGAAGTGTAGTAGTTAAGAAAAATCAAACAGGAAGAGATCGTATCAGTAAACGTTCTCTTCCTGTAATCGAATCACAAAAATACGAATTATTTAACCGTAATATTATAAGTCATATCAATGCTGAGCGGTGCCAGATTCGATGCTTTGAAATGGATCGTATGTGTACCTGCCGATAGACCGTCTATCATCATATAATATCCGCATGAAGCTGCATACGAACTGATCTTATCTTTTCCGTAGGTCTCATCGCCGATCACATTTTTCAGAGGGATATTCTGATTGGTAAAGCTTGTTACCGGAGCAAAATAATTTGCTGCAATATTATCAACGGCTTTTCCATCGATCTCAAAAAGAGTAACGGTCGCATTGCTGCCATCCCATATTTGTTTAGCAAGATTCATGAGTGAATCAGCAGGTGGGTAACCTCCTGTTGTATCGGCATAAAAATTCAGCAGTGCAACGAAAACTGATTTTCCCAGTGGAATAGTAACAGTGCGCGTTTCTATGCCGCCTTTTAAATTTCCGGAAAGAAACCAGACATCACCGCTCTGATTTGTTTCCATCGGAGCTGTACCCTGAACGGCATTAGCGCCATCAGGCATTGCAAGCGCCCATGACCACCACATATTCGACCAATCACTCCAGGTGTGGTTCTTATACATTCCGTTTGCTGCAACATTATAGCCGGCATTTGTTGCTGTCGGTGTAGAGTCCTTTGAACAAGAAGTAAAGCTAAATGCGGCAGCAATGAGTACTAAAAGAAATAAGTTTTTCATATTGAATAAAAAAAGATAAATGTGAATAGATAATGAATTTCGTGCTGCAAAATTACCGGATTCGCAAGGAAATCCATTACTCTAATCGGTACTCTATTTTGGAGGATGGGAGGAAATAGCTGTATTATAGCTATAATTATATCTCTTTGAGCACTTCTTGAAGATTTTGTTCGAGCGCAAGGTTCATTTTTTTACGGATGCGATAGCGATGATTTTCGATATTGCGTTCGGTGAGGCAAAGCAATCTGCCTATGCTTTTAGATGTCAGATCAATGCGAATAAGTGAGCAGACTTTTGTCTCCATCTCTGTTAATCCCGGATAACGCTCAAGCAAGTTGTCGCGAAAATGAGGATGCACGGTCCGGAATTGCTCGTCATATTGCTCCCAATCAATTGAGGAGCATGGAAGTTCTTTCAGCCGCACTTTCAAACCTCGCACAACATCTTCTGCGGTTTTGCCTTCGCGCACTACCAAACGAAGATCGTCCCGAAATTTTGCAAGAAGCTCTGTCTGCCTGACGAGATAGATAGTTTTATTAGAAAGCTCACGCTCAAACTGCTCTGATTTTAATTTATAAAGTTCTGCTTCACCTTTTTTCTTTTCAACATCGAATTGAACTTGGAGCAACTTTAACCGCTTATCAGATTCTTCGGTGAATTGACGCTTTTCATTTTCATAGAATTGTTCGTAATAATCTAAAGCCTTTGCGTGATCTCCAAACAACTTGTAAACCTTAGCAAGCGACTCATTGGATGAGAGTAATCCATAAAGATTTTTGCTTTGAAGTGACATCTCCCTACACTTTAATAAAATTTGTTCAGCGTCATTAAATTTTTCTTGAAAAATCAGAACTTCGGATTGATGAATAAGACTATTCACTTCTAAGTCTAACTTTCCATATTGAGAAAAGATAACAGCGGCTTTTTTATACTCTGCAATTGCCTCATCGAGAAATTTCTCTTTTTGTCTGACTTTCCCAATGACCATATTTAAAGTACCTTGAAGTATCGGATCTGAAGACTTAACTTGATCAATTTTTATTAAAATTTGTTTAACTTCTTCGATCTCTTCCATCTCAATCTTTATTGATGCCAATCGCATTAGCGCTTTAGTTAGCATCGTGGGATTTTGCATTAATGTGCCATATCTTAAACTTTCTTCAGCAAAGTATATTGACTCGGTAAAATTTCTTATCGTGAGGTATATCTCTGATAAATTGTGGACAATATAAAAAAGCCAATGATAATCCTTCTGCTCTTCGTTTAATTGAATTCCTTTAGTATAAAATAAAATCGCCCTTTCTGTATCGCCCACAGCCATTAAGGATGTCGCAAGAATAACTAATGAAAGATTGAGGAAGTAGCTGTCAATCTTAGGTGAAGCAGCCAGAATTTCATAAGCTCTTTGCGAATCCCCAATTGCCATAAAGAAATTCCCGCATTCTAATTGCTGCTTGGCAAGTTCGGATAGCGCGTATGCGATGTAAACCTCATTATTTCTTCTCGTAGAATCATGGAAAACTTTTTTATAAAGTTTTTTTGATTCTTCCTTATTTCCTTTTTTATCGTAACAATCACCCAGGAATAGTGCTATTGAAGATTCGGCATCCGGGATATTTTCTGAAAGTGAGTTTAGAAGTAGATTGGCTGATATAATCCCATCGTCAGGAAAATCGGCATGAATGCGGTTCTTTCTTAAAGCTCGAATTGAGTTTTCTATTTTTTCTAGCTCAGTCAAAATAATTACGTATCTTTGTAACAATCGCTATTAACAATTACACTTATGGCACATATTAAAGTTGCATACATAGGAATCCGCACTGACGTAACAGTCAAAGTTTATTATCAAGGCATAACCATTCCCGAAACTTTTGGAATTCAACGTGGGTCTATTAGCCAAGGTCCTTCTTCTGCTCCCCGTATAGTGGATCATATTGAAGTTACATCTAGGAACGTTACTGCAAATGAATACCCACACTCTGATACACAAGCATTGCCCGGCAATGTTATAGAACTAGATTCACTGTGGAGCCCTGATAGCGAAGTCGTCATCATAATGGATCATGGAATTCCCGGTGATGATCACAAACTCCATTTTCTTAAACTTTTGTAATTTAAACACTGGTACTTTAGTATTCCAGCAACATGGACACTAATTTCCTGCCTTTTTTTCTACAATAGTAATTGTACCCTGTCGTTCACTGTATGCTTTAATCGCTAAAGGTGCGACCTTACCGATCGTTAAAGCGACAACAAGATATTTTATTGTTTCTGGGACATCAACCAGTACTACTTTTGTTGGTTCTGTACAAGCGAGTATCCACATCACAAGTACTGTCATCGTCCAAATAGTACCGATGATAAGAATAATGGTATCTCTGCTGATTGCGAATTTTTGGCTCATCTCTTTTTAATTAAGTTAAGTCCTCAAAAATACTACATTTTTGAGGACTTCGTTTTAAAGTTAAATTTACTCACCCTTCTTCGCCACCAAAAAGATACAGACACCGAGCGGCTCTTGATCTATGGTGATGGCGGATTCCGGAATTCCGGCTTGAATGCCGATTTGCTTTAGCTCATCTTCTGTGCGATGAATAAGCACCCAGTCCATACACCACTCCATATAATTGCGGGTCGGGTTGCGTGGATGAAAATTACCGACTATCATTTTTCCACCTGGCTTTGTCAACGACCACATTTTTTTCACAAGCGCGATCGCCAAACGGTCATTCAAGTAATCGAAGAGACCGGCCGACCAAGTAAGATCGAATTCGTCAGTCGATTTGATGCGAAAAACATTTGAAAGCTCCCATTCAAAATTGATCTTTGATGCATAAGGACGTGTCACCTTTTGAGCGTAGCTTATTGCATGCGGTTCAATATCTACACATCGGATGGTGCTTCCAAAGCAAACCTCACCTGCCGCTTCAATTGCTTCTGCAACATCACGGCACGGACCGGAGGCAAGGTCGAGCACCGAAATTGCCCCGCCTTTATCATCGCAGAGATCGCCAAATACTTTAACAAAGTAGTCTTTGCGATTTATCACCGATAATGCTGCATCTTGCCTGTTACAGAATTCATCCCAAATGGAATCTTCGAGGTCGGTGTGTTTTACCTGACGGTACATCCAGTCAATGACTTGGAAGTCACCGGCATAACCGAATGGCTTCGTGCGCATTTGTTTATTGAGTAAGCCTTTTGTCAGATCCTTACCCGCAGTTTCGAGAATCATTTTCCTGAATGATTCTCTCTGCTGCGGATATTGATTTGATTCTAAGACCATCTCATCCAGCATCGAATGGATCTTCCCATTAAATTCACTTAACGGCATATCCGTGATCTGCGGCAAGAATGAAACGATAGATTCGATCTTCTTTTGGATTTCGTGTTGCATGGTCTGAGAATTTATTTTAAATAATTTCTAATGTATTAACTCTATAAAATATTTGGAAAATTCAGAATAGTGATCGTAATCTTTCCCAGTCGATATCATAGATTGAGATATGATCTCCATTGCTGTCATCATTTGTACCCTTACAGCTGACAATTCCCTCAATGAGGGATTGCCCTATTGCACCAGAGCCAAGATCACCTGTAAAAATTGTTGCACTGCAATACTTGACAAATGCATTTCTAGGCACCTTGATTTCTGTTGGATGTCCCAAGTATAGTGATGTTTCAAAATAAGATGAATCGACACCAATTTCTTTGTATCTATATACTGGTATTTTGAAAAGATACCCTACTGGCAGAGTGTGTGACACAATGAAAATATCGATACTCCTATCATCAAGTTGTGATTTCCCATATGTATTAAATTGAGAACCTAGTGGGTTTGGCTCTGTAGCTACTCCAAACACTTCATTTGCTATCAATTTCTCATCTGGGTCCGAAGTTGAAACGGTAAAATGATCTGTTCCAAAGCTACCGTCGCCATGGTTCGAAGTCGTAAAATTTCTTTCCATAGTTCTTGAATGGACAAATCCCATCTTTGAATTTTTAACATATACCCTCATTATGCCAGCTTGATCTCGAATAAATACGACTTTTATCGGAATTCTAATTGTGTGAGTAGAATGTCCCAGAGGGATAAAGAGGAACCATCTTTTAACAAAAAATTTGGCTTCAAGAACGCCATCCAAAACTTGAACATAACCAGATGCACGAAGATATTTATTAACTATTTTAGAGTTTAATGTAAGTATCGTCTTGAATGGTGGTTTTGAAACTCTCGTTTGTATAAGATCCTCTATCGTGTGCTCCAACATAGAAATGAATTTCAGTACCAATATTACTCTGAGCACTATCAAATCCACTTCCTGTCAGTTCCATATTATAACTTCCTAAGGAATCATACTTTTGCAATGTACCCTTAATTCTTTGAATATTTATTATGTCTGATCCTAAAATTCTGGCTATGTTTTGTATCTCCTGTGCAACCTGATCAAGATTAACTTGAACTCCACTTTCAATTTGAGCGATCATCGCATTTGCGGTTGCATACGCCTGCTCAATTGCATTCTTTTCTGTATTTGAAAGTTTACTTATTTCTTTATCAAGATCATTTCTGAAGCCTTCCCTCAAATTTCCAATAATTAGGTTAATGCCTGCGGTGCCATTATTTAACAGTCTATCGCCAATATTACCAGCATTGTTTAGTATAGTATTTGCTTTTTCTTGAAGGTGATCAATTGCATCCTTAATAACTAAATCTCCAGCACCTAATGCAATTACCTGTGGAATCTGTGCATTGCTCTTTCCTTGACATGCAATGCAAAATACTATTACTAAAAGAATTATTTTTGTTTTCATGAAGCCTCCAAAAAGTAAATGAATGTTTTGTTAAATGCGAGTTGAAAAAACATCTTCTTCAATCATCGCGCTACAAAATTACCCCTCGAATCGGAAAAATCTACTACTCTATCGGTACTCTATTTTGGGGGATGGCGTATGGGCGGATGGGCGGATTGAGGGGGAAGGGTGGTTTTCTTCAAAAAAATATTTGGCGATTCTGTGCCGGATTCGCCGTTTTTTAATAAAAAATATAATTATCGGAATTATTT
>JBBQWV010000032.1:0-11451 GCA_038210275.1 Kapaibacterium sp. (SeqCode) | reverse complement strand
AGGATGGCGAAACGTAGTATGTTTTTCATAGCAGTATCTCCAAAATACTTAAAGCCTTGGGCGGACAATGGCTGATGTTGGAGTTATGAATTTTGAGTTTTGAGTTTTGAGTTTTTAACTCAAAATTCAAAACTCATAACTCAAACCTATCATCCCCTTATCTCTCAACGCCGATTCTGCGGGAAAGCACGGTATTGCCCGATTGCAGACGCGCTACGTAGCTACCGCCGCTCAGAGTTGATGCATCAAAGGTTACGGTATAACTTCCCTGCTTCTGATCTTGATTGACGATACGTGCAACCTCTTTGCCAAGCTCGTCATAGATGGCGAATCTGACAGGTCCATCCTCGGCAACGGTGTAATTAAAAGTCGTTGTACGCGAGAACGGATTCGGATGCGGCGGATCAAGCGATACCGACGTCGGATGAAGATTATCCGTCGTAATCTTCGGAGAGCACGCTCCTGTGATCACGATATTTGAACCCGAAAGATTTCCGTACGGAGCAGGCATTAGCGCTGTGGCGCTGGTTCCGACATAGAGCGTATCGCGTCCTTTATTGAATTGTATCGAATCAATAATGATCGAAGCCTGACGCACCGATTGATCCTTCGTTGCTTTGAAATAGATCAAGACCAGTGAATCCGATGTATTCGATGTCACAGCAGCAGCAAGCGGCGCACCCGATGGAGCCATTGAGCCGGTGATGGTGACAGATGTTCCGTTGATTGTCGGAGTAAGCGTCCAACCAATAGTTGCAGGATCAGCAGTAGCAACATGATCGAAGGTGATCGAGTTTACATCACCTGATATCGAAAAGCTGAAGGTGAAGTCTGTGATTCTCTTGAGCGATACAGGGAAGTTATCGTTCTTAACGAAATAAACAGGGATGTAGAACGTCGAGCCTTGATCAGGCTGAACAGCTTTCTTCATTGCAAAATCCTGCACGAAGAAATAGAAATCCACCGAAGCAGTATGATTGATCGCCGAATATGGCGGAGTGCTACCCCAAAGATCAACTGCCGTCAGAGTCAAAGATGATGATTGATCGAGATTGGCTCTGGTGATCTGCGGAGTTGGCAATCCAAGATCAATGATCTTTGCTCCGGCGAGATTACCAAGAGATATTGACGTAAGATTAATTTCATTCGATGTAATGATCGACTTTAATCCGCGATCAAATATATTTGCATTATCTGTCACAGTTCCGAGTACCTGCGATTTATTTGCAGGGTTATACCGAATGGTGATAACCGGCGGTTTGCTATCCGGCGTATAGGGATAGCAATACGTTGCAGTGCATTCATTGCCTTTTTTATCTTTGGCATGAATCGTGATACAGGCAACAGAATCGATCTGCGTCGTATCGCTCACTGATATTTTAAATGGCGGTATTGTCATACGTCCCAGTCCAGAGATCGGCAAGCTCGGTGCGCTCATTCCATTGCTTGGGTCAGCCCAAACCGAATCAACGCCTGAATCCCATACATAAAGATCCGTATTGGTCGGAGGGTTAAGATAATGAATATCATTGACATCAACCATCACTGAAGTCGGGTTTGTCTTCGGATCAGGATTGATCAGAATATTCGGACAAAGTGAATCTCTTCCCACTCCCTGCGATCCGCAAGCAATATTTGATTTGCTTCTGTTTCCGGCAAGATCCTTCGCTTCGACACAGAATGAACTTGTCTGAGTTGTATCGGTAGAAACCACAGGAAAGCCATACTGAAGTGCCCCGTACGAATAATTTGATCTTAGAACGAACTGCGGCGTAATAGAAGGAGTGGCTCCTACGATATAAATAGTATCAATACCTCTATCCCATGCTGAGTCTTCCTTCACTTGAACAAACCATTTTCCCGATCTTGTTGGATCTTTCGTGATCGTGATTCTTGGGGCAAGAGTATCTTTGATCGTGCAATAGTGGAAACACGTATCAGTATAATTATGCTTCGGTGAGCAATCACTTGCGCGGATGCAGATACTTCCATCCTTCATCGAATCCTGAACGCTAACGCTGAAATGTGCGATCGGCGAACATTTCGAGAATGACAGGAGATTCAATTGCATATTATCATCTGTACCGGGAATAACTTTTACGCTATCAATTCCGGCATCATACTTTGTACTATCAGTGACGACAAAAGAGTCACGTCGGTTATTGCAATCTGACCCATCAAAACTTCCTGATCGTTGATTAAGAGTAAAGAAAGGGGGTAGAAGATCCGGATTAGAAACTACCTTGCAAGCTTTCAGACAAACTGATTCCGAGCTTACATGCCCTATACAATCTGTAAAAGTAAAATCAAAGCAACCCTTTACGGTTGAATCTGCATTTGAAGTTGATTTTGTAACTGTGACAATATGATTCACCTTATCATTATAACAAGCAGCTACTGGAGGTTGAACAGTGATGGTGAACTTCGTAGGATCAGTCCCAGCCTGAGGCTTCCATGTAATGCTTTGCAAGCCTCTATCAGTCTTGCGCCAGTCATGAACATTCACACTTTGAGAATGGCAGTCGTCCGCTAATGTATCAGAGTATTCCGGCGCATCCTGATCTAATTCTGCACAATCAATGTAGATCGGCAGATCACATTCATCGCCCCCTAGTGAATTTAAAAATGCAGGCGGACAGATTCCGCACGTTCCGGTAAATCGCAATGTATCAAGAAGTGTGCCCGGAGCCTTACAGAGCACTCTCGGATCGGCGCGAATCCACCAATCGAAATACCCAACGCTGCCGGCGTTAATAAATGTACCGGTGCTCGGAGCCGGAGGCTGAACCTGAGATTGCGAGATGTTTTTCTTGCCAAGGCTATCAGTAATGAAAAGTGAATTCTTTAAATTCAGAGTGATCTTCGTATTCGGAGAGGCAGTATTAAGGGCATTAAAAACATACTTTTCTATATGAATAGAGTCCGGTATATAACCTCCGTTAGGTAGAATAGTTTTGTCCCAGACAAAATGATGGGGGTAAAAAACGACTGAGAAAAGTGTGCCTACGCACCTCTCGTACTCACCTGTTCCGTAAGACGTTCTTCCGATCTCAAGCGTCTTACCTGCTTGAACTCCATTCGGAGGAAAAACGGTAAGGACAGCATTATCTGCGGGAGAGCCATAAGATGTTCCGTTGCCGGGCCATGACGGATTAACACCAAAAATTGTATTTGCCATAATGTACCAGTCACCAATCGTAAGACTCGTAGGTTTTATCAAATTTAGCGGTGCACCATAATCCAAATATCCCATAGCACTTAATCCGGGATTAAATGAATTCGCATTTGGTAAATCGTAAAGAAAACCAATGTAAAACCATGGTAGAGTCTGTCCGTTAGAAGGAAAGGTCTCCCATGCAGCTTTATACGTCCAACGGGTGAGAATAATCGGTCCGTCATTGGAGTTAGGCTGCTGCAGTGAAGGAGGGTCAGTGATCTGAACATCCTGTAAATATTGGCACTGCACGCCGACGAAAGTACCACTTTTATTAAAAATTTTCCATTTATAGACGATCTGTCCGCTCTTGGTGAAGGCAACAGGATATACATCTTGAATAATATCCACGCCATTTTTATTCGCCCATGTGGTGCGGAGGGTATCGGCGATCTTGACTGTTACCCCGTCGTTCAGACGTTTTGCATTTGCAGGAAAAGGAGCAATGACTTCATTATTCGTATAGTATGTAGGACCGACCTGGCAAGTAAAATAACTCTTGTTTTGAAATGACAACTGTGGATCAGTTGCCCGCCCCGGAGGAAGTCGGACAGTGACCCAGCCATTAGATGGGTCAATCTCTGCCCAAATATATTGATTGTTTGTCGTAGTCTGCGCCTTCGCTTCCGACGTGAAAAAACCGGTTGAAAGAATGGCAGAAAAAAAGAATGCGACGACGGCAAAATTGCCGATCATCTTTCCGGTGGAACGTAAGCCGTTCATCATTTTACCTTTTGGCGAATATTTAAACACAGATGACAACATGACACAAAACTCCTATTTGTAAACCTATCTTAAGGCTACAATGTGCCCCTATTTAGTTGTAGTATGATTTAGAAAGCACGTCATTGCGAGGAGTCCGCTTGCGGACGACGAAGCAATCTAAACGCTCAAATTCTATATAAAATTGACATTTTAGATTGCTTCACTGCGTTCGCAATGACATTTTTAAGAATGTTCTTTCCTATGCAAGAACTACCCCCTATTGAGCAAGAACGATTTAGACGTTCAAAGTTACAAAAAACATGGGAAAATTATGAACCTCCCGATTTTTTAGTTCTTAATTAAGAACTAAGCACTAAGAACTCTTCCCCCTAATCCAGCCTGTATTTCAACCCGACAGAGATATAGAGACTCGTGATCTTCCAGTTTGCTGCACCATCAGCGCCGACAAAATCCGGACGGACATTCGTAAACGGCAGATCGTAGGTAATCATCGGAGCGATCACAGAATGATCGCCGATGGCTATGTCCCAACCTGCAGTCAGCAAAGCGGAGATGCGAGTTGTAACAGCATTTGCGATCTTGCCATCTTCGAGAGTTTCCGTACGAGTGCCATTCTGAAAGCGGACATTGGTGATCGTCTGACCGTTATCGAGGGTGATCGTGCTGCTATTAAGCACACGGGTATGAGTAAATTTACTCGAGACCAGAAATCCGATTCCCGGACCGGCTTGCAAGAATGGACCGTTTCGGAAGAATTCATAACGCACAAAAGGCGCTATGGTAAGAAAAGTCTCTTTGATATCTCCATCACGTTCAAATTTGAACGAACCGCTGGAAGCAGAATCTCCGGGAGAATAGGTAATGGTTGCCGTATCAAGAACATTGGTTACGCACGTTAATGATTTTAAATCTAATTTTACTCCCAAACCGATAGTCCATTCATAGCTGACGGGAAGTTCGAAAAGCAATCCGCCTAAAAATCCACTGCCTGTACAGTTTTCGAACGTACATTTACAAGCCGCTTGAAAAGTACCGTTCTGCGTATGCTGTCCGAAGCCGAGTTCGACACCGATCATTGGCGGTGGAGCACCCGGACCAAACAGATCGCCTGCGCTAATGATCTGCGCCCGAAGTGACGGTGCGATCAAAAGGATCATAAGAGCAAACCCAACAACAAAATTATTTTTTTTCATATCTCTGATTTTTCTCTCTGTGGCGATTATTGCTTACCCATGATACGAACTTCCACGCGGCGGTTAAGCGCATCGTCTTTCTCGGTATTTCCTTTTGCAAGCGGCACCGATTTTCCTAAACCTTTTACAACGGCAACCTGATCGTTGCCGACTCCCTGAGCAAGAAGAAAATCTACCACCGTATTTGCACGTTGCTGCGAGAGTTTTTGGTTATACTCCTCTGTTCCGTGCTCATCGGTATGTCCGGAAATTTCGATGCGCACGTTCGGATTCTCTTTCACTTGCTGAATGAAATGCGCCATCTTCGGTGATTCATTCGATTTCAGATCGCTCTTATTGTAATCGAAGTTCACCATCACAGGCGGAATCCCGGTCGGTGTCAGACGCACTTCTTTATTCACCGTGATCATCGCCTCGCGTTTGAGCGGGATATCAATCGGCGATTCGTACTGCTCGTAATCTTTTAACTCGGCTGTGATCTTATATTTACTGAACGGCTTTGCATCGAAGCTGAATGAACCGGTAGCTTCATCGGTCGTAACATTTACTGTCGCGCCGCCGATCTCTTCGAGATTAACTTTCGCCGCAAGTGCTTTATTGGTAAATACGTTTGTCACGTGTCCGGCGATCTTTGCTTTTGCCGGAACAAGTTTAATATCCTGCGAAAATCCTACTGAATCAAAAACGCCCGGTGTCTGGACTTCAATTGTTCCGGATACATATCCGTCGGCTCCGGCACCCACGCGCATTGGCTTGCTGATCGGCGCCATTGCTGCATAATTGCGCATAGAACCGGTGTTGGCTAATTTCTCTGAAGTTGCGGAGACTTCTATAGTAGTCGTCGGTTCAGAGCGAACAGGCTGTCCGTTTTCAGCATCAAGTACTGAGCCTCTGAAAGAAATAAATTTTGGTTTCGCCGCGATAGGATTCGGAGAGATACGGTAGAGATCAAAATTGCCTACACCGCCTGGACGGTCACTCGAAAGATAGACGGCATCTTCCGAAGGAGGGATCGAGAAAAACATTTCATTGTATTTCGTATTTACTGCCGGACCTAAATTTTTCGGCTCCGACCATTCGTTCTCGCCTTTGCGGAAGGTTACATAAATATCAAATCCGCCCATGCCGCCGGGCAGATCATCCGCAGCAAAATAGAGCGTCTGATTATCTGCAGCGATATGCGGAGAAACTTCTTTTCCGCTCGTATTAAAACTCAGATCAACCGGCGCACCCCATGTGCCTCCGCCTGTTCTTGCGCACATATAAATATCTGCGCTGCCGTGTCCGTGCTTGCGATCACTTGTAAAAAAGAGGAGCTGTCCATCGGAGGATAATGATGGCTGTGCATCCCACCACTCGGAGTTGATATTCTCACCAAGAGAATGCATATTCTTCAATTGACCATCTTCGATCGTTGCTTCATAAATATCGCAGGTCTTAAATATTCCGTCATCACAATTACAGCCTTGCAGAACGCAGGTCTTGCCATCGGCAGCAACGGAGAGCGAACTGACGCTTTGCTTGCCGGGAAGTTCAAAAAACATTTCGGGGTCGCCCCATTCAGTCAGAGATTTGCGCTTGGAGCGGTAGATCACCTGCTTGCCGGCAATGCGGTAGCTGGTAAAATACAGAGTACCTTCGTCAGTGCTGACAATAGGTGTAGCATCATCGTATGCCGAGTTAAGATTTTTGAGGTCATCGGCATGGGTATCTGCAAGCCCGCGAGCGATCACTCGCTTCGACGACTCAGCTTGAGAATAAGCCGATGCCGCAAAGGCAATACAAAATACCAAGGATGTGAGTGAGATAAAACGTATCCGTCGTGTCGTCATTAAGTAGATACTCCGCCGAGGCGGATAACAATGTTTCGTAAAAAACTCAGACAAATGTAGGTGAATAGGAAAGTATTCTCTGCAAATTTACAGAAATATTTACCTCATCCCCAGAATATCGCTAAATTAAACATTTTCACGGAAAAAGCGTTCGTAGCATTTTGGCTGGAATCTGTATAATCAATCTAATGTACTACCATTACCGGCACACTCTCCGTTCTTAACGATGTGGTGACATTAACGATATAACATCCGTTTGGCAGATTCCGTACATCAAGTTCAGCTCCTGCGCCGATATTTCCTATTGCAGGAGAGAATTGGATTCCGATTGCATTTGTAACCCTCAAATCTTTTATTATTTCATCAGAAGCAAATCCTTCGATCTTAATAGATGAAGATGCAGGATTGGGCAAGCATCGCAGAGCAGGTTTCTTGGAGGATTGAGCAACTCCTTTTGTCGGCGCGCCATCATTAAACCGGAACAGAAAAAGGCTATCGATGTATACTTGCTTCTTCCCCCCCATACCATCATCAACGAAAGCCGAGGCAGTTGCCCAAGCCCATCCGTGAGCAGGATCGGTAAACTGAATCTCCATTGAGTTGAATGAAAACCCAAACTTACCACCACCGTAATTAAATGCGGTATCTCTGACCCATCCGGTATTGAGATCATGTCGTGCAATAAATTTAGTCAGATCAGGATGCTCTGTATCGCTTGCCAGCACTGCCCAACTTGAAGTCGGAGAGACAGGAGCAAGTTCCAGAATGCCGGCTTTCGTATAAGCAAAGAGTTCATTTCTCTTGAAAGGTGTTGTCGTATTCCACGTGTTGCCGAAATCTAATGAATAATAAAGATAGTACTCAATTTTTGTAAGTACTGAAGGCAGACACCAGAGAGTCTTGGAATTTGGGAACGTATAGACATAGCTATGAGGAATCGTTGCATCACCATTGAACTTTGGATATGTCTCTATCCACGTCCTTCCGCCATCACTCGTAGTGACCACTGGATATGCTGTAGAAGAACTTGCCGCACCCACATACACTGAAATAGCACCATGCAGTGAATCACTCCAAGCAGTCTTAATATTTAGTTTTCCGGATCCTGTAAACTTGCTGATATATTTTTCTAACGTTGCATCGCCTCGTTTTTCATTCCAAGTTATTCCGCCATCATGCGTGACTTTACAAGAATCTTTCTGAGAAACGTTATCGATCCAAATTCGAAATCCATCATTGACAGACCACATCGTAAAAGCTTTTACATTCTGTGGGAATCGAGCTGTCTCAGTTGCAATAAGTTTCCAGGTTAATCCCTGATCGGTAGTCTTAATTATCCCGGGAAAGCTTACGTTATTAGCATCAACCCCATTTTGATATAAGATCGCAGTGTTATTGTCCGGAGCATAAATGAAACTTGGATTGGGGCGGGCTTCAGAGGGAAAAGTCATCTGCGCCCATGACTTCGCGCCATCTTTTGTGACATAGCCTGTATCCTGCCCGATGTAATAACCAAGCAAACTATCAGCAAAGAGCAGATGTCCACTTGATAAAAGTGGCAATGTAGCAGCAGACTGCCACTTCCCACTTCCGGCTTGTACAGAAATACTCGTGCAGCACGAAAGAGCTACAACAAGAGTAAATATCTGAGCGAGGCGTGATGCCGTAAAAATTTTCATGGGAAATAAAATGTTATACAAACTTTGAAAGTACAGAGTAACTTTACCTTTTTTTTATTTAAGGATATATCCTGTAAGTGTCATCTCCGAACCGCCGAACGAAGGAATGTACGTAGTATTGGGACTTATTGTGGGGTCGGTTATCTGTGAGACAACATATCCCAGTGATGGCGCAAAAGCGAGATGGGATACGGTATGAAGGGTAAGGCTCAGGATGAGTGCAGAGCCATTCTCTGTTAGAACATCACGCATATTGAATACCGGAATATTGTTCGTGCCATTTGCGTAGGTTCCACTATTTACATACGACAAGGTATCAAACGCTGTTATATGTACCGGTATAGGAATTTGCGGCAATGTTACTGTGGTATCGGCAAACTTTGCACCTGCAGTAGTATGAGATTGGACTGCATACGTACGCCACGGCGGCAGAGTAACCCCACCGAAACTTCCCGAAGCTCCGCTGTAGATTGAAATGTCACCGTTCGTTTCATAATTTATATAGGTATCACCATAAGAAAATCCTGAAACAGGATCGACACTGACAATATGTGTAACGTTGGTTTTAAGATTATAAGTAATGCCAACTTCAGCAATGGAGTCTTTTGAGTAATAGAGAGTTGAATCAATTGCCTTCCCTGTTGTATCGGTTTGGACATTCTTGAACGTATAGGTGCTGCCCGGTTTTGCAGGAACAGTCTTACCCGGCGCGTTGAGGTTCGGTCCTGGATTATATGCGCATCCGACAAAGAACATTGCAAATAAAATGCACGCAAAAAAATACTTGGATGATGATTTCATATTTATAGAAGCAGTATGAGCAAGTTAAGACTTCAAAGTAACGCGACAGCACTGAAAATAGTGCACAACGACATTCCTTTGGGTTGACGATTATATTCTTTATTGGGTGCCCAACCAAATTTCCTCTTATATTTGAATCAGGACATTCGTAATTTCTCATTCGTAATTCGTAATTGCTATGTCATCAGAGCGCTCATTTTTCCAGAGAATGGAGGAATTCGGATTCCTGGGGCATATCTATGACCATCTTCCAAAGGAGTTCACTGCCGTCTTTGAGATAGGACGTGTCCTTGAAGTTGAGGATAGTGAACTGAGCAAGAGACTAACTTCCGCGCTACGACTTCCGACATTAGATCAGACGAAGTTAAGCGAAGAAGTCGCACTCTTTTCACCGGAAGTGATAACCGGTGAAGAATACGAAGCGGATTTTATCCGCAATCGCCGCGATGTTGCGCGGATTTATTCCTGGCAATTCGCACTGCCCGATTCTGTCTTCGATCAACGTTTAGCGGAGCGAATGCTCTGGATGCCGGTTTCGAAAATGCCGAAGATATTACCGATTCAGGAGATCGGTGAAAGTTTTTCTTTCGATAGCCGCAAGCAAAAGGTCTTCGTGCTTTTTGATACATCGTCTTCGATGCAGACGCATCACCGGATTCATCTTGCACAGGCGATCCTCATTCATTTCTTAAAAAGCAATAAAGCCGATATGGGCTTTATCAGCTTGCGGACGTTCGACGATCATGTTGGCGAGATGCATTCGGCAATTGATCCGGAAAGTTATGCTTCACTTATTCGCTACATTCTTCGCATCACGCATCTTGGCAACGGCACAGTTTTGCAAAAAGCTTTGGTCACTGCACTCGATGAGATCGCAACAATGGAGCACCTATCGGGTGCGGAAATTCTTGTCATTACCGATGGTGCCGTTTCGATAGATGAAGATTTGATCCGTTCGAAGATGGATGAGAATATAAAAATTCATACCATAAAGATCGGACATTCGCAGATCTTCGCATCCGATAGGATGATAGATGATCTTATCAGATCGGGAAAGGTGGGCAATACAAAATTATTGCAAGATCTTTTAAATCAGGAGCATGAACTTGCTCGCGGCTTGGAGCATTCTCAGGCACATGATAAGCATCATCAGTATGAGCAGTCGCTGAGATATGTTCGGTCGCAGATCGCAGAAAAGAAATCAAAGTTCGCAAAAGAATTTCATGAGCAATATGGACATGAACTCGAACGCATCTCCGAAGTCTATGTCGAAATTCCTGATATCGATGACTTAAGTATTTTCTTGGCTGGTGGAGGTGAGATAGATGATCTGGAAGTACTCATCGCCTCTCTTGAAGAAGATGCGCAGCAATTCTTTACACCGGAAATGACAAAGAAGATCGCCATCATGCACGATCATGTGAATTTTCTTTTGAAGTACGAAACCGATCCTGAACTTCGCAAGCGTCTTGAAGCACTTGATGAACGTCTCCGCAAACTCTTAGAAAGTGCAATGAATCTTGCCGGCGATGATACTCCCGAAGCAACCGGTTCCGAAAGCAAGCCACATTCGACCATCGCCCTGCCGATGACCGATGAAGACATCCGTGATCTGCACTTCCTCTTAGAATTCGACAGCCTCATTGGCAAAACACAATGGAAGCTGCTCTTCCTATACTTGAAAAAAACAGTTGCGAAGGCATTGAAAAAAGTTTTGAAAAGAAAGTGATCGTCTGGCTTTTTGCTGAGGCTGAGGGAGTAAGGATAATTAGAAAGAAAAAAGTCTTACTCCGATTTCTGCGAATGGAAATAAACTATATTCACTTCTAAAATAGAACACTGCTCCTACACCCCAAAAAAAAGGGGATCGAGAGGCATCAATATTAAATGACTGAAAAAAAAATGATAGGGTACTATAATCAACTACTTTCCAAATGCTATGAGAATATGATAGAATAGTATAACGAAAGCCAAGATTCGATGATGAATTTTCTTCTCCAACCCTA
>JBBQWV010000031.1:0-11576 GCA_038210275.1 Kapaibacterium sp. (SeqCode) | reverse complement strand
ATCGTAGGTTATTTCGCTATAAAATACATAATGTCGAAGTTTGTAATGCAAATATACGAACGAAATATGCTTTTGTCAAGGTGCCCAAACCAAACTATTTTCAAAATCGGCGAAATCAGGCTGGAATCGCCAAAGATTTTTTTGAGGGTGAAATGTGGGAGTAGGTGCCCATTGGGAAAATGGCGGTCGGGTGTTCAAGGGATATCAATAAAAAAAGGGCGGACTAAAGTCCGCCCCACTAATGATCGTTTTCTGCTAAAGACTAACGACTAACAACATCTCGGCATTCAGGCAATAAGAGAATCCATTTGATTTTAATATTCTGACAAGATTCACATTGAAGAATTTTTCCGAACCCGATGACTGTTATCTTATCACTCTATGAAAACACGAAATGTTTTTTTTCTTCTCTTCTGGATCGGGTTTGCCCGTCCGCTTCTGAGCCAATGCTCGGATGCTGGTGTTTGCTCAGTCGAAAACCATAACAACGCAAGACATTCTCTTTTTTGTGGACTTGAGTATGACTATGGGTACAGCGGAAAGCTGGATAATATTTTTATCAATGACTTGAGGCTTGCCCTCAACTATCAGTTAAACTCCACAATAGGAATTGGTGTGTCTTTGCCTTTTACAAAAAAGATCTTTAGCAATACAAATTTTTCGGGAAGCGAACAAGGAATAGGCGACCTTATTATTAATACCACCACATTACTTTTTTCCAGAGTCACAGAAAGGACGCCGATGACTGACAATTATTATGCACCTTCTGATGAGAACAATTATGAATCAATCTGGCGTCCTCTAAGAGCAACACTTCAACTTGATGCCGGATTCAAACTCGCAACAGGTGCAGTCAATATGAATCAACTTCCACTTCGATATCAGCCCGGATTGGGATCAAATGATCTCATGCTTGGAATTTCATATATCCCTGCACCCTATATATCAAACGATGATTATACTGCTACATATTGGAGGTTTTGGCTTGGCGCACAAATACCTTTTGGTATCGCTTCAAATAGTTTTGATTCCATCAGAAGAGGACCTGATCTTGCGGCAAAAGTCAGTTATTTCAATGCGATTAAGAATTTTGATTATCAAGTTGAATTATTTGCGATAAAGAGATTAATAAAATCCACAAAATATTTTCAAGGACCGTTTATCGTCACAAGCGAAACATCTCCCGACCCTATTGATACCGTTTATGGAAGCTACCAAATACCGAGTTCAGATTTTCTTCAACTCGATCTGAGAATTTCTGGGAAATATTATTTTGCAAGGAACACCGGTATTCTTTTCGGAGCAGCTATTCCATTCCTAAAACGAGGAGAAAATTCGGACGGCTTGAAACGTAGTTATACACTCTTTGCAGGGATCAGCTATCTATTCGGAAATTATTAATTTATCTCTTTCCTAATGACATCTCGCATTTCAGAAGCAAGTTTTACGGCATAATCAGCTTCTTCTTTAACAACTTCAGTACCCGGATATCTGCTATCAACGGCATACCCATTAAGTCTTTCCAAACCATCGCGATAAACTGACCATAGTGGTTTAATAGGGATTATCAGTTCAAGCAGATAAACAAGATCATGGGTTTTGGTGATCGGAATTTCATTAGCTTGTAAGAAAGCTTTCAGAAATTTTTCAGTCGCTTGCTGTGCATGAAAGCAGACTGCCGAATAACTTGGCTCATCAATCACTCGCGCTTCACGTTTTGCGACGCGAATATCATCTTCGGCACGTTTAAGCCATTCCTCAGTTTCCTCTTTCATAGATCACTCTTCCGCGCTCGGTGATTTCTTTGAGGAAGTAGTCATTCATGCCGAGACGTATTTGGAGTTCTTCCTTTGAACGAACAATAAGATCGAGAGGGAATTCACGCGAGAATGCAGAGCGTATCTCAAATGCTTTTTCTCTGGCACTGCCGTTATAAGGCATGATTACTAAAAGATCAACATCTGAATCATTCGTCGGTTCGCCGTAAGCGTAGGAGCCGAAGAGAATAATTTTCTCCGGAGCAAATTGCTCTGCGATGCGTGCACCGAATCTGGTAATATCCCCTAAATCAGGTCTCATGGAGTTCATAACGCAATGCGTAAAACTTTTGTCTCAAAACATTTTTATATTTAAACGGCAGCGACACTCATACTTTTTCATATGCAGATAGGAATTCTTTCCTTGATATCTGCGACTGGCTACAGATCGTTCTAAGTGTCGGTCCCTTGATTTTTGGATGGTTCGGAAGTGTTAGCGGGATTCGTGTACCGTCTTCATTGATCTTGACCATGGCAATGTGTTCGCGTTCACGTACGATAACAAATCCTGAATTTTGTAGTGCTTATATAACTTTCGCTTTCGGCGCATCGGCAGGAAATTTATCCAGCGGCATTTTTATGCTTCAACAAGATAGGCTTCTAAGACAGGAGACTCTGTTTGAAAGGCTTCGTTCCCGAATGTCTCTATATGGAATTTAATTGCAGAATGTACATCGGCAAGAGCTTCCTCATACGAATCACCTTCACCGACAACGACTCCATTCAATCCCAAAGGATATGCAACAAATCCTTCCGGATGTTTCTCAACGATTATATTATAATGTTCCATATATTCTATAACAAAAGCTTCACTTACATGTTCCTCACACGGCAGTGCCTTCCATCTCGTCATACATCTTCCTGAATTTCTGAAGGTCTTCCCAGGCACCGGCTTTCCAGTTGGGGTTGCGGAGCAGCGCGGCAGGATGGTAGGTGACCATAACTTTCGCGCCCATGAAATCGTATGCTTTGCCGCGCATTGCCGCAAGCGAATCGCTTTCGAGCTTCAGTAAATTATTTCCGGCTACGCGCCCGACACAAAGGATCATCTTCGGTTTTATTAATTCGATCTGTTTCCAGAGATAAGGTTCGCAGGCTGCAATTTCTTCAGGCTTAGGATCGCGGTTTCCCGGCGGACGCGATTTTATGATGTTCGCGATAAACACTTCTTCGCGTGGAAAATTAATGGCGATAAGCATCTTATTTAATAATTGCCCTGCTCTGCCAACAAAAGGCTCCCCCTGTTCGTCCTCATCTTTCCCCGGCGCTTCGCCGATAACCATCACTTTCGCATTCGGATTACCGACTCCGAACACAAAATTTGTGCGAGTCTTGTAAAGTTCGCATTTGGTGCAGCCGGAGATCATCGATTGCAAGGTTGGAAGATCTTGAGCTTTTTTCCAATCGTCTGATTCGGGTTTCGAGGATTCGGAGATTAGTGGGACGGACTTTAGTCCGTCCGCGCGGACTGAAGTCCGCGCTACTGAAGTGGTGGGTTCAACGACTTTTGGCAGAAGCGATTTCGTAACGACTTTTTTAGTTTTCATTTCTTCTGATTTATTTTCTTCTCCACGAATCACGATTCGCGAATCACGATCCACGTTTCCCGAAAGATAGATCGTCTCTTCTCCATTAAGCACCCTATCGCGTGCCCATGACTCCACATCCGCAATAATATCATGCACTGTGCGCTCAGCCATTATTCCATCTCTGCGATTAGTGAAAGAATGATGCGGGCGCATTCGGTTTTTGTGACGAGCGGAATTTCTTTTTTTAATCCGTCCTTGCGGAAAATCGTAATACGATTCGTATCGGTACTGAATCCTGCGCCCATTTCATCGAAACGATTAAGTACGATCATATCCAGATTTTTTTCTTCGAGTTTTCCTTTTGCATAAGACGTTGCATCTTCGCCGCCTTCAAGTGCGAACCCGATAATTCTTTGCTTAGCTTTGCGCTCATGCATTACTTCTTTCAAAATATCCTGCGTTGGTGAAAGATCGAGCGACCACTTTTTCTTATTCGTCTTTTTTATTTTTCCTTTCGAAGGATCACTTGCGCGGAAATCGCTGACGGCTGCGCTCATAATCAAGATGTCATGCCCCGGTAATTGCGCAAGCACTTCATCGCGCATCTGGTCGGCTGTTTCAACATTAATGCGATTCACGGATGAAGGCGTTGCAATTGATGACGGTCCCATAATAAGCGTTACATCGGCTCCAAAAAAATTTGCAGCTTCTGCTGCAAGCGCCGCACCCATTTTTCCGCTGGAGCGATTGCCGATAAAACGGACAGGATCGATCGGCTCATAAGTTGGTCCGCCGGTAATGAGAATATGTTTTCCGGAAAGCGGAAGCTGAGTTTGATCTATAAAACCATGAGATGGCTGTGTGGTTACCAGAAGTTGTTGGAATTGCTTAACAACATCATCAGCCTCCGGCATTCTTCCCATGCCGACTATTCCACTTGCAAGGTTTCCTTTTACGGGTTCAATAAATTTTACACCTTTCGCTTTCAGCCATTCGATATTTTCCTGCACTGCTGGCTGCAACCACATTTCTTCATCCATTGCGGGAGCAATGATTAGTTGTGCTGTATGTCCGAGTGATGATGCAAGCAGAAGAACAGGATTATCATAAATACCACGGCGCAATTTCCCAAGTGTCGAAGCCGAGCATGGCGCGATCAGCATTGCCTGCGCTGACCTACCCAGATGCACATGCCATGTGCCTTTCCCTGATGCGGGAAAAATATCGGTGACGGCTTGGTTACCGGTGAGAATAGAAAGACTGTATGCTGTTGTAAATTTTTGTGCGGAGTTTGTTAATGCACAATGTACATCGGCTCCAGCGCGAACAAGTTCGCGCGCAATGATCGGCGCCTTCGCCGCAGCGATGGAGCCGGTGATGCCGTAAATTATTTTTTTACTGTTGAGCATAAATTCTCTTTCTTACTGTGTCATTGCGAGAAGGACTTTAGTCCGACGAAGCAATCCCCTAATAGTTTGTAGCTCCATAGAGTCTGCCAAAATTTGGGGATTGCTTCGTCGTTCGCAAGCGAACTCCTCGCAATGACTCTAGTTTCATCATTCAAATATCACATTCATCGCCGTGCGAAGTTCTTCTTCGGTGTTATAGAAATGCGGCGAAAGCCGCAGTTTCCCGCCTCGTACAGCAATGACGATGTTCTTCTTTAGCAGGCGCTGTAACACCTCTTCGGGGTTTTCTATTTCAACGCTGATAATACCTCCCCTTTCAGAAGGATTTTCAGGAGTTAATACTTTTACTCCATGCGCTTTGAAGCGAGAGATGACGTATGCGCTATTTTCCAGAACGCGCTTCTCGATCTCCGCAAATCCGAACTCTCGGTGAAATTTCATTGCCGCATTCAGCGCAGCGATCCCCGGAAAATTCTGCGTGCCGTTCTCGTATCTACTGGCATCGTCACGAAGTCTATCGGTATCGAAATCAAAAAAATTGAAAGGGTTGTCAACGCTTGCTGCGCCCATTGATGATTGATTAATAAGCTCTTGCGCTCGCTTGCTGATATAAACAAATGCTGTGCCTTCCGTACCCATCAGCCACTTATGCGATCCTGCGGCAAGAAAATCTATGTAAGATTTTTCAACATCAATAAATGAGTGCGGCAGACCCTGAATCGCATCTACCGCAAAAATTATATTTTTCTCGCGGCAAAATTTTCCGATCGCTTCAACATCAGCACGGAAGCCCGTCAAGAATTGCACGAAGCTCAGAGCAATAAGTTTTGTCTGGGGAGTTACATATTTTTTTATGACATCAAGTGTAATTCTATGATCCTCAGCGTCCATGAAACCTATTTCGACTCCATGCCGGCGTTGATTTAAATACGGATAGACATTTGCGGGATACTCATATTTATAGAGAAGAATTCTATCTCCAGCTTCCCAATGTATTCCTGATGCAAGAAGGCTAACTCCTTCGGCAGTGTTCAGTGTAAAAGCAATGCGTTCTGATTTCGTATGCAACAGGTCAGCGATCATCCCTTTTGTTTCGAATGCAATTTTATTTGCCCAGGGATAGGATTCAATTCCTTTCAGCGCTCGCCGTTCCAGATATTTATCAACAGCATCGCGGACACGAAATGTCATCGGGCTTATAGCCGCATGATTCAGATAGATCATGTCCGTCCATGTATGAGGGAATTGCTTGCGTGCGTCTTCTATAGTCATTGTCTGCTTAATATCTCTTCAACTTTTTTTACATCTTCTTCGGTGTTGACTTCTATTGAAGCATTCTCAACACGGAT
The DNA here is from genome assembly GCA_038210275.1 of Kapaibacterium sp. (SeqCode). Classification (GTDB taxonomy): domain Bacteria; phylum Bacteroidota; class Ignavibacteria; order Palsa-1295; family Palsa-1295; genus PALSA-1296. The sequence continues at coordinate 5,472 of JBBQWV010000031.1, read as the reverse complement.
CGCTCTTATCTTGTATCCGTGATAGAGCCAGCGAAGCTGTTCGAGTTTTTCGATTTCTTCTAATTCAGTTTTTGGAAGAAGACGAAGTTCTTGCAAAACTGAAGGCCTAAAAGCATAAAGCCCTATATGCTTCCAATAAATATTTCCTGGATCTTCTTTCTCGCGCTGATGTGGAATAGTCGCGCGAGAAAAATAAAGGATGTTATCATCTACATCAGTGACAACCTTCACGATATTCGGATTATCAATATCGCTCTTTTCGTGCAACTGTGTGATCGGGGTTGCGATCATCACTTCGCTATTTTCAAAAGCACTTGCCAATCGTTCAATCACCGATGGCTCAATAAGCGGTTCATCGCCTTGCACATTGATAACAATATCGAAATCATCGGAGAGATGTCTCGCAGCGTAGGCAACGCGCTCACTGCCATTCTGGCAATCTTCCGGCGTCATCACTGCTCCACCGCCGAAGCTATTGACGTGCGCGGCGATCTCATCGCTATCGGTTGCGACGAGGACGAAATCAATTCCTTTTGCCAGTTTGCATTGCCGATACACGCGCTCAATGAGCGACATTCCGGCGATAATATGCAGCGGTTTCCTCGGCAAACGTGCCGAGCCGAGTCGCGATGGGATGATAATTGCTGTCTTCATGTGTACAAATATGCACTATACTTTGCTTGCTCCGACAGAGTTTCGTTTTTGCTAAGAAGTTTCTACTTGGAACTCTGAGGGCAAAAACAACGTATTTTTGCATATATTCAATGAAGCAAACCGACCAAGAACTTCTACAACTGATTTCCGGAGGCGATTCAAGCGCCCTTTCGGATTTTTATGACCGCCATTCGAAGCTGATCTACGGCGCATTGCTCCGGCTTTTGGGTGATACTGACGATGCCGAAGATATTCTGCAGGAAGTATTTATTCAGGTTTGGCGGAAAGTCTCGACCTATAATGAGCAGCTCGGTTCGCCCAAAAACTGGCTTGTCCGCATTGCCCATAACCGTGCGATCAATCTCATCCGCTCCCGCCGACACCAGGCAAAAAAATCGGAAGTGCCAATACCCGATGAAGATAGCGGCGTGGCATTAGGGAGTGAACTGATTGATGATTCACTGATGGCGCAAACCATAAGTTCAGAAAGAATGAAGATGATCGGTGAGGCAATGCAGGATCTACCGAAAGATCAAGTTGTCCTCTTGGATATGGCGTTCTTCCAAGGCTATTCGCATTCGGAAATATCCGATCTTTTGAAGTTGCCACTGGGAACAGTCAAGACAAGAATCCGTAATGGATTACTGGCGCTGCGACATTCGTTAGGATTTTTAAAGAGTGAATTTACGTGAGATGATACCTCCCAAAAATCCAAGTTGGGATTTCGCTTGTATTATTATTAAGGTAAATAATATCCCCCAGATATGAATAAAAGTGAGAGTGAGAATATTAAGGATACGCCGTTCGAAGTCCAGCGCTACGAGTTAGGGATGATGACACCCGATGAAGAGGTGGCATTCGAGCATTCACTTGCCAAATCCACAGCGGATCATCCTGAACTCAAAGAGGCGAACGAGGCATTGACTGCTATGTATGAGCATTTATCGAAGGATATGCCGCGGCCAAGCAAACAGATCAAAAAGAAATTACTCGACCAAGTGACAGAGAAGGTTTCTATGGCTGATGATTTCGACCCTGAAGCATTTATTCTCCGCGCCGGAGATGCAAAATGGGTAGACACCAATATCCCAGGAATTGAATTTAAGATTCTCTATAAAAGTGAAGATGATCGCACGATGCTTATCGCACGATTTGCTCCGGGTGCATCGCTTCCATCTCACCGCCGCTTGGGCACTGAAGAATGTCTTGTTTTATCCGGTGATTTTTGGGCGGATGGCCATAAACTCACTGCCGGGGACTTTATCGCAGGTCTTGAAGGAAATGAACCCGACCCGGTCTATAGCGAAGGCGGATGTGAGCTTCTGCTGAAGATGCTCATACCTAACGAGATCAGGTACAACTAATTTATCAGTACCGTTTTACTAAAAGCCATCACGTTTCAGCGTGATGGCTTTTTTTCTATAGTATAAAATTTCTTATAATCTCATTAATCACCGAATATCAACATCCACTTCCCCGATCCACTTGTATTAGATGCAGTTCATTTTTGAAAACCACGATATGAACTATTTATTTTTCACATAACAAACATACTCATGAATACGAAACGCATACTATCTTTCTTGGCTGTAATGGCGCTTGTTTTGACAAGCTCACTAACGGCATTGGCTTCAAGCCATAGGGAAGCACCACTTATCAGTAACGATCCGCTTGCGGATAATACTGATCTCTACGTTTTCCGCTCGCCAGGCCCAACGCTTGACGATCAGAATACCATTACGATCATCGCAAACTATATTCCTTTCGAATTACCTGAAGGTGGACCAAACTACTTCAATTTCGGAGAGAATATCCATTACGAGATCCATATCCGTAATCAGGCAGCAAAAACCGGACCCGGTAATGGAGATGATATCACCTATCGTTTTACATTTACCAATACGAACCAAGATCCGACAACATTCTTCAACATTCGTCTCGGACAACAAAATCTGAAGACGACATATATATGCGAGAAGAGCGTTGATGGCGGAGCGAGTTGGACGACAGTTGTTACTAATGGCGTTGTGCCTCCGACAAATATCGGACCTCGCTCCATTGATGCTGGCGTTGGTTTAGGTAAGAAATATGAAGATATCTGGAACGGTGCTATCACAACTGGCTCAACGGGTGAGACAGTATTCTGTGGACCGGTTGACGATCCATTCTTCGTTGATCTTGCCGGAATCTTCGATCTCGGTAACTTCAGAAAAGACAGCACAATTGATGCTCTCAGAGGATTCAATTGCCATGCGATCTGTATGAAGATCCCGATCAGCATGCTTCAAAAAGATCATCACGCTGTTGCTTTAGCTAAAAATATTCTTGATGGCGATTTCGTCATCGGAGTATGGGCATCGGCATCACGTCCGCAGATCACTACATTGAGCACCGATGGCAACAAGCCGGGTGTATCAGGTCCATTCGTCCAAGTATCACGCCTCGGTATGCCGCTTACCAATGAAGCCATCATTCCGATCGGCATGAAAGATAAGTGGAATGCGAGTTCGCCTTATAATGACTTAGCATCTGCATCGAATTTCACAAATCCTGAACTTGCATTATATGTAGGTAATGGTGCGTACGGTGACGCTGTGGGTACATTGCTTGATCTCCGCCTGGATACTAACTCACTTGGCGGTGGAGTTCCTGGAAAGGGATTTGATTTCCGTAATACTAAAGACGGGTTGTACCCTCTTCACGGATCAGCAGCAGTTGCAGGCACAGCGCTTGATGATGCAGCATTCGGAACTATCCTTTTACAAAAAGGCGCTCCTCGTTCGGTTGATATTCTTCCGATATTCTATACGGGAGTACCGAATTTAATACCATATCAGTTAGCTACCGGCAAACCAAGCGGACCGCTTAGCGCTGGAAAACCTTTTATCAACAACTTCCTGCCGACTCTTGGCGATATGCTTCGCTTGAACATGGCAGTACCGGTAACGGCTCGTGATAATCAATTCTTCAGCTCTGAGGGTCTGATCCAAGCTGCAGCTATCGGTTTGACCGTTGCTCCTTACAATACTTCTGCCACGCTCGAGAACATCCCGAACATGGATGGCTTCCCGAATGGACGCAGACTTGAGGACGATGTAACACGCATCGAAATGCAGGCAGTCGGCGGACTCGTCTTGAATGCGATTGGCGTCACAACAGATGACGGCAACTCACTCGCACCAGGGAGCCAATTGCTTAAGAAGCTGACGTGGAATGCTGGCGTCCAAAAGAACGACGTTGCTTTCCGCACACAATGGCCTTACCTTGCATATCCGCACAGAGGCTCTGATGGATTGCGTAGTGGCACCACTACTGCCGGTGTACATCAGGTGAATGGAATTAACATTCGCGCACCGCGCAACTTCTTCAGCAGTTCGAACTATCCGAACCCTGTAGCAACCGGTGGCACAACAATGAACTACCATCTCTCCGATGGCGGCGAGATCAGCATCGTTCTTTTTGATATGAACGGTCGCCAGGTAGCAACACTTGCAAATAGCTATCAGTCATCGGGTGATTACTCGGTCAACTGGAAGCCTGAAGCAAATATTGCCGCAGGTACATACATCGCAACGCTCATGGTTGACGGTCAGCATTCAAATGATATGAAAATCACGTTGACCAAGTAAGCAATTACTTAATCATCGTTGATTACGAGGGCAGCCTGCAAGGGCTGCCCTTTTTTTATGGTATGATTGAGTATTAATACCTGAGTCCGAATTCAATCTCTGAAAAAATTGTTAGAATAATTATGAAGTGGGAAACATATATTCATTCAGATCCCGGTGTGCTTGCGGGCAAACCTGTCGTACGCGATACACGGCTTGCTGTTGAATTTATTATGCGTCTTTTGGCAACGGGTTGGTCAGAGCAGCAGATACTTGATAATTACCCCTCACTTACTTCGGAAAGTCTCCGCGCCGTTTTTGCTTATGCAGCAGAATGCGTTGAAGACGAATCTATCTATTCACTTCATGCAAATGCGTAAGTGCGCTTTCTCGCCAACGAAAATATTCCCAAAGATTCCGTTATAATGCTTCGTGAAAGCGGCTACGATGTTTATTCGATTCAAGAAAAACATCGGGGGAAAGATGATCCTTTCGTTTTAAGTCTTGCCCGCGAAATACAAGCAGTTATATTAACATTCGACAGAGATTATGGAGAACTGATTTACCATCGTAAAATGCCGGTGCCTATTGGTGTAATCTATTTTCGGTTTGATCCATTTACTCCGACTGAACCTGCACAACTTTTACAAAAGTATTTGGAGCAATCGGAGATTGTATTTAACGGAAATTTTACTGTGATTGAGCGGGGAAATCTTCGTCAACGGAAATTACCAAAATCTTAATCTATGCCGCAAATTCCATTCACATTATATTCCGGTGCTGGTAACTTATTTGTTATCATTGATGCGTTTACTAATCCTACTGTGTTCGGCAAAGTGAAGCTGAAGGCATTGGCGCAGACGGTTGCTAATCGCAAAGGTCCTATCGGCTCCGATGGCATGATCGTTGTTGCGCGAAGTGCTAAAGCACCTTTCATGATGAATTTTTATAATCCCGATGGAAGCTTCGGCGCGCTCTGCGGTAATGGAGCACGTTGTGCTGTTCAGGCAGCAGTTGATTTTGGAGTTATCCCATCACCTGATACGCAGTTCGAAGTGCTTAGTGAACTTGTGCGGGCTGAGGCAGTACGTGAAATTTCAGAGGATGAGTCTCCAGTGGGGTGGGCGATTTGTGACCCCGAGGGGTAGGGGGGGGGAAATGTGCCCCCCCCAGGGGGGTAAGACAAACGGAAAATGGGGGGTTTTTTAAA
>JBBQWV010000030.1:0-11925 GCA_038210275.1 Kapaibacterium sp. (SeqCode) | reverse complement strand
TAGGGTTGGAGAAGAAAATTCATCATCGAATCTTGGCTTTCGTTATACTATTCTATCATATTCTCATAGCATTTGGAAAGTAGTTGATTATAGTACCCTATCATTTTTTTTTCAGTCATTTAATATTGATGCCTCTCGATCTCCTTTTTTTTGGGGCGTAGGAGCAGTGTTCTTTTTTAGAAGTGAATATAGTTTATTTCCATTCGCAGAAATCGGAGTAAGACTTTTTTCTTTCTAATTACCCTCTCTCCGTCAACCCCAGTAAAAATCAGGCGATCATTCTTGCGGCGAGTTTTGAGGCGCAGCTATCGTGACCAGAGAGGGATTAAAATTCGTCGCCTTTAACAGGTTTTACTTTCGCTATCTTGCGAAGCGCTCTTTCGAATTTATTTCGTGTTCCTCTTGCGGCGCGTTCTGATAAGTAGGTCTCTGTTTTTAATGCGGAGATCTTCTCGGCAAGCGCTACAGTGATAAGTTGGTTGAGGGAAATATCTTCCTCTTCGGCAAGTAACCGTGCCGAGTTATGGAGTGATTCTGGAAGTCTCAAACTAATTGCGCTCATATTTTCTCCTTAAGTAGTTTTAAAAACTGACCGGGTGTCACTGCTTGAATCCCGAACCTGTGAATACCGGAAAAATCTTTGATATTATGCGTGATGATAAAATTTACTTCAGCATTCACGGCAAGTTCCAATACCATATCGTCTTTTGGATCGGTCAAATGTGGTCTCCAAAGATAGTATATTTCCTTTGGAAGGCCCACTGAACAGATGTAGTCAATAATATCATCAATATCACCGATCGCAAGTCCGAGTGACTTCTTCATTCGTTTTGCAACTGCCTCGTATTCCAGCACTAACGGCACTGATATTACAAACTCGAATTCCTTTGTGCCGAGCAATTGGAGCAGGCGAAATGATGCACCTAACTGGGAATGCAAGCCTGCTATCAAGACATTAGTATCAAAAACGATTCTGTACATGTGGTACTATATGTGATACCATAATAACAGGGGAGAAATTATGTTTTGTTCCATCAGTTCTTGGAAGACAGACCAATATCATAATCACCCTCGCTCTGTCAATCCCAGTAAAAACCAGGCAATCATCCTTGCGGCGAGTTTTGAGGTGCGGCTATCGCGATCAAAGAGGGGATTGACTTCAGCGATGTCGAGCATTCGGGTAGTATCATGCCTTCCTGCTTCAAAGCAAATAGCAAGTGCATCTTCAGAGCGAAAACCTATAGGAGATGGTGCGCTGGAGCCGGGCGCATCGCTTGAACGGATAGAATCAATATCAAAAGAAAGATAGAACGGAAGTTCATCCGATTGCAGAATGCGAAAATTATTTGCAATATCTTTCTGAGAAAGATCTTCATAAAAAAGCACATTCGCGCCTTGCTTCTTTAACCACTTCAGATGACTTTCAGAAAATGCGAATTGCTGAATGCCGAACTCAGCAAAGTGTTTTCCGAGTAAGATCTTCTCTTCGATAAGTAATCGGAAGCTGCTACCGGAATGATGCAAGCCTTCTTTCTTTTCACGCACATCAAGATGAGCATCTATATTTACAAGTGCAAAATCTTTCTTGCCTAATCCTTCATGAAAACCGGATGCAAGGGGATAGGTAATATCATGCCCACCACCAAGAGCAATAACAACTTTTCCGTTATTAATAAACCTGGCAACTGCTTCACGAGCATTGGAGTGAATTTCTTCAAGAGTTTTTCCGCCAACGTTTCCGTAGTCAACGATCTTCACCGAAGCGAAGGAGCCATTCGAGGCAGCGGGAGTAAGTTTTGCAAGTTGTCTTCGAATCTCATTTGGCGCTTCCGCGGCTCCGACTCTTCCGCCATTTAGCTTTACGCCTTCATCGGTCGGAACGCCGAGAATGACGACGGAACAATTCGCATAGTTCTCCTCTGTATAAGGAAGGATGAGTTCACCTAAACGTGGATCGGAAAGATTATTCATATCGTAATGCTTCGACAGGATTCATACGTGCGGCTTTTTGCGCAGGATAAAATCCAAAAAATATTCCGACGAGCGCTGCCGCCGCAAAGGAAAGTCCCGTTGCAAGCGGCGAGACAAAAAGCGTCCAGCCATTGCTTTTGGAAACAAACCAGCTTGCACCTAAACCAAGAAGAATACCGATGATCCCTCCGATGATCGAAAGCGCCATTGCTTCGGTAAGAAATTGCGTCAGAATATCTCGACGTTTTGCGCCAAGTGATTTACGCACTCCGATCTCCCGAGTTCTTTCTGTTACGGTGACGAGCATAATATTCATTATACCAATACCTCCGACAAGCAGAGAGATGATCGCCGCATTGCTTAGTAGGCTTGTCAGTGTATTTGCATTTTGGTCTGCTGTTGCTGCCAGCTCAACTTGTGAGCGAACGATAAAATCATTTTGATCGCTTGGAAGAAGTTTATGCTGTGCGCGAAGCGTAGTCGTCACATCCTGAACTGCGACACCAGAGAGTTGATCGCTTACTGCGCTGGCGATAATAACATTGACCCACGTTACCCCTAACAATTTTTTCTGAACTGTAGAAAGTGGCGCGAGGACAATATCATCTTGGTCAATGCCGAATGAGTTAACTCCTTTCACAGCTAAAACTCCGACAACAGTGAATGGAAGTTTTTTAATTCTGATCGTTGCGCCGACAGGATCTCTTCCATCGGGAAAAAGCTGCAAGGAAACAGTCTTTCCAATAAGGCAAACTTTACGTGATGCCCGAACGTCGCTCACAGAAAAATTTGCCCCGCTTGAAAGAGGCCAGTTCTTTACGACGATATAATCCGGAGATGTACCGTTCACCCTTGTTGACCAGTTCGTATTTGTGGCAACGATCTGTGCTTGAATTGTTGCAATAGGAGCAACTACAGAAACTGTCGGATTTCTTTTGATCGCTTCAGCATCAGCTTCGGAAAGTCTGTTCGATCCGCCCGTACCACTTGATACGCCAGCAGAATACGTTGCACCGGGAAAAATCGTCAATAAATTTGTTCCGAGGGTTGCGATCTGATCGTTAATAGCTTTCTTCGCGCCCTGTCCAATTGCCGTCATGGTGATGACCGCTGCAACGCCAATTATTATTCCGAGCATCGTCAGAATCGCTCTGACCTTATTACCGGTCAGCGACTCAATCGCCATAGTGAAACTCGAAATAAAATTTCTTATCATAATAAAATAGTATTTCTATCTTCCTCGACCACCGGGCTGTGTACCAAAAGGAGTTGCACCCGCAGGCGCAGAGCCTGCGGCTTTAGCTGGCATAACAGAGCCGATTGCGATACTGTCGCCAACGTTAAGTGGTTTATCGCTTGTAAGAACTTCTGTATTCATTCCGTCGCTGATACCCATCGTAATCTTTATTGCTTCGAGTGTTGGTAATTTCCCTGCTTCAACAGGTCCCACCGCTCTACGGTATATTGTACCATTCTTGCTGCCGGTACCGCGATGCCCTTGAGATGAGTCCCGCCGCGCTCCGCCGTGCCCGGAAGTGCTGTCATGATTTCCTGACTTTGCAGTTGACCCTGTAGAATTATCTAATGAAGGCGGTGTAAAACGAATTGCCGCAGCAGGAATACGTATCACATCATGTGCAGCGGAATTCGTGATCGTGACAGTTGCCGTCATGCCGGGAAAAAGTTTTTCTTCTTTGTTTTGAGCAGAAATTACTACAGTGTAAGTTACGACATTTGATTGAATGATCGGATTCAAGCGTACCATCTTTACAATCCCATGAAATTTCTCGCCCGGAAAAGCATCAACGGTAAATGATACGTCTTCATCTTGTTTTACCTGCCCAATGTCCGCTTCATCAACATTCGCAGCAACTTCCATTTCCGTCAGATCTTCAGCGATGATAAAAAGGACGGGTGCACTAAGCGAAGCCGCGACGGTTTGTCCGACATCAACACTTCGTTGCGTAACAATTCCGGAAATAGGGGCGTGAATCTTTGTATAACTCAGGTTCACATTCGCCTGATCGAGAGAAGCTTGAATCTGTTGGACTGTTGCCTTTGCATCTGCTAACGCTGTTTCAGTAACATCGTATTCAGCTCTTGAGACTAATTGTTTAGATAATAATTCCTTGCTCCGAGCTTCGATCTTTTCTGCGTTATTGAGGTCGGCTTTTGCGCGCGAGTAATTTGCTTGTGCTGATTTCACGGCTGCTTCGTAAAATGTCGGATCCAGCTCTGCAACAAGATCTCCTTTCTTTACGCGAGTATTAAAATCTGCATGTAATGATTTTATTGTACCGGAGACCTGACTTCCGACTTGAACCGTTTTTGTTGCCTGCAATGTGCCCGTCGCTGTCACTGATTTAATGACATCACCTTTATCTATTGCTGCAAACCTGATAAATGGAAGTTGTGCTGCTTCCCCGCGAAAAAAGAAATACCATACTGCGGCACCGGCAACAGCAAGAATGAGGACCAGCATGATCCATTTTTTTAATTTATTTTTCCTGTTTTTACCAAGATGCGGAGGCAGTTGTTTAACGGTGGTAGTGCTGCTCAGAGATGAAGACGCATTTTCTGACGCATTAACTTTTGTTGTTGAAGTAGTAATGCTCGAAGTAGTATCCATAGAAAAACTAAGGGTAAAATTGCTAACGGTTAAAGTGATTCGGGGTTCGTACTTAACGAATATTTTGTGGAGATGTTTCCGCTTATTCTATCCCTTTAAGTATTGCTTCTGCAGCTTTCTGTCCGTTGCGAACTGCCCCTTCGATCGTCATAGGTAATCCGTTCTGCACAAGATCTCCGGCAAGAAAAATATTTGGGAGCGATGTTCTTATTTTCGGACGATGTAATTGAAGCTCGGCATTCAAGATAGGTGTAGCGCGTTTCTCTTTAATAATAACGGAGCGAAGAAGCTTTGCATCACTATGAGGAAATGAACGCTTTACATCATCCCAAAATATTCGTGTTATTTCATCATTATCTTTTTGGATGAGATCATCTGCGGCGCTTACAGTGCAGGCAAGGAGTTCTGCCGAGAAATGCGTCGGTTTTGTAAAACACCATTGAAGTGTTGTTCCGACAAATCCACAAATTGGAAGTCCGATGATCTTTTTATCAACCCATAGATAAGCATTCGCAATCGGTGAATAAGAAACCGGCGGAATGGTCTGTACAATTTCATTCGGTAAAAAAGATACATCATGATAATTGCCGGCAAAGATCAACGCATCAAATACTTCATTGCCATCAGCAGTTTCAATATAGATCATATTATTCCCTGATTTAACAGAGTGAATTTTTTGTCCATATTTAATTTGGCATCCATGCGCTTGCAAATAATCCAGTGCTGGATTGATCAATACATCAGATAATCCGACTTTCGGAAACATGAAGGAGCTATATTTCTTATTCTGAAGAAAGATCAACCTCATCGTATGCAAAAAAACCTGAGCGCTTGCTTCGGAGATCGGAAGGTTCATTGTGCCAACAACGATAGGCTCCCATAATTTTTTGATAAGAGTAATAGGTTGATGCGCAAATCGGAAAAGATCAGCGCAAGACGAATGCGCCATTTTCTTGTCATAGCGGAAGAGCATCAACCCCATACCAAATCTGGAGGCTGCAAGTTTTTCAAATGGGTGAAGCAGATCCGAACTCAGCAAAGCAAAGAGAAGAGTAAAGGGGACAGGAACGTGCTTCGGAATTTTTACTGATGATGTTCTCAATTCATCAGGAAGAATAAAAGAGAGTTCCAAAGAATCTTGCTTCAGCAGAAGATGTTCGGCTCCTATGGTGCGGAGATACTTCAGCGTCGAAGTATAGCAGCCCATGAGCAGATGCTGTCCGTTATCAAGCGTATCGCCGGTTTCTGAATCAATAAACGAGCGCGTTCTGCCGCCAGCTTCGCGGCGGCTCTCAAAAACAGTAACAGCGAACTCTCGCGAACTTTGCGAAGAGTAAAGTGAAACAGCGGATGCTAATCCGCTTGTCCCAGCGCCGATGATAGCAACCCTATATGGATGCACTGATGTTAAGCATATTCCTGTGATACGTAAAAAGAAAAACATAGCAAAGCGTTCGGATGATCTCATAGATCTGTCTCCTCAGAAGAAGAGAGCGAGTCTTTCGTTCTATGAAAAAGTGTATGAGATCGTTGAGAGAATTCCTAAAGGAAAAGTTACGACGTATGGAGCAATTGCCGAAACCATCGGCATGAAAAGCTCGTCTCGCTTAGTCGGGCAGGCTCTTCGCGTAATGCCACCCGATAGAAATTTGCCTGCTCAGAGAGTTCTTAACCGCAACGGGCTTCTTACCGGCGCGCATGGTTTTGGCGGATATGAGAGAATGAGATGGCTCTTAGAGAGGGAAAGGATTACCTTTAAAGGTGATGCAGCCGACCTCAAAGAACATTTTTGGCAACCTTCGTCGTTGATCTAAGGGGCTTAAAGTATTAGATCGCATTATTATGCAACTCTGTTCACCGAAAAGCGTTGTTAAATAGGGCTTTTTATACCCCTAAGGAGGCAAAAGAATTATTATCCCCATCACGGTGAGACAGTTAAAAGTTTTTTTGAGAACGCTTATTTTCTCAATTGGTATTTTATTGCCTCTTGCAGGGTTCGCGCAGCGCTTGGGTTTTATTACCTCCACTCCGAGGATAGATAGTTTTCCAATCGTTCGTCTTAAAATGACGACTACGTATAACGGCTCCCTTCCGCAGCCGGGTATCCAACCAAGCGATATGAAAATCACTGAGGATAATATCCCCATAAATAATTTTCAAATTACTAACTGCGACGAATCGGGACAGGCAGCTATTGTTTTTTGTGTTGATGTTAGTTTGTCGATCAAAAGCAGCGCTGGAGATAATTTTGATGTATATGGATCATATTTTACATCGTTTGATAAATTCATCACCACGATACCGATTGGTTCAAGGTATGCACTTGTTACTTTCGACGATGCGATCCAATATTTCCCCGGTCCGGCGCATCCAAATGGATTTTATTCGGGAAAGAATGCCGCAGATTCATCTGCATTTATTCTTGCATTACGTGCGCAATCTTTTACCGGTGGTACGCGTGTTGATAATGCGCTGGAATACAGTGCCAACCTTCTCCAGTATCAGCCATACCAACAAAAATCTATCGTTCTTGTTACTGACGATGCTATAATTGAAACTCCCTATTTTGATTCGCTCCTTAACGCAATGGGAATAACTCTTTATGTTATGGAATTGGGCAAGGGATCATCGACTTTAAACTCTGAAGTGACACACAGTACCGGTGGTCCATTCATTACAGCAACAGATCCTACTCAGTTCGAACCGGTGATGGGGCAACTTTCCGAGTATGTGTTCGGAGAACATTGCCTGATTCGATATCCTTCAATTGATCCATGTCCATGGTTAAAGCTGCATAATATCGGTTTGACCTTAAATTATAAAGGGTTGTCACGAAATGTAATCGAGCAATATATTTTAGGAAGGAATATCTTTGATTTCAGCGCTCCAGTTATTTCGGAAACTTCGCCTTTCTATACTTCACGTATCGTCACTGCTACCGAAAATTTCCCATGTACTCGCGGGATAAAAGATTTTCAGGATACGGTACTTCAGAATTTTATAAAACTTTCTCAAATCAGAAAATTTCCGAATTTCGGTTCCGATAGTCTCATCGTTAGCGATACAATGCAACCTGCTCGTGCAGTATATATGGCACGCGACTCCGCTAAAAACCTTGGTTACAAAGAGATTTTGTATTCGCCGAAAGCTGATATTCTGCCGCCTGAGATCAACGGTGGACAGCCGTTCAAAGGGAAGTATAATATGATCGTCACCGAAAGCCGTTCTTGGGATAGAGGTATAAAAACAATAAGTCTTGAACCGGGCGCTATAAATCTTGTGCTTGATAGCTTTCAGATAATCTCTCGGTTTTTTGCGACGGCCTGGCTTCATACTCCTGATCTTTCAGCCCAGGCACGCGGATGTCTTGATGCATTCGACTCGGTTGGGAATATGGGTACGAATTGTATAAGGCGCGATTCGGCACGGGGGGACTCTCTGCCTCCTATTATTACACAGGATCCGATCGCATCTCCACGGCTCACACTAACCGGTATGGTAACCGAACAGCGAGTTAAAGATGTTGGAATACAAAATATTACGATTCCTACTTCCGTAAATTCCGGAACTGCCGTGATCACGTTTCAATCCAGAGCGCATGCAACGTTCATGCTTCCGATCATTGACTCTCTGCAACCACTTAGAGCGCCGATCTTTGCATTTGATAGTTTAGGAAATGAATCGCGGGATTCGATTCGCTATGACCCTCTTCCGGATAATTCTGCGCCCGTTTGTTCCGTTGAATCAACTGATGCGAAGACCAGAATTTTTCATGCGAGTGAGTTTGCCCCGTGGGATAGGGGGATAGCATCAGTTACGCTTATTGGGGCTTCGCAGAATCTGACTGTGGGAGCACTAGTATATAAGAGTGTTTATGAAGTTCAGCAGCAATTTACTGTAATTGATCCATTCACTCTTGCAACTGTCGTAATTCAGGTTCTTGATAGCATTGGTCATTCATGTGAGACTACAATCACAATTGATCCTTTAGCAAAGCCTCTTGTGCCATTCACCGCAACCACTCTGGTTGATTTCGGAACGGTCTATGCGCCTGCAAATATTTCAAAACCGTTTCAAGTTACCAATCCAAATGAATCACCTGTTATTGTCACGAAGGTAATTCAAACAGGGGATGCCATATTTAGTACGGACATGATTCCGCCGATCATCTTCAAACCTTTCGAGACGAAAACATTTAATGTCGCTTTTCAACCAACTCTCTTAGGTGTGTGGCAAGGAAAATTTGAGTTAGCAAATGATACGATGAGTTTGACTTCCGTAAATGCGATAGGTAGATCCATCGGTTCGATACAAATTAATATTGGCACTGCTCAGGTACCGCGCAGTCAAGTGCTTGGTAATTTTACTGTCTCTATTGCCGCAACTCCTGCACCGATCAATCTTGATTCGATCTCCTTTGTCTTATCGTATGATGGCGATCTTGTTGAACTGCAACTGCAAAATCCTATTGGACCGGATTGCAGTTCAGGCAATAATCCGCTTTGTAATTATACCGTAAGTTTCACCCAACTCTCGCCTGGAAAAGCCGGATGCCAATTGATTAGAAATGATAGGAGTCTCAATAATACACTGGATTTTGCGACGAGCACATTTAACGTACCGTTTATTTGCTATGTATCAAAAAAGGATACAACTCCGCTTGATGTAGAAAATTTATTTCTAAGCCAACTTTCAACAGCATCATCTACTCCAGGCAGAATAAATGTTCTTAGCGAATGTGGTGACCAGACGTTACGTGCGCTTCTGAATAATAATTTATCTACTTGGCTGCAATCAATTATTCCAAATCCGGCAGTGAGCGCTGTAACAATTACTGTCGCCTCGAAAGAAAAAAGCAATGCAAAAGTATCTATCGTTGATAATCTTGGCGAAATACTGTTGCGTGAAAATATTTCTCTTGAACCAGGGCTTAATTCGAGATCGCTTGATCTATCAAAGCTTCCAAGTGGAAGTTACCAGCTCATTCTTTCGTCATCAGGGGTAAATATCTCAGCGCAACTATTACAGATCGTACGATAAGATTCTCCTCGTAATTTTTTATAATGTCAAAGACTAAAGTTCAATTTGTTTGTTCGAGTTGCGGCTATATTTCTCCACGTTGGATAGGGAAGTGCTCCGAATGCAATGCTTGGAATTCCTACGTTGAAGAAGTCGTAAGCCTTTCATCTGATAATACAAAAGCCAAAGGAGCACGGAGCTACGGTGTTTCTGGTGGTGCCACGCGCCCACTTAAACTTTCTGAAATTACCGTTAGTGAAGAAGACCGTACCTTAACAGGTATTGCAGAACTCGACCGAGTTTTGGGCGGCGGTATTATGCATGGTTCGATGGTGCTTGTCGGTGGCGATCCTGGGATAGGGAAGTCCACCCTATTGATGCAAATGGTGCGCGGAATGCTGACGGCTAAAACGCTTTATGTTTCCGGCGAAGAAAGTCCGAAGCAATTAAAATCCCGTGCCGAAAGATTGCTCATGAAAAACGAAGATGTTTCGTTCATGGGCGAGACAAATATCGAGGCAATCATTGATGAAGCTCGGAATAATCCACCCGATATTCTTATCGTTGATTCAATTCAAACGATGTATCGCTCGGCAATGGAATCCGCTCCGGGAAGTGTAGGGCAAGTGCGCGAATGTACGGCGATGCTTTTACAATTTGCAAAATCTTCAGGGATTCCAGTTTTTATTGTTGGACACGTTACCAAAGAAGGCGCAATTGCAGGACCGAAAGTTTTAGAACATATCGTTGATACTGTTCTGCAATTTGAAGGTGAGCGAACTCATGCTTACCGAATTCTTCGCGCTGCGAAAAATCGGTATGGCTCGACAAATGAGATCGGCGTTTTTTCGATGACATCGGAAGGATTGATGGAAGTGCCAAATCCGTCCGAAGTTTTTCTTTCTGAAAGACAGTACGGTTCATCAGGTTCGGCAGTTTGTTGCGTACTCGAAGGCACTCGTCCGCTATTGCTCGAAGTGCAAGCTCTTGTCTCGCCGACTCATTATAATAATCCGCAACGCACAACAACAGGCTATGATTATCGGCGTATTGCCATGCTTCTCGCTGTACTTGAACGCAGACTAGGAGCGAAACTTGCAAATCAGGATGTTTTTATTAATATAGCAGGCGGCTTGACCGTTGATGAACCTGCAGCCGATCTTGCGATCGTGATGGCAGTTTTATCAAGTATAAAAGATTTACCGCTTGATTCGAAATCTTGTTTGATCGGAGAAGTTGGGCTTGGTGGAGAAGTCCGCGCTGTGCCGCAAGCAGAACTTCGCGTAATGGAAGCAGCAAAATTAGGATTTGAAACGATCATCATTCCGAAAGCAAATCTGAAATCAATTCCTAAATTATCGAAAGGTACAAAGATCGTTGGAGTTGACAAATTAAGTGATGTTGTAAAATTAGTATTGTGAAAATAATTCTCGCTACCCACAACGCTCATAAACGAGAAGAGCTTATTACTCTGGCAGAAAATTCTTTCGAAATAGAATTACTTCCGGATGATTTCCCTGAAATTCCTGAAACAGGAATTACGCTTGAAGAGAATGCACTGATCAAAGCCAGATTTGTATTTGATACACTTCATCAACCTACACTTGCCGATGATACAGGATTGGAAGTAACAGCACTTGGTGGCGCACCCGGAGTTTATACTGCCCGATATGCTGGAGAAAATGCAAGCTATGAAGATAACTGTACGAAATTATTACACGAACTTCACGACAAAAAAGATCGAAGAGCAAGTTTTTCAACTGTCATTTGTTTCATAGATCAACAGGGAAAAGAACGGTTTTTCAAAGGAAGTGTGGATGGAATAATTACCGAAAGTTTTCGAGGCACGAGCGGTTTCGGGTATGACCCTGTCTTTGAACCACTCGAAGGTGGCGGTAAAACTTTTGCGGAAATGACTTCCGATGAAAAGAATAAACTAAGCCACCGGGCAAGAGCAATGCGCGGATTCCTTGCATATTGGGCAGAAACACTGAAAAACGGAACGGAATAAAGCAATTTCTGTTTTACTCCCGCCAATAAAAATGTATTATTCCCCAATTGTACATTGATAATTGCCAATTGATAATTAAATTTCCGGCCCCTTCGACTAGTGGTTAGGTCACCACCCTTTCACGGTGGTTGCACGGGTTCGAATCCCGTAGGGGTCACAAGCCAAACAAGCTCTCAGAAATGAGAGCTTTTCTATTTCTTGCGGTATATAAGTCCATTTTGATCTCCCTCCAAAATCTCCATATTTCCTCTATTAATCCTAACTGCGATGAATTTATGCTATCTTTGTAGTGCCG
>JBBQWV010000029.1:0-22350 GCA_038210275.1 Kapaibacterium sp. (SeqCode) | reverse complement strand
AACTTTCTTTACACCGGTACCGGTTGTAAGACGATATGCCGAAAGCGCTGCTTGTGAACTTTGCGGAGTCAAGGTGACTAAGCAAAGTAATGCAAACAAGAAAAGCGGAATAGATTTCCGCAATGAAATGAAGTAGTTATTTTTCATAGTTATCAATAATAAAAAGAATCAAAAAAAATTTATATGCCCCAAAATGCTACACCTGTTCCCAAGAGAACGATGCAAATATATTTTAAAAAACCTATTGCAATCATTTTCGCTTCTAAACGCATAAAAAATATATACATCTGAGCAATGATAGACAACTCTGCCAACTCAATGACACCGAAATCACTGGATTTGTAACATAATAATCAAAAGAAAATTTCTTTATTATCCACAAATACCAGACTCATTTTTTTGGATTTTTTATATTTTGCAGTAACATATTGATATACAAGCGTTTATGAGATCTCTCTCGGCTGAATCTCAAGAACTAAGATTGTTCGGTCTCTATGTAATTTCCCGACTTCTGCGCCGACTGTGAAGACGAGTGCAACATAATACGCCCAAAACGCTATGGCAACAAGGAAGGCATAAGCGCCGTAGAGTGCGCCGAGATTGGAAATTCTGTCTAAATAAATAATAAAAATGTACTTCATAATTTCGATGAGCACGACGGTTACGACCGTGGATATAATAGAAGCGCGCCACGAAATTCGTTTATGCGGAAGTGAACGAAAAAGGTAAAGAAACAGAAGAAAGGAAGCACCGATAGGTATAAAATAACTAAGCGTACTGTGGATGAAAGACGAAATGATCTCAGGCAAAATATCCGAACTGATTTTTTGCAAACCCGTGACGACTGGACCCAGCAAGATCGTAATAAGAAGAAAGAACGAAACGACAAGAATCATCCCAATGTCTTTTATCTTCAGGATCGCCATATTATGATGAGTAGGAATTTTGAAGATTCCATTTACTGCCGAGCGCAGAGAAGAAAAGAGCGCGCTTGCAAGCCACAAAAGAACGATAAGAGCGATGATGCCGGGTAGATAGGAGGGGTTGGTAACATAAGAAAACTGATTCTGTACCCAATCATGTAAAGCCTGACCATAACCTTCAAGAGGAAGGCCTTTCTGAATATAGTCCAATACAGCCTTTTTTGCGCTGTCATTATTTTGGAGAATAAATGAAAAGATCTGGAATAGAATGAGTGAAAGCGGGATAATACAAAGCAATACGTTAAAAGCAATTCCGGAAGCAAAGATAAAGCAATGATCGGTATCCATGCCGTTCCATAAGCCTTTGGCGTAGTAAGCAAAATTTTCTTTCAGGCTGCGAATCGGATTCACGGAATTTTATTTTTTAAGTAATGATCGTATTTGGGGTTTGTGACTAACGAAGATTTCAGAGGTTGCGTTTTGCCGGAAAAAGAATTGGCAGCGCTTTGGTTTACTTGTCATTCCGATGAAGACGATGAGCCGAAGGCGAAGAGCGACTGAGGAATCCCCTAAATCGTGATAGAGACTTAGGGGCTACAAACTATGAGGGGATTCCTCACATCGTTTTTTTAGCTTCGCAAAAAAAATCTCCGTTCGGAATGACATGTAAACCTCAGAATGTGGGAATCTAATAAATGAATTGCCTCCAAACTAATTTTGTTTTCTCAAATATGCACACAACAGTTGGCAAAGATATTGACTATGCGAAGCAATTGCTCGAAGGCGGCGATCTCACTGCAATTCCGACCGAGACGGTGTATGGATTAGCAGCGAATGCACTTGATGCGCGGGCTGTTGCAAAAATATTCGAAGCAAAGAACCGTCCGCATTTTGATCCACTGATCATACATGTGAAATCAGTGGAGGCAATGCAAGAGTATGTGATTGAAATCCCTGAGTGGGCAAAAAAACTTTCGGCAAAATATATGCCCGGACCATTAACGCTTGTGCTGAAAAAGAATGAGATCATCCCTGATATTGTTTCCTCAGGTTTAAATACTGTTGGCATTCGTATTCCGAATCATCCTCTTACTATCGAACTGCTTTCAAGTTTAGATTTTCCTCTTGCCGCTCCAAGCGCGAATCCATTTGGTTATGTCAGCCCGACAAATGCGCAGCATGTCTATGACCAACTCAATCAAAAAATACCATATATTCTTGATGGCGGTGTTTGTGGAGTTGGGATCGAATCAACCATCATCGGCGAAGAAGAAGACAAACCTGTTATTCTTCGTCTCGGCGGAATAAGCGTTGAAGAAATTTGGGAAGTGATAGGGAAGTGTGAAGTGCGTAATCATTCGACATCGAATCCGCAGAATCCAGGAAGCCTTGAGCATCACTACGCACCGCGTCACCCGCTTATCTTCGGAGAATTTAATTTAGTCGAATATCTTCCGCAGGAGATCGGGATTATTTCATTTCAAAAAGAATACTCCGGAATTCCGCGAGATCATCAGCATATCCTTTCGCCAACCGGAGATCTTCGTGAAGCTGCACAGAAAATATTTTCTGCCATGCGCGCACTGGATGGTTTAGATATAAACATTATTTTTGCAGAGCGCTTCCCCGATATAGGATTAGGTCGAGCGATCAATGATCGGTTGAGAAGAGCATCGGCATTCTAATTAAAAAGTCAAAACCTTAAAATCAAAATGGGTTCGTTTTGACTTTTGACTTTAAAGTTTTGACTTTTTTCCTCCCTTTGTTGTTCAAGAGCCTCTAGAAAA
The DNA here is from genome assembly GCA_038210275.1 of Kapaibacterium sp. (SeqCode). Taxonomy (GTDB): domain Bacteria; phylum Bacteroidota; class Ignavibacteria; order Palsa-1295; family Palsa-1295; genus PALSA-1296. Next base: position 19,640 of record JBBQWV010000029.1, on the reverse strand, counting down.
ACATTTTTTATATTCTATACTACTTCATGCCAACGAAAACCCCTATTACTATTGCTCGCGGAGACGGTATCGGACCGGAGATCATGCAGGCAACACTCGATATTATTCTTGCAGCCGGTGCCCAACTCGATATTGATGAGATCGAGATCGGAGAGAAGATGTACTTAAAAGGTAATAGCTCCGGCATCGAGCCAAGCGCATGGGACTCATTGCGCCGCACAAAAATTTTCCTGAAAGCTCCGATCACTACTCCGCAAGGTGGTGGGTACAAAAGCTTGAATGTGACTGCGCGTAAAGTTCTCGGTCTTTATGCAAATGTTCGTCCGTGCGTCAGCTACTCACCGTATGTAGCAACCAAGCATCCGATCATGGATCTTGTTATTGTCCGCGAGAATGAAGAAGATCTTTATGCAGGAATTGAACATCGCCAGACCAATCAAGTCTATCAGGCATTAAAGCTTATTTCGCGTCCGGGTTCAGAAAAAATCATACGTTACGCATTTGAATATGCAAGAACGAACGGACGTAAGAAAGTCACCTGCTTCATGAAAGATAATATCATGAAGTTGACAGATGGACTTTTTCATAAAGTATTCGATGAGATCAGAGCGGAATATCCGAATATCGAATCCGATCACTGGATCGTTGATATCGGCGCAGCGAAGATGGCTGATACTCCGGAAAACTTTGACGTCATTGTCATGCCTAATCTTTACGGCGATATTCTTTCCGATGTGGCTGCCCAGATAGCAGGTTCTGTCGGCTTGGCAGGCTCGGCGAATATCGGCGAATCCGCTTCGATGTTCGAAGCGATTCATGGCTCGGCTCCGCGTCGTGCGAATCAGAATCTTGCAAATCCCTCGGGACTTTTGCTCGGTTCGATTATGATGCTTGTGCATATCGGTCAGTCCGATATAGCAGCGAAAGTTCATAATGCATGGCTTCGCACACTGGAAGATGGAGTGCATACGTATGATATCTATAAGGAAGGCGTTAGCAAAGAAAAAGTTGGCACAAAAGAATTTGCCGAAGCCGTCATTAAGCGTATCGGGCAGAATCCACAGATATTAAAGACTGCCGATTACAGCAAAGCCAACGAAGCGATGAAACTTGGCGTAACGTTGAAATCTGCTTACAAAGCCAATAAGCAGTTGATGGGCGTGGATATATTTTTGGATTATGGCGGCGGCGATCCTGAAAAAGTCGGCGGGGATATTTCGAAAATCACATCCGGCAACCTTGAACTTTCTGTCGTTGAAAATAAAGGCGTGAAAGTTTTCCCGAAGGCACAGCCTATATCATCCTATACCGATTTTTGGCGCTGTAGATTTATGACCAATGACCAAAAGCCTTGCACTTATAAGCAAGTCCACGAAGTCATGGGCAAGATAAGCGCATTAGGATATGATGTCGTGAAGTCCGAAAATCTTTCGACCTTTGATGGCGAAGAGGGATTCTCGAGCTTGCATGGATAATGTGTTTTTGCAATTCATAAATAAAAAAGGCGACCGATGGTCGTCTTTTTTTTTATTATTTTTTAAATGTCGCTACGATGAGTTCGCTTGCTTTAATTTTATGCTTGTTCCAATGCTTCTTCAAGCAATTGCTTTCTATAAAGATCATGATAAGCACCGCCTAATTTAAGCAACGACTCATGCGAACCTTGCTCAATAATTCTGCCTTCATCAAGAACAATTATCTCATCAGCATTTTTTACGGTAGAAATACGATGGCTGATGATAATGCTTGTCCGATCTTTCATAATTCCGCGAAGATTTGAAAGAATTTTTTCTTCAGTTGCTGTATCAACAGCAGACATGGAATCATCAAGTATCAAAATATTGGGATCGCGGGCAATGGCGCGAGAAAGCGCTGTGCGCTGCTTCTGCCCGCCGGAAAGCGTCAAGCCTCGTTCGCCGACAAGCGTTTGTGTCTGATGTGGGAATGAAGTGATGTCGGCATATATTTCTGCCGATTCTGCTGCTCCTGCTACTAGTGCTTGCGTTGCTTCCTCAATGCCAAATGCGATATTTTCATGGATGGTATCGGAGAACAAAAATGATTCTTGCGGCACCATTCCGATATTTTTTCTCAGAACGGAAAGTGGTATTTTTTTGATGTCATTTCCATCCATGAGTATTGTACCTTCTGTTACTTCGTAGAGTCTCGGAATCAGATCAACAAAAGATGTTTTTCCTGAACCGGTTCTTCCGATAATGGCAAGAGTTTTTCCGCTTGGGATATGAAGATTAATATGACGAAGTACATAAGGCAATTCATCGCGATAGCGGAATGACACATTTTGAAATTCAATATCGCCTTTGATCTCACTAATAGTTTGATCAACATCAAGCGCATCTTCAATATCCGGTTTCGTATCGAAGATCACTTGCAGGCGTGCCATCGAGGCTGCTCCGCGCTGTACGAGATTTGTTACCCAGCCAAGCGCGATGAATGGCCACGTCAGCATTCCGAGATAGATCAGAAATTCCGTCATCTCTCCGAGCATCATTTTTTTACTGATGATCATCGGAGCGCTTACTAAAAGTAATATGACCACCGACATCCCTACAAATCCAAATATGACCGGCATCATCAGGCTTTGCACTTTTGCAAGCCGCATATTTTTTTTATAATATTCATCGCTCATCACATCGAAGAGATTCTGCTCATATTCTTCACGGACATACGCTTTAATGATTCGCATTCCGGAAATAGATTCTGTTGCTCGTGCCGTGAGATTTGCATAATGTTCTTGCACTGCATCGAAAAGCGGATGAATGCGCTTGCCGATGAGATACACCCCAATCGACATCAGCGGAAGCGGAGCAATAACGGCAACAGTTAAGAGCGGCGAGATAGACATCATAAAAACGACGGAGAAGATAAACGTCGTCAGCGTATCAGCAGAATACATGACTGCCGGTCCGACAAAATTACGGACAGCATTTATATCATTCGTTGCATACGCCATCACCTCGCCTTGCGGAGTATTTTGGAAGAAGCGCATTGAAAGAGTTTGGATATGTGCGAGGAAATCATTGCGCAGATCATACTCGATCTCGCGGCTTGCAACAATAATCGTCTGCCTTACTTGATAAAACAGGTACCCTGAAATTCCAGAGAGTCCGATAATAAAGGCAGCATCTTGAATAAGTTGGGATGGTGTCGCCGCGCCTTTTTGCAAAGCGTTGATCGCATGACCGATATACAGAGGCATGACAGCAGCGGCGAGGCTCGATAGCGTTGTCATAAGCCATCCGAAGATAAACTTCTTTTTATATTTCTTGAAATAGGGTAGTAAGTATCGTAGAGATTTCATCACTACCAAACATCACACGGAGAAAAAACATTTTACCGGACTACTTGAACAATTGTTTTCTCAGATAAACCTGCAGAGTATTGAACGGCATCAAACTGACTGGAATAAAGCAGGGAAGTTAAGGAGACAATTTTAATGAATCCAAAAACCTTTAAATGGAGTTTACGTAGAGGGTTATTATCATTTTAAAAATTTGCGTCAACTGTGAAGAAAGCATTATCTCTGTTCTTCGTCTTGCTTGTGATGTTCGCACTGCCCACTATTGCCTCTGCGCAAGATTCCGGCGGTCAGGATTCTACCGGATTGATCGGCGGTCCCGGGCTTCGCGCACGTAGGGATTCCTACATCATCGTGCCTTTTCCATCGCCTGCGCGGCACGGGCAGACGATGAAGATTCAGATCTATAACCACTACGCTCAGGCTATTTCTCTGCGCATCGTTGATCTTCTTGATAAAACTGTTGCTGTGCTCCAACCCCAAGAGACTCTTCAAAATGGAATACATTCCTATGATTTTAATACGAATATCGTCTCCACCGGCTCGTATTTTATACGAATGACAACGTTTTCATCTACCGGATCGCAGAGCCTTGTTCAGGATATGAGATTTATTGTCCTTCATTAGCTCGTAAATAACACTCATGAAAACGAAAAATCTTTTTCCTCTCATCGTTCTTGCTTTTCTGGCATCACTTTTTACAGTGAATGATGTTCGTGCGCAATCCGATAACAGGGGTACGGATTTTTGGGTATGCTTTCCGCAGAATGCGAAGCAAGAGCAAATTGGAACAAGCGTGAATTTCCGACTTTATATTACCGGTGATAAAGCAACAAAGGGTACAGTCATTGTGCCCGGGAAATTGACGATACCGTTTGGAATTAGTGCCGGTGAAGTCAAGGGCATTGATATTGATACGAGCATGCAAATCTTGACCAGCGATGTGATCAGTCATGCTGCCGTTCATGTTCATACTGATGAACCTGTTGCTGTCTATGGACTCTCCAATCGCAAAGCAAGCACTGATACGTATGTTGCATATCCAACAAATGTTCTTGGCAACTCATACCGAGCAATGTGCTACGCTCCACTTTCCGGAACTGAGGATGCGTTCACTTCGCAAATTACTTTTATCGCAACCGACGACAATACCAACATCAATATATTCCCTACTGCAAACACGAAAGGTGGTAAGCTTGCCGGACAGCCTTTTGGCATTACATTGCAGCGCGGCGAAGTCTATCAGATGCAAGGAACAACTCATGGCGATGGAAGAAGCGATCTGACCGGAACACTTGTCAAATCCACAAAACCAATTGCATTTTTTACGGGACATACCTGCGCGCAAGTGCCATCACGAGTTAATTTCTGCGATCAACTGGTTGAAGAAGAGGCTCCGATCAATACGTGGGGTAAGCAATTCTTCGTCAGCAAGATGCTGGGCAAAGATTTTTATGTTGTCCGTGTTGTTGCAAATGAAGATGATACAAAAATATTTTTCAACGAGAAATATGTTAAGACTCTTGCCGCCGGAGAGTTCTATGAAGATAAGCACGTTGGTGATAATGTTTTAGTCACAAGCGATAAGCCAGTGCTCGTCGGTCAGTTTGCTACAAGCTCTGATGCCGATTCTGTAAAAGTGGGCGATCCATTTTTAATGCTTATTGCTCCGACGGAGCAATTTTTATCTTCTTATACTTTTGCTACTCCGATAAAAGGAGGTTCACCTGTAATCAATTATCGTGAACGCTATGCTCAGAAGTACAAAGATTCAGTTATCGCTCATATTTGGATAAAAGTTGGTGATCATGATTCAATGTTTACTAAAATAGTACCGAAAAAGAAACGGCATAGTGATTCAATCGATACTGTTGTCGAGTATTTCCCAAATGTCTCTCTTGATTATTCCAATATACCTGAACCTCCTACGTCTTCGCCTGTGAGTGGTTGGCATCATTATATTAACATTGTTGTACCTTTGGGAGGGGTTTCTTCTTTGCGTTTGGATGGAAATCCAATATCTACTAATAATTTTAGTCACATCGGGATTTCTCGATTTGCAATCATCCAACTTGAAATAGGCTTCGGTTCGCATACGATGACGTGCGACAGACCATTTGGATTATATTCATATGGTTTTGGAGTTGCCGGAGATGCCTATGATTCCTACGGCAATTGCGCAGGGCAGCGGGTGGCGCGGATCGAGCGGATGCCTGATACATCAAAACCAACTCTTGAAATAGCACAAGATGAAGGATCGGATCAAATAAAATTAATTGCCCGTGATGATAGATTAGATGATCTTGGTCTTGGAGTGATCATGGTTACTGATTCATCAAACGTTGCTAGTCCTATCGCATACCAAAGCTTTGATGTTGGTGCACCTGAATTCAAATTCGATATAAAGTCGCCGTCTAATACTCATTCCGTCTATATTAAAGTTCAGGATTTTGCAAAGAACGAATCATATTGGATGCTCGAAGCATCAAATCCAAATTCTAGCCAAGCTGCGAAGTATTCACTTTCGCAACTTCAGAAGGTAAGCGATTCTCAGCATGAAGTATATCCGTTGGAAATTTATCCATCTCCTGCAAAATTCGGACAGCCGGTGAATATTAATTTTACGAATGCGTTGCCGGAATTCATTGCAGTCCAGGTTATTGATGAAGGCGGGAATATCGTTACTGATCTTCAGAAGAAAACATTGACCGGCTCAGGCAAACATTCGCTGGTCTTTCATTCGGATAAATTTTTAACAGGAAGTTTCTTCCTGCGTTTTACGGCATATTCATCGGGCGGTCAGGAAACATATAAGCAAGACGCTCATTTTATCGTGATCCACTAATCTGTGATTACCCCAAATACGAATACACGTTTGAATAGAACAACATTTTTCTTTTTCATTGCAGTTTTTTTTACTCTCGTTGCAGCCGAAAATATCTTCGCACAAACCGGCGATTTTCGGAAGCCTGTCTTTTCCGAATCGCGCGGAAAAGATTTTTGGGTATGCTTTCCGCAAAATGCAAAGAACGAGCAAATTGGTGGCGGCTTAAATTTCCGACTCTACATCACGGGTGATAAGGAAAGTAAGGGCACCGTCTCTATTCCGGGATTAGGTATCACCAAAACTTTCTATTGTCCGGCGAATGCAATTGTTCCTGTAGATATTGATACGATTTGCCAGGTTCTCGGAAGTGACCAGATCCAAAAGCTCGGAGTACATTTAGTCAGTGATAACCCAGTAGCTGTATATGGGTTATCCAATCGCAAGGCAAGCACCGATACCTATCTTGCATATCCGACGAATGTACTTGGTACTTCCTATCGCGGCGTAGGATACTATCCTCTTTCCGGAACGGAAGATGCATTTACGTCGCAAGTCTCACTTGTTGCAACAGAAAATAATTCGAATGTCACGATCACGCTTACTGCTAATACCAAAGGCGGCAGACGCGCCGGTGAAACATTCAGCGTTGCCATGCAGCAAGGCGATGTCTATCAGATGCAGGGGACAATCCGCGGCGATGGGAGAAGCGATTTATCAGGAACACTTGTGACTTCGAATCATCCGATCGCTTTTTTTACCGGACATATTTGTGCACAGATCCCTTCGCAAGTAAATTTCTGCGATCAACTACTTGAAGAAGAACCGCCGATCCCAAGTTGGGGAAGACAATTCTACGTCGGACGTTTCGAAGGAAAATCTGAATACGTTGTACGCGTTATTTCCAGCGAACCGGGCACCCAAGTTTTTTTGAATAACCAACGCGTCGCTACATTGGCAAACGCCGGAGAGTTCTACGAAAATAATCATCTTGTAGAGAACTCGCTTATCACGACCAGTAAGCCGTCGCTTGTTGCCGAGTTTGCGCAAAGCTCCGATGCAGATTCGGTAAAGATCGGGGATCCGTTCATGCTCTTTATTACTCCGACCGAGCAATTCTTAAAATATTATAACTTCGTCACGCCGATCAAAGGTTACTGGCATCACTATGTAAATCTTGTCGTTCCCAGTAATGCAATCAGTACTCTCAAACTTGACGGCAGACTTATTCCGCCGAAATATTACAAAACGATCGGCATCTCGCGTTATACTATTGCGCAATATGAAATAGGCTACGGTTCGCATTCTGTTTCCTGCGATCTGCCGTTCGGATTGTATTCGTACGGATTCGGAGTTGCAGGAGATAATTATGATTCGTATGGTAATAATGCAGGACAGCTTGTAGAGACGATTCCCGATATGAAGGATACCGTTCGTCCAACACTTGAACTTGTCTCCGACGATGCACAAGGTCCGCTGGCGCTGATCGCGCGTGATGATAGGTTATTCGATGCCGGACTTGCAAGTATTACGATCATTGATAGCAGTAATTTCCGCTCGCCGGTGTATGTTCCGAAATTCGATGCTGGCACTCCGCAAGTGCCGCTGCTCTTCCGAGTGCGCGATACGGGAACGTGCGGCTTTATGAGTCTGCGTCTTGCTGACGTTGCAGGGAATGAATCGTATTGGGTTATTTGCCGAACGCAGAACGGAAATATCTGGACGTACCAACTTTTCGAAGGAAGAGGACAAATCTGCCCAAGCTGTAAATCGTGGACGGTGCAATTCACAACAACACCTTCATTCACCTTTTCGAATGTCACATTTGATAAACCTTCGTACATGAAGGGCACCGGAACGTTCGATGATTTCAGAACGCAGATATCCGGCGGCTTTGCAGCAAGTTATATTTATCCGTTCAGCAAAAAATTTCAGATCAGCGCAGGGCTTGGCATCAGTAGTTTTAATGGCGCGGCGGCGGCAATCCATTCGACCTTCACGAAGGATTCAATTTATTACGGCGATACAACGGGTGCACGAAAAATAAAACTTGTGGAAGAATTTGTTGCCAACGCTTCGCTGACCTATCTCTCTGTTCATGGTGGAATCTATCATTATTTTATTCCCGAAAAACTGTATCTCTATGCAGGAATTTCTGCGGATATTTTGCTCAGCGCGAATTTCAGTGAGACTGCTGAAATTCTCTACCCTTCAACGCTTGATTATAATACGAGTATTGATTCTGCACGTCAAAGCACCGGCGCAAGGAAGGTAACGCTTGTATCAGCCAAGCTTCCGAATGCCACGCCATTCCAGATCGCTCTTGAGCTATCACCGGGTTATCAATTCAAACTCAATAAGAATTTTTCTTTGCTCGTCGGAGGATACATCAATATGCCGCTTTTCGATGCAGTAAAAGATCTGAACTGGCATCTTTCCTCCTTTGGTGCCAGAATAGGGTTGCAATATAGGAATTAGGGAATTGACTCAGAAGGATAATCACTGCGGTGAATTAGTCCGCTGGTCTCTGTATCCTTTTTGAGAAGCTTATCTCTTAATTTCATAAATGGTTTTTCAATCAGGAGATTAAGGAGAAGAGCTCCGCATATACAAGAAACAATACAGATAAAAAGCATTACGTTACTCTCGGGATCTATCGTTTGAGCAAGAAGAGTTTGCACAACATGGATCATTCCTTTATGTGAGAGATAGAGTGCATACGAAAGCCCGGCGAGGAATGTGGTACTCCGCGATTTCCATTTAAAGAGAAAACTTCCCGGACTAATCGCTCCCATAACCAGTAGCCCATATCCGATACCGATCAGGGGAAATCCGAAAACGGATGCCTCATAGCTCAATTCTTCGTAACATAAAAAATATGCTCCTGCAAGAACCGCAAGAGCCGTACATATCAGAAGATTGCCTTGTTGAGAAACGCGCGCCCACACATTTGGCCTAAATGTATAAAGTGCAGCAATAGAAACCCCTACAAGAAGTCCATCAAGGCGGTTATACGTTGGGTAATAAACATATTTATACCAAAGGATTCCGGCACTTTCTTTACCTATCATCGGCTCATAGATGTTATTCCAGATATAATTTCTCAGAAGAAATCCCAAGATGAAAAACGCGATGACAAAAAAATACCCCTTTTTTAAATGCCGGGTGAACTGAAGAGCGATAATCGAAAGAGGCAGGAACAAATAAAAATGTTCTTCCACGCAGAGCGACCAGGCATGAGAGAATGTTCCGTTGCGGCTCAGATCGATACCAAAGTTTTGAGTGAAAGTCAAATATTTCCAGAGTGGGGCCAAAGCCTCGCGTTCATGAAATGCCGGAAAACAAAAATAAACACCCACAATAAACCAGAATGCCGGTAAGATGCGAAGCAATCGCTTAATAAAAAATTCCTTGATTGAGATGCTCCTGCCTTGAGCGATCTGGGCAAAGAGTTGAGAAGAGATAAGGAAGCCGCTGAGAACAAAGAAAAGATCAACACCCGTCCAGCCGAATTTAGCACCATCGCTTATCCACTGAGGATGTGCGAAGATGGGAATTCTGTAATGATAGAAGAACACAAGGGTGATCGCTAATGTGCGTAAATGATCGAGTCCGTATAGTTTGGTTTGGGGAATGGATTTCACAGAAAAAAATATTGTTATCAGAGTTAGGAATAGCAGTAAAGAGATCGGGCAAGATATTTATGACAACACAGCCGGGAAGTCGAACAGTTCAACTCACATGGATTGATGCTTCCAACCGCTGAACTTCCGCATCCACTAAACTTCCGGGTTATCAATTCAAACTCAATAAGAATTTTTCTTTGCTACTCGGAGGATATATCAATATGCCGCTTTTCGATGCAGTCAAAGATCTGAACTGGCATCTCTCCTCCTTCGGTGCAAGAATAGGGTTGCAATATAGGAATTAGAGTACGTCATTTATTAAAGAAAAAACATGAAATACATTTATTCTGTTCTTCTCGTGCTATGCATAGTGGCTTTTAGCGAAGGTTGTAAAGACAATGTTTCTGCATCGGACGACTCAATTCAGGATATTTTCCCTTTGAAAGTTGGGGATAGATGGACGTATCATATCGAAGAATGGTTAAATACTAATTTTAAAGTTACTGATACCATAGGTGATATTGTGGTGCAGGAGCAAGCTGTATTTAAAGGACATCAAGGTTATCTTTACTCTCTTGGCGATACGAATAACGAAAATATAGTGTATTACTCGGGATCCGATCTATTTATCGTAAATGAAAGCAATTCGTCAACAATCGTTCTTCGTTATCCGATGACCACGAATCAGAAGCTGGTATTAACTGATACGACTTATCCTGATGGAAGCAGGCTAACAAAAGAGCTTGTTTACCGGCAGGATAATGAGCCAATAACCGTTCCTGCTGGGCAAATTTCTTGTGTGCATTATGATCGGCTTGTTATAAATTATATGCAAAATATAGCAGATACGTCTCTGGTTAGAAAGCTCTATTTTACAAAAGGAATTGATTTTGTTTTAGAAGAGGAGTTCGAAAAGCACCAAGGTAAGCCATTTATGATTTTCAGGGAATCATTGTTGAGTTATTCTCTGAAATAATATTTCTTGAGAGGTCTTCCTCTGGCTCAAAACTTCTCCCGGCAATGTTGTAATCCTACATTACACATTGCGATATGGCATCAATTAAAGAAGTTACAAATCTCCGACTGAATGAAATAGATAAAGAACTTGCCGAGCTTACCGAAGATCGGACACGAATCCGTTCGCATTGGGAGCTGGAGAAAAAACTCATCAAGGAAATTCGTGCAAAGAAGCAGGAGATCGAACAGGCACGGCTTGATGCCGAGCGTTTCGAGCGTGAAGGAGATTTTGCAAAAGTTGCCGAGATACGCTACGGCACTATTGCCGATATTGAAAAGAGCCTGAAGACAAAACAAGAAGAGCTTGAAGTTGCGCAGAAAGATAAGCAGCTCTTAAAAGAAGAAGTCGGCGCAGAAGATATTGCCGAAGTTGTTGCGAAGTGGACGGGCATTCCTGTTTCGAAAATGCTTGAAAGCGAACGCTCGAAACTTCTGAAGATGGAAGATAATCTCCACGAGCGAGTTGTCGGTCAGGATGAAGCGGTGATTGCAGTCTCGAATGCCATCCGCAGATCGCGTGCTGGCTTGCAGGATAGGAATCGCCCGATCGGAAGTTTTATTTTTCTGGGCAGTACCGGAGTCGGCAAGACCGAACTTGCCCGTGCGCTTGCCGAATTCCTCTTCGACGATGAGCATGCAATGGTGCGCATTGATATGTCGGAGTATATGGAAAAATTCTCCGTCTCACGATTGATCGGTGCACCGCCCGGATATGTTGGCTATGAAGAAGGCGGTCAATTAACCGAAGCTGTTCGCCGCAGACCGTATTCTGTTGTGCTCTTAGACGAGATCGAAAAAGCGCATCCCGATGTCTTTAATATTTTATTACAAGCTCTTGATGATGGACGCTTAACCGATTCGCAGGGACGCACCGTTGATTTCAAGAACACGATCATCATCATGACATCCAATATCGGCTCGCAATTAATTACCGAACAGATTCAGCGCATGACCGATGAGAATCGCGAGAATATCATGAGCGAGTTAAAAACAAAGCTCATGCGCGAATTGCAGAAAACTATGCGCCCGGAATTTTTGAACCGCATTGACGAGATCGTTCTCTTCCAGCCACTATTGCAAAGCGATCTGCGCAAGATCGTTGATCTGCAAATTCAAAATCTCATCAAGATGGTCGAGCGCGAAGGAATGGAAATTATTATTACCACCGATGCCCGCGACTGGCTTGCAAAAACGGGCTACGACCCGATCTATGGTGCTCGTCCACTGAAGAGAGTAATACAAAAGCAATTAGTTGATACGCTTGCCACGAAATTACTCGGCGGCGAATTTCTCCCGGGTGATACGATCACCATTGACCACAACGACCGAGGACAATATACATTTACGAAGAAATAAAAATTTGTGATTCAAATTGGAAATGTTTTCAAGAATGTCATAGCGAAGAGGGTTTTAGCCCGACGTGGCGACCAGAAAAACTTAAACTCTTCTGCACACTTCAAGATTTTAGATTGCCACGTCGTCCGCAAGCGGACTCCTCGCAATGACATTGTAATTGAAATTGAGCCAACCTGAATATATTAATTTCCTTATTCTCAAAAAATAATGTCATCTATCCGCAATCCCATCATTGGTAGAATCGAAACCGAAGGCGCAGCCGGGCTTCGCGAAGTGCATAGTCCGCATTCAGGCAAAACCGTTGGCGAAGTTGGTTATGCTGATCTCGATCAGATAAAATTTGCTGTGGAAGATTCAGCCAGGACGTTTCAGGATTTTCGTAAACTCTCCGCCGAGAATCGCTCCACTATTCTTAAAGCAACATCCGATCTTCTGGGAGAACGTAAGGAAGAGCTTGCTCAACTTATCACATCTGAAAGTGGGAAACCCATCACGTACTCACGCATTGAAGTTGATCGTGCAGTCTTTACTTTTGCTGCTGCCGCCAAAGCCGCGCTTCATGCCGATGATGATATTACTCCCGATCTTCTCGGCGCACCGAACGCTGCCGGGAGAACAGTAACCTATCGTTACTTTCCTGTTGGAGTCATCGCCGCTATCACTCCATTTAACTTTCCGCTGAATCTTGTTGCGCATAAAATCGCTCCTGCAATAGCAGCAGGGAATTGCGTGATATTAAAACCAGCACCGCAAACTCCGCTCACTGCATTTGCGCTTTATGATATTATGATGGAAGCGGGACTGCCCATCGGAGTGCTGAAAGTCATCCCTTGCGAGAATGAAGTAGCCGAAGCTCTGGTCACCGATGAGCGAATCAAAATGCTTTCCTTCACCGGAAGTGCATTGGTTGGATGGAAGCTCAATGCGTTGGTGCCGAAGAAGAAAGTCGCGCTTGAACTTGGGGGCAACGGATGTACAATTATTGATGAGGTGAAAGATTGGGATTCTCTTGTGAAGTCGCTTGCGATTGCTGCTTATTATTATGCAGGGCAGGTCTGCATCAGTTTGCAAAAGCTCTATGTGAAGCGCGAGTTTTATGAGGAGATGCTGGATAAGATCGTCCGCGCATCGAAGGCAATGATGGCAGGCGATCCGCTATTGGAGGATACCGTCCTCGGTCCGATGATATCCGAAGCGGCGGCGATGAAGGTGAAAGGGTGGATTGATGAAGCTGTTGCCGCTGGAGCAACGATGCATTCCGGCAATTTCATGGCGCCGAATTACCTCAGCCCGACCGTGCTGACGAACGTCCCTGAAAGTGCAACAATCTCGCAAGAAGAAGCCTTCGCACCCGTGCTGATCGTTGAGCCGTATAATGATATTGTCGAAGCGATCACCAAGATAAATTCCAGTCGCTACGGATTGCAAGCAGCCCTGTATTCAAGTGATGAAGAAGTGATAAATTCAGCCTATAATCAACTTGAGGTGGGCGGACTTATCATTAATGATACCAATACGTTCCGAATAGACACGATGCCATACGGAGGCATCAAAGACTCCGGCTTCGGCAGGGAAGGAATAGAGTTCGCCATGAAGGAAATGGCAGAGATAAAGGTGCGAGTGAAACGTGATTAACTGGATTTTATAATGCCGAAAATTACGGCAGCTTTCGAAACGTTATATCATCAACCCACATCGGATTTCCGTGCTGACCGCTTGAGGCACTTCGTGAACCCGCAGATAGCAGAACGGTAAGCGTATCGGTAGGAAGGAGCGTCAATGTATCGAGCAATGTTTGCGGATGCCAGTTTGTGCTGTCCTCGCCGAACTGAAGTTTTGTAGATACGACTCCGCCGCTCGATTTAATGATGGAGATCCAACCCGGAGGAAAAGTCCCTGATGATAAAATATATTTATATTTCAACCATGTTGTCAGGCTATAGACACCACTCGTCAGGTTCGTAAAACTTTGGGTAACTGTATTATGCACATCTAAGAGATCGGCAGTATGCAGTTTGAACGACCACGTTCCGGCTCCCGGGGGAACATCCATCTCGAAATCAATCGTATCATCAGGTTGAGCAGGATTAAATTTCCATCCGTTCAATGATGGGCTTCCGCCTTGCTCGAAGCGCGAATGATTGAGTAAGTACGTGGAATCCGTTGGAGTCGTCGTCACCGGATTGCTCGTCTTACTGCATGAAGAAACGATGATGCCGCAAAAAAAGATAGTAAAAAGTAATTTGATCTTAAGCATTTTTTTCTTTAGTGTTGACTGTGAACTGTTAGCTCCTCTATTTTACTTTCCGAAAAGTTACATCATCGAACCACATCGGATTGCCGTGCGCAGCAGTATCACTTGCTCCGGCAGCGAGCATAATGGTAAGCGAATCTGATGGCAGAAGAACCAGGGTATCCAATAAATTTACCTGATGCCACACAATACTATCTCCGCTCGTCGTAGTTTTAGTGTATGAGACTCCGTTACTACTTTTGATAATGGAGATCGATCCTTCCGGTGAAGTTCCTGCCGGAAGCAGATATTTTATTTTCATCCATGATGAAAGTTCATAGATGCCGCTGGAGATATTGGTGAAAGTTCTCGTCACATTATTTGATCCATGAGGAGTATCGGCTTTATGTAATTTAAGTGACCACGTTCCTCCTGTCGGCGGGGTGTCCACTTCAAAATTCGCCGTGTCACCAATTATCGCAGGATGAAACGCCCAACCATTAAGCGAACCATGCCCATCTTTCTCGAACATTAAATGATTTGGAAAAGCAGTCGAATCCGAAGGGATCGGCATTGCGGTGATAGGATCGCTGCTTTTGCTGCAAGCCGAAATCATGATGCAGCAAAAAAAGAAAGCAAGAAACAGTTTATTCATGAGGTTTCATAAGTTAATTACGCGGCTCTGTGACAAGAGATTCGAAAAAAAAGTTGCAATCGTGCTTCAACACCACGTTTTTTATCAAATTTTTATATACTATAGGTGCCCGCAATATTATCTTTTCAGAAAAATGAAAAAATAATGGTTTGAGCACCTTGACAAACCGGTTTTTATGTCGTATGTTGTCCTCCGAATGATAGGCACCATCCGGGGAAAGGATAAAGGATGAAGGATGAAAAAACCTGATAATCTTTTTAATCGCTCGTCGCCGAGGTGACCTATAAATCCCGATTCAGACAATTATTAATTTAAAAAAAACCATTATGAAAAATAACTTAAACTTCACAGAGGGCGAGATGACGATCTATTGCGGAGAGAATGCGATGACAACCGTTGAATCCAGTTTGCAGCACGCTTCAGCGATCAGCGCAAGCGGCAGGCGGGGGAATATCCTCTATGTCAACACGGCATTCTCCACGCGCAAGATCATGGCAGCGTCGCGCGCTAATGTCGCTGAAAAAGCGCATGAATACCAAAGCGATATATTTTTTCAGAATGTGCCGATTGGTGAACTCGCCAATTATATCAGCGTAATTCATCAGCAGATCGAATCGCAGAAGATCAAATACGTCGTCATTAATTCCTGGGAATTCGCCAATAAATCCTATAGCTATAAAGAGCAGGCGATCTTCGCTCTGATGACGTTGCTCAATCAATTGGATATAACGCTGCTCATCTATTCCCAATCGAAAGCTACACCAGCCGGAAAAATCCAACGCGGCGGTCTCGGCAAACTCGCTGCCCTCGCAACCGACATTTTCTCGCTCGATGTAGAGAAAGAAGCCACTCCAAACGCCCAAATAGCGATACCACCAACTCCTAATTTAGAAATGTTAGATAACAGTAAAATCAACAACTTAGGGTATGCTCGCGAAGAAGATGTGATGGAGATCAGAGCGGAGTTGGTTTCGGAGGAAGGAGTGAGTGAGGGAAGTAAATATTTGGAGAATTCTTGATGACAATTTCGGTGTTGCAATAGTTAATGGAAGTATTCATAACTCTAATTCTTTTCCTGACGCGGCTGGCTGCGCCGGAGCGGCTGGAAGTGCTTGCCCCTAAGCCTCATGGATTATTTCAAGATTATGGTTTTGAACAAAGTGATAGCGAAAAGTTTGCTCCAATACTCAATATAGTAAAGACAGGCGGGTATAAAGTAGAAGAAGTTGATAGTAGTAACGGACGACGGGATACATCGCTTTTCAATATTTTCCAGAAGGAAGATTCAATAGTCATTGAAGAGCAGAGAATTTATGGCGGTAAAATAAGTGATTCAAAACTTAAAAAAGTATATTCAAAAAAGGGGAAGATGCTCTATCAAGCCACCACTTCGAAAAATGTAATTCCCAATCTTCGTTATTTTACTGCTGAAGGTTCATGGGTTTGGTATCAACATCTTCGCCGACTTGATTCAATGTTCTTAAAAGAAAAAATTATTTATGATAAATCCGGCAGACCGATTGAAAAAGATAACTATGACGAGTATGAACAATTTCACGATTATGCAACAATTGCCGGAAAAAAGATTTATAAGTACTCAGAAAAAGGAGAGGAGATTGATATAACTAATTCTCAACGCATTCCGGGTCAACGTCCCGTTGTATATAGAGTCACCCAAGATGAGCACAGAAAAATTGATTCGGTAAAGAGATCGATCAAAACTGAAACGACATATTATGAATATCCCGACGATGCTAAGAATATAGTTTACCGGGTTAGTATTTATGATCAAGGCTGGAGAATCATGAACGAGCATATAAGACAAACGTATCCTAACGGAGTGGTTTCCTCTCAAGAAATTATTTATGAAAGAAAATTTGACGGACATCTTGTTTCGATGACAACGAAATCGGATGAAGATTACATTGAAGAGTGGGAATACGATAAATCCGGACATTGTATTTCGCATAATCACGGTAATAATGTCGATACGTGGCTCTATGATTCAAAAGGAAACCTCGTCGAATCCAATCAATCCGGGTATCGCACGAAGTTTAAAATATTTTACAGATAGAGTAAGTTATTCAACTTGATGCAAGCATTCATAACTCTTATTCTTTTTATGATGCGGCTGGTTGCTCCGGTGCCGCCGGATTCGTATATACCTCCACCTCACGGAATATTTCCTTATTATGGATTGAAAGAAGATTGGGGAGATGGTGTTGAGCCGGTAGTTATGCGTCTTTGGAAGTCCGGAGTTTATAAGATCATGGAGGAAGATAGCTTTATGTCACAAAAAGATACTTCAATATTCTCCGTTTTCGTGCGAGAAGATTCCATTGAAATAGATGAACAGCACATATATCATGGAAAGATCGTAGATGTGAAAGAGCGAAAAATTTATTCACATGATGGTAAGCTCTTGTATTCAACCGATATTAGAGATAGGAGTTTTGGATATTTCGATAGCGACGGTTCCTGGCTTGAATTTAAACATGTTACACTGAGGCGACGGGATGCATATCTTGACACAATCAAGTTAGCAAAGAAGATAATGTATGATAAGATCGGTCGAATATCGGAGGAGGACGATTTTGGATACTCCGGGAAAGGTCTGAATAAAATTATTTATCACTATAGTGCTGCCGGAAATGAAATTGAAAAACTTGAATATGGGAAAGAAACACCCTACAACCCTATTATTACTGGGAATAAACTTAAAGATCCATTAGAAAGAGAGAAATTCTATAATGAGCTAAATAAATATGAGCAAGAAATGAAATTTGGAAAAGGTGACTTCCCATTGCGTTCTCGTGAAATTAGGAGGATCGATTCAGCAGCAAGAATAATAGAAATTGAATCATTTCTTTATCGCCAATACAATAGTGAGTGGCATGATGTAATAACCAGTTATGATAAAAAGTGGCGTCCCATAAGTGCGAAATATAAATCGTTCGACGGCAGAGATACTTCGACCACCATCACTCTTTACTTGCGAAATAAGGTGGGGCTATTAGTTAACAAAGTTCAGGATACTGATACAACAGATACTTGGACTTATGACAAGAAAGGCAACTGCATAAAGCATATCCGCAACTCATCTCAGGAAACATGGAAGTACGATTCAAAAAATAATATAATCGAGCACGATGAGGGATTCGCAAAAAATAAGTTTATGATTTATTACAAGAGCTAACCTGATGCCCAATACCTACACCCAAATCCACATCCATATTGTGTTCGCAGTTCGTGAACGAGATAGCATGATTAAGGCTGAGCATAAGGAAGATATTCATAAATACATCACGGGGATTATTCAGAAACGAGATCATAAATTGATCGCGATAAACAGTATGCCGGATCATGTGCATATTTTGATCGGCTACGATCCGCGGATTTCGTTAGCGGATTTGGTAAGGGATATAAAAGCGGGATCGTCGAAATATATCAATGATTCGAAATGGTTAAATACAAAATTTTTCTGGCAGGAAGGTTATGGTGCGTTTTCCTATTCGAGATCACAATTGAATAACGTTATAAAATATATTGATAATCAAGAAGAGCATCACAAGAAGAAAAATTTCCGAGATGAATATGTTGAGATGTTAGAAAAGTTTGAGGTAGAATACGATCCGAAATATTTGTTAGGTATAAAATAGTGATGAGACGTTATAGCGTCGATACAAACAGGTCGCTCCTACGGAGCTTCGGAATTTGTTTTAGAATTGTTGCTACAAACAGGTCGCTCCTACGGAGCTTTGGAATTTTTTTTAGAATTGTTGCTGCAAACAGGTCACTCCTACGGAGTTTGGGGATTTGCATTTAGCACCGTAGGTGCGATTCCGTTTGTAGAACTGATTTTTCCTGACCCCAAAGCTCCGTAGGAGCGACCTGTTTGTTGCAATGATTCGTTTTGTTTTTCAAAATCCGCATTTCCGCATCAAAATCGCGAATGTTTTTGATGGCTTGAAAGGCGCATTAAATAAGGGTTCTTAAAAATAAGCTTCGAAATAATAACAAAAAGATAACATTTCGGAACTCCGCGGGGACGTCTGTGGTTATATGCGTCCCGCGACGGAAAGGGAATGGTCTCCTAAGTATTTTCCGGTGATAAGACGGGTCAACCTACGAGTGTTCATTGACATGAGAGAAGTTTTAAAGTCAGCAGGATGAGTACAAGGTAATTTGCAGCTTGCAAGTTCTCAAAGACTCATCAAGCAGCAAGTTTCCGTGAATTTTTTTGATTCATTTTCTTGCATCAATCTATCCAGATTGGTACAGGCATCAGGCTAAACGCTTGATTATAGTTTTTAACTATAATACAACGGAGAGTTTGATCCTGGCTCAGGACGAACGCTGGCGGCGTGCTTAACACATGCAAGTCAAGGACCGTAGCAATACGGGACTGGCGCACGGGTGCGGAACACGTAGGCAATCTGCCCTTCAAGGGAGAACAACCAGTCGAAAGATTGGCTAAATCTCCGTAAAATCATAGAGTGGCATCACTTATTGATCAAGTTTTTTGAAGGATGAGCCTGCGTCTGATTAGCTAGTTGGCGGGGTAACGGCCCACCAAGGCTACGATCAGTAGCTGGTCTGAGAGGATGATC
>JBBQWV010000028.1:0-25660 GCA_038210275.1 Kapaibacterium sp. (SeqCode) | reverse complement strand
TATAGTTTGTTCATGGGTACAAAAATACGACGGGAAATATGCTACCCCTGCTTAATTCGTTTTTGATATTTAACGAAGGATGCTTTGAGGGTCTTATCTATTTCAGCAAATATATTTTCTTCAATTATTTTCGGCATTACTACTCCCTCGCAATGTGTACCTTTTTGTTTTTCGAGCATTGCATCTTGAGCCTTATTCAGCGTAATTAACGTCATATCGGTAAATGGATGAACAATGAAAGCAACATCATTAAGATTTTCTTCTTTATTCAAAATCCCTGTTTTTATCCATTGTTCTCTTTTAGCGATAAAGCGAGCGGACATAGATATTTTTGTAAATTCAACTCCATCACATTTAACCGAAACATTGCACGACACAGAACATACTTCATAGGGAGCTAAATATGTAAAATCATACGTATAGTGAGTCTGCCACCCCGTCTTTTTTTTCGGTGGATTATACAGGTAGTGCGTTATCTCTAATTGAGGCTTCGGAATTTGCTTAGATCGTATCATTTTTTGTTTGTTTTCCCCGAACCGCTTGATTTGATAAACGGTTGCGGAATAGGCTCTTCAATTGTAACAGGAATAAATATAAGATCAAAGCCTAAAACCTCTTCCAAGTTAGCAATCGTTCGCATAGTTAAATCCGATTCCGCTTGCAACACGCGGTTCACATAAGAAACCGTCATGCCTGCCAACGTTGCAAATTGCCTCTGAGTCAAACCCTTCGTCTTTAGAGCGTCCCGAAGTCTCTGAGCTATCAATTCTCTTCTTTTTTCGAGCCGTTGTTCAATTCGTGTTTTAGTTGCCATAGTTGGAATTTCCTGTTATAATACATTGTTTTAAACGTAGTAATAAAAAATAGTGGAACTGAGGGGGATTGAACCCCTAAACCAGAGAAAGCCAATTCTTAGCCGCTACCATTAGCCAGCCCCACATTTTTATTAACCTATCTTCGGACGGGAAGCCAGTGTTACCAAAGTGGCATTACTTCTCCGCCCGAACTGCATTTGATAGGACTCTAAGGGAGCACCAGAGAAATCTGGTGCTTTTTGCGTTTAGAGTCATGCGTAAAAACCCTACAATAGCCCTTAGCGTTCCCAAAGTGAACAGCCAAAATAAATAATATCAATAGTTCACTTTTTAGTGAAACTAACTCCCGCAAATTTCGTTATATATACAGAACAAATAACGAAGCAATATGAAAACGACTACAACACCGAAGACACTTTTAGAGGCAGTAACCTATTTCTCAGACGATGCGAAGTGCGTTGAATTTTTGGAGAAATTCCTTTGGGAAAGCGGAAAGCCTTGTTGCCCTAATTGCGGTTCGGATAACGTGTCGAAATTGAATTTCCGCCCTGCTTACCGTTGCAGAGAAAAGGGCTGTATGAAGTCCTTCTCTTTGAAGAGCGTTAGCATTATGAATCATTCTCCGCTTCCGATCACAAAATGGGTTCCAGCAATTTGGTTTATCATTAACCACAAAAACGGAGTCTCTTCATGTGAAGTGGCAAGGGCATTAGGAATCACTCAGAAATCAGCATGGCACTTATGCCATAGAATCCGTTCGGTTGTGAGTAACGGTTCTTTCGAAAAGATGAAGGGCACTATTGAAATTGATGAAACATTTATCGGTGGAAAAGAACAGTTCAAGCACCGCCTTAATAACTCTTCATTGCAACAATGGAGAGACAGACAGGGAAGCAAGAAAAGCAAAACTGTTGTAATGGGTATGGTTGAACGTGGCGGTGAATTTCGTGGTGCTGTTGTTGATACTAACGGACGTAAGAAAATGCTTCCTGAAATCATTGCAAACGTTGCAGAGGGTTCAACAGTGTACACGGACGGGCTTAGTGCATACGATACTCTTCATACTACCTTTAATCATAGCAAAGTAGATCACGGAAGAAAAGAATACGTTCGTGGGGACGTTCACACTAATACTATTGAGAATTTTTGGAGTTGCTTCAAAAGATCAATCAAAGGTACTTACATTCAGATTGCTTCATTCCATACAGATCGTTATTTAGATGAACAGGCATTCCGTTTCAACTATCGCAAACTTACGGACGCGGGACGTTTTGAAATGGCAGTTGGTAAAATCTTCGGAAAGAGACTTCCTTACTCAGTCCTAACGGGGAAGGTAGTATCAGCCTAATTGCAAGAAAGAAAAGCGAAGCGTTCAACTAAGGGAAATACATAAGAGGAAAAAAGAAAAACAGCTAAGTATATTTGAGAAAACCCGTCCAAAATAGGAACGGGCTTTCTCGTTATTGTGTAGTAAATGTGCTTAAACAATTTACACAAAATCTATGGCACTTTATTTAGTCGCTTGTTCGCCGGGAAATTGGCAAACATCAGATATTATGAATATATTTGACTCTACACTTAAGTCATTCTTTGATAAAAATAACCTTACTCCAATAACGCGCCTCACGTATTTGGTAAAATCGGAATTATCCCCGACAGAAATAGTAGCAGAGCTTAAAAAGAAAATGCCGCAAACTGACGAAGTCTCGCTCTTCGTTTTTACTGCAAATTATCCATTGGCAGTATCGGCAAAAGATTCTGTTGCGCTCCCCATCTATCAACAAGCGATAGAGGATTTATATAATCAACATCATTCGAGTCCTTCTGAAAAGACTCATATAACGCCCTCAAAACCCACCGAGTGATGTTTATTTCGTTCGGGCTTTCAATCGTGAGAACGTAACTGTTTTTATCTTGATGAATTTTCATGGCTTAATAAATACGTTTAAAACCGCCACTTTTGTTCCCGAACGCCCAAACTCAATAGGTATATAATTACATATCGTTGTGCACATTTGCATCTTTTCTCCCCCATTTTTATTTTCATCCCTCATCTCGCCTCGGCGAATCTGCGACCTTTCGCCTTCATCATTTCCCCCGATAGGTGCTCATCATGATGGAGGTAATATACGAAATAAAATCCCGTTTGTCAAGGTGCCTATCGAGATTTATTTTCGGGGAAAGCTTAGTCACCAGAGATTGGAGAAGTCTGCATTACCGAATGAAAAGGAAACCGGTTTGAAGTTTTTCGAGATAGAGGAAATATGTTCCCTTGCGAATATCTTGTAAATTGACTTTCAGAACATCAAAGTTCTGAATGGGTTGGTTCTTTTCAATAATTTTTCGTCCTAAAAGATCAAAGATTTGGAAATTTAATGACTGAAGATTCAAATCTAAAGGCACTCTTATATTAAGCGCATTATCAGAAAAAGACCATGACAATCCAAATTTACTTGGTTGGCTTACATGATCGGGAGGAAGGTTAGGCGTATTTAAGTGCGCTTCAATAAGCCCAGCAGTCCAAATCGTATCCAGATCATTCATAACTCCGCCATACGAAACATATCTATCGTATCCCCACGCAAGATGATAATCATTAAAAATCATTTTAAAACCATCATACGTAAAAGAAGTATCTTGGGGTCGAATTTTTTGAAAATAATATGGTCCCCGTTTGTTATAGATCGAATGGAAAGAATCTCGGAGGGCTGAATACATCGTATCAATATTTTCCCAATGAACAATAAGAATCGAGTCAGGGCTTGCATAACCGAGGTGGAAAGCATTGACTTTAAAAAATACCTCGAATCGCTTGGAATACCAATGACCATTCGTTGGGGATGATGAGCACGTATCAATGGCTACTGAATCACTGTTCATGTGTAGGGATTGTGGAGAAAGACTATCAGGGTGAATAAATAAACAATTATCAACCTGCGCATACCCATTCTCCGCACCCATTCCGCAGAGGAGCGTGAAGCAAAAACCGAGAACCATGATTCGAGTCCAACTCATAATAATAGGGGAAATCATCAATGAATTACTAAAAAAGATCCAGCATTTATTTCATTAATTTTCAAAAAAAAGATCCCGGAACTGAGCGCGCTTATATTGACAACTGCATGCTCAATAGTAACAACACTTTCTGCAACCAGTTCTCCAGCAAATGAAAAGATCTGTATTCTATTACTTTCTCTTAAACTGCCGGTAATAGAAATTTCAGAGAATGCAGGATTGGGTTTAACAATAAAATTATTTTGTTGTGAATGTCCGATAGGCACCGCTGACTTCCCTCCTGATCGATTTTCATATCCAACCGATCCAATGGCGAGCATCGGTATTGCCAACATTTGGTTGATTACTGAGTCTATATCCACAAGGCTATCAAATTTAACATCGAAATCATTACTATTAAAATCAGATGTGTCTCCATATTCAGGGAGGCTTTTATGAAGAATAAAATGCGTAAATTTTTGCTGAAGAGTATCGAAGCCTGCTCGGGTGGCAGAATAAGAAGTATCAATTTGCGTCCACTCAACATTGATTGTTGTATCAAGTGGCCCAGCTGGAATTCGAAGCATAGTACCATACTTAAATTGTAACGAGTACCATTGCTTCGCGAAGCGATGAAGATAAGTTGGTGAACTAAGGCAACTATCAATATAAATGGAGTCTGGATTACGGAACGTAGAGTCATATTCTACATGCCCTGTATTACTACCAAGCAACTTGAAGCAGCTATCCGGCACCTGCGCATACCCATTCTCCGCGCCCATTCCGCAGAGGAGCGTGAAGCAAAAACCGAGAACCATGATTCGAGTCCAACTCATAATGTCTCCTTATTTTATGACACTTATAGCAGTAACGTAGATATGTGTTGAAATGCGAAAAAGATTCCTATCCCTTCGGCACCTCCAGCGGGCGTTCTCTGTGCAGAAGTATCCAGTCGCCGTTTTCGGAAAGGGATTCTTTGCCGAGTTCGATGATGAATTCTATTGCTTCGTGGCGTTTGTCAAGTCTTTGACCCGCCGTGGATGGGGTGCCTATCGAGATTTATTTTCGGGGGAAACTTAGTCGTTATTTTCGAATAAGAATTTTAAAACATTGAGCGGAGATATAACAATAATACACCCCTTCTGATAACATGGAAACATCTAAACTTTGTAATTTTTCTGAGTTTAAATTAAACTTTAATGTCAACTGCCGACCCAAGACATCGTAGAGTGAAATAGTACCAGGGTTCTCAACACCTTGGATAAAAAGTTCGTGTTCAACTGGTTGAGGCCAAATATCAATATGCGATATTGTTTGCAAACCCTTTACATCTTGATAGAATCGTGGACGACCAAGAAAGGTAGCTCTAAGCGGACTAATTTCTGGGATTTGTGAAAGATAAAACAGTACAGAGTCCACATTGGTATATTGATCAAAATTTATGTACCATGCCTTCTTACCCCACGCCACTGTATCTCCAATAATCCCTCCGCCAATATGCTTAAGTTTGAAGTGACCAAATCGTTGCTCAATAAATTTAAAGGATTCTTTTATATCAGAATACTTTGCATCAATGTCTCCCCATTCTCTTTCAAGAGTATCAAAGACGGGTGCAAGTGAATCTGGAATTATGTAAAAGTAAAAAGCTGCACTGAAAAGTTTTTTGGCATATTCAGCTAAGTATTCTGGTCCTGAGCACATATCAACCATCATGCTATCATCATTAGTCCATACAACATTATGAGGTTTTAAAGGTGAATACTGCCAAAGTATTAAGCAGCTATCCGGCACCTGCGCATACCCCTCCTCCGCGCCCATTCCACAGAGGAGCGTGAAGCAAAAACCGAGAACCATGATTCGAAGCCAACTCATAATGCCTCCTTATTTTATGACACTAATAACTGTAACATAGATATGCTTTGAAATGCGGAAAAGATTCCTACCCCTTCGGTACTTCCAACGGGCGTTCTCTGTGCAGAAGCATCCAGTCGCCGTTTTCGGAAAGGGATTCTTTGCCGAGTTCGATGATGAATTCTATTGCTTCATGGCGTTTGCCTTCGGTCAGAAGTTTTTGCAGCCAGTCTTTTGCATGACCGAACAGTGTGCCCATGCGTTCGTACTGGCGGATATGTCCGACGAGGGCGTTGCGTTCGATGTAACCGCCAAGCAGCGCGGCAACGATAGGTGTCAAACCGATGGAGACGATGAGGTAGTGATTCGGCTCCAGCCATAACTGCACTGCGGCAAGCACGATGCCAAGATAAAAAAAGATATTGATCAGACGTTCGAGCTTATGAAGTTTATGATGATCGCGCTTCATTGCGCGAGGATAATATTTTGCCTGATCTTCCACCCAGTATTTCAAAACGAGTTGTAGCCGCGCTGTCTGGCTTTCAGCAAGATGTTCCTTATGCGAAAACGCCGCTTCTTCCGATGGGATTGCAACGGTGCGCAGCGCGTAACGTATCCAATCGAGTTCGCTTTTTTGCTTCCGCAGATAGTAATCTCCTGCGCAGGATTCGATACCGGCAAATCCCCAATAAAACTGCACCCGCAAACCTTCAGCTAAGGCGCGGTAATCAAGATACTTCGTTTGGTACTGCGCTTTTTTTGCGCGTGTGTACCAAAGAAATGCCAGCACAAGCGAAGAGAGATATCCGACAAGAACGATCTTTTCTTCATCGAAAAGATGCGCATAAAGATCAAAAAAAGCAGCCGCCGAAAAAACAAAAAGGAACATCCCGATAAATGCGCGGAATGTATGTTTCTGAAAATACGCAGCCAACACATCAGCAGAAGTATATTGATCGAGTGTGGATTTTAGTGCATCGGTCAATGAATGTCTGTGTTCTTTGGGGAAAAGATATTCAGCGCATTGCACTTTTCTCGGACTCAAATGTTTTTCGTGATGAATTACATCATGATTGAATCCATCCAGTCGTTCGTAAATTTTATCGAATGCGCGCTCGGCTTCTTCATCGGAATGATAACCTCGCGGATAATATTTTTTGATCGAAAGCGGTTCGCCAATAACCTCCGGATTATTTTCCCTGCGAGCAACGATATGATAAACAGGACCTGAGTCAACAGGATCGAGCGGACTTTGCGGGGGACCAAACATCTCCGGTACACCCTGAAGTTTATAATGCACAACCATTGACGTTCCGCCCAATCGCTCGACTTGAATTCCATCCCAAATAGCGATCAGCACTTGTGAGTACCTTGCAATATATGCCCCGACCTGTGCATATTGCAGATTGCGTTCATAGCCTTGCACTCGAATTGATTCATCGGTTGCGCCTTCGGCAAGCGGCAATGCAAACCAGTGATCTGCTTTTTTTAAAAGATCTTGAAAATCTTCTTTCGATTCTGTACTTTCAAAATCGTCGGAATAAATTTCTGCCGCAATCGGAAGAGGCGCGATGAATTCCATTCCCATTTCAATAGCGATCTTCGCACCAATTCTATCGGCGCCTTCGGCAAGTGAAGTAAGAACGACAAGCGGAGTTGATGGATATTTTTCTTTAAGCGATCTGTACACTTCGCGGACTCGCTGTTCGATCACCGGAATATCTTCCTTCTGAAATGCGCGATGACCGGTAAAGCCGATGACCAATGGAAGTGGTCCCGGCGCAGAAGATGAATGAGTGAGGGGAAATGACATTGCCTTTAGCCGCGATGATAATTATTACTGATTCAAAAATCGCTCCACTTCATCAACATTCTTCGGTGAGCCTACGACAAGCGGAGTCCGCTGATGCAAACCATCAGGGACAATTTCGAGCAATCTATTGCCTTGTCCGTCCGTCGCTTTGCCGCCGGCTTGCTCAATAATAAATGACATCGGATTCGCTTCATAAAGCAAACGCAATTTGCCTTTATGACTTTTCACATCAGCAGGATAGAGAAATACTCCGCCGTAAAGTAAAGTACGGTGAACATCGGCAACCATCGAACCGATATAACGAAGGCTGTACGCTTTTTTATTTTCTTCAGGAATATCTTTCTTGCACCAATCTATATAATTGCGCATACCCTCCGACCATTTATTATAATTTCCTTCATTCACGGAATACATTCCGTTATGTTCGGGGATGCGAATATTATCGTGTGATAAAAGAAATTCTCCGACGGATGGATCCAAGGTAAATCCATACACGCCTCTTCCGGCTGTATAGACAAGCATTGCCGAAGGACCGTAGATCGTATATCCGGCAGCGATCTGTTTATATCCTTGTTGAAAAAAATCATCCGTTGTTGCATCTGTGCCGTCAGGGGTTACGCGTTTCAAAATGGAGAAGATCGTACCGATAGAAACATTGGCTTCAATATTCGATGAGCCATCGAGTGGATCGAAAAGCAGAACGTACTTCCCTTTCGGATATTCATCAGGAATAAAAAGAATATCTTCATTCTCTTCGCTTGCCATTCCGCAAAGATGTCCGCCATGATCCATTGCGCGGAAGATGACACCGTTTGCAAATTCATCAAGTTTCTGAACTACTTCGCCTTGAATATTTGTCATCTCCGTCGAGCCGATAATATCAATAAGTCCGGCACGCGAGACATCACGGTTGATCATCTTCATCGCAAGGGTAAGATCGCGCAGCATTGCCGAAAAATCTCCGGTAGCACCTTTGCTCGAGCGTTCTTGCTCGATGATATGACGCTCGATTGTTATTACTTTGTTTAGCATTTATCTATTGACGTTTGCATGTCATTCTGAACGAAGCGCAGCGTAGTGAAGAATCCCGTATCCCGTTTTAGCGCCTGACAATCAGCCATTACTGACGGGATTCTTCGCTTCGTCATAATTCGCTAAAGCGAATCATGACTCCACTCAGAATGACACTAATATCCGCAATTCTTCATTCACAATTCTATTTTGTCCCCGTATGCCCAAATCCTCCGCCTGCTCTTACTGTCTCTTGCAGTTCATCAACTAACTCCACTTGCACTCGTTCGTATTTCGAGATGATGAGCTGGGCGATTCTTTCACCGCGCTGGAAGTTCACAACTTCTTTTCCGTGGTTGATCAGAAGCACTTTTACTTCGCCTCGGTAATCGGAATCGATGGTTCCGGGACTATTGAGACACGCAATTCCGTGTTTCAGTGCCAAGCCGCTTCTTGGACGAATCTGTCCTTCGAAACCTTCGGGAATTTCGATAGCAACTCCGGTTGGAATAAGTTTATATTCGCCCGGTTGCAATGTCACATTCTCTGCCGTGCGAAGATCAAGCCCTGATGAATGATCGGTGGCATACGATGGCAGATCAATATCGGATGTAGATTCAGCGAGACGTTTGACTAAAAGTTTTGACATAAATAATTATTGGTTCATGGTAAGTATGTATTATTCTCTACTAAATTACGGAAATAAAATGATGCCGAGCGATCGAAGACTATCGCTCGGCATTCATCAGTTGTTTGTCACTGTGTATTCTCAGCTCTAAAATATGTACCGGGTCCGAAGTTTTATTCCCAATTCGAGACCCGGTTCACTTTGTATTTTGAGGCACTCTTTGCAGGGCTTCGTAGGGCATGGTGCAAAGAGACTCGACATACTATATATGATAAACGTCTCAGACCAAGGCTGTGTGACAAGCTTGTAACTTTCTTTCATATTCTCGCATTATATTTAAACTATTTCCCGGTTAGAGGAATCGTACTGACTCAAGTAACAGTTTTTTCTTTAGCAAATCAACACACCGCTATGGATAGAAGAAAATTTCTTATCGGCTCCGGAGCGACACTTGCCGCTGCTGCTGGGCTATCACAAGCAGAGAATGCATTTGCAGATAATGCAAATATTATTCCGGGATATTCCAACCGCGATCACTCCGATCCCCAGCCGCTCAGCACACAATCTAATGATCTGACTCCATATACGGGAGCATGGACGGATACAACACTCCGCCATCTGCTTCGCCGCGCAATGCTCGGAGTGCCACTATCGCAATTTCAGGCAGCGCAAGCGCTGGGTGGTATGAGCGCAGTGGTTGATAAACTTCTTGCCGATCAGCCAATGCCGCCAAAACCTACTGCGTATGTTGATGTTATTGCGCTTCCCGATCCGAACGAGCCGGATAAGATGAAAGCCAATATGGCAGCCGGAAATCTTGAGCGGATCCGCGCCAATCAAGTTTCAAACTGGTGGATGGATCTTATCGTAAAAGAAAATCTTTCTATCCGCGAACACATGACGTTGCTCTGGAGTAATCATTTCGTGATTGGATCGGATGTTGTGCCGTTTACCGGATATCTTTACACCTATAACCAAATGCTTCGCGCCAATGCACTTGGGAATATGAAGACGTTCGTCAAAGCAGTATCGGTTGATCCCGGAATGCTGATCTATCTCAATGGCAATCAGAATTATGATGGCAAACCTCCGGGCACGACACGAAAAGGTGGCACGAATATAAATGAGAATTATGCACGCGAATTGCAGGAGCTTTTCACACTGGGTTTAACTGATCCGGTATCAGGCAAAGCAAATTACACAGAAGCCGACGTGCAGCAAGCAGCAAAAGCGCTGACGGGCTGGGCGCCAACTACGACGGCTCCATTTGTCGGAGTATTTTATCCTGAAAGCCATAACTCCGGTTCAAAAACGTATCTGGGACAAACAGGCAATTGGGCACTTGATGATATTATTACTATCATCTTTAATTATAAAGGACCTGACGGAAATACTGCACCCGGATTCAATTCTGCGTACTGGTTCTGCCAAAAGATCTATATGGAGTTTGTCTATTATGTACCGAATCCTGCTGTCGTAACTGCGATGGCAAATCTCATGGTACAAAATAATTTTGATCTGAAGCCCGTAATGAAAGCACTTTTGCAAAGCGATCATTTTTACGATGCGAATGTCCAGAATGCACAATTGAAAAGCCCGGTGAATTTTGTCGCTTCAGTTATTCGTGAGTTCGGTTTGACGTACACATCATTCGATCCAACAGATCCACCGGAAGGAGCGCTTGATAAGAACGGAGTTAAAACATATAGCGATCCGAATCCAAGCTTAACCTATATTTCTCTACAAACTGCAGGCATTTCTCTTGGTCAGGTATTGCTTCAACCGCCGAATGTAAAAGGGTGGCCCGGAGGTCATTATTGGATCAGTACCGGAACATTCCAGCAGCGCGAACTCAGCTCAGCACTCTTACTTCTTAATCCTCCCGGTTTGGATGGAGGCACAAAAGCGAGAGGCATAAAGGTCGAGTTCGTAAGTCCACATACATGGGTGGAAGCGCTTCCAAATATTGATAACTTATCAACTCATCAAATGACGATAGCACTTACATCTCTTGTGCTCAATAAAACGCTCGGACCGAATGAGAGCGGCGCACTCTACCAGTCATTTAATCCGTTAGCCCTTCCGGAGATGGATTATAATCTTCCTGAGCGAGACAAAGATATATCCAACTTCGCAACTGCTCTTGCGAATTTACCGGAATTCCAATTAGTCTAACCAAGTAATAAGGAGAATAAAATATGAAACGCAGAGATTTTCTTAAACTCGGAGCATCAGTTGGTGTAGCGGCAAATGTATTGCCCGTGATGATGGGTGGATTTCCGATACGCGCATTGGGGCGTTCACCGCTTCGCAGTGCATTAAGTACTGCATCAACAAATGATAATATTCTTGTTATCATCCAACTCGCTGGTGGCAATGACGGACTCAATTGCGTCATCCCGTTTACCGATCCGCTTTATAAAACTAATCGTCCTACACTGGGTTTAACTGTCGCTTCAGCAGACATGATCCCCGATCATAACACGCTTGCATTTCATCCGCAGATGTCGGCAAATGCGCTCAGTCTCTATAGTGCAGGCAAGATGGCAGTCTTGCAAAACGTTG
Organism: Kapaibacterium sp. (SeqCode); assembly: GCA_038210275.1. GTDB lineage: Bacteria > Bacteroidota > Ignavibacteria > Palsa-1295 > Palsa-1295 > PALSA-1296. Next base: position 13,983 of record JBBQWV010000028.1, on the reverse strand, counting down.
GGTATCCGAATCCGAATCTTTCGCATTTTCGAGGTACCGATATTTGGAATACGGCAACTGATAGCAATATCTATGCTTCAACAGGTTGGATAGGGAGATTGCTCTACGGACAAAATCCAAACTATCCGCCACAAACAATTACCGCCGGAAGCCAACCGCTTGCAATTCAGTTTGGGAATTCACTGTCCAATCTTTTCCTCAGCCGTAATGGCGGAATGGGAATTGCGATTAATAAATTGCCGACTACGTCAAACCCGAGTATCCATAGTTATGATGCAATCCCAGCAAACCCGGTTACACCCGGACAGGAGTTGGAGTACATACGAATCATTCAATCCGAAACGGAAATCTACGCACAAACAATTGCAAAACGTACGGTAACAACAAATAAAGTTACCTATACAGCGGGCAGTAGTCTCGGCACTCAACTCGCAAGCGTTGCACAATTAATCGCAAGCGGCTTTTCTACAAAAGTCTATCTTGTCACTCAAGGCGGTTATGATACACATAGTAATCAGATCACAGGACAGGCTGCACTCTTGAGTGAACTTGCAGATAATATGTCCAAATTCCAGCAAGATCTCGAAGCATTTGGCGTTGCAGATAAAGTCGCAGCAATGACGTATTCCGAGTTCGGTCGTCGACCGCTTGAGAATGGCTCCGGCACTGATCATGGAACGGCTGCGCCGCACTTTATTTTCGGCACACAAGTCATTGGCGGAGTTCGCGGATATGATCCGAAACTTGATACGGCATCGCTTATCAGCGGAAATCTGACCTATGATTCAATGTACGATTTTCGAAATATTTATGCAACAACGATGAGCGAGTGGCTTGGGCTTGACGATGCTTCGATTCAGAGTATTCTTACGTCAAATAACGGCACCATCTATTCATCAAAGAATGATTGGACAAAGCTTGGCATTTTCAAAACACAAGGCACAACGGGAGTAAAAGACTCTGCGTATGCACCGGGACTGATGCTAATGGAAAATTATCCAAACCCTGTTTCAAACGAGACAACAATTGAATATGCGTTGCCGGAAGATATGCTTGTCGAACTTGGAATCTTCAATACCAATGGAGTCGAAGTTGCGCGTATTGTTGATCAAAGACAAAGCGCAGGAATTTATAAGAGTAATTTCAAGCCCGGCAATTTGCCTTCCGGCGCTTATATCTACCGCCTGACAACTCCGAAAGGACAGATTGCAAAGCAGATGGTGGTAGTAAAGTAACTTGAATGTAATTTTTGCAAAAAAAACAGAGTCGCTGTTTCATACGATCACGAACTAACCTTCACACGTTTCCAGTGAATCCGTAAGAAGCAGCACTTTGTTTATTATTTACGATAGAATATTAATTTGGGAATTGGTGTACCTCGACGTAGCGCGCAATAAAAAAAATCAAAATACCGATTCCGGCATACATATATTCCTCTCCCATCGAATTGCGCATCACCCCTGCAACAAGCCCTAAGCCTGTCATCGCAATACCAAGAGCCTGTAAGAATTTAAGAACGTATTTCATAGAATTAATGGGCAAAGAGTATTATTTCGAAAGTCTTCATACCAGTTTAATATAACCAGCCCTTACCAAAATTTCCAGAGCGATCTGCCTTCGATCTTGTGGATTAGCTCGTCGCGAGTTGCACGATATTTCACAGCCAACTTCCCGTTGACAAGGATGACAGGAATCTTATCCCAATATTTTTTATACAATTCTTCATCCTGCTCAATCTTTAATATCTCAAGATCAAAATCAACATAGTCTTGAGCGGATTCCAACTCCACAAAAAGATCGTCGCAAAGTGTGCATCCGCCTTCTTTCGTAATGAATTGTACTTTAGGAAGCGCCACTTTCTTTGCGTGTAAAAAATAAATATGTTCCGTAAAAAATAAGTCCTATTGAAATCCACTGCGCCATCGAAAGCGATAAATAAAGCGGATTGATGCGCAGGAATTCCACAAGCAGACGCTCAATACCCATGAAGATGATTGTCAATCCAAAAAGCTTGCCGAGATGCAATTCATATTTTTTTCTTTTGCTCCAAAGGAATGCAAAGCAAATGAATGCTGCAATCGTCTCATAGACTGGAGTCGGATGACAGGGTGTTACTTCATCGAACCGATTATAGGGTTGCCCCATCCCATCAACTCCTGCAGGAATTACTCTCAGTGAATCAAATTTCCAAACAATTTTTTCTTCAGGGTAGCGATCAAAATAATCAGGAAGCACATACGTTGGCTTTGCAGTGCCATGATAATAATATGCACCCCACGGAAGTTTTGTTGGAATGCCATAATCGCCATCACCTGCAAGTTGACAGCCAATTCTGCCGATGCCATACGCAAGAAAAACAGCAGGGGCGATCATATCGGCGAATGCATAGAACGAAAGTTTTTTTCTGCGAAGATAAATAAGAATGCCAAGAGTGGCAACGATAAATCCGCCATAGAATGTAAGCCCCGAAGCCGAGAACGCCGTCTTGATTGGATCGTGTATAAATTGGCTCCAATCCTCGAAGATAGAAAACAACTTTGACCCTGCAACGCCGCCAATGAGCGCGATCATCGTAATCTTCGTCACATGGCTATCATCCCAGTTGCGGCGCTTGATCTCGGCAGAAAAGAAATAATTCGCCGTCAGGAATGCGATAGCCATCATCAAGCCGAAGCTATAGATGACAAGCTGCCAACCTTCCGGTCCTATTTTAAAAAGTACAGGATACATTATTGTAGTGTATTAATACTTATAAAACCCCTGTCCGCTTTTCTTGCCGAGCATTCCGGCAGCAACCATTTTTTTCAGAAGTGGTGATGGACGGTATTTGGAATCTCCTAAGCCGTCATGCAAAACATTCATAATTGCAAGGCAGACATCCAGTCCGATAAAATCTGCGAGAGCAAGCGGTCCCATCGGATGCGCCATACCAAGTTTCATCACCGTATCTATATCTTCTGGCGAAGCCACCCCTTCCATGACGCAATAAATTGCTTCATTGATCATCGGCATCAAGATGCGATTTGATACGAAGCCGGGGAAATCATTAACTTCGACCGGAGTCTTACCAAGCTTTTCTGAAAGAGCCTTCACTTCTGCATAGACTTCATCCGTCGTTTTAATGCCACGAATGATCTCGATGAGCTTCATCACCGGGACGGGATTGAAGAAGTGCATTCCAATCACTCGTTCGGCGCGACTTGTCGTTGCAGCAAGTTCGGTGACGGAGATCGAACTGGTGTTTGTCGCAAGAATAACTCCTGCTCTTGCATTCTTATCAAGTGTTGCAAAGATCTTTTTCTTTAATTCATAGTTTTCCGTCGCTGCTTCGATGATAAAATCTGCATGCTTTGCAGAGTCATCCATGTTTATAGAAGTGGTGATGCGTGAAGCGGTTGCATCAGCATCGGCTTGAGTTATCACTGCCTTCTTCACCTGACGATCAAGATTACTCTTGATCGTGGCGTAAGCTTTCTCAAGAAATTCCATCTTGACATCAACGAGTGTGACATCAAATCCACTTTGCGCAAACACATGAGCTATGCCATTGCCCATCGTGCCTGCACCGATAACTGTTACTTTTTGAATTGACATAAAATTATATTCTTTCAACTATAATACTCGTCGCTTCGCCGCCGCCGATGCAGATAGAGGCTAAGCCGATCTTTTTATTTGCACGCTTAAGTGCATTCAAGAGCGTGATGATAATTCTCGTTCCACTTGCTCCGATAGGATGCCCAATCGCAATCGCACCACCCATGACATTCAATTTATCTGTCGGTATGCCGAGCTTCTTTTGTGCAGCTATTGGTACGACAGCAAATGCTTCGTTGATCTCGAATAGATCAATGTCCGATAGCTTCAAACCTGCACGGTCAAGCACCATTTCAATCGAGACGATCGGAGCAGTAGTGAATAGCTCCGGCTTTTGTGCATAGCTTGAGTATGCAATTATACGTGCTGTTGGTTTCAAGCCTTTCGATTGCGCATATTCTGCACTCGTCAATACTACTGCAGCAGCGCCATCATTGACAGGGCTTGCATTGGCGGCGGTAATCGTACCGTTCTTATCAAAGACGGGTTTAAGAGTTGGAATTTTATCGTACTTGACTTTGCGAGGTTGTTCGTCTTCGCTGATAACAACCATCTCTTTTCCTTTGGGAACGGAGACGCTAACGATGTCGTCTTTGAAATATCCTTTATCAACTGCTTCGTTGGCAAGTTTATAAGAACGGATCGCAAACTCATCTTGCTCTTCACGTGTGATGTGTACTTCACGTGCACAGATCTCGCCGCAGTTACCCATGTGGAAATTATTATATGGATCCCATAAGCCGTCATTGATCATCGAATCAACAAGCACTCCGTTACCCATCTTATATCCGACACGAGCTTTCGGCAAGATGTACGGTGCATTCGACATCGATTCCATTCCGCCGGCAACGACGATATTGTTATCCCCTACCATAATGCTTTGCGCACCAAGCATCACCGTCTTCATTCCTGATCCGCAGACTTTATTGACTGTCGTACATGGCACCGAATCCGGAATGCCCGCTCCAATAGCTGCCTGACGTGCAGGAGCCTGACCGACTCCGCCCATCAGGACGTTGCCCATCAGCACTTCATTCACATCGTTCGGAGAAACACCGGAGCGCTCAAGAGCTGCTTTGATCGCAACAGAGCCAAGCTGCGGAGCCGATAGCTCGGACAAGCCACCCATGAGAACACCGACAGGAGTACGCGCACCGGATAGAATAACTGGTTGATTCATAAATTTTTCGTAAATATTCAATATAGCCGCCCCTAAACAATAAGCACCGGAATTTCATCCCGAACCCGATCTCATAAAAATATTGTTATCTCAATTGAACGGCTTACTCCCCAGTAATCTTCTCAGGTCTTTGAGAGTTTATCCCCATCGTTCACTCAAATTATTTCAATCGTATAATTAATTCAATACTACACTACTATGTCAACTACACCTGAAATCAAAGAAAAAGAGAGTCTCGGAACTGCAAATAGCTCAGGGAGTCCGCTCAGCAATGATAGTGGATTTAAACAGGCATTAGAGAGCGATGCAGATGCTCCGACGACTGATGGCGAAAGAACAAGAAATCCTTTTGCTGTGACCAATCCCGATGCTGATGCAATCCCAACCGGAGCACCCGAAGCAGTTGGCACCGGAACAAGCAGCCCACATATCAGCGAGAATCCGGATAAAGCGTAATTACTTAATTCTGATATATTTATACTCCAATATAAATTCAGTATGAAGATAGTAATAGCATCACTTTGCCTTTTTATTGCTTTGAAGTCGCAGGCACAGATCGCTGATACTTCGGGTATTCCACTTGGCGGAAGTTCGGCAAGCAGTTCTGAGCATAAGATATACAACGTCAACCCGTGGGTATCGACTGCTATTACTATTGGCGGAGCCGCCTATGGCTTGGGAATGCTTCCGTCAATTCAGTCCAAACCAAAGATAACGTCTGCCGAGTTTGCCGATCTGAATCCAAGCCTTATTCGTGGCTTTGATTCATGGGTGCTCAATCAAACCGTCGGCAACCTCAAGCAGATAGAAAGAAATTCTGGGTATCTGCAAGCTGCCTGCGCACTTCTTCCGCTTTCGCTCTTTATTGATTCGAAAGTGAGTAAGCGCTGGTACGATATTCTATTGATGTATTTGGAAGTGAATGCTGTAAGCGGCGCATTTTATATGAGTCCGCTCGGTCCTCTGTTCCAGAGTAAGAACAGACCGATCGTCTATTATACCAATATCGCTGAAGCCGATAAGAATAGTGGCGCGAACAGAAATTCTTTTTATAGCGGACACACGGCAGCGGCTACATCCGATATGTATTTCCTTGCAAAAGTATATTGCGATTACCATCCCGAGCTTGGCAACGACAAATTTCTTATCTTTGGAGCAGCTACAATTCCACCTCTTATCATGGCATATTTGCGTATCCGTGCGCTCGACCACTTCCCTTCCGATATTCTCGTCGGCTATGGCATGGGCGCCATCTGTGGAATTCTGATCCCTGAGATACACCGTATCGCCGATAAGAATGTTTCTCTCGGTGCATACTCCTCTCCGCAAAGCACGGGATTGGCGCTTACCTTAAAACTTGAATGATCTTACTTCATTCCACAGACAATTAATAATATTTCATCGCCCACTTTTCCCTGAATCTTTCTAAGGTCTCCGGCGTAGTTACTCGCATCATAGATCATCCATTACGAACATGAAATTCCCCGCATATAAAAAATTCATACTTCCGGTTGCGTTTTGTTTTGCATTCTACTCTATCGTCGGCTGCAGCAGCACTGCGCAGACTACTAAATATCTCGATAAGTACGATTCGATGCCGTTCAAGGATGCGATCACGGTAAATGCTTCGCAGGATGTGGCATATAAGGCAGCAATAGTCTCGCTCGAAAAGCGCGGATATATCGTGACCATGAGCGATCCACAGACAGGGATTGCAAACCTTGAACTCAATACCCGTAACAAACTTCCTGAAGATGAGAAGCAGACAGAAATAGACAATAAACTTTCCACCGGCACAATAATCCTCATTGCGCTGAGTATCATACTCATCGTAGGAATTATCGTCATTCTTGCAAGTTCATCCGATGATGATTCGATAGATAAGAACAAGGATACTTCGAAGGGAAACACGGCAGCACGAAACGGAGGCGATAAGAGAGTAACCGGAAATAATACCGATAAGAATAATAGCCACAGCAGTGAAAGAGATCACTGGCATGGTGAGCGGCATCATGATTACAGACCATTCATTTATCCATTCATTGATCCTGTCGTCAGGGTACCTTCACCTGACCCGAGCTATCTCTATATCGTCACGCTGAACACCACTCGACTCAGCGAGACGACGACGGAAGTTCGGCTATTAACAACTCGCATGGATCTCGAAGACGGTGAAGTACTGAACTCCAAACGCTTCGAAAACAAATATCTGAACTACGAATTCTTCGATGGAATCGGAAAGGAGATGGGAAGATAACTTACCTCGTCACCTCAAATTTCTCTGTAACAATCTTGCCATTCATAATAAGACGAGCGTAATAAATCCCATTATGTAAATTACCAATCGGAATTATGATCTGTTCATGTGAACTTCCAGTAAGAGGAATATTCTGTTTATACATTTCTCTTCCAAGAACATCAAAAATATTCACTTCCGAAATTTTTGCATCTAAGTCATCTAATGAAATGAAGATGCTCATTCCGGAGACAGGGTTAGGACGTACAGAAAACTTCTTGTGAGCTTGAGATTCATCTACCGAAGCCAAGGGAGTAACAGCTACTCCGAATAATTGCGAATAACTTTTGATTTTTTGCGAATATGGTGGCTCGATATCGGATGCCCATGTGAGAAGCGCGGTATCGCCTCCTTTGATCTTTGGAGTGTATTGTATGCGAAGCGGCAATGTTTGCCCTGGTTTTAATATAGTAGGAAGCAATACACTATCAACAAAAGTAAAGCTCTTCGAACCGGTCAGCTCCCAATTCTTTGTCAACGTAAAACTATTCCTTCCAATATTTGTAACGCCAACCGTATTGATCGAACTCATCCCTGTATCGGTAGCGCTGAACGTAAGATCGGTGGCAGTGATTATCCCGGTGATTCCATTTGCAGTAACTCCAACAGGTATGCTAAAACAATCGATAACAACATCAAGGCGATTGGTGGAAAATAGTGTATCTTTAGGATTGTAGCATATCGTAACGATCACTGAATCATTCTTTTTTAGTGTTGCCGGAAGAGTCGGTTTAGTTGAAGAGATGGTAAAACGATTGTTGCTCACCAATAAAGCAGATACGACTTTGTGTGATAAAGATTCTGAATTTTTTATTGAGATAGAAATGCAGGAATCGCTATTAACGGCAACTCCACCAAAGTTGATCATTGCTGTATTCGGAGTTCTGGTAAATAACGGTGGACTGTAGCTGAGTTCTGATACTTTTACATTCCCTGCATTATCGGTAATCATGAATGCAGCATACGCAGCGCTCAGTGGATCATCAATAATAATATTGAAACAGACATTCGCACTGCCCCCATCCAATTCAACTTCGCCAAAATTCTTTATATCAAATAAAGGGTCAAGGTGGCAATTAACTGATTGCTTTCCTGGATACGACTGTACTCCCTGAGGATCATCGAGGAGAGAAACGCTCCGAATTCCCGGATCATTGGTACGGTCATCAAACGCGCAAATACTCCATTGCGTACACTCGGAATCTATAACAGTGCGAAGTTTTCCGGGATCGCCGCTTGAAAGAAGTGCACCAGCCGGATTCGCATTTCCCGAATACCATTCGTCTCCATCTGGGGGACTATCTTTATCACCCCCTACTCCTTCAAATCCAAAACTATAAATAATGAACGGGCGGTTGCTTGTGGCATAATAACTTCCTGGAAATATTTTATATCTCGCCCCTATTAATTCCCCATGATTCGGTATATTCCTGAATTGCTGTTCAAGGCTTAATACCTGTGTAATGGGTTTGAGGATTCCCCCGTTAAATGATATACTAATTCCGCCTCCGATACCATCAGTGTATGAAATAACATTGATAAAGTATTCACGAAGATTCACATTGTCATTGGTAGCGGTATAAGTCGGCACATAAAAAGCGTAGGACTTAGCCCATCGGCTCAGAGGAATGATCGTCATCATGCTCGGAGCGGGATACGGAGCGAGATTCACATAATTTCTTTGATCATACATCATAACAGAAAACCTCTTGCCGTTCGTAGAATGAAGCTCAACAGGATTTGTGACATCGAATCGTTCGGGTGGTGGAAAAGCAAGCCTTCCAACGCTCATATCTCGGATACCAAGCCCCGATTCTGTATAGACAATATTTGATCCGAGAGGATCGAATGTAAAGACACGGTAATTTTCTCCGGCTCCTTCATTAGTTGGGTCAGAAGGTTGGGAGTCTTTTAACGGAATGGAAACATATCCGGTAGTATCTAAAAAATCAATAGGTATCATTTGCTCGACCATATAATCCCGAGGTTCGAACGTCACCGATGCTGAACCGAGACTTCCATTCTCTTGACCTCCGAGAACAGCGATCGGTTTATTCGATTCGACGATCGAGCCTGAAATATCTACATCGCTTTCGGCACTGCCCGATTTTACGAGGTAACATTGACCTCTGTTTAGATTTACGCTGTATGGAGTCTCCGCCCCCGTAGAATGTGCGCCGCTGTGCATTCCGGGATGACCGCCTTTTGTAGTGGCATTCGGTGTGATCTTCACTGTCGTATTACTAAATGCTGCAATAATTAAGAAGAAACCGTCTGCGGTGTCCACAGCAGTTGCGTTGTCATTATAGCTTGCAATGACGTACCGTTTGCCAAGAGCAGGTGTTGCTAATGCCAAATAACTTCCGCTTCCATCCGGTCCGTTGCTTGAATATTGAACATTCACCGGATGATCCGAAGTAATATGACAGGCACGGTATTGAGGTATCTCGCCGGTACTACTCAAGGTCATCTTCGTCAGATCAAATAATACCTGCTTACCGGTATGGGCTGGAATTGAATAAATATCCGACGTTGTCTCTACCCCGGTGGCATCATCGAAATAGGAAATTGTTACTTTTGTATCAACATAGGTAGAAACAAGTGCGTATGTTTTGAAAAAGCCCGTCCAAGATTGATTAAGTACGTTATAATAACTCGGCTGAACGTATCCGATATAAAAATCACGACCATCGGAAGACACTCCGGAAGTTGACTGGGCTTTTAAACTCTGAGATCCAAATAGTAATGATGCAAAAAAGAAGCATCTTAAAAATACCTTAAAGGTAAAGGGTTTCATAGTATTCGAACATAGTGATACATTTATAAAACATTCGGAATACAAAAAGTTACAGCGTTTTTAAACTGTGATGTACTATTTCTCCGCTGTCATTATGAGGAGGGCTTTAGCGCGACGTAGCGATCTAAAAACTTCTGAGTGCAGCGAAGAATCTCATATTTGCCCTCAACTCGAGATTTCGGAAAACTTAAATACAAGATTCTTCGCTTCGATCAGAATGACATTCAAATCCCGTGAATCCTTTTCCAATCCTCTTAATCCTGGTTCAGACTATTCCCATTCAATCGTTGCCGGAGGCTTCGAACTTATATCATAGACGACTCGCGAAATTCCTTTGACTTCATTCGCTATGCGGCTTGAAACGCTTGCAAGAAATTCATGTGGGAAGCGCGACCAATCCGCCGTCATACCGTCAACACTTGAGACAGCGCGAAGAGCACAGACATTATCGTACGTTCGTTCATCACCCATCACGCCGACAGTCCTGACCGGAAGCAGCACAGCAAATGCCTGCCATGTGGAGTGATAAAGATTCGAGGCGCGAAGTTCTTCGATGAAGATGGAATCGGCGGAGCGAAGCAAGTCGAGCTTTTCCTTCGTGATGTCGCCGATAACTCTGATAGAAAGTCCCGGTCCCGGAAATGGATGGCGGTCAATAAAATGCTCAGGAATGCCAAGTGCTCTGCCAACGTTGCGGACTTCATCTTTGAAGAGCTCGCGCAATGGCTCGATCAGATCAAGCTCCATCAATTCCGGCAAGCCGCCGACATTATGATGCGATTTAATTGTTGCCGATGGACCTTTGAAGGAAACCGATTCGATCACATCGGGGTAGATCGTGCCTTGCACTAAGAATTTCGCATCCGAAAATTTCTTCGCTTCTTTGGCAAGCACATCAATAAATGCTTTGCCGATAATTTTTCTTTTTTGCTCGGGATCAGTAATATCTTTTAATCGCGTCAAAAACATTTCAGATGCATCAGCGAAATCGAGATCTATTCCGAAATGATCGCGGAAGGTATGCACCACTTCTGCGCTTTCTCCGCGGCGCATTAAGCCATTATCAACGTGAATACATTTTAGCTGCTTTCCAATTGCGCGATGAACAAGCACTGCTGCAACAGCAGAATCTACTCCGCCGGATAGAGCGCAGATAACAGTTTTATCACCGACCTTCGCTTTTATTTCAGCAACCGTTGCTTCGATAAAATTCTGAGAATTCCATCCTCCTTTTACGCCGGCAATATCAAAGAGGAAATTTCCGAGTAGTTGTGCCCCGCCAACCGTATGCACAACTTCAGGATGAAATTGAATAGCATATATTCTTTTCTCGTCATTGGCAATTGCAGAGATCGGAGAATTTTTTGAATGCGCAACAATGCGAAAACCCGTTGGCATTTTCGTAACCTTATCACCATGCGACATCCAGACTGTCGTGCGCTCGGCAATATCAGCAAAAAGTTTGCAATCCGTATCATCAATGATAAGCTCTGCTCTACCGTATTCTTTCTTAGCACTGCTATCCACTTCGCCGCCCATATCGTAGGAGATCATCTGCAAACCGTAACAGATTCCGAGGATCGGTTTGCCCATTGTGAATACTGCGCTGTCACAGCGCGGCGCGCCTTCGGCATAAATGCTTGAAGGTCCTCCGGAGAGAATAATGGCTGATGGATTAAATTCTTTTATCTCGGCAAGCGGAGCGTTGCACGGAAGTATCTCAGCATACACTCCATGCTCGCGGACGCGGCGGGCAATGAGCTGAGTGTATTGCGAACCAAAATCAAGTATGAGAACAGAATCGCCTGAATGTGCCATGAGTACAAAAAAAAAACGTTTTTCTTGTGAGCCGATTTAGTGACTACAAAAAAAAAACGTTCTCTTTTCAGCCGTTTGCGCCGACTGAATTCAGTTGTAAAAATTCGAAGCGTTGAAAAGGATTTTCAGGGGGAATTGGTTCCGGTGATAAATATACTGTTACAACAGATTTTCCTAATAAAGTTTACTTTTATGTAACATTCTCTAAATTATTGAGTTCTTATAACTAGTTGAAATAATCTACATACATGAGAACATTTATTGTAACTTTTATCTTTATCCTGACACCAGTGGTAAATTTTGCACAGGGTATCTCTGGCACTTGGTCAACTGCATCATCTAATGGTCTAGGTTGGGGGAGGGGATTAAATGCAAATGTTATAGGGGGGAAGATTTTTGTTACAGGAGGAGGCGCAGACTCAGCATATGAATATAATCCCTTAACCGATTCTTGGACCGTTCCGAAAGCCAAAGGAACCTGCACTCGAAGGGAATTCGGCACATCAAGCGTTGTTAATAATAAAATCTACGTAATCGGAGGAGGTGATTATAATTTTAAATATTTAAATACACTTGAAGTATTCGATCCTTCTACAAATTCCTGGACAACACCAGTAACTACTGGTTATATTAAGCCATGTTATGAGGCTGCGTCAGGGGTTGTTAACGAGAAGATATACTTTATTGCAGGTAAAACGCAACAAAATGATACATTCGGTATTTCAAAAAATATTTCTGTTTTTGATCCTGCAATCAATAACTGGACATCACCAAATACAACCGGTACTTATACTCCACGTAGTGGGGTATCAATTTCTGTAGTCGAAAATAAAATCTATGTCTTCGGCGGATGGGATAGCACAGGTAAAGCAACAAATAAACTTGAGGTTTTTGACCCTCAGCAACACTCTTGGACTACACCTTCGACGACAGGAACACCATACCCACGAGTTGATTTTACCTCCGATGTAATTGACGGAAAAATTTTTGTTTTTGGTGGATCAGGACCCGGACAATATACTCTTGAAGTATTTGATCCAGCTACAAATGTTTGGAGCACTGTAAAAACCACAGGCATCTATACACCTCGGTACGGACTTGCCTCCACTACACTTTATGGAAAAATTTACGCAATTGGCGGATGTTTTGGAATGAATCTCAATACAAACGAAATATTCACACTTAATACCAACAACGTTGAAATCTCGTCGAAAAAACCAGGAATTAATATCTTTCCAAATCCTGCTGTTGGTAAAATAATTATCTACTCAATTCCACAATCGACAATTCAAATCACCGATATCACTGGAAGGATTCTAAGGAGTATTCAATCGCAATCAGATCAGGAAGAAGTAGATCTCTCGAAATTTCCTAATGGAACGTATTTTGTAAAAACGACTGATAGCAAAGGTAACAGCAGCACAGCAAAATTTGTAAAGGAGTGAATCTCAACCACGGTTGAAACCTTGGGCTAATCTGTTTCCATCGCCTTCTTGGATTTGATGAATGTGTATGAGATTCATACCATGAGTGGTTCGCAACGAAAGTGTACGTATTTTTGCATCTATGAATCTTTTGGATACACTTCATAGCTGCGAGGGTTTTGACTGGGATCAGCACAATTACTATAAGAATTGGCTGAAGCATCTCATTACGCCTATAGAATGCGAAGAAGTTTTCGACAATGAACCGCTATTGCTTGATAATGATCTGAAGCACTCACAAAGCGAAGCGCGGCACTTGGCGTATGGCAAAACGAATATGGGGAAACGCTTGTTAATTTGCTATACAATACGTAATAGTAAAGTGCGGATCATCTCCGCACGGCAGATGAATCAAGCAGAAAGAACACGACATGACAAAGCAAACTAAAACCCTTCCGCATTTTAATAATGAGGATGAGGAGCGCGAGTTTTGGGCAACACATTCATCGGAAGACTATGTTGATTTCGATTCATTGGTAAGCGTTGCTGCTCCACATATTCCAAGAACTGCCGACGCAGTATTTCTGCGTTTGCCTCACGATCTTTTTGCACAAATAGAAAAACTTTCTCTAGAACGAAAAGTCCCCACAGAAACATTGATCCAGGAAATTCTTGCATTGAATTTCAAACCTAATGCCTCAAGGCATTTGAATGCAAGTTAAAAGATATACTTCTACTGCCCGATCAGCGCCATATACTCCCCTACTGGCATGGTATGTGTTTTTACTTCGCCAGCATCTGACATTTCGATCTTCAAAAGCCAGCCTGCTGCGTATGGATCTTTATTCACGGTTTCCGGAGCGTCGTTGAGCGC
>JBBQWV010000027.1:0-29505 GCA_038210275.1 Kapaibacterium sp. (SeqCode) | reverse complement strand
CCAGCCAAGATGAAAACGAAGATGAAGCTGTGAGGTATCAGGAGATGAGCTATTCGGATTATAAGAGATCAAAAGCGAATCATCAGGATGAATTGTTCTTGGAATAGCAGATGGAGATGAAAATAAAAAATTATTTGAGCCAGAAATTGATGCACTTACGAGTTGCGCTTGAATGCCATTACAGGAATCGAAAAAAGTAATAGATAATGTAGTGTCGAAGTTTTGGCAATTGTTTAATGGAGCAGCGTTTACATTAGTCAAAGAAAGCTGTGGTGTTGAATTAGAGCCGATGCCTGTGGTATTGAGCCATAATCCACCAGAAGTATCTCCCATAAATACAGAGTCACCTTTTACGAAAAAGCGAGTATCATAAACATTTTTTGGTCCACAAAAATTAATCCAAGAAAGACCATCGTTCAGCGAATAAAACGCCCCATTGAGTAACGACTGTATTAAAAGAAGGTTGGTATCCCCGCGAATACAACCAGTTACAACGTCGAGACTACTGCCAAATGAAGTAAAATCATATCTCACAGAAAAAGATTGGCCAAAATCGACAGAAAGATATAAGAGATTACTCGTTTCGCTCAGAAAGAAACATTTGGATGTATTCTTCAAAGCGAGAGGCTGGTAGCACTCGGAAACATTCGGCACTGAATGCCAAGTGAATCCGCCATCATTTGTAATCTCAGCATCAGAGCAACCGCTTACGCCCTGCATTGTTGAAAAAAAAGAAAAACCTTGGTCGCAACCTAATGGGATTATTTTCCACGTAATCCCCTCATCCGTTGAAATAAAGGAGTTACCACTTGCATATCCACCACCGTTTTGTATCAAAACTTTATTTCTCTTATTATAGAATATCCCACCATGAGCTGTATTTGGAAGACTCTGAGAATACCAAGTTATTCCGCCATCAGTTGTTTTCAGGGGACCAAAACTGCTTGTCACGCTCATCCACCCTGTAAAAGCATCCTTAAACGTAAAATCACTGAATGCAAAATCACTTGCCGGACCAATTATCGACTTTATTTGCGTCCAAGTTCCTCCACCATCCGAAGTCCTCCACAAAGCAAAATCATTACTGGTACGTCCAGTAGTTATCAACCCAAGATTCCCATTAATTTCATTGTTAAAAAAAATGGTATTTATCAAGGAATTTAATTGAGCTACTTTTCTCCATTGCGCATTGAGGTTCCTAGCAGCAAAGATGCTCAGCAACGTGCAGAGGATTATAGAAGAATAGGCAATTCGCCGTGGGAAATTCATGCAGAATGTAACAAGAAATGGGAGAGGTGGTTTCCGGGAAATACCCCTCACCCCAACCCTCTCCCGGAGTACCGTGAGAGGGAGCAAGAAAAAAGAAGGGTAAATGGCAGTTGATAGGTGCTCGCAAAATTAAATCTTTTAAAAGCACTTGACAAATGGGTTTCTTTGCCGTATATTACCTCTAAAATGATGAGCACCTATACCCTTACAAATTTTAGATTGCCACGACCGGCTGGTGCCGGTCTCGCAATGACGTTGTCTTTAACTATCGGCTATAAGCTGTGGCTGTCAGTTTTTTCTGCAAATGTGCACAGTGATGTTTATGAATTATATGGAGTTACAGTCGCTCACCCGGAGGTTTTGGGGAAAGGATGAAATATGAAGGATGAGGGATGAAATGGGGGCAGATATTTGGAGTGGTTTTCTGCTAAAGACTAAAGACCAATGACTAATGACTGTCCCCGTGTGCAGAGCGATGTTGATGAATTATATAGAGTTACAGACCAACTTTTGGGAATTGGTGCTAGAGTTTTGGGTTCAATGTAACGGGGTTTTACTCTCCACTGCAATCCGTCAACTTGATAATATTAGTGGTTTGATTTATAAGGAGTTAACTATGGCTCAAGGGAAGTGAAAAGATACAAGTCAAAAATAAGAGGAGACTCTTTTTACTTTGACGTTTTGACTTTTGACTTGAATTTTCCCGGTTTGCTATGTTTATAAATCTCTCAGAGTGCGAAATTCAATCCTGTATATTCGTGTTGTACGTGACTCATATTCTCTCGTTTTTATTTTACAACGTGCATCCCTATGAAATATTCTTTTAAGTCATTTGCATTTCTTGCAATTTTTGTTGTGTCGTTTCAATTGCTTGGCTGCGGCGGAGCTGATCTGCAAAGCGCCAAACTTTACCGCATCCAGCATAATTGGATCAAAGCAAATGAAATGCTTCTGCAAGCCTTGAAGTCCGATCCGACCAACGACGAAGCACAGGCGCTTTACGTCCAGAATTTGTATGATCTCAATCTCTATGAGAAGATCGCAGAAGTGATCGATACAGCGCGGCTTTATGCTATCAAGAACCGTGCGGCAGTCGAGACCGTCCGTCATAATACATGGGTTGCGCTCTATAATGGCGGGCTATCAGCATATAACCAAAACCCCGATAGTAAAGAGCAGCAAAAGGCTGCGATCGGCTTATTTGAATCGGCAATAAAAGTAGCGCCTGATCAACCGGAGACGTATGAATTACTCGGAGATGTCTATTTCTCGGCGCTCGATACGGTGAAATATATTGCAACTTACGAAGATGCTCTCAAACAGGTTCGCTCTACTCACGATCAAGGTGTAGCCCTCGGACTAATGATGCGCATGGAGCCTTCTCAGGTTGAAAGCGCTGTCGGTGGCACCCCTTCAAAAGATACGATGGTGTTTATTGGCGGCTCGGATAGTGTACGTGTGTATCAGTACCGTTCGAATGACGGGTATTTCTATTTTGAGAAAGCAGCAAAGCCGCCTCGTAAGTATCAACTTACAGGATGGCGCTTCACAACGACGCCGGAAGTAGGTATGCTTCCGACACGAGTCTCCATTACGCCTTATCTTCGCCTTGCAAATTATTATTATAATAAAGGTACGAAAGCTCTTGAGGCGAATAATAAAGCAAAGGCTGAAGAGTATTTCGATCAAGCAGTGCCACTTTTTATTGCAATGCAAAGACTTGATCCATCGGATGAAAATGCAGCGTCAATCATTCCGGAGATCTACAAAAAGCTCAATCAGCCTGAGAAAGCAAAAGCTGAATACGAGCGCATGATCGCTGAGCGTCCGTCGAAAAATCTATATACAGCATACGGCGCCGTCTTGTTAAAGACTGATGATTACGAAGGCGCTATTGGAGCATTCCAAAAGGCTTTGGATATTGATCCGGGATATGAATTTGCCCTCTACAATCTTGCCGCAACCTATAAGAATTGGGCAGCAGCAGATCAGAAAAAGGGTATAAAGGGGGACGCAATTTCGAAGAAGATGGATAAATCAACGGAGTATTTCGAAAAGGTTATTGCCGTTGATAAGAAGGAGTATTCTTCGTATGTGAATCTCATCGAGAACTACGATATTCTCGGCAAGAAAGATAAGAGCAAAGATGCTTTAACAGGTCTTGAAGCGCTAAAGAATACCGATGTTGCAAAAGATCCGGGATACTGGAATTCGCTCGGTACGATATATGCACATACAAATCGTGTGCAAGAATCAACCGAGGCTTTCAAGAAAGCGGATCAATTGAAAGGCAAATAATTTTATAAAAACAACAAATGGATACGAACGACCAACAACAAGGACAACAATTACAAATCGAACTCGGTGAAAAAGAGGCAGAGGGAATATATTCCAATCTTGCTATCATCACGCACTCCCCTGCTGAGTTTATTATTGATTTTACCCGAGTCACACCGGGAGTGCCGAAAGCACGGGTGCTTTCGCGCATAATCATGACTCCGCAACACATGAAGCTCCTCATCGGCGCGATGAAGGAGAATCTTGATCGCTACGAATCGCAATATGGCGAAGTACGCGTTGAAGGTGCTCAGGCAAATCATCCTTTCGGTTTCCGTACAGGACCTGTTCTGCCTGGCGGCGGGACAACAGGTGGCAATGGCGGTGACAAAGTACACTAAACAAAATTGAGAATTGTGAATTCATAATATGATTACTCTTACAGCCCTATTTAAAAAACCGGAAGACACCGCGGCGTTCGATGAACATTATTCAAATGTTCACGCACCGCTTATGAAAAAAGTACCCGGTCTTCGCAAAATGGAAGTAACGAAGTATACGAAGATGCTCACTCCGGCAAATGCGCTTATCACCGAGCAGCCGTATTTGCAATGCACAATGTATTTCGAAAACATGGATTCATTCAAGTCTGCGATGGCATCGGACGAAAATAAAGCTGCCGGTAAAGATCTTATGAGCTTTGCAGGACCGCTCGTATCAATGAGTATCGGCTCGGTAGAAGAAATTTCCCTTTAATAACAATGGCACGTACCCGTTCAACTCAAGAACTCAACCCGTATCAGGAAAAGAGAACGTATAACTTTTCTCATATTCTCTATGAGAAAAATGATTACACTGCAACGGTAACGATAAACCGCCCTGAAGTTTTGAATTGTCTGAATCTTACGACACTTCGTGAGATGATCACGGCTTTCGAAGACACTGCATGGGATGATGATATTGCTGTTCTCGTAATCACCGGAGCAGGAGAAAAATCTTTCTGCACTGGAGCTGATCTTCGTGAGCAGGAAGAATTTTTCGTAGGTAATCCGAATGACTACTATAAATGGATGCGCGTCTTCATTGAGATGCACGAAGCACTCCGCAATATCGGCAAGCCAACAATTGCCAAATTAAACGGAATGGTCGTCGGCGGCGGTAATGAAGTAAATCTTTCCTGCGATCTTGCCATTGCAGCAGATCACATCATCATTAAGCAAGTCGGTGCTGCAAGAGGAAGTGTTGCAGCAGCAGGCGCATCACAATGGCTGCCTCTGACGGTCGGAGATCGTCGGGCACGTGAGATCCTTTTTCTTTGTGAAGATATTTCTGCGGAGAAAGCATTGGATTGGGGCCTTGTAAATCAAGTCGTCCCCAAAGCCGATCTTGATGCAGCAGTTGCCGTCATGTGCGAGAAGCTTTACAATAAACTTCCTGAATGCTTGCGCTATGCCAAACAGCAGCTTAATTTCTGGAAGGATCTAAGTTGGCATACAACGATCGGTCATGCAAGAGATTGGCTTGCAATTCATAATCTTTCCGATGAAGTCGTTGAAGGAATCAGCGCCTTTAATGAAAAGCGTGAAGTGAATTATAAGAAGATCAGGAAGAAGAAGTAAATTATTGCGAGAACATTCTCGTAAGGGTCAGGCAATGCCTGATCCTTTTTTATTTTATACAAAAAAAAAGGGCGAGACAATGTCTCACCCCTACTGCTAAATATTTGTTATTTCGGCAGCGCTTCAATATCCTTCTGCAGTTCAGCGCTATGCTCTCTTGGATGAACCTGCTGATAAATTTTGGCAATCTTTCCATTCTTATCAATCAGAAAAGTCCAGCGTTTTGGATAGCGTCCTTCGCTTGTCGGAACACCGTAGGCATTGCAGATCGTCCCTGTTGTATCAACCAACAAAGGAAAATTCAAATGATCTTTCTCTGTGAATTGCTTATGCATTTCGATAGGATCCATTGAAACTCCGAGGATCGCCGTATGCAAGGCATCAAATTTTGATTTATCATCACGGAAGCTGCAAGCCTCTGCAGTGCAGCCGCCTGTCATATCTTCCGGGTAAAAATATAGAACGACATTTGACTTTCCCTTGAAATCATCAAGAGAGATCATTGAGCCATCGGTAGCTTGCGCCTTAAATTTTGGAGCATCCTGCCCCACTTCGATTGAAGTTGTTGTCATCATTAAAAGTAAAAATAGAATATTTAACATACGTATAAAATTTATTCAGCAACATCTAACAATCCTGCTGCAAAAAGTCTTGCATATTTTTCCACATCTGTTCCGAGCTTTTTTAATCTCTTTTCAAGTGCTGCATCGGCAAGCACACCTTGAGAAGAGAATATTTTTCCTGAATGTGATACTGAAACTTGATGAGGAACAACCCATGCCCCGACTCCACGCATCACTGCCCGCAAATGTGCAATGGCATTTGCTGCGCCCATTCCTCCGCCTGCAACGCCGATCATACCGACCATTTTATGCTCGAATTCATCGAAGCTGCAAAGATCAAGTGCATTTTTCAGTGACCCGGTAAAGCTATTATGATATTCCGGTGTGCCAATGATGATGCCATGTGCATTTCGGATCAACGCTTTGAATTCATAAACCGATGGCGGATAAGTAGATTCGTCATTACGTCCATCGCAAAATGGCAAGTCGTGTTCAGAAATATCATAAAAATCTATCTCTGCCCCAGCTTCCTTCGCTGCATGGAGTGCATAGTTAATCACGAATGCCGTAGAGGACTTCGGCTTCATACTTCCACAAATGCCAAGTATGCGAATTGCCATTAGTCTTTCTTTTCGGAATAATCATAAAACCCACGACCTGTCTTCTTGCCAAGTAAATGCGCTTCGACCATTTTTTGCTGAACAAGATGAGGGCGAAAACGAGGCTCGCCGAAGAACTGATCGTACACCGATTGTGTCACGGCGAGATTGACATCAATGCCGATAAGATCCATAAGCTGGAATGGTCCCATCGCAAAACCATTTCCCTTCATAATTGTATCTATTTGCTCATGCGTTGCAATTCCATCACCTAACAATCTGAATGACTCTCCATAATAATTTCGGGCAACTCGATTAACAATAAATCCGGGAGTATCTTTTGCAAGCACTGGCACTTTACCAAGCTGCTTCACATATCCTTCAGCGCGGTACATCACATCATCGGTCGTATCATACCCTCTAATGATCTCGACTAGTTTCATGATATGAGCAGGATTAAAAAAGTGCAAACCAACAACGCGAGAAGGGTTACGCGCAGCGCTTGCAATAGCAGTAATTGCAAGTGAGGAAGTATTCGTTGCAAAGATTGTATCTTCAGAGCAAATATCCGATAAACGAGAAAAGATTTCCTGTTTTGTTTCGAGCTTTTCTACTGCCGC
Organism: Kapaibacterium sp. (SeqCode); assembly: GCA_038210275.1. Taxonomy (GTDB): domain Bacteria; phylum Bacteroidota; class Ignavibacteria; order Palsa-1295; family Palsa-1295; genus PALSA-1296. The sequence goes on along the minus strand of JBBQWV010000027.1, from coordinate 22,558 downwards.
TTCGATCACCAGTTCGCAAGTTTTTAGATGCTCAAAATGTGAAGTAGTTGTGATACGTAATGCAGCGGCGTTTGCATCGGATACTTTTAGCTTTCCTTTATCCGAAGCTTTTTGCATCAACTCGCCGATATTGCGGTATGCAAGCTGAAGGAATTTATCACTGATATCATTGAGGACGACATCATATCCTGCAAGCGCAGAAGCAAGCGCAATGCCGCTTCCCATAGTTCCAGCCCCAATAACTCCGATTGATTTCAATATATTATTAGATCGTTAAAATACTTACCTCGTAAAACAAAGTCAGATTAAGTTAAGTTATTTCCCTTTAAACTCCGCTTTCTTCTTTTCGCGAAATGCAGAGACGGCATTCATATAGTCCTCTGTTCGTCCTGCAGCTTCTTGCATATACACTTCATAATCAAGTGATTCATCAAGCGACATAGTAGCAACTTTATCCATCATCTTTTTAATATAACCGTATGCTTTTGTCGGCCCTGTAGCAAATGTCTTCGCGACCTTCATAGTTTCTTCAGCTAATTTCTCTGCTGGAACAACCTGATTTACAAGTCCAAGTTCTAAAGCTTTTGCAGATGAAACATCATCTCCTGTTGCAGCTAATTCAAATGCTTTAGCAACTCCGAGATATTTTACTAAGAACCAACTCGAACCGGAATCCGGGACTAAACCAATGCGGATAAACACTTCGATGAGCTTTGCAGAATCAGCGCAAATTCTATAATCACAAGCAAGTGCAAGCGAACATCCGGCTCCGGCAGCGACGCCATTGATAGAGCAGATGATCGGCTTTGGAAGATTGCGCATTGCACGAATAAGCGGATTGTATCTTCTCTCAAGTGAGTCACGAAGCGAACGCTTACCACCACCAGTTGGCGCATCTTTCAAATCCTGTCCTGAGCAAAAAGCCTTTCCCGCGCCAGTTAGGACAACGACCCGAATCTCGTCATTCTTTGCAGCTTCTTTGAAAGCATTTTGAAGATCAGTCGTCATTTGCTCATTAAAAGCATTGTACACTTCAGGGCGATTTAAAGTGATAGAATAAATACCATCTTGTAAAGAAGTCTGAATTGTTGCAAAGTCAGTCATATTAATTCCATAAAGTACATAATGTCACTGCGAGAAAAGCTTTAGCCTTTCGTGCAATATAAAAACTTTCAGTAGCACGAATCATTTGAGATTGCCACGTCGCCTTCTTCTCCTTCGTCGAAGAAGGCTCCTCGCAATGGCACAAATAAAATCATTTCCCTTTCCACTCTGGTTTCCGTTTTTCAATAAACGCCGCCATCCCCTCTTTCATATCTTCGGTTGCAAAGAGCATATAGAAATTCTTCCTCTCGTATTCAAGACCCATTTCGATCGTCGTATCGAAAGATTTCAGGATTGCTTCCTTTGCAAGCCGGACTGCAACTGGCGGTCGGTTTGCGATCTCCTTGGCAAGTTTCTGCGCTTCTTCTAGAAAGAATTCTACAGGGACGATCTTATTAATAAGACCTGCTTGCAAAGCTTCTTCAGCATTTAGAAATCTTCCGGTAAGCACTAATTCCATTGCAAGAACTTTACCAACTGCTCGTGTCATTCGCTGAGTACCTCCTGCACCTGGCATGACTCCGATATTGATCTCAGGCTGACCGATGCGTGCCGTCTCACTGGCGATCACCATATCGCAGTGCATCATGAGTTCACATCCACCACCGAGAGCAAAGCCTGAGACTGCAGCAACGATAGGCTTCTTAATTTTCCGAATGCGATCCCACTTGGCAAACTGATCGCGGTTCAGCATATCTACTGCTGTTGCGTTTGCCATTTCTTTAATATCAGCTCCGGCAGCGAACGCCTTTTCATTCCCTGTCAGGACAAAACAGCGCACGGAATCATCTTTATCAAGTGATTCAAAAAGTGAGACAAGCTCATCCATTAATTCCATATTTAGTGCATTAAGCACTTGCGGACGATTCAATTGAATAGTCGCAACAAATCCATCGCGATGAAGAAGCAGATTTTTGAATTCAGGCATGGTGTCAGATTGGTGAAAGTACAAAAATACGACGTGTTGGGGGAAATGATATGAAATGGGAAAGCTGAACTATGAAGAGTTTATTTCATAGTTCAGCTTTCCTATCTCATATTTCTGCTTAATCTTTTCCCCGAGATAACAATCGCAGAATCGCCATGAAGAGATTCAGAAAATCAAGGTAGAGATTCAGCGCCGCAAGCGTTGGCGGAATCGCATGAGCATTCTTCAGAATTCTTGAAGTATCGTAAAGAATAAAGCCAGAAAATAAAATCACAATGATCGCAGAAAGCGCAAGATCCATCGTCGTGGATTGCACAAACATATTGACGAGAGATATGCCGATGACCATAAAAAGACCTATCATGAGCGATGCGCCCATGTAGGAAAAATCTTTTTTCGTGATGAACACATAGGCAGTTAGTGAGCCAAATACGAGAGAAGTGAGAAACAGTGCATCATAAATAATACCGGGACCTGTTCCGTGAACATACCCATGAGCAATGGCAAAAAGAGTCGGTGAAATAATAATGCCGCTAACAAATGTGAACCCAATCAGTGTTGGCAATGCCCGTTTCGGATTATTCGCGCTCGAAGAAGCAAAGATCGCCATACCAATAAAAGCGATCAACCCAATGAAGGGGTGGGCAAGTGAGAAATAGACAAGTTGTGTATTCATAGCGATTAGTGAGCCACCGATCGCAGCAGCTATACCGAGCGCAAAATAGGAATACACTTTGCGTAAATACGCAAGGCGGGCTGTTCCCACCATAGTCAGAGCGTCGGGAGTGAAATTATAGGCTTGTTGTTCGAAAGTATCCATAAAATATAGTTGTTGTGCAATTCTACGAACATGACGAATGTTAGGTTTCGTTCGAAAACTAAGCACAAACCAAGTATGCGAATCCTGAGACTTTCAACTTCCGTCTTAATAGTCTGCGCACTCTTCACGTCTGCATTGTCTCAAAAGATAAAGACTTCCCCAGCGATCTCTGCGTACGATCTTCGCGAACGCATGAATATTCTTGCAAGCGACTCACTTGCCGGAAGACTTACGGGTTCGCCAGAATGCACAAAAGCGGCACGATATACTGCATCGGAATTCAAGAGATTAGGATTAACTCCGCTTGACCCACAAAAAAGTTACTACCAAAATTATGAGTTTTCTGAAAAAACTTTTGACTCCACAAAAACTGAGAAAACAAAAGCGGCGAATGTCATTGGCTATCTCAGAGGAAACGACAAAAAACTGCGGGATGAAGTTGTAATTATCGGAGCACATTATGATCACCTTGGAATGGGCGGAAGAAATGCCTTAGATACCGTTAAGGCAATTCATTACGGCGCTGATGATAATGCAAGCGGCACAATTGGTGTGCTTGAGCTTGCAGAATATTATTCAAAAAATAGAAGTTCACTCAAACGAAGTTTGCTTTTTATTTCTTTTAGCGGAGAAGAAGAAGGCTTATTCGGAAGTATTAACTACGCCAAGAATCCCCTTCTGCCATTAGAGAAAACTCAGGCAATGATCAATATGGATATGATCGGCAGATTGAAAGACAGTATCCTGATAATTGAAGGCATGGGGTCATCGCCCTATTGGAAGCAGCTTATGGATTCATTAAAGCATGAAAATTTTGGAATGCGCTATAAACCGGATGGAGTTGGTCCCAGCGATCATTCATCGTTTTACAGAAAAAATATTCCTGTTCTTTTCTATTTTACAGGATTGCATAAAGATTATCATAAGGCAACAGATACAAAAGATAAAATTAATTATGAAGGTGAAGCGGAAGTACTTGATCTCGTCAGAAGAAGTATTGATGCGATACAGTCGAAGCCGGAAAGGATTCCGTTCACAATTGTGCCGGAGGATACTACAAAGAAAGCAACAAATTTCAAGGTGTATGTCGGCGGTGTGCCGGACTATGGATACGATGGCGAAGGCTTGAAGATATCCGATATTACTCCGGGCTCACCTGCTGACAAAGCAGGACTGAAAGCCGAAGATATTATCATTAAATTTGCAGAGATCGAGATCAAAAATATCTACGACTATACGAAAGCTCTCTCAATGTTCAAGCCCGATGATGCTGTAGATTTCAAAGTGAAACGCGGAAAGGATGTGGTAATACTCAAAGTCAAATTAGGATTAAGATCTTCAGCGCATTAAACAAGGGCGGACTAAGAGTCCGCCCCACTGGATTCAACTACTTCAGATGCAATTCTATCGGACAGTGATCGCTGCCTAAAATTTCCATGCGAATCGGAGCCGCTGTTACCATCGGCACGACATCGGGTGTGACCCAAAAATAATCAATGCGCCATCCAACATTTCGTTCACGAGCGCGAGTGATCTGATCCCAATAGGTGTACCACTCAGGCTCTTGATTAAAGCTTCTAAAAATATCGACGTACCCCATGGAAGTAATTTTATCAAGCCAAGCACGCTCTTCGGGTAAGAAACCAGTATTTTTTGAATTCTCTTTAGGTCGAGCGAGATCGATCTCTTTATGAGCCGTATTAAAATCGCCGGTGAGAATTAATTTCTTCCCTTGCTTGCGAAGCCCTTCCCATTTTGCAAGCATATAATCATAGAATTCGAGTTTGTATTGCACACGCTCAGGACCTCTGCCACCATTCGGATAATAGATATTAAATAACATAAAATCATCATACTCAGCGCAGATGATTCTTCCTTCAGCATCGAATCTTGGCTCTCCACATCCGATGGTCACCTCTTTTGGCTGAACCTTCGAATAGATCGCCACGCCAGAATATCCCTTCTTTTCTCCAAGAACAAAATAAGAAATATAGCCCGGAATATTTTTCAGCGCATCGCTGAGTTGATCCTGATGCGCCTTCGTTTCCTGAATACACATAATATCCGGCTTTTCTTTTGTCATAAAGTCAAGAAAGCCCTTGCGCTCGGCGGCACGAATACCATTCACATTCCACGAAATTATTTTCATACTGGTTTCTTCGTTCTAATTTTTTTGATAAGTTGGTCAATACCAATAACACTTAATGTAACTAAATACGGGTCAACTTTGATCGCCCGGTGCCGTGATTGAGTAAAAAATATTACGGCAATAGTAGTTGAATACAAAAATAATGTAATTAGTAATGCCCGCTTGCTTTTTGACTTCAAAGAGAACAAGCCATAGAATCCGAAAATAAGCAAGAATAAAGAGACAAACTTATACCCTGTCACCATCCACGAAGCGGCATCAACACTTCCCCCTGCAGAATCGCGTTGCAGCCAATGGAAATAAAATTTCTTCAAATCCAATTCTAATGCGATCATAGGATGATCAAATATCCATTGCTCACCAACTTTAAAAAGATAGGAATCGCGTTCGACATGAGAGGGATGTTCACGGAAATATTGCGAACGAGCTGAATCAATCGCAACGCTTTCCGGCGTTGATGGACCTTGTTGAAATTCCCCCGTTGCCTGTGGGTTATTTCCCATAAAGAAATTAAATCCTGAATTTGCGCTTACAAGTACGAAGGCATCAAACGATCTATAATTACGAATTGTCCACGGCAAAACCATCAGGAGTGAGATCGTTATTGCGCCAAGATACCCCATCAGTTTTTTCCTTCTGTCAACGGCATTTTTTGCATAGAGTAGAAGCCAAATTCCGAAGAACACGATACCCATTAAAATATCCGGACGCACATAAATTTGGATTCCTAACAAAATCCCAAGCACCACCCAAACTCTTTTACTCGGACGCTCATTTGCTTCATCAAGGCTAAGAATAGTCAGTGCTATTAATAGAAGGTTCAAGCCGTCGGGGTCAGGCTTTTGCGAAAGCAGCCAAAGTGGTACATATAATGCAAGAGCGATAAAGCCGGCAAGCGCAATGCCGGGAGAAGTAATCCGGCGAAAAAAACGGTAAAAATAAAAATTAGCACAATTAAAAAAGAAAAGTCCAATAATTTGGCTAACTATTAATCCGCCTCCGAGAGTAATGATCGCTGCATGAAACCAGACGTACAGTGGAGGGATATAACAAGTAGGCACTATTGCAAGATCGAAAGGATAAGCATAAACAAAGCCATGTCCTGCAGCAAGATAACGTGCGATCCAATATGGCTCTCCAATCCCAACAGGCGGACGGATCGTAAGGATCTGAATAATAAAGATGACAAAAGAAACCAGAAGCAGTGTTATCCACTCCTTCCGTTTTGTATCAATCAGTACGTTCAGTTTATCAAAAAGCAAGGTTACTGAAGTATTGGCAGTAGTGAGAGTTCTGTGCTGTACGTAAGCGTTTCTAAAAATTCTGCATGAACAAATTCTCCTTGTGTTTCACCTAAGCGGACACAAACAAGTTCTGAACCGAGCGGAATTGAATTTGCGGCGACTCGAACACGAACATAATTTTCAGAATAACCTTCTCTCATATTCATAGAATGTATTCCGGTTTCGAGCAAAACTTCAACAACAGAGTTTTGTTGATCACGGAAAAACTTCTGACGTTTTTTCTCTGAGAGTATGCGAAGCATTGCATTTCGTTCTTTCCGCTTTTCTATCGGCACTCTTTCGCCCATTGAAGTTGCCTTCGTATCCGGACGTTCACTATACGTAAAAACGTGAAGATAGGATATGTCAAGTTCTTGAATGAAATTATAACATTCTAAAAAGTCTTCGTCTGATTCGCCGGGAAAACCGGTAATCACATCAACACCTATCCCCGCATTCGGCATTAGTTCTTTGATACGATCAATGCGTGAACGATAAAGATCAGCCGTATATCTGCGCTGCATGAGTTTCAGGATCTTTGAAGAACCCGATTGAAGCGGGATATGAAAATGCGGACAGAATTTCTTTGATGCAGCTACAAGTTCGATAATCTCATTTGAAAGCAGATTCGGCTCGATCGAACTTATACGAATTCGGGCAGTAATTCTTTCATCCTCTTCGATCGCTTTGACCAGATCATAAAAACTTGAGCCGGTCTTTCTTCCGAAATCACCTACATTTACTCCGGAAAGTATGATCTCACGAAAACCGTCAGCTGATAGACGCCTCGCTTCGGAGAGAATATGCCCGACCTCAGCCGAACGTGATTCTCCACGCGCCATAGGAATAGTACAAAAAGCACAGGTATAATCGCAGCCATCTTGTACCTTCAAAAAAGCACGCGTCCGTTCGTCAGTATCCTCAGTTGCAGAAAGATGGAATTCTGTCGCCTCCTCAATCGGCGAAGAAAATATTTTCGGCGATGAAAGTTTCTCGAAAGAATTTATATGGGAAAAAATATTAAATTTTTCCTTTGCTCCCAGAACAACATCCACTCCCTCAATACTTGCAATCTCTTCCGGACGAAGCTGGGCATAACATCCTGTTACAGCAATAAAGGCATTCGGATTTTTTCGTTGTATTCGTCTGACGAGCTGCCGACATTCTTTCTCGGCATTCGCAGTCACTGAGCAGGTATTGAGCAAATAGACATTGGCATTCTCCTCGTCTTGTGTGACCTCCCAATTGCGCATACGGAATTGCCCGACGATCGTCGAGGTTTCGGCGCTATTAAGCTTGCAGCCAAGAGTATGAGAAGCTATTCGCATGACGGGCAATAAACGCAGTTTTGTGGGGATTTGTCCCAAATACTTACTGTTCTACAGTCCAATGCAAATTGGGCAACATCATATCGTCACATCCCGTACGGCTCGGTATTTCACCCTAGGGAATAGAGCAACTGCCAAAGAGATTTGGATAGTTCTTCATGGTTATGGCTATCTGGCAGAGGATTTTATCCAAAATTTTCAGCCTATTGCCTCAGAAAATGTATGCATAATAGCTCCCGAAGGTCTATCACGCTTCTATCTTCGGGGCTTCGGAGGCAAGATCGGTGCTTCATGGATGACGCGAGAGGATCGGCAAAGCGAGATAGAGGATTACATCAATTATCTCAATAACCTCTATGCAGAAATTACGGAAGGTTCATCTGCTACAAAGATCATTGGACTCGGCTTCTCACAAGGAGGTCCGGCATTGCTTCGATGGCTTGCAAATGGAAAATCTAAGGTTAGTGAAGCTGTTCTGTGGTCAGCCGATATTCCTCGCGATCTTAAATTCGAGGACTACCGAGAAAAAAATAAAAGTACTCGCAATTGGTTAGTCTATAGCAAATCCGATCCGATCGTCCGTCAGGAAATATATGATGAAAGTATTGCCCTTTTCAATAAGTTCGACATTCCGCTACAAGTCATCAATTTTGAAGACGGGCATGGGATACCTGAGGCGACATTAAATGAATTTGCTGCAAGATTAATGATCGCCTGAATTTCAAGTAATTCCCTTTCTCAATTCACAATTCATCATTATCAATTCCCCTTCGGGAATCCTCAACCGCTTTCCATAGTTTTACATCGCCTTAAATTTTTTAAGCTTCGAAGTTTATGCTTTACGCTTGAAAAGGGGCCCTTAGCTCAGTTGGTTAGAGCAGTCGACTCATAATCGATTGGTCGCAGGTTCAAGTCCTGCAGGGCCCACAATTTCCAACCTATGACCGATTTTCCCTTTTCACAGCCGCATGAATACTGGATGCGCTTTGCTTTGCGCGAGGCGGAGAAGGCGTACGAACTCGATGAAGTGCCGATCGGATGTGTGATCGTCAGAGATAATGCAATAGTCGGCAGAGGTCATAATCAGACCGAGCAGCTAAGTGATTCCACAGCTCATGCCGAAATGATTGCGATCACCGCAGCAAGCGGGACGGTCGAATCCAGGTTCCTCACAGGTTGCACAATGTATGTCACACTGGAGCCTTGCCCCATGTGTGCGGGAGCTTTGGTTAATTCGAGAGTGGAAAGACTGATCTTTGGTGCTTACGATCCTAAAGCCGGAGCCTGTGGGACGCTCTATACTCTCACTGAAGACGACAGATTGAATCACCGAATCAAGACTATGGGAGGAATCCTTGATGCCGAATGCGGTGCGATTTTGAAAGAATATTTTAAAAAGAAACGGAAATAAAAAAAAGGTCAGGAATTTCCTGACCTTTTTTATAAAATACAAATTCCATTTAGAATGGGCGTTGGAAGCGGAAAAAGAATCTTCCTGCCTCTTTAATATCAGTTCTCCATGAAACTCCTAATTGTAATCCGGAGGGATGTCCTAACCCGATTCCGATATTATAAGCAATAGTAGAGAATTTCATATCGCCAAAGCCTTGCAAGAGATTATTATTATTCGGGACTTCCGTACAGTAACCAAAATCATTCATGATAATTATTTCCGGATGATCACTGGAAAAGAATGAACTGAGCGCTGCAAGACTAATTCGGATTTCTGTATTTAGGAGAACAAGACGATTGCCGGCAATGATTTTATTTTTCAATGCAGGCAACGAAGATGGTCCGCCGAGATATTGCATCTTTTGAATCGGAATATCCCCCACTCCACTTTCCAAACGGAAACGCGTGTCGATAGAAAGACCGGGAATGATCGGATTAAAATCACGAGCATCAATAATATAGCGCTGATAGCTGCTATCCACTCCGCTATTATTTCCGAATTCAGCCTGAAGCAAATACACTCTTCCCGTCATTCGTGAATATGTGACGCTATCACCAAAAATATTCGTTGCGACCAAACTTTCAGAGTGAGCTGTTTCTCTTCCGGCAGTAATAACCCATGAGTTCAAACGCCCTTCTGTAATTGTGGGATTCGGCGGCAAATTTTTACTCCCTCCCCATCTGCCATGAAATACAAGTTGATCTTTGTCATAGTAAATATCGCTGCGATACTCAAGCCGTATCTCACTTTTCTTATCAGGACGAAAAGCTGCGTAAGCATTCCACCCGTCGATCTTATAATAATCCCTAAAATCTTCGCGGACGAGAAATGCATAGATGGAATTCTCCGTTCTTTCAGTTCTCCATGCATCATCGGTCGAAGTCACATTGTGATATTCGGCACCGACTGCAAGTGTCGGAATCATCTTCCACCGCTCTGCAGGAATTGATGTATCGTTCGATCCGAGTGGAATTCTATATTCTCCGGCAAGTTGTGATTGCCCTTTTTTATCGGCAAAGCCATAACCAATTCCACCTTTGATTCCAATCTCGCTGTGCCTGCCAAGATCAATCATCGTCGGTGTTGCAATGCCAAGATAAAATCCATTCACACGGTTAAAATCCATGAAAGGCATAGATTCCAAATGCGGGATCTCTCTATCGTATGGAGGATTGGTAATCAGGAAGGAATGATTTTTATTTTTTTTATGATGAGAAAAATCTCCCATCTTCAGATCAAGGAGCAGTGAATCATCCGTAGAATCAGGCATTGCCCAAAAATTATCTTCGGTGCTATCGCGATGCAGAAAAAAATTTTGCATCGGCGAGCGAAGAAGATCGCCATGGATGAGTCGATCTAAAAATGTGGTATCACCGGAAGAGAAATCAATATTCACTCCGGGCTTTTGCGCAGAGAGTTCGTTCTGAAAAGAATTCAGTGATTGGGCACGAACTGAAAATGAAAGAAGAACAGAAAAGCTGAATACTAAAATTGCAACTGTTTTACGCATAAGCGATCAAGTGATGATGAATGATTTACAAAACTACGGCAAAGATTTGAAGAAGTTACGAATCACAGAAATTATGACGCCATTATTGGGCGACGAATGAGTTTATCCTTTTTTCGAACAACTAACTTCCTTTGCAATACAGTCTGAAGAAGATTTATATTTTTGTAACTTACAACCCCGCTGGTATGCATAATTTGCAACTGCAGCATTACCAGAATAAATGCAGTCATGATTCCCATTGCATCGGCATACATTAGTCCTAAAAACGATGCGAAATTATACACAATCATACAATGTAATAAGAACTGATTTATCAGAAAGTCTTCTTCTGTTTTTTGAACAACAATATTGATGATTATTGCTTTCCAAGTTCTTGCGAGAAACCATAAAAATGCGAATGAACCGATGAGACCAGTTCTCAAAGGCCAATAAAGATAAGTATTATGGCATCCAAATGTAGTAAAATTTGCAAACATCGGCATCCTGTAATACTGAAACCATTGCGTACCGATCGGGACGCCGAAGATTGGATGATGATAAATATTTTGAAGAATATTCGGATATTCCATTAGTCGTATATACGATGAGCCTTCTTCCTTCGGCTGAAAAACTCCTCCGACGAGCCTGGCAATGATACCGATCGGATCAGTAACCAACACAAATACTAGCGCGCCAAAAATCATAAACAGTAACAACCCAAATTGTTTTTTTCGACGACCACGTCCGATCGTGACGATCATTGCAACAGCTGAAACCAGCAATGCAATTATAAAAGTACGTCGAAAGCTAATGATAAGTCCGTACATGATAAATGGAGATATCCAAAGCATCAATTTTCGCAACCATCTCAATTCCTTGCCACGATAGTGAGCAAGGATCAGCGTTCCGGAAATTCCCATTGCAAGTAAGAAACCATCACGCCAAAAAAGCAGGGTGCCCCAGCCTTTTTGATCATCAGTAGAAAAGAATTTTATCCAGGTTGAATCTGCGGCTTTCATGATCGTTGCCAAGAAGAAAAGAACAAGCAATACTTTTCGTTCTTCCGGATTTCGGAATATATTTATGACAACGAAGAAAGAGAGAACAATTAATATTGATTCATGCGCTTCATAGACATACGTAAATTCCTGCCGTAGGTACATCCCATAAATCCATGAGAAAACAAGAGCAAAGCCTGTAAGAAGGATAGGTCCTGAAAAATACGAACGTGCAAAATAGAAATCACCGCTAAGTATTCGTTCAATAAATAACAAAGCAATAGTGTAGACAAGAAAACTTTCGTGCATATACAGACCCGGTATGATCCATCCAATACTATCGAGTTGGAAGATCGAGCCGCTGACATGCCACCCTTGCCACATACACAGCCAAGAAAAAAGATATAAGAGATACCGAAGCGAAAGCAACGCTCTCCTTCTTCTCGGTTCCATCTGTTCAAGCGAACTTATGATTGGGTATTCACTCATTTACAAATACTGATGAAGTCGATTGTCGAAAAAGCCCTTTCAAGCGGAGCCATATTTTTTCTGCTTCCGGAATCTTTAATAAAAAATAGAATCCCGAAACGGTTATAACGACAAAGAATGCACTAATAATTGTGTTCATAATATAAGCTCCATCCGAACCAACGGCACTTAAGAGATAATATCCTCCAAGAACAGAGATAGTAGAAATCAGGGCAATACGAAGTGTTCCGAAAAGATCGAATGACGGTTCGATAAGTTTTCCTGAAAAATACGATTCTGTTCCACAAGCAAACGCATTCGCAAACTGCGTACCGATAATAGCTCCCATGCCTCCATAAAACCGTATAAGAAAAAAATTGGCGATGATATTCGTAATACCCCAAAACAATCTGTTGCGAAACACGAGACGTTCTTTCCCAATCGCAACAAGCGATGTGATTTGCATACCTCCTCCGAATATCCCGACCGATAGTGCGAGCGCAACTAAACCAATACGAACCATCGGAATTGCTCCATCATACTTGATCCCATAAAAACTTCTCATTACATCCGGAGCAAAGACCAACATATAAGCGCAAAGTGGGAGTATGACAACATTCTGAAATCCGGCGATCTCCTTTCGCGCTTGAGAGAGACGCTGATATTTTTTTCCTGTAATGGCATCCTTCTCATCGTCATGAGCAAGCTTCGAAAAGATCGAAACAAGCGTCCCCCCTAATCCGAAAAGAAAAATATATTCAGTAACTAAGAGCAAGATGGACGCAGAAAGATAATATCCTATCTGCGACGAATTTTCTCCGAGCATTCCCCGCATCATTAAAATATCCGGTTGCCGACCTAACACCGTGCTGAGCATATCCGAACCCCATGTCGTGATGCCATAGATCATCAGCGGCGTGGCAAGGAAAAGTTTAATGTGCCGCGTACCCTTAATGAGTTGCCACATCTCCTTTATCACTGATAAAAGTTGAAACCTTCCAGAACCGACACTTAATAAGTGTTTACTCACCTCCCTCTTGAACGAGAGAAGAAGATATAAACTATTTATTATTGCACTTACAACGAAAAGAACTACTGCAACTTCAAGTGAGAGTATTCCTTGAACGAGAAAAATTATGCCGGCAGCGAGAAGTAATCCTCGAGAAATGAGGCTTGCAAAAAAAACACGCTTGATCTCCAGTAAACCTATGAGGGTAAATGTACAAAACGCAACGATTGCTTGCGCGTAAAGAAAAACTATTAAATAAGGACTAAATTCTTTTAGTGACCCAAAAGTCTGAGATAGAGAAGGAATTGCATAAGGGAGAAAAAAAAGAATTGAAAAAATGAGAATTGAAACGATCGTTACAACAAGAATTCTGAAAGCAAAAAGAGTCTTCAAAAAACTCTGTAAACCAAAACTATTTATTTGGGTAAAATGAGAATCCGATGAATTTTCATTTGTCGTTATCCTCTGTATATACCGAAGCAATACTCCATCGACCGCAAAGGCACAAATCATGGAAATCGTTGTACATAATGCAGTGAATACTGCGTATGGAGCAGAGATTTCAGGACCGAAATGTCGGACAACGAGAATGGTATAAACATTCATCAGACCGAATTCCGTGAGCTTATAGAGGTAATTCCAAGCGAATCCTCTGGTAGCCCGCTCCCGAAATGTGCGATCTTCTGTCATTGATTTTCCTGCATTTGTATTAGACCGCAAAAAAACCGCAGTTATTTCAATCCTGATGTATGCGCTACTCTTCTTTTTCCTCGGAGTAGAGTCATAAAATTCAAGTAGCGAGTATGCTCATCGGGATTGGATTCAACGTGAGCGTAGTAATTACGCAGAGAAACATAAATTACTGAGGCAAGAAAACCGGAAAAGAAACCAAGCAAGAGCATACTTAATCTGCTCGGAGAACTCCGTTTATCCGGTACAACAGCCGAATCAAGAATTTGAAGAGACGGAAGATCGCGTTGTTCGTTGATGCGCTCTTGCTCCAATTGCTGGCGTAAATATGCACTCAGAGTTTCCAAAAGTTTAACTTCACGTGTAAGTGATGCCAGTTGTCGGGCAAGAGTAGGAACATCTTTAAATGCCATAACATAATCACTAATTCCACCCTCATCATATTTTTTAAGTCCGCGCTTTACTTCTTCTAACTCAGCACGAAGTGTCTGCATCCTGGAGGAGTTGGGGTTGAGTTCACGTTCTTCAACACTGATCTGCATCTCAAGCTGCTGTTCGTGTGAGCCAAGCTGCGCAGCATTTGTCACGGATGCCGATAGTTGCTCTGTCATAGAAATGGTTTTATGTTGATCCTGAAATGCTTGAAGTCTCAAATATGCACTATCGAGCTGAGCCATTCGATTCTTATATTCTCCTTCGACAAAAATTCGTGTATTCCGAGCTGTAGTCATCAGTCTTTCACGATTATAATGATCGAGATGGTCAACGAAGACAGCTGCCATATACGGTACAAGATTCTTTGCCGAATCTTTCTCCGCCTGTGAGGGAAACCAATGAGTTTTAAGATCGATCTGTACATTAAACATACTATTACGCAGCGCTTCGCATGTCATAGAACTATGCACTCCAAAGACAATAACCTTTGAAGCAGTATCCCACGATGAAAAATATCTATGGATACGTTCATCTTTTGCGATCTGCTCGGAAAGTTGCCTTGAATCGAGTACATTTTTAAACATATCAAGTGCCGGATTCTCAGCGCTTTTCATGAGGTCAAGCGCGCCAGAACCCCCTGTCAGAAAAGACATTAAACCACTCTGTGCTGCTTTTTCCGGCGGAATAAGCGTCGACATTCCGGAGAATGTTTGCGGCATTATATAAGTAAATGCAAAAAAACATACTCCGAAACCAAACGTTAAAATGAATACCGTCTTCTTATACTTTGCCAGAAGCGACAAGAAGTCGAGGATGTGCGGATCTTTCTTGGCCGGTTTGAAAAGCGGCGTTTCTCCTGTATCTGTATCCACTGATGATTCTGCGTTATTCATTACGTTGTGAAAATCTTTTATAATTTTTTGAGTACTATGATACCTGCAATGATCGTAATTACCTGAGCAGTGATCGTCGTGACCCTTTCAAAATCTGCCCAGAATGTTGAATGCTCAGCAGGAACGACAATCGTATCACCTGAACCGATCTTATAGTTATCATCCGATCGAGGGTTGATGTAAGTACTCGTTTTCGAATTAATGACTCGCACTGCACTTTTATCTGCGCTCGAAGTAAACCCTCCAGCACGTTCAATATAATCTTTATACCGCGCGCCTTCAATAAAGGCAATATTACCTTGACTGTTTACACTTCCGATAACACTCACAAAACCTCGAGCGCGAGGAATCCAAACTGAATCGTCATCCCGCATCATAATATCCTGTGAGGCATCACCCTTCTCAAGAAGATTACGGAAGTTCACAATCATTACCGATCTCCCAAGCTGACGTGTGCGTGCCATATAATAATTGAACTGATCGTCAGAGAGACGCTTTTCATCAAACCCCTTCAAACGCTCGATCATTATATATTCAGGGTCTGTTTCCCATGAACCGACTCCGGCACGACGTAAGACAACTGCCTCATCAACTGAACCCGTCGGCAAGATTCCGCCGCAACGGAGCAAGAGATCACTCAATTTCGTTTGTCCTACTTCGATAGAATAATTTCCGGGATAAAGAACTTCTCCTCCAATGCTAACAACCCGTGGCAAATGATATTGTGAAGCGCCACGAATAAAGATTACGTCTCCCTCTTTGATTTCAGGATCTTCACCACCGACAAAATTTACATACATACGATGCGCATGAAGAGCATCTTCAGGAGTAAAGCGGGCTATCTCAATAGAATCCGTTCTCGCACCTTGCTTAAGACCTTTCGAAAGAGCAATTACTGATGAGAGTTTATCTCCATCAGCATATTCCTTCGCGCCCGGAGTGCCGACAAATCCGTTGATCATAAAAAGTTTTGACGCACGAGGGACGATTACAACATCACCACCTTCTAAGATGGGGTTGGCTGATAGATCACCGGTATAATAATATTTGTCAAGATCAGCTTTCGTGCGAAGTGTGCCATCCGCATGATGAATTTCGATATTGCGAAGAGAAGATTTATCCGTCAAGTCACCGGCTTTTGAAATGATCTCACTGACTCGCATCATTGCTGTTGCCTGATGAACTCCCGGCGAAAGCACTTCGCCAAGAACACTAACCTTCATCGTCCGAAGTCTTCGAAGCGAGAGGAATGCTTGGGGATTTTTGTAATCGCGGGCAAGAAGTTCATTAATCTTTTTCTCTGCTTCAGGCATGGTGAGTCCGGCAACATCAATCTGTCCGGTTTTTGGCACAATGATTCTGCCTTCAGGGGTCACAGTCAAATCCTGATCGAGATAGTGGGCTGCATAAACGTCAAGATATACACCATCACCTGGACCAAGAATATATGTTTTGGGATCAATTGCAGATTCCAAAGCTTGGCCATCTGTACCTGCCCGAATGGCTTGTCTCTGCGCCATCATCCTCTCAATTGCAGTATCCGCGACGGCAGTTCTGTTCATCAGCTGGCGTTCGCCGGTTTGGGCAAATGCCGATCCGTTGATAACCAGAAGGATTGAAAAAATACTAAGAAGCCTGATGCTTCTCAAAATTCGCTCTGTACTGAATCTATAATTACTCAATTGGAACAATGATATGTTATAAAACTAACTTTAGCAATGAAGAATACATCGTCGTAAACGACTAAACGGTCAATCAAATGCGCCAAAATAGATGTAAAAATTCATGCCCTTTTTTTGATGAGCATACTTAAACAGAAAGCGTTCTAAACAAGTTTGGATTCGCCGGAGTGCATATTTGTAAGACAAACTATGTTAATTTTCCAATAAATCACCAATTTTAGATGAGAAATGGCTATTTTGGCATTGCGCGCTCCATTGCGCTGGTTGTGGTTATTGCATTTGCATTCAATATGCTCGGCGGCGCAATTCTTGTTGCTTTTTATGGAATGAACGTAAAAGGTGGGTCGCCATCTGTGATTATCATGGCGAATTCAGTCGCCCAAATTCTCATGATGCTGGGCATTCCGATCTTGATCGTCCGGGCATCAGGTCATAATTTCTTCGAAGCATTTCGCTTAGAAGGTATGAGCGAAACAAAGCTTCCTATTCATCTCATCGGAATCCCGATCATTGCTGTAGGGCAATTCGTAGGACAAGCGTTCGCTTCTCTGTGGATGTTGGGACTTAGCCAATTCCCGGATTTTTATTCAAATATCCAATCTTTTCAAAAAACGATTGATGATATGATGAGTGGGTTGACGAATACAAATTCCCCGACCGAGATGACGATTCTGCTTTTTGGCGTGGCAATCGTCCCCGCATTTGTCGAAGAATCTTTTTTCAGAGGGTTCATTCAGACTAATATCGAACGAAGCGGAAATGGGAAATCCCGCCCCATCGTCGCGCTCATTATCACATCAATTCTTTTCGCTGCATTGCATGTAAGCCCTTTGGAATTTCCGGGGCTGCTTACGATAGGACTTCTACTTGGTTGGTTAGCTTATAGAACTTGCGACCTCCGAGTCAGCATTTTGGCTCATGCATTCAATAACGGAGCAATTGTCATTGCTGCATATTTATTGAAAGATGATTCCGAACTTGTAAAGAGTTTGACTGAAACGACTATCACTCCTCTCGGAGATACTCTTGTCTTGCTCGGAGTTTCACTTCCGATTCTTTTTGGGCTGTTGTATGTTTTTCAGCGAATGACAAACCCACTTCAGGCAAGGGGCAATGCCGATCTCCTCATCGCGCAATATAATTTTAACGAATCACAAACTGAATTTTCCGATATAACTCATGAGTAATTTAATGCAGAGAGTACTGGTTGCTGCTGTTGCGATACCAATCGTACTCTTCATCGTTCTATTTAAGCCCGTCGCATTCTTTGCGCTTGCTATTATCCTTGCGGGGCTTACAGTGTATGAATATTTTGGATTGGCAAAAGTCAAGGGCTATTCGCCGCAAGTAGTAATCGGAGTGATCCTCACGATGCTCATCACTCTGAGCTTCGGGAAATTCCGTTTGCAAGTTCTGCTTGCTCCGCTCGGAATATCCGTACTCTCGCCGCAATTTGAAATGCTGAGTGTGATCATCATGCTTGGCGCGATCATTATTCTCGTGACCGAGTTATTCCGCGATCTGCCAAATCCTATTGAACAAACAGCGATCACTCTTTTCGGAGCCATCTATATCGGAGTTGGCATGGGAAGCCTTTTCGGAATTCATGAATTCTTCACAATCAAAAATACTGCAACGAGTAATTTCGATATGCTGCCGCCGGGTTATTTTATTTTAGTGCTGCTTGTTTCGATTTGGATTTGCGATAGCGGCGCATATTTTGCAGGCAAAGCTTTTGGAAAGCATAAACTCTTTGAGCGTATCAGTCCGAAAAAAACGTGGGAAGGCGCCATCGCAGGATTTATTTGCTGCATTGGAGTTTGGATAGCAGCGCCACTTCTGATCTATAAACTTTCATCGCTTCCGCTTCATCATGCAATAGCAATCGGTATTATCACCGGAGCCATCGGACAGTTCGGCGATCTCGGCAAATCTCTCCTCAAGCGCGATGCAGGAGTGAAAGATTCTTCAAACCTCATCCCAGGTCACGGCGGAGTTCTCGATAGACTCGATTCGATTCTCTTCGCTGCACCGATGGTGCTGCTGTATTTACTGATCGCAGGAGTTTAGGTATTCTATCTTCTCCCTTCCCTTGCATCGGCGCTCCAGAGGAGCTTGGTACGGAGAAGATCAAAATAAGTATTGGTCGTGCGGCGAAGGAGTTTCAGCCTATTCGAATGACCGGAGAGACGAACGATTGCCGGAGTATCGGCGACGACTTCCTCCTGCCCATCGGCAACGATAAGAGCAGGGGTTCCGCCTTCGTTTGTAATACGAAGGTCTATCTCGTACCATTCAGGAACAATCACCGGACGAACCGTCAACGTATGGGAAGCGATCGGAGTAATGATGACGACCGGACTTGTCGGCTCAACGATTGGACCTCCGGCACTGGCAGCATATCCAGTCGAACCGGTCGGCGAGGCAATGATGAGTCCGTCAGCACGAATCGTGCCAAGCAAAGCGCCCTGCACCATGATCTCGAAAGTCAGCATCCGAGTGGAGCCGAAATTATCGACGACGATTTCATTCAGCGCTAAGAGATGTGCTTTATCTCCTCTCTGCCCTTCACGCGACCTATCAAGATCATCACGGCGGATTTCTGTTCCATTGGTCTTATCGGATTCGCTGGAAACCGTTGCTCCGATGAGTAAACGGTCTTCGCGGACAAGTTTATCTGCCCAAAGTTCATCAATGATTTCAGGGAGCAATTCAGGCGCATTCTCAGCTATAAATCCAAGTTTACCTAAGTTTACACCGATTAACTCAACCAAAGGATTAGCGCGCATAATCGACCTTGCAGCAGTTAATAAAGTGCCGTCACCACCGAGCGAAAAGATGATATCGCTTGAGGCGGCGATATCCAAAGGAGAAGCAGAAGAATTAAATTTCTGACCGCCTTCAACGAGATCTGCAAGCTCAGAACTTAGGGTACATTCATTTGCTCCGCGATCATGCAGAAGTTTGAGGAGATGATTTACCGTCTCCTTCGCACCGAGTTTCGCGGCGTTACCTAAAATTCCGAATCTTTTGGCTTGCACGGGTTACAATAATTTTGAGATATCTTCTATAAACAACAAGGGCGGACTAAGAGTCCGCCCTACTAAAACTCTCATCACCAGACACTTACTTCACCACCACAAATTCCTTTACTATTTGTTGTGAAGGCAAGGTGAAAATCAGGTGATACTTTCCTGCTGCAATATTTTTTGCGTCAAACTGCAACAAGTAGGATCCGGATTGATAATCTTTATCAGCCAAGACTTTGATCTCAACTCCAAGTTCATTCACGATTGTAATTCTGACAGATTCAGATTTTGAAATCGTAAATGCAATCTTTGCCAAAGACTGAACTGGATTGGGGTAAACAGAAACTTGCTCATCCATCTTTGATGCTTCAGGGGCAATCGCTACTGTTCCGAGAAGATGTTCTGAGCCATCAAGATCAATCTGACGCAAGCGATAATGGAGCAAATCATTCGAAGCTGAGGGATCGGTAAGTGAATATTTCTGCGATTGCGAAGTCGTCCCCATTCCATTTCGGAAACCGACTTGCTGCCAATTATCTCCGAAATTTCTTTCGATAGCATATCCAAAATTATCACGTTCATTTGCAACGCTCCAATTCAGAAGTACATCTGAAGTAGAAAGACGTTTTCCGACAAAACTAAGCAGCTCAACCGGAAGCGAGGAGTTCGTGGTGAAAAGCGCTGTCATCTTACTTCCGACAACATACGCCGAACCGCCATCAAGAATCATCGCACCTTTAAGATCAAAGAGCGTATTGCTCTGGTCTTTTGTCCAGGTTTTTCCGCCGTCATTGGTTTTGAGGATCAGCCCGCCATCGCCTGTAATGATACCGTTCTTATCATCATGAAAAGCTATATCGTTCAGAGAAGTCGTCACGCCACTTGTCACTGTTGCCCAATTCACGCCTTTATTGGTGGTGCGGATAATAACGCCGGTATTCGAAACAGCAACAGCGTTCGTTGCCGATGCAAATCGGACTTTAATAAGTTGCGCTGTTGTGCCGCTTGAGGTTGGCTTCGTCCAGGTTGCTCCGCCATCAATTGAATAGAGCACCACTCCATTCGTCCCCACAGCAATAGCGCTTGTGCCGCTCATATCGACATCATAAAGTGCCTGTGTATTATTCGTCGTCGTAGCTGCCCAGCCTCCTGCTTTATTGGTTGAGCGGTAAACCACGCCATTCGCACCCGTCGCAAGCCCCGTCGAACCCCAAGTGGAAACACCAAGAATTTCGAGTGCAGCATTATTTACACCGACACTATGCCATGATCTTCCGGAATCTAATGTGCGGAGTACATTCACATCATAGGTTGCAATAAGTCCGAAGCCATTAGGATCAAATGCAATATCTGTTAAACGCGGAGCGCCTCCGGCTTTCAAAGAGTCATAAGTCCAATGAGCTGCACCGTTAAGTAGCCGAAAAGATTTTCCGACTATGTTCGTCGCATACATATCACCATTGGGCGAGATCGCACCTGCATAAACTAATCCGCGAACTCCTGTATCAAGCCGTGACCATGTAGAGCCATAGTTCGTAGTCTTCAAAAAAACGCCATTCTCACCAACCACCCAAGCAATGCCCGTTGTTCCAAAATCACCGGAAAGCGAGATCTTATAAAGTTTTTCCGTTGCCTTACTTGACGGAGTTGACCATGAATTCCCATTATCTGCTGAACGCTTGATAGTACCGTTCGCGCCGACGACGATCACATAAGGATTTGCATAAGCAACGTCATAGAATTGATTTGCTCCGTTATTGAAGATCGAATCGGCAATGAGGGCATCGGCAACGATGTCGCGGTGCAGAACGTAACTGGAGTCACCAACAATAAACGCTTCGGCATTATCCATTGCCACGGCATGAAAATTAAATTTATGCGGTGTGGCAATCTTAAAATATCCTGTCGAACCATAATTTATTCCTTGCAGAATAGTCCCGCTATCACCGACAGCATACATATTCTGCTTGCCGCCATTGGCTATGCAATTGATATTTTTCGTATTGCTATTGGTTTCCTTAGTCCATCCCGCGCCACTATTGGTTGAATAAAGGATAGTGCCGGAATCGCCTGCGACAAAAAGATCGGTTTTCGAAATATTAAAACAAGAATGAAAAAATATTTTTTTCGAATAAGATTGATCCGTCCATGTTCCACCATTATCAACTGAGCGCTTGATCACACCGCCAGCACCGACGATCCATATCGTATCCTTAAAGTAGCATACGCCGCCAAGAGCAGTCGTGACCGGATAAGTGGAATTGCCGAACACACCATTTGTGCGAGTCAGAGTCGTCCCTACATCTCCGACTGCCATACCAAAGCTATCGGCTTTGACCATGACTGAGTGCAGATCATTCCCTTGCGGAGTCGGATTCGACCAATTCCACGCCGTCTGCGCAAAAACATCCGAGATACAAATTAGCGGGAGTAATGCAAAAAGAATATGGCGAAATTTCATTAGGATGATATGATATAATAAACCCGTGAACACAACAGTTATTAAACAACAACCTTATAAGGGTTTTGTTACCCGAAAAAATTGTACGACTCACTCTGACTCCACATTTTTGTCTGAGCCCAGATTTGGGTAGATTCGAAAGATTAAGAAGCTGGGACTCCCAAATTATTTTAATCACATAATCTCCCCAAATCCAGGTTGAGTCATTTTCAGAAGTTGCCCCGCAACTCCTTATAATTCATCAATATCGCTCTGCACATAGCAAAGTCTTTAGTCTTTAGTTATTAGTCTTTAGCAGAAAGCCACACCAAATCTCTACCCCCCATTTCCACCTTCATC
>JBBQWV010000026.1:0-34909 GCA_038210275.1 Kapaibacterium sp. (SeqCode) | reverse complement strand
CACAGCGAGCGATTCCGATCTTCGAGCGTCATGCGAGGCTCAATCCTGACGATTATTATACAAGGGTAAGCTTGGCAAATATTCTCTCGATTACAGGAAAGGAATTCGAAGCCCTACGAGCCGCCGATGAGCTATCCGCTGTTGAATCCTTAGACGGACTCACGCTCTGTAATCTTGCCTGCCTCTATCTGCAATGCAAGGCGCCTGATCGCGGGATGGAGCATCTTCGCCGCGCCATTCAGAAGGGTTATAAAGATATCGATCAAATCCTCCGTGATCCCGATCTTGCTCCGCTACGGGTAACGCCGGAGTTTGAGGAATTGATGAAAGAATTGGAGGCTGGTAATGGCTGATATATTTATCTCCTACTCATCCTACGACCGCGAAAAGGCGAACACTCTTGCTAAGGAATTGCGCACGAACGGTTATGAGGTCTGGATGGATAACGGAGGAATCGGTGGGGCGCAGGATTGGTCGAGCGAGATTGTGGAAGCACTTAATAAAGCAAAGACCATTCTGTTCCTCGTCTCGAAAGACTCGGTCACATCGCATAACTGTGCAAAAGAAATACATCTCGCGAGTGAGAAGCATAAGAATATTCTCCCAATTGTTCTAGAAGATACTCCACTCCCTGTATTATTCGAATACCCACTTGCGGGACTTCAACGTGTTCACTATGAACATACCGAAGCTATTCTCGAAGCGATAGAGATCCTGAAAGGCGGAAAGACAGTCATGGATGCGATGCTTTCGCAAAGCAGGATCGATGATGGAACAATCCATCTCGCTGTACTTCCGTTCGAAGATCAATCTCCCGGTCAGGACAATGAGTGGTTTGCAAATGGAATGGTGGATGAGCTTATTGATACATTAGGATCGCTCGAACAATTGAAGGTGAACCCACGCGGTGATGTCGTCTATTACAAAAAGAATCGTCCTAAACACGATGAGATCGCCAGTGATCTTAAATGCCGGTATATCGTGGAAGGGTCAGTATCGAAATCCGGTGAGAAAATTCGCATCCGAGTTTTACTCACAGATACTGCAGAGCACAAACAAGTCTGGAGCGAAAAATACGATGGCACATTTGAAGATATCTTCGATATTCAGGAAAGCGTTGCAAAAAAAGTCGCTGCCAGTCTAACGATTATTTTGACGCCGGAAGAAGAAAGGAAAATCGTTAGGAAGCCGACTGAGAATGCAGATGCGTATGAATTATACTTAAAAGCATTTGAATATATTGACAGATCAACAAAAAGCGCTTTTGCGAACGCGCTTGCACTCTACGAGGAGGCAATACGTCTTGATCCGTTATTTGTGGAGGCACATTTAGAAATTGCAAATATTTCGCTCTGGACATATCGCATATATACTCGTAGTTCCGAACTTCTCGATCACGCACGCGAAGCAGCCGAAAAGGCTAAAGAACTTGGAGGCGAAACGGCAGAGTATTATTGGGTTTTAAGCAGTATTGCTCGACAAGACGGAGAGTATGAAAGTGCACTCGGCTTTGCCATGAAATCCGCAGAAGTTGATCCAAAATTTTCACTTGCTTATGACGCACTTGGCTTTGCATATAAGGCACTTGGCAAGCAAGCAGAAGCTGTGAAAGCATGGGAGGAAAATGTCCGACTTAGGGAAAATAACAAGAACGCTCATTTCAGTCTGCTTATCAATCTTCATGAGCTTGGCGATACTGAGCAATTACTGTTGGCAGCCGATCGCGCAGTGCCGATTTTTGAACGACATATTCGTTTTAATCCTGATGACTTCAATGCGCGAGTTCAATTGGCAAATGTTCTTTCGTACGCCGGCAAGGATAAGGAATCTGTAATAGTCGCTGATGAGCTAGCGCTAGTTGAATCATTGGATGGTAGTGCACATTACAATCTTGCCTGCGTTTATCTCACGAACAATTCCCCAGAACGGGGGATGAGCCATCTCTTCCATTCAGTGGCAAAAGGATTTAACAATATCGAAAATTTTCGCAACGACCCCGATCTCGCTCCGCTCCGAGGGACGGCTGAATTTGAAGAGTTGATGAAGGAATTAGAGGAACGGGTGAAAAGCAATTGACGATCTTCCAAAGTATCCTATGTCTATTAATATCCCAATAGCCACGTCACGGAACTATTATCCTCCTATATAGCTTAAAACAGTTTGAACATAAAAGTCGAGACCCAAAACCACCTTAAGCAACGGGTCGATACTGTAAAGCCACATGAGTAAGAATAAATAAAAATGAATAAAGTACTATTAGTCGTAATATCGTTATTTACAATTAACGCTTTAGCTCAACCTGCTATTCAATATACCACTAACATTCCATCCCCCGGATTTTCTGCTCCGGTTTCTACGGCTATGCCTACTGCAGGTATCGGAAAGAGTGGAGCAAATGAGACTTGGGACTTCAGTTCACTTTCCTTTACTCCGGTCGGAACGATGAATGTTATTATGCCGTCATCTTCTCCGTTGGGGGGATCGTTCCCAACCGCAAACTACGCCTATTCATTTGCTGGCACCTATAGTTTTTTTAAAATTTCTGTGGGTGAAATGGAAGTGCAAGCATTCTCAATCACGAAAGCCGGCTCAGGAAATGACTTCAGTCCTAATCCTAGAACTCTATTAAAATTCCCCTTTAATTTTTCACAAATAGATACAGATACCTGGCAAAAAGTTGGCGGCTCAACAAATAATGTTATACTTACTTATGACGGGTATGGAACACTTATTACTCCATCAAAAACTTACACGAATATTGTGCGCATAAAAGAAGATTATGGAAATGGCGCAATTGATTACCAATGGTATGCTATAAATCCTTTAATCAGCATTTTGGTTTTCGACCATAATACGAACTCTCTTTATTATACAGGCGCTTCCGTTTCAGGGGTTTCTGAGCAAAACAACTCCAATTCGTCTGTAGATATTTATCCCAATCCGTTTACCACAACTACAACATTAAAAATAATTTCGGAAGCAGCATTAAAAAATACTAAACTAATAATTTACGATGCTCTTGGCAAAGAAATTAAAAGTATGACTGTTCACACATCGGAAGTCAGCATTACCAGAGATGGTCTTGGGAACGGAATTTATGTCTATAAGCTCATAAATAATGGAGATATAGTGGCTTCCGGAAAGCTGATTATTCAGTAACCGGGTTGCCATATTTTTCCGTCTGAAGAGCGCACCAAGTTTGCACTTTCCCGCACTGGGTGCGACAATGGAGAAAGGGTACACAGATCTAGATAGCTTTCGCAGCGAGCACAATCTTGCTCCCCTGTGGGTTTGATGAGTTGATGAGGGGACTTTCTGAACCGTGTTAATGGGATTAATAGGTTTGTCAGAATTTCGACAAGTGTCATTCTGAGGATAGTCTTATTTTACCTCCGTGCTGGGTAAGGGGCACAGAAATATAACACACTATTAGTCTCATGGAGTGAAGCAAAACGAAGAATCTCGAATCTGCAAGGCTATTGCAATTCCTTTCCAAAGGAACGCGTTGGCTTTGGCTGCAAAATCTCGTAAGATTGCATCTTAACTCTTTACAACATTTTTTTTCTATCATGACAAAACACATCCTGTTATTTTTCGTATGCGGAATATTCCTCGTATCATGTACAAAAAATACGACCACTCCTCCCGACAGCTCGAATGGCGGCTTTACTCCGCCCACCACGAGCTACTATAAAGTAGATGGGATCTCAAGCAATGTCAGCGCAGATGCACCGAGCGAAGACGGAAATAGTTTTGGCGTAACCAAATCATTCAGTTTTGCCGGACATCAGATCAACGGAGCTGTACTTGCGAATTTCGCACCTCGTTATTCTACAGTATTGACTTCCATCCCAGAAGGAACTTCAAAGCCATTCTATCTATCATTAAAGAATTACACCGACAGCAGAGATACAGCAACGCTGTATCTGGAAATGGACGATTATCCGAAAGGCATTTATGTCTTAAGGGCAAGCTCAGGCAAAATATACATCAGCAGAATAAATGATACCCTCCGTTGTACCAGCGATGGCGTACTAACAGTAACAGGAAATAATACGCAGCCTCCGGGAGAATCACAAACACGGACTTTAGAATTCAGTATCCGTAAAGGAATATCTTTTTAGGGCTTCCACCATAAACTCAATGTGTGATCGATATGCGAATCTCACGGATTACACATTACAAACTTTCCATTATGCACGGCTTGGCGAAAAGGCGAACACAGCTAAGATGCTCCGCCGAACTGTGGGCGCAGGATACTCGTATGTCGAAGCTTTCCGCACTGATCCGATCTTGATCCGCTGCGGGGGGACGCCGGAGTTTGAGGAATTGATGAAAGAATTGGACGAGGGAAAGTGAATTATTCTCCCATCTTTTTGATTTTCTACAATATGCCGAAACACACATCTATATTACTTCGCATTTTTCTCACATTCACTTTTTGCGTATTGGCGGCAACTTCATTCGCGCAAGGAATTGAAAAGACTGAAGTTCTGAAAAATTCTCGCGAAGCTGATCCCGATTATCAGGATAAACGCGAAGAATGGGTCAACCTTATGCACCGCGCCGAGCCGGGAGTAAATTGGCAGGCAGTTGATGCCGAGACGCGCGATGCGAAGTTTGAAGTTCTGCAATCATCCCATCCGAGGCATTCGGTTTTTCCACTTGGCTTATCTTATGATACACTTGCCGCCGGACGTCTTATCGGCTCATGGAATGAGCGCGGAAGTAATAATATCTCCGGCAGAATGATCACAGCCGATATTGATTTTGATCGCAATATTATTTACGCCGCATCGGCAATGGGCAATATCTGGAAAACCGATCTTGCAAATACCGGTGGGTGGGTTTCGCTTAATGATAATCACCGGTTCGGCGGAATCACCATGCTCAGAGTTGTAACGACATCAAAAGGCAAGCGACTCATTGCTGTTGCAAATAGTCCTGCTACAGTTTATTATTCGGATGATGACGGAGCAACTTGGAAAACGGCAATGGGACTTGAAGGTCCGAAAAGTTGGGGAGGTTTTAAGCGCGGGGTAATGACTGCCGATGAAGGGACGATCTATTTATTTGGCAATGAATGGGATTATACAAATTGGTATGCTGTCTCAACACTTTATAAATCTACTGATCAAGGAAAGAGCTTCACTAATCTCGGCAAATGGAAGATCAGTTCTGATCTTGGAGACGTATGGGTTTCGCATGATACGATAACTTCTCCATATCTTATAAAAGGCGATTCACTGTTTGACATTAAGTCTAACGGATCATTTGGTCTGATTCGGACTATGTCGTACTCTGATAATGTTTCGAATGTTGGAAGTCTTGTGCTGCAAGGTGGAGTAGTTGGTGGTAAAGTAAGTCTTGTAGTACTCGAAACAACAAATGGCATCGGGACGATCACGATGTCAGAAAACGGAGGGGTGACATGGAAGAAAACCGGAAAGTTTAATGGTAGTCTCTTCGGATATAACAGCTTTAAGGTTCTTCCAACTGATCCGCATACGATGGCAATTGGGACGATCGAAACATTTGTTTCTCGGTCGAGCGGGGACTCTGCATCATGGATTCACACAAATGGATGGGGTGAATATTATGGAGATATGAAATCAAAACTTCATGCCGATATAGATGGCATTGATTTTTTACGGGATAGAGCAGGCAATGGTATCGAATTGATAAGCACCGATGGTGGAATATATATGTCAACGGATACTCTGCAAACATTTGAAAATTTGACGTTCACCGGTATCGGAACGAGTCAATATTACAGTGTGCTCACTTCGCGTCAAGCACCCTATTATATCTATGGCGGTACGCAAGATCAGGGGTATCAACGCACTTTGGATACAGCAAGCGGTAGATTAGATATGTCTCAGACGATCAGCGGAGATTACGGGCATCTGACTTCTTCGAATGAGGGTAGAAGTATTTGGTGCGACTATCCGGGCTTTGCTCTTTTCTATCCGACGGCTGAAGGAGACTTATCAAGCAGAAGTTGGAATTTCAAGGGCAGCAATCATCTTTGGATTCCTCCGATGTTTGCCGATCCGCTCGATTCCGCTTCAACATATATTGCATGCGGCGGTAATAATAAAGAGTCGTATATTTGGCATTTAGTTAATACCAAAGATTCAGTCGCGTACTCTCATTGGAATTTTGATTTCAGCGGCGGTAATCAAGACCGCAATGTTTCTGCGATGGCATTCTCACCACTCGATCATTCTCATTGTTTTGTTTTGACAAATGACGGACAATTTTTTGATTCACTTGGTGTTGATGGAAAGTGGCGTAGATCGGATTCAGTGAAAGCTCCCGGAAGCCATTATTTTTATGGCTCGGTAATTTTACCATCAACCAAAGATATTCATAAACTTTGGATCGCAGGCAGCGGATACTCAAATCCGGGAGTTTATTTTTCTAAAGATGATGGAGCAACATTCACTCCGATAGACTCCGGTTTGCCGCATACTTTAGTATTAGGCTTGGCAGCAAGTGAAGACGAACAATTTCTTTTTGCTGCAACTGATGTTGGTCCGTATGTTTATAGTGTAGAAGCAGGGAAGTGGTATGATATGACTAATGGCAAAGCGCCGGATATGGTGTATTGGTCGGTTGAATATATTCCATCACTGAAAATTGCGCGTTTCGGAACACATGGAAGAGGCATTTGGGATTTTGCAATTAAGCAAGCAAGAAATTCTGTACAAGTTGATAGCTCTTGTCCGCCGCTTCCGAATTTTAATCTCACCGCCTTGCCGCCGCTTTTCTCGACGACAACCGCTATTTCGGTTAACTTGCCTTCGTCAGAAAATATTGCAATTCGCATCTACGATTTCGGCGGACGCTTGGTACGCACGATTGTGAATGGAAATTTGCCCACCGGCTTCAGTCATTTTAGGTGGAATGGCAATTCCGATAACGGCTCTCTTCTTCCATCAGGTTTTTATACGTGCATCGCAAGCGGAATGGGCAAAGCTGATTTTGTCAAGATCGATTTGGTGCGATGAGGGGTTTCCTAAGGAACTGAAACTTGTCGGAAAAACTTTTATTAGTAGGGAGAAAATGATATGCTTTTAAATCTTGAGATAGATACCATGAGCCCGGAACAGTGTATGGATCTGGCAATGATTCTGTACGACAAAGCCTCTACTTTCAGAGCTGCTCAACCCCTGACAGATGAACAGAAAAAGGAATTAGATCGGCGCTTACAGTATGATGAAGCTCATCCCGGCAATACTATTCCTTGGGAAGAGTTTATGGAGAAGTTTTCCCACTAAATGGGAAGACAAAAAATTGGTCTAAATGAATTTGCACGTCTTGATATTGACGACATCTCTTCATGGTATGAGACTATTTCTTTATCTGTTCGAAAGCGTTTTAGTGCGGATTTAAATAATGTGTTTAGACGTATTCAGGAATTCCCCGAATCATTTCCTCTTGTTTACAAAAACTTTCATAAAGCAATTCTTCCGAGTTTCCCTTACTCAATCATCTACCGGATAAAGCCGGATGAAATTGTTGTCTATGCTGTTATACATATGAGCCGCAAACCGACAAGCTGGCTTGAAAGAATTCAATAATTAACAACCCATGATCCCACGTTACACCCGCCCGGAAATGGGCGCTATCTGGACTGACGAGAACCGATTTGCAATTTGGCTGGAGATAGAACTCCTTGCCACTGAAAAGCAGGAAACACTTGGAATCGTCCCGAAGGGCACGATCAAAGGCATTCGTGAAAAAGCAAAATTCGATACCAAGCGCGTTCTCGAGATCGAAGAAGAGACCAAGCATGATGTGATCGCCTTCCTGACAAACGTTGCCGAATATGTCGGTCCCGATTCGCGTTTTATTCATTTGGGAATGACATCCAGTGATATTGTTGATACCGCATTCTGTGTGCAGTGCAAACAATCCGGCGAAATAATTCTCAAAGGCATTGATGCACTTATCGCAGCGCTTGGCAAACGTGCAACCGAGCATAAGCTTACTCCCATGATCGGTAGAACACATGGCATTCATGCCGAGCCGATGACTTTTGGCTTAAAGCTTGCCGTGAAATATGCAGAAATTAAACGTGTTCGCGATCGTATGGCACGCGCCGTAGAGACTATCTCCGTCGGAAAAATTTCCGGAGCGGTAGGTACGTTCGAGCATCTCGATCCATCCGTTGAGGAATTTGTCTGTAAACATCTTGGCTTGGAAGCAGCGCCGGTTTCGACGCAGATCATTCAGCGTGATAGACATGCCGAATTTTTTACTGCCATTGCACTTGTCGGAGCAAGCTTAGAAAATCTTGCTGTTGAACTTCGACATTTGCAAAGAACAGAAGTTCGCGAAGTTGAAGAATTCTTTTCGAAAGGACAGAAAGGCTCATCGGCGATGCCACATAAGCGCAACCCGATCACGCTTGAGCGCGTGACTGGGCTTGCACGTCTGCTGCGCGGATATGCAATGACGGCAATGGAGAACGTTGCGCTTTGGCATGAACGCGATATCAGTCATTCATCAACCGAGCGCGTCATCGGACCCGATGCGACGATCACGCTTGATTATATGCTGGGACTTATGACAAAGACTATTGACACGATGTACGTCTATTCCGAAGCGATGAAGCGCAATCTTGAACTGACAAGAGGACTTGTGTTCTCCCAGCCTGTTCTGCTGCTTCTTGCTAAGAGCGGACTGAGCCGAGAAGAATCTTATAAGATCGTCCAAAGAAATGCCATGCAAGTTTGGGACTTAGTCGCTGAAGGCAAAGACCCGCAAATTACCTTCCGTTCACTGCTTGAAGATGATCCCATCATCGGAAGCAAACTAAGCAAAACCGATCTCGATAACGCCTTCAATCCTCTGGCTGCCATGAAGCATATTGATACGATATTTGAGAGAGTTGGGTTAGTCTAGATTTTTCTGATGGTCAGTGCGCATTTGGTAGGCACGGGGCTTTAGCACGCGAACGCGTTTAGTGAGCAACGTCATTACCAGGAAGGAGCGTAGCGACTAACGAAGCAGTCTAAAATCATGATGTTTATATCCGGATCAAAATTTTAGATTGCCACGTCGGGCTAACGCCCTCCTCGCAATGACGTTTTAAAAAAACACAACGATTTAAAATAAAAAACCGGATGCAGAATAAATCTGCATCCGGCTTCATCAGAATCAAGGTTCTTCTAACTTAGAGAAAACTATTATTGCTGGATTGCTGCTCCTGTAGCAACTCTCTTTGCAAGTCCTTTCGAAAATGCTGGTGGACGTGCTACATATCCCCAACCTGCAGAAGGCTGATAAGCAACATTTACGTCAATAAAGCGCTTGCTGTTTGCTCCACCGGTATCGCCCCAAAGATTACCATTTGATTGAGGTACGACCTCAACCCGAACATAATTATTTGAGCCTGTACGTCCAACAAGAACGATGGATTTGCTTTTAGTGCTAGCAAAATCTGTAAACACAGTTACTTCATTAGCTACTGTAGGGAATGTAGAAGTAACATCAGTTAGACTATGCTGATTTGCTAACCCACCAGCTACAGCAAAAGGATTTGTTGCGAAACGAGTCTTATGTGTAGTTGTTCCGAATAAAACGTCACCTGCATCTAAAGAGAGAAATGGTAATGTAGTACCACTTACATTGTATGTCTCAAGAATAAGATCTGCATTAGTGGAATCAGCACCACCGATAGAAACGGTTTTAGTTGTTGGTCCTAGAACGAGTCCGCTGTTATGGCCTGCTGTATTGTCAGCTGTTTCATAAATACGGAAAGGCCCACTTACGACTGCTGTTGCCCAAACATTATATCCAGATGCTGCTGTCGTTGATGAAGTTGTGCGATAAAATACTGTATCAATT
Source organism: Kapaibacterium sp. (SeqCode) (assembly GCA_038210275.1). Lineage (GTDB taxonomy): Bacteria > Bacteroidota > Ignavibacteria > Palsa-1295 > Palsa-1295 > PALSA-1296. The sequence continues at coordinate 25,051 of JBBQWV010000026.1, read as the reverse complement.
CCGGTATCACCGCTGCCGCGAGTCCAGGATACTTTGATTGTGCCATTAGCATAAGAGCTGAAGCCTGTAATAGTTGCTCCGGAAGTCGTACCTGCGACGGTGAACTCATAGAGCTGGTTGTCGCTTAAACCTGTTACGTCAAGCGTTGTAGCGCCTGCTATGCTAAGTACTGGTGTACCTTGACTTGCAGTACCAGGAGTACTAGTCTGTGTACAACTTGAAAACAATGCGCCTGTGACTAAAAGCACGGCACAAATGGATAAAAACGATAAACGTTGTTTCATGAGAAATATGATTAAATGTGAAATTTCAATTAGTGGAGAGAATAATTAGAAGCATTAAACTGTAATGATTCCCTGCTAAGTTCCACTTGATTTTGGATCGTGTTGTTCTAATTTGATTGTCATTCCGAATTTGGTAGGTGCTTAGGGGCTACAAACTATTTAAGTGGATTCCTCAGTCGTACTTTACGATCCTTCTGGAATGAAATTCAAACCGAGAAAAAGAATGAATCAATATCCTCGGATTTATGTATTTTATCCTTCAATTTCAATGTATCAGAAAATGTTTTCGTATGTTCAAGAATAAAGCGCTAATTCCGATCTTCATCGTGGTGTTTGTCGATCTCTTAGGATTTTCGATCATCCTTCCGTTATTGCCATTCTATGCGCTGCAATTTAACATCAGTTCGGAGATGATCGGGATGATCGCTGCGGTGTACTCGGTCTGTCAATTTGCCGCCTCCCCGATACTTGGTGCGATGAGCGACCGGTACGGTAGGCGTCCGGTACTGATCTATTCACAGATGGGATCGATGGTCGGATTTCTTCTTTTGGCAGTTGCAGGAAATGTATGGATTCTTGTGCTCTCCAGGTTCATTGATGGCATCAGCGGCGGAAATATTACTATTGCTTCGGCATATGTTTCTGATGTGACTGAGCCGAAGGACAGGTCTTCGGCAATGGCAATGATCGGTGTGGCATTTGGTCTCGGTTTTTTGTTTGGTCCGCTGATCGGCGGAGAACTTTCGGCTGCATTCGGTATATCTGCTCCGGCTTACGCTGCTGCGATGCTTTCGTGTACGAGTATGCTTCTGACCGTGTTTTATCTTAAGGAACCTCTCGTTCATCGTGCCGCAGCAATCCGCAAACGCGGACTTGCGTATTATACCGAAGCGATCGCTTACTTCAAAACGAAGAATCTTAAGACGATGCTGATCATTTTCTTTTTCTTTGCGCTACCGTTCTCGCTCTATGTTTCGATGTTCAGTTTGTATGCTCATATTCAACTGAGTTTTACGCAGCGCGATGTCGGACGTTTTTTGGCCTATGTCGGATTTCTCGGAATTGTCTGGCAAGGCGGCGTGATCCGTCCGCTTGTAAAAAAAGTTGGCGAGCTATCGCTTCTGCGATACGGATTGGCTGCGATGTCCGTTGGTTTGCTTGGTCTTGTGCTTGCCGATAATTGGCAGCAGCTTGCTTTAGTCGCTTTAGTATTTTCTTTCGGAACAGGTGTGAGCCGCGTAGTAATTTCCAGTCTTGTCAGCCAACTCGCGCCGCCGGATAAGAAAGGCGGAGTCATCGGAGTATCAGGAAGCATCGAAAGTTTTACGAGGATTATCGGTCCGATCCTGGGAGGCTGGATACTTGGCACTTTGCATCCAAATTATATCGGTTATGTTGGTGGTGCAATGGCATTAGTAGGCTTCTGGTTAGCCTTCACTGTCCACAGAGATTCGAAAAAGCTGGGCGAGGAAGTGATAGTGGATTAGGATTTATTTTCCACCCGGTGAATGTTCTTTAAGTATGAAATTCAGCATAACTATGTATCAGGATGAAGATGGGATGTTCATTGCCGAATGTCCTTCTATTCCCGGTTGTATCAGTCAAGGTCATACCGAAGAAGAAGCTCAGAAAAATATTCAAGACGCAATTAAAGAATGTCTTGAAGTTCGAAAAGAAATGGGTATGTCTCCAATAATTAGTATGAGAGAAGTAGAAGTAGCGGTTTAAAATTAAGCCTCCGATCCCAGTACTTCGTCCAAAAGATGTCATTTATGCATTTGAAAAACTTGGTTGGGAAATTGCCCGTCAAAAGGGAAGCCATATCATTATGACAAAGAAAGGACAGATCGCGACGCTTTCAATTCCTAATCACCCCGAAGTTGCAAGAGGCACTCTCCGTGATATTATTAAACGCTCCGGAGAGTCATTAGATGAGTTTTTAAGTTATGTCAACTGACAAACTGCATACGCTGCCACGCCTTCCTCGCGTCCGACAAATCCGATCTTCTCACTTGTTGTTGCCTTAACAGAAACTTGTTCAATTTTTAATTCTAAGGCGTTGGCAATATTTTTTCTCATTGCGTCAATATGATCGCGGAGCTTTGGGCGTTCGAGAACGATAGTTGAATCAATATTTATTATCTGCGATTTTTTTTCTTTGAGGAGTTCTCCGACATTTTTTAGAAGTTCAATGCTATTCGCATTTTTATATTGCGGATCGGTATCAGGAAAATGTTTTCCGATGTCACCAAGTGAAAGCGCACCCAGAAGTGCATCCATAATGGCATGAAGCAGCACATCTCCATCGGAATGTGCAACGGTGCCAAGCGGTGCATCAGGGAAATGAACTCCGCCTAATATAAGGCTTTCGCCGGCAGCAAGTTTATGAATATCGTAGCCGAAACCTATCATGGTTGAGTATTGAAAGTCTTAGAACGAAGAGACTAATAACACTGGTTCAGCACAATGTGCCACCATTCTCAATAACAAAATACCGAACCACGACTCCCGAACTGTTGTTGCCACAGACCAACGAATTATTTCGTAATTTCGCATTAGAAACATTTAATAGCGCCCATGCTTTTTCGTCAGAAAGTAGTTGATAGTATAGCGGATGCACTCGAAGGCATTGCCTTAGCGGGCAAGAAGTCGCGCGGGCGTATCGACGCGTCGGTTTTAGTATTTCAATCAAAAGGCAAGACGACTGATGCGCCTCTGGTCGAGATCAGCATGACTGAATCCGACGAGAAGTCGAACGTGATGATCCAATCGCCGCTCGGTCTTGTCGAGTTGAACGATGTGGAGGAAGTCCGCCTCTCCGAAGCAACTCGCGAAGTGGCGTTCTTCGGCAAAGTGCGCTCAGGAAAGATGACGCTTGTTACCGTCAGCTCTGCAGGTGTTTTGCAAGTCTATGGGAACCTTGCGCCCTCGCTCGGTACAAAAGATCTGACCAAACTTGCGCCCGAAGATCTTCGCGCTGCGATCGCCCTGAAAATTTTCAGCGAAAGCTCTGCTGGATTCAGTAAATAATTTTCCGATGGCCGTCTCCCCCCAAGGCAAACTCAAATTTTCCTGTACAGCCACATCTACGGCAGCGAAAACCTTTCCTAAATGGAGATCCATTATTCCGCTCCTGAAGACTTCTACTAAAGAAGTTATGAGATTAGAGCTTCCTGAAATCCGGCAGTTGAAACTTGGAATTGTTTTAATGACGGACGAGGAACTTCTGGAGATGAATAAGCGGGTGATGAAGCATGATTTTTATACCGATATACTGACCTTCGAAATTGAACGGGAAGAAGATTTTTCGGAAGCAGAATTATACTTCAGTATTGATAGGGCACGCGAAAATGCCCTGCGCTATAAAGTGACCTTAAGGAACGAACTTGCCCGTCTTGCGATTCATGGAATGCTTCATCTCGCAAATTACGACGATAAGAAACCTTCAGAGAAGAAAAAAATGCGAGAGAGGGAGAAGTTTTTTTTAGCGTATTTACAAAGCGAACGATCTATCGAATATTGATACAACCTGTTTGATGAAAGCTGAAAGTATAAGTTCGAAGGCTCTTAAGGGCACCGGGCGTGTGATGGAAATAATTTTATTTCTGGTCGGCGAGATGCGGCGTAATAAGCAGCTCGGCGATATTGATCTTGGTAAACTTGCCGCTCGCGGATATACGGAGACGGAAGTTTCGACGGCATTCAGTTGGCTATTCGATAAGATGGCACTTTCGGTTTCGCAATCGAATGTCACCGATCTTTCGAAGCATACGAAACTCGGCAACGCTCCCTTCCGAATTTATCATGATCTGGAGTTGTCATTTCTTTCTGCGGAGTCAAGAGGCTATTTGATTCAGCTCAGGGAATTACAGCTTTTGAAAGAATCCGAAATGGAATTGTTGATAGATCGTTTATGGTTTTTAGGCAGTTCGGAAGTCCGCGTCGAGGATATTCGCGATCTTGCAGCAGCGATCATTTTTGACTTCGACGACTCGACACGGATCGGAAGCAGAATGATGCTGAATGTTACGGATAGAGTGCAGTAGCCGAAAAATTTTAGTACTTTTGTACTTCAGCGCGAGTGATTACGAGAGTAACCTCGCGCTCTTTTGTTAAATATGAGATGAGAGATATGAACTATGAAAAAAGAAAATTCATATCTCATCGTTCTTTTGAAGAACTGACGTAAAGTCCAAAAAACAAAAAGAGTAACTCGGACTTTAAAAAATTGTAGAATAAAACGAAATGGCAAAATCATTAGTCATAGTAGAATCGCCTTCGAAGGCGAAGACGATCGGGAAATATCTTGGATCCGGCTATATAGTCGAAGCTTCGGTCGGGCATATCAAAGATCTTCCGAAATCAAAACTCGGCATTGATTTCGATAATGGGTATATCCCACAGTATGTGACGGTCAAAGGCAAGAAAGATATTCTTGATCGTTTGAAAAAACTTGCAGGATCGAGCAAAGAAGTCATCCTCGCAACCGATCCGGATCGTGAGGGAGAAGCTATTGCTTATCATATCCTTCAAGCCATCGAAGATAAAAATGACAACATCAAGCGCGTGATGTTTTCCGAAATTACTAAAGAAGGTATCAAAGAAGCGATGAAGCATCCGCGCGATGTGGATATTGCGCTCTTCGATGCGCAGCAGGCGCGCCGCGTTATGGACAGGATCATCGGCTACCAAGTTTCGCCGATTTTATGGAAAGCATTTATCGGACAGAATACTGAGTCGCTTTCTGCCGGCAGAGTACAATCAGTTGCGCTTCGGATTATTTGCGAGCGCGAAGAATCCATTGAGCGTTTTCAGCCGATCAAATATTGGAATCTTTGGGCGGATTTTACGACGGCAACGACGGAATTTCCTATTCATGCAAAACTTGTATCTGTCGATAAAATTGAGTTTAAAAATCCCGAAGGCAGCGCACAGGATCTTCCCGAAGAATTAAAGAATCGCTACATTGCCGATGTACAAACGGCAACGGGTTATGCACGCGACGCGCAGGAAAAATCCTATCGTATCAGTTCTGTTGCAACAAGGGAAGTCAGGCGCAACGCACCTGCTCCGTTTATTACCAGTTCATTACAAACTGCAGCAAGTTCGAGTCTTCGTTTCAATCCGAAGAAAACGATGATGCTTGCGCAGCGTCTTTACGAAGGCGTTGAACTTGGCGAAGAAGGCTTGACCGGACTTATCACGTATATGCGTACCGATTCGACGCGCATCTCCGAAGAAGCGCGCAATCAATCTATTGCCTATATCGAAAAGAATTTCGGAAAAGAGTACGTTGGCGGTGAGCGCAAAGAGAAAAAAAGTAAGAACGCGCAGGAAGCACATGAATGTATTCGCCCGACAAATCCGGCGCTTGACCCCAAAGCAGTTCGCAGGTTTCTTGAGACGCAAGATAAAGATATGGCTGCGCTGTACGAACTTATCTGGCAGCGTTTTATAGCATCACAGATGTCATCGGCTGTATTCGATCAGACAACGGTCGAGATCGAATCAGAAAATACTTCAGGCAGCGTTTACCGTTTCCGCGCTTCGGGTTCGGTTCTGAAGTTCAGGGGATATTTGCAACTCCTTGATGACTCCGAAGAAACAGGTGATAAGAATGCGACGGATGCTGACCGCAGACTTCCCTCAGGAATTCAGGATAAGCAAACTGCAAATATTGAAGCACCGAGTTTGCAGGAATCGGAAACAAAAGCTCCGCCAAGATTTTCCGAAAGTACGCTTGTGAAAGAATTGGAATCGCTTGGCATCGGACGACCTTCGACTTACGCAAGTATCGTCGGTACTATTCAAGACAGGAGTTATGTCGAGCAGCAAGAGCGAAGACTTTATCCGACAGAACTTGGCAGGAATGTGAACCGCATTCTCGTCAAGAGTTTTCCGGAGATCTTCAACGTAGATTTTACGGCGAAGATGGAAGAAGAACTCGATACGATCGCTGCGCGTGAAAATTCTTACGCCGACGTGATGGGAAATTTTTATCTTCCGTTCAAAACAGTTCTCGATCAGGCAGATGAACGTCTTTCCGAAGATCTTCCGAAATTCAACTGCCCTGAATGTAAATCCGATGAAGTTGATTTGAAACAAGGATGGTTTGGATTTTATATTGAATGCCGTAGCTGCGGAAAGAAGACTTCGGTAAAGTCCATCAATAAACCCCCGCCGGAAAAATTAGGCGAAATTTGTCCTGAATGCAAAGAAGGAGAGCTTCTTCTGCGCTCAAGCAGATATGGAAAATTTATCGGATGCAACCGCTATCCTGCTTGTAAATACACACGGCAGATTCCAAGCGGTATTAAATGTCCGAAATGTATTGAAGGCGACATCGTCCAACGCAAAGGCGGAAAAGGCAAGCGCACCTTCTATGGATGTTCACGATATCCCGAATGCGATTTCATCACCAATGATAAGCCCGTCAATAAGCCGTGTCCGTCGTGCGGCAATAACTGGCTTGCAACAAAATGGAGCCGGACGCAAGGTAATTTTCTGAAATGTATTAATTGCAAAAAAGCATTTACCGAAGAACTGCTGGAATTCGATGCAGTTGAGGAAGTAGAAAAGAAGCCGGGAAGAGCCAGAAAATCACAGCCGGTATAAAGGTATTATTACCTGGAGAGCTGATTAAAAAAAAACCTTGCCTCTATGGCAAGGTTTTTTTCTTTGAAGATGATTCTGATAGTTAATCTTCTTCTACTACTGTTGTTGTCTTTGTTACAACTTGAGGTTTTTCAACGGTCTTTGTTTCTTCCTTCGTTTCACGCTTTTCATAAGAACCGTCGCTATTGATCGTTGTCTCTGTAGTTTTCTTCGTTTCGTCAGTCATGGTCGTATTGATATTTTAATAATTAAAAAAAATGGTGGGGAAACTGGCTACAAAATTACGATAAATTTTTGAACGATCTATTACAACTATTACGTAAAATGTTGCATTATTTGAAGATTATTTTTTGCCGGAATTTCTAATGTATGTGAACCATCCTGACGGCGATTTCCTTTTATAAGCGAACTTCGATGCCGATGACAACAGATTTCGAAAAAGCCTTTCCACAATGGTTAGATGATTTCTTGAGCCACCTCTCTCACGAGCGCGGTGCAAGTAAAGGAACACTCTCCACTTACCGAGCCGACTTGGAAGAATTTGCCAAAATTCTTTCCGGAGAAGGTTTAATTCTTGACGGCACGCAATCTGATATACAACCGCTTCGTTCTTATCTCGCTGTGCTTTCGGAGACAAAAAATAAACAGGGCAAGCCCATTGTCTCGCAATCTATTTCCCGCAAACTTTCTACAGTCCGTTCATTCCTTCGGTATCTTACTAATCAGGGGATTTTTGGAATGAATGCCGGACGGCTTATTAAAAGTCCGAAGGGTGCAAAGCGCTTGCCCGGAGTTTTTTCCGAACGTGCTGCTTCGCAGGCGCTTGCCAAACCCGATCTCACTACGTCAACAGGCTTGCGCGACGCTGCGATGCTTGAACTTCTTTATTCCAGCGGCTTGCGCCGCGCAGAGATCAGCAGTATAAGTATCAATGATATGAATCTGGAAGATGGTATTGTGCGTATCCTTGGTAAAGGAAATAAAATACGGATAGTACCCGTCGGAGAGAAAGCAGTGCAAGCAATAAAAAATTATATTCCAGCTCGTGCCCTAACGGAGCATATAATTGATGGGACGGCATTATTTTTGCTTACAAATGGAAAGCGTATGTCACCCGGAGCAGTTTATCATATCGTGAAAAAATATTTTCGCGGCATCGAAGATGTCGGTAGAAGTCATCCGCACATGCTGCGGCATTCATTTGCTACGCATTTGCTTGATGGCGGCGCGGAGATTCGCGCAGTGCAAGAAATGCTCGGGCATTCGTCGCTTCGCACGACTCAGCGATATACTCACGTCACCGTCAGCCGCTTAAAAGAAGCATACGACTCGGCACATCCGAGAAGCGAATGACACAATTGAAATTTTTTCCCCACTTAATAAATACAAGTGATGCAACTATGAATATTCAAATAGTCAACAGACACGAATCCGCAACAGGACACATTAAACCATTTGTGGAATCGGAGATAGCGATCTTAGAAAGTAAGTATGAAATTATTGGCGCCGATGTGATCTTAGATCACGAAGGTCATGCCAATCTTCAGTACACTGCCGAAATCAATCTGAGAGTCAAAGGCACGACACTTCATGCAAAAGAATCCTCCGAAGATATCAGCAAATCCATTGATCTGGCAGTCAAAATACTTGAAAAGCAATTAAAAAAACACCATGATATGCACTTAGCCTCGAAAGAACTAAAGCGCAATGCTCTGGAGAAATAGAGGGGACTTCCGGCACTCCGAAGGTGTTATAATATCTGCAAAGTAAATAGGAAATGTGAACTATGAGATATGAATTTCATAGTTCATATTTTCCATTTCATATTTTCTTCTAAAAATGCCCGAAGATACCCCAAGACCGTCGTGGCTAAATTTTAAGCCGCTTCAAAAAGAATCGCTGAACGTCAAGTTCTTCTTCGATAATATGAAGGACCGGTTCAAACTGCGCCTTCTTGCCGGCGAGAAGGGCTTTGCCAAACGCATCACCGATAAAAATCTCCACCGTCCCGGACTTGCGCTGGCGGGATATGTCGGGCTTTTTACTTTTCACCGCATTCAGATCTTCGGCAATACCGAGCTATATTATTTAAGCTCGCTGACCAAAGAAGAACGCATTAAAGCATTCTCCACTCTTGCGTCTTTTGATATTCCCTGCATCGTCATTACCAACAGCAATGAGTTCGATCCCGAACTGATAGCACTTTGCGAGGAATATGGCATCCCGACTTTTCTAACGCCGATCGAAACGACGAAGGCGATCTATTTCATCAGCGATTTTCTTGACGATCAGTTTAATCTTCATACCAGCATTCACGGCTCATTTATTGATGTGTATGGTGTCGGCATTCTCTTCGTCGGCAAATCAAGCGTGGGCAAGAGCGAAGTTGCGCTTGATCTTATTGAGCGCGGTCATCGGCTTGTGGCAGATGATGTAGTTGTCGTGACGCAAAAAGGCGAGGGAATTTTGATGGGTTCGGGCACGGAGCTTGGCGGGCATTTTATGGAGATCAGGGGGTTGGGCATTATCAATGTCCGCGAAATGTTCGGTATCCGCGCAATTCGCTTTCAGAAGCGTGTTGAAGTGATCGTTGAACTGGAAGTTTGGGATGAGAAATCAGTTTATACTCGCACCGGTTTGGATGAGTCGTTGGTGCAAATACTTGGAGTTGAAGTGCAGCTTCTGAAATTACCGATCATACCGGGAAAGAATATCACCGTTATCTCCGAAGTGATCGCGCTGAACTACTTGCTCAAGCATTACGGCTACGACGCTTCGGCGGAATTCGCAAAGAATCTCGAACAAAAGATCGCGATGAAAACCGAGCAAAGCGCAGCAACCGAACGCGTGATCCCATACTTCGAACATGATTTTGAATAAATTTTTTCTTTCATTTATTAACCTATGAAAAAAACACTCTCTTTGTTTACCCTTGCTCTTGCAATTACTTTCATCTTTGCTGCATGCGGCAAAAAAGGTGACTCACCAGAAAATAAATACGGGCTTTCTACGAAGAACAATCTGGTCTATTGGATTGCTGCCGACATCACAAACATCATTCCTCCATTAGCACACGATGCCTCCGCTCAGTATGCCTACCCATTAATATGGGAGCCGCTCAATACAACTGATTCAAGACATCAAGCGCTCATTCCCGGACTTGCCAGCCTTCCGGAAATATCATCTGATCATTTAACATATACTTATACCATTAACCCCGCAGCCAAATTCAGTGATGGTGTTCCATTTACCGGTGAAGATGTAATCTTCAGTTTTAAATGTATCATGAATCCGAAACAAATAGAAACGACGCAGACCCGCAGTGTCGTTACGTCATTGGATAGCATTAGTTTTGTAGGCGGTGATAAATTGAAGGTGGCATTTCACCTTAATAAACCCTATTTTCAAATGGATCTTGTTTTAGGCGGCGGATATGTCGTAATGCTGCCGAAGCACATTTTCGATCCGCATAATCTTACTGATCAGATGGATTGGAAAGAAATGAAAAGTGATAACCCTAAAAATCCCGTATTTCAAAAAGAAGCAGATGAATTCAAGGACCCGGCAAAAATTCGTGACCCAAAGATGATGATCGGCACAGGACCCTATCTCTACAATGAATGGATTACCAATGATCATATATCCTTTAAGAAAAACACGAATTATTGGGGAAAAGATATGCCGTGGGATGAAGCATATCCCGATCAAATTGTATTCAAGACTATTACTGACAATAATTCAGCAGTTACTGCATTAAAAGCAAAAGATATTGATTTGATGGATCTTGTCCCAGCAGCACTCTATATGCAGATCGATTCAATCAAGCAGCCCTTTATTCGAAAAGATACGGTTTATTATAATAGCCGCGTCTTTATTCAATGGAATGCTGAGAAGCCACTTTTCAGGGACAAAAAAATTCGTTGGGCATTGAGTCATCTAGTCAATAGGGACCAACTTGTCAAGGAAGTCATGAAAGGACTTGCCAGACCGAACAATGGTCCGATTAATTTTACTCAGCCTCATTATGATGCTTCACTCAAACCGATTACCTTTGATCCGAACCTTGCAAAGAAAATGCTTGCCGAAGAAGGCTGGGCTGATTCCGATGGCGATGGCATTTTGGATAAAGTGGTGGACGGAAAAAAAATACCTTTTAAGTTCACGATCAGCATCTATGCCGGAAGCGATGTTGTGAAACAAGCGGCTTTGGTTATAGCTGAAGAAATGCGGAAAGCAGGTCTTCAAGTCGAAGTCTCATCAACGGAATGGAGCGTTTGGATCAATAATGCCAGAAGCCATGACTATGATGCCTCAATAGCAAATTTGCTTGGGAATGCATCCGAAGATGATCCTTATGAAATCTGGCATTCTTCACAGGCGAAAAACAAAGGACAGAATGTCTGGTCATTTATTAACCCTGAAGCAGATAAAATTATGGAAGAAAACCGAACAGAATTCGATTATAATAAGCGCGATGCCTTGATGAAACGCTTTCAACAAATTGTCTATGATGAAATGCCGGTAACACCACTTTGGTCATCACCATTGCGCATTGCCAGAATAGATAGATTTGACAATGTCGAATTTTTCAAGCAGCGCCCAGGGTTTAATGTTCCATACTGGGTTATAAGAGGTTCGGGTGTTAAACCCAAAGCAGGAGCGGCGTCCACCGTTCAGCCTATTCAATAAAATGCTTCTCTACCTTCTTCGTCATGGGATCGCTGAGGATCATGGCTCGAGAGCCAGTGATGCTGAGAGGGAATTGACAGATCTTGGTAGAGAGAGGGCACGCGCAGTTCTTCTGGCAGCGAAGAAGATGAAACTTGCCGCTCCGGATCTGGTGATCGCAAGTCCCCTGATCCGGGCACAGCAGACGGCAGAGATCGCGATGGAGATATTTGCAAAAAGTGCAAAATTTGAAACAAGTGATCTGATCACTCCGATGTCTGATGTAACCGAGACGATGGCGCTCATTACAGACCGCGCAAAAAAGTATGATCGCATCATGCTTGTCGGTCACGATCCGCATCTTTCATCTTTTGGCAGTGCGCTGCTTGGCAGTTCGACTATTGTGATGGAGATGAAAAAAGCATCACTGGCAAAATTTGAGATCAGCCGTTTCGATGTGCCTAGAATGCGGGGATACTTGACGGTGTTACTGCCACCGAGAGTAGGAAGCCTGTAGAATTTGATTAGCACGAAAAATGAAGGCAATCCGTTTTTATAAGACGGGTTGCTTTTTTATTCAGGTTTTTTTGGGTACAGGGGTTGGAGTATTTTTCATTCTAAAGCCACTACCCCATACCCGAGTTCAAAGATATGACAGATCCATCACATAATCTTTCTCTCCCCATCTACCCGCCGAACACACGCTTCGAAGTCGAGGCGCGACTTGGCGAAGTGGAGTTCGGATGCGATCTATCTATTTGCAAAGGCGCTTGTTGCACAATGCCCGGAGGCACTGGAGCGCCGATCTTGAGATCAGAAATTTCCGAGATTGAGAGAGCATTTCCAATCGTCGAAAAGTACTTGCCACAAGCTTCACTAGAGACAATCAGGAAGCATGGGCTTTGGCAAAAAGAAACCGATGGAACGTACACAATTACGACGATCAACCATAAAGAATGTATTTTTGTACGATGGGAAGGAGATATTGCGCTTTGCGCAATTCAAAAAGCTTTCCAAATTGGCGAGATAGCCGGATTCGAAAAGCCGATCTCCTGCCATCTTTTTCCGATCAGAATTTATCCTGAAAAACAAAAGGATACATATTTTATCTGCTACGAAGAGATTCCCGAATGCGAAGGCGGAGTTACCAGAGGCAAGAAAGAACATATTCCGCTTCTGGAATTTCTACAGCATCCACTTGCACGGGCGCTTGGGGAAGAGCGGACAAAGATGCTGATTGAATCGTTTAGAAACGAAGACGGAATGTAAGTAAGATTGTCATTGCGAGGAGAGCTTTAGTTGGGCGAAGCAATCTAAAATTTTAGCGTGTGGCACATCATTACAATTTTTAGATTGCCACGTCGTCCGCAAGCGGACTCCTCGCAATGACATTGAAATTGTAATTTAAAAAATATTTGATATAAACTTGACTCTCGACGGCAATACACTCACCATTTCTGATGTCGCAAAAGCGGCAAGGCGGGAGCTTATTGATTTTTCTCTTTCAGCAGATGCACTGAAACGTGTCAACGCATCGCGTGATCTTGTTGATAAATGGGTGGCTTCCGGAGAGACGATCTACGGAATTACGACAGGATTCGGAGAATTTGCGAATGTTTCGATTCCGTTATCGCAGATAAAAGAATTACAGCAGAATCTTCTGCGCTCTCATTCTGCCGGAGTTGGCGTTCCCCTTCGCGATGAAGTTGTCCGTGCAATGCTTTTGCTTCGTGCGAATGCTCTTGCCAAAGGATATTCAGGCGTTCGCCCGATCGTTATCGAACAGCTTTTGAATTTTTTAAAGTATGATCTTCTACCTGTCATTCCATCTCGCGGAAGCGTCGGATCATCCGGCGATCTCGCGCCTCTCTCGCATCTAGCATTAGCGCTTACCGGTGAGGGGGTGATCAGTATCCCAGATGGACGCTCAAGAAAAATAGTTGATGCAGCGAAAGCATTAGAACAATTCAATATTACTCCACTCCGCCTTGAAGCGAAAGAAGGGCTGGCTCTTATCAACGGCACACAGATGATGTCTGCTATTGGCTCACTTGCACTTGATAACGCAAAACGTCTTGCTGATCTTGCTGATATTTCAGCATCGATGTCTTTCGAAGCATTGCGCGCAACTGATGTTGCATTTGATCCGCGGATTTCCGCAGCGCGTCCTCATCCGGGGCAGCAATTTGTCGCAAAGCATATACTCGCTCTTACTGAAGGAAGCGAAATTCGCGTCTCGCATTTAGAAGGCGATACTCGTGTGCAAGATGCGTATTCGCTTCGCTGCATTCCACAAGTTCACGGAGCAGTGCGCGATACAATCGCTTTTGTTGAAAAAGTTTTAACGACAGAAATAAATTCAGCAACGGATAATCCCCTCATTATACCTAATGCTGATGGAACCGGCGATCACCTCGAAGGCGGAAATTTTCATGGCGAACCGATTGCTCTTGCGCTCGACTATCTTGCGATTGCCATCAGCGAACTTGCAAGTATCAGTGAACGCAGAACGGAACGGCTTGTCAATGGCGCTCTCTCTTTCGGCTTGCCAAGATTTCTCACGCCGAAAGGCGGCTTGCATTCAGGACTGATGATTGCGCAATATACCGCAGCATCGCTTGTCAGCGAAAACAAAGTGCTGGCACATCCGGCAAGTGTTGATTCGATTCCGACAAGTGCAAATCAGGAAGATCATAACTCGATGGGATCTGTTGCAGCATTAAAATTAGAACAGGTGATTGATAACGTCGAATCGGTGATCGCAATAGAAATGCTTTGCGCTGCGCAAGGGATAGATTTCTTAAAGCCACTCAAACCCGGAAAGGGAAGCGGAGCGGCTTATGCTCAAGTTCGCACTGTTGTTCCTTTTTTGGAAGACGACAGGAATATATCGATTGATATAGCCAAGGTGAAGGAGTTGATCGGAGATGCAAAATTTATTGGGAGGATAATCATCTGAGATGATTCGCATACTATTCAGAAAATATCGGTTTCAGATCGCTATGGCGTTCGCTCTCGTTATCGTCGAGAACGTGACGTTTATCGCTGAACCTTATATTTTCGGAATCGCCATTGATGATCTTCGTGAGGCTAACCGTATCGAAAACGAAGTTGATTCTTCTGTCACCAATACGATCATTCAGCAATCAATTGATTCAGTAAGAGATTTCCTTTTGGATTCGCTTTCACAGTATTTACCCGAAGATGTTGATTCTTCTCAATCATTTCTTTTTCATCAACATCAAGAACAGCCTGCTACATGGTCTGAGGAGCCGGTCATAATTCCAGCAATGTACATGGTTTCCCGGCAGCAACAATCTCGCCCTATCACTCACCGAAAACATCCTCGTCGTGATTCGCTGAAGCAGAAATTAGATAAATCCATTGAGAATATCAAGCGTTCGGATACCAGTGCAACGGCGCGTGAGGAATTGATCGAGAACCCACCGCCGCGACCATTGGTCAATAGGATCAAGAAACTTTTAAATAAAAAAGATTCGATCCGCGAACTTGTCCATGCTGGTAAAGCATCATATCTGCATAAAAAAAATCCAAGCCGTGATTCACTTCGTGTTGCTCTCGAAAAAAAACCTCATTCGCGAAGACAGGTCATCGGAAAAAAGGAGAAAAGGGAATCTGTGGGCTTTTCGATACCGAAAGATCTGGGACCTTTTTTGCCACCGATGATCCCTTGGATCATACTTTTCGTTGTCAGCTCTTGTGTCGGTGCAATACGCAGAGTCTATGATACGAGAGTATATACACGAATGTTTGCCGATCTTTCTGGTGAAGTTGTCACCCAACAACTCGAACAGGGTGAGGATCTTTCGAAGATCGCTGGCCGTTCTTCGCTCGCCTGGCAGAATATAGAATTCTTTCAATACAACCTTCCTGAATTTATAGAGCAACTTATCAATGTAGGCGGCGCTGTCATTGCTCTTGCGATCTTTGATTGGCGTATGGCAACGGTTGGCGGTTCTATCGTGATCTTCGTTATTCTTTCCAGCAGGTTTTATATGAAACGTATCGCTAAGTATCAGGTAATACTTAACGATATGCATGAACAGGAGTATAATACGTTTGCAACGAAAGATCCGCGTGTTATCAAACAATACTATACGGATATTTCCGCGCTTGAAGTGAAGTTCAGTAATCTCTCGGCTTCGAGTTATGGAATTTTGCGAGTCCTACTTCTGATCATGTTCCTGACAACGCTGTATATTTCTCTTGATCTTGACCGCTTCACGATCGGCGAAATTTATTCTATCGTTGCCTACGTCTGGACCTTCGTCACAGCGAGTGAATATATTCCATATCTATCCGAAAAATGGGTGGCTTTGAAGGATACAACGCGGCGCTTAAAATCGGGCGAGTTACTTGTGGCTGAGGAGTAAATTTTATAAAAATTTCTTTTTCCACTCTGCTAATTTCGTCAGCGCTTCCATTGGTGTCAGCCCATTGACATCCAGTTCTTTTAATTCATCCATGACCATTTTTGATGGGGAGTGGCGATCTTCATCCACAGATGCAGATGTTTTGATTGTTGGAAATGGGATGGATCGTTGAATATCTGTTTCAGCGATCTTGAGTTCAGTCTCTTCAAGTTCATGCAGAATTTCTCGTGCTCGTGAAATAACATCTTGTGGAATTCCTGCCATTGCTGCAACTTCGATGCCGTAAGAATGATCGGCATAACCGGGAGTGATCTTATGAAGGAAGTGTACTTTGCCGTCGGCTTCGCGAACTTCCACTTTTAAATTTTTAATGCGCGGGAAGCGATCGGCAAGCGCGTTCAGTTCATGGTAATGCGTTGCGAAAAGTGTCTTTGCTCCAGGGATAGTATCATGAATATGTTCCGATATTGCCCAGGCGATAGAGAGTCCATCGAATGTTGAAGTCCCTCTGCCAAGTTCATCGAAAAGAAGAAGCGAATTTTTTGTGGCGTTATTCAAAATATTTGCAGCTTCATTCATCTCGACAAGAAAAGTAGATTCACCGCTTGAAAGATTATCGCTTGCGCCAACGCGGGTAAAAATTCTATCAAGCAGAGGAAGAGAACATTTCGCAGCAGGGACGAAGGAACCGATGTGAGCAAGCAAAGCGATAATCCCGGTCTGTCGCAAGAAAACGGATTTGCCGGACATATTCGGTCCGGTAATAATATAAAATTCGCTGTCGTCGTTTGTGAAGCTGACATTATTTGCCGTAAACCGTTCTCCGATCGGAAGTGATTTCTCGACGACTGGGTGTCTGCCACTTTCAATTATAAAATCTCCTGACATTTGGAATTCCGGCTTCACCCATCCACTTCTCGAAGCAACGGATGCAAGCGAGAGAAGCGTATCAGCTATAGAAAGAAGCGAAGCATCATGTTGAAGTGATTCGATTTCGCCGATGACCTGTGCTCGGAGTTGCAAGGCGATCTCGGTTTCAAGTGTTGCCATGCGCTCTTCCGCTCCGAGAATTTTTTGTTCATACTCTTTCAATTCCGGAGTGATGTATCGTTCGGCATTGGCAAGAGTTTGCTTGCGTTCATAGTCTTCAGGGACTTTCGAACGATTGACATTACTGACTTCAATATAATATCCAAAGACATTATTAAAATCCACTTTCAGTGATGATACTCCCGTTCGCTCTCGTTCGCGGGTTTGAACTTCAAGAAGTTTTTGGCGGCTTGATGATGTGAGATCGCGAAGTTCATCAAGTTCAGGATTTGCTCCATCGCGGATAACACCGAGATTGTTCGGATTGACAGGAGCTTCCGGATTAATTGTGCGGTCAATTTTCTCGGCAAGTTCAGCAAGAGGACGCAGATCAACTGCAAGCATTTTTAAGAGTGCCGAAGTATTTAATCCTTCAGATGATTCCGGTGCAAATTGTGAAATTTGCGATAGCAAAACTTTAATATCCGGAATTCTCCAAAGCGTAAATTTCAAACTCAGGAAATCACGCGGAGATAAAATTCGTGCACTTGCAAAGCGTCCGGTCATTCTTTCAAGATCGCCAAGCTCACG
This sequence comes from Kapaibacterium sp. (SeqCode), assembly GCA_038210275.1. GTDB lineage: Bacteria > Bacteroidota > Ignavibacteria > Palsa-1295 > Palsa-1295 > PALSA-1296. Next base: position 7,470 of record JBBQWV010000026.1, on the reverse strand, counting down.
AAAACCTAAACGTAGCTGTTCACGAAGTTCTCGGGCACCGACAAGAAGCGTGACTGCATCAAGCCGCTCAGTAATTTCCGCAAGATTGCGCAGTGGCATTGCAAGCCATTTGCGCAGAAGCCGAGCACCCATTGCAGTCGAGGTTTCATCAAGAACTCCGAGCAGCGAAGCATCGCTTCCGTCATCGGACATCGGAAAAAATATTTCCAGATTCCGCCGCGTTGCCTGATCGAGAATAAGTGTACGACTCGTATCGAACCGGGCAATGCGCCGGACGTGCTGCAATGTTGTTGCTGAACGAGTCTCGCGCAAATAATCCAGCACAGCGCCTGCTGCCGTAATTGCAAGAGTCAGATCTTCAATGCCAAATCCTTTGAGTGAATTGGTTTGAAAATGATCGAGCAAAAGTTTTCGGGCAGTCTCAGAATTAAACGCCCAGTCTTCGCGCTTCGTAAGAGCAGGTTTATTTTCAAGCGATAAAATATACGGAGCGAGTTCAAATTTCTGTGCATCGCGGCGCGAGACAAGAAGTTCGCGCAAGCCAAGCGAGGAAAGATGCTCGGCAAGGTGCGACTCGGCAACTTCACCTGCTACAAACTCTCCGGTAGAAACATCAGCATATGCAATTCCTGCTACACCGCCGCTTGCAACGATTGCTCCGACGTAGGTATTGCGTCCTGTTTCGAGCAGCTTATCATTCATCGAGACACCCGGAGTGACGACTTCCACCACTCCTCGTTCCACAATACCTTTCGCAAGCTTTGGATCCTCAAGCTGTTCGCAGACGGCAACGCGGTATCCGCCGCGTATCATTTTCGGAAGATAATTATCAAGTTGATGATGTGGAAAACCCGCAAGTTCAACGTGTCCGGCAGTGCCGTTATTGCGTTTGGTAAGCGCGATGCCTGTCACCTTCGCCGTGATGATCGCATCTTCTCCGAACGTTTCGAAAAAATCGCCCATGCGAAAAAAGAGGATCGTATCCGGATACCGTGCCTTGATGGAACTGTATTGTTTCATCAACGGAGTTTGTTTCTCTTCCTGTTTTTTCGCTTCTTTGGGCATGAATAGGTGCTCACATATAGTCTGACAAAGTTACGAAAATTAGAACAACATTATACTAATTGTCATTTCGAACGGAGTATCAATACTTTGCGAAATGAATACAGATTGATTTCTTTTCCATATTTTTGTGATAATGAAGATCTACCGGAATATATCTACGCTCGTCACACCTATTGGAATAACTGCATTGCGCGGCGATGCGATGCACAAAAATGTTTTGACTGTGAAAGATGCTTGCATCGTAGTGAATAATGATGGCATAATTACAGATGCAGGTCTTGACCGAGAATTCTACCCGAAAGTTAAAGGCATTGCCGAAGAGATTGATTGCAGAGGTCTGCTTGCTTTGCCTGGCTTCGTTGATTCTCATACTCATGCTGTCTTCATGGGCGAACGCAGCGATGAGTTTTGTATGCGTGCTGAAGGAAGAAGCTATCAGGAGATCGCAGCAACAGGCGGCGGGATACGTTCAAGCGTTGAAAAAGTCCGCCATGCAAATGGTGAAGAGATCGCCAAGTATTCGCAAAAATTTGTTCGCAGTGCCCTCTCTCTTGGTACGACAACAATGGAAATAAAATCCGGTTATGGACTCTCGACTGAATCGGAACTTGCATTGCTTGCAGCAGCAAAGAGAGTCGGCGAGATGACAGGAATGGAAATTATCCGAACGTGGCTTGGCGCTCATGCCGTACCAAAAGAGAAATCGCAATCAGAATATATTGAAGAATTAATTAACGAACAATTGCCGAGAGTCATCGAAGAAAACGCCGCAGAGTTTTGCGATGTCTTTTGTGACGAAGGATATTTTACGAACGAAGAAACCGAAAGAATTTGCAACGCCGCAAAACAAACCGGATTAAAAATAAAACTACATGCCGACGAACTTGCTGATACAGGCGGAGCATCGCTTGCTGCGAAACTTGGCTCTTATAGCGCCGATCATTTGTTAAAGATTTCCAGTGAAGGAATTGCCGCCCTTGCAAAAAGCGAACGGACGATTGCAACACTTCTGCCGATCACAGCATTATGCATTCGGTCGGCGTATGCTCCGGCTCGGAAGATGATCGAAGCAGGATGCGCCATTGCCATCGCAACCGATTGCAATCCCGGAAGCTCAATGAGCGAGAATATGCAGCTTGCAATTTCCTTGGCAGTCATCGGAATCCAGATGAGCCCCGAAGAAGCGCTGACTGCTGCGACGCTGAACGGCGCAGCAGCAATTGACCGCGCAGCAACGCACGGATCGATCCAGCAGGGCAAGTATGCTGATTTTGTTCTTTATGATATTCCGGGTGTGTCATATCTGCCGTACCATATCGGAGTAAGCGATGTCGTCGCAGTTATTAAGAATGGAAAAATTGTTAGGGGGAATTTATAAGATATGAGAAATGCAATTTTTATTATCGCCATCATTTTCTGGGTATTGAATTTGATCGCAAAAAATAAACGCAAGCAGCAGAAAGCTGCAGAGCGTGTTGATGTGCTGAACGTTCGTGTCAAGAAGCGTCCTGAAATAGAACCTGAAGTAGCGGTTCCACGCAAAAGATCACCCGAAGAAGTGCGAGCACTTTTTGCTGAAAGACAGGTCCAAGCGCCTGCAACAGATTACGAACTGGCTTATGCTTCAACGGACTATGCGCCCGATGTTATAAAGTCCGAAAAGACTTTGGTCTTTGCAGAGCATGAACCCGTTTCGCATTTCAAGAAAAATTACGGAATGACAAAATCGCTTGGCACTGAATCTGCCGAAGAGAAAGATGCTTATGATAAAGATGTAACGATCATTCCGCGTCTTTCACTTACGGGTGGTGCGATCAAGCAATATATTATTGCATCAGAAATTCTTGGCAAACCGAAAGCATTAAGGAGATAGCATTGGCACGTACGGTCAGATTCGCAACTAATTCAAAAGTCGAAGCGCTCGATGTAAAAGATTTCGACGTTTCGACGTTTATCTTTGTCCTGCTGCTTACGATAGGTGGATTTATTGCGATCTACAGCGCAACCTACGCGGCACAGATGAATGACCGGTTCAGCCAGCAGCTTGAATTCGGAGCTGCCGGTATTATCATTCTGATCGCGATGGCTCTTTTGCCTGTTCGTTGGCTTTCTGTTGCAGCATATCCGTTTTATGCACTAACTCTTGGATTATTAATTCTGGTGTTGGTCAAAGGTGAAGTTGTTTATAATCAGAAGAATTGGCTTTCGCTTTTTGGCGCATACCACTTCCAGCCTTCCGAGCTTGCGAAGCTTGGGACGATCATGGCGCTCGGAAAATATCTTTCCGGCGATAGGAAACTGACTCGGGTCTTTGATTTTGTTGTTGTATGTATTCTTGTCATAGTTCCTATTGGTCTTATCATGCTTGAGCCTGATCCCGGAAGCGCAATGATCTACGCCGGTCTACTTTTTATTGTCTTGCTTTGGGCAGGCACGGATCTGTTTTTTTTGCTCACTGTTGTCGGAGCAGCAGTTGTTGTAGTGCTTTCACTCTTCGGCAAAATGCCGATGCTTATCTCCGTTCTTACTATCGGAGCAATGCTGTTTTTCTTTTTCCGAAAAAATCTTATTACGACGGCAGTTGCATTTATGATCCTGATTGGCGCTTCATTCAGCGCTGATTTTGTGTATAATCATCTCCATCCCTATCAGCGGACGCGCATTGATCTTTTGCTCACTCCGGAAATGGATCCTCTTGGCGGCGGATATAATATTATTCAGACGAAGATGGCGATCGGCTCAGGCGGTTTACTTGGCAAAGGATATTTGCAAGGCACGCAAACGCAGCTTCGTTTTGTGCCAAAGCAATGGACAGATTTTATTATGAGCGTCCCCGCCGAAGAATTTGGTTTCATCGGCTCGATCGTCATTCTGCTGCTTTATATTTTTTTGATCTATCGAAGTCTTGCCATTGCTTCTTCGGTACGAAGTAATTTTTCAAGTATTGTTGCTATTGGTATTACTGGCATCTGGTTCTTGCATGTGACGGTAAATGTGGGGATGACGATAGGCTTGTTTCCCGTCGTCGGTATCCCTCTTCCCTTTATGAGCTATGGCGGCTCGTCACTTATTACCAATATGCTGATGGCAGGAATTTTGATGAATCTCTATCGCAACCGGCGGATTATGTATTAAAACAATAATAATGCAATCCGTTTCCGCTGGTTTTGACGTTATTATATGAGAATAAGAGATCTATCCTCATTCAAAAAATCATGTAACTTTCTATATCCGAATACGTTATGTGTTGCAACAATCATTTCATCCATTCCCCATATTTACCATTTAAGGAGACTAATCATGTTTAAAACTAAAAAATCAACCGGATTGCTTTATGCTGTCGGTTTTCTTGCAATGCTCAGTTTTGCTGCTTGCTCAAGCACGACAACTACTACACCTCCAACGACGACAAGTTCGATGTATCTGGTGACGAATGTCGTAGCCGATACTGCTGGCTATGGCGCTGGCATCATCGATAAGACTCTTGCCAATGCCTGGGGGATCTCGATCGGCACTCAAGGAAATTTCTGGCTTTCATCAAATCATGGCGGCGGCACAAATATTTATAACGGAGCAGGAGCGACGTTACTTGCCGCGATCAAGGTTCCGTCTCGCGACGGCGTTTCAGATGGTTCGCCAACCGGAGTAGTATTTAATCCTACCTCAACCGACTTTAAAGGTAATAATTTTATCTATTGTACCGAAGACGGTATCATTGCAGCTTGGAATTTTTCCGGCGGCATGACGAAAGTCGCAACAGATCCATCAGCCGATGCTGTTTATAAAGGCATGGCGCTTGCCAGTGACGGCACAGCAAATTTTCTCTATGTTGCAGACTTCAAGCAAGGAAAGATCATCGTCTATGATAAGAACTTCGCTCCGGTAATTAAGACGTTTTCAGACCCTTCAATCCCGTCAGGGTATGCTCCATTCAATGTTGCCAATATCGGCGGAATGCTTTATGTCGCTTATGCAAAGCAACATACGCCTCCGGATAATGACGATCAATCCGGCGGCGGAAACGGATATATCAGCATCTTCAAACCCGACGGAACATTCGTTTCACGTTTCGCATCGAATGGCGTGTTGAATTCACCGTGGGGAATCGCTCAGGCTCCGGCAGCTTTCGGAGATTTCAGCAATGCAGTCCTCGTCGGAAATTTTGGCGACGGAAAGATCAACGAATTTGATTCAACCGGAAAATCTCTCGGTCCGCTAAAAGATGCGAATGGTGCTGCCATTTCGATCGAAGGACTGTGGGGAATCATGTCATTCGGCGCAATCCCTCCGGTAAACGTTATCGCAAATTCGCTATACTTCACTTCCGGACCTGCTGGCGAAAGCCACGGGATCTTCGGATATATCAAGCTGAAATAACGAGAGCTTAAACAAATAGTGAGATTCAAGGCGGAGCGATTGCTCCGCCTTTTTTATTTCAGGTAATATGAATTTAACAGAATGACAACGTTCCGGTAACACCTTCCGGAAGTCTTTGCAACAGCGTCCTTGTTTTAGGATTAGAAGTAGATAAAACATATTTCTGATTAGCTTTCCTTATCTACCCAATTTTCATTTCATCCTCACCCATAGTTGTCCCATAACTCCTTATAATTCATCAATATCGCTCTGCACATCATAAGAGTTTTTAGTTCTTAGTCATTAGTTGTTAGCAGAATTCAAGCCGAAATTCGATAAAATCCCCCAGAACGCCCGAACGCCAGAAACCTGAAACCCGATTCCCGGGTGAGCGACTCTAAATCCATATAATTCAGGCATGTCGTTAGGTACATTTTCACATACTCCCCCTTAAGCTTAAAGCTTAAAATGCTGGAGGTAAGCATTTGCTTTTACTACGATACTACGGTAAGAGTCAACAAAAGATGGTAGTAGCCTCAGGCTTTAGCCTGAGAGGGGCTTATAGGCGCCAAGAGAGGACGCAGGCTATAGCCAGGCGGTTACTTTCGCGAGAGGTGGGGTTGCAGCGAGGTTGGGCTTCTGAGGAAGGCACACGCAATATGCCCCTACGAATCTCAGGAATCCTAATAATCCTCTAAATTCCGGGTCAGACAATGGCGATTGACTTGCAGACTAAGAGTCCGCCGACTGTAAAAACTTGCATTCTCTACCGATTTTATAACGAAGTACTAAAAACAAAGAATTTAATTTCGTTTTTCTTTATGTGATACGTATGCATCGCCGGAAGCCGCCTAATATAAGGCTTTCATAGGTGTATTACGTGAAGATTACCAAGTCCGAAAGACGTGAATTCTACTGAGAATGAAAGAAAATTTCTGTGTTTCGGAACTCCGGGTAGTACAAGTGCGTTATATGCGTCCCTTGTAAAAAGGGAAGTTCTTTGACAACAGAAGCGGCGTGAAATTTCGACTGTGTATTGGTAAGCGAAAGCCCATAGTCACAGCATCGGAACCGCGCAAGAATCAAATCGAATTATAGATAATTGTGGAATACAGAGTCACGCAAGTGACGGCTGTAATCACAAGCATCGAGCCAGGACAATTGACTAACAAGTGTAAATTTTACAGCTTTTTAGCTGAAAGATTTTACTTGCGAAAAATCAACCAGTCTGTTTGATTTCGAAAGTACTGACGTGAGTCGGAGTTTTTGGAAGAGGACGAAGTTGATGAATCAGTTGCCCATTATATGCATAGATCATAGAGGCGTAAGCAGCAGCAATGCTGATTGCGAATCTAACTAGATTTATCAAACACTGTAGTGATGCACTTTAGGTAGTAAGGTACGAAATGTACTTTGCACTTATATACTTGTATTATGAAGGTTTTTGGTGAAGTTACAAAGAGCGTATGGGGGATGCCTTGGCACTGGAAGGCGATGAAGGACGTGGTTACCTGCGATAAGCTTGGGTGAGCCGGAAGCTGGCTTTGACCCCGAGATCTCCGAATGGGAAAACCCACCGAGGGTAATGCCTCGGTACTGCATGCTGAATACATAGGTATGCAGGGCAAACCCGCTGAACTGAAACATCTAAGTAGGCGGAGGAAGAGAAAACAAACGTGATACCCTGAGTAGTGGCGAGCGAAACGGGTAAAGCCTAAACCATCTGCGTTGTCAAGCGTGCAAGCGTTGACGCAGGGGTGTTATAGGATGGACCGATGACCTGCACTGTCATCAAAGAGTAAAAAATCATTAATATAGCTGAAGTTCCTGGAACGGAACACCATAGAGGGCGATCGTCCCGTAAGCGAAATGTTAATGACTCTTGTCTATATCCTGAGTACGACGGAGTAAGTGAAAGTCTGTCGGAAGTTGCGAGAACCATCTCGTAAGGCTAAATACTCTCCAGTGACCGATAGTGAACTAGTACCGTGAGGGAAAGGCGAAAAGAACCCTTTAGAAGGGAGTGAAATAGTACCTGAAACCGTGCGC
>JBBQWV010000025.1:0-37362 GCA_038210275.1 Kapaibacterium sp. (SeqCode) | reverse complement strand
AGTTTCTCACCTAGAAACATATGACGCAACATATGTAATCGGCTCGTCACACAATGATTTTCTCGATATTCCACTTACCGTAAAGTATACGGCGTTTGGCACACGATTCCAAGGTTATTTCTTTGGCGGTCCGGTTTTTAGCATCCATACTGATGGAAGTGCCGTATTCAAAAATCCAAATTTCGGCATTACTGCAGGATTCGGTTTTTTCCGTTCTTCGAACGATTTTATTTCATACTTCGCAGAAACCGGCTACACGTTCGGCATACTAAATCTCTCTACCGATCCTTCTATAAGAGCGTACTCCAGAGATATTCGGATAAATGCCGGATTATTATTTACCTTGGAATAAAACTCATTTCTCAGAGTCTGTTCGAAATGACATGCATTAAAATCTTTCTTAATCCTTATAGCCCCATTAATAACGGTTTGGACAATTTTTTACAATCCCCTGACGATTTCGTTTTTTTTAAAGTGATAGTTTTGTGCAATTACTAATCTCAAAACGGATATGAAAACATTTTTTTTCTTTTTATTATCTGCACTTCTTACCGGATGCAGCACGAACTACAATTACCCTTCAAAAAATATCACTGTCATCAAAACAAGCGGTATTGAAAAGGAATATGGTTTGCTATCGGTTCGGGGTGATAGCGCAATTGTCGTTTTGGATTGGAGTGAATCGAAAATTCATCCGCTTCCATTTTCTCATGCTGAAGTAATAAAGAATAATGTAATTTCCCGAATTCTCAGAGATGGCAAAGGCGGTGGTCCGGCTGGACTCGGTATCGTCGTCGGAGCACTCGGAAGTGGTCTCCTTTTCTCAGGGGGGGGCATCCTAATCTATGGTTCACATTCCGATGCTTTTGGAGTTTTGTTTATGTTAGCCGGTGCAATTGTCGGTGGTGGAATAGCCGGCGGAATTATCGGCAATGCACTTCCGCCTTCTAAAGAACTCCTGCTTATATCCGCTCAGGATAGAGATTTCCTTCGCTCCATCTCGGCTTATCCGGATAAAGAACCGGAGGAGATGCGATACATCAAATAATTAGGAATTAGAAATTACGAATAATGCGCCGAATTTCAATTCCTAATTCGTAATTTTTTTTTTACAATCCTCTGACAATTCCATGACAATTCAGCTATCCTGAAAAGGTATTTTTGTATCATAAACTATCGAAAGAAATTTTATGAAATCAAATATTATCCTTTTGCTTTTAGCTGGTGTGCTTCTTTCAAGTTGCGCACATTACGACACGCATTTTTACCGGATTACAACTTCAGACTCGCATACATTCGATTACCGCGTTCTTGAAACGAGTGATTCGAGTGTGCGCGTTATCCCTTGGGAATATCGCGATGAAATGACTCCGGAAGTCATTCGAGAATACAGCAGAGAAATTCGCTATGATTCGATGACAAAGTTCACGAAAGAATCCACGACGCGTTCTGATTTAAGCTATACGCTTGGCGGTTTCTCTCTCGGCACATCGCTGGCTCCGTTGCTTGCCAATGCGGCAAATTCCGCTCAAACGTCATCATCGAATAACTATGCTGACGGATCCGGCAGTCATGCCCAATTGCTGGCGAACGGTATAACTCTGGTAGCTCCAATCATCGGCGGCATCATCGGTTATCTTCTCAGCTCTCATGAAGATGATATGCTTCCGGCTCGTTACCATCATGATCAACCGCTCAAAGACACTAACATTTCAGCAACATTTGATCAGAGTGTGATCCAATCCATAAAATAACTACGATGAAAACAAATATCATTCTTTTACTTATTGTAACAGTGCTTCTTAGCAGTTGCAGCTACAATTATACATACCCTTCAAAAAAAATTACCGTTCGTAAAACCGATGGAACCGAGAAAGAATATGGACTGCTCTCCGTACGGGGTGATAGTGCCATCGTTGTTCTTGATTGGGCAGAAGCGCATGTCAATCCGCTACCTTATTCGCATGCTGAAGTGATCAGGAAAGATTCGATCTCCAACATTCTAAGATTAGCTCATGGCAGTGGCGGTAATACGATTATCGGAATGGTCGGAGGCGCGTTACTCGGTGGTCTTATTGCCTCACAGTTCACCATACCCTTGACCCCTGGCTTGGGTCAAATTGCTGGATTAGAAAATATCCTTATTGTCCTTGGAGGAATTGGCGGCGGTTTTTTCATCGGAAGTATCATTGGAAATCTTATTCCTCATTATAAGGACGCGGTATTCAATAAAAATGACTCTCCGGTAAATCATGGGTGGGATACCGAATTCCTCCGCTCGATCTCCGCATATCCCGATAAAGAACCGGACATTATGCAATTCATAAAATAACGACAATGAAAACGAAGATTATTCTTTTGCTTTTAGCCACTGTGCTTCTTTCGAGCTGCGGCACCGGCGCAATTCATCGCTATTCATCAAACCGAATTACCATCGAAAAAAAAGATAGCACATCTCATGAATATGCTTTGCTTTCGCTTCGTGGCGATACGGCGCTTGTCGTCGTTGAGCCGGAAAATTCGGTCTATGAAGAGCAGATCTCTTATTCTCACGCTATCGTTATAAAAAAGAATTCGATTCGCAAAATCATCGGCAAAGGTCGTGGCGGCTATGCAAGAGAATTCCTCGGCTCATTTGGCGGCTCAGGAATTGGATTGCTTTTCGCCCTGGCTCAGAACACTCCGGGCGGATTTGAACCCGATGGATGGTTCTCCGGAAGTCCTAACGGTCGCAGAATTGCCGGAGGCATATTGCTTGGTTGCATAGTCGGCGGTATTGCAGGTTCCTTGCTTCCGGCTCCAGTTGATATTGATCCAATGAAGCCGGAAGAGATTCAATACTTACGATCAATTTCTCTCTACCCCAATCACGAACCGGAGATGATGCAGTACGTCAAGTAGGGTATAGGCGTATGGGCGTATGGAATTTTGCATTTCACAATACGCACATATGCCTATACTCCCATTACCCAATCATCTTCCACCCTACATCATAGATTACATTCCCAACAACAAGCATATCTCCTTTTTCCACCGGAAGTGACCTCAAGCTGAGTGTGGAGATTAAAAATTTAGTTTTTTACAATTCCATGACAAATCATCCTTTCTAAAATCTTATTTTTGTAGCTGATTTTACAACCTACTACGACAATGAAAAAAACATTCGCACTCTTCATATTTGCATTTGCAGTCGCTGCCGGGCTTTCAAGCTGCACGCTTATCGGCTATGGAATCGGTTCGGTGATCGATAATGGTAATGCTCATGGTAAAGTAGCAATTTTTACCGATATTGATGATTATGGTTATCAAACTGCGAGCATTATATATCCTGACTCATCTGTTCGTTATGCACTCTATATAGGTTATTCCGATGAACCGGTCGAGAATTACCATAATGCCTATGATACTTACCTCAAGTCACATTCAGGAGATTCGGCTTCTATACCGTTTGGTAAAACTGTAGTTGCAAAAAATTTTATCGGAGATAATGTGACGAAATATTCCGGTTTGTTCGGCGGCTATTACCCGGAAGGTATGCTCATAGATGATGAAAAATTGAACTTTGGAAAGTTCGATAGTCTGATCTCTCCCAAGCATTTATCCGCCGCGCAGCTCAAAGCTGCTTTCGAATCGAATACCATACCGATTCGTGCAACGCTGAATTTCCAAACGGAAGGGAATAAGTTTTCATTGACGAATCGTGATTTTCAGAATGTGATGATCATGCCCCATAGCACATATGCACGGTGGCACGGTCTTTTGATCGGTGTTATGCTTGATATTGCCGCCTTTGCACTTGTAAATACAATAAGAATAAGCTTCTAAGGATTTTGAGCGTGGATGGAAATAGAATTAGTCTGAATTGTTGCTATGAACAATTATATTTAAGCCATCTGTTTCCAATTTCCATCATAGATCACATTCCCCACAACAAAAACATTTCCTTTTCCTGCCGGAAGTGGGGGGAGACTTAACATTGCTCGCTGCTCATCTATAGTGAGTGATTGCTTTAGCTCTTGCAATCTGACTTGCAATTTTTCTTCTGCTTCGGGAATGGTGTTATCGTGCTCGATAATATAATTCGTGCTGAATTCCGCAGCAAGTTGGCGCGTCAAGGCGCGGGCGAATTTTGCAAGTCCGTAATCAACGACATCGCGCAAGAAGACATTGTAACTTGTTTCGGCATTCGAGTAATTGACTTGATCGGTATCACCGAGTGCGATCTTTGGCACTTTGAATGCTTCTCTGATGGTATCGCGCAGCATTGCGCGGCTCTTTGAAAAATCAATTTCTTTTGCCGCACCGGAGATCGACGTGATGTCGCCGCCATCTGGCAAGATCGCAAGCTTCGAAACATTCGCCGCTCCCTGATATTTTGCTTCCCACTTGGTGCGAATTTCATCCATCTGATCTTGCGTCAGGATCGTGCCTTGCGGAAATTTCAGTACAGCACGCGGCACGGAATCGTTGTCGAAAAATCGCTGCTGATACAAACGCAATGCCGAATCGGTTTTTGCCGTATCCAAAATATCCGAAAGAATTGCATGCCCATAAAATGGCGCCGTGCGAATATCGGAGCGCTTGATATGAATGATATCTTCAGCAGGAATTTTTGCATTCGTCGGAAAGAATGTGTAATAGACAGGCATCTCGTCCGCACCTTTTTCGATAATAAAACTCAGCGCCGGAAGTAGCCACAACTCCGAGACATCACCAAAGCCATTGCGGACTTTCAGCAAGAGCGCATTGCCCGTTGCATCCAGCCACTGGCTTGAAAGTTCAAGCATATCCGACAAGTCAAAAAGCGGATTCGGCGAGCGAAGTAATTTTTCAAGTGGATGATCGTGCGGCAGAATTTTCTTCACTGGAGTTCCGGATTTTGTGCGCGAAAGTTCGTAGCCATGAAAGCGCCCTCTGCCAATAGCTTCAGATCGTGCATGCATTGCCGCCGAAACCGTCTCGCGAATAAAAAGAATATTCTGCCGAGGATTATCATGCTGATTACTAAGCCACGGCGATAATTGCTGCCCCGAAGCGACTTCAATAGCAGGCTGCTTTTGCATGGCTTGATTTTTGTTAATAGAGATATTTATTTTTCCGAGTTGTAGGTTCATAGTGTTTGTAATTAAAATTCAAAATTCAAAATTTGGATCAGCGGATAGTGGGACGGACTTCAGTCCGTCATTTTTCTTTCGAAGAACATTGATGGATTGTGTGGGTTTCAACTCATTCCAGAGTGATTTTACCGGCACCGATTTCGCAAATTTTAGGTACTCACTTCCTCATTCATCATCATCTTTTCCCTTTATGAAAAAATTTATTATTGGTTTTCAGATCGTTGTTTTGCTCGCAGTGTTTTGTGGCAATTCTTTTTCGCAGATCCGTACTGATGGAACACGGACTGAAAAGGATTCTGTAACAGGTATGATGAAGACGGTAACTTACACCGAGATCCGAAACGAAGAGACGATCACGCCGAGACATGATATGATTACGATCAATCCTCTGAAGTTTATTCTTTTTTGGAATCTGTCTTATTATCATTCATTCGGCAATATTATCGCTGGGGGAATAGGTCTTCAAATGCCCACACTTTCGTCTTTTAAGGGCTTCGGAGCAAATGCAGAAATCCGGCTTTATCCTTCAAAAAAATCTTTGCGTGGATTTTATGTAGCGCCAAATTTTTCTTGGAATCATCTGACATATCAATACCATGATTATTTAAGCAGCAACAGCAGTTCTTCTTCTTCAGTCGGAGCCGATACGTATTCGATTGGCGTTCTTCTGGGCTGGCAATGGTTTATCGGCGATGATTTTGCGATCGGTTTAGGGCTTGGATTTGACCACTATTTCCTTTCCGCTTCCGGCTCGTCTTCTGATTACAATATCTTCGGCAGCTATAGCGGCAATTTGCCGTCGCTGAGATTTGATATTGGGTATGCGTGGTAATTAACGGAAGTACTCCCTATTATTCTTATCTTTTAACTTCACCGCATACCTCGCAAGCGCAGTGGCATCAGCTCTGTCAGGGCTTCTGCCTAAACGATTTTTTAAGTCTTCCTTGGGTTCAAGGTAGTACATATCGTTATTCACTTGCGGTCGTAAGCGGAGCGCCGTCAGCTCCTGATGAAGTTTGCGGTCATCGAGTAATTTTATTTTGCTTTTCTTGAGTTCATCATCAAGATTAAAATAAATTTCTGCTCTGGTGTTGCCGATCCTTCGGTATGTAGTATCAAACATCTTTTTAGAAGAACTTCCGAAATTCACGGCGAAAAAATCAATGCCATGCGATCTCAGAATATCCGATACTCCTGCTCCGACTCCGGTATCATCAATCGCAATAGTCTTCCAACCTTCGGCATGATACATTTTTATTTTCTCGGCAACTTCAACAAGATCTTTTGAGCGCATTGAATAAAAGGGAAGTTGCGTGTTGCCTTCGAAAAATGCAAAGACGGTTTCGTCGCCGCCATGAGCAATGTCCACACCCATTGATTTGATAGTAGTGGGACGGACTTTAGTCCGTCCGTCTTCCCCACACGGACTGAAGTCCGTGCCACTAAAGTCTGTGCCACTAAAATCAAGATTCACCGAGCGCGAAACAAGATGCATCGGAATAAATCCTACACCGCCATGCTCCGACCACTCGCCGAAAACTCGTGCGCTCACTTCGCCGGTTTTGCGCCAGAATTTCCCATCGAATTCGAAACTATGTTTATCGTCGAGATCTTTCTCAACTTGATAACTCCAAGTCGGCAGCATATCCGCGATCCACTTCCTTGAAACTGCGCCTTTGATATTATCTGGTTCAGTGCCAATCACATTCGGATGATCGAATGCGGAGATCGTGATCTGATGCCAATCGGCATTATGCTCAAGTTCGTAGGGATAGGAATCGGTGTTGATAGGATTATAGGCGAGTATGATCTGCGCATCATCTCCGGTTGCATTTCCGAACAGCGCTTTAATTACGTCACGACTTACACCTGTCGCTTCATCAATAACGATAATCATTTTCGGCGCATGAAATCCCTGCGCATTTTCGGGCAGGCTTGGTGCAATGCCGATGGCATAATGTTTTTCACTGATCTTGATCAACGCTTCTCGTAACTGGCCTTTGCCGTAGAGTTTTCCTTTCTTTGCTTGCTTACGAATTTCGCCCCAGAGATTTCTGCGGACTTGCGTATGGCTTGATGCCGTTGTGAGCACGATAGAATCGGGTTCGGTATAAAGCTTCCAATTACAGATCGCCGCCAGCGCGCAGGTCTTTCCTGCGCCGTTGCAACTGCGGATCAGAATTTTTCGCTTGCCATTTTGCACGGCATCGAATATTTCAATGATCTTGGACCAAAGCTGTACGCCGAGTTCTTTCTCAGCGAAAACTGCTAAGGGCATATTTTTTTTATCTTCTAACATTTTTGATTGGGGGTATGGTGGGACCGGAGATTTCAGTGGTGTCATTTCGAACGGACTCTGGCGCAATAGCGACAGAGGTAGAGAGAAATCTATTAATAAAAATACATGCCATATTCATCCCTGGGAAAATAAGGATTTTATTTCTATTTAAAGATTTCTCTCTCCGTCTCGCTTTCGCTTCGCTACAGCGAGACTCCGTTCGAAATGACATTGTTGTTTCGTCAGCACACTCCCGCTTCCGCTCGTTGCATCATTACATCAGTGATTATGCGCAGCGCGTTCTCGCGCGATTGCCAGAAATCCATCATTTCTTCACCGAGATAATCTTCTAAATCTTCGACATAAAATGCCGAGACTTTGACGAAGTCCGATAAATAATCCAGATCGCCGGAGTTGATCGTAACATCGGTAGTCCTTACCGAGCGCGGTTTGCGAAGACGTGTTTCTGGTTTCGATGAATTACGGCTTTGAGCAGGCGTGAATTCTTTGGTTTGGTATTGTTCTGTGTTTATCATGGTCGTGTTTATATATTGATTGTTAAAGAAAAATAATCGTGGTGTCTATAATGTAGGTGTCATTGCGAGGAATCCGCTTGCGGACGACGCGGCAATCCCCTAATAGTTTGCAGCACGTTAGTCTCTGCCAAGATTTAGGGGATTGCTTCTTCGGGCTGGTGCCCGCCTCGCAATGACACTAATGTTATTTCAGAATTTAGACAAAGATCTTCCCTGGATGCAAAAAGCATTTTCAAAAAATGTCGATCTTTGTTATTGGATAGGGAAAAGGATTTTCCCCAAAAATTATCAGCTACCGGCTATCAACTGCTGACTAATCTTTCGCAGTTAAGTTTTTGATGCGCTGCTTAATATCGTGTAGCCGCCAGTCTTTATCTTTTTCTTTACTGAAGGCGCATTCTCTTTCAGGTCCGACGACGTGGACGAGAACTTTGGTATGACCTTCGCTCAGGTATTTCTGGACTTCTTCACCGGCAACGCCAAAGCCCATTCGGGTAATGCGCATGACGGGTTCCATTCCTTCAGTAGTGATAATATACTTTTCAGCTTTCAAGGGGGTCTGTTTTTTTTCGAACGTGTAAGAACTTGCTATCCTGTAATGACTATTACCTATTGAACTGTTCCCTAAAAGAATTTCAGAGGGCAGTTTGATCCCGGTAGTCGTATGCATTAGTGTTACAGTAGTGTCATTGCGAGGAGGGCTTTAGCCCGACGAAGCAATCTCCTCATAGTTTGTAGCAGCTAATTTTCTGCCGCGATTTAGGAGATTGCTTCGTCGTCCGCAAGCGGACTCCTCGCAACGACACTAAAGTTTTGCTGACACATAATTCATCATAAAAAATCTTTGTGTTTGTATTTTGTTATGCAAATATACGTAACTATTTCGGGTTTGTCAAGGTGCCCAAACCAAACTATTTTTGAAATCGGCGAAATCAGGCTGCAAACGCCAAAGATTTTTTTCGTGATTTTGGTTATTTTTGTGAATCTCGGAATTCTTAGGAATTTTTACCACAAAACTCCACCAAAAAAGTATATATTTTAGTAAAAAGGCACCTATATATGTTTCGCTCCATGCAAATATACGAAATAATTTGCCGTTTGTCAAGGTGCCCATGGAAAATAAAATGAAAATAAATTGAAAAACTGCGAAATTCGCTTGTTTTAGCGAAAGATTTTTTTGGATTTTAGGAAAAATATCCGTATATTTGCATTTCATAAGAACGAACGAGCACCTTTTTTGTACTTTTTTGTTTTTATATATACTTAACCTCATCAAAAATCATGGATACAGTAACGCCAAGCAGTGAATATACCGCAGATATCGAACGACCGATCAATCGCCGCGCCGAAACACAGGGGCAGCGAATTCGCCGTATGCGCGATGATCGTGGAATGAAGCAAGGACATATTTCAAAAGTTGCTGATATTACACAGGCGCATCTCTCGCGTATCGAGAACGATGAATCCGGCGTGACGAAAAATACGCTACGCAAAATTTCGACAGCGATGGGCGTACCCTTCGACGATCTCTATTTACCAAAGAATGAAAAAGATATGCAAGGTCCACGCATGGTAGATATTGATGACGTGCTTGATAGCGAATCTGCGATGATCCGTTTCATGGGCGGCGAACGTCCCGATGATGCAACGATGCAATGGGTAAAGCGCTCGCTTTCCGTCATCCGCAGCGAGATCCGCAGACGCAGGGAGTATTAAACTTTTGCTCCCTCGTTTTCTGTTATTAATACATGAAGCAGGTAACATTATCAATACCCGATACGCTCGACATCAATGATGCGGAAGCGGCAATACTTTTTGCTGCAATGCTTTATGAACAGGGCAAACTTTCCTTAGGTCAGGCAGCAGAGCTTTCCGGTTTACCGAAACGAACATTCACAGAGCATCTCGGCGCCTACCATGTTTCGGTCTTCAATTATCCGGCAACCGAATTCTCGCGAGATATAGAAAATGCCTGAGATCGTTATTGCCGATACAAGCTGTCTGATCGTGCTTGATAATATAGGAGAACTTGATCTTTTAGAAAAACTGTATGGCGCCGTTTTTATTACTCCCGAAGTTGCTTGGGAATACGGTGAAGCCATTCCTGTGTGGTTTAATATTCGTACTGTAGAAAATGTTATAAAGAAAGAAGCATTTGAGCGAATAGTGGATGTGGGTGAAGCAAGTTCACTTGCCTTGGCTCTTGAACTTTCCGAAAGTATTATCATTCTCGATGATATCAAAGCTCGAAAACTTGCCATACTGAATGGAATAAAAATCACCGGCACACTCGGTGTAATTGCGAAAGCCAAAAGGAAAGGGATTATTACGGAAATAAAGCCATTCTTAATAAACTACAGTCGGCAAATTTTTGGATTTCACCGGAATTAATGAAAACTGTTTTGACAGAATGCGGTGAGTAGTAATTCTATCACTTTTTCTATCATTTTTCGAATACAAATTTTAAAGTATTATTTACTCGAATATCCACTGAATTCTTTTCCCATCTCATTTCGTTACTTTTGAGTCATTCATCTACTATTAATAAATTCTATGAAACAATCCATCATCTTTTTGCTGGCGCTTACTTTTTTTATTGGCTGCAGCAAATCCACTTCTACAACTGATCCGAATAACATCAATGCCAATGTGCCGCCTGGCTGGGCAGAAACAGATTCGCTTACGTTTGGACAATATAATGTGCCCGTTTCTATGGCTGTAAATGGAAATACGATGATGATGCTTTCAGGTTTTGGCATCTTTGCTACTTCTGATGACGGACTCACAATTAATAAGCTCAGCGGATTATATTTTGATAAAGGGTCTAAGAATATTTTTGTAAAAGATAATTACTTTTTTGTCGGAATAGGTCACGGTCTTTTTCGCACTGCCGATAATGGCGTGACGTGGACTGATATCAACGCCGGAGCCGATGGCGTTGCTAATTATGGACCGACTGCTTTTTTTGTGTATAATAATACACTCTATGCCGGAACGGGGAGCGGAAATATCCCCGTCTATCGCTCCAACGATAACGGAAATACGTGGACCAATGCCAGCGCAGGAGTTACTGCCGGATACGGCGGCGGGTTAACGGTGATAAATAAAAAGCTCTTTGTCAATCCGACAAGTCTTGGAAAATGGTTTAGCTCAGCCGATGGCGGAACGAGCTGGACTGCCTATACCGGACCTGCAATTGCAGTACTTAATGAAAGCGCAAGTTACAGCTACTATACGTGTAATGCGGTGACAGCCGATGGCACCACACTTGTTGGCAGGCGAACATATACTGTTCCGGATACGGTAGCTCTTTGGGGCGCACCGAGCGGCTCGGAAACATTCACTCCGCGGATGAATGGAATAAATGGACGCGCAATTACCAACATTGTGGTGAGCGGCAATCATGTCTTTGCCGCAGGCGCAGGTATCTTCCATTCAACAGATAACGGAATGACTTGGACGGATATCACTCCCGCAAAACCTTATTTCTCTACATATTATTCGCTTGCTATTGCACACGGTATTCTCTTTGCCGGTGGTGATAGTCAAGGGTACGGATTTCTGGTCCGCAGACCGTTGAGTGATTTTAATTAAGATGATTCTCTGAACCTTGAGATTGTCTGAAGGATTGTTCAGACAATCTCATTCCGTATGCGAATAAAACTCCTCATACTTCTCTTTCTTTTTCCTGCCGGCGTTTTCGCCCAGCAGGGGAAATCTATCGCGCCGGAAAAAAAAATTATTGCCACGGATTCTACTGCACTTTTGCTTCCGCCGCCATTCTCATTTAACTCACTTTTATGCGGTGGTTTTGATACGGTGATCTATATTCCTATTTTGGGCGATAGCCTGACGATCGATTCCGTCCGTCTTGAAGGATTTGATAATTCGTATGTTGGGGCAAATCTTCCGGATGCTCTTAAAGGTGGCGATAAGAAATTTATCTCTTTGAGTTTTCATCCATTACAGCAGGGGCTAAAGATAGGGCTTCTTCGAATTCATTATGTCGTTGGCACTCAGGGCTACGATACGACGATTGCCATCACCGGAAATTTTCGGACTCGCGGCACGACTAATACGATCGTGCATGATATTCTGGACGGCGGTGATACCATCAGTGTGCCGATCTATCTTACGAATAATTCCGGAGAGCTTGCACAGGGATTTTCGCTTCATGCGCTATTCAATACCGATCTTCTGATGCCGCTTGATCCTGAATTCAAAGGGACGCTGACTGGTGGTGCAGTAATTTGGGATCAAAATACATTGCCGGATGGGTTAAATATTTTTGTACACCAGCAATTTGCTGTTTCCTCATCGGAGCCGTTAGTTATTCTCAAATTTAAGACGTATGTGACCAAAGAACCATGTACGAGCTTTAAAATAGATAGTCTCAATATATTTTTCGATAGTACGTTCGATAAGAACGCCCCATGTCCACTTGTTGTCATCAGTGATTCGGCAATGATCTGCCGCAGTGGCTGCGGCGAACCGACGATCCGTGCATTTCTGAATACCGGGAAGATACCATTTTTCGAAGCATTCTATGATTCTCGTAATGAAAAGATTTCATTACATGATGAAATCAAATCTTCGCATATTGTTGAAGTCCTGAATCTTCTGGGCCAGCTCATTCTCTCGAAGGAGATCGGCGGCGCCTCACCGCAATATCTCAATGCCGCAAGCCTTCCGTCAGGGATATATATAGTACGAACATCAGATGGGAATAGGAAGTATTCGCAGAAGATAATAATTTCGAGGTAGGGAAGCGTTGACTGGCAGATTGAGAGTCTGCACCACTGGAGAAACCAGGCTGGAGAGGCTCCTTTTCAAAATCGGAAATAATCCTTATTCAGACACCCCCAAAAAAAAACTTCATTTTTTTTTGTTTTTGGGTGAAACCAAATGACTATTGAAGTCTCTTTACATTGTAACTAAAATTCATGCGCCATCCGTTTCGACCCCGAAAGAGGGCATTGGCGTAATTTTGAGACGTTTATCTTTACTTAATAAACCTATGAAGTATTTGAAAAATATAGCTTTAGCGCTTCTTTTCGGGGCGATCTTTACGGCTTCTGCCTTCGCAGACGGCAACCCTCAAAACGGTGGACCGAGCAATGGCGGACCCGGCAAAGGGACTCATTACGGATTGAGTGACTCCTGCTGGAAAGTTTTTTTATCGCAGCTTTCACCGGCAGATCAGGCAAAACTTGCCACCGATCAAGCTACGATCAGCGGCAACCAGCCACAGATTGATGCGCTGAATAAACAAATCGGCGACTTGTTAAAAGGCAGTAACTCCGGTAACAACAGAGATACTACTAATCGCGCAAAGATCATGGCATTAAATGCACAGATCGAAACTCTGAATAGAGCAAACGGCGCGGCGCAGATGGATATTGATACCATCTTGAAAAATAATAATAAATTATTCGAGACTATTGCGCAGAATTGCGGCAGACCGGATAAAGGTAACGGCGGACCACGCGACACCACAAAGGGCGGCGGAACGGGCAACGGCAATCCTCCTGATAAGGGCGGTAGAGGTCATTTCGGACTTGCCGATTCATGCTGGAAAATTTTCCTGACGCAGATCTCTGCTGATGACGCTGCGAAACTTGCTGCAGATCAGAAGACGATCACTGATAACCAAGCGCAGATCGATGCGATCTTCAAACAGATCAGAGCATTGAAAGGCAATGCGAAAGATTCAGCAACTCGTGTGCAGATTAAAGGATTGCTTGATCAGATCAAATCTCTGATGAAAGCAAGCGGAGATGCTGAGAAAGATTATGCTTCGATCATTCGCAAGAATAATGCCATCCTGCAAAGCATTCGCAAAGATTGCGGCAGACCAATTCACAAAGGCACAACCGGTGATCCGGCAAACGGACTTACCGTCAGCGAGATCACCCCGAATCCTTCTGTGAACGGCACTCCGGTTTCGATCACAATCACGCTGACCGCAGATGCGCCGGTGACGATCTCGATCAGCAGCGCAACAGCAGCTCAAGGTCCACCTGCAAAAGTAGTCTTTAACGGATTGCTGATGGCTGGTGCCCATATCGAAGTGCTCGATCTTACCGGATTAAAACCAGGCGTCTATCTTGTTACTGTCCAATCGGGCAGTCAACAGGAAACAAAGAAACTGGTGATCCAATAAAGGATTTAACGATAGTAAAAAAAAGCGAGTCGCAAGACTCGCTTTTTTTATTTTAAAAGATTTTTATAAGTGTGTGTCATTGCGAGGAGTGCGCTTGCGGACGACGTGGCAATCCCCTAAATCGTGGAAGAATCTCAGTCGCCAGAATCTATCAGGAGATTCCTCACATCGTTTTTTATGCTTCGCATAAAAAATCTCCGTTCGGAATGACAACTAAAATAATTCGCCTGTACAGACTACTGCTCTGCCTTCTCTGCATATAACTTCTCGCAAAGTGCGGAAAGTTTTTTGCAGTCACCTTTGCCGAGAATTTTTTCTATGCGGCTGCTGAACTCCGTCATATACGGCGCGACTTTGTTGACGAGCGCTATTCCTTTTGGAGTAATCATAGTAAGCGATTCGCGCTTATCGGTATTTCCTCGTTTGCGCGTGATGAGTCCTTGACCTGAAAGGCGATCAATTATGCGGGTAATATCCGGTGATTGCTCGATCACACGAGCGGCGATCTCCGAGCGTGGATGACCTTCAGGGTAAATACCTTTGAGGATGCGAAGTACATTATACTGTCGTCGGGTGATACCAAATTTTTGCAACAGCGCTTCCATATCGTTTTCGATAAAGCGCGACGCCACAAAAAGATTTAGTGTTGCATCAAGTCCATCCGGCATCGGAGTGGTTTGCTTCAGCCATTTACGTAACGTTTCACCCATAAATAAAAATTATCGTATTGTTGTAACACGCTTTTGTCGGCTCTATCGTTCCGGAAATTCTTATCCCCTTTATTACTTCTCGATAACCACCGGTATGGAAGCACTGATGCCGCTTACGCGAATAAAATATAATCCCGATGGTAAAAAATCCAGATCGAGCTTTACTTTCTCGGATGGAGATAATTCCGAATTTAGTGAAGCTCTCTCGATCCCTAATTTATCTGTCGCCGAAATTCGAACCATTCCCAGCGGCAGCGACGAAGTTATCGTCACGCTACCTGAACTTGGATTAGGGATAACCCTCAGTTGAGGCGCTGCTCCGTAACGAATATATTGAGAAAGAATTTTCCTGCCGCATGCAACGGTCGAGCAAATATTCATGCCGTCGGAAGCGAGAGGAATATCCAAGCAGTTTGTAACAGCGCCAATTCCTTTCAGAGAATCTATAGTAATGTGTGTGCAGACAGAATCGAGAGGATAAAAAGAGAATCGTGCGAAAAGGATCGTATCAACGCCCGTATTAAATCTGATCTGTGCAGAAAAATTATTGAATTGTGAGAACGTATGATCGGCATTATTGAGATCAAAAACACCGCGATAGATCATTGATGTAGAATCATAATGGATCATGAATTCTGCATCGTATGCGCCGCCGCTATGATGGATAATAACAGGGATACTGATGTCTTCACCGATCACATCGGTAGAAATATCGGTGAATGTTGCCCCGTCAAGTGAAAGCATCGGCTTCGCTTTTACAAATGCAGAAAGTGGTACATCCCATGAGGTACCTGACGATGAAACAAGATGAAGCGTTGCCGCAAGATCACCTTGAGTTATAGGCGCGCAACTGATTACGATCACCGAATCAGCGGGAAGTGCGGCGGTTGTTTTGCCATTAAGAGTAAATGAGGAAGCATCTTTTCCAATAATGGAAATGGAGCTAATGTTTAACGGACAGATCGCATTCAACACTACCGAATCACTGCGTACTATGCAAGCTTCAACAGTATCGCCTACAAAAAGCATCAGTGGCTTGATCTCAAGAGGAGGATCGGTGACATATAATGTCATCGGTACATCCCACGATCTGCCATCACTTGTAATGATATGTAATATTGCTGTGAGTTTTCCCGAATGCTGCGGAATGCAATTTATTTTTACGATCGAATCCGGCGGAAGTGTCGCTGTAGATTTCCCCTGAAGAACAAAAGAACTTGCATCCGCTCCGGTGATCGAAAGCGAAGAAATGATCAGCGAGCACTGAGTCGAGAGATCGAATGTGGAAAGAACAAACTGCGCACTATCGGATTCGCAGGAAGTGATCGTATCAACATTAAACTTTACAAAAGGTGTGAACGAGAGCGGCGCAGGCTTTACAAAAAGATGAATAGGGATTGTATCAACTCCACCTCCGGCAGTGATCTCAACCCGCGCATCAAGTATTCCCGAATGTTGCGGAGTGCAGATCACGGTAATTTCTGAATCCAAAGGAAGAGTATTTGGCAGAGGTATTGGTAATGTAAATGATGCCGCATCAAGTCCGCGTAAAGCAAGCAAAAAATTCATGGGGCACGGAGCTTTCAGAATAAGTTTGCGAGTGACGGTGGTGCAATAGTTAATCGTATCATTTACAAAAAGAGCCGAAGGCTGAATGCTGACAGTAGTTGGCAATACAAAAGCACTCAGAGGTACATCGAATATTCTGCCGTCTGCAGTTACGATATGGAGTATGGTGCTGAGATTCCCGGGTTGTTTTGGAATTAATTTTACAACAACAACAGAATCCAAAGGTAACGCCGCCGAAGTTTTCCCGTTCAAAATAAATGACGAGGAATCCTGACCGATAAATGATAGGGAAGTAATGCCTAACGAGCACGGTGCAGAAAGAACAATGCGGATACTATCTGCCGAACATAATGAGATCGTATCTGTCGCTGTGGGTGCAACAATTGCGAGTGGGGCAACCTTGACAAACAGACTCAGCGGAACATCCCATGTCCTTCCGTCACTGGAAATAATATGTAGCGTTGCATTAAGTAAACCTGAACGCTGTGGAATACAAATAACTTTTATCAACGAGTCTTTCGGAAGTACTGCCGATTTTTTCCCGCGAAGGAAAAAAGATGCTGAGTCCGTTCCGGTGACTGAAAGCGAAGAAAGATCAAGAGGGCACAGTGAAGTGAGTTTGAGAGTAGCGCTATCAGATGCACATAAATTTATCGTATCATTTTCGAAAAGAATTTTTTTCGAAATCGAAAGGGACGTAAGCGGCATATTTACACTGAGATCAATAGTCGTCGAGGTACCGTTGGAATATGTTACGAGTAACTTCGCATCGTTTTTACCGCCTTTCGTCGGAGTAAAACGGATATGAACGCTATCGGGATAATTTGTCGGTTTTGAGATATTTCCCGTTAGTGAATATTCGAGGCTATCTTTGCCGATGATCTTTGCTGAGGTAATGTCATACTTCTGACATAACGAATTATAAAAAGTGATCGTCGTTTGCACTGAAGTATCGCAGGAGGTGAGATCAAGCTGTCCGAAAAATTGCGCGCCGGTTATAGAGTAGGATCCCGGTCCGAAACTTGCCGGCTGCGTTGCCCAAATATTACCAAGGGTATCGAAGGCAAAGAGCAAGCTGTCATCCACTGATGCAAGAGAGCGGGAGTCCAGTGTCATTGGTGGTCCGCCGATCAATTGCCAGGATAGTCCTTTATCGTTCGAACGCAGAACCCCTGCATTTGTAGTGCCGGTAAAATAATCATGGCAGCCTGTAGTACCATTGCCGCATAAGGCATTCACGCTGTTTAGTGGCTGGTTAAAAACGGTGTTCCATGAATTTCCATTATCGGTCGTAAGGTAAATATTTGACGTATTGCCATTATGAGCGATCCAGTTTTCATTGATAGCAACAAATCTGTTGGGATCAGATTGATCGGCAAGAAGTGTATAGTTATCGCCGTTATTGATCGTTGATGTACTCTGCCAAGTTACATCATGATCATAACTCTTCATCAGCGTCGCAGTATTTGCATTTGCTCCGGCGAGTACGCGTAGCGTGCCGTCGGCGGCAGTTCGAATACAGGCGGAGTAATTGGCATTGAGCAACGGATGATACAACCCACTGACTCCAATGATAATATCGTATACGACATTGCCGCCAATCACCATTGCGAGGCGGTTTGGAGATCCATCAAAGACGATGGAAAGTCCTGAAGTGGCTGTCGGAATAAGTGTCCAGCTTAATCCTTGATCATTGCTGATAAATACCCCCGAATGATAACTTATCAGTGCAAATGTATTATCATCATATATAGCGACCTCCATTGCAAAATCTCCGGAGGCATACGGAGCGTTGAGGTTTCGCCACGTTGCTCCGTCATCAATGGAAAGTATGAGATTCTTCCATCCCGCTAAGACGATCTTTCCTTTTGCGGCAATGGCTCCGAATTCGACAGGAGAGAACGGATCAAATCTGCCGGGCACCAGCGCATTGGGCACGATCATTTTCCACTTCACATTTTGACAAGCGGATTGGTTTGCCGCTGAGAGAAGAGCAAGGAAAGTGAGAGCGATCAGGAGCTGTTTCATTGTGACAATGTGACGGATACAAATATAACTCCTAAGAGGTGAGATGCCCTTAAATCAGCTTATCTTTTAAAAAAAATTAACGTTCGACAGTAAATTTCCGAGAGAATTGTTCATTTGGTGTTGTAAGTACGACGCTATAAACACCGGAAGAAAACTTCGAAAGATCAAGTGTCTGTCGGTAAAATTGTGTCATAGCATTTGTTTGATGCATAGCTTCTTTTCCATTTTCATCGTAGAGAAATAATTCAATTTGCTCTGGAGAATTGAGTGTGAGTTCGATAGTAATTTTATTCGATGCGGGATTCGGAAAGATTGAGATCGGGCTCTTCGTTTCATTTGAGACATTCACTACTTTTGCAATACCATCACTGATGGCAGCTTTTGCGAAATAGATCGCGAGCTTTCCCGTCCGCACATCGCCCCACGTTACGCAAAGAGAATCATCAACGATTGCAGTCGATTGAAAATCATTGCCTGATCCATTTAGTACAATATTAAACGGCGCAGTTTTATCGGAAACCCGCATATTTTTCCCGAAAGTTTTTCCACCATCGGTGGAAACTGCAAAATAAATATCACTGCCTTGTTGATAGCCTGTGCTATCGCCATTGCGCCTATCACGCCAACTGATTACGCATTTGCCATCGTCGCTATAATTCGCCCACACCAGATCTTGCCAGACTCCGTTATTTTTTGGATCGTCATTGATGCGCTGGTCTGCGCTCCACGATATTCCGCCGTCAGTGGTGTAAACTGCATAGACATCAAGATCGCCATCGCGCGAATCGGGCCAGACAAAGATCATATTTTTTGCATCGCTTGGATTTACAGCCAGATGATACCCAAGTTTCGAAAGTGTATCTTTTCCCGTAGAAGTTTTTGGAATAGTGATCGTCGTGCGAGTATATGTTTTTCCTTTATCGTTTGAACTTGCGACCGTATATCGTGGATTTGGATTTTTTGCAATATTCCAACTGATATAAGCTGCCCGAAAAACTCCATCACTTGTTACAGCAGGGGAGACCATCGGCTGATCGATCGGTCCGGCAAGATAATCGCCGCCATCAACAGTATCTATCTTGCTCCAAGAGTTACCGCCATCGGTAGAAAATTTCATATACGGACGATTCGGTATCGGATCCCACGGCGCAGGCTTTGTCGTAATATAGATCGTACCATCGGAGGCAGTGCCGGAGTTATCAATTGCGATCCACGGACGGTCGATCGGTCTGTCGCCATTATCATAAAGATCGAAGGCTTTGATCGGAGTGCTCCAAGACTTTCCTCCATCCGTCGAATGGGTAACGACGATTCCACCGGAATCAGGATTCTGCTTATAGTCAATATATTCTATATATAAGGTAGCGCCATGAAACGCCATCGAAACATCTGCAGAGTGAAATTTCGGAGAGTAATGCGGCATCGTGATTTCATTGCCCCACGATTTCCCTCCATCGAATGAAGATTTTACGTGAATCCCGATCTGTTCGGTTAAAGGAATGCCGGCATTTTTTATATAAGACATCCAGGCAATCACCATATTTTCCGGATTGGTCGGATTAACTGCAAGATACGGCTCGCCATCGAAAAGCGGAATAGGGGGATCAGAAACGGCAGTATTCTGCGGCTGAGAATATGCAATTTCGGCAAGAGATAAAACCAATATCAAAGCAAGAAAAGAAGTCTTCATACTCAAAGAAAAAGTAATACCCAATAGAGACTTACTAAAGAAGAAAAGTTTAACCCAAAGAGTTCAAAACCAAAAACCCGGATTTTATGCGAAGGGGCAATTTTCTTCGTATATTCGTGCATTCATCATCATCAAAATCCCCATGAAAAAAGTACTTGTTTTTACACTCTGCGCTCTTTTTATCTCATTAACCGGCTGCAAAAACACGGAGGAAGGTAAGAATGCTAAATCGGCAGATTGCACAGCATAATCGGTGTGGAATTCAAGTAGATGCTTTTGCATTATAGGCAAAGCTTCCAATGCTATTTGCTTTATTCCTGTTTCTTCATCCATTCCACTCAGTGTGGAAATAAGATTTGAATAGCCCTGGTAATGTTTTGTGATTTTTAGAACCTCGGAAAATGCCTTAGCTGCAAGGTCTTTTTTATCAAGCATGACGTACACATTTCCGATCATATTATAGGTTTTATAATAATTCGGATCGCGTTCTATCGCCTGAAGTAATACTTGTTCTGCCTCTTCAAAATTCTCTTTTAGCCATGCTATTTCTCCTTTTACCCGAAGTGTCTTCACAGTTTCGCCAGTGATAGCCTCTGCTTTTTTAAAATATTCTTCTGCACGTAAAAGCCATTTTGGGTCTCGTGAAGATTCACGGTAATAGGTAGCGTTAAGATTCGCCAAAACAAGATATGCATCACTGAATCTAGGATCGAGTACAATCGCACTCTCATATAGTTTGAGAGCTTTTTCATATCCCTCGCGAGAATAGAGGCGGTGGGATTCGAGACCTTTGAGATAGAGTTCATAAGCTTCAACATTTTGCGTTGGTTGTTCTTGGATTACTTTTTCAGCTTGCGGCGTGAGTTTCAGTTCGAGCGCTTCTAAGATCTGCTTGGAAACGGTTTCCTGAAATTCAAAAATGTCATCGAATGTGCCGTCGTAATTATTCATCCACAGCTGTTCGCCGAATGCCGTATCAGTTAGTGACACAGTAATACGAATTTTCTCACCTGCTTTGCGAACTGAGCCTTCGATGAGGTAGCGGACTTTCAGATCGTCGGCAATCTTCTTTGCTTTCGGGCGGTGCTTTTTGTAATACATCACATCCGGGCGGCTAGCGACGCGTAGTTTTTCGAGCGAGCTAAGTGTGCCGATGAGTTCATCCATCATGCCGTCGGCAAACCAACCGTTATCTTTTTTCGGGGAGAGATCATCGAAAGGCAGAACGGCAACACGGATTACTGTATCCTTTACCGGTGGTAGAGACGCGCCATGGCGCGTCTCTACGGGGGTTAGCGAAAGCAGTTTTTCCACTGACCGCCAGATCGCATTCTGATTCGAAAATGCAACGCGTTGCAAACCGGCAAGATGATATTTGAATTCTTTCGGCAGAGGAATATCTTCAAGATCGATCGGCAAAATAAATTTATCCGCTTCGGCGGCGATCGTAACTTCTTTCGCGCAGTTCTTACTTTTGAGCGAGGACTTGGATATGAGCAGCACCAGCGCCTTGCATTCATCCAAAGCCTGCGCGATCTCGCTTGACCACTGCGTTGCGCCATCAATTGCTTGTTGATCGATCCACACGGATGCCCCGCGTGAACGCAGTTCCTCCGCAAGCGAAAGAGCGCGCTCGGAGTCCTTAGACGAATATGAGATAAAAATATCTGCCATGATTTGGATACGAAAATACGGAAGTCCTATCTTGTATCCATGTAATCCTCATTGTCTCTAAAAACTGTCATTGCTTCGTCGGGATGAGGCCCTCGTCGCAATGACACATTTTTTGAAATTTTTTACTTCAGAATAGTAATCATCTTTGTCGCAACAGCAGATCCCGCTTTTATGCGCACAAAATAATTTCCTGCAGAAAAATCTTTTCCTGAAAGCTCGATGATATAACTTCCGGGATTGAACGAGCCGTTTGCAAGCTCGGACATCTTTTCTCCGAGCGAGTTATATAATTCAATACGAACATCATTTCGTTTCGAGATCGTGAAGCGAATATTCGAATGAGCGGAAAATGGATTTGGATAATTCTGCTCAAGCTGCAATGTCTGAGTAGTAGATAGAACTTGATCGGTAACTGAATTCTGAGGTACATTCTTAAATACTCCGCCGCCTTGCGTTGAAACGATCACTTTTCCATCGCTTTGCCGCGCATCAAGTGATTCGACAATTAGATTGCCGATTATTGTCGGGGCTTCTTGAGCCCAGACAGTTTGAGTACCACTTATTTTTGTCGTGGAATATAGCCCGACACTTGTGCCAACGTAATAGATAGTGCCATTAAAAGTATGGAGAATCTTTGCGCAACGTACTGATGGTCCTGAACCTGCACCATCAGGTAATTCTTCAAGATTGCCCCCAATAGCATCCCAAGATGTGCCGCCATTGGTTGTGCGAAAAACACTTTGCACATTGTAATTCGAAAAAACGACGATGATCTCATTCGCATTGAGCGGATCAACTTCTATCCCTGCAACAAATCCGTTCTTCGGAAATGACGCGTCGGAAATATCTTTCAGCGTCGGTGCTGGACTTGCAGCATTATCTACACGGTACACCTTTCCGATATTTGTACCAAAGAAAAGTCTGTCTCGCACATTAGTTGCGAAGCCAAATGTGGTGATAAAACCTTGCTGCGGAGATAATGCATCACTGACGGATGTAATCTCTGTCCAATCCGGATCGAGCTGATTATATTCAAAGGAAAGATTCGATACCGTATTATATCTCCACAGCTTATCAGTTGCTGCAAGATACAATTCGTTTGTTTCGTTTGGTTCGAGAATATAGTTTGTATAAAAGTTGAAGTTGCTTGTCGGTGTTGGATAGGGAAGAGTGCCATGATAGGACGTACTACTGCCATCAAATGTGAAACAGCCAATATTGGCATTTTGTGACGAAGCAAAAAATAAATTGCCACCGTTGCAGATCGCTGCCGTCATACCGTCTCCACCGAAAATAGGAATCCACGGATCGG
The DNA here is from genome assembly GCA_038210275.1 of Kapaibacterium sp. (SeqCode). Taxonomy (GTDB): domain Bacteria; phylum Bacteroidota; class Ignavibacteria; order Palsa-1295; family Palsa-1295; genus PALSA-1296. Next base: position 14,285 of record JBBQWV010000025.1, on the reverse strand, counting down.
AATAATTCGAAGAAATTGTTTGATAGGTATTATTATCTTGTAATCCGCTCAAGATAAGATCACTTTCGGGAGTTGTATGATCAAGCGCAGAATGATAGACTTGCGCAGAAGAAAGTCCGTTATTAAAATTAGTCCAATCCGACGGCGCTACTTCGTAATCGTCGGTAACAGAAATACCTCCATCATGTCCGACATAAAGCCGCGAAGGATCTGCTTGCGAAAAGAAAAGAGAATGTATATCCGGATGGAGGGGTAAAGGAGGTGGGTTATTATAGTCATCCGGATATCCGCCGAGTTTTGCACCCGAATCCAAAAACCCGCTGGCAGAGTAGTAAAGGCTGTTGCCGCCGATGAAAACTTTTTCAGCATCAAACGGATGGACTGCAAGAGTGAGGCAATATCCGCCAAGTGAATTATTATAGTAATTTATATCTCTATTGAAAGGCACAACTCGATCTTCCCATTGCCCACCGGAGCCGGAGCCATCACCAGAGTGATATGTATAACGAGTGAAAGAATGTTCAGTAATGAATGCCGTATCCGGGGAAGCCCAATTGTCCGGAGTTTCGGTGAGACAATAAAGAATTGTATCTGTCGAAGCCGATAGTGCAAGACGAGTTCTGCGGATGAGATCAGGAAGAAGTTTATCAGAGATTTTCGTCCAATTAGTCCCATCAATTGAGCGCCATACTCCTGAATGAGGGGGCGCTGTTCCATCATAGACACTTCCGATCGCAGCATAGAGTGTGCCGCCTGATCCTATCACGATCTCCGAGTTAAAACAATGAGCGGGATCTCCGCCAAGTACATTAGCCCACGAAGCTCCTGCATCTGACGAGCGCATGATGCCTCCGTAACAGGCAGCATAAATAATATCCTGAGATACATTTCGTAGATCCAGTGCGAGATTCCAAATCCCGGTAAAATTTATCGGCGCAGTTTTTTTGCTCGTTGTAATAGTTGACTGTAATGGGTTCCACGTTGCACCGTTATCGGTAGATTTATAAATGCCATTGCCCCAAGAATGAGTGCGGATGTTGCTTGTCTCGCGTCTTCCAGTAGTGCTCAGAAGTTCTCCCGTCGAATAATACCATGTCGATTCTTTTCCCGGACGAGTATCCTGTACGATAGCGCTAATTGATTGCTCATCGTTCGGAAGCGTTACCTTTACCCATGACAGTCCTTCGTCAATGCTCTTCCAAACTCCACCTGATGCCGAGCCCGCAAGCATATTTTTTTCATTCAAAATATCAATACCTAAAGTCTGTATTCGCCCGGACTGATTGAAGATGCCGACAGGCTGCCAATCGAATGCTAACGATGAATACGAAATCCCGCCGAATGGATCATGCTTTGGAAGATTTGATGCAAATTCAAATTCCTTTTGAGCTATGAAGGGCGGAATCTCATTTGTATTTGGATCGCGCAAGCGTGTGAAATCATATTCCTCTCTCGCAGAAGGATCATCGAGATATTCTACTCTCTCGGTTTTTATTTGCGCAAAAGAAATAGAAGTACACAGACTTACCAGGAGAAAGATGGCACGGAAGAGTGTAGATTGTTTCATAGTGGATATTGCAAAAAGCGCAAATACTTGTCTCAAAGATACACCATTTTCGCTTGTTTAATTCAGACCGACATCATTATTTTCAGGTCAAAAATTTTGCACTAAGAACCTTCCATCCCTGTTTTGCAGTTGAGATTTCAATAAAAAAATCATGCACGAACTTACCGGATTCGGACTTCTTTGCTTCACGTCATTTTTTTCGCTCATCAACCCGCTTGGGACGATGCCGATCTTTATGACGATGACGGCGACATTTACTCCTCAGGAGCGGCATCATACTGCAAGACGGGCGCTCGTCGTTGCGTTTATTGTGTTGGTGGTCTTTGCATTTATGGGGCAAATACTGTTTAATTTTTTCGGGATTTCTGTTGACAGTATGCGAATCGTTGGTGGGATACTCTTCTTTTCAGTAGGGTACGATATGCTTCAAGCAAAGCTCGTTCGTACGCAAGTTGATGAAGAAGATAAAAAACATTACATTACCGACATATCGATAACTCCGCTTGCGATCCCAATTCTCTGTGGTCCGGGTGCGATCACGAATGCGATCGTCTTAATGCAGGATGCTCATTCGATTGAGCGAAAGGTGATCCTTGTTTCAGCGATGTTTGTGGTTTGTTTGATCACGTATATGCTCCTTCTTGGATCGGCACGCATTACTAAAATTATAGGCGAAACAGGAAACAGGATCATGATGCGTTTAATGGGGCTTATCGTAATGGTCATCGCCGTCGAGTTTTTCTTCAGTGGATTAAAGCCGATCGTCAAGGAGATGCTGAGTAAATAATATATAATTATGGAATTCGGAAAAGTAGAGATAAGCGAGTTAGATGCAATAGATCATTCACTGCCGAATGATTCGGCGAAGACGAAAGCAGTGCTCAATCCTGCTAAAGGCAAGACGCAAGGTAATGTTCACTTTGGCTGCGCGAAGTGGGGGCGGAAGGAATGGGTTAACCTGATCTACCCCAAAGGTACAAAAGAAAAAGATTTTCTTAAAGAATATGCAAAGCATTTTAATTGTATCGAGCTGAATGCCTCGTTCTATCAAATTTATCCGTCGGCGAAGTTAGAAGGATGGGCTAAAGATACCGGAAAAGATTTTATTTTCTGCCCGAAATTTAATCAGAGTATTACGCATTTTCGCAGACTGAAGAACTGCGATGATATCACATCAAGCTTTCTTGAATCTATTTCCGGTTTTTGCAAGAAGCGTGGACCGTGCTTCTTGCAGCTTCCAGATAATTTTGGAACGAAGAATTTTGATGTTTTGCAGGCTTATCTTCTTTCTCTTCCAAAAGATCTCGAAGTGTTCGTCGAGGTTCGACATACAGAATGGTTTACTACTGAATATCGAGAGAAGCTTTTCGATTTCCTATCGGCAAATAATTTCGGGTGGGTAACAACTGATACTTCCGGCAGGCGTGATTGTGTTCACACCGAGCTTCCGATTCCGAAAGCATTTATCCGTTTTGTCGGGAATAATATTCATCCGACTGATTATCCGCGAATAGATGCTTGGGTTGATCGCATCAATGTATGGTTGAAAGCAGGTATTAAAGATATTTATTTCATGATGCATCAGCACGATGAATCCAACACACCGATCATCAGTGAATATACGGTGAAACTCCTGAATGAGAAATGCGGACTTGATCTTCTTGTCCCTAGACTTATCAATCAGCAAACAACTCTTTTATAGTGGGGCGAACTTTAGTCCGCCCGTTATACTATATACTGATCTCTTACGCTGCTTTTTTCAGTTCTTCAGGGACTTGTTTGATAAGCTCAATATTAATATCAAGCTTTACTTCATCGCTGACTGCGATATGCCCTGCTTCGGTCAAGCCATTGAACAGCATCCCGAACTCTTTGCGGCTGATCTTCCCTGTAATTTCGAATCCGGCAACCGGCAAAGATTGCAAGCCGATGATCGTTCCGTTATACACGACATCAAGTTTGACTTCCTTTGTAACGCCACGGAGATTCAAGTCGCCAGTGACAACAAATTCGCCTTCATCTTTCTTTGCGATAGATCTCGAAACGAATGTCATCTTCGGATGAGCGGAAACCTCGAAGAAATCTGCGCTTTGCAAATGTCCGTCGCGCTGCTCATTATGTGTAGTAATGCTTGCAGCATCAGCTTCGAAGCTGATCTTTGCATCGCTGAAATCGGGCTTTTCAGCCTCAACAATTCCGCTAAACGTCCTGAAATTACCGGTTACAGTTGAAACCACTAAGTGTTTAACCTTAAATTTGATCTCAGAATGAACGGGGTCGATAGTCCAAGTACTCATAAGTATATCCTTTCTTAAACAGTGAATAATAAATGTATTAACAATAGATGTACATACATACGTTTTTATGGCAGGAAATGTTTCAGAGAAAATTTTTGTATTTTATCGGTAAATTCAAGGATTTATCAGAATGAGATTTTACGAGTAGAGGATTCTCAATATTTTTGCATAGAGCGAAGAGCATAACAATGGATTTCCCAATACTAAAGACCGAACGACTGATTCTCCGTGAATGGACAGAAGATGATGCCGCAAATTTGTTTGAAATTTTCCGCCATGAATGTGTTGTGCAATACACACCTGTTCTGGAATACCAGTCACATTCGGATGCTCTTCGACGAATCGAAGGTTCGAGAATATTCTTCCATGAAAAAAAAATGGGAATAACATGGGGGATATGCGAACGTGAAAGTGGTAAGGCTCTCGGTGATATTGATTTTACCTATAAATACCAAGATGACTTTCGAGTGTCGCTCGGTTGTTGTTTCGCGCCTGATGCATGGGGGAATGGATTCGCCACCGAAGCATTGAGAGAAATCATCCGATACGGATTCGAAGAATTCCCTTTATTCAGGATCAACCGCTTAGAAGCAGGCACTGACACGCGCAATACTTCCTCAATCAAATTACTTGAACGGCTCGGTTTCAAGAACGAAGGAGTACTCCGCGATTATCATTTCGAACGCGGACAATTTGTTGATGAGATAATCTTTGGATTATTAAGAAAGGATTGGGAGAAGTAGAGTTCGCTCGTGTTGCTAGTCAAACTATATGTAAATTCGATGTTCGAGTCAGTTTCGCAAAACAAGGTAGTGTCTTAATTTGAATTAGGGAAAGTCAAAGAGTATAAAAAACCTCATTACTGAGTTGCGCTTACGGGGAGAGTTAAGAATTTTGTTAAATAAATATTCTCTTTCTCAGAATACCAAAGAAATACTGCTTGGAGATCTTCAATTTCCTCATTGGAAATTTCAAGTCCACTTTCGAACTTTGGATGCGTAATACGGTTGCGAACAGCGATAGCTGATATGAGTTTATTCCATCTGCTTTCGGAATTAAAATCTATGCTCGGTTCACCAACTGCTTTTGCCAGCATAATTAGAGTAAATTTTACCAATTCATTAGGTGAGTAATGTTTATTGCCCGCTATTTCAGTCATTTTACGTAAATCTTCTTGCTCGCGTTCACTAAATAGTCCGGGACTGATTGGTAAAATATCTATCAGCATACACCTCCAATAAAAACAAATACCCTCTACCATAGCAAACGAAGAGTGGACGAATGCACGACGTAAATGTTGGTTTCCGTAATCTTGGCGCAGAAGATTATGAATATAGCGTGTGTCTTCTATAAGCGTCTCAGCCAAGGCTCCTATTCTGGGATTATACTCTTCCATTACCGCAGCTTTTCATTAAACCGTCTCAACCACTCCTTCGGCAACTTAGTTGCCTCAATCAAAGCAGCGATTACTTCATCGTTCTTCGCCGGATCGGGATTGTATATTTCAAATACTGCGTATCTTTTCGCATGAAGTTTTGCCGCGAGTTGCTTGTTCTTCTCAGAGTAGTTTTGTGGCTTTTGCTTTTCTATATTTTTAAAATGATAAAGCCGCACGGAAGCGGCGGGAAATTAAAGAAAAAATTACTGCTTAAAACTGCGAACCCGTATTGCTACGGGTTCGAGGATTACTACTTCTTCCAAAACAACCAAATAGGAACGTTACGCCTGCATTACTGTTGATTAGTCGCGAATTATTCGCGAACGAATTACCCCTTTTTTATAAAACATTATTAACATGAAACAGAATAAACTATTTAGGATAGCAGCATTTGCTGTGTTGGGCGCTCTTGCTATGTTCGCCACAGTGCGCGTTGTACTTGCCGCTGTCAATCTCGATTTCACATTGCATAACAAGACGGAAAAAACCATTCATCACATGTATGTTTCAGGACATGATGATGATCAATGGGGTGAAGACGTTCTTGGTAAAGACGTATTGGAGGAGGGTGAATCAACCGAGATCAAATTCTCGGAAGGCACTGCTGCTGCTGCATATGATATGAAGATCGAATTTGATGACAAGTCAACCGGCGTGTGGAAAAATCTCGATCTCAGCCAGATCACGGACATCACTCTTTACTACAAAGATGGTGTTCCTTATGCGAAGAAAGAGAATAAATAATTCTCTGAGAAATAATTAAACTTCAATGCCTTCGCAAAATAAATTGCGAAGGCATTTTTATTTTTCAGCCATTCAGAATGACTAGCAACTTAATCCTCATAATCCAGATCCGAAGGATGATCGAAAAGTAATTTCATGATCTGATGTTCGCGCAAAGGCAGGAAGGCGAAAGGTGCGCCGTCGCTATCGGAGAACTCCACTTCATAGACACCTGCTCCCATTTCTTGGATCACACGTCCGACCTGTCCGCGGGGCAATTGCCTATCCTCAAGATCTTCAAGAAGCACGACGAGATCGAGTTCGTTAATTTCTGACATAGTTTATTTACTAACAAATATCTTATATGTGTCATTACAAAGCTTTACAACATATGAACCCTCTGGTAGGTCGGATGTTGAGAGTTCTATATTTTGTGTGGAGGCTGGAATATTAATTGATTTTAGATTGCGACCCAGCATGTCGAATATTTGCAATTCATTTTGGTCAAATAATGGAGTAGGAAAGTTAATTTGAATTATGTTAGAGGCGGGATTCGGAAAAAAAGTGATTTCCCTTTTAGTCACACTTCGTATATTATCTAGTGAAGCTAAATTTTCCATAGATAAAGTGAATTGAGATGGGAAATCCCAACTGAGCAATGCTGTCTCAACTTGGGTAGGTGGGGGTACTTCGATTCCATAAGAATATGAACTGTATGTTAGCCCAGTTAGCAATGATGTTACTTTATCACCATTTATCGAAGATGTGAGCCCTCCTCTTACAGTACGAGTTACGGGTAAACCTTTTATGGTTATTCCTAAATCTGAAGACGCAATGCCATGAACGGGATGGTCTTCACTATGATAACCATAATAAAAATACAGAAGAGTATCATTTGCAAAATTAACAACAAATTTTATTGTGTGATAATAAAAGGTACCATATCCGCGCGTAATATCAGGGCCATCGTAAGTTCTATAGGTCAAAACTACTGTATCCCTAATTAAAAAAGATTTTGCAAGGATTTCAGATTTGCTCGCATCCTCATTATCAGAAATATCTAAATAGTCGTCATGAAAAGCATACGTATCATTTGGTGATTGTCTATATGTTGTTTTAAGATGAAGTTTTAAATGTGTAAAACTTATTGAAAAAGGGAAGCCTTTGGATGTTATATCAATAGTATCTTTCGTCTGCGCCCATACTCGCATTGGAAGTAATGCTAAAAAAAAGAGAGTAACGGTAAAGATTGGGTGCCTCATACTACAAATATACGACATTTTAAATAGTTTTGTAAGGTCATAAATTCGCACCTATCACCTAAACATCCTTACATACGTCGCATTCTTTTCTGGTGAAGGCACGTCTTGGTTCTACTTCGTCGCCCATGAGGGTTTCGAAGATGTCGTTTTTGACAGCCTTTTTCATGCAGCTATCTCCTTCGCTTTCGCTCTGAACCAATCAGCATTTTCTTCCCAATGATAAAGGGTATCGGGATCGAAATCTGCGCCGTTCGGCCATACAATGGTGCGAACTTCAGGATTTAAGGTTACTTGCCGAAAATAATTAGGATCTTCAAGAGGGCTAAACAATTCTCCCCAAAATGTATGTGCAAGATTGACACGTTTAGTCAATCCATCCTCGAATGTTAGATCAAGCATATAATCGCCAACGACCTTCACATCTTCGATATAATGAATTTCATGAATGTCCATATTTTATTGCAGTGGCTCAATTCGTTTCGTCAGCTCACCCTCTTGTAAAAGATCCCAATCTTCTAAGAGTTCCTCATGATGAAGCTCTGCCCATGCTTCGACAAAGCGCCTTTGTCTGGTAGGAATATTTCCTGCCAGCAATTCGACAGGATCTAATGCAAATACCGAGGCTTCCCCTGAGTATATGGCATGGAAATGTGGGCGATGATGCCGCGCTTCGTTCTCGCGGTACATTTGAATAACTATTCCAAAGAATCGGCTGATTTCCGGCATACCCTACACATCCAAATTCCTTACATACGTTGCATTCTTTTCGATGAAGGCGCGTCTTGGTTCTACTTCGTCGCCCATGAGGGTTTCGAAGATGTCGGCGGCGGCTGCGGCGGATTCGATCTCCACTCTTAGCAGCGTGCGTGTTTCCGGATTCATTGTTGTGCTCCAGAGTTGTTCGGGATTCATCTCGCCAAGACCTTTGAAGCGCGAGATCACGATGCCCTTCATATCCGGCGGAACAATCGTTGCAACCGAACTTTCATCGGCGACAAATCCTTCGTCCAAGATTTCCTCTTCCTCCGGTTCATCTTTTCCTTTTTTCATTGCACGAATGCGCTTCAGGACTTCATCGCGCTCTTCGTCGTTATAAGCATAAAATTCTTGCTTGCCTTTTTTGATCTTATAAAGCGGCGGTTGTGCAATATAAATATTTCCGTTCTCGATCAGATCACGCATGTGATTATAGAATAACGTCAGGATCAATGTGCGAATATGCGCACCATCAATATCAGCATCAGCCATGAGGATGACTTTGCCGTAACGAATCTTCGAGAGATCTTGGCCTTCGCCAATACCCACTCCGAGTGCTGTGAAAATATTACGAACTTCTTCGTTCTCAAGCATCTTATGCAAACGCGCTTTCTGCACGTTCAGAATTTTTCCTTTGAGTGGAAGAATAGCTTGGAAGCGTCTATCGCGTCCTTGCTTTGCTGATCCACCTGCGGAATCACCTTCGACTAAATAAATTTCGCAATGCTCCGGATCGGTGATCGAGCAATCGGCAAGCTTGCCTGGCAGTGCAGAATTCTCCAGCGAATTCTTGCGGCGCACCATTTCTTTTGCTTTGCGTGCAGCTTCGCGGGCTTCGGCAGCGCGCATCACTTTTTCGATAATGCGTTTGCCGATCGGCGGATTCTCTTCCAAGAATGCCGAAAGCTGCTCTCCTAAAATTGATTCGACGATACCTTTGACTTCGCTATTGCCAAGCTTCGTTTTTGTCTGTCCTTCGAACTGCGGCTCCTGAACTTTGACGGAGATGATCGCCGTCAAACCTTCGCGGAAGTCATCACCGGTGAGCGAGATCTTATCCGATTTGATCAGATTATTTTTCGCTGCCCAATTATTCATCGTGCGCGTCAGCGCCGTCTTAAAGCCGGCAACGTGCGTACCGCCTTCATGCGTATTAATGTTATTGACGTAGCTGAAAAGATTTTCGTTGAAGCTATCGTTATACTCGAAGCAGACTTCCACCGGAGTATTCTCCTTCATGCCTTCAACGAAGACAGGCTTATGCAAAGAAATTTTATTGCGATCGGTATGCTTGACGAAATCGCGCAAGCCGCCGCTTGCATGGAAAATTTCTTCATCCTTCGAACGCGCATCGCTCATCTTGATCGTAACGACCGGATTCAAGAACGATAGCTCCATCATTCTCTCGCGCAATGCATCGAAGCGCATCACGATAGATGCTTTGAAAATTTCTGCATCCGGCAGCCACGTTACTTTTGTGCCGGTGGCTTTTGTTTTGCCGATCACCTTTACATCCGCAGTCGGTTCGCCTGCCAGATATTTCTGATAAAAAATTTCGCCGTCATGTGATACTTCGACTTCGCACCATTCGCTGAGCGCATTCACCACCGATGCGCCGACGCCATGCAGACCGCCGGAAACCTTATACGAATTCTTATCGAATTTACCGCCGGCATGAAGCATCGTCATTACGACTTGCAATGCGCTAACATTTTCTGTCGGGTGGATGCCCGTCGGGATTCCGCGTCCGTTATCAGTGACGGTACAGCTGCCATCTTCATTAAGCGAGACAGAAATCTCCGAGGCATGACCCGCAAGCACTTCGTCAATAGAGTTATCGACGATCTCATAGACAAGGTGATGAAGCCCGCGCGGACCAACATCGCCGATATACATAGCAGGGCGCTTGCGCACCGCTTCGAGTCCTTTAAGAATCTGAATATCCTGCGCGCCGTAATCCTGAGCTTTTGCCATTAAATGTGGAAATGTAACTGATTGAAAATAAACAACTTACAAGGGTAAATTTTTGGTAATGATAGAACAAAAATTTAAGGGGGAAGGTTTGCGGATTTGTACACAAAAACAGGTATTTTGAACGATTATTTTACGATTACGTTGCTTTTGTTTTTATCCTCAATTTATATGGATACAATCTTGTATTTAGTTGCTGCGGCTGGTTTTATTGGCTGTATTTGGCTGTACATTAAATTCTCAAAGACTTCAATACTCCTTGAGAAGTCTGAGAATAGACAAAGTCGAATACGACGTGTTAATGCTAACGAAAGAGAGGAAAAGAAATCCAAAGTAAACCTACACACCACTGAATCAGGAAATGAAAAGCACCGTTTCTTTTTTGATATAAAGCTTGATGAACGTGGTAAGAAATTTCTAACAATCTCTGAACTTGAAAAAGAAATCGGAGGAGAGAAAGGATACACGATCGTCATTTTCAATCATGAGATAGAAGGGTTCAAGAAAGCATTTGAAAGGAGTTATGGTTTTATGAAGAGTACTAGTAATGGGTAATTTCAAGATATAACCGATAAATTAAACCGGAAGAAATAACTGGCTCCCCAAAAAGAGACAAATCCCAAAACAATGTCTGGATTGAGATCGAAGTGGAGATTTAAACCCGATAGTATTAATGAGTGAAGTCGGTAGGAAGGTTAGGAGTTCCAAATCTGAATATCCTGCGCGCCGTAATCCTGAGCTTTTGCCATTAAATGTGGAAATGTAACTAATTGAAATTAAACAACTTACAGGGGTAAATTTTTGGTAATGATAGAACAAAAATTTGGAGTGGAAGGTTTGCTGAAAGGCGAGTAGAATAATATTCTTAGTCATCCAAATCAAATTTGCGTATTTTTGAATGAATTGCTTTTGTATAGGATTGAAAATAAGTTAATTTTAGGTATACAATATGAGAAAGACTTTTTTTTTGGTATTTTTTTTGTTGCTAAATCTGTCTCCATTATATGCACAAATACATGCAAGGAAGGATACGGTTACAGTGCGTGGAGCTGAGAAAACTGCAGACCCTAATGAAATTATCTTGAAGTACGAAGATATTCTTAGCAAGGAAAATGATAAGCATCGAGAATATACAAAGGACTACTATGATATGCTTCTCAAGGTGCTTACTAGTTTGAGCGTTTTAGCAATCGGAGTATTTGCATGGTTGAATTGGAAAACTAAAAAAGATATCCAAGAATCAGTAAATGAAAGATTTCAGAATTCTTTTGAAGGGTTACTGAATCAAAAACTTGGCGATATGGACAATGTCATAGAAAGCCATAAAGAAAAGTCAATGCAAGAATTCGGCGAAATTAGGAAACTTTTTCTCGAATTAACTGAGCTAAGGCAATCTGCTGTTACAATAAGAAAGGGTACAATGCGTGAAGAGAGAGTGGACGCAGATAGGCTAAGAGGCAAAACTATACTTTGGGTTGATGATCACCCCAAAAATAATGAATACCCTCGATCAATTTTAGAACAAGCTGGAGTAACTTTCGAGTTGCGAACCGATACCAATTTAGCAATGGACTATTTAAAATCTAAGAGAGTTGATCTTATTATATCAGATATGGGTAGAGGACCCAATATGAGAGCTGGATTAGACCTTCTTAATAAAGTTAAAAATTTACATATCAAAATACCTATAATAATTTATGCGAGTTCTTCAACCGTAAAGAAAAATGGAGATGAAGCCTTGGATCTTGGCGCGTTCGGTGTGACTTCAAGGCAAGCCGATTTGTTAAACATGATTCAAAAAGTGTTATCGGAAACATAAATACCAACGCACGGTAATTAGTACTATATGCTTTAGTGGGATGGAAAGAAGTTTATCTATTTAATTTATTTTAAACCTAGCTTGTCGAATAATATTCTATTCCGTTTTTTTGCATCAATCAGTAGCTTGTCATATGAAATTATTTCCACATATGCACTGTATGCTTTACTGTAGCCGAAGTAACCGAGACGATCTGGAGTAATATTTAGATCAGCATCATCAGCATATTGTTTTATTTTTGGAGTAATATCACAAAGAATATAACAAAAAAATGGAATGTCCTCATTTGCTAACCTAACCGGTCTGCCACTCTTCGTAAGTGCACTCCCTGATCTAATATTCCGTATGTATTTGTAAACTTGAGCTATAGGATTGTCCTCTTCACCAATAGATCTACGCATTGGTTTTTTGAACTCAATAATCACAATAGAATTATATGGCTGATCATCACTTTCGCTCAATGCACTTGATCCGTTAAAAATAATTAAGTCTGGCCTATTCCTGCTTTCAACTTGGACTTCACTCATTTCATCAAAAGGCATATCTGATGCCAAGTATTTATGGTATGACAATCTTTCATCAACCATCCATAAATTATGTCTGGAATCAATATCATCACTCGTTGCCCTCAATGGAAAAATAACTTCGTGGATCGTCTTTTCTAGCTCATATGTATCATCATCTGTTATCTTTAATTTTTTTTCAAAAAGATCAAGTATTAATTTTCTATGGATGATATACTCCGCTAATGCAGATTTGCTGAGTTCCGAAACCTCTGACAAGAGATTCGTTGCCTCTTCATTAAACTCTTTATAATGTGATTCGTCCACAGTAGTTCTTAGCATCTCACTAACCTTAACTCTAGTCGTTGCATCAATTTCGTACTTAATTTTATGCAATTGCATTTCCAGTTTTTCAGTGTTCTCAGTATATGGCATCTCATTTATATACTTAATATATTTTTCATTCAAGAGTGCCCTATACTGCGGTGCTTCATTTTCAATAAAAGATTTTACAATTGTTTTTTTCTCGTTCGAATATTTCTCTAAGCTCGGCCCTAGAAAACCATCAATTATCTTTTGAAAGTTTGATAAGATTTCTTCTTTGGATATTTGATCCTCAAAAAGTTGCCCACTTTCTGGAATCAGTAGCATTGTTCTTTCCGGATTCAGATTGTCATCGAAATAACTAGATGTAATTGTGGCAAGGCACATGAATTCTCTAGCTCCATCATGTTCAGGAATTCGTCCAGCGGGTAAATCAGGTAAAAAATTTTTTAAAGCCTTGGATTCGACTTCTCTGCCATTTGCACACAAGAAGACCTTATGACTCTGTTCTTGAGCCCCATAGAGCTTAATAAGATTTACAATGAAGTATTTTCCCCTTATAACAAATTCCTCTGTCTTCTGCACAAGTTGATTCTTATCTCCAAGCATATTGTTGATTTCTATCTTATCTTGTCCATCAATTAGTTCGATCTTTGGGCATTGGTCCGATAAGAGAAATATTAAGAAGTGTTCAAATATTCTATCAGCAAGAGTGCTTGCTCTCTTATTCAGTTTAAATTTAGATTGGATATTACCCAGTCTAATAATTGTAGATCGGTTTTGGCTACCTTCAAGCTTCGTTACTATGTCATTATGAGTTCCGGGTTCTTCTGGTAGAAAATCAAAATCACGTCTGTAATATGAATCATCATCAAAGAAAATACTTTCGACATGCACTGTTTTGAATACGACTAACCAAGTGAATCTACCTACTCCTTTTCCCCCCTTTGAAAATTTATAATCAGAATCCGCGGTGTTAAATGAATCGAAGTTCCTAGCGGTGAAGCCAATTCCATTGTCAATTATCTCAAGAGAATTTATTGACTCTTTGCCACCCTCTTCAAATTGTAATTCTGGTTCACCATCCCTCAATAATCGAATCAAAATTTTTCCATTCGGTTCTGAGGCATCTTCAATGCCTTGAATCGAATTTATTATGCATTCGAATAAAGGCATCAACACATTATCCGGAGAGACTGGTGTATGCTCGATTCGTCCTTTTAGGTTCAGTTTCATGTTATAAAGTTGCTATAGGTGCCTATTGTTCTCGATTTAATATAACGATTTTTTTCGGTAGTATTGTTACATTCCCGTAAATTAGGGTAACGATTTATTTAAATTAGGGTGAAATCTATTCACTCTATAGCTCCACATTGATCCTCAGATATCCTCCTAATCCCTGCTTGGGTGTTATAAGAGTGAAGGATGAGGGGGTGAAACGGGAATAAATTATTGACTAAGCTTTCCCAGAAAATAAATGTCGATGGGCACCTTGACAAACAGGATTTTATTTCGTATATTAGTCTGCATGATGATAGGCACCATGTTTGGGATAAGGATAAAGGCGGAAGGATGAAGGATGAAAATAAAAGAGAAGAAAAAGGTGCAAATGTGCACAACGATAT
>JBBQWV010000024.1:0-38657 GCA_038210275.1 Kapaibacterium sp. (SeqCode) | reverse complement strand
TTGGAATGCAGATCAACTGCTTCCAAATTCATCATCACAGGGTGACAACTTAATAGCGACTGTCAATGCAAGTTCAAATACAATCAATGCTGTGAACATCGGTGCTGGTCTTACAGACGCTCAAGTCAATGATAATCTTACTATCAATGGTGGAGTAGTCGATAATACACCAATCGGAGCAAACACTGCAAGCACGGGAGCATTTACAACTCTTGGAGCAAACAGCTCTGTAACATTCAGTGCACTTCCTAACGGAAGTTCAGCGACAGACATTGTCATGAGTAATGTTGGTTCACTCGAAACTCGCACGATTTCTTCTCTTGGAGGAATGATCGCAGTGAATACTAACAGCTCACTCATCGGTGATGGTACTGTAGGTAATCCACTTGGATTGAATCTTGAGAATTCAAACACTTGGAATGCAGATCAGTTATTGCCTAACTCATCTGCACAGGGAGATAATTTAATTTCATCTGTGAATGCAAGTTCAAATACGATCAACGCTGTGAATATCGGCGCTGGTTTGACTGATGCACAAGTCAATGATAACTTGACCATCAATGGTGGTACGATTGATAATACTCCAATCGGAGCGAACACTGCAAGCACCGGAGCATTTACAACTCTTGGAGCAAATAGTACAGTCACATTTAGTGCAATGCCTAATGGAAGTTCAGCGACAGACATTGTCATGAGTAATGTTGGCTCACTCGAAACTCGCACGATTTCTTCTCTCGGAGGAATGATCGCAGTCAATACTAACAGCTCACTCATCGGTGATGGTACTGTAGGTAATCCACTTGGATTGAATCTTGAGAATTCAAATACTTGGAATGCAGATCAGTTATTACCTAGCACATCATCACAGGGAGATAATTTAATCGCAGGTGTGAATGCAAGTTCAAACACGATCAATGCTGTGAACATCGGTGCTGGCTTGACAGACGCTCAAGTCAATGATAACTTGACAATCAATGGTGGTACGATTGATAATTCTCCAATTGGATTTAATACTCCAAATTCAGGAGCTTTCACTACGATTGATGGGAGTAGTCTTAACTTAACAGGCAAAGGTAGTTCTGCTTCAACTCTATCTAATGACCCAGGTAATACACTTGTCACATTAGATTATGTGCAGACTCCGGGAAACATAGCTGTTCTTGCCGATGCAACTCTCGTCGGTGATGGCAGTGGCACTCCGCTCGGAATCAATGTTTCTCATTCGAATACTTTCGCTGCACCTCAATTCCTACTTGTTGATCCTTCGCAGGGTGATAACCTAATTGCGTCAATCAATTCGAGTGCGAGTACGATCAATGCTGTAAATATCGGTGCAGGTCTTTCGGACGCACAGGTCAATGATGACTTGACGATCAATGGCGGTGCAATCGATAATTCACCAATTGGATTCAATACAGCAAGTACCGGAGCTTTCACAACTCTTGATGCAAATAGTACCATAACTTTTAGCGGACTTCCGAGTGGAAGCGCAGCGATAGATATCGTTACCAGCAATGGAGGCGTTCTTGAAACGAGAACGATCGCTTCACTCAACAATCTGTTATCCGTTACAACTGATGCAACACTTTCAGGAAATGGAACAAGCGGTAATCCGCTCGGATTAGCACTGGGTAATGCAAACTCTTGGCTTGCAACTCAGACCTTTCCTGCTACCGGTGCGCAAGGCGATGTATTCATCACATCTATTAATTCAGGTTCAGCCGGTACGCTCAATGCTTCACAGATTGGAGTTGGACTTACCGATGCACAGGTCAATGACAACCTGACGATCAATAGTGGTATAATCGACAATTCGCCGATTGGCAATACAACTCGTTCTACAGGAAAATTTACAACTATTGATGCAAATGCACCTGCAAATTTTGTAGGTGATGGTGCAACGGATGTTGCAATGCTTACTGTGAAAGGTTTGGATCTTGGTACTGCAACAGGTAATCATTTGCTGGTTGAGGGCAATGCTCACGTCACGCAGAAGTTAACTGTCAGCGGCACAATCTCAGCATCTTCTATTGATAATACACCGATCGGTGGTGGCGTACGCAGTACAGGCAATTTTACAACACTTGATGCGAACAATGGATTAACCGTTTCGAACAATAAGGAATTGACACTTACCGGTGCAGTCAATAATAAGTATGCCACTTCAAATTTAGCTGCTGCTTATGGATTAGGACCTCAGGACTATATCCTTGTTTGTACGAACGCCGGAGTAGGGAATGTAAATCTCCCTGCAAATCCACCGACTGGTCGCACATACGTTATAAAATCAATGGGCGCAGGTAATATCAACGTTGTTCCTGCAAATGGACTGGTAACTGTTGACGGAAATATAGGAAATTATGTCATAACCGGTGGGTTGAACTCCTGCATAACCATCGTTTGTGACGGTACGAATTGGTTCATCCTTACGAAGTAAAGGATTCAGTTAAATACTGAATAGAATGGGAAGCGGCTCTTATTGAGCCGCTTTTTTATTGTATTCTTACTTATAGTTTGCTACGATCATTTTCTTATCTCATTTGAAACCCCACACGGATCAGCTCTAGTAAAAAGGATTTGAATAATCCTCAAAGCATAGCAGAAAGTCCTCTTTCTGTCAATTAAGTGCCATTCCTATAAATAATTCCGGTTAAAAGAGTAACAAAATGTCATTTGCCGAGTTATTGATATTGCAAAGAAATCAGCAGCCCTCAACGCCCCCGTTAAGTTATCAAGATTATGTGCCCGACCGACGAAGTTGGACACATTTTTACCAATTTATTGGCGGAGCCGATTTTTTGTCGTATATTTGTAGCCTTAGGATTGTGCAAGAGCGCTTTCCGCTATACAAATATGAGAGTTGCATCGCCATTTTTAGCTTTTTCTAAGGCTGCAACGAGACCATCCGTCAATACTCAAAATTTTGGGTTTTGATTGGATCGTCTTAAAACTTTCGTATTCTTACAGTATAGTCATTCGCCGTTTTGGTGAATGCGCGAATTTTAGCCCTTCTGTTTTGCAGTTGGGCACCCATGTTTTTTTGAAAACTGACCCGTGTAATCTATAACATACAATACTAAATATGAGACGTATACCATTCTTATTAGCAGCAATCGTAGTGCTTTTGGCACTTGCGGAAACTGTATCGGCACAGCCAATCCCACGTACCTTTGGTGCGCGTAGGTTCCTGCTTGATGACGGAACAAACGCAGCGACCGGTCTTATCTATATGACAGATAATGGCGGTTCGCTCGGAATTGACCTTAACGGAAACGTAAACGGTACATTCCCAAGCACATGCGCACTTCTCGACCTGAGTTCAACAACCAAAGGGTTCTTGACTCCGAGAATGACAACGTTGCAGGAACTTGCAATTTGTGGTGGAACTCCACCGGAAGGTTTGATCGTGTATAACACAACTACTCATACGCTTGATATCTATGCAAGTGGTTCATGGGGCGCTATCTCCGGATGGACACTTAACGGTAATAGTATTGGTGCCGGCGGAACAGGAATTGGACAAAACTATATCGGTACGAATAACGCTCAGGATTTTGTCATGGCAACGAGCGGTGCCGAAAGAGCGCGTATTAATGCTGGTGGTCAGATGGGTGTCGGAACAGCACCGAACGCACTATGGGCTTTGACCGTCGGAGTCGTTGGTACTAACAGTACTCTTAATACTGGTAACGAAAAGGTAAACGGTACATTTACTTCGGCTGGCAACTCAACAGTAGGTACAACCGCTGGAACTGTTAATAGCTTTGGTAATGGTGGTACTGCAACAAACACTATAGGAACGAATGCAACTTCGAACTCTTTCGGCGTCGGTTCTGCTCTGAATAACTTTGGAACTGGTGCTACTGCCAACAACATGGGTACTGCGGGTACATCAACGAATACCATTCTTGGTACTACAAACATCAATGCTTCGGGTAACAGTGCTACAGCAATCGGAAGCACTGGTAATACCTCAGGTGTCAGCATCGCATCAAACAATGCTGCGGCTGTCACACTCGATGTGGCTGCCATTACTAATAACCTTGTATTGAACAACATCAACTCTGATGCTCTTCCAACTCAATGGTTGACTCTGAACGGATCAAATCAGGTTCGCGTCACTCCTCTTGCTAGCATTGCTGAGCAGGGTGTGAGCTACGTAAACGAAGGTGGAAATCTTCGCTTCCGTTTGGGCAGCTTAACAAACGCAGGTGTGCCGTTCTTGGCTAACCGCTTTGTAAACCTCAATGCTTCGAATTTAAGCTTCACCTCTAATGGTGGTGCTTTAACTCCATTCCTGATCACAGGCGGTGCAGCTCCGACGATCACAACTGTTGGAACGGCATTCATCAATAACTCAGGTAATGCAGCTACTTCTATTGGAAGTGTTGCAAATACTTCGCCTGTAAGCATCGCATCAAACAATGCGAATGCAATTACTCTTGATGTTGCAAATGCAGCGACGAATAATCTCGTTCTTAATAACATCAGAAACGGTGCACTTGCAACAGATATCAATTTCTTAGTACAGACTGCTCCAACAAGCGGTAATGTACGCTGGAGAACCTTAAGCTCTTTTATCACAGGTTCACAGGGTGTTGAAGTGACGTATGTTGGTGGTATTGCTGATGCGCATTTTGCACCAAATAACAATACAGTCCTTTTCACGAGTGAGCGTTACATTAATACAGATGGCTTCACGCTTCACGTAACAAGCGGAACGCCTGGAGCGAATGAGTTGATCACCGCTGGTGGAACACTTGTTACTATTAATAACAATGTTGCAGGAATTACGAATATCGGCAATGTTGCCGGTAGCGTTAACCACGTCGGTGACGGTGCATCACAAAACACATTCGGTGCTGGAGCAACTCTTTCGAACGTTTTCGGAAATGGAGCACCTAATAATAATATCGGTGTGAATGCAACAAGCAATTTCATTGGTGCGGTAGCAGTTTCAACCAATGATATCGAAGGTTTGAACAATACGATGAATGCATCTGGTACGAACACGATCACCGGTGCAACGAATATCAATATTGCGAACGGACTTACAACGCAGATCGGTACAACGACCGCTGCAACAACAAACATCGGTGTGTTGAACGGAACAAATAGGATCGCCGGTACAACAACGATCAATAATAACGTTAACAACAATACTTCGATCAGTACAGGCACAAGCACTGGTACAACAACGATTGGTAATACAGGTGCGGGTGGTGCAGTCTCGATCAACTCAAGTGTTTCGACTACCACTAATGCTCCTGTTAATACCATAAACGCTTCAGGCGCTGCTGGCAATAATCTTAATGCTAATGCTGGTCAAAATACTTTAATCGGACAAACAGGTAACACTGTCACAGCTACAACCGGTAATAATACAATTGGTGCTGCCGCTCAGAACCTCATTACGGGTGGAACGGGTAACACAATTACTGCTACCGCGAACAATAACACATTGAACGCAGCTGCTCAGAATGCACTTACCGGTGGTACTGGTAACACTGTTACTGCAACCACAGGTAATAACTTGATTCAGACAAACGGTGCTGGTCAGAACAATTTGAACTCAAACGGTGCTGGCGGACAGAATAATTTGAATGCAGTTGGTGCTGGTGGTTCTAATAATGTTTTAGGTACTACCAACATTAATGTCACAGGCGGTGCAACAACTAATATTGCAACCACTGCTACGGCAACTACAAATATTGGTGTTCTTAACGGAACAAACAATATTGCAGGAACGACAAATATTAATACCGGAACGACCAATACAACTTCGATCGGCAACAATGCAGCTTCATCGAATACGGTCATCAGTGTCGGTAATGTTGCAGGTAATAACCTTACCCTCAATAATATCGTAGCAGGTGCAAATACAGATGCTGCTTTCTTGGATATGACGACGGTGCCGAATGGTAACGTCAGAACTCGCACGATTCAGTCAATGATCACAGGATCAAATGGTGTTTCAGTTGAATATCCAAATAATAGCCTTGCAGATGCGCACTTTGCTGATGCAAATAACAAATCCATCTTTACTACTGGCCGTTTCATCAACGAAGGTACTCAGCTTTTAAGCTTCACTGGTGGTGGTCTTAATACCACATTCATTACCTTCGACGGTAACACCAACAATGTTAATATCAACGACGCAACAGTTGGTAATAATAATATCGGCAATGGTGGCGGTGCTACTAATAATATTATTGGTGGTGCGGCGAATACGAACAATATTGGAAATAATGCCGGATCTAATGGTATTGGTAATTCTGCTGGTACTAATACTATCGGTTTGAATGCTGGTACTAATGGCATCGGTGGTAGAGCGATAGCTGGAAATACAATAAATAATTATGGCGCAACAAATATCGCTGGTGGAGTAATCAACAATAATATTGGTACCAATACCGGAACAGTTACAAATACAGTTCTTGGCACTACAAATATTAATGTAACTGGTGCTGCAACCACACAAATTGCTACAACGACTGCTGCAACAACTGCAATCGGTACAACAGGCGGTACGAACACTATCGCAGGTAATACAACGATCAATAACAATGTCAATAACACGACCGGTATTAATACCGGAACAAGCACTGGCAACGTAACGATCGGTAACAATACAGGCGGTAGCGGAACAACAACTATCGTCTCGAATAAAGGCGGTAACGGAAATTCTATCGTTCTTGATGTATCTGTAGCTGCATCGAATAACTTGCAGTTCAAGAATATCGCTAGCGATGCACTTCCAACTCAATGGCTTTCACTCACGAATCCAGGAGAGCAGGTGCGTGTTACCAATATAGCTGGTACAGCTTTGGAAGGTATTGTATTTGCAACTAGCGGTGGTAATGCTGCCTATCGCCTCGGAAGCGGTGCAGGTGACCCTGCTAATGCATTCTTACAGAATCGTGCTGTTAGCCTTAATGGTAATACGCTTACCTTCTTGGCAGGTAATGGTGTAGGTAATGCGTTCGTAACCTTCAACAGCGCTGCTGGAAATACAATCGGTTTGAACAACACTGCAATCGGAACCAATAACTTCGGTTTCTTGGGCGGAACAAATACGGTCATCGGTATTACTAATATTAATGCCGGTTTGAATCAGACTAACCTCACTACTATCGGTAACTCTAATGCCGCAACGAGCGCTCAGCGTTTAGTTGTTAATGGAAAAGTAGATGCTGTTGGTACCGAAGCCATTGGAAGTCCAGTATGGGATCTTGCTGTAACAGGTGATGTCGGAGCAAGCGGAATGATCAAGTCAGGTGCTTCGCTCTTAGTGGACGGCGTAAGCGGTACACGCAGACTTATCAGTGATGCTTCTATGACTATTTCTACTGATCTCTCAGGAGCATTGAACAGTAGTCTTACTGTTCAGACGACAACTGCCGGTTCGGCATTGACTGTTCAGACCACGGGCAACGGAGACATTGGTTTCCTTGCAACCGGCGGCGGTAACCTTAAAGTGGCAAATAGCGGCGGCGGCACAGTACTTGTGAACTCTAGTACTGCGGCAGGTCTGACCGTTTCGAATACCGGCGGCGGACCAGTAAGTGTTACCACAGGTAATGGTCAACTTAGCGTTCAGTCAACAACCGGACCTGTTAATCTCGGCGCAACGGGATCAGGTAACGTCACATTATCATCTGGAGGAGGGGTTTTCCAAATTAAAAATACCGGAGCCGATGTACAGATTCTTACTGCGACAAGCGGTAATGTAACTGTTAACGCAGCTGGTAACACTCAGATCCAAGGCGGAACACCTGGTCAAACTTTGACGGTCGGTGCGATTGCTACTCCGAATACGACTATTGATATCAGAGGATCAGTTTCAATGCCGATCAGAATCTCTGCTGGTAATGGTAACAATCCGAACCCAGTCAGCGCAACTGATTATATGATCGCTTTCACTGATAATGTAGGTGCTGGTAATACAGTACTTGCCTTACCTGCCGGAACACAAGGTAGAATAGTTGTCATCAAGAATCTCAGCAACGCAGGTGGAAAGACCCTTCAGGTAACTCCTCCTGCCGGCGTTCAGATTGATAACCTCGGTGCTGGTGTCGCACAGGCAATCTTACCTGGTGGAAACACCGCTATGACATTCGTCTATGATGTTGCTACAGCAATGTGGTACAGAAGTAACTAATTCTTAGAAAGAAATTCTCTTTCTTTATGAAGGCAGGCTTTTTAAGCCTGCCTTCTTTTTTTTATGAAGGATTAAGGTACGGGGATTAAGTATATCAAATGCCTATACATTCGGGTGGTGATAAACTACAATCATGCTTAATTGGATTGGCTTGATGCTTTCAGCATCCAGAGGGAGAAGCTTGCCCATGCCTTCGTATCGGTACTCAGAATGAGAAGGTGGTTGAGTTAGGTTAATACCAAAATTTCTTCATCTTATTCTCATTTTGTATTATTTCTTATTCCTAGGCCTATTTATTTTACGGTTTTGGTGGGGACGGGAAATTAATGTCGTATCTTTGCATCACAAAGATGAGGTATTTCACCGGTTTCCTAAAAACTCCGAATGAAACGACTCATTTTTCGAAATCGAAGTCCCCTGTCACGGGGTTCAAGGGTGAAAACTCTTGTTCTTTGGAGACTTCAATATCACTAAGCAACTCAGCAATGAGTTGCTTTTTTTTATGTATGACCGCGGTTTATTTTCATCCTTCCGCCTTAATCCTTCCCCAACGCTATTCGGGTTTAGTAGCAACCGTAAAACTAAAGATGCTTCCCCGATCCGGAATGCTCTCAACGGAGATCGTCCCTTTATGCGCTTCGATGATATGTTTGCAGATGGCAAGACCTAAGCCTGTTCCGCCCGGAGAGTTTCGGGAGCGGTCTTTATCAACTCGGTAGAACCGTTCAAAGAGGCGAGGCAGATGTTCGGGAGTAATGCCAATGCCTGAATCCTGTACCCTTATTGTCAATTCGTTTTCCGTCGGAGCTTGGTTTATGACTTCGACTTTAACGTTACCTTCGCTTTTGGTATATTTAATGGCATTGTCAATAAGATTCACCATCACCTGCTTCAGGCGTTCTTTATCGCCAAAGACCATGACTTCATGGTGGGGGAGGATATTTCCGGTCAGATACAGCTCTATCTTCTTCTGCTCGGCAATGCCATGCATCTCAGCAACAATATCGCTTAGAAATGGCTGAACGTCAAACATTCGGAAGCTCATGCGCATCTCACCTGATTCGATCCGGGAAATGTCGATGAGGTCGCTTAAAAGCGCGTTAAGCCGCCCTGCCTGCCCCTGAGCACGCTCTAAGAAGTCTCTGTTGACCTTCGGATCGTCCACAGCACCATCAAGAAGCGTCTCCAAGAAGCCTTGTACTGCAAAGATCGGAGTTCGCAGTTCATGGCTGACATTCGCCAGGAATTCAGACCTGACTCGCTCGAGCTTTTGCATCGCCGCAAAATCCCGTCCTTGTTTCTCGCCGATCTCGTTAATTGCCTTAGCAAGGGATTGTAATTCGATCGGAACGTCCACTTCGCCATGATTGGTAACTTCAAGCCTGCCACGGGCAATTCCCGCAGCTTGAGGGATAAGATCGCCAATAGGACGAATGATCCGTCTTGCATGAAAATAGAAGAATGGGATGGCAATGAGGATAACGGTAATGGAGAGATAAAGGAAGCTCTGTTGCAAAGAACCGAAAATCAGAAAAAGTACGGAATTCCCTACCGTCAATGACAGCAATAGGAAAAGAACAGGGGTGTAAAATGAGCGATTCCGAAGTGAGGTCACAGGGAAAATCTGAAATGTGAACTATGAAATCTGAAAGTCGCTCTTATACAACGAATATCGGTGCTTCGTAATTCACAGTATATTTTAATTCACAAATCGGTAGCCCACTCCTTTTACCGTTTCGATGCGGTCGCCCATCTTGCCGAGTTTATCGCGGACTTTGAAGATATGCACATCAACTGTCCGCTCAACAACGTAAGCGCCATCGCCCCAAATCTGATTGAGCAAGGCATCACGGGAGAAGACTCTTCCGGGATGTTTGACAAGATAGAAGAGCAGTTCGAATTCTTTGCGAGGGAAAAATACTTCTTTGCCGGCAAGTTTAACTCTATAGCTTCCGCGATCAATCTCAAGATCTTCTACCATCACTTTTTCATCTGCAGGATCAACTTCAACTGTTGGAGTTCTTTCGCTTGTGCGGCGAAGTACAGATTTTACTCGCGCTACCAATACTCTTGGGCTTACCGGTTTTTGGATAAAATCATCAGCGCCGAGTTCTAAGCCAATGATCTGATCAACTTCTGTGGATTTGGCAGTCAGAAAAAGAACGGGAAGATTCGCTGTATCTTTATTCGAGCGAATTCGCTTGCAGACCTCGTAGCCATCCAAGCCTGGCATCATAATATCAAGTACGACGATTGCGATAGGATGTTCGCCAATCAGCTTTAAAGCCTCGTTGCCGTCGGAAGCGGTTAGTACGGCAAATCCTTCTTTCGAAAGGTTATACGCAAGCAGATCGCGAATATCTTTCTCGTCATCAACAATGAGAACTGTTTTTGTCATAAACATGCTATTCTAATCATAGAATAGCTAACACACGAAAATCGGCTCAAGTGCGCTTCCTGAGGCTGAAATGAGGATATTTAAGCGAATGATAACAGTTTCGTAACGGAATGGTAATATAGGAAGTAGCATTTCTAAAAATGCAAGCCCATCGTAAAGCCGATGTCGGCATTTCCAAAATTAAGTTGCTGCTCATTCAGTAGGACAAAGGGCATAGCTTTTCCGGTTGCGCTTCCTGTATAAAAATATTCAGCTTTCAGACCTAATGAAAAGGTGTCGTATAAATAATACGAAAGACTTGCACCAAGCATTCCGCTAAAGAAGTTTTTACGAATGGAAATGTTATCCGTCTGAGTAAGAATAGTTGTCGAAGATGAATCAACTAAATATAAGGCATCGAGATCAAAACTGATACTTGCTAAACCAATTCCGCCGGTTATAGTAAACTCAAAGTCTTCGTTCTTTCCGAGATATGAATTATATGTAGCTGTTGCGTAATAACCAGCTCCGCTAAGACGCTGCCCGACCGAGGATTGCCTTGTCGAGGAGGTTTGTACGACAGGGTAATTAGGATTCGTATAAGTATAAACGAATGAAGGTTCGCCAAGGACAGCATACGTTAAACCCGCTTGGACATTATCAGTGAGCGAATAACTTAAGCCTATTGAGCGAAGCCAGTTAAAATCCGATGATCCCTGTATTCCCTGATAATTATTAAGATTAGAGCTTGATCCATTATAAATATAGGAAGAATAGTACGGACCTTGTGAGGTATAACCTGCTGAAATAAGCTGATCACGATATGCTTTCGTGACTTGAGGAATTACCAATCCTCCGGAAATATTCAGATGAAATTTTGATCGTGCTGCCTTATGATCAATTGCATTTTGTGCCTTCTCCCATTCCTCATCTTGCATTTGTTGACTTCCGCCGAAGAGGAATGTAGTTTCCCAATTTGCTTCCCGCCCCTGATCGGTTATAAATCCAATCCCACCGCCGGCTGCAATTCCCAGAAGTACAATTCCTATTGCTCCAAAAGGAGAGGAGGCGTAATAATATGACGAATTGTTGTATCTGCTTCCATAAATCTGATCCCATAAGAATCCGCCGGGCTGTCCGGTGGCTGTGCCAAGCCAGTAGTTTACTCCGTAAATTCCAAGTATCGAGCCGACGATAAATCCTTTGCCGCCTGCTTTCTTGGCATGGAGAATGATCTTGCCGATATCTTTCTTTGCGAGGGACTTAAAATCATTGGTGAAAACGACGATGCTATCTTTCTCGAAGCGAAGAATATTTGCTGCAAAGCCATCACCGATTTTTGGAAAGATCAGCGCGTAGCTCTCATTCTTCGGTGCGTTCTGCGAGTAGCCTTGCAAAGTGAAAGCTGAAAGGAAAAAGAATATGACAAGGGTTCTATTGAAGTAATGCATAAGGATTAAGGTAATATTTAACTCTATCTAAAACCAGAAAGAATAGCAAGTCCTAAGAGCAATATGCCTGCTGCTGCAACGAATATAACAGTAAGAATTGTGCCGGCGGCATTAGTTTCTGTTGTTTGGGATTGAACTTCGAGCACACGATCAAGATTTATATTCAGAGCTGTTCCGATGGCATCAAATCCGATGATCTTTCGTACGAAGCCTGTGTCAGACTTTTCTTCATAATATCTACCACCGACGTTATCATATTCGCGTACCTCGCCATTTTTAAGCGTAATAGCGGTGATCTTTTTATCGTGGAACGAGGAAACATCCTGAGCAATGTAGCTGGCTTCTTTTGTGCTTTGACAGCCCATAAAGAAGAAATAGAGAACGCAAAGTATAAGAGGAATTTTGGGGTGTCGCATTCTGTGTAAAATGTGATTTTTATTGTTCTTTTAGAACACCAGAGCCTGTCAATTGTTTCATTAAATTTTGGTGTAATAATCACTCGCCGAAACCCCGCCGCAATAAAGCCGTATTTTTGTACTTTAATACTCGAAACAAACCAGACAAGTGGATCTATTTAAGAAAGCATACGATTTTACACGCGCCGATGATGTCAAGGCTGCGGGATACTATCCTTATTTTCATGCCTTTGATGCCAACGAAGGACCTGTCGTCCATCTCAATGGTCGGAAGATCATCATGGCAGGCTCGAATAACTATTTAGGATTGACGATTGATCCTCGTGTCAAAGAAGCCTCAAAAAAAGCGATTGATCAATATGGCACAGGATGCTCGGGTTCTCGCTATCTAACTGGAACTATCAAACTTCATAACCAACTCGAAGAAGAGCTTGCCGATTTCCTCGGTAAAGAATCATGCCTGCTTTTTTCTACTGGTTATCAGACAGCTCAAGGTGTGATCCCGACTCTCGTGCAGCGCGGTGATTATGTGATCAGCGATAAAGATAATCATGCCTGTATCGTAGCCGGAAATTTGATGGCGAAGGGAATGTTCGGTGAAGTTGTCCGCTATAATCATAATGATATGGCTGACCTCGAAAGACGTTTGTCAAAGATTCCGATTGATGCCGGAAAGCTTATCGTCACCGACGGTATTTTTTCGACAACAGGCGAGATGGTTGATCTTCCACACATCATTGGTCTTGCAAAAAAATATAATGCTCATGTGATGTGCGACGATGCTCATGCAACCGGAGTAACTGGAGTTGGCGGCAGAGGCGTTGCAAGCCACTATGGAGTTGTCGATCAGTGTGATCTGACAATGGGGACGTTCAGCAAATCATTTGCCAGCTTGGGTGGCTTTGTTGTCGGCGATGCAAAGGTGATAGATTTTATCAGGCATACTTCTCCCGCACTTATTTTTTCTGCAAGTCCTGCGCCTTCTTCTGTTGCGGCAGCACTAAAAGCGCTTCAGATCCTCCGCGAAGAACCGGAATTAATGACTCGGCTGATTGACAATGCGGACTATATGCGCAAAGGCTTTAAAGAGCTTGGTTTTAAGATCATTGAGAATTCGAGTGCTATCGTACCCGTTATTGTCGGTGATGACATAAAGACATTCGTTTTCTGGCGTAAACTTTTCGATGCAGGAGTTTTTGTCAATGCATTTATTGTACCGGGTGTACCGGAAGGAATGCAGATGATGCGCACTAGCTATATGGCAGTGCATGAGAAATGGCATCTTGATCGCATTCTCGAACTCTTTCAAGAGATCGGCGAAGAAGTTGGAGTGCTCGATACAGAAGATGAATCGTCTGCAGTTGATGCTGGAATGACGAGGTCATCGGGAGTTGAGTACAAACTTGATGGTAAACCAAAAATCGTCGAAGCCGAATCGCGTAAAGAAAAACTTCGTTTCATGCGCATGGTTTGGGATATTTATTCGAATGAATCGAACTGGGTGCCACCGCTTGAAATGGATAAAATGCGCCTGATCGATGAGAAGCGGAATCCGTTCTATAAACACGCTGAAGCAAAATTTTTTATTGCTGAAGATAATGGCTCGCCTGTCGGGCGCATTGCAGCGATCATCAATCACAATCATAATAAAGTCCATAAGGATAGAGTTGGCTTCTTCGGATTTTTTGAAAGCGTGAATAATCAGGAAGTTGCCGATGCACTTTTTAAGAAAGCCGAAGAGTGGCTTGTCTCAAAAGGGATGAATGCTATTCGCGGACCAATCAGCCCTTCGATCAATGATGAAGTTGGCTTGCTGATCGGTGGCTTCGAGCATACTCCGGCATTTATGATGCCGTATAGTATGCCATATTACCGCACACTTATCGAGCATGCAGGTTACGGTAAAGCTGAGGATATGCTTGCATGGAAACTCGATGCCGAGAAAACTCTTACTCCAAAGCTGAAACGCGTAACTGATATGATGCGCGAAAGAGGCGGAGTGACGATTCGTAATCTCGATATGAAAAATTTCGAGAGAGACGTGCGGCTGATTAAAGATCTTTACGCACGCGGTTGGGAAGATAATTGGGGCGCAGTGCCGCTCGATGATGCCGAGATCGATATGCTTGCATCTGAATTAAAGCAGATCATCGAACCGGAATATGTACTCTTTGCCGAAAAGAAAAAGGCGGATGGTTCGGTTGAGACGATCGGATTTACTTTGACATTGCCCGATATTAATCAATCCTTCAAGGCAGGAAAAACAATTCCGAAAGGAACAATGAATCTGCCGACGGCAATTATGAATTTAATGTCCAATAAGAAAGCGATTGATACATTGCGTATCGTACTGCTTGGAGTATTGCCGGAATATCATGGCAGAGGAATAGATGCGTTGCTATACAGAGAAACACTTGAACGTGCGCAGAAAAACGGCATGAAGTTCGGCGAAGCGTCATGGGTATTGGAGAATAATACTGCTATGACTCGCGCCGCTGAAACGATGCAAGGCGAGGCATACAAGAGATATAGAGTATTTGAGAAGACGATCTAAAACGATTTATGTTCGAAGATTCGGAAATGACCTAAAGAATCTTTCAGATCATATTGCACTTTTACAAAATCTCTTAGCGAATCCCATTGATTCAGGTTTTGCCATGAATCGAGCTTTGTTCCGGTGATATATTCTCTGTCGTCGCCGGACTCTGCAATAAAAAAGCGCGGAGGATTTGTGTTCAGTTGATGTATCAATGTATCCTTCCATGACTGAGGTGTCCACTCGGTGATGAGCGGAGTATTTGTTAGCACAATAGTAGTCGGATATTTTTCGAGGAAATAATAAATGCCGATGCTATTTCCCCAGACGAATATTTTATCATCAGCTTTCATTACAGGTCGCAGATGATTTGCGAGTTGTTGCTCCTCTTTATAATAGTACTGCTCCATCTTTGATTGAACATCAGCGGCAACATCGCCACCGGATAGGCGCATATACATCCAATGTGCAGGCTGCGAGATTATTCGCGCAGCAGTTGAATAAAACACAAGTGTAGCACACAATAAAAAAACTGCCAAGCATCTGAGTAGTCGCGAAGAAACACTGATCATTCTCCACCGGACAGAATAATTGCTCAACATTGTTTTCATTCCGCTTAGACAGACGGCAATGAATGGGACAAAAGCCCAGTAGGTGCGAGAGAAGTGATACGGAAAAAACTTTCGTTCATAAAGAACTGCGATCAACCCGAGCATTAACTGAAAGAATAAATGCAGAAGCGGTGAATGTTCATTCGTATCCGAAGTATCAGATCTTTTTGAGCGGTCTTGAAAGAATTTCATCATTCCGATAGCCGCCAAAACGATTCCGCTTAAACTGAACGCGCCGACCAACCGTAAAGGGAATTGCTTAAAATACAGTTCGCCGATCGTATGAGAACTGAAGAGCGGATCAATCGCTGCGTATCCTTTGAGCCACTCTAGCGATTCAATAAACCGAGTAAATGTATGCGTTGCTATCAGATACTCTAAATAGCCACCGGTAAGGATAGTAAAACCGATAATCATACCCAATAGATACTTCCAAGGAATGCGTTTTACATTTTTCGATTGGAACAGAATATACAAACACGCTCCTATCGGAACGGTCAGAAATGTGAATTTAAGAAGGAAGAGAATTGCTGATGCAAGTCCGGCATAAATACCAAGTGCAAGTAGCCTCTTATTATTAAGAGCACGTTCGGTGCAATCGAAAACTATAAGAGAAGGAAGCAAAGCAAAGCTTTCTGCCTGTGCTGTCATCCAATACCCTCCGGCTGAATAAATGAGAGCATAAAGGAATACTGTAAAGAGAGCAAGATTTTCGTCAGCGAGTGTGCGCTTTAATATTTTAAAAAAATAAAATAGCGTAACGATATGAAAGAGCACATCGAATGCGCGGATAGACCATTCATGATGCCCGAAGATGATTGATGAAAATCCATAGATAAGAAAAATGATCGGCGGTTTCGTATCGAGAAAATCGCGATAGGGGATAGCACCGTGCTTCACCGTCATCTCGCCGCCGACCATAAATGCTGCCTGATCGTAGCCGAACGGGTAGGCAAGCATCATTAACAGGAGTGCAAGTCCCGCTCCGATAAGAAGCCATTTCCAGGTTGTAGTGCTGATGTGCATAAGGCAAAAATACGCGAACGATGGAGGCATGCGTCTCTATACCCGTATTTTTGCCCTATGTGGAAAAACGTTATCGGACAAGATAGAGTCAAAAAGATCATTCGGCAGACGCTGGAATCAAAGAAATTGCCGAGCGCATATCTCTTTACCGGAGCTGAAGGAGTCGGCAAAGATGCCGTTGCGATTGAGCTTGCAAAAGCTCTGAATTGCCTCGAACCTTCCATGAAAGGCTTGGAAGGATGCGACGAATGCGCAAATTGCAAACAGATCTCGGCGCTCACTTCACAGTTGTTGGTTTTTGTATTTGCACTTGCAAGGGATTCTGCAAAAGAAGAACGCTCATCCGACGATGAAGATGAGGTCAGCAAAGTTGATCTTGTTCGTGAACAGATCGAGGCAAAGGCTGCCGACTCTTATCACAATATTGAAATTCCGAAGGCACTGACAATTAATATCAAACAGATCCGCGATCTGCGATTGCAGTTATCACGAAGTGTGACTGGTGGCAATAAGCGAATCGTCTTTATCAGTGAAGCTGATACGATGCGACGCGAAGCACAGAATGCATTCTTGAAATCCCTCGAAGAGCCGCATGACAATACGCTTATTATTCTAACAAGTTCGAATCCCGGACGTTTTTATGCTACGATCCTTTCTCGATGTCAGGATATCCGGTTCGACCAATTGACACCCACCGAGATCGCTGATGCGCTTGTCGAACGTGACGAAATCGAAAGACCTCAGGCAGAGTTTCTTGCAAGGCTTGCGGGAGGAAGTTATTCTGTTGCACGAAGTTTTGTGAATGAAAATGTAGCCGAACTTCGTAAACAAGTGGTGCAGCTTTTGAGAATGGGGTTGTCGAGAAGCCGAAAGAATGCACTCAGCGAAATAGATAATTTTCTTCCACGAGCAGGCGGCGGTTCTTTCCTTGAAAAGCGTCAGACTGTCGAACAGCTTCTGCATCTTCTCACGCTTTGGCTGCGGGATGCACTTGCGCTTTCATCTGGGAGTGAAGAATTTATTTTTAATAACGATCAGATCGAAGACCTCAAGAGATTCACCGGAAGATTCGGAGAGCCAAAAAATATTGTGAAGGCTCTGCGCTCAGTCGAGATCGCGCAGAGGAATGTGAGACTGCAAGTGCAATTACGCCCGGTCGTTCTGCAAATGGTGATAGATATGGAGCAGGCACTTATTCCGCAATCATAAACTTTGATGTCTCTTTTCCATCATTCACAAAATAGACTCCTGCCCGCAAAGACCTAACCGAATATGTGCTTGAATTCTCATCCGAGCCGAGAAATTCTAAATTATACTTTCTTCCGAGGATGTCGTAGCAGGGCAGGGGTTGATTTTGCTTTATTGTTTGCGCAAGTAGTTTTATGGTTCTTGATGATGGATAGATAGAAAAAAAATCGCTTTTAGCCTGAGAAGTAGTATTAACTCCAAGGGGAAATGATCCAATAATTTTAACGCTTATATATGCATTGTCTTCAATTTTTAAGAGATTTGAATTCGTTAATTGCGAATAAGTGTGACGTGTTGCGTCAAGAGCATAGTTACTAACTTCAAAAAGAGAGTTACGAAGCGTAGATGTATCTAAATAAATGCTGAGAGTATCCTTTGTTTTAGAAATATGGTAAGAAACGCTTTTAAGGCTTAATCCTTTAATTGGATCAGACCAAAAATAGTAGTCATCAGGTGGGTAATTATAGTACCATTTTTGCGAAGAGTTGTAATTTAGATTTTTTATCACTCTCAAAACAGTATCTAATTCAATATCTATGTTGTAAGACCAATCAATAACGGAAGGACCTATGCCGTTATAAAGTGATCTGCCGGATAACTTGATAGAAATAAAAGTATCCTTGACAACAACATCAGAGTCCGCATATAAAGAATAAAGGGCTGATATTGTGTCTATTAATACTTCGTCCTGCATAGGAGGCTGCTGATGAAGGATATAAAAATTTTGAACTTTGAAACCTTCGACTTCAATAATGATCTTATTTGCACGAACTTGAGCTTTCCCTACAAGGGGAAGAGAAAATAAAAAAAGAAGATAGATCCATTTCATAGAGGTAATTTTATTGCAAATATACAACATCCTCATTCCAAAAACAAGTGCAAATATCTATGACCTATTGCAATCGAACGGCAATGTTTGAAAAACCGTTGAGATTGTACATCGGACTCCGGATATCGGACTTCTCCGTAAATTTGCACTTTATTATTCATTTCTGAATGCCGAACGCTAAGAGAACGCTTGTCACTGCTGCTTTGCCGTATGCTAACGGACCTATCCATATCGGGCATCTTGCCGGTGTGTATGTTCCGGCGGATATGTATGTGCGCTATAAGCGGCTCCGCGGCGAAGATGTCCTTTTTATTTGTGGTTCCGATGAGCATGGCGTTCCGATTACCATCAGCGCTGATAAGGAGAAGGTCTCGCCGAAGGTCATCGTTGACCGCTACCATGAGCTGAATAAAAAGACATTCGAAAAGCTCGGCATTGGATTTGATCATTATGGCAGAACATCATCCGATGAGCATCGCACAATGGCGCAGGATTTTTTCCTTCGCTTAAAAGAGAATGGATTTATTACGGCAAAGACCGAGCCGCAGCTTTATGATCAGGAAGCAAAAATGTTTTTGCCTGATAGATATGTCGAAGGTACGTGCCCCGTCTGCGGCAATGTCGAAGCGCGCGGTGATCAATGCGATAATTGCGGCACCTATCTCAATCAAACCGAACTCATCAATCCTCGCTCGAAAGTAACAGGCTCAATTCCTATTGTGAAAGAAACAGAGCATTGGTATTTCAAACTTTCCGCTTTTCAGGATGAGTTAAGCAAATACATTGAATCAAAGTCTGGGATTTGGCGCGAGACTGTTGTCCAGCAAGCGCGAAGCTGGCTGAAAGTTGGCTTGCAAGATCGCCCCATCACTCGCGATCTCGATTGGGGAGTACCTGTTCCTCTTACGAATGCCGAAGGTAAGGTGCTTTACGTTTGGTTTGATGCTCCTATTGGCTATGTCACCGCAACGAAAGAACTTCTCCCCAACGATTGGCAAAAATGGTGGAGCGATGACGAAAGTTTGGAATGGGTTTGCTTCCTCGGAAAAGATAATATCGTCTTCCATACGATCATGTTTCCGGCAATGGAGCTAGGCTACAATAAGCAAGGCGATTTTAAATTAAGATTACCGACACAAGTGCCGGCGAATGAGTTTATGAATTTGGAAGGGCGCAAACTTTCCAAATCTCGCGGCTGGACTATTGAGCCACATGAGATCTTGCAGCGATATGATTCCGATCTTATCCGCTATACCATCGCTTGCAATTTGCCTGAAACGAAAGATTCGGATTTTTCATGGAAAGATTTTCAGGCACATACGAATGGAGAACTTGCAGATATTCTCGGCAATTATGCAAACCGCGTACTCACTTTTGCACACAGATATTTTGACGGAAAAGTACCGGAGCTAAATGAAGAATTTAAGAAAGAGAATCTTCCGTCGGGCTATGTCAGTTCCGAAATAACAGCAAAGCTAGTTGCATCTGCCTATGAGTCTTTCAAACTTCGCGAAGCGGTAAAGCATACGATGGATCTGGTACGTGATTGGAACAGATTTATCAACGACGAAGAACCGTGGAAATCCTTTAAGAAAAATCCTGAGAAGACGGCATTTTCAATTTACCACTCGTTGGAAACACTTCGTGCAATAGCTTTTTATTTTAGCCCGGTTATTCCTTCAACGAGTAAAAAGATCGAAGCGATG
Source organism: Kapaibacterium sp. (SeqCode) (assembly GCA_038210275.1). Lineage (GTDB taxonomy): Bacteria > Bacteroidota > Ignavibacteria > Palsa-1295 > Palsa-1295 > PALSA-1296. The sequence goes on along the minus strand of JBBQWV010000024.1, from coordinate 18,296 downwards.
TTGAACTACTCGTCGGCGAATGATACGTGGGATAATGCTTATGAACCGAAGCTCAAACCAGGTCATGTTCTTGGTGAAGTACAAATTCTTTTTCCTAAGATCGAGGACTCACAGATCGAAAACGAAATTCAATCATTACAAAAAATGTCAGAGCAATTTGAGAAGGCTGCGATAGTAGCCGAAGCGCAGAAGGTACGTCCCGCAGCAGTAGAGGGAGAGCAGATCACCATTGATGATTTCAAACGCATCAAATTAAAAACTGCAAAAGTGATCGAGGCTGAGGCTGTTCCGAAATCCAAAAAACTTCTGAAACTTCAGATCATGATCGGCGATGAGCAGCGACAGATCGTTGCCGGCATTGCAGAAAAATATTCACCTGAAGATCTTATCGGCAAGACAATCGTCGTCGTTGCCAATCTTGCTCCTGCAAAATTGATGGGAATAGAGTCGCAAGGAATGCTGCTTGCAGTCAATGATGAGAAAGGACCCGTTGCACTTGTCATGCCGATCACAGAAACGGCGAGCGGATTGGAAGTGCGATAACTTTTCTAAGGAATGACTCACACAATAACCCCACATCCAAAGCGTGTCATTAATCTTGCCGTGCTTGTTGCAGCGCTGGGATATTTCGTTGATATTTATGATCTTCTGCTTTTCAGCATCGTTCGCATTACCAGTCTAAAAAGTATGGGTGTTGCTGAAGCTGATCTGCTCAGCACCGGTTCCATGCTGCTCTCAATGCAGATGGGCGGAATGCTTGTCGGCGGAATTCTTTGGGGTATACTCGGTGATAAGAAGGGAAGAATTTCTGTGCTCTTCGGCTCGATCATCATCTATTCGCTTGCAAATATCGCCAACGGCTTTGTACAAAGTGTGGAGATGTATGCCGTGCTTCGCGTCATTGCAGGTATCGGACTTGCAGGTGAACTTGGAGCGGGCGTTACCTTAGTCTGCGAGATCATGTCAAAAGAATCACGAGGCTGGGGTTCAACAGTTATCGCCGGCATTGGTGTACTTGGCGCTGTTCTTGCCGCGCTTGTAGGAGATGCGTTCAGTTGGAGAACGTGTTTCTTTATTGGTGGAGGCATGGGATTCACTTTGCTTGCTTTGAGGATCGGAGTGTATGAATCAGGTATGTTTGAATTTGTCAAGAAGCAAAATGTCTCGCGTGGAAATTTTTTCAAACTATTTTCCTCTCGAAAAAATACTTTAAAATATCTACGCGTCATCGGCATCGGAATGCCGACGTGGTTCGTTGTCGGAATTCTTATCACCTTCTCTCCGGAATTCGGCAAAGCCTTTGGCATGACCCAAATTCCTGTTGCAGGAAAAGCGGTGATGTTCTCGTATTTCGGACTTTCGATGGGTGATGTACTATCAGGTTTCATAACTTATAAACTTCGAAGCAGGAAAAAAGCGATGTATATTTTCCTGACGATGACCGGAATCTTCATTGCTTCGTATTTTATTTTCTCACCAATTTCTATTGAAGGATTTTATTTTATCTGCGCATTGCTCGGATTCGGAACAGGATACTGGGCAATGTTTGTGACAATCGCAAGCGAGCAATTCGGCACAAATATTCGTGCAACAGTCACAACGACAGCGCCAAATTTTGTGCGCGGAGCTGTGGTGCCGATCACAGCGCTTTTTAATTTTTTAAGAGATCCGTTAGGGATCAGTGGAAGTGCATTAACAGTTGGTGGAATCACCATGCTCATCGGATTTCTTGCATTGTGGAAAATGGAGGAGACCTATGGGAAAGAATTACATTACGTCGAAGAACTTCAGTAGAGATGCGCTGTGGCACATCTCTACTGAAATACATTTAGAAGATTCCCTTTGATGTACCCAACACCATTGCTACAAGTCCGAGCAAGTTCATGATCGGGGCGAACATTCCTATTCTTGCTCCGAGTGCTCTGATCTCTTCTGTCGCGCCTCCTGTTCCTCCGGCAGCAACTCTTTCTTCAATGAGTTTACTCATTTTTCTGCTTGTCGGCATCACGATTCCGAAATTAATCAGCAGGATAACAACAAAGATGGTCTGCTTCCAAGCTAACCAGGGGAATTCAGAGAATGAAAACCATTTATAGCTTTCAATTCCAACGAGTGCTCCACCCGTTATAAGAATACCTATACCACCGATCATACCCAATGTTTTCCCGATGAGATTCAGGTTTGCCATGACCGTCAGTTCGGCAGGGGTTCCTTTCGTGCTCTTCATTCTACCTAACATTATTATTGCAATCGGTAAAAGTGCGATGAGCATTGATGCAAAAAAGATATGCAGGATTCTGAATAGATTAACCATTATGATTTTTTGTGAATGTGAAAAAAGTAGTTGTTAAAAAAAATAATCATTCAGTATTTATTTTCAACGTTCGGAAAATTTGGCATAGCGACAGTCTCCAGTCTTTGATTCTCGAACCCTTTCCGTTTTGCAACGATCCGATAATCGAACGAAGCATTTGATATACCTCCTGAAGTTTCAATAACATCAAAGCTCGTCATTCCTTTCTTCACAAAGACAGGATAAGAATCTCCATTCATCTGAATAAAAACCTTCATCGGATTGTTCACATCAATCGTTACGGTGTTCAGGAAAATATCATCAAGTTGAATAGTCGCTTTTCCATTTATTAAATGAGAAGTACCGTAATCATTGAACCATATCTCCGTCGCTTCTTCGCAATAGAGTTTTCTGAACTCTGTACCGTTCTTGATAGGAACCGCTGCTGATTTAGAACCGGTTACTACCGAGTTGCCCGCGATAAAAACTCCTTGCCCACCAGTGAAATAACCAGAGTATGAACCTGCTGCCCCCAAACCTACGCCATAGATCCCGGCACCTGCCGAATTTTGGACTGTTGAAATTCCTCCTACCCCGATGAATCCGGATCCTGTCACACCTGTCCCGCCTGTGATTGCTCCATTATAACCATATACACCTGCAGAATTTGCAAACCCAGAATTGACTTTTCCCACAACTCCATACACACTAAACAGTGCAGAATTATTCGTATTAGAACCGAGAATTGCTGCCCCAAGTGGAGGATTTATCTGAGAGCTTGTAGTAGATATTAATCCTTGAATAGCTGTAGCATTCTGAGCATTTGTAGTATTTGTTATGGAAAAGGTGGAGCTAGTACTTACTCCGGTGCCGCTATAGGGAAGATTTAATGCGGAATTTCCATTCGAAGCAGAAGTTATTCTGCCTTTCGAATCAATAGTGATCGCAGCATTTGTATAATTTCCTGCAACGACACCTGTAACTTTAAGTGAGGGATTCGGATAATTGCCGTTGAGATCACCCCCTGCAATTCCTCCAGGTGTGAACGTCGTAGGAATGCCGGAAATCTTTGACCAACTTACGGAGCTGATCTTTGCATCTGTAACGGCAAGATCAGCGATCTTCGTAGATGAAATACCATTCGTTGCAACAGCGATCTGGACAATAGGTCCGGTGCCATTTGATAAGCTGATTGATGCATCGGTATTCTTCACTTCTGTAATACCGGCTGAAGTGGATGTATTCATGTTCAACGCATAAGGAGCCGAGGCAAGCGGGGTGCGCGGACTTAATTCCGTACCGCCATCAATGATGATGCCAAGATAGTATTGTTTATCGAATAGTACCGTTGCGGGAATCGAATCAAGCAACACGTTGAAGATGCCGTTCTTCGTTGTCACGGTGGCAGTCTTACTGTAAACGAATACAGCGCCGGTTCGCGTGGGATATAACGTAAGAATAAGTTGATGATCTCCGTCAATTACTACAACGCCTTTCTTATCAGCCAGAATGCCTTGATAGGAAATCGCACGCGGGATTTGTGCGAATACAGAAGAAGCAAAAGTAAGAAAGAATACAATGCAAGAAAGTACTTTCATGGCGACGTTAGGAATTCGAAAAGGCAAATATACAAAAAAAATCGCATATATCCAAGTTTTGCGTCAGAAAATACTAAGGATATTTTCCAGTATCTTCTTTGTTAACATCCCATCATGGATAGAAAAATCAGAGTTTTAATCGCTAAGGCGGGTTTAGATGGTCATGATCGCGGCGCGAAAGTTATTGCGGCAGCGCTTCGTGATGCCGGAATGGAAGTCATCTATACCGGACTTCGCCAGACACCCGATATGATCGTCGAAGCCGCATTGCAGGAAGATGTTGATGTTATCGGCATCTCAATGCTCTCCGGTGCGCACATGACGCTTTTTCCCCGTATCCGCAAACTCATGAATGAAAAAGGTCTCGATGATGTACTCCTCACCGGAGGTGGCATTATGTCTTACGACGATACCGAAGAATTAAAGAAAGTCGGAATAGGTCAACTTTTTACTCCGGGCGCACCGATGTCAACTATTGCAGAATACATTAAGAAATGGGTTGCTGAGAATAGACGCGTTGCAGTTGTATAACCAAAACTATCATGTCTTTCATAAATCAAAGGGGCACATTCTATGTGCCCCTTTTTTTTAGAAATTTAAGAATTGCTTAACAGATTCTTATCATGTTCATCTTGTAACTCTCTGATTTGTATTTTCTCTTCAAGTTCTTCTAACTCCATTGCAACAGCAAGTTCGTTTTGCTTGGAGCGGAGTTCTATTTGATAGTAGAGAGCCGGAAGCACAAGCAAAGTTAGAATAAGAGCACTTGCAAGACCTCCGACAATTACTGTTGCAAGAGGACGCTGTACATCTGAGCCGATACCTGTTGCAAGAGATGCCGGAATCAGTCCCAGCATCGCAACGAGCATCATCATTAAGATCGGACGCAATTCTTCTTCTGTGCCTCGCATGACGGCATCATGCAGATTGAGCTTTTCATGAATTCGTAAATGATTGAAGCGGCTAATGAGCAATACTCCTGACATTACTGCGACACCGAAAAGGGAGATAAATCCCACTCCGCTCGAGACGGAGATGTTTATACCTCGAAGCCACAAGGCAACCACACCTCCGACAAGTGCGAGCGGAACATTTACTAAAACAATCAGCGCATATTTTGCTGATTTGAACGTCATGAATAAAAGCGAGAATATCAGGAAGAGCGTGATCGGCAAAATGAATTGTAGATGTTTTTTTGCTCGAGTAAGGTTTTCGAACTGTCCGCCCCAATCGACATCATATCCTTGCGGCAAATGCAGAACAGAGGCTACTTTTTTCTGTGCTTCTTCTACGAATGAACCTTGATCTCTTCCACGAACATTTGTTCGAACGCCAACTTGCCGATGCCCATCTTCGCGTGCGATGATCGTTGAACCGTCTTCGATAGAAATATCGGCAAGCTCGGATAGAGGAATGCGTTGCCCGGTTGGTGATGTAACTTCGAGATGATATACTTCATCAACCGTCGAGCGAGTGTTTGCCTGATAGCGGACAATAATATCAAACTTCCGCTCACCTTCATAAAGATTTGAAACAGGTTTTCCGGCAACAGCAAGTTCGATGACATCTTCGATGTCGCGGACATTGATTCCGTACCGTGCTGCCGCCTGACGATTTACCTTGATACGCAATTGGGCTTGATCGCCTTCTTCTTCTATACCGCAATCAGTAGCTCCTTTGATTTCTTTAATTGTGTGGTAGATCGTATCAGCATATCTACGAAGTTTGCCGAGGTCATTACCATTGACAAGGACGGCAAGATCGGCAGAGGAGCCAGTTACAGCTTCGGTAACGTTATCAAGAATTGGTTGTGAAAAACTAAAGAGTGCACCTTGAATTTTTGCTTGAAGTTTCTTTTTTATTTCATCAACAAGTTTATGTTTATCCATGCCATTCGGCCAAGTGTCATAGGGCGTCAGTTCTATATGGGTTTCAATGCGGTTTGGTCCATAAGGATCGGTGCCGTCATCATTACGTCCAAGCTGTGTTATTACAGCACGGACTTCAGGATATGGACTTACTGCCTCACGAATGAGCGGTGGATAATGTGATGCTTCTGATAGAGAGATTCCAGCCGGTAAAACGGTTCGAATAACAATTGCTCCTTCATCAAGTTCAGGTAGAAATTCAGTACCAAGGCTTAAACCAAGATATGCTGAAGCTGAAACAATAAGTACGGCAATACCAATAACTAATTTGCGATTTGCAAGGAGAATTCCTGTGATACTCCCATAGATCTTTTGTAGAAACTCAAAGATCGGATTTCTCCACTCTTTGATTTTGCCTGATTTGAAAAAATATGTTGCGAGCACAGGTACTATCGTTAGCGCCAGAAGCAATGAGCCCGCGATAGCATAACTGAGCGTATATGCCATAGGTGAGAATAACTTGCCTTCGACTCGTGTAAGAGTAAAAAGAGGTAAATAGGCAAGGATGATGATTATAACCGAGAAAAATATTTGCCGGTCAACATCTTGTGTTGCTTCGATGATAAGCCTCATCGTGCCTTTATGTTCTCGTTCTTCAAGTGGAGTATGAACCAACCGCCGCATGATCGCTTCGATCATGATAACCGCACCGTCAACGATGATTCCAAAATCTATCGCGCCAAGAGAAAGCAAATTAGCAGGAATTCCCGTGAAGCGCATCACAATAAATGCCCAAAGAAGTGAGAGTGGAATCGTTACAGCTGCAAGCAAGGCAGCACGCACATTTCCTAAGAAGAAAAGCAAGATGACGATTACGATAGTGACGCCTTCGATAAGCGTATGGCTTACTGTATGAAGAGTATTATCGACAAGTTCTGTGCGGTCATAAAGTGTGATTACTTGCACACCTTCAGGCAGTGCTTGCTTAACTTCTTCAAGTTTTTCCTTTAAGCCTTTTATAACTTCCGAAGGGTTTTCTCCTCGGCGCATCAGCACGAGTCCCTGAACTCCATTAGCTTCATCAATTTTTCTTATATTATCACTATATCCGAGAATTCCGCTGGGAGTAAGTGCAGTGATCTCAATAGTACCAATATCATGAATGTAAATCGGGATTCCTGTTGCAGAACTGCTTTGCAAAACGATTGAGCCTATATCATCTGCTGTTTCAATTCTCCCTATTCCTCGGATAGCCAGCCCTTGGCTTCCGCGCTCGATCATGTTTCCGCCAGTATTTGCATTGTTAGCTTGAATTGCATTTTGTACTGCATTGATCGTGAGACCATATTTTCGTAATCGGATTGGGTCAACAACAACGCTGTACTGTTTGACGAGTCCTCCAAAATTACTGATATCAGCAATACCTTTTGCCTGCAAAAGTTTTGGAACAACTACCCAATCCTGTAGCGTCCGAAGATCCATTGCTGATATCCCCGGTTTTCCTTCAAGAGCATATCGGTAAATTTCTCCAACTGGAGTGGAGAGAGGCGCTAACCCCGGAGTGAGCCCATCCGGAATGTCTGCATCACGCAATTTTTCGATGACTTGCTGACGAGCAAAATAATCATCCGTTCCTTCATCGAATGTGAGTTTTACTATCGAAAGACCAAAGATAGTTCTTGACCTGCGGTTTACGACCCGAGGTACGGAATTTAGCGCTCGCTCGATCGGTATTGTTACCTGTGACTCAACTTCTGCAGCAGCTCTTCCGGGATATTTCGTGATAACATCTACTTCAGTGTCAGCGACGTCTGGGTATGCTTCAATCTTTAGTGTTAAATAAGAGGCAATACCGCCAACAATAATTACCAGTCCTAAAAGTACAGTTAGTGTGCGCTGCTTAAGAGCAAAATGTACAAGCTTACGAATCATGTTATTACTTTCTTAAATGTTATGAACCGAAACTGAGACCTTTTAACAGAATAGATCCACGAGTGACAACTGGCTCACCTTGTGTCAGACCTGAAAGAACGATGAACGAATCACCTGTTTGTGCACCAAGGACGACCTCACGGCGAACGAAAGTTCTTTCATCTTTTTGTACGAAGACATAAGATTTTCCCTGGACGGAAACGACTGCTTCAGTTGGCACCACAAATCGCTTCACAATATCTGTACCAAACGAAGCTTTTGCAAACATACCCGGACGGAGTGTGTGACTTTTATCTCCGAGACTGATTCGCACATTAAATGTTCTGGTTGAAGGATCGAGCGCTTTTCCAATATCAATAACTCTTCCGTGTAAGGTCTGCCCTTTATAAGCGTCGAATTCGATCTGTGAATCTTCACCGAGTTGGACATTTGATATTTCTGATTCAGGTACATTTGCAATAAGAAGGGAAATATCAGGGGGAAGTTTTACAAGCTCATTTGGTGCAAGACCAGAAGCAAGTAAACGTGATTTTAATCCCATTAAAGCAACTTCAGTCGTACGCAGATCACTTTCTGCTTGTATAACTTCCTTACCAGCCACGGCATTATGAGTGAAAAGATCTTTTAGACGCTCAACTTCACGCTTTGCACGTGAAAGATCATTTGTTGTTTTGCTGTAATCAGTAAATAGTTGTGTAAGATCACTGCTTTCAAAGATCGGGATAGGTGGTCCCTCTGATGAAGCTGTCATACTGAATACAATTCGCGCAGGCGATGTCGTTGTCACAGACACTTTCTTAATTGAGGCTGAGTCTATTCCAATGAGATGAACTGCAGAGTCCATAGGAGAGAGTATTATCTCTTCTCCGTTTGCAGTTACTTTTGGTGCGGTCTGTTTTGATATGCTTGCTGTATCACTATTGATCACCTGTTTCGGATTTTCTCCGGAAGTGCAGGCAAAAAATAAAGCCAACGGCGCAAACTGTGCGACTTTGAAAAATCTTGATGTCATTTTATTGAATTGCATAGAGTACATCCTTTCCTGTTAAAAAATCTAAAGTAATGAGGCTCTTTGCATAAGCGCCTAACGCATCGACAAAGAGTTGATGAAGTTCGTTTTCCGTTCTTACTGCATCGAGGTAATCAATGAGCGAGGTGCTTCCATGCACATAGGCATATTCAACGGATGAACGAACAGACTTGGATTTTTGCAAGATATTATCCCGCAAACGAATTAAAGATTCTCGCTTCGTTCTTGCATCACTCAATGCGCTGGTGATATCGGCGCGTAATTGTAGCAAAGCACCTTGCGTTTGTACCTCAGCTTCTGATGATTGCGCCTCAGCTTTTTGAATGTCACCTTGATGGCGGTCAAAGAACGGCAATGGAAAGTTTACACTTGCGCCCCAAAAGGTCACTTGTTGTTGACGAATAGCATCGAGTGATACAGTAAGATCTATTGCTGCAAGTGATTTAGCCAGTTCTATCTGAGCCTTCGCTGCTTCCTCTGCCTTTACCAACGCCTTAATGTCGCTTCGCTCGGCGGTAGCAATTGCAACGAGACTATCTAAAGATGGCAGGGGATTATTGGCAATAGTAGCGATCTGAGGAATGATAGTCGTATCTGCCTGAACGGTATTTGAACCATTTGCTGCATTCCTTCCAAGTAATGAGGTAAGTGCAGTTATTACTGAGCGAGTTTGTTCTTGTGCAGCAAGTACATCAAGTGCAAATTTTTCGCGTTCAACTTCACTTCGCATCAGATCAACCGAAGCGATCTCTTGACCTGAGACTCGGATTCGATTCAAAGATACAAGAGAATCGAAAAGAGCAAGATTACCTACTGCTACATTTGCCTTTTGTTGAGAGGTAACAAGATCAAGATATGTGCTTTTCACTGAGAAGACCATTTGCCGGATTATGTCGCTATATCTCAATACTGTGACATCGTGCTGTAAGTTTGCATACGATAACCGTGCATTGCGTTTCCCACCTAATTCAAATGGTATTCCCAGAGAAAATCCATATTGTTTGCTTGCAGGTGTTAATCCGTCACTGGGTAAAATATCGCCGTTGAGTGTAAGGCTCGGATTTGGTCTTAGTCCGGCAGTCGTAATATCTCCCTCAGCAGCAGCAGTCTCGAATTTCAAAGCTCGAAGATTTGCATTGTGCTCAGTTGCCTCATTGATTGCTTGTTTAATAGTCAGTTGCTCTGCCGTCGGTGTTTGTCCATCGCTCGTTCTCGTGAGCATCATTGTTATTATGCCGAAAGCCAAGAGCAGGCAGCACAATTTTATCGTGGATGTACTTTTTATATGCGGTTGCATAAAAAATTTAAAATTAAGTATTATAATCAGAAATATTGTGAATCCGCCTACGCATGATTCATCAGGTTATTTTAATTGCGGAAGAGAGCATGAGATGCTCGCTGGGAGGGGGGCTTAGATCAGAATTCTTTGGTAGGAGATCGTTCGGTCGAGTTCGGGTATCATACTATCAACATCGGACTCGGATTTGGGACGCGGTAACTCGCCATGTTCGACGAAAGAAGATGAAAGTATGGCATCGGCTATACAGGGGCTATCCTCATCCTCTGAGATAAAATTCTTAACGAGGTTATTCCCGGCAATATTATGACAGTCGTGGGATACAAATTTTTGATGCGTACTTGAGTAAACAGGGGCGTCGAATGCTGAGAAATGATGTTGCGATCCTGTATCAAAGAGAGAATCAGAGATGGAAGCATCATCAACAAAAGTAATGTTGCCCTTCAAAGAGGCGAAGAGTACGTCAATATTGATCGCATCAGAGATAAAGAGGGAGAGATAAAGAACAAATACGATCCGTCCGAAAAAGCGCATAGCTATTTGCAAACGCGTTGCGCTTGCAAATGAGGGATTGCTTGATATTGAACGGATTGTTTTGAGCATTGATCGTAACTTATTACAAAAAAATGAGGAAAAAGTTTCAAAGGCTAAGCGTTTTCACTTAGAATGGGAACTTGCTTCTCCCTTAATCGCTTTTCGAGGGGCGCAAAAATACTATAAATAAGGAAGGGTGCAAGAGTGGCTTAATTGGCTCGCTTGGAAAGCGTGTGTTACAGGAAACTGTACCGAGAGTTCGAATCTCTCCCCTTCCGCTTCATAAAGTTCTAAAATATATTTCAATATCGGTCGTCATTTTTCTTTAAGCTCAGTGGACCTCATTGTTTAATTTGTAGATTACTTGGAATAGGGGGAAAATTTCCGTATATTTGTATTGCAAAACCGTGCTGGATAAGGTGTGTTGCAATATGCAACAGCATTGAAACCAACTGGTTACATTAGTAAATAGCCATAGATTCTCGTTAGTGCCAGCAGGAAAGAAGGCATTATTTTTGCCAAGTTCAACAAAAATCAGTAGATACGCCATAAGATCTCAAATTCAGGAGGTTTCCCCATGACGCTGCGATTTTTGATAAACCATTAGCAATCAATTAGTTAACTTAAATTTATCAACAAGCAACTCATATGAAAAACAACATCATGAAGTCCGTTTTTGCAATTACGTTATTGTTTGCATTAGCGGCATCTGTTTTAGCAGCACCAACCAGTTCTTTCTTGATAAAGAACAGAATAAATCAAGACCTTGGCGCGGTTACCGTTAATAGTAATAACGGAACATCTGCGACAATTAATATTCCCGGAAAAGGGCATTACACCATAACTATTCCAGGAAGACCTATAAGCGTTGTAATAAACGGGCAGATCATTTTACGTCATCAAGAGGATGTCGAGGTTATGCTTCCATCCGGTAAGATGGTGATGGTATCATTCTCGGATGATGAAATCATCGTTGCCACTTGCCAGCAAGAAGCTAATTAGTTCTGATAACAGAGACTAATTATTCCGAATTAATAAAGCCCTCAAGTGAGGGCTTTATCTTTTTAATACTCCAAACCCTTTACATCTTACTTCTTATTTTTTTTACTTCGTTTTCGCTTTATTTTTAGTCCTATACTCCATAGCTCTCGCTTCTTACTTTTATCTTTTTATTTTTCTTTCTGCGTTCTCGGCTTTTCTTCGCACTCCAAATATTTCACTTCTTATTTGAGCGTATCCTTTTTACACTCAAGTTCATCCCCTTCTTACTTGTAGCATGATTATTCGCAACTGAGCTATTACTTTTTTTGCTATCCTCGCGTATATTTGTACGTGGAGTTTTAACCGGAAGATCTTTGCCCAAGAAAGCAGATTCATTTGCTTTCTAACGTCTTCCGGGAAAAGCCGAACAAACAAGTCATCTATTTTGTCGAGAGCAACGGATTCAGCGGGAATTCCGAATCACAGGAGCCACGCCACGGGGGCTTCCGGTGATGCAACCTAAGCTGCGGAAAACTGAGGGATTCGTTGCGATCATAATTAAAGAAAAATACTTAAATAATAAAGAATATAAACATGAAAAATATCAGATCTATTTCCATCGTCGCGCTCGTCATCGTCGCCTTAGCGACTGCTGTAATCGCGAAATCAGAATTTACTGCTTCAATACAGAATAATTCTACGCAATGCCTCGGCACTGTAACGCTTCTTCAGTCATCTGGCGCACCGGTGTACGTAAACGTACCGGGACCGGGTCAATTCAATGTGAATATCAGCACCGGAATTACCTGGGCAATCGTCAACGGGCAAAGCACAGCACAAGGCAGCAGAAGCACAGTAACTCTTTCTAACGGAAAAAAAGTAAATGTGTCCGTTGACGGGATTATTATTGTCGCTACCGATCAGCAGGAAGGACTTTAAAACTTCAAGGTGTAATTTCAAAAATTCAAAATTTTTGATGTGTGTTATTAAAAAGCCCTCCTATGAGGGCTTTTTAATTCTCTATTTTATGACCTTCTGAATTATTCCTTGTTCCTCTTTCTGTTTCAGCATTTCAAGAATTTTCCTCCAAAGCCAATCGAAAGGAAGGACTTGAGGCCCATCTTGTATTTCAGATGATTCTGCCGTTGTGCTAAGTATTCGATCGTAATATTTTTGTGCTTTCTGCTTCGTAATTTCATAAGAAAAAGAATTTGTTTCCATTATTTGAAGCATTTTGAAAAATAGAGCACTTTGCTTATTCGAGCTAACTCGTAAATAACGTGTACGGTATGTGCGCAATGCATCCATCCTGCTGATGATGTTGCTGAAATCATTATTATCCAAGAGGTATAGGATTTGCAAAATAAGAATGGCTACATTATAACCTCGCTTATCTCCCGTATATGATGGAACAGCCCGCAAGAATTTCTTGAGATCGAACATTGCCGGAGTTTTCGCTTCTTGCGTTGCGTCTGTTGATTCTGATCCCAAAGCAAAACGCAAGTACAATTCAAGTAATCGCCAGCTTTCCTTTTTATGCTCAGGTTGAAAAACATAGCGAGGATGTTGAGTAACTTCATTATAAACAGATTCCGCTTCCTTAAAATGCTCAGTGTGCATCAGTAAATATACATGCAACTCCATAAAGATGAACCAATTATTTGAACCTTCCGGATATGCGGATGCACATTTTGAGGCAGCTTCCTTCCCATTTTCATATTCCCTTAAATTTAAGTAACATATTAATTTCTGTAATGCGAATTCACCCACTCTGGTGGGATTTGATAGATGTGGGTTTGCGGCAAGATATCCTTCAGCCTCAGTACAAATATTCACTGATGATCTATATTCTTGAGAAATTTGATAGGACTGGGATTGCAATCTTAAGTAGTTGTAACTTAGGTTAAATGAATCATATTTTCTTCTCAGGACATCCAATTCCTTACACCATTCTTCTACTATTCCTTTCATCTCCGGTTGATCTGCAGACGATTTAGCAAATTTAAGTATCAGTCGGTCATTATATTCTTGAGCTACACATTCTGCTTCATAAGTTTTTAGTGCAGTCTTTAAGAGAGCATCATATCGGTCATAGTCTTTTTCGTTTCCAAAGGTGCTGCTATAATTTCTTAGACTTAGCAAAAATTCAATCGTATTTGGCGTGAGGTGAAATTTTTGAGAATTTTTTAGGCTACTTTCAGCTTTCTTTATGGCGCTATTACGTGCTCCGAGTCTCGCCAGCACTTTAACAACAAAGGTATCTCTATTTACTTTATAGAATGCTACAGTTTGCTCTGCATACTCTGGGGTTCTTATATCAAGGAAGAAGATACTATTCAAAAGCCCTTTTTTTAACCGATTTTTAAGAGATGTATATTTTGTATCAAGAAAAGTACTTCCATAAATCAGCTCTGCCGCCTTCTGATCAGTGGTAATAGACCCATTTTTTATTCCCAAAAAGAGCTTTGCAACGTTATCTTCGGAGTTAATCGTAGTAGTATCATCGACAATTTCAACTTTTGATTCTCGAAATTTTGTGACAATTTGGACTATTTCACGTAAGTATTTCATAAGGCATTTTAAAGCAATTTAACTCTTTTGTTCGTTGAAGTTATAGGCGCTGAAACAGTTGTTTATATGCTTAATCGTAAATGTAAATGGAAATTTTATAGAATAAGTTGCACATTCTACCATGTGATAATAACATTTTTTCTGTTTGATTATTCGGATGGCAGGGAGTGTATTTTTGTATTGAAATCATTGAGCAGGCAGAAAAAAACGCCGGAAAATGCAGAAAAACCATTTTCCAAATCCCGTGACAGGGTATTGCCTTATGAAACCAGAGAGCCTGAGCAGTGATTTCAAATTTTTTTGCCGTTTTTAGCAAGTTTTGAAAGAATTTCTAACGAAAAATTGCCTGAAATTGTGATAAATCATTAGAAAGCTTAAATATTAATCTGTTAGTCATAATTATTGATAACTGATTCAAATAGATTGAGATAGAGGTTGTTCATTGAGAGAAATCATCTCGTATAAATAGGGTGGGTATGCATAAACAATGCAGGATTGCTTGTATTTTTATGTGAGAAAAAGGCAGTAGCTGTTCGTATATTAGTTCCTGTGATCTGGTATTTTTGTACTACGAAATACAACAACGTATTTCGAAACGCAAAAAAACACATTTCATAAGGAATACGACAATGACAATTGCAGCACTTATCTTCGCTCTTCAGATGATCTTTGGCGCTGGTAACGTAACACCGGCTCAGTTGCAGAATGGCATTTCTCAGGCATAGCAGACTGGCATCATTGTCGCAACAGACCAACAAGAGGGTCTTTAAGATTTTTTTTTAGTGATATAAAGGTCCTTCCGAAACTACTCTTCTCACAAGTTGAGTAGCTTGTATCCCGTGGCAGGGGCATTCGCAAGAATGCCCCTATTTTTTTGTACAAAACCAAAACTCAACCTGGATTCTAAGGATTTTAAGGAAAATTAGGTGCAGCTTGGTTGAAACCCTGCCCAAGATCAGAACATCCTTGCGACGAGGATTGCCAAAAGAAATGGATTACCGCTGAAATCCTTAAGAAACCTTCTTAATCCTGGTCGATTTGGAGATATTATTAATCAGCATACTTGCTCCCCAGAGAATCAAAAGCAGCGGGAAGACAAAATCCCAGAAAGGAATATCAAGATCGAGGACGTTTCGCAAGAGGAGAAATCCCCCCACGACTACAAGGAAAATGCCGAAAAAAGAGAATTTATGCATGGTTTTTCCTTACTTTAGAAGGTTGAAGAAGCAGTAGAATCCTTTAACTCGCGGATCTCTACTCCGCCAAAAGCCACATTTGCTTTAACATTCACGCATGGCAAACCTTCGCGGTATGCAGGAGTCCGATAAATTCGTTCACCGAATGCAACAGTATGCCCATCGGGCATCTGCCCGCCGCCGAATGCACTGGCAACCTTGATCTTCATGGGCACGGCTGGATTAATCAATATCTCTACCCCTCCGAAAGCGCAGTTGACATCCACATGAATATCTTTGTCGGTGGGTTTGAGGTTTCGCAGATCGTAGGAGCCTTTTCCGAAAACGACGCTGTAGCGCTCATCCGAATTAGCAGTTTCAAACTGCCCGTCACTGAATATCACGTCTTTTCCATGCCGCTCACCGGCATTACTATTTCGGAAACCCGAAAGCAGTGAGATGCCAATCGTGATAATAAAGATCGGAAAGATAATGCCCATAACGGGCAGATCGATCTTAAATACATTACGGATAATCAGCAGCACTCCGGCAAGGATAATGAGCGCTCCCCAGTAGGTTTCGCGGAAGATGATGTTCATAGTGGGTAATTGCTGTAAGTCGGTACGGCGAATCTTCGACTTGGAATTGCGGAGAGGGGGGGATTCGAACCCCCGATAGCGTTTACACACTATGACGGTTTAGCAAACCGTTGCCTTCAGCCACTCGGCCACCTCTCCTACGTGATGCTTCCGCTTTTATCAGCGCGAATGAAAACTCCCTACTGAGGATGCTCGTTCCCAATTATTTAACGAAATTTATTATAGGGATTATAATCAACTGATTCTGTTGAAATTTATTCGGTTACGAATGTTTCCCAAAAAGAATCCGACAAATAAATAAAGCCCGTCTTTTGGAAGGACATTTTTCATAGTTTACCTTTACTACTTCATCTTTTCTGGTTCAGCACATAATGTTCGCTTCACCATACCCACACTTTACATAATAAAAAGATCCCCTGTAACCCCTTAATAATTCAACAACATCGCTCTGCACACAACGTAGTCGTTAGTTATTAGTCATTAGGTTTTAGCCGTTCTTTAACAGAATTCCATACGCCCATACACACTACGCCAATTCTCTTTACAGCCTTCATTCTTTCTGCAAAAACGGCGGGTGAGCGACGGTAACTCCTTATAATTCATAAATATCACTATACACATTTCGCAATTCTGCCCCTCACCCAATTTTTAATTTCCGATTTTCATCCTTCATCTCACGAAGCGAATCTGCGACCTTCTACCTTCATCCTTTCCACGCATGGTGCCTATCATCCTCCTACCTAATATACGAAATAAAAACTCGTTTGTCAAGGTGCCTATCGAAATTTATTATCATCGAAACCTTAGTCGTATTTTTCTCTCTTAAATTCCCCTGCAATTTTTCAGTTGCAGTTGCGTTCTCATTGTACAGAAAATCAGACTAGTATGAAAAATTTCAAAGTATGGTGTCTGCATATTGTTGTTATTCTTGCGATGCTCGGATTGATCGACAACGCCCTTGCACAGGATTCAACTAGAAAGCCTTTTATTGGTGGCAGCGCAAATTTACTTGGTATTTCTAAGGCTGGATGGGGTTTGGAATTAGGCATAAAATATGATATATTTTATGTCGATGCAGAATATGGCAATTATGATTATGGTTATAGGGAGCCAGTATATGTTTTCCCTTCACTATATCGTGTACTTACGCCACGCCCTATAAGTTTAGTGCAATATTATGGTATATCTACTGGAATTATAATAAATAAAAAACTTTGGATTGGACCGGTAATCCTTTTGAGTTCACAGTCTTTTTCTCATTACGTTTCAGTTGCACAGGGTGACTCAAGTCACTATCAAGAGCGAACGTACGACATCACATGGCTTGATCTTGGACTTGATATACGATATGAAATAATAGACCACCTACTTTTAAATTCAGCATTTTCATATCGTAGAGGTATAAAATTAGGTATTGCTTATTTATGGTAGCGATGGCAATACTTTGCGCGACTGGGACGGGGAGCGGTGGGGTTTGTGAAAATATAACGTGCTACAAGCCAAAGCTTATGCGTTGCCCACTATCCCAACTAACTTCATCATCCCTTTACGCATACGCGTCTTAATAGTCCCTAATGGTTCACAGAGGATTTCGGCGATCTCCGATTGGGAGTATCCTTCATAATAGGACATATAGATCGCTTTGCGCTGCATTTCCGGTAGTTGTAGGAGCGCCTGCATCATCTGATGTCGCTCATCAGTTTCCATGACATCACTGAGTGGCGTCTGATGACTTGTCGTCGCCTCATTTGCTATCTCAGAAATATCCTGTTTCGCTTCTAATGCCGTTTTTTTATATCGTTTTGAGCGAAGCGTGTTGATAGATTTATTGTGCGCAAGCGTAACAAGCCAGGTAACGAATGTACCGCGTTCGTTATCAAATAACCCTGCTTTGTTCCATACTTGCAAAAAGACATCTTGCTGGAGTTCACGGGCTTCATCCTCGCTGCGGACGATCCTCATCGTCAGTGAATAGATCAGTCTGGCGTATTTATCATAGAGGATTGCCAATGATTTCTGATCTCGATGCGCGATACGAGCAAGAAGTTGTAAGTCTTCCTGATTCGAAGTATATTTATCCGTACGAATTTTTCTTAACGAGCCGATTTCACCGCCTGCGACAGGAGCATCGGCTTGGTGGGAATATCTCTGAATATTTGCTCCTTGTGGCATTGTCATCAAATCAAAAATATTTGGAAATAGAATTTTTAACTGCGTTGATAAGAAAAAAGCCCCACCCTTGGGCAGGGCTTTTGTCATGATTGTTTTACAAACGCTTTACTTACATCCCTCGACAACTTTGACAGCGATTCTTCTATTGAGAATTCGAGCCGCTTCGAGGTCTGCAGCCGACGCATTCTCCGGTTCATGCACAGCATCGTCGCTTGTACCTAAACCAACTACGCTGACGATCTTGTT
>JBBQWV010000023.1:0-55131 GCA_038210275.1 Kapaibacterium sp. (SeqCode) | reverse complement strand
GTCCACTCTTTTTGAGTTTCAAAAAATAATGGCTGTTCGGTCTTTGATTTCACAACGTGCGGAGGGCGAGGGAGTCGAACTCTCATAGCCTTGCGGCTGGCAGTTTTCAAGACTGCTGCAATACCATTATGCGAGCCCTCCGGGGTAGTTGTTAGTTGTTAGTCTTTCGTCGTTAGCAGAAAATAAATGCTAAAAACTATAGGCTGCCTTCTAAGAACTGTCTATTGCGGACTCCATAACTCTTTAGAGTGAAACGTTGTTCCAAGAAGATTCAAATTTCTCTGAAAAACCCCATGCAAAATTTCGGTAAAGAGATACGCAGCCGCTGGTTACTTGATGAAAATGTGGCATTTTTGAACCACGGTTCTTTCGGTGCATGCCCCCGTGACGTGCTGGTTGCCCAAAGCGAATGGCGGACAAAAATGGAGCAGCAGCTTGTCCACTTCATCACCGTCGAGGCTCCTATTGCATTGAAAGATTCTCTGACCAAACTTGGTGCTTTTATTCATGCCAAAGAGCAGGACATTGTCTTTGTCGATAATGCAACCACCGCAGTTAATGCTGTTGTCCGTTCGCTGATGCCGACTTTCAAGCCCGGTGATGAGTTATTTACCACGACTCATGTGTATGGCGCAATGCGGAAGACGCTCCACTATGCCGCTGACGTAACAGGAGCAAAGGTTGTCGAAGCAGTAGTCCCCTTCCCTATTCAAAGCGCCGATCAGGTTGTTGAAGTGGTGAAGAAAGGCATTACTGATAAAACAAAGTTTGCCATTATTGATCACATCACTTCTCCGACTGCACTTGTTTATCCGATCGAAAAAATTATTCCGCTTTTCAAAGAGCGCGGTATTCCTGTGATGATTGACGGAGCACATGCTTTGGGAATGCTGGATATTAATATGGAAAAATATGGCGCAGATTTTTACACAGGGAATTGCCATAAGTGGCTCTATGCCCCGAAAGGCTCGGCATTTTTATATGTTGATCCAAAGCATCAGAAGAATATTCATCCGACAAATATCTCGCATAACTATCTCACTAATTTCAAATCGGAATTTGATTGGGTAGGTACGCATGATCAGACGGCGTGGTTATCGGTCTCGGCAGCGCTTGCATTTATTAATGAGATCGGCGCGGACAAGATGAGAAGTTACGGACACAATTTGGCGCTTGATGCAAGAAAAATGCTGACGAATGCATTCGGCTCAAATATTTTAGCACCCGACGATATGATCGGAATGCTTGCAACGATAGCACTACCCGGAAATCCGAGTGAGCACGATAAGCATACTGCAACATTGCATGACAGGCTTCGTGATGAATTCCATTGCGAACTTCCCGTCATCGTTCTTGACGGAACAACATATATTCGTATCTCAGCACAAGTGTATAATCAAATGTCTGAGTACGAGCAGCTTGCATCGGCAGTAAAAAAGATCTACGGATAACAATGGCAATTGGCATCTTAAGTGCAATGCTTGAAGAGATCCATCTGATCTCTTCGAACATCACTGATAAAAAAATTGAGACGGTTGGCAACCGAGATTATATCAGCGGAGAGCTTGGTGGCAAGAAAGTAGTCGCCGTATTTTCCAGATGGGGAAAAGTCGCAGCAGCACAAACTGCAACAACACTCATCACAAAATTCGGAGTTGAAAAAATTATTTTCACGGGAGTCGCTGGAGCGGCAGATACTTCTCTTGAGATCGGCGATGTTGTTATCAGTCGCGATCTTATTCAACATGATATGGATGCCAGCGCGATTCCGGCATTTGCACGTTTTGAAATTCCGCTTCTCGGCATTACGCATTTCAAAGCAGATCACGAGCTGATTCATCTTGCAACTGAAGCTGCAAGGGAGTATCTTTCTTCAATAGAGTCGCAAGACATTCCTATCGAAGCACTTGAAGAATATAATATTCATCATCCGAAAGTAGTGATCGGCACGATTGCAACAGGTGACGAGTTCATTGCAAATCACGAAAAAATTCACGAGCTAAGAACTGCTATTAATAATTTACAATGTATCGAAATGGAGGGTGCAGCAGTTGCGCAAGTATGCCATGAGCATCAGATTCCATTCGTAGTAATTCGTGCCATTTCCGATAAAGCTGATGCAAATGCCATGAATGATTTTCCAAGTTTCGTAAAAAATATCGTAAGCCACTACTCATTAGGAATAGTAAAAACGATGCTAAAGAATTTATAAAAATTATCATGTCGTTTAGAATCCCCGATTGCTAACGACTAAAGACTAATAACTAACGACTACCCAATACATGTACGGCAAGATCAAAGAAGAACTTCAGCAAGAATTACAATCGATCAAAGATTCAGGTCTTTATAAGGACGAACGAATTATTACTTCGCCGCAAGGAGTGGAAATATCCGTCGAGGGAAAATCCGGAACATTCCTCAATTTCTGCGCGAATAATTATCTCGGGCTTTCCTCACATCCCCGCGTCATCAAGGCTGCGCACGATGCACTTGATAAACATGGATACGGAATGTCGAGCGTTCGTTTTATTTGCGGAACAGAAGATCTGCATAAAGATCTTGAACGTGAGATCTCGAAATTTTTGCAAACTGATGATACCATCCTCTACGTTGCATGCTTCGACGCCAATGGCGGAGTCTTCGAGCCATTCTTTCAGGAAAACGATGCAATCATCAGCGATGAACTCAATCATGCTTCGATCATTGATGGCGTGAGGCTTTCGAAGGCTCAGCGATTCCGCTACAAGAATTCGAATATGGAAGAGTTAGAAAATATTCTCAAAGAGACTCAGAACTTGCGCCGCAGAATAATCGTCACCGATGGAGTTTTTTCGATGGACGGTTTCATTGCTAAGCTCGGGGACATTTGTAACTTGGCTGAAAAGTACGATGCGCTTGTCATGGTGGATGATAGTCATGCTTCGGGTTTCATCGGAAAAACAGGACGCGGCTCTATTGAATATGAGAATGTGATGGGGCGGGTTGATATTATCACTTCAACACTTGGCAAAGCATTGGGTGGTGCTGCAGGCGGCTTTACATCAGGACGTAAAGAAATCATTGATATGCTGCGCCAGCGTTCGCGCCCGTATCTTTTCAGCAATTCCCTTCCTCCAGCAATAGCCGGAGCGGCATTAGAAGTTATTCGAATGCTTGGCGAGACGACAGCACTTCGTGATAAGCTTGAAGCCAATACAAAATATTTCCGCGAGAAAATGACAGCGGCAGGATTTGATATTAAACCGGGAGTTCATCCCATTTGTCCTATCATGCTCTACGATGCACCGCTTGCACAACAATTCGCCAAAGATCTTTTGGATGAGGGTATCTACGTGATCGGCTTTTTCTTCCCTGTTGTTGCAAAAGGACAGGCACGTATTCGTGTGCAAATATCTGCTGCACATGAAATGGAGCATCTCGATAAAGCTATTGCGGCATTTACGAAGGTTGGGAAGAAGTTGGGAGTGATTAAGTAGGGTTGTCATTTCTCGTACTTGTCTATATCGTCATTGCGAGCGCAGCGAAGCAATCTAAAATCTTGAAGGTTTCTTAACGATAAAATTTTAGATTGCTTCGTCGGGCTAAAGCCCTCCTCGCAATGACATCCTAATTATCGTAGCACGAATAATAACTTTCAACGCCACTCAACTCGTTGAAAACTTTTCCCATCACTCTGAAAAAACAGAGCCCCTTCTTTATCAGTCCGCAGAACTGATGCACCTGACTTTATCCATCTCTTTACAACAGTTGGCGTTGGATGACCAAATCCATTGTGCTTGCCGACGGAGATCACTGCAAATTTTGGTTTGGACGCTTTGATGAATTCTTGAGAAGAGCTTGTCTTGCTTCCGTGATGCGCCACCTTGACGATATCGCATTTTAAGAAATCTCCATATCTAAGTACCAATCGTTCTTCATCGGCGGCTTCAATATCGCCGAGCAATAATGCGCTTGCATTTTTATACATCACTTTCATCGCAAGCGAATGATGATTCATTCCTTCCGATGATTGCGAAAGTGTCACTTCATCAGTTTGTGTATCAGGATTCAAGATATAGATATGCAAATCTTTATCAACCTGTAATTCATCACCTTGATGAACACGAATCACCGGAATATGCAACGCTTGCGAGATGCTATCGATGCGGTAAGCAGAGTATCCAACAGTTCTTTCGCCTGAAGTATAAAGTGCGTCGCAATGCAGATTTTGCAGTACCAAGGTTGCGCCACCATAATGATCCATGTGCATGTGCGTGATGAATCCACCGCTGATCTCTCTGATACCTTCGGCTTTAAAAAGGGGTTCAATCGCTCTTTCTGCAATAGCAGAATAACTTTTCGTGATTCCGCCAAAGTCAATAAGATATGATTTCGAATTTGGTGCAACAAGAAGCATCGCATCTCCTTGCCCAACATCAAAGAATAAAAGCGATGCTTTATCAGGCGACTTCACAAGCGAATATGCAAAAGGCATCTTTGCAAAGAATAATACTAAGCCTAATGATGCAACAAGAATTGATCTGCCATAGAATTTTGCTTTCTCCGAAGCTCGGATGATATATAACAGGGTTGCCAGATAAAGCAAAATGAGAAACGTCTGAGGGCGAGGCAATTGGATCACTGACCATTCAAAACTTCCGGAGAAATGCGCAATAGCAGCAATGATCTTCGTCATCCACAAACTTGCTTCGCCATAAATTGAGGCAAGCCACGGACTGATGACCGAAATTGGTAGAAGCAAAAAACCGAGTATCGTAATGATCGCAGCAAGCGGAATACCTAAAATATTTATTGCTAGGCCGATGATGGAGACGCGGTGGAAGTGATACAGAAAAACGGGAAGCAATCCGAGGAACACTGATAGCGAGCCGAAGAAACCTTGCAGTGAACTATGCGCCCATTTGAGAAAAAATGTTTTTTCTTTGCGAATTTTTTTTGAGATAAATAGTCTCTCAAAAGAAGGATACAAAAAGACAAGAGAGAATACCGCTCCATACGAAAGCTGGAAACCAATATCGAAGAGATCATAGGGTCGGAGCATGATTGTCACCAATGCCGCCGCAGCAGTGAGATTGCCAATATCAGGTTTTCGCTCAAGAAATCTTGCAATGAAAATGAATTCTATTACGATGAGTGCGCGCACTACGCTTGGCTCTAAGCCGACAACTAAACAATAAAAAAGAACGGCAAGCATTGAAAGGGCTATGCGAAGTCGCCTGAATGAAAGTCCGATAAGACGTAAAAGATAAAAGACGAGCAAGGCAACAATGCTGACATTAAACCCGCTGACAACAAGAAGATGCGTAAGTCCAGACCGCTGAAAATCATCAAGCGTTTCTGAACTTAGCCCGCTTTTATCTCCAAGGACTACGGCGCTTACGAAACCTCTTGTCAGACTGTCGCCGATCGAATTTGCAATAATTACTTTTGCTTTTGTGAAGAGAGCATGAAAGAACTGATCGGATCTTTCTAAAAGAGTTAAATCCTGTGAGGAATTAATGATAAAAATATCGAATGGTGAACGAAGATATGCCCTTGCATAGATGTTTTGTTTTTCTTTTAAGTGCATATCGTAGGCAATCTCATAAGGATTTTTTGCACCTTCAATGTGCTCAAGATCTGCGAAGAGTTTTACTTTTTGCCCCATGTGCGGAAGGAAATGCGGATCAGCTTTTGCGACCGCTGATACGTTGACAAAAATCTTCTCTTGCGAATGAAATAGCAACGAATCTACAAAGAGCGAATCCGTCTGCAAATAGAACGACGCTGAGGAAGAGGAGACTTCAGGCGAGCAGAGAACTTTCCCATAAATAATCGCTTCGCCGGAATAAAGGGATGATACTTGATTCAAGGTGGAGTTCTTGAACTGATACTCCTGTCCACTTAGGAGTAAAAATCCGAAGGATGAAATCGCAAGTAGTGCCAAAATTTTCGCCGTTAACTCTGCTCGCCGTCGTAAAATAAAAGCGAGGACTCCGAAAATAACCGTAAGAAGCGCACCGCTCAATACTTCAAAGCGCAAATCGGAAGCGAAGATCTTTGCAATGATAATACCAATTGCACAGAAAACAAAGCACGTCAGCGCCGGACGGTATGGAGAATTTTCCACTCTGCGAGGGTCCGGACTTTAGCGCACGATAACCATTTTTCTATAACGTACTTGCCCTGCTGTTTGCAAACGAACGTAATACATTCCGTCCTTGGTATTCGAAGCATCCCATTGCACTTCGTACGTCCCTGGTTTGCGCGTCTCGTTAAGGACTGTTGCCGCTTTGTTGCCGACAAGATCGATCACATCCAAATGGACGATGTCTTCGGCAGGCACATCAAAAACGAATTTTGCTTTTCCGTTGAATATAGGATTCGGACGAACAGGCTCTATAAAACTTTCCTGAGGGTAGAGCAATGTATCGTGCAAAAGATACACACGTTCACAGGATGAATCGAGCGTAATACGTCCCGTAGGAGCGACTGATGCGATACATCCGGATGAGACGATGGCGCTATTATCGAATGTAATGTTATAGGCTACATCAATATCCTGATGGAAATGTAGAGGGTCGCCGTCTTTTAAATGTGACTTGAATTTAATATAGATAAGTGGCATCCCTTCGGTATCGCTTCCGCCGGTGACAACGCTGTTATCAAGTGTTTGAAAGTAAAATTGTCTGAACCCGGCAGTATCATAATTCACGGTATAGGCTCCAAACGCTGTTAATGTATTTTCCTGAATGTAATCATAATCTTCGATATACGACGGATCATAACTGATCGTCAGCACAAAACTCGTCGAGCCAAATTTCTGCATCGGCGAACGCGCATAGATCGGGAAGAGAGCTTCTTCATTCGGAAGAATATGAATATCATTTCGCGCCCAAAAACGCGAGGTCAATTGATCACCATACGCTGTGAACTTCAGCGTATCGGCAAATCCTTTCGGCAGATTAAAATTTACGATCGCTGTTGCGCTGCTGCCTCCGACTACACTCGGAGCGTAACGAAGCTGTATCTCACCGCGGCTTGAGGGCGGGATTGTCAAAGGCATTACTGTGATAAGATTAAAATCAGCAGGGTTTGCTCCGCCGAGATTCACACTGTCAATAGTAATCGGAAAATCATTTGGGTTATCAACAAAGATACTCCGTGCCTGCTCCTGACAAAGGTAGGCAGTATCGAACGATGCATTCAGCACTTTACTCTTGAGGATGGTGCGTACTTCTGCCAAGAGAATAACTTTTTGCGGTATGCCGGAATTCAGAATATCAAGTTCGGCAACACGACGACCGTTCGGTTCTCCATTTACCGTATTAAATCTGATAATCATTTTTCCTGATGTATCTTGATTTAAGGCAAGCAGATTATTATATCCGGGAAGCGTATAAGAAAACGGAGCGAGTATTTTTTGCGAAGCAACCGTTACTGATTCTACATCAAAATCGGTCGCATTTGTGAGGGCATTTGACGGTGTGATCGTTGCTCCTTTAATAAGCAGTGGAAGCGGACCTTTATTATATACATAAATAAATGAATCCTTCGGCGGATCAATGCTGGCATCTAGCACGCCAAAATCAAGAGTATCGACATGAATCTTTAATGTTGAATCGCTGAACACTTGCGCATTTTCTAAAATGCCTCTGCCATAGACATCAACGACATATGCACGTAAATGATCGGTAAGTGCCTTAATCGTCGTGTGCATCCTCTGATTCGCCACATCTGGAGTGAATTCGATCGTAATAAAATCGGTAACGCCTGCTTCAATTGATTTTGGAAAACTGGGTACACTAAAATTTGTAGCATTACCTCCCTGTTCGGCGAAGCCATTAATGTTGTAGGGATCACTCGATATATTTTGCAGGAATACGGTCGTATCCCACCGGTTCACACCAATAGCTCCGGGAACATACGTTGGTCCCAGACCTGATAATACTCTATCTCCGAAGTCAATAACCACATTGACGGTTTTGAAAGGCGTGATTGTTTTCAGTAATGAACCTCCGGTGTAGGCATAAGCATCTGCAGGTCCGAGAGCATATACGGTGATACCGAAAGGTTTCGGACCGTAGAGATTGTAAGAGCCTTGACCTTTTGCTGCTTGCGGAAGTTCGATCTGTGCATACTGATAATTTGAACCCGGAATAGCTTTAAAGCCCTTGAAGTTGACAGCAGGAAGCGCAGTAACAAGTCCGTTTATTCCTGATCCCGCAGGACCTGTAATCGTCAAACCTGCAATGCCGGCTGGATCGGCAACGACGTTTACAAAATTCCGATGAAAGAGATCTCTTTCTGCTTCGATGAATGTATAGGTGGTATCGAATTGCTCAACCGGAAAAACAAGAGCATACGCCGGATCGCCGAACGATACTTTCCCCGGCGGCGGATTCGTATTATACTGGCTTGTATGCAGGAACTGCCCAACCATGATTGGGCTTGTGCCTTGAATAGAAGTCGGACCGGTTAATTGTGTTATTTCATAAAAATCTCCAGCATTGAGATTAGCAACCACTGTTCCATTTACGGTGATCTTATTGGCATCTTCGGATGATATCACCCGCACAAGGTCGGGAAGAGACGCGGAGAGATACGGGACAATAAGAGCAGAGTCACCCCATGCACTTACCGGCGACATCTGTTCAACGAGATGATTACGGCTTGGTCTGGTTGAACCAACATTATTAAAACCGAACGGAATTTCTGCGCGAACGTGACCTGATAGAACTGCAATCGGCTGATCGGATTGAATAAGTGACCCGGTCAGATCATTATTTTGATCTGATGGTGTACCTTGTACAAGGTAAACATCCCCTGCATAGAGCTGAACTTTAATCGGTGTACCGCCCGTGGTGCCATTGAACGTCAGGTCTTTAGGAATAATTGTAATGTTCGTTGAATCAATCACGCCGACGATCCAAAATTCACCGGGAGTATCACCAACAGTAGATGATCTGTAATTCATCGTACGATATTCCGTGCCAAGTACATCAACCGGCAGCGCCATGAATGCATCAGTTGAAAATTCTTTCGAGTTAATTCCATAGAGAGCAATCTCTTCATTAGCAGTTACATGAACTGCCATTCCCTGCATGACCTGTTCATCTGTGGTGATCTCCACTGAAGGATCTGTCGGATCAAAATTCCTATTTTTCCCACCCGGAAGTTCAATAGTAGTTATGGTGCCCGGAGTTGTGTTAAAAGTTTTGGAAAAGCCGAGAGCTTTAACTTCTACAATGCCTGAAGTAGCAATCTTACTGGTAATGTAAAGAGCAAAGAAATTCAGTTCTTCCTGACCGCTTCCGTGATTTTCGGCAAAAGCTACATAAAATTCTTTTCCGAGGTTATCTTTTTTCTGCGCACTTGCAACTGCGGGGAGAAGCGTCAGCAGCGCGGCGGCGAATAGAATGCCTTTGAATGATGCGAGGGGGTGCTTCATAGTTATCCAAAAAATATCGAGCCTTAATCTATATGTATAACAGTTTCGAGGGTCGGAAGTTACTAAAAAAATGTAAAAAACATGTCATAAAATGGGGTACTATTTTATGCCCGATTTTTCAGGACTACCAAATTATTTTATAACTGTAAACTTTGATGAAATTGTCGTATGCGCTCCGCTTTCGCCGTCACGGACAGTTACTTCAAGGTAATGAGCGCCTGAAGCAGTAATTTGTTTCAGCGGAATAGATAGTGCCCCATCTCCGGCAGAGATCGGAGTCTCCGGTGCCTCTGCAACCATTACTCCGCTCGGAGCATAAAGCTTCCATGACATCATCAAATCTTTTGCCGCTGAATAACTGCACATCACGGTTTGGGTTGTGGTTGAGACAGCCGGATCAGGCACTGGGGAATTAATATGAATCAGTACATTCGAAGAAAGCAGCATCTCTCTGATCGTTTGGTTTCCGCATTCATTTGCATACGGTACGGCTATCGAATCCTTCGAAAGTCGGTACGCGCATGGTTGATCAATATACCCAACGAAAGGAGTGATCGTAACGATTGTATCCGGCGTTAAATATGTGCTACAAAGCAGCGTCACGAGCAACGTGTTTTTTCCATTGTCACTCGATAAATGCAAGCCGACGCAGGGAATGGAATATGTTGAAGTAAGTTCATCCCAGATCGGATCAGGCTGTTTCGGAATACCATTGGTTGGCGTAGATTCCGTTAACGATTTTGATCTGTCAACGCCAACAGGTTTGATCAATTTGTTAGAAAACACTAATCTGATCGTGTCGTTATCCAATTCGGGTTTCCCAAAACGATCGCCGACGATATGGATCGGCAAACTAAACGGCGCGTCTCCGGCGCTTGGGCGGTAGGATGGCATCACTGCCCTTAAGTTCAAGATGATCGTCTTACGGGTCAGTGTCACAAAAACGGTATCGGAAAAAAACGCAAGATCATCGCCGCCTGTCGGACGATCAATGATGACCTTTACGGTTTGCTTCCCGTTCAATGAATCCGCCGGGAAACGGTAGCGGATATGCAGATTAAAAAATTTGCCGGCTTCAATAAAAACAGGAAAATGTAAATTGGTGGTATCCGGAAATACAAATCCGGCAGTATCTCCTTCGAATCTGAAATTACTGATGGACACATTCACGCGGTAGGGATTACGAATGGTGATAATAGTATCAACGGGAAGGCAGTTCGAAATTTCGCCAAGCGAATCCGGCAGTATCGGAGCAACGCCTGCACGAACACTTGCCTTCACGATCACCAGCGGTCTGTTGCGCGAATCGTTATTGGCAAAGATGGTATCTATAAAATCGCCGATCTGCTTGACGTTGAAATCTACTGCGAAAGGAAGTATTGCATTCTCTTGAACTAACGTATTATCAGAGACGGGTTTGGTAACGGCACGTATCGTGAAATAATCGGTATGGAAATTTCGCAATGAGTCTAAGATGCCATCCATCGTGCCGCGATTGAGCAATGTATCATCAAGTGTAACGAAAGCAGGAGAAGTAAATAACGGATCGTTTATAATACCAAAATCAAGAACGCGAGTTGTCGCAACGAGCCACGGCTCAGCACCAATACCAGTCAGTGTATCGTAATAAATATTTCCATCTGTAGTAACGATCTTGACAATGGCAGTATCATATCCCGTATCAATAATATTATTTAACGGATCAAAGACCGGAGAAAAGATCACGCTGAAAGATTGAGAATTTTTCGGGCTATTTAGCGTATCAAGTTTCCAATTTGCAAATGCGGGAAGGGTATTTGGAACAAGAGTAAAATCTCGTGGTCTACCGTAATTGGTTAATGAAATAGAAACGATCGAAGTCGTATCATCACCGTTATTGATAACAGGAATACTCACAGGAGCAGACGATTTCCCAAGACGAATTTTCCCGAAAGAATAACCTTGAGAAGTGATGTCAAAATTTACTCCCCTTCCATGAAGATGGACGATAATATTGGGCATACTATCAGTATTATTTTTTACACCGATATTAGCATCATAATATTTTACAAGTGTCGGTGAAAATGAAATAGAATCTGTAACATAATTACCTTGAGGAACCGGATTAGGTCCATTTAGTGGACCAGCAAAAAAGCCAGTGCCAATGAGATTGGTCTCATAAGGAAGTCCTGAAAGAATCAACGCTGCTTCCCCAGTGCTATGAATATAAAGGGATGTGTCAATTGCTTTCCCAACTCTCACCCTTCCAAAATCTTTATTCGGCGGTTCAACATCAATGGCGGGCTTTTGAATTTGACTCGGTAGTACTGCTTGCCCGGAGAGATTAATAAACACATCTTCGGTATTCGATGACCAAACACGAAGTTTTGCTTTGAATATGCCTTGAGTTTTTGGATGGAATTTAAAATTCACACGCAGAAGATCGCCGGGCAGCATTGTGAACGGCTTAGTGATCGTATCAAGCAGATCAAAAACATTTGTATCTCCGCTGACCCATGAATAATTATAGATCGTGATCGCATCGCCGATGGGTAGCGCCACCGAAACCGATTGAACGCGCGTTACGGAATCCCGCACCTGCCCGGTTGCAACCAATCCGAAATCGAGATCTTTTGCGACAAGATCATGCAGATACTTAAAGCTTCCGCCGCCGCTAAACGAATAGGAATCGAATATGCCGTACCCATACGTCTCAGCGTAACACGGCAGTGTGCTTTCGATTCGCTGGAAACCGGAAAATGTTTTCTGCATCACCCAATAATATCTCGATCCCGGAACGCGGCTATAAAGAGATGCGGGAAGAGTAAAACCGTTTAAGGTTGTTGTTCCCAGAGCAAGAGAATCTGCAAGAATCGTTACGAAATGATCGGTAAAATTACTGCCATTGGCAACTGTCGGCAATGAATAAAACGTGCTCATGTTCTCAAGAGGCGGCACAACCGTCAGATCCGGATCGCCGGGAGCCGACGAATCAGGCAGCGCCGTGCGCAGATATTTTACAACAAGTGCAGGACTGGAAGTTTCAATATAGGCAAGCTTCGCTGCGGCGAATTGCGCATAAGAACCTTTATTTATTTTTGATTGCTGTATGCCGTTAACGAGAATGACTGTGGAATCGTATCCGGCTATCACGCGAATGATATCGCCTGTTGTCGGTCTTGATCTATAGGTATCTTGCCCCGAAGGAACAATGATGAACTTCTTTCCCCAATTTTCCTGCGGCGGCATTTGCTCAATAATATGATCACGAGAAACGCTGGGATGATTGAGATAAACAAACTCTAAAGAATCCGGTGTTGATGCGCGTTCATGTCCGCTGAAAATGGCAATGGGTTTATCGGATGTAATTTGTGAACCCGTCAGATCGCAATCAATTCCACTCGCCAGTGGAGCAATCCAGCTTAATGCGCCGAAGAACATTCCCGTCTGCGCCGTATCATGCGCCATGATCTGCAACGCCTCGCCTTTATTCATCGTGAGTGTATATGGCACTCCGCGAAGGAATTTTCCATTGTATGAATCGGCGGTGAGTGTAATCGTGATCGTCGTATTATCTGATACTGCGGCGATTCCAAATTCACTGCGCGGGTTAACATTACCCACTCTCGGAATAACTGTGCCGCCGAGATAATCGAGTGCGTTACGAATGCTGGCAACAGTATAATTTCTTCCTAATGCTTCGACCGGCAATACCAGAAAGCCATCCGTCGAAAGCCATTTATGCGAAAGTCCATATACGGCAATTTCATCTTCTGCTTCGACTTTAAAAACTTTTGGCAATATCACTTCCGTCTCATCACTTGTCATCTCCGCCCATGTCGGCAGATCAATTGCGATCAGACCCTTAGCATTTGTAATAAATGATTGCTGCCAACCTCCACCGGCAAGACTGACCGTGCCATGAACATGAGAACGTGCAGAGATATAAATTCTCCGCAACGACGGATCCGAATTCGTTTGACTTCCGACAGAGGCAAGAAACATCAGATAGAATTCCTTGCCTGAAGTTTTATAGATCGGATTGACAGGCAGCGATTGCGGCAGGAGTTTCGGGAATGGAACCTGACGCAATGCAGGATCGGTACTACTCTTCCAGTCAATATCTTTAAGATGCACCGATTCGACAGGCTCAAAACGTGGAACGGATTGAGAATGCACAGGAGTGATGTTGAAAATCACCAGGATGATAGCGAAACTGATACGCAACAATAATTGCGCAGGCAAAGCTGCTCTATCGTCTGTTTTTCTCTCTCTGTTCATGAAATCATATCCACTGCGCTCTGATATGCTACTTTACTCGATGACGATCATTTTTCTATGCTCGCTGATGCCCAGTTCAGGAGCAAGAAGTTCAAGAGTATATTCCCCTGCGGTCAATCCTTTGGTACTGACCTGATATTCCTGATCGCCGGAATTCACAACTGATTGTACAACCGTGCGAACTACTCTACCCAGTGCATCAAAAATCTTCACACTCACCGAGGCACGCCCAGGAATAGTAAAGTGCACAGAAGTTCTGCCGCTGACAGGATTCGGATAATTTTCAAGTACCACCGTTTGACCTGCAACCGACTTCACGTCAGCTTGCGATTGAGGTGTGATCGTGAATGGGAAATCAACAGGATACATATCAGTCCACATTTTGGAATGATACCAAACTCGGACGGTTCCGCTGATGACTTCACTCACTGCTTGAGGAGTGGTCAGTTCAAGTGTTCTTTCCTCAGCCACTCCGATAGTTTGGGTGACCATCGTAATGTCGTCTTTCAAACGAACCGGTATATTATGAGGGTTCTGAGTATAGGTGATCTGCGCACTATCAAAATATACTTTTTCCATAATGATATTCCGAACCGTGATACTCGGTGGCGGAAGAACAGGTGTATGATCGCCTTGTCCAGGTGCAGCGTTCAGAGACGGAAGGGTCTTAGGCATGATGCCGACCTTCGGTTTAAATAAGCCTCCCGCTGTATAGCCATAAGAGATAACTTCGCCCCAGCCATAAGCAAGAATGGTAAAACCATCTTCGATAGGTCTGCCGCAGGTAATGCGATGCGCTCCGCCTACCGGTTGATTTATCGTTGTCGTTGCATACTGTTTTCCGCCGTTTAATACGCCCGGGATCTTCGTAAAAGCAATACTCGGAATTAACACACCATCGATAGAAATACTGCCAATACCTGATTGCTCAGTTGCAACGATCAGATATTGTTCATTGGGATTATAATCCGTTGAATTTTGTGTTACGAAATAAGTGAAGTCATTAAATGTTTGGTTCAGAGGAGGAACAATGGCAAGAAATGGATCGCCTAATTTCGTATTTTCAGGCGCAGTATGAGCGAGCATTCCGACCAGTACTGTATGCTGAGCATCGGTTTCGATCGTCATAATATTATCAAGCGCTGAGGTACTGCTAAAATCTAAAACAGTGTCGCGGTATGTATCATGAGCTAATGGAGGTCCCCAAACCTGACCGTTGATCTTGACAATGGTATTATCTTTCCAAGCAAGAACACGCACAACATCGCCAAGTACTCTGCCGAAATTTTTAGTTGCAAATGAATAACCCCAAGCGCTTGTCGGAGGCATTTCCTCGCATAAATGATCGCGACTTGCCGGACCGTTAAAAGTATAGTCAAAAGGAACCTGAGAACGTGAAGAGCCGCCGAACACTACGACCGGCTTATCAGAAGTAACAATAGATCCCGTCATATCAAGAAGTTCAGTCTCTGGATCGGCTTGCACCTGCACACCTTCACCGGCATTAAGAACATATTTTATTTCCTTGCCCGGCACGCTGCCGTTTCGAGTTGTGGCCTTAGGTGTAATTGTCACCGTGGTATTATCGTCAAATGCAGCAACGGCAAATTCAGAAGACATATTTTCCGAACCACCAACCTTGGAATTATAGTATGCCATGATCCGGTACTCCGTCGAAGCGACAGACCTTGGGAGAGCAAGAAAGGCATCAGAGGTGAACACTTTGTTATTCATCCCATAACAGGCGATCGGAGAAGTCGAATTGACGCTGATTACCGTCTGATCAACGAGTTCTTCTATCTCCATCGTTGCATCTCCGCCATAACCTAAAACTGTCGGATCGGTAGAAATCCGGTACACCATAGAAGCATTTTTTCCTAAGAAAAAAACCTTTTTGAGTTTTGGGAATGCTTTACAGGTAATCGTCACTGTTGACGTATCTCCGGCAGATGCAATCCAAATTTCCTGATATCTGCTATCCGAAAGATCAGAGTTTAACGCTTCGTTCTGCATAAAGCAAAGCAGAAATTCCGTCCCGAGATTTGTAACACCTGCGGGAATGCCCGCACCGCCGCATTGCGCATGAACCTGGCATGGTATTGCCAATAAGGTACAGAATGCGATGGCAGAAGCCGTTATAATGCGACGAATAAGGATCACTGATGATGAATGCATAATTTATTTTCTCAATTATAAAAATCTCTTCCTAAAGTTTGTACCTACTCAAGTTTCAATACTGAACTTCAGCGTTAAAACGCCTTCTCGTAAAGCTCGGTGCCCAGCGACTACTTTACTCGATGACGATCATTTTTCTATGCTCGCTGATGCCCAGTTCAGGAGCAAGAAGTTCAAGCGTGTACTCGCCGGGGGTAAATCCTTTGGTACTGACCTGATATTCCTGTTCGCCGGAATTCACAACTGATTGCACAACCGTGCGAACTACTCTTCCCAGTGCATCAAAAATCCTCACACTCACTGAGGCACGTTGCGGAATTGTAAAGTGCACGGAAGTTCTGCCGCTCACAGGATTCGGATAATTTTCGAGTACCACCGTTTGACCTGCAACCGACTTCACGTCAGCTCGTGATTGAGGAGTGATCGTGAATGGGAAATCAACAGGATACATATCAGTCCACATTTTGGAATGATACCAAATTCGGACGCTTCCGCTGATGACCTCACTCACTGCTTGAGGAGTGGTCAGTTCA
Source organism: Kapaibacterium sp. (SeqCode) (assembly GCA_038210275.1). Classification (GTDB taxonomy): domain Bacteria; phylum Bacteroidota; class Ignavibacteria; order Palsa-1295; family Palsa-1295; genus PALSA-1296. The sequence continues at coordinate 38,733 of JBBQWV010000023.1, read as the reverse complement.
AGTGTTCTTTCCTCAGCCACTCCGATAGTTTGGGTGACCATCGTAATGTCGTCTTTCAAACGAACCGGTATATTATGAGGGTTCTGAGTATAGGTGATCTGCGCGCTATCAAAATATACTTTTTCCATAATGATATTCCGAACCGTGATACTCGGTGGCGGAAGAACAGGTGTATGATCGCCTTGTCCAGGTGCAGCGTTCAGAGACGGAAGGGTCTTAGGCATGATGCCGCTATGGGGTTGATATTTTCCACCTGCAGTGTATCCATACGATATCTTTTCCCCCCAACCATAGGCGAGAATGGTAAATCCGTTCGGATCAAATGTCCTGATACGATGCGTACCACCAATGGGTTGATTTATTGTCGCCGCAGCGTAGTGTTTCCCGTTGTTTAATAAACCGGGTATCGAAGTAAAAGCAAGTGCCGGCACAAGAGTATCATCAATAAAAATATTACCTGTCTCGCTTTGCTCTGTTACAATGATCAGAAATTGTTCATTGGGATAATAGGTTGTAAAATCCTTGGTGATAAAATACGTATAGTCATTAAATGGTTGATCAACCGGAGGCACAATAGCAAGGAAGGGATCGCCGTTGCGTGCATCAGGTCCACTATGAGCGATCATACCCACAAGAATCGTATGCCCTGGGTCCGATTCCACCGAAATAACATTGCCGACAGCGCTATCACTAAGATCAAAGATGTAATCGCGGTATGTATCATGCGCTAATGGCGTTCCCCATACCTGGCCGTTGATCTTGACAACGGTATTATCTTTCCATGCAAGAACTCGCACAACATCACCAAATACTCTGCCGAAATTTTTTGTCACAAATGAATAACCCCAAGCGCTTGTGGGCGGTATTTCTTCACAGAGATGATCACGAGTGATCTGCGATCCACCCTGATCATTAAATGCATAGCCGTTGGGAGCTTCGGTTCGCTGAGAGCCGCCAAAGACGACAATCGGTTTGTCAGATTCAATTCTTGATCCGGTAAGATCAAGAAGCGGAATATCGGGATCAGCATGGATCTGGACTCCTTCACCGGCATTGAGAATATAGACTAAAGGCTTATTCGGATCGGGAGTATCTCCACTTTGAGTTACCGCAGAAGGCCATATCTTCACTGTAGTATTGGAATCGAACGCGGCTACGGCAAATTCCGAGGGCATATTTGATCCTCCTTGTGAAGAATTATAATATGCCATAACACGGTACTCCGTCGAAGCAACAGATCTGGGAAGAGCGAGAAAGGCATCGGCAGTATATTGCTTGCTATTCATCCCATAACAGGCGATCGGCGTAGTACAAACAACTCGTATTACTGTCTGATCAACAAGGGCATCAGTTTCCATTGTTGCATCGTGGGAATGTATTCCCGGATCGCTGGAAATATGATAGACAAGAGCCTCATTCTTCTGTAGAAAATACACTTTTTTAAAATTCGGGAAAGCCTTACAGGTGATCGTAACCGTTGTTGTATCCCCTGCCGAAGCCAGATAGATATCCTGATTGGCAGATATATCTGAGTTGGGCGCTTCGTTCTGCATAAAGCAAAGCAGAAATTCCGTCCCGAGATTTGTCACGCTTCCGGGAATTCCTGCACCGCCGCATACCTGCGAATAAACATAACACGGCATTACCAATAACGCACAGAAAGCAAGGACTGATGCCGCAACCAGACGGCGAATCGGAAGAACTATCGGTGAATACATAAATTATTACCTCAGTTGTAAAATAAAACTTCACTCAAATGATGATGCTATTCTTTCAGGGACACCGACCGGCTTCGTTCTGTGACATTTCAAGTAAAACCGGCACCTTATATCAACACGAATCAACCCAAATTGTTACAGGTCCGTCATTAATTAGTTCAACATCCATCATAGCTCCAAAAACTCCTTCGGCGACCTTGTTTTCGCCTAAAAGCCCTTTCATTATATCTATGAAAAATTTATATAACTTTTTAGCTTCGTCGGGCTTGGCGGCAGCGATAAAACTTGGCCTATTTCCTTTGCGCACATCCGCATATAACGTGAACTGGCTTACAATAAGGGCGCTTCCTAAAATTTGGGTTAAATCCAAATTCATTTTGCCGGTTTCATCCTCAAATATGCGCATTCCTGAAGCTTTTTCAGCCATTTTTATGCAATCCTGCTCTGAATCGTCTTCGCCAATTCCGAGGAAAATCAGCAGACCTTTTCCGATCTCGCCGGATATTTTTCCGCTTACCGTTACTTTCGCTTTGCTGACTCTTTGGATTAATAATCGCATTATCGTGACTCGTGATTTTTTTTGACAACGATCACTCTTTCAATTCCTTGCAAGTCTTTTACAACTCTCAGAATACTAAATCCGGAATTTATAAATATTTTTTCTACTTCTTGTGCACCATCATACCCCACTTCCACTAATATTTTTCCGTCATCTTTCAATATTTTTGGCGCAAGTTCTGCAATTCTTCGGTAAAAAATAAATCCATCGGCTTCATCGGTCAATGCAATGCGCGGATCGAAGTCACGGACTTCCGCATCAAGTGTTTTGAATTCTTTTGCACTGATATAGGGCGGATTCGAAACAAGTAGATCTATTGAATTCGTAAATTTATTCTCGACTGAAGTACCAAATACATCAACGACTTCGAATGAGACGTTCTGCAGTTTTAATCGCTTCTTATTTCTTTCAGCGAGCGCGATCGCATCCGGACTTACATCTATTCCGAGAATCGAAGCATCCGTAATTTTCGATGCAAGCGCTAAAGCTATTGCGCCAGAGCCGGTGCCGACATCTAAAATCTGTAATTGTTTAGGAGGAAATCGCGACACTTCTTTTAGAGATTCTTCAACAAGTATTTCCGTATCCGGTCGAGGGATAAGAGCTGCCGAAGATGTAAAGAGTCGTAATCCATAAAATTCCGTCTCGCCGATAATATGCTGAAGAGGTTCATGCAAAAGTCTCCGCGCCACAAGTTTTTTAAAGAACAGCTCTTGCTCTCGTAATACATTTTTTTGAAGATGATCACGTAGTTCACTTCTCTTCCAAATTCCAAGAACGTGCATGACGAGATACTCTGCGTTTATATTCTCATCAAGGATGCCCGCTTGTTTTAATCGCAGTGATTCATTGTTTATTGCGTCTTGCCAAGTCATAGTTTTAGTGGAACGGACTTTAGTCCTTCCGATTAATCCGAACGGACTAAAGTCCGTTCCACTATAGCTCATTCGCCAATAAGAATTTTATCAAATACTTCTGCCAATTTCCTCGTTGCTTCTCTTCGCTCATATTTCGAAATCGCATCGGTACCCATAAACTCCGAAGGAGATTTTCCATTCATCCAATTATCATAAAATCCTTTTATGACTCGCGCCTGTCCTTCAATATCTTTTTGTCCCACTGCTTCTCCGCCATGAGTTTCCTTGAGAAGGTCGCCGATCGCACCGTTCGGTGGAGCAATCGCAAGAAGTGGGCGCATCGCGCCGAGATATTCATATACTTTCCCGGGCACGATATGCTCAACACTTGGGATATCATCTACGATCAACAGCAGCGCATCGCTATCGGTGATAAGTTCGACGGCGCGCGAATGCGGAACGTAGTCGATCTTTTCGACAAGTGATCTAATTTTCGGAACTTCGAACATTTCATGTAATTCAGCGCCGAATCGTCCGACAAATCGTAAATGTATTTTCTGAGGATCAATCTCGCCTTTATCAAGCAATAATTCTATCGCTCTGAAAAAATTCTTCGGATTGCGCGGACCGTAAAGCGAACCGGAATACGTCATGACAAATTTTTCCCCACGTACTCGTTCAGCACGTTTACGAATATCGTGTTCTGGATAATCAGCGCTATCGAAACCGTTGGGAATATGAATAAATTTATCTTGCGGAAGATCTGGATATTTCTCGATCGCATCGTACTCAATTCCCTTCCATGCAACATCTATTTTTTTTGCATCATGAAAGACTGAGCGCTCAAGGTATTTATCTATTTTCGCCGGAATCATCCATCGCTTAGGCGCAGAAACTTCAAACCCTGACCACGGATCGCGAAAGCCTGCAACGTACGGAATTCCTGAACTCTTCGATACTTTCCGAGCAATCACCGATACGGTATAAGGTGGCGAAGATGAATAGATCATCTGGATCGGATATTCTTTCACGATCTTCATCGCTTCTTTGACTGCGCTTCTATACCAACCAATACGCGCATCTGGAATAAAAAATGTTGCGCGAATAAAATTTGCAATTCGCTGCTTAAATGAAAGCTTGCTTCCTTGCTGAAAAACATTGATGTCAAGAGATAGCCCTTCTTTTGTACCTGTAAATTTCCTATAAAGATCATAAGGCTCGAATATCGGAGAACGACGTATGATCAGATCAGGAGGAAGTTCTTTGGCTAAAGATTCATCGCGGGCTTGGTACTCGGGATTCTCCGGCGCAAGAATAATGGGAGTCCACCCAAAATCCTGAAGGTATCTGATAAATTTCGTAACACGCTGCACTCCCGGACCACCGGCTGGTGGAAAGTAGTAGGTGATGAATAATACGTATTTCAAAGGATAGTCTTTAGTCTTTAGTCGTTAGTTATTAGTCTTTAGCAGAGAATATTCTAACACTAACGACTAAAGACTAATGACTATTCCCGTCTATTCTCTGATCTGCAGCAACCGGGAAATTCTACGCATTTCCGTACCAAAGTGTAGAATGAATTCAACAACATAATTACCTATCGGCAACGAACGCACATCAAAGTGAGCAACCGCACCGAATGCTGTCATCGGTAAATCTAATTGTGAACGAAGCCTCCGCCCTAACATATCAGAAAGTATAATATCAATTTTTCCATCAGGCAAACTGCCTGAAGGTGAACTCATCCCAAGATTTAGATCGCCTTTGCCGACTGGATTCGGATAAAGAAGAACATAGGAATCCATGACACCCGGTCCATCAATGACGGATAAAGTTGAATCATTCACCGGAATAATTATAATACCTTTCGGCAATGGCATCTTCGTCGTCGGAGTGAGAAGCAGGACATCAGGACCTACATGATATTCCTTCGCAGCACTATCTTTTCCGATGCATGTAAAAACAACGGTATGAGTATCTTTTGGGAAATAGATCTTGCCAAGTTTCAATGTGTCCGAAGGCTCTAAATCATCATCCCAGTCTTTAAATTTATATCCGTCGAATGTCCCATACGTTTTTCCATCTATCGCATAAGTAAAGATACCATACTTTACTCCTTTTGTAAGAATAAGTTTTACATCAAATGTATCACTTACGTGAGTAAAGAATTTGAATCGTGCCATTTCTTTCGGACGAAGAGGTTCAAAAACGGCAATCGCCTGGTGGCTCCAGCGTGACCCCCAATATGCACTGACACATTTATAAAAGAACCATCCTGTATCAGCCGATGACCATGGAATAAGATCCTCGAATTCGACCGGAATAAACCGAGTGATCGTCAGCAGATCCTTTGCCATTGCTTCATTGTGATGATCGCCTACTGCGCGTATGTGATATTTCCAATCAGCAATATTTGGCATTCTGACCGTTGCATAGAACCGATAATCACTTCCGGTTACTGAAGCAGTATCAGAGATGAGAATACTATCAAGATATATCTGTATCTTTTCACCGGGATCAAATCCTGTTCCTGTTATAAGCAAGGAATCAGCGAAGCGCAATGTTACAGGAATTGAATCTGCGATCGGATGAATTGCAGGCGAACTAAGCACATAAATTGGCTCGGGGCGCACCTCATCATTGATCGAAAGTTTACGTGCCCCTTTAATTGCAGAGATAGGGACGATAAGATTGGCATTAAATTCTCCTAAAGAATTTGATGTCGTTGTAAAGATGGTCTCAGCATTATCGAACTTTGCAAAAATTGTAGAGTTAGGATTATACCCTGTCCCCGATACATTCCAATGCTCGCCGGCTTTTATCGTATCGCGAGACACCCAAAACGAAGTAGGATGTTTGTAATAATATGCGACAGTCCTAAAATGAGCTTTAAGATCTGTAGCCCCTCCGGGCTGAAGGTCAAAGTCCAATGAACTCTTGAAATCAATAGCATCCAAAAAGTGGAACCGATAGAATGCTCTAAAAAAATTAAGATTTCCTGCGAAAGGCTTCGAAAATAATTGACCTAAAAACCACCATCCTGAATTATAATAATCTTCCCCACCTGTATATCTGAAATTATTTCGTGCATTAGAATCAATAGTAAACACCGGGTCTCCTTCGAGAACAACGCCTTCTTGATTACCTGGTGCATAATGATAAAAGCCTACAAATTTTCCTTTTCCTTGCTCATGAAGTACCGGATGATAGATGTTAAATCGAGTTGGATTCGATTCGCTGAAATGGGCGTAGAAATAGCCGTAAGAATTCTTATTTATTGCCTCGGGAGTATAATTAATCGCGGTCTTGATGTTAAAGCTGTCCTTTGATTCATTAACAATCTCAATTTTCGCATGATTTGAAAAAGGCATTGGGAAAAATGAGGTAAGCCCCGTCGAGTCATTTCGTATTGCAAATGAATGAATGTTGATCCCACCGTTCGAAGAACAGAAAAAATCTGCAAGGGGCACATGAACTGCAGGATAAAGCGATCCATCCCAATACATATTGATCCATAAGGAATCAAGCACATCAAAATCATAACTTGGAAAGGCAATATTTATTTTCTGAATCATGGCCGGACCAGCCATATCAAAGATAGCAATTTTTTTTCCCAAAGGGAGAATAACAGTATCGAATACGTGCAATGGCTTCTCCTTCGTCCATTGAGTAACGCTTTGCTCGTATAAAGCTTCTGCATCTTGCTGATGATATTGTATAGAGTAAGGCTGAGAAGTTTGAAAAGATGCGACTAAATTTGGATCGTGGATCGGGCGCCATGCAAGAGCATAATATACATTCCAACCCTCTCCAATATAAGTGATCTTAAAACTTTTCTTATAAGGTATCTGAACGTCACAAACAAATGCACCGGGATATAAACTATCAAAAGGTGGTCGAAGAACGCCTTGTGGGTGGATAAAGAAAGATAAGAATGTCGATGAGCTGATCAGTGTACCATCAACATATATTTTGAAACTTGTTGTGGAGTCAAGTGCTGTTGTCGTCATCCAAATATGCGTGATCACACCTGCGCCGGTATCTTGGGCAAAGATATAGTTACCATCAATATCTTTATCAGGGGGATATCCAAACCTATTAACATATCGAAGCGGCTCACAGTCCGGACCATCTAATCGTGCAATAGCACGAGGATCGGTCATGCGCGAATAAAGATTTAATTGCGCGAATACCTTACTACCGGAAAGACCGAGCAAAACAAAAAGAAGGACGAAAAATTTTACGGACTTCAACACAACGGTATTACACTTTTTTTCTCAGAAGATACGATGCTTCCAGTGCACCGAGTTCTCGGACTACCGGAATGTGTTTTAAAAAGTTTGCCTTAATCGGGGGCAATCCGAACTTCAGCTTAAAAACCGGACGGAGGAAGTAAAGTTGCTCATCAACCAATTCTAATAGGGCAATTTTTATTGCCCTACGCATTTTCCCGATCGTAAGACGAATGCGGCGAAGCATTGATACTTCTTCCACATCGATCTGCAAACGTGCATTTTTATAAGCTTTCGTGAACATTCCATCCGGCATTAGCTGGATATAAGGAATCTTTCCCATCGTATTATCGAGCAAATGCTGATGCGCTCCGAAGGGAGAATAGTATGGTGGAAAAACTACATAGAGATAACCGCCGGGTTTCATGAAATCCATGACGTGCAGCAAACTTTCTTCAGTCCCTTCAAGATGCTCGATCACATCTCTGAGCAAGACAACATCAAAATGATCTTTCCATTTCTCAGGCGGAGGCTGAGTGATAATATTGTGAATGGCAAATTCACCTTTGATACCAACGGCATCGAATAACTTTTGTGAGCTTTCAATGGCAAGTTCGCGAAGATCAATGCCGACAACTTCCGCCGCTCCTTCTTCGGCAAGCGCTGCAAGCACGCCACTCTCTCCGCAGCCGATCTCGCAAATACGAGCGCCGGAAAGCTCGATGCCTTTGCTCATCAAATATGGAGCAATGTACTCCGAACCCAAGCCATATTGATAGCCAAAATAATAGCGGTCGTAGGAATTAATTTCCTCGTGCGATGCGATCAGCTTAATTTTTTCCTCTGTACGAGGGGGTAATTTGGGCATTGAAAGATAGTCGTTAGTTCTTTGTCGTTAGTCTTTAGAAGTTGGTTAGTAGAATATCGTTATTAAAGACTAACGACGGATAACTAACAACTGCTCAACTCCTTCAACAAACGTATCCCAAGAATACTTCTTCTTTTCTTCTCGGACTCCTTCACGGAGTTTCTCTTCCATTCCGTCCTCAAAAAATCGCTCTACGTCTTTTTGTATCAACTCAGGTGTAGCTTCCCTCGTGATAATACCACTTTTTCCGTCAATGACCACTTCAGAGAGTCCACCAACATTGGTTGCGATCACAGGCAGATCAAAATTATAGGCGATCTGTACGATGCCTGATTGCGTGGCAGTTCGGTATGGTAACACCGCAACATTCGCCGCACTGAAATATGTTGCGACTTTATCATTCGCAATATAGTCGGTTGCAAGAACAAGATTTTTTGCCGGGATTTGTAATTCAGTAATCAGCTTTCGGTAATCTGCTTCATCGCCATAGAACTCACCAGCAATAATGAGCCGCAACTCAGGAAGAGTTTTTAGTAATTGCGGCATTGCCCTCAAGAGAATATCCAGTCCTTTATATTTGCGGATGTAGCCAAAGAAAAGAATTGCAGGCGCATCAACAGGAATTCCAAGCTCTTCGCGAGCTTTTGATCTATCGATTGATTCTCCGAAAATATTATAGATTGGATGTGCAAGTTTGATAAAGCGCGCATCAGGACTTACTATTTTTAAATCACGTTCGACAGCATCGGATTGTACGATGAAATAATCAACAGCCTTAAAAGCATAATTTGTAAAGGCTCTATCGCCAAGACGTTTTTCATGTGGAATAACATTATCGGCAATAAAGACTGTTTTGCAATCTTTATTTTTCTTCCGTAATAATTTCTTCGCAACGCGGGCGATCATTCCATACGCCGGAGCAAAGAATGGCAACCAGAATTTGAAGATGATCATATCCGGCTCAAGATCGGCGACTATTTTTCCTGCCTTGCGCCATGATAGCGGATTGATCGAATCAATGATCTGAAGAGTATTTATGGGAGTACCTGCATCTCCTTTTTCTTCCTGCGATTTTCCGGGAAAAAGAATTTTTGGATATTGACGGGAGAATGTCACAATATGCACATCATGCCCATGCTTTTTTAAAGCATCGAATAGGAGCGAAACATAGTGGGCTATGCCGCCACGAAGAGGATATGCTGTGCCAATGATGACGATCTTCATAGAATAGGTGTCATAGAACACCTGTGAGGGATATATGAGTTTGAATAAATTTTTTAGAAAAAGAGAACTGCTGATACTAAGAATAAAACACCACTCCAAAATACAATAAGAACCATACAGCCTTTTGTCGTCCGATTATAGACTCGGTTGTATGCAGCTTTTTTTGGATTTGTCAACCATCCCCATCCTCTTGGAGCTTTGAATCCAAGATTCTGGCGAATCATGCGTTTAATAGATGTTCTTGCCGCAATTCGCTTCTTCAGTGATGGTCTGCGATAACCGAATCTCATAAACTCATTGCCTTATCGTATGCTGCTTCGTAGTGTGGCACGATCTGCTCTTTCGTGAAATTCCCAATTGCATGAGCTAAGGCTGCTTTACTCATTTGCGTATGAAGATCTTTGTTGTTCAGCAATTCAATGATCCTCTTTGCAATGGCATCAACATCACCCATCTTCACGATATATCCTGTTTTGCCATCGACATTTACTTCAGGCAATCCTCCAATATCACTCGATATTACAGGTACTCCGCAAGCCATAGCTTCAAGAGCTGAAAGTCCAAAACTTTCATTGCCCGAAGGAATGAGGAAAATATCACTCATTGAAAGTATCGAAGCAAGTTCAGCTTGCTTGCCTAAGAAACGAGTCTGTTGCCAGATGCCAAGCTCACGGGCAAGTGTCTCGCATTCACCACGATCGGGACCGTCGCCTACCAATAAAAATCTTGCCTTAATACCAGAGTCAAGAACGATCTTGAAAGCTTTGATCGCATCAGTGACACGCTTGACGGCACGGAAATTCGAAACGTGAACGAGTACTTTCTCATCACCGGGAGCAAGTAAGCGACGCAGATTCTTACTATCAACCGGGCGAAATACATCGGTATCAATAAAATTTGGAATTGCAATTATATCCTTTTCAACTCCGTACTTTTCGATCGTCTCTCTTTTCAGAAATTCCGAAACAGATGTTACAACATCAGATGATTCAATAGAATACTTCATCAGCGGTTGGAAACTTGGCTCCAAACCGACGAGTGTGATGTCTGTTCCGTGCAACGTTGTGACGATCTTCAGATCGCCTTTCAATATTTGCTTGGCAAGCAAAGCCGAAGTTGCATGAGGAATAGCATAATGGGCGTGAACAAGATCAAGTTTTTCATATTGCGCGACCTCTACCATTTTGCTTGTAAGCGCCATGGAATAAAGCGGAAATTCAAAAAGCGGATAGGTGGACATCTCCACTTCATGATAAAAAATATTATCAATATAACTATCCGCTGCTTGTCCTATCGCTGTTAAGCGCATCGGAAGTGCGTAGGTAATAAAATGTACTTTATGCCCGCGCTGAGCAAGTGATTTGCCAAGCTCAGTTGCAACGACTCCGGAGCCGCCGTAGGTTGGGTAACAGGTGATGCCGATATTCATACGTTTCGTTTTCTTAGCAGTTCTTAACTAATACCAATGCCAACTTGTTCATTACATTTCCATTATGCGATCAGATCAAGATTATTTTTATACTGTCGAATCAGCTTTTCGTGCGCCTGAGTTAAAGGTCAAAGGCTCTCGCTTTATTGCAGATATTTTCCCTGTCAACTCAAAAACTGATATAGATAATTATCTTGCACAAATTCGTAAAGAGTTTTACGATGCTACGCACCATTGTTACGCCTTCACATTAGGAATTAATTCAGAGGCAACCCGTGCCGCCGATGATGGCGAACCCGCCGGAACAGCCGGAAAACCGATTCTGCTTGCCCTATCATCAAAAGAGCTAACTAATTCTCTTCTCATTGTCACGCGATATTATGGCGGTACAAATCTTGGGACAGGCGGACTCAGTAGGGCGTATTCCGAAGCGGCACAGCTTGCCGTCAGCGGAGCAAAGATCAAGACCATCTATTTGATGGACACTTTTATTTTGGAATTGCATTATGAAGAACTAGCTCCTCTTGAAAGACTTGCCGCAACATACGAGGCGAAAATTTCCGGTTCGGAATATGGCGAGAAAGTAAAATTAAAGGTCGATATTCGGAAATCACTTTCAGAAAAATTCAAAGTTGATTTGATCGAAAAATTTTATGGCAAGATCTTAATTTTAGAAGAATCATTCTTAAAGAGTATTCAGTAACCAGAGTATCTTTTCCTTATAAGTCTGAGGAATAGATCTTCACCTGAGACCATAGTTAGAGCTTCACTTTTCTCTCGTGAAATATTCCCAATGTCTTTTAGTCCGTCGCTCCATATTTTATATGCTTCTGCAAGCCTCCCTGTTCTTTCGACATAAGAAGTATAAAGATATAATCTTGCGATATAAAAGGCTTTATCTTCAGAGGATTTTGGATTCACTTCAAAGACAAGTTCATATTTATCTTTTATCTCATTAATGCCATAGAGATCACGGAGAATTTTTTGAATTCCTAAAATATTATCTGTGCTTCCTAAAAAATACAGACGCATAAATGATGCAAGAAAAGAGTTTTCTCCCAATTCAAGCCTCATCGCTTCTTGCCATTCAACTTTTGCTTTTGAAATGTCGCCTGTTGCAAGTACGGTTACATCTCCCCGCAGCATCCTGAGCGCTGAGAGATTATTTATTTCTCTTGCAGAAGCAGTCGTATCAAGTATTGCTAATGCGGCATTGGGATTATTCAAATGCAATTGACAGAGCACTCTGCCTCGAATTGCTTTCAGTCTTCCACTTTCTTTGATGACTTCTGCATAAAGACTATCTGCATGTTTGTAGCCTTTTATTTTGAATGCTTCATCCGCATTTTTAATGAGCTTACCGATCCTTCGAAGACAGGGCTGCCTGAGTATTGAAGTTCTTTTGAAATAATATATCGTCCGAAGGGAATCGTAATGATCCATCGGAGTTTCTATTTTCTTTAGCTGATTTTTCCAATCCGATTCAAGTTCACTTAGAGATACGCGATAAACGTCGTTAAAGTCTCTTTCTTTATAGACCTTCAAGAATTTTTCCGCTCCGAATTGGCTAATGATATATTTTGAGAACGAACCGGAAAGCACGTAACTCGTCGAAGGAGCCGATGAGAGAAATCCCGATGGCTGCATTACATTGCTTATGCCATTTGCAAAATTCATTTGAAGAACCTGTGCTGATAACTCCTCGGCTGAGTGAATGCCGTCATAGTTATCTTCGATAGCGACGGCAGAACCTTCGGTCAGTCCCGTACTCCAACTCATATCGAACGGAAAACTTCCGTAATCGGAAAGTAGCGCATGAGCCAACTCATGCTTTAACGATTGCAAGTTTTGCTTAGCAATATATATTGACCTCTTCCAAGGCTTCGTGATGCTTGCTTCGCGAGTACCGACATATTTATAGAGATCATCAATATTTGGGAAGATATAAATATCGACTTCAGACGGATTTTTTATTTGATAGATACTGTCTATCTCATTGACGTAATTTTTTACGTCATATTTTATTAAGGTTAATTCGTCATCTTGAAGAGATGCGGCACAATAATGGATTAATACTGCTCCAATGTTTTCAGTATTCGGAAGGAATCGTTCAAGGGAAGAATCAGAACATTGACTGCTGTAGAGTTCTCCGAATATAGTTGAGCTTAGAATCATTAACCAGAATTGCCAGGAATAAAACATTTTCGTGATCGCTAATTTATTCTCTGCCCGACTGCGATGTCCACCCTCCTTTATAAATTTTTGATCATGAATGAGCCATTTAATAATTAAAAATACTTCAATAACTCTCGACCACCAATATCCGCTCGTTAACTCCATCGCTTCATCCCAGACTAATCCCGGGAAATATCCATACTGCCAGCCATAAGTATATATTTTTGCAGAAAAATATCCGGGGAGCAGACTAAGGATGAATGTGCTAATCCAAAATACAGCTAAATAAATATTCATTCTTAACCTTGACCTCTCCGTGTTGCCTACCAATATTCCACAGAGCATTGCGATCAGCGTAGTCGGATAGACGATCTCAATATAAAAGATCAGTCCATCTGCAAGCGAACAATTTGGAATAAATAACGAGGAGACTGCAGAGACGATAAGCGGGATATTGCAAAGAACGAATATAGGAAGCCACAAACTTTTCAGAATGCTTAAGTATCCTTCGCGTTTTTTGAGTCCTGACTGATGAGTCGAGAAATACAGGATATGAATGCTTACTGCAAGGGAAATCAGTCCCGAATATTCAAATCCCAAACTCCGAAAAAGCGGACTTGCAAAGAGGATAATTGCAAGAGATACAACGAGATAATATCCCGCTCCGAGGAGAAATGATGATCTTTTTGAAAATGCCATTGGGCTATTTCTTTACGTGAATCGTGACTATGGTCAAATAAATCCGTAACTTTGCATTCTAAACAATTCAAATATACATCGCCTTTATGGCTGCAAACGTTATTGTTACAATATCCTATCCGGTAAAACTTGCAAAAGTTTCCGCGTATCTGAAGTTAGCCGAGCAATTTGCCCGTGCTGTTAACTCATCACAGGAAGCTGTCCGTGTGAGCATTTATGGCTCCGACGAGAAGGCGAATGGCTTCACAGAAGTCTATGAATGCACGAATAACGAAAGTTTCGATGCACTTGAAGACAACTATGATGATACCACACACGATCTTATCGTTGCCCTTGCCGACTGCGTCGAGGATAGGCAGATCGTCCGGACACTGAGCAAGCGCATCTAACGTGGAACCTCAGCCCCGTCATTAGTCGTTAGGCGATAGCCGTTCGTTAGTTCTTCGTATGTTTTTGTGTCGCGAACGACTAAAGACTAAGAACTAACAACTAAAATAGGGCAATTGGCGCAGTTGGTTAGCGCGCTTCCTTGACATGGAAGAGGTCACCGGTTCGAATCCAGTATTGCCCACCGATCAAGCTTAACGCTTAGATTTTTAAGGCGCAGACAATGTCTGCGCCTTATTATTTTATCACTAATATCACACTCCCCTGCCAATTAACGGAAACTTTTAATACGTTTTTAGTTTTCTACGTCCCTCATGCCAAAACAATCTGTGATCAGGTCACGTATTCTCTCTGTTGCTGAAGAACAATTTCGCACACAGGGATACTCGCAAACGACAATGGATCAGCTTGCCGAACTACTCGGCATGAGCAAGAAAACGCTCTACGAACATTTCGATTCGAAGGAACAGCTTGCCGAAGCGATGATCGAAGAGATCAGCCTTGCTATTAGCAAGATCAATGAAGAAGTTATGAAGCAGAACGTGAACACCGTCGAAAAACTTCATCTTATCGGACAAGGTATGCAGAAATGCTTACTCACACTGGCAAGTGTTAAACTCCTCAGCGATCTGCGCCGCAATGCCCCAGAGTTATGGATGAAACTGAAAGAGATCAGAAATGAGAAGATCCGGAAAAACTGGAGCAATCTTCTTGCTGAGGGAATGCGCAAAGGCTATTTCAGAAAAGAACTTAACGTGGAAATATTCATCACGATCCATATGGCGTCTGTCGAGCGGCTTTTAGATTCTGAAGTTATGCTCAGCAGCGGCCGATCATTCACTCAATCACGCACCGATCTTCTCGATATTTTTCTCAACGGCATTCTGACAGATAAAGGGCGAATGATCGAATCGGAGTATAAATAGATTATTATTTACAGTTACAATAATGAAAAGAATTCTTATCCTAACACTTTTGCTAACGCTGTCCGGATGCAGCGGAAATAGCAATGATGGCAGTATCAGCGCTTCCGGCACGATCGAGACAACGGAAGTGAATATTGCTTCAAAATCGCCTGGACAGATCATCTCACTTCGGATTGACGAAGGCAAAGTAGTTCATATCGGTGATACACTTGCCGTTGCCGATACGACAAATTATGTTTTGAGCTATCAGCAAGCCCTTTACGTATCGCGTCAAACCGAAGCACAGCTACAACTTCTTGAGCATGGCTCACGCAATGAAGATATCGAACAAGCCGCAGAACAGGTGAATCAGTCGAAGGCGAATTATCAGAATTCAAAAGAAGACGCACAAAGAATGAAAGATCTTTTTGCATCCAACGCCGCAACGAAAAAGCAAGCCGATGATGCTGCTACGAAATTAGAAATGGCGCAAGCGTCGCTGAATGCCATGCAAGTCGCGTATCAGAAGTTAAAGGTCGGTTCTCGCTCCGAAGATATTGCCACTGCCAAAGCACGGTATGACCAAACCAACGTGCAGGTGAATCAAGCATTGCAATCCTTGCACGATTGCACCGTGATCTCTCCGGTTAGCGGAACAGTAACCCATAAAGTCTTGAATCAAGGCGAAATGGCAACTCCCAATTCGACAATTGTAACGATTAGTGTCGTTGATCCGGTAAAACTTACCATCTATGTAAGTGATAAAGATCTTGGCAAGGTGAAACTCGGTCAAAAAGCAATGGTGAAGATAGACACTTATAAAGACAAAACTTTTTCGGGAAATGTCATTTACATTTCTCCTCAAGCCGAATTCACACCAAAGAATGTGCAAACAACTGAAGATCGCGAGAAATTGGTGTTCGCAGTGAAGATCGAAGTAGCAAATCCCGATGGCTCGCTAAAGCCGGGAATGCCGGCTGATGCAGTTCTAAAGTAATAATATTTCGAGACAACGGAATGTCTGTTATTGAGACGCAGGAGTTAGCAAAGAGCTTCGGAAAGATCGCCGCAGTAGATGGCATTTCTATGATTGTAGAAAAAGGCGAGCTATTCTGTCTTGTCGGACCCGACGGCGCAGGGAAAACAACGACGATCAGAATGCTATGCGGCATCATTGCCCCAAGTGGTGGAAATGCTTCTGTTCTTGGATATGATACACAGAAACAAAAAAAAGAGATCGTCAAAAAGATCGGTTATCTTTCTCAAAAATTTTCCCTATACGGCGATCTGACAGTTGATGAAAATATCGAGTTCTTTGCACGTATTCATCTTGTCGAAAATTTTGCACCCCGCCGCGAAGAGCTATTGGAATTTACAAGAATGAAAGAAGCTCGGGGAAGGCTTGCCGATAAGCTTTCCGGAGGTATGAAACAGAAATTGGCGCTTGCCTGCACACTGATCCATTCCCCGGAAGTTATTTTTCTTGATGAGCCTACAACCGGCGTCGATCCTGTTTCACGAAGAGATTTCTGGAAAATCCTTTCGAATCTATTGCAGCAAGGAATAACAATTTTCATGACAACGCCATATCTCGATGAAGCCGAGAGATGCACTCGTGTTGCGATGATGAATCATGGAAAACTTATGGACATTGATACGCCGCAGAATATAAAGGCAAAACTCAAAGGTGATGTGTATGAAATAATCTGCTCGCCGGTTCGCAAAGCGTATCAGATCGTTAAGGACTGGAAGGACATTCAGGAAGTGCAACTATACGGGGACCGGTTGAACATAATTCTCTCCCCTGATTCAAGAAAGATTGAAGCAATTTTAGATAACCTTAAATCACAAAGTATTGAAATCATGAATTGGCGTAAAATACCGCCGAGTCTTGAGAATGTATTTGTCTCGATGCTGGGACATGAAGAAGTAGAAGGTAAGAATGAACTACAAGCGAAATAATCGAAATCTTAGAATAATTATGCGACTCTCTTTTCTCTGTATCGCGGCATGTATATATATCAGTCTTGGAACTGCAGTATTCGCTCAAACGCAGTTAACTCTTGATGAGGCAGTTCGTATCGGACTTGAGCAGAACAGAGCATTAAAAATTTCAATGCTGAAAGCAAAAAGTGTCGGGCAATCTCATATTGATGAAATTATTGCCAGCCGTATGCCAAGCTTGAAATTATATGGCTCCTATACCCGCCTGAGCGATATTGGGCAGACTGCGATCTCCGTGCCTGTTCCTGGCGTCCCCCCGATTTCATTTCAAACCTATTTAGTCAACAATTATTCTGTAAGACTTTCCTTGCAGCAGCCGATCTTTACCGGATTCCGTTTACAGAATCTTCAAATTGCTGCCGAACATACAAGCGCAGCCGCTCAAGCCGACGTGAAAACCGACCAGAGAGGATTAGTATTTACAATTAAGCAGCAATACTGGACACTTTACAAACTACAAAAAACTCTTGAAGCAGTAAATAAAAGTCTTTTGGAGTCGGATGCTCATCTATTGGATGTCAGGAGCAAACTGGCAAATGGCACTGTACTACCCAATGATACATTGAAAACACAGGTTCAGGTATCGAACAACCAACTTCGAAAGATGCAAGCCGAGAAAGATATTCGCGTTGCCATCGCTTCGCTGATGAATACTCTCGGATTGCCGCTTGGGGAAAATGTAATACTTACTACTACGCCGGAAGAAAATATTCCGCCACTCAGATCTGTTGATGAACTTGTAAAACAAGCACTGGCATATCGCACCGAACTTACTGCTCTTGATGAACGGGTTCAGGCAGGGAAAGCCAATGTTAAAGTTGCCAGGTCTATGCTCTTCCCGCAAGTGAGCGCCGGAGGAAATTTATATTATGCCAATCCGAACTCGCGCTATTTCCCCGTGCAGGATGCCTTCAAGGCAACCTGGGATGCAAGTATAAATTTCTCTTGGGATCTTTGGACTTGGAATGCTGCAGGCTTACAAGCAGAGCAAGCCGAATCGAATGTAGAACAAATAGAGGAATTAAAGAAACAGACAGAGGATGCTATAGCTCTGGAAGTTACACAAAGTTATCTTGTTCAGCAAACATCGATCGCCCAGATACGGGTCTCGCAGTTATCCGTAACTCAGGCTCAGGAAAACCTCCGTATTGTTAATTTGCAGTATACGAAAGGTATTGCGAATACGACAGATGTTATCGATGCCGAAACTGCGGTATTGCAAGCAGATATTAATGTTGCAACGGCAATTGCCGAAGCGAATATCGTAACGGCGCAATTGCAGAAATCAATCGGCAAATAATTTATGGCAGCCATCGAAGTCCGGGAGCTTACGAAGAAATTCGGCACATTCACAGCGGTGGACAGGGTCTCCTTCGATGTACAGGAAGGTCAGATCTTCGGCTTTCTTGGGGCGAACGGCGCTGGGAAATCTACGACGATAAGAATGCTGAGCGGGCTTTTGGCACCCACTTCCGGCCAAGCAATAGTGGCAGGTTTCGATGTAGCGACACAGACTGAACAGGTCAAGCGAAGCATCGGATATATGTCACAAAAATTTTCGCTCTACGACGATCTGACCGTCGAAGAAAATCTGAATTTCTTCGGCGGAGTCTATGGACTTAGTAATGAGAAATTGAAAGAACGCAAGAAATATGCACTGGAGATGTCTCACCTTACAGCAGAAAGCGAACGTCTAACGGGCACATTACCCGGAGGTATCAAGCAACGTCTTGCGCTTGCCTGCAGCATTATCCATGAACCGAAAGTTATTTTTCTCGATGAACCGACGGGGGGCGTTGATCCGGTCATGCGAAAAGGATTCTGGGAGTTGATCAATACCCTTTCTGATGGAGGTACAACGATTCTGGTCACAACGCATTATCTTGATGAAGCAGAATTCTGCAATGAGATCATACTTATCGACGCAGGAAAACTCATCGCGCGCGGCGCACCAAGCGAATTAAAAAGTGAGTATATCAAGACTCCGATCCTTGAGATCGAATGCTCCGATGTAAACGCAGCAATGGCACTGCTTTCAAAAGAACCATGGGTATTGGAAATTTCACTTTTTGGAACTGCGCTTCATATTCAAGTTAAAGATGAAAATAGTGCTCGCGAAAGAGCGACAACTCTTCTTGGGTCAAAAGGCATAACTATATCCCGTTCCGAGAAAATCTCGCCTTCACTCGAAGATGTCTTCATCCATTTAGTTGAAAAACGTGAATCCAAAACAGGAGTATCGTAAGAGAAATGACCTTCTTTAAAAGCATATATCCTATCATGTGGAAGGAGTTCTTGCAAGTTCGGCGCGATGCCCGAACGCTTGCAGTGCTTTTCCTCGTACCTACACTGCTCATGCTTTTTGTTGGATTCGCCGTGAATTTTGATGTCACACATATCAAAATAGCAATTCTCGACAACGACCAGACGAATCAATCACGAGAGCTGATCCGATCATTCACGAACTCCGATTATTTTGATTATGCTTACGTTTGCCATAGTCAAAAGGAAATTGATAATCTTCTCGACGATGGAAAGATATCTGCAGCAGTTGTTATTCCAAGCAAATTTTCCGATCATATCGTAAAAGGTGAAGCTTCCGATGTTCAGATCATTGTTGACGGATCGAATTCCAGTACTGCTTCTACTGTCGTCGGATATACAACTGGAGCAATATCCACTTATTCTTCAAATCTCAGGACTCAAGCACTGCAGAGGTTGAATAAGACACTTAACCTTCCAGTTGACTTCCGTCCGCGAGCATGGTATAACCCTGATCTTTCTACGATCAAATTTCAGATCCCTGGATTAATAGGATACATGCTTATCCTAACCTGTGTTGTTTCAACAACGATGTCAATCGTCAAGGAAAAAGAGAAAGGCACGATGGAGCAACTTGTCGTTTCTCAAATAACACCATTAGAGTTGATCTGCGGAAAACTGCTTCCGTATCTGATCATCTCATTAATGCTGACCGGCATTTTGCTTTTGATTTCATCCTTCGTTTTTGGAATAGTGATCAAAGGAAGTATTATTTATCTTTTAACGACAATTTTATTGTATCTTATCTGTGCTTTATCATTGGGATTATGGGTTTCAACTATTTCAAATTCTCAACAAGTGGCATTTCAGATCGCTACGCTTGTCAGTACTCTTCCATCAAATATTTTATCCGGGTTCATCTTCCCGATCCGTTCGATGCCAATTCCCGTACAGATCGCCACGAATTTCACCCCTGCAAAATTTTTCATTCATTCGATCAGAGCAATCATGCTTAAAGGTGTCGGTATCCAGGCATTTTGGGATGATTGGCTTGCAATGGTTATTTTTGCTTCGTTCATGATCATAGTCTCAGCTCGCAGATTAAAGAGACAAATATTATAATACATCATGAGAACAATTATCTTTATCATCATAAAGGAATTCAATCAGCTAAAGCGTGATCCTCGGTTGCGGGCAACAATCATTATTGCACCAATCCTACAGTTGCTGCTGATGGGGTATGCGGCAACAACCGATGTCAATAATATTTCACTTGCAATTTGTGATCTCGATAAATCAGTAACGAGCCGTGAATTTGCCCGGAGTTTCGTATCATCCGGATATTTTACAGTCGAACAGAATGTCAATGAGTATAACAAACTTGATGCCATGATCGACAAGGGAAGTATTCAGGTCGCGCTGGTTATTCCTCCGAACTTCGAAAAAGATGTTGCTGCACAGAAAAGCTCACCGGTTCAGCTTCTTGTCGATGGATCCGATGGCTATACTGCCGGCATTGCATTAAGTTATGCAGGACAGATCGCCGGAGCATATAATCAGCGTGTGATGAAACAGATCTTTGATCGTGGAGCAATAAAACCAACCATCGGATCTGTGAATAGCGATACCCGCGTTTGGTATAATCCCGAACTGAAAAGTAGAAATTTCATGATTCCCGGCATCGTGGCATTGATATTACTTATTACGACTGGAATGCTGACAGCAATGGCTATCGTCAAAGAACGAGAGGTCGGCACTTTAGAACAGCTTATCGTAACTCCGATAAAACCCTGGCAGCTTATTGTCGGGAAGCTTGTGCCATTTATCATCATCGGGTTCATCGATGTTCTCATTGTTGTGGTTGTCGGAAGATTCTGGTTTGATGTCCCTATACGTGGCAGCATCTTATTGCTCTTTTTCTGTAGTGGTGTATTCCTACTTTCTTCGCTTGGTATTGGGCTTTTCGTCTCCACAGTTTCTCATTCTCAGCAGCAGGCGGCGATGACGATGCAATTCTTTATCTTTATCCCCTTTCTCTATCTTAGTGGCTTTACGTTTCCAGTGGAGAATATGCCGAGAATAATTCAGTATATAACCTACGCTATTCCTCTTCGTTACTTTCTCGATATTGTTCGAGGCATATTCCTTAAAGGAGATGGATTTATGAACCTTTGGCCTCAGATACTCGCTATGTTTATCATCGGAGTAGTTCTTCTGCTAAGCAGCACGATGCGATTCCATAAGAAGCTCGAATAATTTTCAAAAAAAACTCTCTAAAAGAAAAAGCTCACGACCCTGAAGGATCGTGAGCTTTTTTCGAAAATTATCAGATAGATTATCTTGCGAGGATGATCTTCTGTGTTGAAGCAAACGGTGTGCCGTCCGTACTGATGCCACTTAAACGAACAATATATGTTCCGCTAAGAAGCATTGTGCCATCAGATGCTGTGCCGTTCCAGATCCACTCGCTTGAGTTAAGCGATGAAGAGAGAACTTGCTTGCCAGAGAGATCAAAGATCAGAACTGATGCGCTATTTACGCCAACCAAAGACACCTTCAATGACGAAGTCATCGGGTTCGGAGCTGTTGTGATCGCTACACCGGCAGGGAGACTTGATACTGAGGCTGCTACAAGCTGTTGACCTGTCAAAGAGATCGTAGTCGTAGTAGCTGAGCTGTTCGACTTCACAATGAGTTGATCGGTATGAACATTCTGATCGGCAGCATTAAACGCGATCTTCAAGCTGATCGATGCACCTGCTGCAAGTTTTGCAGGCTTATAGATCGAAGGCGCTCCACTGGTGATTATAAAGTTCTTACCCGAAACAAGAGCCATGTTTGTGATCGTCACGCTTGTTGCAAGATTATTCGTGAAAGTGAAATTCACATTCGCCTGTTGACCATGCGATTTAATAACGATGGACTGCTTACCTCCATTGAATAAAGAGTGGCTTGAGCTATCATTGACTTCTGATGAATCGTTATCATGTCCATGATGTCCGCCGCATTCGATTGTATCGTTTCCATTGTCGCCGTGGTCTCCGCCATGATCACCGCCTGTGCTGTCGCCACCACCGAGATCAGTGCTGTCATTGTCGTTGTCGCCATGTCCCGGTCCGCCACCATGATGAGTGGTGTCTCCGTCATGAGGTCCACCGGTCGTATCGTCGTCACCGGTTGAATCATCATCGCCGCCGTTATCGCCATCATGATCGCCGCCATTACGTAATGTGATCGAAACGAACGGAGATGAGACCGGAATGCGAAGTGTGCCAACGAAGCCTGAGCCGTTGATATCTCCGAAAACAGAGGGTGTCGAAGTTGAAACTACCGCCACAGTGCGGAAACTGTTAGCATCCGAATTGCGAAAGTGTCGTGCAGAAGCCTGCGAGGCGATCGTAATTCCAAGAACGATCGTAAGAATACGAAGCGTCGAATGAAGTGTTAATTTTTTCATAGAGTCTTATAGTATGTTGAATTGTTTTCTTTACAATCCAGCCCGGCTCGGGAAAACGAACTATACTGAATTACTTTAATGATACAAATATACAACAATAATTTCACCCCGTTTCAAAAAATTATTAATTTTCCTTGAAAATGCCCATTTGGCTCCAAAATGCTTGTCTGAAGCATGATTAATGAGATTTTAAGGATTTTGGGGATTATCACTTGAATTCTAATCTCAATTATCTTTAGTAATTTCACACGATCAAGGTTCAGATAATTCACGCCAGACGGCTGAGAGTCCGTCGCACTGGAGAGAGCCTTACTCCCCATCCCTTCTGCTAATGCCTAAAGACTGACAACTAACGACTGCCCCGTGAACTTATCCCCATTGTCTCTGTTATATACGTTTCAAGCTTTCGATCTTGTGTTTCTTAGGTTTCATGGTTTTGCATTCCGGGTTTGGTTACCGCTCTACAGGGTCTTCCTCTCGAATTGTTAAGTCACGGCAATTCTTCCAAGCGCATCCGCAAGGCATTACAATAACAACAATTACTATTTATTACCATGATTAAAATCTATGTAGGCGGACTTCCGTACCAAACGGATGACAGCCAACTTTCTCAAATTTTCGAAGGTTACGGCACAATCACCAGTTCGAAGGTCATCACTGACCGCGAAACAGGTCGCAGCAAGGGCTTCGGATTCGTTGAAATGTCAGATGATGCTTCTGCAAAGAAAGCAATCGCTGAACTCAACGAAGCTGAACTCGGCGGACGTACCCTTACCGTTAACGAAGCACGTCCGATGGAGCCTCGCTCCGGCGGAGGTGGCGGCGGTAACAGAGGCGGCGGCGGCGGTGGATATCGCGGCGGCGGTGGTGGCGGTGGACGCTACTAAAAAAGTCGAAGATTCGCCGAGGCGAACTTAAACAAAGACGGGGCGGCAGAAATGCTGCCTCGTTTTTTTATGATTAATTTGTATTTCTGCTGATCCCAACAGGGTTTCATAATTTCCCTGCTGTGTATTCCGTATTTTTGCATTATATGCTACAACCGAAAACAAAGATTATCGCGACGCTGGGTCCGGCGTCAAGCTCTGAGGCAACACTTGAGGCACTTATTAATGCCGGAGTGAATATCTTCCGACTTAATTTTTCGCATTCGACAACCGATGAACATCTGGCGTTGGCTGGTCTGGTTCGCAAGATCAGTGCACGGCTCGGAGCCCATATCGCCATCCTCGGCGATCTGCCCGGTCCGAAAATGCGCACGGGCGTTACTGCCGATCCTGCCGGAGTGCATATCGCCGATGGCTCGAAAGTGAAACTTGTTTACGATCCTGAAGGACAGACGACTGCCGATGTTATCACCACCAGCTATCAGCATCTTGGCGAAGACGTATCCATTGATGATCCGATCTTACTTGATGATGGACAGATCATTCTCTATGTTGATGATATCATTTCGAAGACGGAGATTCTCGTTCGCGTAAAAAATGGCGGCATTCTCACATCCCATAAAGGCATTAACTTTCCACGCACAAAATTACGTATTCCTGCACTGACCGACCATGATCGTGAGTTAGTGAAATTTGCCGTTAATGAAATAAATGTTGATGCGCTTGCTCTCTCTTTCGTCCGAAGAGCCGGCGATATTTTGCAACTTCGACATTTGCTCGAAACAGAGCTGCATCGCACAGATATTCCCATCATTGCGAAAATTGAAAAACCCGAAGCAGTTGATCACATCGAAACGATCTTGGATGTTGCTGACATGATCATGGTTGCCAGAGGCGATCTCGGAGTAGAGATGCCGCTGGAGCAAGTGCCACCTGTGCAGAAGCGAATTATTGATATGGCAAATGCCCGTGGCATTCCCGTCATCACAGCAACGCAGATGCTCGAATCAATGATCACTCATCCTCGCCCAACTCGCGCCGAAGCTTCGGACGTTGCGAATGCCGTCTTTGACGGATCGGATTGCATTATGCTTTCTGCCGAAACAAGCGTCGGACTTTTCCCTGTTGAAGCAGTGCGCACTATGAGCGAGATCGCGCTTCAAGCAGAGAAGAGCGGATACGTCCGTACCGAGTCGAGCTTCGAAGCACCGAAGGCAATACTCGATAATGCAACCGATTCCGTTGCGAGAGCTGCATGTGTTCTTGCCGAAGAAGTCGATGCACAGGCTATTCTATGCGCTACCGTATCAGGAAGAAGTGCTCGGTATATGGCGAAGTACCGATTCTCGAAAACAGTGATAGCAATGTCAACCGATGAAGCATCGCTTCGTAAAGTAGCTTTTTTCCATGGAGTGATCCCACTTAAATTAGAAACGATTAAGAGCTTTGATGACACCCTCGAGGTTATGATAGAAACAGCGCAAATCAAAGGACTGATCACAGATAAAGGCTACGTTGTGCTAACTGCAGGACATCCGATCTTCCAGATCAGCAGCACAAATATCGTAAAGGTACACTGCTTGGGGTAGTTTTGAATTTTGAGTTATGAGTGTTGAATAAAAAAAACGTGTCATAGGGAGGAGCCGTGAAGCGGCGACGAAGCAATCCCCGCAAATTAATGTAGCGATTAAAAATTACGATAATCTCACTCAAACAAATGCGGAATAAATCTGCTGGTGTTTGTAGTGATGAGTCCGCTCGATTCTCTTATTCCCATTCCCGCAGGTTGTTGACCGATAACCCAGCTTCCAATTACTGGGTAATTTCCATCAAATTCAGGAAGTGGGCAAAGCTCTTGCACAATAAATCCTTCCTTGCCGTAATCACCGGGAGTTGAAGTATCTATTCCCTTTCCTTTCAGAGTAACATTTGCTCCTTCGCGCGAGAAGAATGGCTTCATCGCATAACTATCTCCAAGTGTCAAAATTTTATCGTCGCCGCTAAAATAAGATGGCAGAAGATTTTTATGTCCGGGATAAAGCTTCCATAAGATCGGCAGAATTCCTTTACTCGAAAGAAGTATTTTAAATGGCGGCTCAAGCCAACAGGTATTTGTATTCTCTGGAAGATGCTTACTGAACTCCTCATTATCAGCTGTCAACCACTCCCACGGATAAAGCTTAAAAATATTTTTTATTTCATTGTTATCCAGATCAGCCCAAATTTTTCTCTCGGAATCCCATCCGATATCGGACATATCCATGAAAAAAGTTTTGTACCCAGCCTGTTCTGCAGTGTCGCGCATATATTGAACCGTTACACTATCTTCAATGCTCGACTGCATACAAGCAAAATGAATAGTGTTTGGATCTTTCAAATACGGACGCAGAAAAGTCCAATAGGCGATCAGCTTTTCATGAATGGAATTGAATTGATCTTTCGATTTATCAAAATCCTGAAGCCAATACCATTGGATCACACTCGCTTCAAGCAAACTCGTCGGAGTATCGGCATTAAATTCATACAACTTTGGCGGAGTCTTCCCGTCATATCGCAGATCAAATCTTCCATAAAGTGCAGGGTCTTCATTATTCCAAGAATTTACGATGTAATCTTTCCATTTCGGATCGATCCCAATATGTGCGAAGAGATCTTTATCAATCACGTACTGCGCAGCGGCAAGACACATATCATAAAGTTCTGAAGTAGCAGCTTCGAGTTCATCAACTTCGCGGCTTGAGAATTTATAGTAAGCACGCTCATCCCAGTAGATCGTATCAAGACTGTGATAGAGGAAGCCTAACTCTTCAACTTTTTTTACCCAATCGGTACGAGGTTCGTTTTTTATTCTTTGCATATAGTTTTAAGCTCCTACACCGTGAGCCATTCCATTACCTCCAAATCCTCCGCGAGATATTGAGCCATGAGCTGAGGACATCCCTTGTCCATAATTTCCATATCCGCTGTAAACACCGGGCACAAACCCCATTCCGCCGCCGCGGTAACGGTTGTAACCGAAACCGTCGAACATTCTGCTTATGAGATAATACCGTAAAAATCCGTGCTCGTAATGTGTATAGGACATTCCGGAATCACGGCTTGTCCCTGCCCAGCTATATTCATCATACGGATTTGGAGTATGCTCTTTTTTCTCGCCGCAGGATCCGAGCGCGATCGCAGAAAGAAGTGTGAGTACTATTGTCTTACTTTTTTTCATCTTAGTTTCTCAACGAATCTACCTTGAATAATACATCATACTGCTTATCTACATTTTGATACCGCGCTGGCTCATCTTCATCGTCTTCAACATTCACCAATTCTTTACCAAGGCTCGGAAGTGTATCTGATGAAACTATGCTGTGCTGTTTTTGTGCATTAGCAAGAAAGATATTCTTTTCCAATTGGAAAACAATTTTTCCATCAGGAAGTGTTTTTGTATGCAAGAGAAGTTCAACGGCGTTCTCCTTAAAGATCACAGGCGGTTTTTTATCAGCCGCATCATCTTTTTTCGAGCATCCGGCAACAAGCGCAGCCGAGCAGAGCAAAAGCATCACAAACTTATTCATCTTTGATATATGAATTAATTGAAAGAGAAAACGTGAAGTATTCAAACTCTTTTGGACTGTAATAACGTGCCCTTGTTCTTTCAAGTGTCATAGGGAACAATCTTCCCTTTTCCATCCTTAACTGCATACATTATTTCCCAATTGAGCATAAAACAGCGCATCATGTATCCGAAAAGAGGATGGGAATTTCGTATCTCCCATCTGATCGTCATTTTATTCCTCTCGGGAATGTGCTTTCGGATATTTTATCATATCTGCAATTCCTCCGATGCGTATCTGGATTTTGTCACAGACGATTTTTTTTATTACTTTCTGCCTGCAAAGGATCTCATCACCAAAGGAATTTCCTCCTTCGATGGAATCACGCTGACCAATGGCTATCATCCGCTCTGGTTTGTTGTAAATTGCGGTTTATATATACTTTCCGGAGGAGGCGAGCAATTATTTTTTGCACTCTTAGCAATTGTCTCAGCTCTTTCAACGTATCTTTCATTCCGTCTTCTTTGGAAATTACGTGAGACGTTATTCCCAACTTCATGGCTTATGCCTTCGGTAATTCTCATCGTTATTGTCATCGTCGGTGGATTAAGTTTTCTGGGAATGGAAGTGACGTTGACGATCCCTCTCTATGCTTATCTCTTGTTGAAGATTTCGCTTTTGAATTTTAATTCGGAAATCCCAACAAAGCAAATTCTCTCGCTCGGTTTTATTTCGTCGCTGCTTATTCTTTCTCGGCTTGATACGGGCTTACTCATTGTGTTGATGCTGATTCTTTCGTTGTCTATCTATAGACAATCCCTAAAAAACAAGTTCATGTTTTCTGTATTCTTCGCGATCGGAGGAATCGCAGTCCCATTATATTTTCTCTCCAATTATTATTGGTTCGGTCATCTGATGACCGTCTCATCTGCTTCGAAAGCTTTGAAGGATGCGCATTCCATTAACTTCGGAATGATTCGCTATCTCGCAGAAAACCGTGACGGGCTTGCCGGACTGATTCTCATTCCCTTCGGACTACTTGCTCTCTTCTTTCAAAGAAAACATATATTCAACCGTTCACATGTGTTGATCTGTTTGCTTGTTCTATGTTATCCGATACTTTATTATTTCACTGTATTATTCGAAAGCGATTGGTTCTTGAATCGGTGGTATTTGTATCCGCTGCCGTTCTGCTTTTTTATTTCACTCGGATTATTCTCGAACGTTTTTTTTAAGCGAATTAAAGAGCGGACTTGTTTTGTATTAAGCACAATTTCTTTAGCGGTTGCAAGCATTGTAATTATTGTTTTTTCGTATTCACTTGTTTTACGTGATACGATTAACTGGAAACCAGAGCCAAATTCTGTTTACGTAAACGCAAAAGAATTACAACCCTTTGTAAAGGAGCATCCCGGTATTTATGCAATGGGCGATCAAGCAGGATTGACTGCCTACATCCTGCAAGTCCCGATCATCCAACTCGAAGGGCTTAATGCAGATTTTCATATGTATGAAAATATTAAAAACCGCCGTGACCTAAAAAACGTACTACAGGAATATCATGTTGATTATCTTATTGAAACAAGCGACCAATTCGGTTTACATAAAATAGATAATTGCTATAACATTGAAGACCCGCATACGGCTCAGGCAGGCGCGTTATCATATAAAATGACCGGGCGTTTCTGCGAAGAACCGCTTTATCATAATGCAACTGGCAGTATGGGTAGCTACCAAATGCAGACGGATATTTTTAAGGTCAAGTAAACTTTGGAACGCCCTATGCGTATAGTACCGTTAAGAGCTTTGCTCATCATGAAAAAAAATACAATACTGATAGTTTTGTTTCTTGCACTTTTGCTTTTGCAGCGAGAGGGCTTTGCGCAATGGATTCTTCAAGGCGGAGAAATTGATGCGAAGATCCATCGCGGGATTGAACTTACCTATAATATGGATTACGATCTTGCTGACCGCACATTCGATTCTGTTATAACGATAAGTCCCTCCCATCCCTCCGGCTACTTTTATAAAGGTATGGTGAATTTCTGGCGCGCCGTCACGAATACCGATAACACCGGTTACGACGAAACATACCGCAAGCAACTTGATCTTTGTATTGAGCGCGCTGATTTACTGCTTGATACCAATGAATTTGATCTTGCCGGACTTTTTTATAAAGGCGCAGCGCTCGGAATGCGCGCTCGCATTTTTGCGATTCGACCAAATTGGCAGGATGCCATTGGCATTTTACTTGGCGATGCAAAAGAAGGTGTAAAATATCTTAAGAAGCTTGAAGACCGAATTCCATCAAACGGCGATATTATGTTCGGGCGAGGACTCTATAATTATTATGTTGAAGCGGTTAAAGAAGATAATCCTGCACTCTCCACGGTTATCGGTTTTTTTGCAACCGGAAATAAACGTGTGGGGATTGAGATGCTTGAATATGCTGCGAAGAACGCATCGTATTCACGAACCGAAGCAATGTACGAATTGATGAAGATCAATTATATTTACGAAAAGAATTTTCTTCACTCTTTCGATTTCGCACGAGTTCTTGCAAGTAAATATCCGAACAACTCAGCATTCCTGCATTATCTCGGGTTCTGCCAAGTTAGTTTGAATATGACGAAGCAATATGATTCAACATACCGCGTCATCCTCGCCCGCTCCCAGGAGCGCAAAGAGGGATACACGATCAAGCAGGCGCGCGAAGCAATGTATTTTATCGGTCAGGCATTTCTGCTCAATCACACCGGCAATCTTGATTCGGCACTGTACTATCTTTATAATTGTAGTCTAATAAGCTACAAACTTACTCCGACAGAGGTTACGTGGTGGATCGCTAAATCCGAACTGCTTATGGGTGAAGCTTATGATGCAAGAGGCGACAGAAAAAATGCCCTCATCATGTATAATCGCGTAATGAAAATGAAAGACCTCAGCAATGCCCACGCCGATGCCGAGAGATATCTGAAGACACCGTTTCAGAGGTAGAAGAATTTATCTACTTTACTAATGACAACTTCTATCTCGTAGGTATTCCGTGCTATGCCATGCACCGATATTGCCGCCGATAGCTATAAAAAGCAACGCAACCACGCACATAAAACAAAAAGACACGTATTGGAAACGAGTGATGATTTTCTGCATGGTTGATATTTCTTCGCAGAAGAACAACCCCAAAGGAAAATTTAGTGTAGAATAACGAACACTAAAGCTACCAACTATAGTGGGGGTGCTATCCTTATAAATTTCCGTTAAACGTATCACCCTGATTCACATCTCCTGTATCGAATCCTTTTTTGAACCAACGCATACGCTGCTCTGAAGTACCATGCGTAAAGGCATCGGGCACAACATAGCCTTGCGATTTTTTCTGGAGTCTGTCATCGCCGACTGCGCTTGCAGCGTTCAGCGCCTCTTCAATGTCGCCAGGCTCTAATATTTTTTTCATCTGCTGCGCATGATGAGCCCAGACACCTGCATAAAAATCGGCTTGTAATTCCAAACGGACAGAAAGCCCCTTTGACCCCGATTCGCTTCCGTGCCCGCTAAGACTATGTACTTTAGAGAGAATACCTGTTAGCTTTTGTATATGATGTCCGAACTCATGAGCGATAACGTATGCCATTGCAAAATCTCCCGGAGCGCCGAGCTTGTGACGAAGCTCATCATAGAAAGAAAGATCTATATATATCCTTTCATCTTCAGAACAGTAGAATGGGCCAGTCGCTGAACTGGCAGTCCCGC
Organism: Kapaibacterium sp. (SeqCode); assembly: GCA_038210275.1. Classification (GTDB taxonomy): domain Bacteria; phylum Bacteroidota; class Ignavibacteria; order Palsa-1295; family Palsa-1295; genus PALSA-1296. Next base: position 7,772 of record JBBQWV010000023.1, on the reverse strand, counting down.
AGGCAGAGGGCGTTCCGCCACGAAAAAGCACAAGATGCGGAGCATGGAATTCGCTTTTCATACTTGCAAACTGTGCTGCCCAGACATCTTCGCAATCGGCGAGTACGACTTTCACGAACGAAGACGCATCATCTTCAGCTTTTGTCTGCGATTGTGTTTGTACCTGAGGCTCGGAGTTTTGCAGACTAAGAAGTTCAAGAGGATTCCGCCCGGAAATAAGTGAGACAATGACAAATAGTATCACCGATCCGATACCGCCGCCGGCGATCTTGCCGCCCATGCCGCCTAAACTGCGACGATCTTCAACGTTTGAGCTTTCGCGCTGTCCTCTCCAAAGCATAAAATTATTATTTAAAATGAGTGATAACTTTTATATCAGGGAAGGGGATTTTTGGGGATAGAGAATTAACAATATACCAGCATAATGGTTTACAACTGTTGGAAGAATTTGGTTGCTATTGCATCATTTAGCTAGACAAAATTATCCTTAATGGATAAAAACTTACTTCAGAAATGAAGATACTATGAAGACCACCATTTCTGTTCCAAGGATCTGGATTGAGGTTTTATTAAAACCTTGCAGCGCTTCTAAGGAAGAAATATAACCCGGATCCTTAAGCATCTCTACTATCTCAAGACGTACCTTCTTGCCGGAAAAATCACCTGCATAAGGCGATATAAGCCAGACAGCCCCAACTCCGAACCCTGAACGTCGGTTTGCATTCCTGGCTTGTACCTTGTAATAATCCGGAAAGTTCGTTTGCAAATACAATGAGAATGACCGAATAGCTTGGGTTCTATAAAACATTGCAAACCATATTGGCAACATAATAAACAATATCGGAAGCTCAGTATACTTTGTGCCGCTCGTTGCGAAGATCATTACGATCGTGATGGCGCCTAATACCATCAGAATTCGCTTCAACTGTTCTATCTTCTGAACTGTCGGCATTAGTGAAAAAATTTGAATGCAATATATTGAAACGCTTCTTCTGTGACTGAAACTCAACTACAAACATACAACAAAATTACAGCACAACTACTAGAACCTTCACCGACGAAATGCCATCAATTATTAGCCGCATAAAGTAGCTATCGTTGGGGGACAATTAAAAAAAAGATTATACTAAAATTTATAAAACCCCTAACGACGACCTACTTTCCCAAACCTGACTGGCTACGTATCATCGGCTCCCAGAGGGGAATGTCTTATAAATATCTTTCCGATGCAGTAGTCTTGCAAATTCGATGACTCCGTTCTCATAGAAAAAACCCAGCCTATAATTTTTAATTCGAATTCTGTAAACGTTTTTGTAACCTTTCAGCTTTTTAACATTCGGAATATCTTTTAATGACGAAGCACTTTCACATTGAAGGACAATTTCAGCAAGAGAAGTTTTGACAGTGTGGTCGTCAAGTTTATCAAGATCGCGGCTGAAGTCACGGAGAAATTCGACTTTCATTTAAATTAGTGTGCGAGCTTTCTCATGATCTCAGCACGTGATACTTTCTTCGAGCGATCAGCTTGCGAGATAATATATCCGAGTGCGAAATCTTCTTTCTCATTTTCGGAAAGAACTTTCGAGGATACGCGCATCCTCTTCAGCAAGGACTGAATCAGCTTGAGTTCGGATTTATCTTTTGTAGCAACGAGCAATGCAGCCATAGTTTTTACCCCTTTATAAATTAAACAATCTGAATGAAAGAAAGTTTTCAAAAATAAAACCCTAACGACGACCTACATTCGGAAACCTCACTGGCTAAGTATCATCGGCTCCCAGAGGGCTTAACTGCTAACGCACCACCTCAAGCCCCTTCACCGACGAAACGCCATCAATAACGAACTCTACAAAATAGCTCCCGCTGGGGGGGCAGTGGATATAATCGGTCTATTACGAAGAACTGTTATCTCACAGCCATTATCAATATTGAAACCGTCAGAATACCGAGCGTAAAAAAAGCAATGGTACGAATCCAATTCGTTGCAAGCAGAAGTTTGATTTTTTCTTCATCATAGCCGGTAGATGCCATCTCCTCCTGAAGTTTCCTCTGCCACTTCATCGTGGAAATAAAGGCAACAATATTTAGAACTAATGAAATAACTGCTTCTGTCATTGTCATAAAATCCGGATGGTAGAACATGAGCACTATGCTTATGAGAAGCATCACCATACCCGGTATGACGGCAGGAATAAGAGCTGCTTGGTTATTGGCGCTGATATATCCCTTGAAATTCTTCTTGGATACATGCCGGTAAATACCATAGTGCTGTAATTGTAGAGACATCATATTCCCTGCATTGTATGCGGCTAAGAAAGTATAAGCTCCATATATGACTAGTTGCATACCCTTTTCTGTTATTTTATTTTGATTTAAAATTCATCGTAATCCAACTTTTCAGATCGAGGAAACCCGGGAATTCTCTTTTTGTAGCTTCGATTTTTGACCTTTCGAAATGTGGTTTTCCATTCACCCACTGGAACATCTTATAAAGATCTTTTCCCAAAATAAATCTTGTGATGAGAAAAGGCAGCTTCTTATATTCCATTTTTATACCCAATACTTCTGAAAATCTATCAGCTACTTCCTGAATACTCAACTGTTCTGCTGCAAGAGTTATTGTGTTGCCAATGTATATTTTGGGATTTTGAAATATCTTTAACACTGCTTTTCCAACATCTTCGGCTGCCATATATTGTTGGCTCGCATCGCGATCGATCGGCGTTACGAATTTCCCTTTTAAGATTCCTTTTTTAACTTGTGGAATTAAGAAGTTCTCATAAAAAGATGCCGGACGTATAATGGTAAAACGCAAATCCAATTGCCGCACATGATTTTCTATAATATGCTTACTTTCAAAATGTGGTATACCTGTACTCGCATCGGCACACATTACCGACGAGTACAAAAAATGATTTATATCCAACTCTTTAGCTAAGGTGGCAAGAGCCTTTCCCTGCTCAATTTCATTTTCTATGCCTTTGGTAAAGGTTTGAACGCTGAATATACCATAGACTCCTTTGATGTGTTCTTTGTAACTACGAACATCATTAAGATCCCCTTGCACAAGCTCCGCGCCAATCTTCACAAGATCCAACGCGTTTTGGGAATAAGGATTTCTTGTCAGTACTTTGACAGCAAAGCCTCCCTGTACTAATGCTTTCGCAACTGAGCCACCTTGATTGCCGGTCCCTCCGGTTACGAAAATGCATTTACCATTCTCCATACTATAGATTGTCTTAATTTAATCACACAAGCCTCTGTTTCTCAGATATTCAACTATGGTGATGTTGCAAAGTTACGACGAAGAAAGAAACCAAAACACATTAAGCAAAAAAAGTAAAAAAGGAAGCAACCTTTCATTACATTTTTTCTCCAAACGAAAGACTACCAAATAACTACTGCGCCTAACCTAATAAAAATAGGTGCCGATGGGAGGGAGCGTATGAAGATTATTCTAAAAAATAAAAACCCGCCAAAGCATAGCTTAGACGGGTAATAGAACAACGAATAGGAGACCTCTCGCAGAAAACTCTTAGAGCTTGAAATTTAAGCCGATGAGTAAACCTTCAGATTCGCTGTGACTTGCTGCACGATCGGTAGAATAAAAACGCACCGGAGCTGCGCCGGAAGTACTGATCATCGCGTCTTTATTCTCCGCATCGCCAAATCCGTAATCCATTCTTAGATGCGCCGATAGAACAAGATTTGAGGAAAGATTATACCCTACACCAAGAGCAAGAACTCCAGCGAGTGTAAAAGATTTGTGAATAGAGGAGGGAGTAACATCGGTCGTCGGATAGTCAAGATCTGTTCCATTGACTTCCTGTGCAACACTATGTAAGATGTTGAATTGCGGACCGACCATAAAACCAAAAAATACCGGCTCCCTGATATCGGTTGTTACTGAAAGCATCACAGGAATTTTGATATAATTCAATTCGTCCAGCGCAACATAATCGCCATCGATCTTGATATCATTCAGCTTTATTTGTCTGGCAACTACAGCGCTATACGCTTCAGGATGCTCAGCTTTGCTGTTTGTCAGAGTGCCGGTAAACGCCTGGCCTTCACGCGAAAAAAGAATATCCACGGCAACACCGTAATGTTCATTAATATGATAGATGGCACCGGCGCCAAAACTAAATATATAACTAAATTGACTTGCATACTTTAATTCGTTACCTGCATTAGCATCGCTCGAATTCACAATACCGGTAAATTCCGGATTGTAGCGAAACCCAATTTCGAAATTGCTTTGTGCATTGATTACTGTTGCAGAAAAAATAAGGAAAGAAGAAATAAGTAATAGTTTTTTCATTTGTTTGTTTTTATTAACGGTCATTATCTTTGGGGAAGATACTACCACTGAGGAATTGGGAGTAAGGGAGTTGCAGTATAACAGTCTGAATGGAGAATGACTCCCTCAATAAATTCTCTGGCGACTACCTAGATTAGGAAGCTTGACTGGCTAAGTATCATCGGTTCTCGAAGGCTTAACTGCTACCGTAGCACCTCAAGAGCCTTCACTGACGAAACACCATCAATAACGAAGCGGACGAAATAGCTGCCGCTTGGAAGGGGGGTGGGTATCGTAGTATATGGAGTAGGTATCCCCTTATTGCTTCACTTCTTGAATTTTTGGGTCATCGAGAACCCAATCATATCCATTAGACCCATTAATCCATTCCACTGACCAAGACCCATTGAAACGGTGTGATACTTTTCTGCCATTGATTATATCGGTACTAGAAATCTTAACTGGTACGACCATCTCAAGTGATTGATCCGACGTTTCAACCTCGACGTGTTCCATATTCTGAAATCCAGCCAGCCATTTTTTGTAAGGATGTCTACTTCGATAAATCCTAGATAACATTGAATAGGCTTCATCGAACTCTCGAAGGTCTAAGCGAGCATAAAATAAACGAACTGTTTGAGAACCTCCATCCTCACTCGGGATAATTTTAGCGGGCAGGTACTTGACATGCTTACCATTCACAACAATTGGTTTAATTTCTTCAGCTCTTGCACAGCAATTTGCATCGCCGGAAAGGAAGTACCGAGTAGAGGCAAAAAGAGTATCAGAATGGAATGACACTTCAAGAGTTGAGCCACTACCGCAGGTCACTGGTTCTGGACCGTTATCTGATTGGAGGAATAAAACGTAAGAACGGAAATGACCACTACCACCACCGAATAGTTCTATTACTGCGTCTTCCCTGTCGTCATGATTGATATCTAAGTAGCGAACAGTGTCGAATGACCCACGGCAATCTGCCTCCAAATCTTCTGTGTCAATACGAGCAATAAAATAGGGTACGCCTTCGTCTTTAGAATTATCAATCTGAAAATGTTTAAAATCTGCGGCTAGAAGTGCATTCCAGTCCGATTTTCTTATTGAAGTATCAAGCTCTCTTCTCTGCGCATGAATCACACCCGTGTGAATAAGAAAGACGAACAAACATATTAAGAACTTAAACATTTTTTAGAGTTTTATTATTAGATCGCTGTTCATAATTAATTGTAATGCAAGTTCAAATGCTCCTGTAATTGCCTTGAGAATAAAAAAAATCGTCAAAGCATAGCATTGACGGGTCAATTTATAAAACCCCTGATGATGACCTACATAAGTAAACTTGACTGGATACGTATCATTGGCACTCGAGGGTTTACTATCTTGCAGAGAATTGTTAACTTCCGCTACTCTGCAAACGACGCCTGAAGTAACTGTTCAAGGAGCACAACGTTGGGTTTGAATTGCTCCGGCTCCATACGGATCCGATATCGTCCTTCGCGTGGACGATAATCATAATCTAAGCCACTCTGTTCTAAAGCTTCATTCCATTGATCAATTTGTGCAAGTCTTATTCGAATGCTTGTAAATTTTTTATGAGGCGTAAAGATAACAAAGTTATTCGGAGAATCACCTACTGCAAGACCAATATAAAATTTGTTGTATTTCAAATTCAATTTTGAGTCAATTTTTTTAAGAGACTCAAGCGTTTGATCTACTATTCGAACTGAATCTCTCGTCGCTTTGGATTCCCAATAATTGCGATCTGTAGGCACAGCAATCTCTTCATCTTCTTCAACCATTCCACGATTAAATTGATCCAATACTTTGGTTGCGATAAGTGAGATATTTCCACCGAAGCTGATTGCTTGAAGCTGAATTGCTACGAGAGGAATAGTACCATTGAACAGGCTAATTACATTCAGGAATCTGCTCGTTATATCCTCGGCAACTATCACTGCACAATGTTCATATTGAGGATAACGCTTCCGTTCAACATCCCAATATTCTATCGTGCGAATAATGTGCGCCTCATCCGTTTTCCCCAATTGTACTTCTACCTCGTATCTCTGGTATGATTCAGGATCTTGAAGAAGCAAATCCAATCTTCCTGCACTTGGTTGAATCCGTTCTTTATCCCGTAGGACAAGATCTCCGAGACCTAAAATTGTCGGATCATCGGCGATGCGTGCTTGCACCCATTTCTCATTGTAATCTGAGCTGTTTTTCAACCAGACTCTTTCAGGCTTAATGTATTCCATAGATACAAATATACGGCAAATAAAAAATCCGTCAAAGCAAAGCATTGACGGGCTGGTTTATTAAACCCCTCGCGATGACTTACTTTCCCAAACCTGACTGGCTACGTATCGTTGGCTCACATAGGGCTTAACTGCTTTTTCGCACGTAACCGCCATCTACGATTATGGACCTGGGATCGGCATCATGGAAACTATAGAAATTGAAACTGCTGCAATATGAGCTATAGCAATTATCCACCATCCCTTCAATTGTTTCCAGAGGCAGAACATTGTGAGTGCATAAAGTGAAATAGCCAATAATGAAAAAAGAAAAGCAGCTCCCGGATGGCCGGGATCAGGATCACCTGGTTCGGGACTTTTGAATGCTATCTCATAGCAGACGTATGTTGATAGTCCCGCCAATAATATGTAGAGCGTCGAAAGAATCTTCCGAGTCATTTGATTAGATTTATTCTACAAAGATACGAAATAAAAAAACCGTAAAATTATAGTATTGAGTAAGCGTAGGGGGAACCTCACCCCAACCCTCTCCTTGAAAAAGGAGAGGGAGATTTTTGAGAATAAAAAACCCGTCAAAGCATAGCATTGACGGGTTAATATAAAAACCCCTGGCGACGACCTACTTTCCCAAACCTGACTGGCTAAGTATCATCGGCTCTCGAGGGCTTAACTGCTCTGTTCGGAATGGGAAGAGGTGTATCCCCTCGGATATAGTCACCAAAAGGAAACTTGCAAAGCTAAGAGCAAAGATGCTCAGAGCTAAAACTTCGTATCACTTTTGCGCGAGGCGCTAAAATGTTAATGAACAAAAATAAAGACAACAGTCGGCGTGCGCAAGAAATCAAGAACACATCTTCTCTCCTACCTGTAGAGTAGGTTTGTCGATGCTCCGAATATGCATAGGTGATTTTTGTGATTTACCGAACACTGTAGTAATGCAGGTAGTAAGGCAGAGTGTATCTACCTCCTATATCACTGTATTACAAAGGTTTGGGATTTTTTTCCCGGAGGAAAAAAATATAAATGAAGTCGAACGGATTATTAGTAACCGTCGGCTAAATACATTACTGTATGTACACCTTGGTCCTATCAACGTAGTAGTCTTCTACGATCCTTCAGGGAAATCTCATCTTGGAGTAGGTTTCGTGCTTAGATGCTTTCAGCGCTTATCCTTTCTGGACACGGCTACCCTGCGATGCTACTGGCGTAACAAC
>JBBQWV010000022.1:0-56925 GCA_038210275.1 Kapaibacterium sp. (SeqCode) | reverse complement strand
GGGGGGGGGGAGGATATACTCCAGTATCGTTTATAATATAACTAATGGTAGAGGAATTGCTATACCCTTTGCTCAATTATCCTGTTACAAAGTTACGGAATCTGTAACCTGAAAGTGTTACATGATTTTCAGGAATAAGTTATATAATTAACAGACTTTGTGAAAGCGTTTTCTTAATATATCTATATCCAGAATTTAGAATAATCGTTCGAAAAATACTTAAATCAAGTATATTTATATAAGGGTGTAGAAAAAAATATTTTTTGGAGGCATTACTGAGTCACTTAATGCTGTATATACAGTCCAGTAAATTGCGTCCCGTTTCTTCGGGTATTTGTTGTACGATCTTGAGAAAATGCTTTTCCTATAATCCAATGCATACCGCTTACAAAACACCGGATTCCTTTTTTACTATAGCATATATACGACAATGAAATACACAACCTCAATTTATAAACTACGAATTACTAATTGTCAAAGTTATCACAGCGTGAGATGGGCTGATATATTTAATATTTTAGATTACAACGTCTGGCTACGCCCTCATCGCAATGACGTTATTAACGTTCGCGGAGCATCCGGAATTCCACTGCGGAAAAAATCGCGATGATGAAGAAGAGGATGTAGGCGATTGCGCAGGCATAGCCCATGCCGTCGGCCTTTTCGAATGCGTTTTCGTAAACGGAATAGACAAGTGTGGAGGTTCTGCCAAGAGGACCGCCTTTGGTGAGTACGTAAATTTCGGTAAAGACCTGAAAGCTTTTTATCGTATTTAAAACTATGGCAAAAAGGATCGTCGGTTTGATGATGGGAAGAGTGATCTGCGAGAACTGTTTCCATTTTGAAGCGCCTTCAAGATCGGCAACTTCGTAATAATCTTTCGGCACATTCTGAATTGCTGCAAGAAAAAGTACGGCGTAGTATCCGATCGAAACCCATATATCCATGACCATCACTGCAGGCAGAGCAAAATTTGGCTCAAGCAGCCAGCCGATGGCAGGGAAGGGAATTCGCGCCATTTTCAATAACACATTGATATATCCGCCGGAGGAATAGAGATTGGTGAAGATAAGTGCGATCACGACAAGTGATGTCACGCTCGGCAAAAATAATGCGGAGCGGAAGAAATTTTGAAATCGCTTGGCGTTCGAAAGCAGAACGGCAAAAAGCAATGCAAAGCCCATCGTAAAAGGGATCGTCCCGATCACGAAGATGATGGTATTCATCAATGATTGCTTGAAAGCCGGGTCGCTGAGAAGTTTTTCGTAATTTTTAAAGCCGATCCAGATCGTCTCAGTCGTCAGCGTTTTATATTTCGTAAAAGAAAGGAACAGCGCATAGACAAGTGGATAAGCCCAAAATACGACAAGCGTAATCAGCCACGGCGAGAGCAGCAAAAATGCAGTGCGACGCTTATAATGGGCGATGGGCATGGTCGAAATTCTTGAGTTTGTCCGTATTAGTGGGACGGACTTCAGTCCGTCCGAACGGACTAAAGTCCGTTCCACTATTTGCTACACGTCTACCACTCTCAAATCATTTACAAAAATAACTCCGGCGCAAAGCTCTTCAAATGCTGATGCAATGAGCAGAGCGGAAGCCCGACGACGTTGTAGTAATCACCGACGATCTTCTTAACGAAGACAGCGCCGTGATCTTCCTGAATGCCATAGGCTCCTGCTTTATCCATCGGAGATCCGGTTGCGATATAGGCGGCGATCTCTTCTTCATTTAACTGCCGAAACGTCACATCGGTTTGCTCAACGAAAGTAACAGTTTTTTTTGTTTTGGAATCGATGAGGGCAACTCCGGTAAAAACGGTATGGGTGTTATTACTTAAACTTCGCAGCATTCGTGCAGCATGAATTTCATCGAATGGCTTGCCAAGAATTTTCTCTCCGAGCACAACGATAGTATCGGCTCCGAGAACAACTCCATGAGTATCTTTTTTAGATAACGTAGAAAGCGAAGCCTGAGCTTTTTGTAATGCAAGATCTTGGACGATACTTCCCGGAGATTCGAAATCATCGAATGCTTCATCAAGTAATGAAGGTCGAATTTCGATTCTGGATATACCAAGAAGATTAATTAAAGCGGCGCGGCGAGGAGATTGAGATGCGAGGTAGAGAACAGGACCTGAAGCCATTCGTGATTTATCAGCGGAACATCTCTTTGATCATTCCCCACGTACGCTTCACTCCGGCAGCGGGTTTGGTAACATTGATCGTCTGTGAATAGCTGACAGCATTATCATAATTCAAACGGATGCGGTACTTGAAAAGATCGCCAAGCGGCATAGCAGAATGATTCGAAGTTGAACCGTTCTGATTCGCTCCGTTAATTGCAACGTCGCGGTAATGATAAGTGGAGTTATTTCCGGTAGCAGAAACGCTGCCAATTTCTTTGAAGTCGGAAGTCTTGATGTCGCTGCGTTCGATGGAGTAGCTCTTAATGCCTGTTTCGATGCCCGATTGCCAGTCCAGGGTAATCGCATCGGTACTTGGCGTACCTTTAAGATAGGTAAGCACTTCGGTGAAGCCAAAGGCAACTCCGGTAAGCGAAAAGATCAAAAGTAGGAAAAAGGCTTTTTTCATCGTCTATTGTAATGTCTTTAATACAATAATAATTCCCTAATGGATGTAACACACAATGAAGGAAAAAGTCTCATTTCTTAAGGTGAGAGTATTATTTTTGATCTATGGCTTTTACCCTCAAGATCTTTGATGATCAAATAATATACGCCAATTTGCAGGTCATGCCATGAAACTATCGTCCCTGAGGCGGTTTGATCGAAACTGACTTGATGTTCAACCCCTCCAATATCAAATAGATGTGCCTCTTTTGCCAGCAATCCCTGTATCACAACATGATCTTTCGATGGCTGAGGATAAACTGCAGGCTGCAACATTGGAATATTCTGCGAAACACCGCTATACTGTTGGACGACATGGAAAGTTTGTGTACTAATAGTATCTCCATTATAGAGACATTTAACCGTCCACATGCCCGTATCGAGTTTATAAGTGGGTTCCCAACTTCTTGGAAATCCAAGGTGTGAATCAGTAGTTTCCGTCCATTGCGCGTGCTTGAAAATGCTTCCATCAGGTTTTATCCAAATATGATCATTAAAATCTCCGATATACGTATTCTTCGTTTGAGTCCATACACACACAAAGGCATCGTCTGTCACCGAGATTTCCGTTACAGTCAGGGGACGTTCAATTATAGTGTCTACAGTAACGGCAGAAGAATTCATTACTCCAGCGTCAATTAAGCCAAATGTTGTATCATAAATTGGCGCGGGATTTAAAATGGTGGAGTACGAAGGACTACAACACTCGCAACCAAGGGGGTCTCTAAATTTTCCACCAAGAGAATCCTCAACGCGAAAATAAAGCTTTGCAGTGTATGCTTCCCCGGAGGATCCAACGTAGGCAATTGTGTCACCTTTTTTGACTGTCTGACCGACTTTAAAGCGAACAGAATTCTTCTTAAGAAAGCCGTAAAAAGTAAAAAGACTTGGATTATGCTGAATTCTGATGTAATTACCATGGCCACCTGAATCAGAACGTTTTGTACGATCATCATATGTAGAGTATCGACTTACTACAACTCCACCAGCAGCAGCAAGAACAGGAATGCCTTTATCCATAAGCTGTAAGTTTTTCAGCACAAAAATCATACCGCTCCAGCTATACGCATAAGGCGAGCATTTGAAATTATAAGGGATCGCACCACTCGTCGTATCCGCATTATCATTATAATACGTCCAGACCCACCAATCCTTATTTTGCCCGGCGGGATCAATCGGCATGGCGAGCTGGCTTGATGCTTTTAAAGGAAACGAAAGAATGAGGAGAAGGATGAAATATTTCATAGTAATGATGCAATTAGAAGAATACAAATATACGAAGAAGTTAATCTCTTTCGAACATCCCCGCAATCCCTTGACCGACACCAATGCACATCGTGGCAATACCGCGCTTGAGTTTTCTGCGTCGCATTTCGTAAAGCAATGTGCCGACAAGTCTTCCGCCGCTTGCTCCGAGAGGATGCCCAATGGCAATAGCACCCCCGTTGACATTTACTTTATCCATAGAAAGCTTGAAATGACGGATTACGGCAAGACTTTGCGATGCGAATGCTTCGTTCAGTTCGATGAGATCAATGTCGTCGATAGTCAGTTCGGTACGATTCAGAATTTTCTGAATTGCATAGATCGGTCCCACGCCCATCGTTCTGGGTGAAAGTCCTTCGACTCCGGAAGCCACATATCTTCCGAGCGGTTCGATGCCAAGTTTCCGGACAACTTCTTCGCTTGCAACAACAACGGCGCTTGCTCCGTCATTGAGGCTGCTGGAATTCCCGGCAGTAACGCTGCCACCTTTACGGAATGCGGCATTTAACTTCGCAAGTTTTTCTAAGGATGTATCGGCGCGGGGCTGCTCATCTTTTGAAACGATGATGGGATCACCTTTCTTTTGTGGAATAGAAACAGGCACGATCTCTTCATCATACGCTCCGCGTGCTTGGGCTGCGATTGCTCTTTGATGCGATTCAAATGCAAAAGCATCCTGATCTTCACGCGAAATTTTCCATTGCTCTGCAACATTTTCGCCTGTTTCACCCATTGCTTCAAGCGGAAACATCTTCTCCATTTTCGGATTTGGATAACGCCAGCCAAGAGCAGTATCATACGCGGTAAGATTTCCAAACAGCGCTGAACCCGAGACATTTTTCGGAAGTGAATACGGAGCACGAGTCATAGATTCAACTCCGCCTGCGACTATGATATTCGCTTCCCCAGTCATGATTGCACGAGATGCTTGAATGATCGCATCAAGCGATGAACCACAAAGTCTGTTGATCGTTGTTGCCGGAACACGTTCAGGTAATCCTGCAAGCAGCACACCCATACGTGCAACGTTGCGATTATCTTCGCCGGCTTGATTTGCACAGCCGATCATCACATCGTCTATCTCACTCGGATCAACTCCGGCGCGCTTCACAGCTTCGGCAATGACGATGCCTGCCATATCATCAGGACGAACGTCTTTCAATGCTCCGCCATATTTACCGAACGGCGTTCTGCAAGCGGAAATAATGTATGCGTTTTTCATAAAATTTTATTTGTATAGGAGAGATCAATCATTCAATAAAGCAAGTGAATTCCGAGCTTCAGATCGAAAGGTTGTTGCAATTGTAAGTGCTGTTTGTGCTTTTTTAGGGTCTGCATTTTCACCCGGATAACGAAATTCAACAGCATATTCTGTAATACGCTCAAACGCATTTCTCCAAGATTCCCAAAGTGGTTCTTGTGGTAATGCGAGGTCGAGGAGCACAGCAAGATCGTGAGTTTTAGAAAAGCGGATTTGAGAATTCGTAAGAAACCCTTTCAAATATTTTTCAACACATTGTTGTGATAAAAAACACACGAGGTCGTAATTAGGCTTTCCCTTTGGCGGATGTATTTCAAGTTGAGCACTGCGGAAATCGCCCTCAGCTTTTTCTATCCATTCAAGCGCGATTTCCGTCATGCAGTACGACTCCTTGTTCTACAATTTCACGGATGAAATAATCATTCAATGCAATGCGACGCTTAATATCTTCCGGTGTCCGCACAAGGAGATCAAGAGCAAAACGAGGATGGAAGAGGTTGCGGATCTCAATTGCTTTTTCTGTATTATTTATTTCATGATCGAGTACGACAAGCATATCTACGTCCGAGTCAGGAGTGGCTTCGCCACGCGCATGTGATCCGAAAAGGATTATTTCTTTCGGGGAATAGTGGTCGGCGACCTGTCGAGCAAAATCATGAATTTGAGACTGAGCTGTCATATATTTATAACAATAGAGCAAACAGATTTATCCATTACATTTTTATTCAGCTCACTGCCTCTTTTGCAACGATGCTCCAATCTTTTGCACCGAAACCTTCTGCGATAAGTTTATCCATGTGCGCGCCCAAACTTGGCATGACATCAAGTTTCATACCAGCACGTTCTGCTTCTTCGACCATTAAACGCGCATCTTTTCTTGCCATGGATAGCTCCCACATCGGTTCATCATAATTGCCGAGCAGCAGACGTGCTATTCTTGATTTCATCGGTGAGCTGCCCATCTGTTCAATAAATTCCGCAATATCTTCAGTTAATAAACCCATTGACTTACCAAGAGTGAACGTATCGGCAACCCCTGCAGTCAGCGACATGAACAAGTGATTGCCGAGCAGTTTGTACCCTGCTGCAGTGCTTGGATTATCGCCAAGATTGGTGAGTGCGCCTGTCATCTTTTTTAATTCAGGCTCAATTGTTTTGATCACTTCCTGATCGCCGGAGATAAGCATAGATCCAGTGGATTCAAGTGCATTCGCAGGTCCCATGAAAACCGGTGCATGAATATAGGTTATGCCGAGTTTTTTCCATTGCTCAGTTCTTTGCGTTGCGCCAATTGTTGATGTTGTGGTATGATCAATAATGATCGCACCTTTTGCAATACCTGCTTGGGCTTGTTCTAACACAGAATTTACTGCTGCATCATCGGATACTACGATGTGAATTCTATCTGCACCTTTGACCGCTTCAGCGGGAGTTGCGAATGCCTTTGCACCAAGTGATTCCAAAGCTTTGGCTTTTGATTCAGTTCTATTCCAAACATGAACTTCTTCACCACGTTTGCGCATTGCGCGAACCCAGTTCGAACCTAATAAACCCATTCCAAGGAAAGCTGTCATACGTATCTTTAATTTATTACATTAGAAAAATTTCTTCCCAGCTTCAGCGTTTAAGCGCAAAAGAGGAGCGATCTTGTAGCGATCATGTCCGTATTCAACTTGCAATGCTTCTAAAATCGCAACGATCGTATAGGCTCCGATCTCATCGCACCATGCAAGGGGTCCTTTCGGATAATTTGTACCGAGCTTCATTGCCATATCAATATCTCCGGCAGTTGCAACGCCTTCTTGCAATGCGAATGCGGCTTCATTAATAACCATTGCAATTGTTCGCGGAAAGATCCCTGCAACACAGTCGCCGATCTTCTCCACATCTTTTCTGAAAAGCGACTTTAACAATTCTCTATTCGAAGTAACATCTTCTTGCTGTAACGGAACGGAATATTCGATTGTCTTTTGTATCCCAAGTTGCGTCGGCATCATTGCAACGCCGATCACTCGTTTATATCCTGTCGAATGGCGTGCGATTGCTGTGGCAGGTGCAGTTAAAGTATTCGAAATGAGAATCGCATCTTTCGATTCGAAAGAATGAAGACTGGTGTATTTTTCCTCAAGATCAAAGAATAAACAGTCGAGCACTACTTCCGCACCTGAAGTCACAAGTTCAATGGTCGGATGCGCGGAGAAAAATTCTGTGAGTATTGCTCCATGCTGGGGCTCGGAAAGTAAGGTAACTTTCATTTAGATTCCAAAATGTTGTTTAATTTGACGTAGAGAAACACTAACTTCATTCTCAGTATTTCCAGCTATTGTAATATGTCCCATTTTTCTTCCTTTTCGAGCTTCAGATTTTCCATATAGATGAAGTTTAACGTTCGGGTCTTTAAGGGCTCCATTCCAATCGGGCTCGCCGTTTGCCCAAATATCTCCAAGCAAATTCAGCATTGCAGCGGGTCGAAACTGTTCAGCAGAACCAAGTGGCAATCCGCAAATGGCACGAAGCTGCTGCTCGAACTGATTAGTTAAGCAGGCATCGATAGTCCAATGTCCGGAATTATGGGGTCGGGGAGCGAGCTCATTAATCATCAGTGTCCCGCTTTTTGTCACGAACATTTCGACACAAAGTATTCCTATGCAGTTGAGTTTCACCATCACATCCTGGGTAATGCGGATGGCTTCTTCTTTTAAAGACTGAGTAATTGGCGCCGGAGCAATTGTTGTATCAAGTATATGATCTTTATGAATATTTTGTACTGGCTCAAACGCTATGAAAGCTCCATCTTCACCGCGTGCAGCGACCACAGAAATTTCCCGGTCGAAATCAATATATTTTTCAAGTATTGCATCACTTGTTCCGAGGGCTTTGTAAGCAGCCTCAGCTTCATTTAAGTTTGCTACCTTTGCTTGTCCCTTGCCATCATAACCGAAGCCGGCAGTTTTTAAGATCGCGGGACTTCCGAGATGGATGAGGGCATTAGTGAGATCAGCAGAGGAAGAAATTTTTTTAAACGGGGTTACCGGAAAACCATTGCTTTCTAAAAAAGTTTTTTCACGGAGCCGATGCTGTGTAGTATGCAAAACATGTGATGAAGGATGAAGCAGTACGATCTTTTCAATAGCAGAAGTGATGTGTACAGAAATATTTTCAAATTCAAATGTCACGACATCAACGTTTTCTGCAAACTTCTTTGCCGATTCAACATCGTCATATGCGCCTATGAATTCGAGATCTGCTACTTGGCCTGCCGGTGAATTTTTTTCAGGAGAAAAGACGTGAATGAAATATCCCATACGCCGGGCTTCGAGTGCCAACATCCTTCCAAGCTGGCCGCTTCCAAGTATACCTATTGTTGAGCCGGGAAGTATTTGATTCATTTCGGCAATTTTTGTTTGCGTACGTCCGAAGTTTGTTTTATGCGAAAAGCACGAAGTTTTTTCCGAAGATCTGGGCGAGTATTTGCAAGAATAGCAATGGCAAGCAGTGCTGCATTTTTTGCTCCTGCTTTGCCGATCGCAAGTGTGCCTACCGGAATACCAGCCGGCATTTGTGCAATTGATAGGAGTGAATCCAGGCCGTGTAAAGTTTTGCTTTCTACAGGAACACCAAGCACAGGGATAAGTGTCTGCGATGCCGTCATGCCCGGAAGATGTGCCGCTCCACCTGCTCCGGCAATAATTACCTCAATTCCACGCTCTTCAGAAGAGGTCGCAAACTCTGTCATCCATTTTGGAGTTCGATGAGCTGAGACAACATGCTTCTCGAACGGTATTCCGAAATCCTTTAGTATTTCAGCACTATGCTGCATCGTTTCCCAATCGGAAGTACTTCCCATGATCACTGCAACAAGAGGTTTTTTTATTGTGCTCATATAAAGTAAAAATTATTCTCCTTGTGCTAATGAATATGCGATGACGCCATCAAAAGTGCAAAGAGTTTCGATCTGAATAAAATCTAATCCGATGCGCGTAATACCTTCGAGTAACTCTACTATCTCAGTATGCGTAATGGTT
Source organism: Kapaibacterium sp. (SeqCode) (assembly GCA_038210275.1). GTDB lineage: Bacteria > Bacteroidota > Ignavibacteria > Palsa-1295 > Palsa-1295 > PALSA-1296. The sequence continues at coordinate 47,741 of JBBQWV010000022.1, read as the reverse complement.
TTATCTGCGCCGGCTAAATAACGACAGCGCCAATGATCGGATAGAAATGTCTCCGGCAAGCCTTCGGGCCATACACCAACGCCGCGGTTGGCGATCATCGCAAGCTGCAAGCCATCACCGCCGATTGCTAAAAGGCGTTTTGCGATCTCATCGGTGGGCAAGATTGATTCAAGAAATACATCTACTCCGACAATTTCTTTTTTCTTTGTTTTGCGTTCGTATTTAAACACTTTTTGAGCGCCGCGTGATTTATAACTTACGGGTTTGAAATGTTCTGGTGTTTGCCCAAGCCTTGCGATCACTGCATCAGCAAATTCTTTTGTGCCGACAAGTTCGGTGCTGTTCTTGTAGGAATAAATATCTTTCGTATGAATTCCTTGCTCAATCGTCCGAAGCCATGCATTTCCGATCTTTGATGCAACTTCCGGCTGACCGATATGAATAAGCATTTGAATAGCTCCTTGCAAAAGCCCCGAAGGATTTGCAATGTTCTGACCTGCAATTGTCGGAGCCGATCCGTGAATCGCTTCGAACATTCCAAAACTATCGCCGATATTCGCTGAGCCTGCAATGCCAACTGAGCCTGCAACCTCTGCTGCAACATCGCTGATGACATCACCATAAAGATTCAGCGTAACGATGACATCAAAAATCTCGGGACGCTCGGCAACGTATGCTGTTCCAATGTCAAAAATAAAATGATTTTTTTCAATATCAGGATACTCTGCGCCGATCTCATTAAAGACTTTATGGAAAAGTCCGTCGGTGAGCTTCATGATATTATCTTTGGTGATGCAGCTAACTTTTTTTCTGCCAAGCGCACTGGCATATTCAAAAGCATAACGGCAAATCCGCTCGCATCCGGGACGGGAAATAAGCTTCAGCGCTTGAACAACTTCCTGCGTTTGTTGATGCTCGATACCTGCATAAAGATCTTCTTCGTTTTCACGGATGATGACCATATCAATATTCGGCTTCATCGTTTCGATGAACGGAGGATATGCAGTGACGGGGCGAACATTCGCATATAAACCCAGTGTCTTGCGAACCGTCACATTCAAACTTTTCACCCCGCCGCCTTGCGGAGTGGTGATAGGAGATTTCAGAAAAACCCGTGTGCGGCGAAGCGAGTCCCATGAAGAATCTTCAATGCCCGAGGAGACGCCTTTTTTGTAAAGCTTTTCACCGATCTCAATCACTTCCGGAGCGATCTGAGCCTCTGCCGCTTCCAAGATACGAAGCACAGCCGTCATGATCTCCGGTCCGATACCGTCTCCGTAAGCGATAGTGATTGGTGTTTTAGGCATGTATGCGTTTTCGAGAGATGCGTTTAGAAAATAGAGCGCGTATAACAGTTATTTAGGAGTGAAGAATCCTATAAGAAAACTCTAAAAGGGGTGCTTTACTTTACTTATTTATTCACCATCCGCATAAATAGACGTATATTTGTATTAAGGAGAATCGCATTATGAAAAACACCGTCCTATTTCACATTAAATCAATAAAGCCAATCCCTTCTTTGGTTTTAGTATTATCGTTTTTATTTATCTCATCCTCAGTTGTTGCGCAGCCTGTTTACGAGTGGGCTAAGAGCATTTATCATGCGCAGGGCAATCAGGAAATTGCACACGATGCTTACGGAAATGTTTATTTAGCCGGAAGTTTCGGAAGTTCTGCCAATTTTGATCCAGGCAACCCGATAAATACGGGAGAGCGAAATTACTATTTTGCGAAATATGACCCATCAGGAAATTATATTTTTGCCGATGTGATTCCTGTTCCAGATCCCAGTGTCATCCACTTGGCAGTAGATCCAACAGGTGATATTTATCTTACCGGATTATTGGCAGTAGCCGGTTCGCCGCAAACAGTAGATTTTGATCCAGGATTTGGTATTGCAGAACTTACAACGCAAGATGGAGCCATCTTTATAGCAAAATATGATTCGGCAGGAAATTATCTTTGGGCATTTGCAATTGATTCAATATCGGATTATGGTATTTGGCCTACAGATTTTTATAAGCATTTTGTCGTTGATAAATATGGTAGCTGCTATCTTACAGGCTATTTTCAAGGCTCAGTAGATTTTGATCCGAGTCCGAACGAAGCCAGATTAACTTCCGATAGTCTTGATGCCTTTATTGTCAAATACGATAAAGATGGTAACTATCTTTGGGCGAATAAAGCAGGGGGAAAAGGATGGGATGGCGGAGCGGCTATTTCACTTGATCGATCTCAAAATGTTATCATCAAGGGATGGTTGGATGGCGGAGCAGTCTTCGATCCACATTCAGAGGGAGGCAGAATTCTTGATACAAACTATCAAACTTTTTTTGCAAAATATACTTCGGATGGAAAATTTGTATGGGTAAAAACCGTTCGTGGATTTCGAATGACTTATGATGCACCTATTTCCTTCGATAGTGCCGGTGATTTTTATGCTGTTATTTTATTTGATTCCACCATTGATGTAGATGCCGGTCCCGGAACCAGCTATTTTAATGGCTGGGGATTTTCACTTCTTAAATATTCTAAGGACGGAAATTATCTGTGGTCGAAAAATATTGGAAAGACGACAAGAGTTTTTGCGATAGAAACCGACGCTTCAAATAATGTTTATATTGGTGGGCATCTTGAAGGAAAGATAGATCTCGGAGCAGGCGGGACTTTCGATTCGGTAAAGGCAAATAATCAACATGGTGATATGTTCATCGCAAAATATAATTCGGAGGGGATGTATCAATGGGCAATGCACTGTGGATCTTTTGACACAGTAGCATTTAATTCTGGAGCTTACATTCATTCTTTGGCTCTTGATGATGCCGGCAATATATTTGCTTCCGGATATTTTGGCGGCATTACGGATTTCGATCCGAGTTCAGGTGTCGCAAATCTAAATGCGTATTTTTCTCGGGATATTTTCTTTGCGAAATATTCGCAAGTCCGCTCAGATGTTCAAATAAAACCGGAAGAGTTATCATCTGCAATTTCTCTTTATCCAAATCCGACAAGCGGCGTCATTCATCTTGATGTCCAAAATCCTAACTCAGAAAAAAATGAGGTGAGGATATATAATGTGCTCGGTGCAGAAGTTCTTCGGCAGGAGTTTAGCCCTTCCGATGTATCTTTACTGGTAGAGGTCAGCAAACTTACTGCAGGAGTTTACACTGCTGAAATAATTTCCGGAGATCAGCGAAAAAATATTCAATTCATAAAAGAGTAACCTTGGATAGTCTATCGGTCGGTTTATATTTAATTGCAGGGGGGGGGAGTTCTTTCATGGCTGATATTTTCCATTCGTGCTCCATATCATGGTTCCGGAATCGAGCAACTTCAAAAAACATCTTCTGATCTGTCAGGCATTTTTCCTAAACTTAGCGTTATCATCACCGCTCGCAATGAAGAGTGGATGATGGAGAAAGATCTTGAGTCATTACTTTGTGTGGATTATCCGGAGATCGAATTTATTGTTATCAATGACCGCTCAATTGATAGAACCGGAAAGATCATTGATAGTTTCGCTGCGAAGGATCTACGGATAAAAGCGATACATATCGAAACACTTCCGCAGGGTTGGCTTGGAAAAGTTAATGCACTTCATATAGGTGTCTCCCATGCAAATGGAAGTTGGCTTCTTTTTAGCGATGCAGATATTCGCTTCGAAAAAGATATTTTAAAGCAAGCAGTCGGTTTTGCTGAACGGAATGGATGCGATCATCTCAGTCTTCTTCCGGATGACCGTTCACTTTCTCAAAAGTTCTTCGTGCCACTGTTCATTTTGGCATTTGGTATGATGTTTGTCACGCGGACAAAAGCACGATCTATCGGAAAGCAGGGGAGTGATTCATTTGTTGGCGTGGGTGCTTTTAATCTTGTTCGCCGCAGCGCCTTCGAAAGAACTCCGGGATTTGAATGGTTGAAAATGGAAGTGATAGATGATGTGGGACTTGGATTGATGCTTAGCCGATCAGGAGCACGATCAGCAGTTCTTTCCGGAACAGGATTATTATCATTCGAATGGTATAGAACGTTGCAAGAAGCCATCGTCGGCCTTAAAAAAAATGCGTTTGCAGGATTTGCAGGATATGATTATTTTCGAGGAATACTTTTAGTGCTCGGTATGTGGGCGATCACTATTTTACCGATCATCATTGCTGTAGGTTTGCAAAGTTGGCTGTTCTTATTTATTTTGATCTTCCTCTATTTTATTTTGCCGGGTATTTATGGAAAGGCAATGCAGCGTGTTACGAATATCAGACCGATCCTCGTTTCTTTTCTTCCGCTTGGATATGTTTTCGTTTCGGTAGCACTTTTAAATTCAATGATATCGGTATGGCGAGAGAAGGGGATTAGCTGGCGCGATACATTTTATCCTTTAGATGAATTACGAAAAGGAGGACGAGTAAAGTTGTAACTGCTGTTACACAGGAATTTCCTGCTCCTTATATTGCAGTTCGTAAAGCGTTCTATAGATGCCGTTCATGGCAAGGAGTTCTTCATGCGTACCCATTTCTCTGATCTCGCCTTTATGCATGACGACGATCTTGTCTGCTTTTTGGATCGTAGAAAGTCTATGCGCGATGACAATAGATGTTCTGCCTTTGAGAAGTTTTGTAATTGCATTCTGAATGAGGAATTCGGATTCCGTATCAATGCTTGATGTCGCTTCATCTAGGATCAGTATGCGCGGATCGTAAGCAAGCGCTCTGGCAAAAGAAAGCAATTGTTTTTCACCGACAGATAGAATTGCTCCGCGCTCTTTCACATGTGTTTGATAACCCTTTGGCAATCTGCGAATAAACGGATCGGCACCAACGGTCAATGCTGCGGACATTGCCCGTTCGGATGAAATTTCAGGATTGCCAAGTGTGATATTATTTTCAACATCGGCTGAAAAAAGAAAGACATCTTGCAGAACGATAGCAATATTTTTTCTTAGCTCATGCGGATCGACATTGCGAATATTAATTCCATCAATAAATATCTGCCCCTTCTGAAATTCATAAAAGCGCGTCATCAAACTGGTAATGGAAGTTTTTCCTGCGCCTGTCGCTCCCACAAATGCTACGGTCTCACCGGGATTTACTTTGAATGACACATCTTTCAGCACATAATCTTCATCGTTATATGCAAACCAGACATTGCGGAATTCTATCTCACCGCGAACTTGACCTAAAGCCTGAGTGATTTCAGGATTGGGGACAATTGTATCATCATCAAGCAATTGGAAGAGCCTCTCACTTGATGCCATTGCACTTTGCAGAATATTATATTTTTCTGCTAAGTCGCGAATTGGACGGAAAAACATTTCCGTCCACATGATGAAAGAGATGATTGTGCCAACGGTTACTTCTTTTCCGAGTGGTTCACTATTGCCGAGGATTAATGTGCCGCCGTACCATACGATCATGCCAAATGTGACAGCAGAAAGAAAATCTACTGCCGGATAAAAAACCGCATAATAAAAAATAGATTTGATATTGACATCAGTGTGATCGCGATTGATCTTATCAAATTCTTTGAATGTTCTTTTTTCCTGACCGAATAATTGTACGGTGATTATTCCTGATACTCGTTCATTCAAGAAGGCATTCATTCGTGCAACGAGCAAGCGAATATCGCGATATGATTCACGCGCTTTCTTGCGGAAGATCGCCGTTGCAATAAGAAGAAAAGGGAAGACGCACATCACCATCAATGTGAGTTTCCAACTGATAGCAAACATAAAAACAAAGATCCAAACGATCACAAAAATATCGGCAAAGACCATGATGATGCCGGAAGTGAATAGCTCATTCAGTACTTCAATGTCGCTTGTCAAACGCGTGACAAGTCTGCCAACAGGATTTTGATCGAAGAAACGGAGTGAAAGGGTTTGAATATGCTCAAATAGCTCTTTGCGAAAATTGTAGATCGTTTTCTGTCCGATCCATTGTGTAATAAGTGATTGTGCATATTGCACACCAGCTTGAAGGAGAACGCTACCTACAAGTAATGCAAGTATTCTATAAAGTCCAGGATAATCATTTTTGAGGATATAATCATCGATCGCCTTCATCACTAAGAATGGACGCAAGGGACCGAGCGATGCGATCAGAATAGTAACAGCAATAGCTCCGAACACCTGCCACTTATACGGACGCAGGTACTTCAAGAGCCGCTTCATCAATCGCGCATCATACGCTTTACCAAGTAATTCTTCTTCTTGAGCCATATATTAGCGCCATATAACACAAGACAAGCAAAAAAAGTGAGTGGGGAAATTACCGTGTCATTGCGAGTAGGGCTATAGCCCGACGAAGCAATCTAAAAACTTGAAGATTGCAGCAGTATCAAAGATATTAGATTGCTTCGTCATCGCTTCGCGAATCCTCGTAATGACATTACTAAAATTATGGGTTAAAATGTAAACTTGATTTCCATCGTCGGATAAAAATTGTTACCCGTTTTATGTGTCAACCGCCAAGTCCCTTCAAGTTGGAGAATATTATAAATATTTCCTATACCAATGCCAATCTCGCTATACGGCTTGCCATTTGTAACCGGTGCATTAATAGGACCAACTCCGGCAAGTTCTACTCCACCCATTCCTGCATGAAGCAGCCAATGAAGATCGAACTGATCGAGGAAATGAATACCGAGAATTCTTGTCGGAAGATCGTAGAAATTATGTTCAAGATTTATAGACCAAAGTTTATCGCCCGAAAATTCAAACGGACTCAGTCCGCGAAAATAATTTTGATGGGAGAAAAATCCGCTTCGTGTTTCGAAAAAGAAATTATTCCAAAGAGGTAAAGAAGATGTTGGTGAACTGAGAAGCGTATTGAATCGCCAGGTAATTTCTGCGACACCTAATCCGCCTAAACGTTTGCTTGCACTCAGTTCAAGTTTCAAAGTTGAAAAAGTGTAGTCGCTACCAATTGTGGAATTGGTATATTCAAAAATGCCTGAACTGTGCAAGCTCACTCCTCCAAGAGTACGATTGTAAAAAGCAGAAAAGTCAAAGATACTTAAATGGCGGATCAGCTGGGGAGTGCCAACAATTAAGTGCAATGAATCTGCATCTGATATATGTGAGTTTCTATATCCGAGAGAAGTATTAAAATCACCGCCCGGCGTTAAATCGAGCGAGAGATGAAGCCCTTTCTCGTGATAAAATTGCTGGTAATCTTTTTTGTAAATCAGCGATGTAACTGTATTAAAGATAGAGCCATAAGCATCACCACGAGTAGTAAGGTCATCGGAGTATTTGGCAGAGAGAGATAGTAAGACGACTGGTTCTTTCACGAGATCGCCTTTAAAGCCACCACTGAAATCACCGGATAATTGCATATTTGTCGAAGTAGTCCAAAGTATCCCTTGCTTAATACCGAATTCATATTTCCATTGCTTATCATCAAGTCCATACGCAACTCCACTGCTCAACGTGAGAGGGAAGGAGTGAATAGGGTGGAGACTTTTTGATACTCCGAATCGCCAACCTTCGACGTGATTAAAACGCGGAATATCTATATAACCAAGAAGATCAAAAAGATTAAAATTAGACGACGAATCTTTCTTAGAAACAGCGACAGAACTATCGATGCGATGATATGCTTTTTCTTCATCTGCTGCAAGAGGGATGACGCGACTTGCTGCCCACTTTGTAGCATCAACAGAATCGGCAAGCGGCGCAACACGATGGCGATTTACTCCGAACAGCGAATCCTCCGAGCCTTTATTTACTGAATTGTTTTGTAAGACTGAAAGCAATTCGAATTTGATCTCTGGAATAAACGGCATCTGAAATTTTATGCCGACATTTGTGCGGAGATCAATTGGAAGATAAAAACTATTTTCGAAAAGTTCGAAAGTTTGTTGAAGATGAATATCTTTTACCGGTCCGAGCTTTACCGATTTGCTTGGTGAGAGATCAAGATAGGCGATGGTGTAGTCGGTCTGATCTATCCACAGTGTACCTTGAAAGCCCTGAGTGAGCAGATCGGGTTCTACGGAAATCTGATAAACGCTTGCACCATTTAATAATCCTGTGCCCTTCAGATCATAATCGTAACTGCTGAAGGCATCGTCAGCAGCAGGTCCTATAAGACTGAGATCGTTGAACTCAATACGGTTATCATAAAAATTTAGAATATCTCCGACGCTGAACGCGTTGAGTTGCGGAGGGAAGTTTGCTGTCTGCCGGCGAGATGTAATAATCTCGGAAAAGCCTTTATCTTTTTTCCAAAAACAATCCGCATTAGATTCAAGAACCGATTGAACAGTCGTATCACCGCCTTTGAGAGTTCGCAGATTCCAACGGGAATATGCTGAACATTTATAATCATTCAATTTCGATTGCCATTCTGCTTTCCTGCGAATAACTTCATGCATAATGCGTCTTGCTTCGATTCGGCTTGCATCGCTTGATACAATGATCTCTTTGCCAATGATCGGCGCAATATCGAGAGAGATTATTTTCTCTTCTGAAGAATTTAGATTAACGGAAATGGTATCGGGTTTGTATCCTATAGCACGAATGCGAAGCCGATATGATTTTCCTGCTTCAAGCGCAATGGAGAATCGCCCTTCTTTATTAGCGATCGTTCCTTGCTGAGTACCGAGAATGCTAATAGAAGCGCGAGGGATTGTTTCACCGGATTCACTACTTTTGATGATACCCGTGAGATGGATTTCATAAGAGGTTTGAGCGAAGACAGAAATGACACTGAAGTGAAGAATTGAGAAGTAAAGAATAACAGAATAGAGTATGATTGATTTTCTCATCGACTTCGCTGCTTCTTTCTTACATCTTACATTTTTAATTCCCTAACAGCCTCCCCCAGCGCCTTCATAGGCTTCTTCCCATTTATCACCTTTTTTCTTGAGGACGATGTAATCCCAACTCGAATAATTTCGTTTTTGAATAATTACTTCACCGATTCCGTCTCCATCAAGATCGAGAATATCAATAAATCTATAGTAATGCGTTTCGTCAGGGATGCCTGGCTCAGGGTAGTGAAAGAATATTTGCTTGAATCCGTTAGCTGTTGGTTGAAGAATTAATGTAAGCGTGTATTGCATATTCGGCTCATAATCTCCGCGTTTGACAGTTTCGCCAATGATCATATAGGTAACGAGATATTCCGGTTTTCCGTCGCCATCAAGATCTGTTGCGCGAATATCTTTTGCTTCTAAGATCTCCGCATATTCTTTTTTAACTCCTTGACGAATAAATTCCTGTTTCACATATTCAGTAATCGATTTTTCCAGCGACGAGTCAACAGAAAATTTTGTGATCGGTCGTTGAGGTGGAAGCGCTGAGATCGCAAGTCCGTACTCACGGAAACGAGCGGTTGTTGAGTCAATATATGAAACAGCCACTTCCGAAACTACAGGCGAGCAGCTATGAAGCGTATCAAGTTCTGTGATCTTTGCTGAGCCTGCTTTTCGTCCATCAAGAAAAATATCCAACTTCCTGCCCTTAGGATACTCTTCCTTACAAAAGCGATTGAAATAACCGCCGAGTATCTTATTCGCGTCAGCTTTATCCCACGAATCGGCGGGGATAGGGGTTGGATAGGAAAATTTCCCTTTTGATATACGGACGACAGGATCGACGATCATATTTTTTGTCAATCCATTATAATCAAGATTGTAGAGTACTACCCCTGACCATTTTTTTTGCGAAAAAGCAGAAGAGTATGCAAAAAATAATCCAAGAGAAAGGATAAAATACGGCAGTTTAAATTTTTTCATAGAATTCATTAACATCGTTACGGCTCCAAAGCGCTCTATGTTTCTAAAAGCTTGGGGTGTAACAAAAACTACAGTGCCGGAGTTGTTAGAGAAACGATATATTAAACTGCAAAGCAGATATTATTTTTATGAATACACGATTCGTTTTTCTTGTTTTTTCTTTGGCGCTGCTACTGAGCTGCAAATCTGCAACTGAGCCGGGACCGGTTTATGATTTCCAACCTATGAAAGTGGGAAGTCATTGGCTTTACAACGGCGGGGGTAAAAATTATACAAGAACTGTCGTTGGTGACACCACCGTAAATGGAAAAGTGTATGCGGTAATTGTACAAGACCCACCTTATAAATTTACTCATCGAAATCTTGATAGTGTATGGTATTATCGGAAAGATGGTAACACCATATATGTTCTTTTGTCCGACAGCATGAATGTTCTTAAAGAATGCACTTATATCAACCCTTCGTCAGGTGCATCAGGATCGTATTATACTCTGACTTTTATCGGAGCTTCAGAAAGAAAAGTAACACGCGTGTCCTATTCAGTTACGAGACTGGATTTTCCCGATACGGTTAACGGCAGGGCATACCCTCATGTTTTAAAACAACGAATTACCTCAGAAGTTCTTACACCCGGTTCAATTTCTGAAGTCACTCAGGGAGACTATTATTTTGCTGATGGCGTAGGGCTTATTGATCAAATCGTTTCTAATGGTTTAACGATGGAGTTAACAGATTACGAAATTAAGTAGGCTTTTTTAAAACAGTTATTTCCACTGAATATCTTTCACCTCAAGTGAACCGGTAACTTGATGGATCTTTTGCAATATCTCCTGCTTGCGCATTGTCAGTTCGTATTTCCACACCGATGAGGTAACTTTTACGACGAGCGTTCCATGCGAAACGCGCTCCGGAATAGTGACTGCGGCAACTTGATCTCCCACGATCTCTTCCCATCTGGTAACGGCTTCGTATCGCTTCGCCGTCTCAGCCAAGCCGAGATCCTTCAGCATTTTTGAAAGCACGTTCGATAGGTTTTGCGGTCGCATGATGAAGAATTGAGAATTGTGAGAAGCTATTTATTTTCGACAGCTCCACTCTCAACAATAAACAGGCGGTGTTCGTTGGAAGAAAAGTTGATCATAGCATCGAAGTTCTCTCGTGTGGTCGAGGATATAAATGTTTGCCCAAACCGTCCACTGGAAATAAGCTCAAGCAATCTCTTTGAACGCGCAGCATCAAGTTCGCTGAAGACATCATCAAGGAGTAGGATCGGCGTTTCATTTGTGGCTTCACGCAGATAATTAAACTCCGCAAGTTTCATCGCAACAAGAAGTGATTTATGTTGCCCTTGCGAAGCAAACTTTTTTGCCTCACGTTCGCGGGCGATCATGAAAATTAGCTCATCCCGGTGCGCACCGATTAGTGTCATTCCTCGCTTTAGCTCTTCGGATTCTCTGCGCATACATTCATCTTCCAGAAAGCTGCGCATTTGCTGAGAGCTTTCTGCCGGATGTTCAAATCCCATCGGCGCATATCTCAATGAAGGAGACTCGCGCCCGTCACTGACAAGTTGGTAACTTTCCAGTAAGAACGGTGAGAATTCTTTTACGAACGCCGCTCGACGACTCATGATCCGTGCAGATCGCTCAATGATTACATCCGTCCAGGGAGCAAGTTGACTTCGAGCATTATCAATATTTACATGACGATCTTTCAGATCACCGAGCAGCGAATTGCGATGACGCAGAGCTTTGCGAAATTCGATCTCATCCTCAAGGTATAACCGTGAAGCTTGAGAGAGCACGAGACTTAAAAATCTCCGGCGTTCCTCCGGTGAACCACTTGTAATAACTTTATCATCAGGAGTAAGTGTGACAATCGGAATTCGTCCGATAAGATCACTTGCTCTTCGAAGCCGGTCGTTATTGATGAATATACTTTTTTTTGCCGGAGGTCCAATATTGAAATCGGTTTGGCAGCGAAGAGAAACTCCAAGATCGGAAATAAATGTAGCATCAACGGAAAAATTATCCGCTCCGGTTTGTACTAATGTGTTGTCGGGCGCATCCGTAAAACTTTTGGTCAGCGCAGCAACCGATAACGCTTCGAGGATGGACGTTTTGCCTGCGCCGTTGTGTCCTGATATTACATTGATTCCATTTGCAAAATCAGAAATTCTGCTTTCGGAATGATTACGAAATTTTTTTATGGTAAGACTGTGGGCGCGCATCGTTTTAATCCGTGACTATCCGTTTGATCCGTGATATCTGTGTGCCAGAATACAATTGGGAATAGCACACGGATGAGACGGATCGAACGTATTTACACAGATAAAATACAATTTTATTACGCATTCAACCGCACCGGCATCACGAGCATAAGAACATCTTCCTTGCCTTGCTTGACAGGTTCGATAATACACGCGCGTGTTGGAGTAGAAAATTTGAATGTGACATCTTCACCTTCCACATGAGAAAGGGCTTCTTCGACGAATTTGCCGTTGAAGCCTATGAGAAGATCGTCGTAATTATAGTCACAAGTAACTTCTTCTTTTGCATCGGCTCCTTCATCGGCGTTATCGGTGAGAATGGTAACAAGATTTTTTGCCATCTGCAATCGGACTTGGCGTGTATCGGCATCGCTGAAGATCATCACGCGTTTAAGTGATGAAAGAACAGATGCCTTCGAGATTGTCATTGTCTTCTCGTTCTCTCTCGGAATGACAGCCTCATAATTCGGATATTGTTCGTCGATCAGACGGCTTAAAATAGAGGTATCGTTATTCTTGAATTCGATTTGTGTTGCGCTGAAATTGATCGTGATCTCATCAGCATCGCCGAACGATTTAGTAACAAGATTTACCGCTTTTGCCGGGACGATCACATCGCGCTCTGTTTCGGTTTTAAGTTCAGGATTGGTGATTTTCACAAGACGGTGACCATCGGTTGCAACACAGGTCGTGCCATCCGGAGAAAATTGGAAAAGCAATCCCATCATTGCGACACGAAATTCATTCGAACTTGCGGCGAAGATGGCAGTCGAGATCATTTTTTTTAGGGCGATACCTGTTGTTGTTGTAGAGCCATCGGGCTTAAATTCCTTAGCCATATCAGGCAATTCGCCTGCTTCGCCCGAAGTCATGGTGTAATTTCCCTGTGCTGTTTGCAGCGAAATTCTGCGTGTCGCTTTATCAAGCGAGAAGTTCAAATCACCTTCCGGCAGCGAGCGAATAATCTCCGCCAAACGCTTGGCAGGAATCGAGATAGTGCCGTCGGTTTTCGAGGCAACCTCAATGCTTGAACGGACACTGATCTCCAGATCAGTACCCATAATGCTGAGTTTCTTGGATTTGAGTTCGAGCTGGACATTCTCAAGCTGCGCCAGGGTTGAACGAGATGGTATTACGGCAGTCACTTTTGGCAGAGTTGACTGAAGATCGGCGATATTTGCAGAAAATTTCATAACTGATTTCGGTAAGATTGGTGCGAAGTTTAGAATACAAATCTACAAAGAAATTGGAAGAAGAGTGTCCGAAGTACAAACTTTGTTCATAAAGTCGAACTCATTATTATTTCACAATATGCTCTAACGTCTCTCGAACAGGTATCTTAGCCTAAACAATTTATTGGAAAGGTGTGACAAAACCGCCCTTGAATGAGTTATTATTCCACTTGAGCATTGTCCGACGTACTACTATGAAACGAGTCTTAATTTCTGCAATATTTTTCTGCTTACTTTGTGCCTCAACCGAAAGCTTTGCACAGGGAGGTTGGGTGTTGCGCGAAAGTGGAACGAGGAAGCAACTGCGCTCTATCTCCTCCTTTGATGGACAGAATGTCGTTGCCGTCGGAGCGAACGGAACAGTAGTAAATTCCGATAGCGCAGGAATTTCATGGAAGGTTCAAGCGAGTTTGCACTGGCCGAATATCTTCTACCCTTTACCTGATCTGGATACAAATTTAAACGGTGTTTGCGCGATCGCATCTAAGGTTTTCTGTACAGTAGGTCCAAAGGATTCTATTTATCGAACTACCGATGGCGGGATATCCTGGAGCGTATTCAAAAGCAGGGCAAAAGGGAATTGTGCTACACTTTGGAAGTTGGATGATATTTATCCCCCAGAGTATTTTAAGCTCACTGAAATAATTGCCCTCGACTTTGATAAGGTTACCGGTCTATGCGTTGCAATCGGTCACGGAGGAGAAGTTATCTTCTCTGCTGATTCTGGAAAACATTGGACACAAAACCTTCCGAATACGCTTGAGCAATTGAACTGTATTTCTTTCTTTAATGACACCACTCTTGTTGGTGCTGATTCCGGAGATTATTTTTTCACTGCAGATAAAGGTGAAGACTGGAAGAATGGATGGGTACAGAAGAATATAACACTCTTTGGAAGTGATGTGCATGGGTGGACATTTGTCGGAGACGGCGGTTCGATTTTCCATTCTACAAACTTCGGTTTACATTGGGATCCGATACCAAGCACAACAAAAGCAAACCTGAACGCCGTACATTTCGCTGACAATACTCACGGCTATATTGCAGGTGATGGTGGGATAATCCTCATGACGACAGATGGCGGTTACACATGGCAGCAACAGCAATCACCGACAACTAAAAATCTCCGCAGTGTTCATTTTACTGATCCATTCCATGGATTTATTTGCGGCGATAGCGGTGTGATCCTTACTACAACGAATGGCGGTTACACCAATGCTGTTCATCCTGTGCCATCGGGAGATTTGTATTCAGTGAGAAGTTATCCGAATCCAACTCTTTCACGAACGAGCATAGAAATTTCCATTCCGAACCGCGCCCACATCCGCCTTCGAATATATAATTTACTCGGAGAAGAAATTGCAACGCTTGCAGACGGCATTTATGACGGGGGACAGAGAAATTTTGAATGGATTTCTGATGGCATCGCATCAGGTGTGTATGTTTGTAAGATGGAAGTGGATGGAAGGAGCATTATCTCCCAGATCATCGTGACCAAATAATGAAAATACAATTGTAAATATGCGTAACGCTTTTATTTTATTTTTTCTTTTATTCGCATTCTCGTGCAGCTTCGGGCAAGGCGGATGGGTACTTCGTGAAAGCGGGACGAGGAAGCAGTTGCTTTCAATTGCTTCGGTTGATGGACAAAACATTGTATCCGTTGGAGAAAAAGGTTTAGTGGTAAACTCCAATGACAATGGACTTTCATGGCAAGTTCAACAAAGTTTGCACTGGCCAAATATTTTCTTTCCTAATCCTGATCCGAATCCAAATCTAAACGGAGTCTGTGCAATATCGCCCAAGACTTTCTGTGCCGTTAGTCCTCGCGATTCCATTTTTCGAACTACTGATGGCGGTATAAATTGGATCGGGATTAGAACGAGAGCTAAAGGTAATTGCACTACTCTTACAGGTGACTCCTATTTCCGATTAGATGGACTAAAAGCAATCGCCTTTGATAACGTTACCGGTTCTTGCGTTGCGATAGGTCATGGAGGTGAGGCTATCTTCTCTGCTGATTCAGGGAAGCACTGGGCTGAAAATCTTCCAAATACTTTAGAACGTTTTTCGACGGTTTCTTCCTATAATGGTATCACTCTTGTAGGTGATGAATTCGGAGATTACTTTTTCACTACAGATAAAGGTGAATACTGGAAGAATGGATGGGTACAAAAGAATGTAACACTCTTTGGAAGTGATGTGCAGGGGTGGACATTTGTCGGAGACGGTGGTTCGATTTTCCATTCTACAAACTTCGGTTTACATTGGGATCCGATACCAAGCACAACCAAAGCAAATCTGAACGCCGTACATTTCGCTGACAATACTCACGGGTATATTGCAGGCGATGGCGGAATAATCCTCATGACAACCGATGGCGGTTACACATGGCAGCAACAGCAATCTCCGACAACTAAAAATCTCCGCAGTGTTCATTTTACCGATCCATTCCATGGATTTATTTGCGGCGATAGCGGAGTGATTTTAACTACAACAAATGGTGGTTACACCGATGCTGTTCATCCTGTGCCATCCGGAGATTTGTATTCAGTGAGAAGTTATCCGAATCCAACTCTTTCGCAAATGAGTATAGAAATTTCCATTCCGAATCGCGCCCACATCCGCCTTCGAATATATAATTTACTCGGAGAAGAAATTGCTACGCTTGCAGATGTCATCGTTGATGCCGGACAAAAAAGTTTTGCCTGGTCAGCCGATGGCTTACCAAGCGGAATTTATGTTTGTAAAATGGAAGTGGATGGCAGAAATGTCCTCTCACAAATTACGGTGACAAAATAATTTTGATTTTAATAAAGTGTTCATTATTCAAAAACCTCTTATGAAACGTATCTTACCCTTACTCCTCGTTCTCTTCGTTGCAGAAAGCGCATCCGGTCAGCTTAATGTATGGCGTTGGCAAAACCCGCCTGTGCAGGGAAATACCTTGCAGGCTGTGCAGATGGTCAGTCTGCAAACAATTTTTGCCTGCGGCAATTTCTCGACGGTCATGAGAACTACCGATGGCGGACTAACATGGGATGTAAAATCCGATCTGCTTGGGCACACTTTGATAAAATCGTATAATTTTTATGCGCTTTCTTTCCTGAATGGCAACTACGGAATGATCTGCGGTGATAGTGGTAAGATCATGAAAACTACGGATGGAGGTGATACCTGGAATTTGCTGACCACAAATACGCAGGCGAAACTCAATAGTATTGTCGTACTTGATACGAATATCGCAATCGTCATCGGGAAAAGCGGGACGATCTTACGAACACTCGACGGAGGTCAGCATTGGATGAATGCAGTACTTGAAGGCTCCTATACTTTGGTGAATATCCGGAAACTGCGTGCGAATTTTATCACCGTCGTCGGCGTCAATGGTACTCTTCTCAAATCTGTGGATTCGGGATTTCATTGGTTAAAGATTCCGATTCAGACAAGTTCAAAGATCGTAGCAAATAATTTTTATGGACAGGTTTTTATTGATAATAATAACGCAACGCTTATAGGCGAACTCGGAGAAATAGTCCATACAACAAACGGCGGAAATTTATGGGTGGAACAAACGGTAGATAGTGTTCTCATTACTGCGTCGCTGAATCAAGTTGACGGAAAAGACCCGAATATCCTTGCTATGGTTGGCGATTACGGCACGATCATCTTCACCACTGATGCGGGCACACATTGGGATCGCAGTTACATACCGACAATTGATTCGCTGCGAGGTTTATCATTTTACGACAAACTGACGGCAGTTGTCGTCGGAAAAGATGGCATTATCCTGAAGACGACAGATGGCGGAGCAACATGGAAATTTTTGCCTGATACTCCGCTTGATTACTCGCTTTATGGTGTAGCTTTCCCTAAAGGTGATACTTCCCTCGGAATTGCCGTAGGGTATTGGGGAACAGTATTGCGCACTACTAATGGCGGAACAAAATGGCTACCGATCGGGGCGCCTACAATTAAATCTTTGAATCGAGTTGCCTTTCTTGATCCGACGACTCTTATTGCTGTCGGTGACTATGGAACGATCATCAAATCCGTTGATGCGGGCTTGTCGTGGAGTAAACTGAGCAGCGGCACTACTAAACATCTATTCAGTGTCAGTTTTCCAACGCCCAATATAGGATGGGCAGCAGGTGATTCGGGGATCGTTATCTCTACAACTGATGCCGGAGTAACTTGGACAAAGCACCCTTTCAGCAAGAAATTAATGTTTTATGGAATTTCCTTCAGTGATACTCAGCATGGATATTTAGGCTCAGGCGGTCCATTCTCACAAGGACTTTTCATCACCACCGATGGCGGTGTAACATGGGATAATCCCGATGATACATATTATGCACAAATTCAAGACGTGTATTCACCGTCACCAAATGTAGTTTCATTCATCGGGAATTTGTGCGAACCCGGAGGCATAAAGACTTCACATGACGGAGGCAAGACATGGGTATCTGGAAGTTTTGTCCTTCCGTACGCAGTCTATTTTGTTGATGATATGCATGGAACGGTTGTCGGTGCGCAAGGAGGTATATCTCATACCACTGATGGAGGTGTTACATGGGTAGTTCAGAAGACACCTCCTGCACATGACCTTAAAGGAGTTTTCTTTGGTAGCACGAAAGCAGGAACAGCAGTAGGAGAACGTGGAAATATCTTACGCATCACAACAAACGAATAAAAAACGAACATGAGTATACGTAAGATTTTAATACTTTTCTTTCTTTTGCTTGCGATCTCGGAGAGCTTCGCACAGGGCGGATGGGTGTTGCGAAAAAGCGGAACAGAAAAAAGACTAAATTCTATTTCTTCCGCTGATGGGTGGTTTGTCGTCGCAGTTGGCGATAGCGGAACAGTGGTAAATTCCGGAACAGCCGGTGTAACATGGGAAGTACAGGAGAGAATCGGATGGATTCCCAATTCGTTTAACGGAAATAGGAATCTATACGGAGTATGCGCAATTTCGAGTAATATATTTTGCGCAGCCGGGTTGATTGATAGTATCTTTCGTTCAGTTGATAGAGGAAAGACGTGGGTAGGAATACGAAGCCATGCAAAAGGAGATTGCAAAGTTAGTGGTGTGATTCAATCTGGTGCTGGAGCATTCTTAGCAATAGATTATGATTCTTCAAGTCATCTTTGTGTTGCGGTTGGTGATGTAGCAGAAGCCACCTTTTCTTTAGATTCGGGAAAACATTGGCTTGAAAATCTTCCAAATACTTACTGGACACTTGATTGTGTA
Organism: Kapaibacterium sp. (SeqCode); assembly: GCA_038210275.1. Lineage (GTDB taxonomy): Bacteria > Bacteroidota > Ignavibacteria > Palsa-1295 > Palsa-1295 > PALSA-1296. The sequence goes on along the minus strand of JBBQWV010000022.1, from coordinate 29,248 downwards.
TCCGCTTATAAAGGATCTGTCCTTGCCTCAAGTGATGATGGTCTTTTTCCTGGTCATACATTTCTCACGAAAGATCAAGGTGACTACTGGGATAATGCCTGGATACAAAAAAATATTCCTATTTTTGGATGCAGTCTGCTTGGATGGACACTTGTCGGTCAAGGTGGTGCAGTCTATCACACTCTTGATAAAGGCTTCAATTGGGATACTGTGCAAGTCCCAACGATACAGAATTTTAACGCCGTGCATTTTGCAACAAATGCAATAGGGTATATGGTCGGCGATAGCGGACTGATATTTTTTACAACGGACGGCGGTTACAACTGGCAACGGCAATACAGCCCGACGACGAAAAATCTTCGCAGCGTCCACATGACCGATGCCTTCCACGGATTTATCTGCGGTGATAGCGGTGTGATACTTACGACCACGAATGGAGGATATACTGCCGATGCTGTTAATCCTGCTCCGTCGGGGAATCCATATTCCTTAACGAGTTATCCGAATCCCGCAAAATCAAGAACACGGGTAGAGATCGAAATTCCGAACCGCGGGCACGTCCGGCTGCGAATCTATAACTTGCTCGGAGTCGAAATTGCCACTCTTGCCGATGCAGATTATGAAGCAGGACATCAAAATTTTGAATGGCTTGCCGATGGGTTTGCAAGCGGAGTGTATATCTGCAAAATGGAAGTCGATGGAAGGATTGTGGTATCGGAAATTACCATAACGAAATAGGGGGCAGTCGTACTCGTTAGTTATTAGTCTTTACCAGAAAAATAGGCGAAGGCAAATCGTAGCCTCAGGCTTTAGCCTGAGATGGGCAGACGTGAGTATTCCACGCTGGCTAAAGCCTTAGGGCTACAAACCAAGAGTTTAGCCAAAAATCGCTTAAATTGAACTTCTTCCGTTTGATTCGCGTTTAACCGCCTCTCAAAAAAAGTAGAATTTTAGCACGACAATGGAACAAGTTATAAGAGCATTAGCCAGCAGCCAGCTTCGCAGCGATCTGCCTTCATTCAGAGCCGGAGATACCGTCAATGTATCTGTACGCGTTGTAGAAGGTGATAAAGAGCGAATTCAGCATTTTGAAGGCATTGTTATGCAACGCAAAGGTGCTGGGATCAATGCTACTTTTACTGTCCGCAAAGTCTCCAATGGCGTTGGTGTTGAGCGTATCTTCCCGGTCAACTCACCACGTATTGCTAAGATCGCCTTCGTCAAAGCAGGTCAGGTCAGACGCGCAAAACTCAATTACCTTCGCTCACTGGGTGCTAAGGACGTTCGCAGAAAAACGACCTAAACTCACTCTCGGAGCGTTCTTCTTACTCTATGCTCCGTTCGCTTTACATAAAAAACTATACTCTTATCGAAGAGATCACGGTTAAATTCGACCGAGGTCTTTCTATTATTACCGGCGAAACAGGCGCAGGCAAATCTATTCTGATGGATGCGATCAGTTTACTAATCGGCGAACGCGCCTCAAGTGATCTTATCAGGCGCGGTGAATCGAAAGCAGTTGTCGAAGCAGAATTTGATATTTCCTCCCTCCTTGCGATAAAGAAATTTCTAAAGTCTAATGAAGTAGAATGCGAGAGTAACGAGCTTATCATTCGCCGCGAACTCAATCAAAAAAGTGCCGCTCGAGCGTTTATTAACGATAGTCCAATAAGTATTTCGATATTGAAAGATCTCGGCGCAATGCTTGTTGATCTTCACGGACAGCATGAGCATCAGTCACTTCTGCATCCCGAAAAGCATATTGATTTCCTCGATGAATATTCAGGACTGATGAGTGACCGCAAACGTTTTCAGGAAGCCTTTTCCAAATTCAACTCGCAGAAAAAACAATATGATGACTTGCGGCTCAACAAAGAAAAGATTGCGCGTGAGAGGGATTTCTTTGCATTCCAATTAAGTGAGATCCGAACAATTGATCCCAAAGCCGGCGAAGATGCGGCTCTTGAAAGAGAACTCTCCATCCTCGAAAATTCTGAAGAGCTTCGCGATCTGACTGCCGAGATTCACGAATTACTCTATGAATCCGACGACTCAGTGCAACTTCGTTTAGCGAAAGCAAAGCTATCTTTGGAACACTTACGGAAGATCGATCCGAAATTTGAAGAGCAACTTCGTGAATTACAGGCTGCTGTTGCAACTGTTGATGAACTTTCGCATTCACTTGCTCAATATCAGAATCAGATCGAGTTTCAACCTCAACGGTTAGATGAACTTCGCAAACGACAGCTTGCTCTTTCAAGGCTAAAGAAAAAATACGGTCCGACCCTCAGTGATGTGATCACAATGTATGCTAATCTTGAAGCACAACTTGGACCCGATGAAAGCATTGATGAGAAACTTCTTTTTATAGAAAAAGAACTTCTAAAACTACAGACACAAACTACATCGCTCGCCAAAGATTTAAGTGCAGCCCGAAAAAAATCGGCAAAGAAATTTGAAAGAATGATTGTCAGTGAACTTTCAGAACTTGGAATCGAAGATGGCAAATTCAGGATTGACTTTAGAACCGAAGAGATAACGAATTCCGAGATCGCTCCGATATTTATTGATGGAAAAAATCTTTCTGCCACTCAAAAAGGTTTTGATAAAGTAGAATTTTTTATCTCCACAAATAAAGGTGAAGAGCCAAAACCTTTGGTTAAAGTTGCTTCCGGAGGCGAAGTATCGCGAATCATGCTCTCACTCAAAACCGTTCTTTCTTCAGGTGATTCGATACCACTGATGATTTTTGATGAGATAGATATTGGAATTTCCGGTAGGATCGCGCAGAAAGTGGGAAAGGCAATGAAGGCGCTTTCAAGGGATCATCAGATCATTGCAATAACACATCTTGGACAGATCGCCGCATTTGCTGATACCCATTATCTTGTCGAGAAATCTTCTGTCGGTGATGTAACGAAATCCAATTTACATAAGCTTTCAAAAGCTGAGCATGAAGAAGAGATTGCCCGTCTTATCTCCGGTAGTAAAGTGACAGACCATTCTCTCGAAGCAGCTCGTTCACTCTTGCAAGAAGCCCGAACACTTGTCGCAGCCTGAATCAGCATATCGCAAAGCTTTAGATGAACTGCTTGCTTTGGAGTTCACCGGAATGAAACTCGGGTTAGATAATATCCGCGAGCTTTTGCAAATTCTGGGCAATCCTCAAAGTAAATTCGAAAGTATTCATATCGCAGGCAGCAATGGAAAGGGAAGCGTGTCAGCAATGCTTGCCGCTGCAATGCAAGCCAATGGATATAAAACCGGCCTTTATACTTCTCCGCATCTCGTAGATTTCCGCGAACGCATTCGAATAAATGGTGAGATGATCTCCGAAGACTATATCATATCATTCTTAGAAAAAATTTGGAAGGAAGTCGAGAGGATGTCTGCGACTTTTTTTGAAGTGACAACAGCACTTGCGTTTGCCTATTTTGCGGATAGCGGAGTTCAAATTGCTATTAATGAAACAGGTCTCGGCGGCAGACTTGACGCGACAAATATATTAGAGAAGCCCCTTGGCACGGTCATTACCTCGATCAGCTTAGAACATACAGCACAACTTGGCAATACACTTGAATTAATAGCAGGTGAGAAAGCAGGGATTATGAAAGCTCTTGTTCCTGCAATTGTGAATGTGGATGATGCCCTGAAAGAAGTTTTTTCAAAATGTGCGAAAGAACTGAGTGCACCCATTGTGTTCGCAGATGCCTACAAAAATTCTGACGAATATGAAAAAGTTAAGCCGCCATTCTTTGGCAACCACCAAGAACAGAATTTGAAAACTGTATTGACTACGCTTGATGAACTCACGATCCCTTTAAACAAAGAATTGAGCATTGAGGGAATATCACAAACACAGAAGTTCACCGGAATGCGAGCGAGGTTGGAAGAATATGATTATGCTCCGGCCCATAAAAAAAATCTTCGATTAATATTAGATGCCGGACATAATCCGGATGCATTCAAATATCTCAAAGAATATTTTCAAGAACGGAAAATTTGCCCACTCGTCATTGCCGGATTTGCAAAGGATAAAGATGTTTCGTTGATATTGAATGAGATCGCGCAATTTGCATCCCGTTTCGTAGCAGTAGAAGCAAATTCGCACCGGGCAATGCCGAGTGTGGAATTAGCTGAATTAGCGAGGCAAGCCGGATTAGATACAGTAGTATCATCAACTCCACAAAATGGAATTTTCGCCGCGACTGTAATTGGGACGGAAGGAGAAGTCTTACTTTTGACGGGTTCGCATTTTGTGATCGGTGATTTTTTGAAGGCAGTTGGCGAGTGACAAAGCAATAGTCACTATGGATGAATTTGAATTTTTCGAAACATTACCCCAAAAATTCCGTATATTTGTATTACCAAGAAGATATAACTCCAAGGAACCACGCGCTAATCTACCAGTTTCACTGCTATTTGCAGGATTAATCCGAGTTTGTTTATACCTGTTTCTTGAAGGATTCCAACGGTTTAGGAAGATTTTTTGCCCCTGACCCGCTCTTTTTATTCAAATTAATTAACCACGTTTCGTATCTCTTACCCCATTTTACTATGTTGAACCCAGTTGAACTGAAATCGAAAAAGATCGTCGAGCTGAACGAGATCGCCAAGACCTTCGGCATTGAAGGCTTCCAAGACCTCCGCAAACAGGATCTTATTTTTAAGATATTAGAAGCCGATGCTGCAAAGAAAAGTGGCGGCATCGTCAATGGCAAAGAAGAAGAAAGCGGCTCTCTTGCCTCGGGAGTTCTCGAACTCTTGCCCGATGGTTACGGCTTCCTTCGCTCTACCGATTATAATTATCTTTCATCGGCAGATGATATTTATGTCTCGCCGTCGCAAGTAAAGAAATTTAATCTCAGGACAGGAGACACTGTCGAAGGCTCCGTTCGTCCTCCAAAAGACGGCGAAAGATTTTTTGCATTGCTGAAAGTTGATAAGATTAATTACCAGCCTGTAGATTATGCACGTGAAAGAGCGCTCTTTGATAATCTTACGCCGCTCTATCCGAATAAGCAGATCATTCTAGAAACTTCACCCGGCGAATACTCCATGCGTATCATGGATATTGTCAGCCCAATCGGAAAAGGACAACGCGGACTTATTGTCTCGCAGCCCAAATCGGGTAAGACGATCATCCTTCAGAAAATTGCGAACTCCATCGTCCGCAATCATCCTGAAATTAAGCTTATTGTTCTGCTTATTGATGAACGCCCTGAAGAAGTTACCGATATGGAGCGCTCAGTGCGCGCTGAAGTTATTGCTTCTACCTTCGACGAACCGCCTGAGCGTCACGTTCAGGTTGCCGATATGGTGATCGAGAAAGCAAAGCGTCTTGTCGAAGCAAAGCAGGATGTGGTGATCTTACTCGATTCGATCACTCGTCTTGCTCGTGCACATAATACGGTAACGCCGCATTCAGGAAAAATTCTTTCTGGAGGTGTGGATGCCAATGCATTGCATAAGCCAAAGCGTTTTTTCGGAGCTGCGCGTAATATCGAAGAAGGCGGATCGCTGACGATCATCGCGACAGCACTTGTCGAAACCGGTTCGCGTATGGACGAAGTTATTTTCGAAGAATTCAAAGGCACAGGCAATATGGAAATTATGCTCGACCGTAAACTTGCAGACCGTAGAATCTTCCCGGCGATAAACGTTAATATGTCGAGCACCAGAAAAGAAGAACTCCTGCTTAGCGCTGATGAACTCAACAGGATCTATATCCTGCGCAAACTGCTCTCCGATCTTAATCCAATTGATGCTATGGAATTTCTCTTGGAGAAAATGCGCGGCACAAAGACCAATAAAGAGTTCTTACGGAGTATGTCGAGCTAAATTTTTATTTCTACAATTCAGTTTCAGATAGATGCGTCTTGCCGCTATAGATCTCGGAACAAATTCTTTTCATCTTGTCATCGCTGAGGCGAAGCCGAACGGTTCGTTTCGCGTTGTCGCTTCCGAGAAGGAAATGGTTCGCCTCGGCGAAAGCGGAGCAGATATGAAACTGCTGACCGAAGAGGCGATGGAACGCGGCATAGCCTGTCTTCGTCGCTTCAAGGCAATCATCTCGGCACGTAAGGTCAAATCCATTCGCGCTATTGCAACAAGCGCCATTCGAGAGGCACAGAACCGCGATGTTTTTATTCGCAGAGCACGGGCTGAGGTTGGACTTTCAATAGATATAGTGTCAGGTGTTGAAGAAGGTCGCCTCGTTTATCTCGGAGTTCTTCAAGCATTACCCTTCTATACGAAGCGAGCACTTGTTATTGATATTGGTGGCGGTTCAACGGAATATGTGATCGGCGAGAAAGGAAGTGTTAAGTATATTACCAGCCTTAAACTCGGAGCGATCAGGCTCACCAAAAAATTCGGACTCTCTGAACGCCCTTCACTTCGTGCTATCGAAGAGGCAAGACGGCATATCATTGGTGAATTAACTCCGCCAGCGAGGGAGATCAAGAAGCGGAAATATGTCATTGCTGCCGGATCAAGCGGGACGATTCAGGCTGTGGCTTCTATTATTGCAGCAATGCGAACGGGGCTTTCGAATTCGCAAGCGATTAGCGTCCGCTTAAATAATTTTACATTTACTTTTGCCGAAGTCAAAGACGTTGTTCACAAACTTTTATCGGTTGGCACGTCAATAGATCGCAAACGCATTCCTGGTCTTGATGAGCGCCGTTCCGATATTATTATTGCCGGAGCATTGATCCTTGAAGAATCCATGCGGCTTCTGGGGATCAAAGAATTGACGGTAAGTAGCTATGCATTACGCGAAGGTGTGATCTATGATTACATCAATCATCTTAGAAGTGATGGTTCAGCTCATCGAAAGATCCGTGACGTTCGTGAGCAAAGTGTTAGACATTTGGCTGAGATTTCAAATTACGAGCAAACTCATGCTGAGCATATAGCCGAACTTTCGCTTTCAATTTTTGACCAAACAAAACGTCTGCATGGGCTTGGAGTTGATGCACGGAATTATCTTTTTTATGCCTGCCTTTTGCACGATATAGGTTATCATATTTCTCATACCGAACATCATCAGCATTCCTATTACATCATTAGTCACGCCGATCTTTTAGGATTTACAAACGAGGAGATCGAGATCATTGCCAATATTGCGCGCTATCATCGCAAGTCCCATCCGAAGTTAAAGCATGAGGGTTTTGCCCGTCTTCATAGTGATGAGCATCGTGATCTGGTTCGCAAGCTTTCTGCGATCATTAGGATAGCTGAGGGTTTGGACAGAGGAAACATCGGAATAGTCAAAACCGTAAACTGCCTAATTCATCGAAACAGCATTGAATTCAGGCTAAAACCGAAGAAAAACGCTGCTCGCGACCTCGAACTCGAAATCTGGGGAGCGGAGCGGAAGAAAATGCTGTTTGAGGAAGTCTATGGCCGCGAAGTAAAATTCGTGGAAGTATAACCCTATTTATGTTATTGCGAGGAGTCTGCCCTAGCGGACGACAAAGCAATCTAAAATCTTCATCAGTGTATCCATTATCAAGATTTTAGATTATCATTAAAGGTTAAAGCCTTTCTCGAGATGACATCATTTGAATTTTTATTTCTACAATGCTAAAGTTTTTACAAAAGATACTCGGTTCGAAAACTGATAAAGACGTTAAAGAGCTGCTTCCTATCGTTGACCAAATTAACGAAGAATATGCAAAGCTTGCTTCGCTAAGCGATGAAGAACTTCAAGCGAAGACGTTAGAGTTTCGCGCACGAATTAAAGAAGCCACTGGTGCGATCGAAGATGAAATGACTCAGCTTCGCGAAGATCTGAAGCAAGATATTCCTCATGATGAACGCATCAAAATCTTCGATAGACTCGATGATCTTCAGAAAGAACTTCTCGAAGAAACAAAGTTAACGCTTGATGATCTTCTTCCCGAAGCTTTTGCTGTAGTCAAAGATGCCTGCCGTCGTCATGTTGGTAAGGAATGGCTTGCCGCAGGTCAGAAAGTAAAATGGGATATGATCCCTTATGATGTTCAGCTTATCGGTGGCGTAGTTTTGCATCAAGGCAAGATCGCTGAAATGGCAACCGGCGAAGGAAAGACACTTGTTGCAACGCTTCCGATGTATCTCAATGCGCTTTCCGGAAAAGGTGTTCATCTGGTAACAGTTAATGATTACCTTGCACAGCGTGATTCCGAATGGGTGGGAGAGATATTTAAATTCTTAGGTCTGAACGTTGGTGTAATCTTGCAGACCATGCAGCCGTGGGATAGGAAGAAAGAATACGATGCTGATATCACCTACGGCACCAACAACGAATTTGGCTTCGACTACTTGCGTGATAACATGGTGACGAGGGTTGAAGACATGGTGCAGCGTCCTCATAATTTTGCAATGGTTGATGAGGTTGATTCGGTGCTGATTGATGAAGCGCGTACTCCGCTTATTATTTCCGGTCCGGTCGAAAGTTCGGAGCATAAATTCGATGAGCTAAAGCCTCAGGTTGAGCGACTTATCAATGCGCAGAAAAATCTCGTCGCAAAAATGGTAGGTGAAGCAGAAGAACTTCTCAAGACCGGCGATGCGGAGAAGAAAAAAGAAGCGGGAGTTCTACTCGTTCGCGCTCATCACGGAATGGCAAAGAATAAGCGCCTGATGAAGCTGATTTCAGACGGTGATACTTTGAAGCTCATGCAGACTACAGAGCTTGAATATATGCGTGATTCAAGCAGGAATATGCACCTTATTGACGATGAGCTCTTTTTCGTCATCGAAGAAAAAAATCATCAAATTGATCTCACTGATAAAGGACGTGACGTTCTTGCCGCTGACGGAACAGATCGTGATCTCTTCATCCTTCCCGATATTGCAACTGAGCTTTCGCAGATGGAGCTTGATCATATTTCGGCTGAGGAAAAACAGATAAAGAAAGATCAGCTCAACGTTCTTTACGCTGATCGTTCAGACCGTTTGCATACGATCTCACAACTTCTTCGCGCTTACTCGCTCTATGAAAAAGATGTCGAGTATGTTGTGCAAGATGGAAAGGTGATGATCGTCGATGAATTCACCGGACGTATTCTTGCCGGACGACGCTACTCAGAAGGTCTGCATCAGGCTATCGAGGCGAAAGAGAGCGTACAGGTTGAGCGCGATACGCAGACGATGGCGACGATCACTCTGCAAAATTATTTCAGGCTTTATAAAAAGCTTGCAGGTATGACCGGAACGGCTGAAACAGAGGCAGGTGAATTCTTCGAAATTTATAAACTTGATGTTGTCGTCATTCCTACGAACAGAGAAATAGATCGTGATGACCGTGAAGATAACGTCTATCGCACTCGTCGCGAAAAATACAATGCAGTGATCGAAGAGATTCAAGCTGCAAGCGCAAAAGGTCAGCCTACACTTGTCGGTACTACAAGTGTTGAAGTTTCTGAGACTATCTCGCGTATGCTCAAGAGATTAAACATTCCGCACAATGTACTCAATGCAAAGCAGAATGCCCGGGAAGCGGAGATAATTCAAAATGCCGGATTACGAAGCGCAGTAACTATTGCAACGAACATGGCAGGGCGTGGTACTGATATTAAACTTGGCGCCGGAGTTGCCGATGCTGGTGGCTTACATATCGTTGGAACAGAACGACATGAATCTCGCCGCATTGACCGCCAGCTTCGCGGAAGATCAGGTCGTCAAGGCGATCCGGGTTCGACGCAATTCTTTTTATCTTTAGAAGATGATTTGATGCGTCTCTTTGGTTCTGAACGCATTGCGGGTGTGATGACGCGTTTAGGACTAAAAGAAGGAGAAGTCATCCAGCATTCAATGATCACTAAATCCGTCGAGCGCGCACAGAAAAAAGTTGAAGAGAATAATTTTGCAACGCGCAAACGACTTCTCGAATACGACAATGTGATGAACTCGCAACGCGAAGTAATCTACGATCGCCGCCGCCATGCACTTTATGGTGAACGCTTGAAAGATGAAATTCTTGAGATGCTTCATGATGCTGTTGGTGAAGTTGTTGATACTCATTACGATCAAGGTAATTACGAAGCTCTCCATGATGACATACTCACATTCTTTATGACGGATGTTCCCGTCAATCAGCAAGAGTGGGCACAGCTTGGGGGCGATGGAATAAAGCGCAAGATATTCGAAGAAGCAAAGGGTTTCTATGAGCGCAAAGAGCAGCAACTTGGCTCGGAATTAATGGCACAGCTTGAGCGCTACGCAACGCTGCAAGTTATTGATGAAAAATGGAAAGAACATCTTCGCGAAATGGATGACTTGAAAGAGGGAATTCATCTTCGTTCGTATGGACAGAAAGATCCGCTTATTGAATATAAGCAGGAAGGATATAAGATGTTTATGCAGATGCTGACATTTATTCGTGACGGCATTTTGGAAATGACGTTGAAGCTTTATCCGCAAATGGAGGAGCGTCAGCCGAATCAGGAATCAGGAAAGAGACTAATGCCGAATCGCCAACCGAGTACGCGCCGGATGGTCGCAACAAAGCAGGAATATAATTCGACTGTAACTGCTTCACCAAGTGGCTACAATGGAAATGAGCAGGGAATGCCTCCGCCCCAAAATGCTCCGAAAGTACCGGTAAAAGTCGGTCCGAAGATCGGCAGAAATGACCCATGCCCTTGCGGAAGCGGGAAGAAATATAAGAATTGCCATGGGGCAGGAATGTAAGTTCGTCATTCGTGATTCGTGGTTCGTGGTTCGATCACGAATCACGAAACGCGAAATGCGAATCACATTCTTCCTCTGTCTGCTTGCTTTCATCTTCCTCTCATGCAGTCCCAATAAGAAATCCAACACCATCCGTTTCTCGCACTTTTGGACTGAACCTGGTCAGCGCAAAGTTCTTGATTCTGTTCTTTCAGACTTCAGCAAAGAAAATCCTGATGTTAATGTTGAAGTAATGGATTTAAGTTGGGCAGACGGCAAAACGAAATTGATGATTAATTTCAATTCCCGTACAGCGCCTGATGTCCTTGAACTTGGCAGCGATTGGATCGCACAATTCTCTTCGAGTAATGTTCTCGAAGATTTGACGAGTGATTCATCTATTAAACCACGATTCGAAAATGCTCCTGAATATGCAAATGAACCGGGTATTTGGAAAAATCATTTTTTTGCAGTGCCGTGGTTCGTTGATACTCGAGTTTTATTTGTCAATGATAATCTAATCTCACAAGTCGGTAAACGCGATGATTCCTCCATCAATTCGTGGAATGGAATGTATTTCATCGCTGACGAGATTCAAAAGAGTGGGATTGGCAATGGCATCGGTGTTAATGGTTCAGACGTCCACCGCCTCTACAAAAAAATATTGCCGCAGATATGGTCAAATGGCGGAGATATCCTCGATAAAAATGGCAATCCGACTTTTGCTACAAAAGAAAATATCGAAGCGCTTACATTCTATGTGAAGCAACTTGAGGTTGGAGTATTAGAAACACAAAAAAATCTTGATGACCTGTTTAAGCGCGGAAAGCTCGGTATTCTCTTCAGTGGCGCATGGCTTTTGAAGCCTCTTGAGAAAGCTGATTTTCATTGGAATTGTGTTCCATTCCCAGGCAATAATGGACATCCAGGAGTTTCATTCGCTGGCGGTGAATATCTTGCCGTGAATTCAGCTTCTGAGATGAAACCCGCAGCGAAAAAACTTGTAGAATTTTTGACTCGCCCTGACAATGAACTTCGGCTTGCAAAAGCATTCAATATTTTTCCGGCAGATAAGAAATTACAACAAGATAGTTTTTATCTAAAGAGAAATCAGGGTAATGTATTTATAGAACAGCTTGCTAATGCTCGGATGACGCCAGTTCATCCCAAATGGCTTGAGATAGAAGCGATTTTAGAAGATGAAACAGCGCAAGCGTTATATAAAAAGAAAACTCCTGAAGAGGCGATGAGGAGTTGTGATAAGAGAGTGAGTGAATTACTTTCTGAACCATAAGTTTTAACGTCATCGCGAGGAGGGCGATAGCCCGACGTGGCGACCTAAAATTTTCAATGAAGTATCTTATTTAATATCTTAGATTGCCACGAAAGGCTAAAGCCTTTCTCGCAATGATATACTTTTGAATTAAAAATATTTTGGAAAATAATTTCAAATCAGGTTATTGTGCCATCATCGGCATTCCGAATGCCGGTAAATCTACGCTGCTTAATTCGCTGCTTGGCACGAAGCTTTCGATCATGTCCGCCAAGCCGCAGACAACTCGTAAGCGTGTGCTTGGGATATTCTCATCCGAAAACGAGCAGATCATTTTTCTTGATACTCCAGGTATCATGCCTCGCCCGACGACGCTCCATCATAAAGCACTTCTATCTGAAGTAACTCATTCGTTCGATGATGCCGATGTGATCTTGCTTCTTGCCGAAGCGATGATGACGCCTGAACGGGCATTGCCGAAAGAATGGAAGAAGTATATGGAGATAGCCGGAAAGAAACCTATCGTGCTTGCTCTTTCAAAGTTTGATCTCTTTAAAGACAAACGGGATATCCTACCGACTCTTCAACAATATGGCGAAATGAATTTATTTGCCGATATTATTCCGATTTCTTCGCGCAAGGAATACAATACGAAGCGGCTTATTGAAGTCTTGCATAAATATCTTCCGAGCGATAAACCATTCTACGATACCGATCAACTCAGCGATCAGAACGAACGCTTCTTTGCAAGCGAGCTGATACGCGAGGCGATTTTCCATGAATTCCGGGAGGAGATTCCATATTCAACAGAAGTAGTCATTACAGACTACGCTGAACGCGAAGAAGGTAAGTGGTTCATCAGCGCTGATATAATGGTCGAACGTGATTCTCAGAAATCCATTCTCATCGGCAAAGGCGGAGAGATGCTGAAGACTCTCGGGGCAAGGGCACGCAGATCTATCGAACAATTTATCGAACATCCCGTATATCTTGAACTACACATCAAAGCCAAAAGCGATTGGCGCAATGATAGAATCGCATTAAAAGGATTTGGATATCAAGTATAATATTTTTATGAATCAATTTTTACCGTTCCGAGCAACCCGCTATAACTCAGAAAAAGTGCGACTTAAAAATGTCGTCTCCCCTCCGTATGATGTTATCTCCCCTGCTTACCAAGTTAAGCTTTATGAAAAAGATCCCCATAACGTTATTCGTATGGAATTGAATCATGATGCTGATCCATACAAGGCAGCAAAGCTCTATCTTGATGAGTGGAAGGCTAAAGGCGTTTTGCAGACTGATTCAACGCCGGCTTATTATGTTTACTATCAAACATTCTTAACTCCAGATGGCAAGCAAGTTACTCGGCGTGGGGTTCTTGGCAAACTTCGATTAACACCATATTCAAGCGGCGATGTTTTGCCGCATGAGCAAACGCTCTCGGGTCCTAAGAAGGATCGGATGCAACTTCTTTCCATTACCGAGACAAACCTCAGCCCGATCTTCGGACTTATAGACGATGAAGCGCATATTTTTGATCACACAATTGATAGTGTAGTTGCGAATCCTCCACTTGGCGATATTGATGAAGAGCTTTCAAGCCATCAATCAGTCCGACATACTATGTGGAAGCTGACTGATCCGGCGCTGATTACACGTTTGCAAAAACTCATCGCAACAACAAAAGTTATTATCGCAGATGGTCACCATCGTTACGAAACTGCACTTGCTTATGCGCAAGCACATCCTGAAAATGAAGCGGCGCAATACATCATGATCTTTCTTGCAAATCTTCATGGCGAAGGTACTGTGATTTTGCCGACACATAGAATTCTGTATGGCAAAAAAGATTTTAATCAGTTCGACTTCCTTGCTCATCTTAAAAAAGATTTCACAGTTGAAATTGTTGAGTCAAGGGAAGAGGGAATGAAGCGATTAAAAGAAGAAAATGCCCTCACACTCATCCAATTACCGGAAGAACCGAAATATGTTTTGGTGAAAGAGAACACTGACCTTTCGCATTCTTCTCCGCTCGAAAAACTTGCAGTATCAAGGCTTCATGAGAGAATTCTCAAACCAATTGTCGGTCTTACTCAGTCGGAGATCGACAGTAAAACGAATTTGCTCTATCCTCACACTCTGAACGAATTAGATGAGATGTTGAGCGACCGTGAATACAATGCTGCTTTCATTCTCAACCCGACGGCAAGTCAGGAAGTTATAGATGTGACGGGCTCAGGAGAATTTATGCCGCAGAAATCTACGTATTTTTATCCAAAGTTACTGTCAGGATTAACGTTTTATGAGTTTGGCGAGCAATAATAGCATGAAAAACATCCTTCTGACAATAATTATTTTTTTTGTCTTTGCTCCATATTCCAAGGGTAATGTAATCGATCACAGGCAGACACCTGCTCTTTCTACTTGCCTGAGAGCAACTGCATCGATCATTACTGAGAATAGCGCAATAAACATCTGCACCTATGCTGTCTATTATAATGATAAAATTTTAAAAAGATTTGCGAACAATACAAAAATCACAATACAGGCTGGCTCAATAAAAAAGAATGACGAAATAACGGTAATCTATTCCCGCGATTGTCTTGACGGAAAATATAACCGAGCAGGGCTGGTTATTAAAGATGAAAATGATCATGTTATTATAGTAAGTAATGGGAAAGGGTCTATTAATACTGATCCGGTTTCCTTTACATTAGACGATTTAGTGGCGCTAAGAAAAAAAGTGGGGATGAAGACTTTCAATGTGTTTTATTCTGATGAGAAACAAACAGAGAAGTCACTGATATTTACATTAATACTTAAATAATATATAAGTAATGAAAAAACTGCCACTCATACTCTTATCGTTGTTTGTGTTTGCTCCGTGTGTCAAATGCGATACGATAGATTCCTGGCATGTTTTTTATAACAAGAAAATGATTGGAGATTTCATTGAGTATTCCAAATCTACTGAAATTATAATCCGAATTGCGGACATTCAGCAGAATGATTCAATGACAGTCGAGTATTTTACCGATACTCCTTGTCCTAAATGCCCGACAACCCTTACAGTTGAAGATGGCACCCACGAAGTTGTAGTGGAGAGTAAAGGCATCGGAACATATAATCCGGCATCGTTCAAGGTACGTGACTTAGTCGAGTATAAGAAAAAAAGCGGAGTGAGTTCCTTCAATGTTTACTATGCTGAGAAAAGTCAAACACCTAAACGAATTATATTTACTCTGAAACTTAAGTAAAATCCCCGCTCCCTTATGCGACATTTACTCCCCAATTCGTGTTTACCTCACGTTAAAAATCCATATTTATGGCAGAAAAATCATACGGATTACTCAA
This sequence comes from Kapaibacterium sp. (SeqCode), assembly GCA_038210275.1. Taxonomy (GTDB): domain Bacteria; phylum Bacteroidota; class Ignavibacteria; order Palsa-1295; family Palsa-1295; genus PALSA-1296. The sequence continues at coordinate 13,956 of JBBQWV010000022.1, read as the reverse complement.
GGGAAAAAAGGGCGTTATTTTCGGTCCTTTGGATGAATCAAGCATTGGCTGGCATATTGCGACTGCTGCATATCGTGAAGGTGCAGAACTTGCTATCAGTAATGTTGCGCTTGCCTTACGCATTGGAAAACCTCAGGAGCTTGCAAAAATGTGCGGCGATGCACCGCTTATTCCCTGCGATGCCACAAATATGCAGGAGATTGATACTTGCTTCAAGACAGTAAAAGAGAAATTCGGCAAGATAGATTTCTTTGTGCATTCTGTCGGTATGTCAAGCAATATCCGTAAGGGAATTCCGTACGAAAGCCTTAATTATGATTGGTATGTGAAGACACTCGATGTTTCCGGTCTTTCACTTCATAAATTGATCAGCTCGGCGCTTGCCAATGATGTGATGAATGATCATGCAAGTATTCTTGCGCTTACACACATGGCTGCTCAACGTCCGTTTACTACGTATACAGATATGGCTGAGGCGAAAGCCATCTTGGAATCTATTGCTCGTAATTATGGAAGCCGTTTGGGGGCAAAGAAGATTCGTTGCAATACTGTTTCGCAATCACCCACTTGGACTCGTGCCGGAAGCGGCATTGAAGATTTTGATAAAATGTATTATTTCGCAGATCTCCTCGCGCCGCTTGGAAATGCAACAGCCGAAGAATGCGGCGATTACTGCGTGACGCTGATGTCTGACTTGACCAAGAAAGTCACGATGCAAAACCTTTTCCATGATGGCGGGTTCTCTATGATGGGGATGTCGCAAAAGATGCTTCACCTCGTCTTTAATGCTATTCAAGATGATGAGAACTTACGCAAAGCAGGTTTCGATGAAGAGACGATTAAAAGAGTTAAGGAGCGTGGTGAGTAATATCGTAATTAGTGTCATTGCAAGGAGTCGCAAAGCGACGACGAAGCAATCCCCTGATTTGAAGACTAGATCTCGTAGTTTTAGCCATAAGCGATTGCTTGGTCGGGCTAAAGCTCTCCTCGCAATGACACTAATTCTCGCTTTTATCTTTTCCTCGGAATCCCTTCTCGCACAAAAAAAGAAGAAAAATAAATCAAACGATAAAGCTACAATTGATACGATAAATGCGCTTAACGCCCGTCATGAATTGCAGCTTCCGATTAAAAAATTTTGGGATGAGGCCTTACGTATATCACAAAAAAGTCATCGCCCCGTTCTTGCTTTCAATGTTGATTATGCCGATGCCAACAGTATAAAAGTACGGGATAACTTGCTTCGGAATGCCGAGGTGATGATCTATCTCTCGAAAAATTTCGAGTTGGCAGTTAATGATTTTTCTGTTGATCCTCCACCGACCGTTGGCTTCGATAGCCTTCGTAACCTTGGAATGCGGCTTGACGGGCTTGAAAAAGGATATAATATCGTCTCCCGTCCGACAGCAATTATTCTGAACTCCGATGGAAGTGAGATTGAACGCATTCCAAATCTCGAAACATATTCAGGAGAACAATTTATTAAAGCCCTGAAAGAATTTCTTGCAGGAAAAAATACTGTACAAACTCTAAGAAAGGAATATTGGGACGATCCGAAAAATCTGGATAAACATAAACTTTATCTCGACAGGTTGATGGAGCGGTTTGACTATGACAGCATTGTTTTTCATTACTCGCTTCTCTCGACAAATCCTAATTACGGTCAAACCCCGAGTGTAATGAAAGAAGCAGCTGCTGCGTATGCTTATTTGCGATTTAAGCAAGAAGGGAATGTTGATGTTCTAAAACAATGGATATTCTCACTTGATAAACACAATGATAGTACATTGATCCTTGCCGGCTTACAAGATCTTCTTGAATATTATCAGGGTAGAAAGAAGATAGACAGCATCATTGTTTCGTATGACAGGATATTAAAATTTACAGGTGTAAGAGATCATGGTCTCCTAAATAATTTTGCATGGGATCTTTCAAATTTCAGTACCCAATATGACTCTGCGCTATCGCTGGTTAATGAAGCGCTCTTGAAGGATCCAAAGAATCCTAATTATTACGACACAAAATCTTTCATTGATTACGGAAGGAAAGATTACGATGCTGCAATCGTTGATGCAAAATTTGCTTTGAAATATGGGCAGGAAGATAAGCAGTATTTCAAAGAACGGGTAGAATTTTACGAGAAAGAAAAGAAACGAATTTTAATCGAAGGAGCAAATCCTTCTCCATCAAAAGAATAGAAAAACTTATGACCGATGTAACTACAAGCAATGTACTTGTCGAATTGCTTCCGCAAAAAGCGAAGCCAAAAGCAGGAAAACTTTTTATTAACGGAGAATTTGTCGATTCAAAAAGCGGCAAGACATTCAATACTCATAATCCTGCAACAGGTGATATATTAGCAGTCATCGCTGAAGCTGATACTGCAGATGTTGATCTTGCTGTGAAAGCAGCTCGCGATGCTTTTTCCGAAGGAAGCCCATGGCGTAAAATGAATTCTTCGGATAGAACACGATGCTTATTGAAGCTTGCTGAGCTTATTCGTTCGAATGCCGAGGAGCTTTCAGAACTTGAAACTCTTGATACCGGTAAGCCGATATTCGAATCATCGAAGTTTGATATTCCGCAAGCCGCCGAATGCTTCGAGTACTATGCAGGATGGGTGACAAAGATCACCGGCGAGACGATCCCAGTATCCAAAGGGGGCGATGCGTTTGCATATACTCTTCGCGAGCCGATTGGTGTTTGTGGGCAGATCATACCGTGGAATTTCCCGCTGCAAATGCTGTCATGGAAGGTAGCCCCTGCGCTTGCTTGTGGAAATACTATCGTTCTAAAACCCGCAGAGCAAACTCCTCTTACAGCACTTCGTTTTGCTGAACTCACACTTGAAGCAGGAATACCTCCGGGAGTTTTCAATGTTGTTACCGGATTCGGTGCCACCACAGGTGCTGCACTTGTTGAGCATCAGGATGTCGATAAGATCGCATTTACCGGAAGCGTTGAAGTCGGAAAAGAAATTATGCGAGTTGCTTCGAAAACATTAAAGCGTGTCTCGCTTGAGCTTGGCGGAAAATCTCCGAATATTGTTTTCGCCGACAGCGATATTGAGACTGCGGCAAAATATGCACTCGGCGGGATATTTTTTAATCAAGGAGAAATGTGTACGGCGGGTTCGCGTATTTTTATTGAAGATGGTGCATACGAGCAATTTATGTCGGTTATTAATTCACGCGCGCAAAAAATGGTTGCCGGCGATCCGCTTCATCCAAAAACAAGACTTGGAGCGTTGATCTCCGAAGAGCATCTTAATAATGTACTCAGCTATGTAGAAATCGGAAAGAGGGAAGGCGCAATCGTAACTACGGGCGGCGAACGCATTGGCACGAAAGGTTATTTCATGAAGCCGACGGTGCTTGAAGGTGTAACTAATTCAATGCGTGTTGCCCAAGAAGAAATTTTTGGACCAGTTGCAACTGTTATTCGGTTCAAAGATGTCGAAGAAGCTATGCGCGAAGCGAATAATTCGCAGTTTGGTTTAGCCGCAGCGATCTGGACACGCGACATCAAGAAAGCACATAAGCTTGCACGAACAATTAAAGCAGGTACTGTCTGGATCAATACGATCTCGACAACAGACAACGCACTTCCATTCGGCGGATTCAAATCATCCGGTTTTGGAAGAGAGCTTGGCAAAGCTGCGATTGATCTTTATACAGAGACGAAAAGTGTATGGGTTGATCTGAATTAAATTTAATTTTGTGTCATTGCGAGAAGGGCTTTAGCCCCACGAAGCAATCCCCTAGATCGTGGAAGACTCAACGTCCCTGCAATCTATTAGGAGATTGCTTCGTCATCCGCAAGCAGACTCCTCGCAATGACACCTTATGTTTTTTATTGAATGCAAAACGATCAGAATATAAAACGACGAGGCATTCTCAAAGGCTTGGTTACAGGCGCAGCCGCTGTTGTGACTGCACCTATAATTTATATCGCTGCTCGGTTTTTGGGGTATGTTCGCATCGGTGGCTCCGGACAAACTTCCGCTACGATTGCCTTCAGTGAACTTACCCCTGAATCACCTTCCAAACTTATTCAGATCAATGACGAGCCGGTCATTGTTGTACGCGAGAAGAACAATGAGATCCGCGCCTTCACTGCAACGTGTACTCATCTTGGATGTACAGTAAGTTACAAACCTGAGCAGCCCGGATTTTATTGCAAATGTCATCAAGGAAAATATGATGATAACGGAATTAATATTCCCGGTACTCGTCCGAAAAGTCCATTGACTGAATTGACTGTGATTGATAAGGGGACAGAGCTTGAAATCCAAATGACTCCTAAAGCGAAATCATAATATGGATTGGAAAGAATATCTTATAGATTCGCTTCACTTGCGGCATACAGCCGAAGCAGTTGCTGCAAAGACGGTCCCGCATCATCGTTCTTCGATCTGGTATTATTTCGGCGGTTTAGCATTGATGTTCTTTACGATCCAGATCGTCACCGGGGTGATGCTCCTCTTTTATTATGAACCGACTGCCGAGCTTGCGCATAAAAGTATTGAGCGAATAATGACGCAAGTGCCTTTCGGCTGGCTTATTCGCTCAGTGCATTCATGGAGCGCGAACGCATTAATGGCGATGATATTCATCCATATGTTCAGCGCGTTTTTGATGAAGAGCTATCGTACGCCGCGATATGTGATGTGGCTGACAGGTATTATTCTCCTTCTTCTGATGATGGGTTTTGGATTCACAGGGTATCTATTGCCGTGGGACCAAACGGCATATTTTGCAACGAAGATCGGTACGGAAGTGCCAAGAGCATTACCTTGGGTTGGAGATCTGATTTCATCGCTCATGAAAGGTGCTAAAGATGTCAATGGCGCAACACTGACTCGGATGTTCGCGCTTCATGTCGGCGTTCTTCCCGTGATCTCTATATTACTCGTTGTTGTACACGTTGTACTAATCCTTCTTCTCGGAAGCGGCATTCCCCCCGGTGCGAAAGTTACTGGGTCGACTAAATATTTTCCGGATTATTTGATGAAGGAGACGATGCTTTGGCTCGTTGGTTTTGGCTTACTTATTGCCATCGCAGTTCTTTATCCGTGGGAGCTTGGAAAAGCGTACGATCTTGCAAACCCTACCGAACCTCCAGCCGGAGTTCATCCTGAATGGTACTTTATGTTTCTTTTCCAAACATTAAAAATTATTCCGGAATGGGTTGCTATTATTGGCTTCGGAATACTCCTCCTTTTTTGGACATTCGTACCGTTCTTGGACAGGAAAGCACGTCGCGGCGAAAAAAGTCCGATCTTTACGTATATAGGAATTGCTGCAATTCTCTATCTCTGTGTAATGACGACATGGGCGTATGTTGCCGTTGGAGATGAACGCACTGCCGCGTCGAAAGAGCAATTGCATCAGGCACCACAAGGAGGACAGAATGCGAAATAAGTTTTTTATTTTGCTGCTTCTTGTTTGTACAATCGCGACAAAAATATTTGCCGATACAACCTCTGTCGCTACTGACTCAGCAGTAAAACCATTCACTCCCCCAAATCAAGGTCCGTTAGGGATTGATAATATGACAGGACTTGCACTCTATGGAGCAGCAATTCTTTTAGCAGTGCTTGTTATTGCCTTATGGAGAAAAAATATTATTAAAAAAAATGATTGACGAAAAAGAAAACCGGAAATACGACGTTGAACTCTGTCGTTGTATTCACAAAGATTGCGGAGGGGAAGTCTATGAATTGGCTTATGATGAAACCGTGAATTGGATCACCATCGTTTATAAATGCGCCAAATGCGGAAGAGACTTTACAGTGAAGATCGAAGTATAATTATTACTCAACCTGGTCTGGTATTAACAATAGAGAGCACAAAACCCGATGTGATTAGCATCATGTTGATGCCGACGAACATGGTGTAATTCTTGTGCAGATCGTCAAATTCTTTTTTTGCCATTACATATTCAGGTGTTTCTTTTGGATTATCGAAATCTTGAATTGTTGCTCGAAGTTCTGTCATACGCCCCGTTATTTTTGACGAATACATCCAAAGCATTGAGACCATGAGGAAGATGAGACACGTTTCGATAATACGCAGCATACGATATTCGCCGCCCCAATTCATAGCAAGTAAAACGATAGAGGTGATAAGTGCCAAAGAACCGCAGACCCATTCGATCATATTCATTTTGCCGAGGATAATGGCATTCAGATTTCCTGCCAACGTGCGTGAAGGTAATTGCTGAAACACCGGCGCTGCAACTGCAGCCCCAAGCATAATCAGTGACCCAAGCCAGACTCCGAGAGATAAAGATTTTAAGATTGAAAGTATCATGCCTTTTGTTTTCTGTAATCGGATTATAAACACTATTTTGGGTTGGGTAGGTTGCGAAAATTATTAAGTATGGTAAAACTCGTTTGCGCGAAATGTTATATTATTGAAAAATAAAGAGGTTACGGGGGCTTCACCCCATTTGGTCACCCATCCCTTTCCCCTGAGTTCGGGATCAAAACTTTCTTCAAATTCCGCCGTATCCATTAAAGGGGAATGCTAATCTCTTCCTGATTCGTTAGTTATTAGAATGAAATATATTTGCTACATATTAACTATCGGGGTGTTTATATATATAGGATGTTCGAGTTCGGACATTACTTCGGTGAACGATATTGTTTTTCCGGCAACTAAGGTTAGCTTTAAGGCTCAGGTAGAACCGTTATTCACTTTGGCATGCAATGGCTGCCATACGACAGGCAGCAGCACTGTACTCACTTCTTGGATTGGGGCACGAGCTACGAATGTTGTAAATCAACCGGGAGATACTACTTGCGGGTTATTGCAAGTTGTCTATGGGCGTATGCTTCATCCTGGACCGATCAGTATTAATGACAATCATCGGCAAGGATTAAAACAATGGGTGATCGAAGGAGCTCAAGATAATTAAATAAGGATGAAGGCGGAAGGATGAAGGATGAAAAAATATTGATTAGAAAAGTTAAAATATTTCTTATAGCATTTGTTTTGCTCTTCGGTGTACGGTCTTCTATTGCCCAACGCTTTGGGCATGATATGCGAAATTATTTTGATTTTGGAGAGCAATTCTATTCCGCTGCTGAGCAATCTGCAGATGCTTCATCGCTTACCATTCGGATAAACACCGCCGACGCACTTTTCTCGTTTTTGAAAACCGATAAGGCAAATGCTTCGCGAGGCGCATATTATGCAGTACGTGATGTATCTGTTGAACTTCGCGAAAAACCGGCGGGACAAACTTTGAAGGCGATCAATATCAGGGATACGATCTTCACGAATAGTTTTGCCGAAACGACTTCGAAAGAATCCTGGAATTCATTGGTTCGCAGCATCCCGCTTGAGGGAATATCACTTCCCAAAACTGTAGAAGTACATATCGAAATACGAGACGGATTTCTCGCCCGCCTTGCGAATCGCCCTGTAACTCTTGATCTTGCCTTACGATCTTTTCGCAAGGAAAAGGCTTTAACAGCAGGAGATTCAAGCTTCATAGGATTGAGTGATATCGTAATACTCGAAAAGCCAATTGATGCTTACACATATCGTTCTGATAATTGGGGGAACACCACGGAATTCAGCCGTGATATTCGCGGAGGTTTGACTATAGCTTTGCAAAAAGACCTGAAAATAGACAGCATCACTATTCATCTTACTCAGCTTTCAAATATTTTTCAAGAAAAAGATTATCTTCCAAGAGAGCAGGCAACACTTTCCGTGAATTCCGAAAGTATTATTCCTGACAGGGTGATCGTAAGTTTAGAAGCTGATAGTGAGATTACTTATCAAATTATCGACCCACAAAAGAAAGACAGCATTTTCAGATTTTACTCAGCACTTTTTAGTATTCCTGGAAAAATGCTTGAGCAAGGAAAGTACCGTCTTGATGTGAAAGTCAGGGCAGGGGGATGGAATAGATCTTTCAGTCAGCCGATTGAGTTGCAATGGCATTCCATGCCTTTGTCTTTGGAAAACTCACGAGAAGCCATTCCGCCTTTGCAGCATATTACTACTGAAGAAGAATTCAAAGAAATTTCAAGCGGTTCTAAGGAAGAACAGATGAGGAAACTCTATGCCTTTTGGAAGAAGCAAGATCCAACATCGGAGACGGCATATAACGAACGTATGAATGAGTTTTACCGACGCGCCGATTATGCATATTTTAATTTTGCCCATAATGCCCATGCTATTGATGGTGCTCTAACCGATCGTGGGAAGATCTATATTCTTTATGGACCTCCGACGAATATTGAACGGACATTCCTCCTCGGCGAGCAGCCTGTCGAAATTTGGACGTACTCCAACAATGTCAAAAAGATTGTGAAATTTACCGACGTTTATGGGCACGGCGATTATAAGGTGATGGAAGTCAAGACGTTGTAGCCTTTGATTTATTGTTTAATTACCTCCTAATAATATTTTTCCCTTTAAAATACAGGATGCGTGTCACAACAAGCATACCTCCCGTGTCATAGGTTTGGAAGATTTTCGCTTGAGGAGTCTATATCATAATTATTTGATTCGTCACTCTTTCGATTGCTTCCATTTCATTATTTGATAAAACTTATGAAACTTGCTAAAATATTTTCTACAATAGCCTTATTCTGCGCATTTCTTCTGTTTACTCATGGAAAAATTCATGCAACTACTCATACAATATCCTTCGGAGGAACGAGTTTTAGTCCAAATACTCTGAGCGTTACAACTGGCGATACAGTCACGTGGACAGGAGCGTTTGGCTTTCATCAGATTCAATCAACCTCCGTACCGGCGACGGCTGCAACCTTTGGTCCCACTTCAAATACTGCCACTTCCTTTTCTTACGTGGTTACTGTTGCGGGTACGTATAACTATCAATGCAATATTCACTTTAGCATGGGTATGACGGGTACGTTTACCGCCACTGCAGCAGCAGCATCAACAAAAGCAATTACGCTATCAGCGACTTCTGTTGATTTCGGTTCATTGCGAGTCAGCACTTCAAAAAATAAAACTTTTACAGTAAATTCTACCGGACCTGATGCTGCCCTTACAATTTCATCCAGTCCGCTTTCAGTGGGGACGAACTTCTCCAATTCGCCAACATCAGCTAATCGCAGCATAAGCGTAGGTTCCTCTGAAACGGAGACGATTACGTTTAGCCCTGCATCTCGCGGAGCATTTTCCGATATACTGACGATCAATAGCGATGCTACCACTACTGCCGATCAAGTGAAAAAAGTTACGATCAGCGGCACAGGTATTAACGGAGTTTATTCAGGCTTGACGACGGTGTCATTCGATAAAGTTCGTGTCGGCAATACAAAACAGCTTACCTATACTATCACTAATACAGGTGACGACACTTTATTTCTTGCGACTCCCACTGTGTCTGGGACTGGTTACAGTATTGTGACCGGCTTGGCAAGTCAGAGTATTGCTCCGAACGGGACAGGCTCGATAGTTCTGAAATTTTCTCCGACAGCCAAACAAAATTATCTCGGCTCACTAACGATCACAGCGCAAAATAATGTAACTGTGCCAGCTATATCGCTGACAGGAACGGGAACTGCGCCGGTGATAGGAGTCGCTTCACTTTATGATATGGGGTTAACATTGGTGGGAGGGATGCTATCAGGTAACCTTCAGATCAACAATACGGGAGATGATACATTACATATCACCGGGGTTTCAATCTTAAATACTCTTCAAGGTCCAAAATTTACTTTGAATAGCGGTTCTGGATTTACTATTCTGCCGGGTGCGAATTCTTTCGTAGGATTCACTTATACGTCATCTACTGAGAGCTTTGATGCTGCAACTCTCGTCATTAATTCTGATGATCAGGCTGCTTCGACCAAACAAGTTTCTATCATTGCCAAGAGCGGTTTACCAAAGTTGTCCGTCAATACCAAAGATACTATCGACTTTGGAAATGTTCGGATCGGAGGCATTGGAAATGCTCTCCTGACCATAACGAATCTTGGTACGTACGATCTTACTCTGCAAATTTCCCAATTCTCTCCGAGTCAATTTGCGCTCGCCGGCAGCGTTACATCTATTCCCCCGCAAGGAAATACTCAGGCGGGTTTTGCCTTTACTCCAACAAATGAAGGAGTTGTAACAGGGATGGCAGTTATTCTCACTAATGATCAGAAAAATCCTCAGGATACTATCTATTTTAAAGGTGTAGGCATCAAATCGTCTTTGGATTTCCCGACAGTTGTCGATTTTCATCAGTTAAATATTAATAAAACGAAGGATACGGTTCTGACCTTTAAAAACTTCGGATCTGCAAGTGCAAAAATATTTAGCTATAAACTCAGCGTACCAAATAGCGGATTCATACTTCTTGATACGTTAGCACATACTATCGGAGCGAAGGATAGTACGAATACGACAATAAAAATTCGTTTTGCTCCCACGATTGAGCAACCATATAATGCCACACTTTCTATTAGGACCGATGACGGAACGGCTCCGATTCGCATCATAAATTTATCAGGTGTGGGAATTAACTCAAAGCTTTCTACCGATCAGACTTCAATAGATTTTGGAGTACTTGATTCCGGAGTTTCTTTAACGAAAACATTTACGATCACTAATAATGGTACAGCGCCCACAACAATAACAGCTTTAACACCGACGGGCGACGCATCATTTGCTATTACGCCCGTAACACTTCCGCTTCAGATCGGACCTGGAAGCAAGGTAGATGTTTCGGTTACATTTGCTCCGAAAGCTGCCGGGACTTTTGACGGAGTTCTTACTATCACTGCATCCGAAGGCTCCCCAATCTCAATTGGTTTGCATGGCAAAGGAAAAGTAGAAGTTGTCTTAGGATCAGTTCGCAGCGGCGCTGAGGCTACGGGCATGACGATGACGCTTTTACCGAATCCAAATAATGGCTCGGCAACTATTAAATTTGTCTTGCAAAAACCGCTCGAAATTAAACTTGAGCTTTTCGACGCAACAGGAAAGCTCGTGCATAGCTATAACCGGCTATCTATTAATACCGGTGAGTATTCTCTGCCGCTTGCATCTGAGAAATTCCCAAGTGGAGAATATTATTTGCGCGCTATTATCGGCGGCAGAGTTGCATCTGAATTGAAAGTGATGATTGTTCATTAAGTGTTGCGGAAGGTTGTCAATACTGTTCTTGAATATTTTATGGATAAATGGTGCGAACAACGAAAGTCCGCACCATTTATTAACAGCAGATATTCTTCTCGAGGATATCGTTAATCTTTTACTTAAATAATCTATCTATAAATATGAAACTTGTTAAAATTTTCTTCATGGCGTTCTGTTTAACTTTAGTAGTCTTAACTGTTGGAAAAACCGAAAGTCAGGCAACTACGCATACGATAAAATTTTCAGGCATGAGTTTCACTCCCGATGCTCTCGATGTTTCGGTCGGTGACACTATTGTATGGAGCGGAAATTTTGGATTCCATGAGATCCAAAGCTTACAAATTCCAAGTGGAGCTTCGACATTTGGACCCTCACAATCTACGGATGTTACTTTGGTCTATGTTGTCACTGTTCCAGGACAATATAATTATCAGTGCAACATACATTTTGATATGGGAATGGTAGGCGAATTCACTGCTGTTAAGGCAGGAGTTCGGAAAGTTGAGAATAATAATATCGCTTCACTGGAAGAGAATTTTCCAAATCCTTTTAGCGGCGTTACAAAAATCAAGTACAACTTGAATAAACCTTCTGCCATCACTCTTAAATTGTTTGATATTAATGGTAAAGAGCTTAGAACACTCGAAAGTAAGTACCAGAATGCCGGAAGTTACGAATACCAATTTGATGGAAGTAATCTTGCTAATGGCACGTATATCTACCAATTGCAGGCTGGGGAAGTCGTTTTGGTAAATCAGATGATCGTTCTGAAGAAATAAGACTTCTATCGGTTTGATATAAAACCGGATAAACACGTTAATTTCGCTATGGGTGAACTTTTCCCACCCCAAAAGCATTTACACTCGGCTTATAAAAGAACCGTAAATTATGTTCGCAATTGTAGAATTCAGAGGAGAGCAGTACCGAATTGATGACGGCGCGAAACAGCTTCGTGTTGCATATTTTGAAGGCGCTGAAGAAGGTAAAAAAGTCAGCTTTGGCAAGGTTCACCTTGCACTTGGCTCCGACGGCAAAATTGCTTTGGGCGGTACAGTAAAGCTTGATGCGACGTTCGCAGAGCATGATCGCGATTCGAAGATCATTGTCTTCAAGAAAAAACGCCGTAAGCGTTATCGCGTTACCAACGGACATATCCAGAAATTTACCGTATTGAACATTAACTCGTTCAGCATCTAATTTTTATTATCAGTTTATTGATCTTTAGAATACCATGGCACATAAAAAAGGCGGCGGATCTACTAAAAACGGACGTGATTCTAACGCCCAACGACTCGGAGTAAAAAAATTCGGCGGAGAAGCAGTTCTCGCAGGTAATATCCTTGTCCGTCAGCGCGGCACAAAATTCCATCCGGGATTGAATGTCGGTATCGGATCGGATGATACCTTATTTGCACTTGCTCATGGCACGGTAAAGTTCGAGCGATTCCGATTGAATCGCCAGAGGATCAGCGTGTATCCGACTGTCTAATCTTTGATTTTGAAAAAAAAGCGGACATTGTCCGCTTTTTTCATTTATAGTTCAAGTCTCTCCCACATATCCTCAACCCCTTCCAGTTTCTTCGCCTGCAATCCATAGACTGTATCATCAACATATTCATCAGCCCGCATCCCGACAAGGACGGAGGACACTCCCGGAATTGACCTGAGCATCGAAACAGCTTTTTGTGAAAGAGAAAGTTCTTGATGATCGGCTGGGAGAACTGTATCAAGTGACTCGTGAAGCGCTGTCGATCTTTCAGCTGCTTTTGATGTATAGAAATTAGTTATATGTTCCATTGCAACGTCAATGCTTTCGGCATAGTCTTGGAGCAAAGTAAAAACTTCTTTATTCGTCTTCATGCTTTCTTGTAAGAGATCAAAGGCATATTGAATGCGCGGCTTGATAACGGTGAAAAGCAGATCACGCCACTCGTCATAAGAAGCCAGATGTTCCCATTTTCGTTCAAGCCATTCTCCGACTCCGAGCAATTTTTTTACTGCATCATACGCCTGGGGATTCAGTGAAATATCTTTCAATTGTCCGTTCTTGAATTCATCTTCTTGCAATTTAAGATCATGAACAAGTTCGCTAATTTCTTCTATCGGAGGAAATTCGCGGACTGGATAATCCGAAAGCCGAACGAGCATATTATTACCAAACGCATTAAGCGGACGGTTGATAAGAATCCCAAGATTTTTTTCGCGGGCAAATTCGATCACAGACTTCGTAGATTTTTCCTGATTTTTTTCAAGAAGACCGCCTCGCTCATAAAGATTCATCGGAAGCTGGATCACAGAAAAATGATTGTCTTTGCTAAGAGAATCTTGTGCCGATCTCCAGATGCTTTCAAGCGCTGTGCGATCAACCGAGTCCTCTGACTTTCCAAAGGTATTCGAGCTAATCCCATACCATTTAATTCTTCCTTGCAGAACTTCAGTCTCAAGATAAGCAAAAGCTTTTTGAATTCTCGCTTCATACGTATCCCGCGCTTCATCTTCGGGAATGCCATCTTTAATCGCCCACTGAATATAATATTCGGGATTATGGAGAAGATAGACATCTATTGTTTCAAGTCCCAACCTTTCAAGCGACCTCGTGATCTGATCTTTCAAAAAATCCGGATGGATCGAATGCCATAAGCCCGCGCCATAGCGGACAAGTTCGCTGAACTCCGAACTCGGTGAGAGATCGGTCTCTTCATCATCGGCAATTTTCGAAATGCGTTCGAAATTCTCGCCTTGAATATACCCGCCTTTGGAGACGACAATAATTTCATCGCGTTTAAAAACTCCCTCTCCCGATACTTCTGGAGAGGGTTGGGGTGAGGGCATAAGC
>JBBQWV010000021.1:0-69399 GCA_038210275.1 Kapaibacterium sp. (SeqCode) | reverse complement strand
AAACTCTGCGCAGTTGGGTCTGTTCACTGAGTTGCCGTAAGCAGTTACACCTTCTGGTAAAGACCAGTAGAAAAGATTATCCCATTGGGATTATCTTTTCGTAGAAAATAACTCCCCGAAACCCGACCGCCTTTTCCCAATAGGCACCTATCCTAAAAAGCTAAGATTTCGTAATTCACTCGAATAAATGAAATTTGCCAAAAAAATCTTTGGCGATTCCAGCCTGATTTCGCCGATTTTGAAAATAGTTTGGTTTGGGCACCTTGACAAAAGCACTTTTCATCCGTATATTTGCATTTGAAAGTTCGACATTATGTATTTTATAGCGAAATAACCTACGATGTTTTGCGTAAAATACATATAGAAACCCACAATCCAGCCTTCTATTCCTTTTGATATTTTGCTTCGATGGCACTTAGAGCGTAATCCTCGCCGATAAATGGAAAAATAAAAAGAGAGATATTGGGAGTAGCTATGAGCTATGAGGACTGAGCTATGAGTGGACTAACCCAGCACTTTTAATCTCTCATCCTGAGATTTATAACTACGATAACTATTTAAGATTGCCACGTCGTCGCAAGCGTCCGCCGCGGCGGACTCGCAATGACACTTTTTTTTACTAACTACTAAACTACTAAACTACCAACTACAAAACTGCTTTCATGATCGGTGAGTGATCCTCAGAAGGGATATCGTTGCGATCTGTTCATTGACAACTTAATAAATAAGTCAAAAGTCAAAACTTTAAAGTCAAAAAAGGGGTCGCTACCCTTTTGACTTTTGACTTTGAACTTTTGACTTATTAGTACACGATCACTTCATTTCCGCCGCGCTCTTTTGCTTTATCGAGAGCCATTTTCGCGGAGGTTAGGATATCATCGGTTGTGGAGTTGCGGCGTGCACCGGCTAAGCCGATGGACGTTGTGATGGAGAAACTCTTTCTGCCCAAAGCAATGACTTCGCTGACGATCTTCTGGCGGACTTTTTCGCTCCAGAGATATGCCTCTTCGTCGGTCATCTTCACCAGAAGAACCGCGAAAGTATATTGCCCGACTCGTGCAAGTACATCATACGTCTGCTTAAGATATTGCAGAACTCCTGTCAGCGCAAGGACGATCGTATCAAGATCTTCTTGATTAAAACGCTCGGCAAATTGGATGATGTCATCTATCTCAAAAAGAATAACGGAAAGCGGCTCATCGAATTCTTTTGCCCTGGCAAGTTCTTCACCGAGACGTTCATCGAAACCGCGTTTATTTAAAACTCCAGTGAGTATATCGGTAAGCGCGCGATCTTGAACGATCTCACTCAAAGCAAGAATTTCCAGAGCTGATGCAGCGCTGCGCGTCAGATGCTCGACCGCTTCAATATCAACATCAGTGAACCTTGCAGATTCGGAATGCTCAATAGCAAGAGCACCGTAATTTTTCTGCGAAGTTCGAATTGGGATAACAAGGAATGAATGACCGACGGCGCGTTCGCGATCTTCTTCAACGGAGAAACGAACACTTTGCTGAGTCAGCGAATCAATTCGTTCGCTCTTGCCTGTTCGCAAACATCTGCCGATAATGCTTTCGCTAAGATCAATGCGAGTCTTGGGCGCGATGTATGCTTCGCTTGCTTTTGCTTGCAGATTATGAATACCCCAAGCTCGCTGCGTGACATCGAAAGAGATCGTTGCAAACCATTCCCAGTCGATCAACTCCCCTGCCGCTTCACTTAAAGCGCGGAGGATATATTCGCCGGTGCGGTCAGCATCTCGCGGAGCATGAATCGAGAAATCAACATTAGCAAGTTGATGAAGCTTGCGCGCTGATTCTAAAGTACGAGCCGAGGAAAGCAGATCATACGTTTCGATGTACGAGCGGACAAGACCGGAGATCAATTTGGAATACTCAGTAAGCAGACGAAGCGTCTCAGCAGAAAATTGATCTTCAATAAGAGAATCAACTGCAACGACGGCAACAAGCGAATCGCCAAAAAAAACCGGCATCGCTGCAAAAGATCTTACTCCGATTACGTCAGTGTAATATGGGATGAGATCGTACTCAGCTTGGGGAGCAATGCGCTGAATAAGCTGCGGCTCAGCTCGAACAGCTGTCCTGCTGACAGCATCGTTATCAAGAGCATAGCGTCGTTCAGGCACAAGATACTTAAATGCAAAATCATCAAGCGATGCACATTCAAGCACCAGTTGCTGCTTGCGGGAATTCATCCAAAAGAATAAGACGCTTTGTGCTTCGATATGTTCACGAAGAAGTTCGAGAAGTTCGGAAAGCATCAGCACGAAATCTTTTCGTGGCTCGCGTGCTTCGCCTGCCCTGCGAGGAAGCGAATCGAATCCGCGAAGCGAATCGAGATAGACTTTGATCGAAGGATCAGTCTGCTCTTCAATTGCTTCTTGCTCTTCGGGAATTTCTTTTTCAGCTTTACGAATTGGTGGAAGAACAACCGATTCAACGATGACTATAGATTCTTCATCCTGAAATACATCGTTATCAACTTCAACTGTTGTCTCAGTATAAGCGATCTCGGCAAGATCTTCCATTTCGTCGGCGATCTCTTCTTCCTCGATAAGCTCTTCTTCTATTTGAGGAGGCGGAGTAGATGCCTTCGGCATCGGTCTGGTTACAAAACTTTGTTCAACCGGAGGCTCGTCTTTTCTCGGAAGTTTTTTTACCCTAATCAGTGAGCGCTCTTCATCGGAAAAATACGGAGCAGAGAGGGGATCAATGGGAGCCGAAGTTTCTTCCCAATGTTGATGAGGTTCTTCCGAGGCTTCTTCATGTTTCCCCCCGAAGAATTTCGAAGTAATTTTCCCGCCACCGCCAAGAAGATCATCCTTCATTGACTTAATGCGGGGAATGGCTTTTTTCAGGAATCCGGAATGGATAGCATCGCGCTCTTCGGCAATATTACGTTCGATCTCGAAATCATCGAAAGTAATGCGCCGCGCAGCTCGCGGAGCTTCGCTCTCGCCACCTGATGCCTGCTGTTCCTGATCCCTTTCTTCGGTCATGGATACAAAATTACGAATACTTTTTCACTTTGAAATAAAGCATGAGTATCTTCACAAAAATCTATCTCATCAGTTCAACCACAGTCTCCGATTTTTTTCGTGAGACAGTTGCAAAACTTTTTCCGGATTTCTCAGGCTTTTTTGATTCAATCTTGAGTGCATACGATATATCTTCCGTTGATCTATCATATACCATCATCCCCGTTGCAACATCAACGTAATGAATATCTTTATTAGCGAATGTGAAATTCGGCAGCGTTGTATGATAGTCATCTTCTTCCAAGACACGCTCTTTCGGAGTAAGATTAACATTAGCGTCTATTACAGCGTAGGTCTTGCCGCCGCGCTGTTCGTATCGTGCAACCTTACGGATTATTTCTCGTTGCATCGGGAAGCTCAGCGAACTCCAGACAGCATAATCTTCATCGTAGAGTTCAGTTGAACCGGAATCCTTTGCCACCAATTGCGGGGAAAGATACGGTACGGTGTGAAAAAATAATTTTTCCAACGCTGAATAGGTATTAGTGCTGAGAGTATTTCTATTCTCTTCGGTTTGCATTGAATCGTCAAGATTTGCATAAAGCCTATCTACGACCATATAGTAGCCATAAACATCTTTGATGTTCCCGTGCATATCAGCCATAAACCCAAAATCATATCCTGCATAGATCGCCAATTCTTTGAACTCAGCATCTTTGCAATCATCGGAACGAGTTGAGGTGAATGATCGAGCTGCGCCATTATCATCGACAGAGCTATGAACTGAATCAATATGAACTAAGAAATCAATTGCTGAATCTGCACGCATTCCGCGTACAGTTTTAGTGAAGAAATAAGTCGAACTGAAAGAAGCCTTATCGATCGGTTTCAATCCAGGCATAAGATCGGTGAGAAGATCATCATCATTCTTGATCGAAACTACCGATTTAGTACTGACTCTGTAATGAAACACTTCACCTGTTTTCGGTTTCAGGCGCAGAATGCAGCTTCCACTAACCTCACTTCCTTTGACAGAAGGGTCGATCAATGGCTGTGCATGAAGCACAGAAGAAGTAATGATTAAAGCAATAATGACTGTGAGAAAACTTTTCATGAAAGAAAATAATATAATTTTAGCGAAAGATTTTTCTGAGCTGATAAAAAACTTCGAAAAGTTACCGAAGCAATTCAGCAGTTCTTACGCTTTTGGATTTTCGTTCAGTCGTAAGTCCTTTGCCGGGCTGGTCCTTGGATTCGAGAATGAGAGAATAGGATTGTTCTTCGACCACCTTTCGGTAGACGAGTATGCCTGTTGCGTCATCGGCGCGAATATCTTCTTTTGTTGATGCTGTAAAATTATTCAGCGTACTCTTCACCGGACCGTTATCAATAACCGAGCGTGTCGGACGAACTGAGGTAAGCGTATTAAAAACAACAAGCGTCTTCCCGCCGCGCTCTTCAAATCCTGTCAGTACCTGCTTAATATCTATCTGCATCGGATACATCACCGAAGCCCAGACAGGGACGTTCTGCTCGAAATCTGCTTTTTGAGTTGAGTCTTTTGCCAGTGGATGATCGGGATAACGCATCATTGTCTCGACTACATATTGCGCTATCGAGGCTTGAACCTGATTCTTGATCGCCTCTAAATTTTGACCGGATTTAAGAGAGTCGGGATAACCCTTGGTCACTTTCGTCATAATGTTTGACGTTCCGTACATCTCTTTAATGTCACCAAATCTTGTAACGATAACCCCGATATCCTCACCCAGTAGTGCGGCGTATGAAGTGAAAAGTGAATCTTTCAGATCATTTGGACGATTACTCGAAAGATCAACATTCATTTTTCCGTTGCTCATCTTGATATGCAATGAGTCAAAGCGGAATGTGATGTCAATGCTTGAATCCGGACGGATCGCACGGATCGTTTCTTTCACATAAAAAATATCGTCGGAAACAGCGGACTCATTTTTAGTAAGCGCACCCGAAGCAGTTTGTGAAGTCGATGAATGCTGAGCGATGATGTATCTATAGACCTCGCCGACTTTCGGACGTATAAAGATGCGATGTTCTTTTTCTGTAACAGTCACCGTCTTTGCAGTTTCTGATGAATCAAAGACCGTTCTGGTACTCGCGCCCGGAGCAGAGCCATCTTTACTGCATGAAGAAAGAGAGACAAAGAGCGATAATACAGCACAATATAAGAGAATGCGGTTCAAAAATGTCATTGTTTTTAAATATGATTGAGAGAATGCAGATCCTTCGTTCTGCAAAAATACCACATTACAACGGCGTTTATAAGAAGTAGGGCAATATCACGCTGAATTCGTAATACACCTCTGCAGCTTTACTGACCGGTAATCACAAATTTCCGGCTCAATTGCCCTTCGCCTGTTACCATACGAATAGTATAAGAACCTGTAGGAATATTCACAAGCGAGAATTCTTCTGAGAAACTTCCTTCTCCTTTTGTTTCTGAAATTAAATGGCGAACGAACTTCCCTGTCGCATCGAAAAGATCAAGCGTGAGATTCGTTGAACGAGGCAAATAGTAATTCAGAGAAATATTTTTTCCATTCGAAGGATTTGGGTACGGAGCCGAAAGCCAGACAGCGTGCGAGTGCAGAACGACGGGGATCTCCACTTCACTCTTTGCAGATTTCGGAGATGAGACAAAAACAAAAACGTCGCCATCAGAAAGCCCAATTTTATTTTGTGTCCAAGCGCCCACATAAATACTATCAAAGGCATCGCTTGAAGTGTGGTCTCCGATATAGGCATCCGTCGAAGCTGACCGCTCGACAACTAATGGATCGAACGCCGGAGAGAGCATTTGCTTTACTGTATCCCGAATTCGCAGGCGGTATGGCGCTGTAAGAATATTATGTGGATCTGTTTCAGAAGAATAAAAAAGTACATACGCTTCATGAGTTTTTTGATCAACAGAAATGCTCGGATCAAAACGGTCCGAACTGGTCGTATCCGTTTCGGTAATGCCTACGATTTCAGGATCGGACCAGTTTTTTCCGTTATTATCAGAAAAAACATAATACTGAATTGCCATACTATCCTGATAATCACCATAGACAGCATGAATTCTATTGGTAGATAGATCAACGTCAAACGATATATACGGAAATGCCGCAAAACCGCTGCTCCCCTTCAAACGCGTATAGCCCGTAGTTGCATCGATCGGATAATAAGGGTAGCTGGTAAAAAAACTAAAACCTATCGTCTCTGCCGGATCAGTGAATGTTGCGCCGCCATCGGTTGAAACGAAGAGTAATTGTCCCAAACCGGCTGTGTCGCTGCACGACACATAGATCTCGCCGTTTTTTCCGGTGCGAACTTGTTGGTAATCATCGCTTGCCCCCAAAAATTTCGGTGTGCTCCATGTTTTGCATCCGTTATCGCTCCAGGCAATTGTTACACCCTGCTCAAGAAAGAGCAGTGGGTCGGAATAATATTGATTCCATATCGCATAGACTCTACCTTGATGAGTACTTGTAGGAGAATTATCAACACAGAGCATAACTCCATCGGGGTAACCGAAATTCGTTAGATTATTATTTATCGGCACTGCATTCTTCCAGTTTTTACCGTCCGTTGAAGTTGCAATGCTGATATTTCCACCGGAATCAACTCCGTCATTCGTGATATATGCATAATAAAAATCACCTGCATTGTCAGAAGTAACCGATGGCTCTCCATAGATATAAAAATCGGGATTGATAGGCATCGGCAGCCTTGAACTCGCCCATGACTTCCCCATATCCGTAGTTGCATAAGCAAGCATTCCGTTATTATCCATGTCCGTGAAATCCGATGCTGATCCAACAACAATAAGGCGTTTATCTTTATGGCTGATTGCAACGGAAGGATTATCCTGATTCAGTGCTACATTCGAAGCATCGGAAACGACGATACTATCAGTGACGACAGTTTGTGCCAAAAGAGTAGGGACAGAAAAAAGAACAAGTGCGGCGATGACGAAGATTTTCATAATGTGAGTTAAAGTGAATAAATACAAGAATCGCTTTCCGGGGTAAAGAGGTGAGATAAGAACAAGATATTGGAAGAAAAATTCTGAACCCTTCTATAGAATAGTGGCTCCGTTTGAAAATAGTGTTCAAGTATTTCATCGCGAGAAGAGCTTTAACCCGACGTGGGGATCTAAAATTTTAAGAGTGTATATAAACTCAAAGTTTTTAGATTGCCATGACCGGCTGGTGCCGGTCTCGCAATAACGTTGCATTTTCAAATTAGTATATTACCCCTCCCCCAATCTTCAGTGTAGGGACTTGTTATGGTTTCTCTTCCATCAAATTTTTCAGCACGGCTTCAACGCTATGCGAATCAGCACCTATCATGTGACCCATTTTTTTCCTTTTGGTTTCTAAATAGGCGGCGTTATTTTCATTGGAGGGTATTTCGATGGCTACTCTGTCAACAACTTCCAGCCCATAACTTCCTAAACCAATGATCTTCTTCGGATTATTGGTGAGGAGTTTCATTTTGCGAACTCCGAGATCAACCAATATCTGAGCACCAATTCCGTAATCACGGAGATCAGCTTTGAAGCCAAGCTCTTCATTTGCTTCGACAGTATCTTTGCCTTCTTCCTGAAGTTTATAGGCTTTCAATTTATTAGCAAGCCCGATGCCCCGACCTTCCTGACGCATATACAGCACGACTCCTCGTCCGGCTTTTTCGACCATGATCATCGCCGCATGAAGCTGATCTTGGCAATCGCATCGGAGTGAGCCAAGCGTATCGCCGGTGAAGCATTCCGAATGGACACGGACAAGAACAGGCTCACCAGTAACTTCACCTTTTGTTAAAGCGATATGTTCTTTGCCATCAACTTTATTTTTATAAAGATGAAGTTTGAACTCGCCGTAATACGTTGGTAAATTTACTTCAACAATTTTTTCGATGAGCTTCTCGCGAGTGGTTCTATATTTGATAAGATCTTGCACGGAGATCACCTTCATATCAAATTCTTTTGCGATCTTCTTCAGTTCGGGAAGACGCGCCATCGAACCATCGTCATTGATCACTTCGACAAGCATTCCTATAGGTTGGAAGCCGGCTAATCGTGAAAGATCAACCGCTGCTTCAGTATGCCCTGCTCTGCGCAAGACCCCTTCATTTGCTGCGCGGAGTGGAAAGATATGCCCAGGACGCGCAAAATCTCTGGAAGTAGTATTCTTTGTAGTCAGCGCTTTGATCGTGAGATAACGATCGTTCGCAGATACCCCTGTTGATGTGCCGTGAACGTAGTCAATGCTGACAGTGAACGGCGTGCCATGACGCGCAGTATTAATATCCACCATCATCGGAAGATCAAGTTCGGAAGCGCGTTCTTCGGTAAGAGGCGCACAGATAATGCCTGTCGAATGCTTCAAGAGAAATGCGATCATCTCCGGTGTCACTGCTTCGGCTGCGGCAATAAAATCGCCTTCGTTCTCGCGATCTTCATCATCGACAACGATCACCAGCTTCCCCTGCTTCAGATCCTCTATGGCTTCGTCTATGGTGTTGAGCATAGTTCTCTTTAGTGGGGTGGACTTTAGTCCGCCCAAAAAACTACAACGGACGGACTGAAGTCCGTCCCACTAAAAATATATTTATTTCGGTATTACCGAATTTACCGACGATTTCTCAAAACGGATCTTGCATGTATCAGATACTTGAATCAAGACTGTTGTATCTTCGATGGAGCTGATGGTACCGTGCATTCCTCCGGCGAGGATAACTTTATCACCTTTATCCATTTTTGAGATCAGCCCTTCGCGTTCTTTCTGACGTTTGCGCTGAGGGCGGTAGATCATAAAATAAAAAATAAGAATGATCGAGCCGAACATAATGACGGTCGAGATCGCGCTTGATCCGCCGCCTGCATCGCCGGCTGCCGGAGTCATAAGAATAATACCTAATATCTGAGAAAGCATAGTGTTTATTAAAATAAATTTTGGTGAGGCGTTAAAACACGATGGAGTTGGAAATCATTCGATTTTGGAGCGATAGTAAAATCGTATCATTGCGAGGATTCTGCAGCGGCGCCGGACTCCTCGCGATGGCATCTCATAGATTCGCGATTTTGGTGTGGAGAAGTCTCTGCTTTATGAATAAGAATTAACGAATATGTTAGGCAAAAATGCGTATCTTTTTCACAAAGTTTGCGTTACTATTAATGTCAGAAGCGGAATATTTTATTTTGGAGTTCGTTTCTTGACATTACTATGAAAAGTATTACTACCATTTTTCTTGCGACTCTCTTCGGCACCGGCTGCTATACTCAAGTAAAATCATCAGGTGATTATTGGGGCTATACAGGTCATCATGATAGAGAAAAAGTTGTCTTCGTACCGAACCAGCAAGATACACTGGCTCCAGAGCAACAGATGCAATCTGATAACAACACGAATTACGCCGATGATCAGCGTACCCGTGATGATGATGGGTATTCATCTGGCGAAACGTATTACGATAATTATTACAACGCACCGAATATCTCGTACTACTCAGCCCCGGCAGTAAGCTTTTCATTCGGTTTCGGATGGCATCGCCCGTGGTGGGAGGTAGGATATTCTTCATATTATCCTGTATGGTATCCAAGTTATTATGATCCGTATTGGGATTGGGGTTATCAGCCGGGCTTCTTTGGATATGGATGCAACACCCCTTATTATGATCCATATTACCGTCCATTTTATCATCCGTACTATTCAGGATACTATGGAGGACATGGATTTAGAGATGGCGATAGACATGAAGGCAGACTTTCCAATTCCAATGTTCGCTCCGGCAGAATTGGCGGCGGCGAAAGCCGAAGCCCGGCAAGCAATGTCAGCAGAAGCCCTGCAACTACAGGAAATACGATTGGCAATACTAATCTTGGTAGAAGCTCTGTACTGCCTGGAAACGGTGCAAGCAATACACGGTCAACTTTAGAAAGTACGACCGGAAGATCACCGCAAGCAACCCAACCTGCCACAACGAATTCTGGGCAACTTGGGAGAACTTCGACTGGCAATACAGCACCTGCTTCAACCGGCAGAGCTGTTGAACAATCACGTTCTTCAAGTACACCAAATTCCGCTCCGGCGACTCGCTCAAATGAAAAGATTCAGGAACCGGCGAAAGACAACAATGCAGCTCGCAACGGCGGGCGTTCGCAGAGCATGATGTATGCTCCGAGAAATAATCCGAGACTTAATCCGCAGAGCAATCGTAACGGAATGATGTCGCAGAGATCTTCATCAGTCGGATATGGTAATCAAGGAAGGATGAATTCATCCAGACAAGCATATAGTGGTAGTGCGTCACGTAACAGCGGAGGATCGTACAGATCAAGCGGAGGCGGAGGATACCGATCATCAGGCGACGGAGGCAGCGCTTCCCGCTCTTCCGGAAATTCTGGAGGCGGTGGCTCCCGTTCAACAAGCGGTGGTAGTGGCGGACATCGCGCAAAGTAAATTTTGTTGGCTTTTTAATTGATCTTCCCCTTTAATTATTTCCAAAAATATACGGAAAGCAACAATCTCCATTTCGACAAAAAAATGTTCAAACAACTTCTTTTTATATTCGCAGTCATAGTTATTACTTCAAGTATTTCTGAGGCGCAATTTTTAGGTGATGCTGTTCGTCTCAGCCGTGAACCGATAGGAACAGGTACAAGATCGCTCTCAATGGGGGGCGCATCAATTGCCAATGCGAATGATTACAGCGCACTTGATTGGAATCCCGCTGCTTTGACGCTGATGGATTTTGGCGAAGTTAGTCTTTCACTCTATTTCAAAGCGCATAGTTCGACGGCATCGTTTCTCAGTTCTTCAACTGATGAAAGCGTCACCAATACTTCGTTAAGTTCTATCGGCTATGCTGCGCCTGTTGAAACAAAGCGCGGACATCTTGCTTTCGGACTCAGTTACGACAGAGTTAGTGATTATAATACGACCTATTCTTTCAGCGCTGTCAACCCAAATTCTTCTTTTCTCGATTCAAAAGGATTTATCAACGATAGAGGTACTCTCCCCGGAGAATCGACAACCCATTATCAAAATTATCTCTATGATAACAATCTCGCATGGGCGTTATTTCTGACACACGATGCTGACTCAGCAAAGCCGAAACTTACAACGCCCTTCACAAGCGGCTTGCAGGAATCGGGTACTGTAACTGAAGAGGGCGGAATGAATGCATTGCGGTTCGGTGCCGGAGTGGATGTTGCAGAAAATATCGCTGTCGGCGCGACGGTAAATGTTTTTTTCGGATCGTATGATTATCGCAGAGTGCTCAATGAACAGGATGTGAATAATATTTTTACGCAACCCAAAGATTCTTTGCCTCCTGATAATTTTCAGAGCGCTCAGATCATTGATACTCGTAATCAGAATGAAGTGGGATTTAGTTTGAAACTCGGATTACTGGCAAGCCCCAGTGAACATTTCAGAGTTGGATTTACTTTTGAGACACCGGAAGTTTATACGGTTAACGACCAGTTCCAACGCACCGGAAGTTCTCATTTCAGAGACGGAAGAAATTATAGCTCCACTGATCCTCTGACAAATAACGATGTCTTGTCGCTGAATCCTTTCATCGTTAATAATTATACCGTCACCACTCCGTTGAAACTCGCAGGCGGTATTTCTTTTAATACCTCCGGCTTAACGCTTTCTGCTTCTGCTGATTTCAGCGATCAATCACAACTTCGTTTCAGCAATGCCGATGTTGATCTGAGTGATCTTAATGATTCAGCAAGACAGAACCTTAAAGCAACGCTGAATTGGAAACTTGGCGCGGAGTATGTTATCAAACCGGTCGGACTTATTTTGCGCGGTGGGTTTGGGATGAATCCTTCACCATATAAAAATGATGCTTCATCTTTTAATACTACTGTTAATACTACTGTCATCTCAGGAGGTTTAGGAATTCTGCTCAGTAAATCTTCGATCGCCGAGATCACCTACCGAAGAACAAGCTACACGACTGACCATGTGCTCTACAATGATTACAGCGTTGCTACCGGGAATGCGATCTCTGCAAGCATCCCAACTGATGCAGTAGTGCAGAATCAATTCTTATTGTCGTTCAGTTTTAGATTTTAACGAAGAGAGCGTTTCAGAAATAAAAAAAAACTTGAGGATTGCTCCTCAAGTTTTTTTTAAATCATCTCAAAATTCTTACAAGCCCCAATCAATTCCGAATGTTAAGTACGGATAGTTAAGCACACCTAACTGTGCCCGCAATGCCATGTTCTGGCTAACAAAATATCTTACTCCGAGATCAATAGCAGGATAAATCGAAGATGTTCCGAGATAAGAAAAACTAAAGAAAGTAAGTCCAATTCCTGCAAATAGATCAACTTTATCCTCTGCAACAGCGTAATGGTAATTTCCCAATAAGGAAAAAAGAAAGATGTTACCCCCGAAATACCCGAAGGAAACATCGCCTCTTCCGGCGATCGCTATTCTTCCCGGACCGGCAGAGCCAGGACTGGTTATTGGTATCTCAAGATTGGCACCAAGAGAAACACTACCGCCATAAGAACTGAATGCGATATGCGGTCCAAGATAAACTTTGCCATTGACAAATTGCGCATTACCGAGCTGCGGGGTGAAAAATAATGCCGCGGCTACGAGAGCAGATAAAACTAAATGTTTTGTTTTCATAAGAGTAAATAAGTGCGTGATGTAAAGATAGTATCTTGTACGAAAATACAAAACTATTCGATGGTTGAAGGTGAAATCACAGAAATTGTTTATATCTTCTTTGTCTGGTGTTGGGCGATATACCTGAATTTCGGGACTGAATTATTAACTTTGATTTTTTTTAGGAAACTCTCTTCGTCATTCGTTGTTATCTCTGCGCTAAGAATTTAATCTTTTATCATACATGCCAAGCGGAAAGAAACGTAAGCGCCATAAAATGGCAACTCATAAGCGGAAGAAACAATTACGCAAGAATCGTCATAAGAAGAAGGTTCGTTAGAATTAACCCTTTGCTTTTCAAAAGAAGGGGCTTGTCGGTTCGCCGACAAGCCCTCTTTTTGTCGAAGAAAATTGAAAGCCCGGAACGTGTTCCGGGCTTTTTTCAATCTGCTATTTAATCCTCATCCGGTAGGCGATTCCCGCGATTTTCATTATCGGGGGGATTCGAGGGGCGCGATACATTCGGATCAAAACTGCTGGAGCGCCTCGGAGGCGGTCCGCCTTGCTGATAACCACCACCGCCGCCATAACCACCGCCTTGATTACGATTCTGGTATCCACCACCACCGCCTTGATTGCGGTCACGGTATCCACCACCTCCACCGCCTTGGTTGCGATCTCCGCCATATCCGCCGCCGCCTTGATTACGATCTCTATAACCACCGCCGCCACTTCCTCCGCCGGCAGGACGATATCCTCCGCCACCTCCGCCTTGATTACGGTCACGGTATCCGCCGCCACCGCCGCCTTGGTTGCGATCAGCATAACCGCCGCTCGGACGGTAACCTCCGCCGCCGCCGCCTTGATTGCGGTCACGGTATCCACCACCTCCCCCGCCTTGGTTACGATCTCCGCCGTAACCGCCGCCGCCCTGATTCGGACGGTCATATCCTCCACGCCCACCACCGCCCGGAGCCGGACGATTCTGACGTGGCTGATCGAAATTCTGATCGCCTCTTGGACGAGGGGTAAATCCGGGATTACGCTGCTGCGGTCCGGTCTGATAGACATTCACTGTTCGACGAGGACGTGGCGCTCCACCATCTTGCTGTGGTCCTCTCCAATTATTCGCCGGGCGCGGAGCATATCCGCCACCACCGCCGCTGCGACGATCGTCAAACGGTCTGCGATTATCATACGGTCTGCTTCCACCTTGCTGAGGTCTGCCATAACCACCCTGTCTTGGTCCGCCCTGATTGCGATCATTGCGGTCGCGGAATCCACCACCGCCACCGCTTGGACGGAAACTTGGACGCTGCATCCGTGACATACGTTTCTGAGCGCGCTTCTCGTTCTTGAGTTTCTTGCGCTTTGCCTGCTGAGTTTTGGAATCACGCTGTTTGCGCTGCTGCTTCGGCTTCTGCGGATCTTTCGCAGGTGGGACGATAGCGTGCCAATGCTCTTCCGTCATCAAAGCCTGCGCACGTTTCGGCTTGGCGATCAGAGTCTGTGAATCAATTCCTAAAATTTCATCTGCTACAAGTTTGCCGGTCAGGATTGCAGAAGCAATAGAAGTATGCCCTGCAATATAGTCATTAGCAAGATAGATCGTTGCGCCTATTTTAACTTTCTGAACTTCCTGAGCTTTGAACGGTGTGCTTTTCAACTGACCATTTCTCCAGCGTTGAATTTCGCTGTAGGTCATATCCGGCAATGCCGTATCCATCGCCTCTTCAAAGACGCGTTCGATCATTGCAAAAGTCTCGCTATCACCTTTTCCAATATAGTCGCGGCTGACTTCCGAGCCAAGCTGCATCACAAAAGCATTCTCTCCTCTGCGAACGCCAAGTTTGCGCTTCTTCTGTTCACGGGAAAGGAAATGTAACGGAGCGGTCGGATCTTCGGTGAAAAGAGTTGAGAAAGAAGTCTTTAATTTCAGACGCGAAATTCCGAAGATTGCGCCGACCATTGGCTCGTATTCAACTTCAGCAAGTTTCTCGCAAAGTTTTTTTATTGTTCGAGTCCCGTCGGCATGAGGCTGCAATAATGCCAATGCTTCCGGAGCAGGAATTGCAAGGACAACGGTATTCGCCTCGACTTTTTCGCCGCGCTGATTTTTGAGCGTTACGTTCTTATCACCGGCGATGATCTCGCTGATGCGGGTATGAGTCCTGGTCGGGATCTCATGCATCATTGCTTCGGCAAGTGCCTTCATACCTGCTTCAAGGTAGTACCAATCCGGAGTGTCCACTTTCTTCGCCGAGGCGATCGAGCGACCGTCGAATTGCAATACATTGCCGGGATAAGGCTTGAGTAATTCCAAAGCCCCGCGTTCTGCCAAGATAGTACGAAGCAATTCGCGAGCTTCTTTTTCAAGCTTATTCGTCGTGATAGAAAAATCAAATTTTTGCTGCCCGACATCAATGGTGCGGTAGCCTAAGTTATGGGTCGATGCTCTGCCGCCAAGCCCGCGAGACCATTCGAGCAGAGTAACATCCTTATCTGCGCGATGAAGAAAATATGCGGCTGCAAGTCCGGAGAAACCGCCGCCAATAATAGTGATCATGGTGTAATGAAGTTAATAAAAGAAAAAAATGTGATCTGAAAAGAAATATCGGTTATCCCGATAGGAAAATAATGCTGTTTTAGAAATTATTGCTCTATTGAGCTTTATACAGGGAATGTCTTCTTGACTCCCGGATTCATTAGTGGATACAATTTATATGTAAATTCACTTCTTGCTCTGACCTGAATTCTTATGGTCGTGTGATAGTTCTTGAACCGAATTACCGTTTGTGAGAGCGGTGTATGCTTCGTTTTACCTTATGTTATCAATCCTTTGGCAGCTCAGAGGTGTGAAATCTTTTTTATTCTTACGGGGCATTTGATCCACAATCGTACCCCTCCGGCTTGCTCTATTTTTTGGATACAGATAGTTAAACGGAATTTGACGATAATAAGTTTTCAGAATATTTTGGAAATCATCTGAACCTGATTATAAACTACTCCTTCACAAATTTCTGTGTCGCAATAATATTTCCCGACTCATCACTCATTGCACAAAAATACGTGCCGCTTGCAAGTTTAGAAATCGGAAGCGTAATATTATCTTTGCCTGAAAGTAAATTTATTTCGCGTTTAATGACCACACTTCCCTTCTCGTCATTGACGATTAGTGTGCCACGAATTGGTGTTGCGGAATCCAAATGCAGATGTATCATATCTGTGCCAGGATTCGGATAGAGTTTGATTGCAAAATTTGGCTGAGATATTTTTCTTTCTTGCACGCTCAGTTCATTAAGCGGACGTTTCCAGACACTTGGTCCGCCGCTATAGAGATAGGTGCCGTCCGTTGCCATCGGGCCGAAGATATTAGCGGTATTGTAGTTTGCAAATTTCCAAGTAAATCCATTATCATCACTGCGATAGAGACCCTGGGCTGAACTTCCCTTTTCGATGATCGAAACGAGGAAAGTGTTGCCAATCTTCAGCAGCGATGTGACTTCAAGAGCAGTTATCATACCTGTAAGTCTCGACCATGTGGCGCCATTATCAACTGAGCGAAATAATCCGTCACTGTATGTTCCCATATAGAACGCATAGCCGGTATAGGTGATGAACGTCGGAGTATATGGCGTTTCAACTGCATTCCACGATTTTCCATTATCTGGTGATTGGTAGATAAAATATTTGCTGGAAAATGTTTGGTATAATAAAACACGTTCCGCCGCAACGATATATCTGCCGTTTGAACTCAGGCATTTAGGTAAAAAGTATAATTCGGTATCAATTGAATTTGTTAAGACGACAGAAGCTGTCCACGTCGTTCCGCCATTATCTGATATATCAATTCCTCCCACTCCTGTAATTGGATCATCACCTTTATGCCCAGAAAAAAGTCTTCCGGATAAGCCTTCGGTCATTGATGTAAAATCCTGAAGATTAAGAGTAGTCCACACTGAACCATCCCAAGAATATAGTCCATCACCGAATGCGAAGAATTTCGAGTTGCCTCCGAAAAATCCTGAGATTCTGGTGGCATTCAGATCAGCAGAGCTTTGCGGTTCATGCCACGATGTGCCAGCATCATCGGAATATGAAACGCCTCTCTGGGTTGCAGCAAATATCTTTCCTTGGTTAACGACGATATCTGTAAGAGCAGCAGCATGAAGTCCGTCTGTGCTATATCGCCAAGCGTATCCAAGCGTTTTGGAAGTTATTATACCTATCGACGAGCCAAGCAATAAAATATCTCCATCAAAACTAACTGAATAGAAATTGGATGTTTCCAAGTCTAAACCATTTCCGGTAAGTTGATCCCAAGCCTTTCCGCTCGTCTCCGAACGATAGATTTTATTCAGAGAGGAGATCGCAAATATTTGAGACGCATAGCCTGCGATATGAGCAATATATTCCGCCCGATTACTTAAAACCAAGGAGTTTCTCCAAGTGGCTCCTTCATCCGTCGAAGCGATTGTGCCGCCCGCTATTCCAAACTGAACGGTAGTTTCCATAAGAGATCCGCAATAGACATCTGAGGGATGCAAGGTACCTATTCCTGAAGTATCTCGCTCCCATGCAACACCATCAACAGAGCGATAGATGGTTATATATCCGTTACTCGAAGAGCCGGCAATGATATGAACTCCGACAGAGACAAGGATCACCGGATAAGCAAAATCAAAAAAGGGATGAACTGCGTACCACGTTGCGCCATCATCGTTGGAAACGTACATCTTTCCGTTTTGTCCCTGTGTCGTGATAAACCACTGATGATTATGATAGCAAATACTTCGTACGGTGAGAATATTCGGAAGCGTCATTATAGTCTGCCACGAAACGCCGGCATCACTTGAACGGTAAATAGTATCAGTTTCATTGTAAGAATTTAGAGTTGAGGATGCGATCAGGATACTGCCATTTGCTGAAATATGAGAGAGTCTTATTCCCTGCAAGCCTGATTCATGCCAGGACGTACCGCTATCAGTAGAAGCAAAAACTCCGTTCCCAATATCAAACGTTGCGGCAAGAATTTTACCATTCGTGAATGCAAAGTCACTGACACCACCGCCGGAAGGTCCGGATGTCTGTGACCATTGTGCAAAAACACTCACTGATGCAAAAAGAAGAAATAAAAAGACCGCAATTGTTTTCATAGCGATGATGCAGATTACGAGAACTGTATAACCCTATCGCAGTAAACAACACTTTTTTGATGGCGGAGTTGCACGGAATGTTGGGTAATTATCTTACCTGAGTTGATGTCCTTGCGAGGAGGGCTTTAGCCCAATGAAGCAATCCCGTTAAAGTATTGGTAAGTGCAAAGATCTACCACAATTTAGGAGATTGCTTCGTCCTCACTACGCGACTCCTCGCTATGACACCTTTGGAAATCACTTTATATTTCACATTATTTCCCAATACCAAAACAAATGCTCTGCACTTCCGTAAATTTGCACATTATATTATCGCACACATATCATCATGTCAGTTATTCTTGATCTTTTTGCCCGTGAAATCCTTGATTCCAGAGGCAATCCGACTGTCGAAGCAGATTGCATCCTTGAAGACGGCTCCTTCGGCAGAGCCTCTGTTCCAAGCGGCGCTTCAACCGGAGAGCATGAAGCCGTTGAACTTCGCGATGGCGATAAAAAACGCTACGGCGGCAAAGGCGTTCGCAAAGCGGTGCATAATGTGAATACAACTCTTGCAGAAAATCTGCGCGGCATTCCTGCTGATGAGCAGCGCATGATAGACGAGTTGATGATCGCGCTTGATGGCACAAAAAATAAATCGAAGCTTGGCGCGAATGCCATTCTCGCCGTTTCAATGGCTGTTGCAAAAGCAGCTGCCGATTCCCATGGAATGGATCTTTACCGTTACCTCGGCGGCACAAATACGAATGTGATGCCGATGCCCATGATGAACATCATTAACGGAGGAGTTCATGCCGATAACTCGCTTGACTTTCAGGAATTTATGATTCTTCCTGCAA
Organism: Kapaibacterium sp. (SeqCode); assembly: GCA_038210275.1. GTDB lineage: Bacteria > Bacteroidota > Ignavibacteria > Palsa-1295 > Palsa-1295 > PALSA-1296. Next base: position 50,750 of record JBBQWV010000021.1, on the reverse strand, counting down.
AAGCAAAAAGCTTCGCTGAAGCATTACGGATGGGCACAGAAGTTTTCCATGCACTTAAATCAGTACTTAAAAAACAAGGACTCAATACGAACGTCGGAGATGAAGGCGGCTTCGCACCGAATCTCAGTTCGATAGATCAAACTGTTGACTATATTCTTGAGGCGATTCAAGCCGCAGGATATAAAGCTGGAGAAGATGTACTTCTTGGCTTTGATTGCGCAGCAAGCGAAATGTGGCGAAATGGAAAATACGAAATGTATAAGTCCACGAAGAAAACTCTTACGCGAGAACAAATGGTAAAGCTCTTCGAAGATCTTGTTCGCCAATACCCTATCGCATCTATCGAAGATGGCATGGCAGAAAATGACTGGCAAGGCTGGAAGATGCTTACGGAATCTCTCGGAAAAAAAGTACAGCTTGTCGGCGATGATCTTTTTGTAACGAATGTAGATTTTTTGAAACGCGGTATTGATGAAGGTATTGCGAATTCGATTCTCGTCAAAGTAAATCAGATCGGAACACTCACAGAAACTTTCGATACTATTGCAATGGCTCACCGCGCTGCTTATACGACCGTTATCAGTCATCGTTCAGGTGAGACGGAAGATTCAACGATTGCCGATATTGCCGTAGCAACAAATGCGGGTCAGATCAAAACAGGTTCACTTAGCCGCACTGATCGCATTGCAAAATATAATCAGCTTCTGCGCATTGAAGAAGAACTTTCGGGTGCTTCAACCTATGCCGGGAAAGATGCGTTAAGTGTGAAATATTCTGCACCAAAGAAGATAAAAAAATAATATGCCAATAAAATTCGGAACTGACGGCTGGCGCGATGTGATCGCCGAAGATTATACGTTTGAAAATGTTGCAAAGGTCTCCTATGCAACAGCAGCGTATTTCAAGACACTTGATCGGATTGAGAATGGAATCTTCATTGGCTATGACGCTCGTTTCGGAAGCCGCGAATTTGCTGAACTTGCTGCACGCGTGATCGCCTCTGAGGGAATCAAGACATATCTTGCAACGAGCATCGTCGCAACTCCTGCAACTTCGCTTGCCATCGTTAAGAAAAAACTTGCCGGCGGTGTGATGATCACTGCTTCGCATAATCCTGCAAAATATAACGGCTACAAGATCAAAGGATGGTATGGCGGTGCGGCACTTCCGGATGCGATCAATGCTATTGAAAAAAATGTAGACAAACTTGAATCGGGAAATCTCCGGCCACGCCGAGAACTACTCAGTTACGATGATTTAGTCAAATCAAAAAAGATCTTACCGCTTGATGCAAAGAAGATGTATATTGAGAGACTCGGTACATTAGTCAATCTCGCTCTTCTCAAAAAATCAAAGTTAAGAATTGCCTATGATCCAATGTATGGCTCAGGTATTGATACGCTTGAATATCTTCTTCCCGATGCAGGAATTTTGCACAATGTGTGGAATCCCGGTTTCGGCGGTACTCCGCCTGAGCCGCTTCCACAAAACACGAAAGAATTTGCAAACTTCGTCGTCGAAGCAGGATATGATCTTGGTATCGTCACCGATGGAGATGCCGATCGCATCGGAGCGATTGATGAATTCGGAAATTTCTTCAGTTCACAGATGATCTTGTGTCTGCTCCTGAAATATCTTGTCGAAGTGCGAAAGAAAAAAGGAGATGTTGTGGTCAGCTTATCAGTGACTTCAATGATCGATAAGATGTGCAATAAATATAAGCTAACTGTTCAGCGCACTCCGGTTGGCTTCAAGTATATTACGGAATTTATGCTAAAAGAAAAAGTCCTGATCGGCGGAGAAGAATCCGGTGGGATTGGAATTCCCTCCATTCATATTCCCGAACGTGATGGCTTATTTAATGGCTTGCTTCTTGCTGAGATCTGCGCACACTATAAAAAGTCACTTGCGGCTCTTGTGAAAGATCTCGAAAAAGAATACGGAGCACATGAATATGAGAGATTTGATTTCCATACAACGGAAGATCGAAAAATACAAGTACTCCAAAAAGCAAAGAAAGGCTTTACCACAATTGCAGGAATGAAGGTTGAATCAACAAATACCAGAGACGGATTCAAATATCTTCTTGATGGTGGAGCATGGCTAATGATTCGTACTTCAGGGACAGAACCGCTCTTGCGATATTATGCTGAAGCGCCAAAAAAAGAAATGGTTAAGAATCTTTTGAATTTCGCCAAAAAGTTGTAAACATAAATAATCCAAGTAAACCGAATGCGGCAAAACATGAGATCCAAGAACCGATCTTTTCTTCGTTGATCTTGATAATTTTAAGAACGTAATTTCGATTTCCGTTTGGTAATGTTGCGACGATTCTTCCAAGTGAATCAGGTCGAATTGGATAATCTATACCTCTATCGTCTGCAAGTCTCCATGTCGGGAAATATGTTCTTCTGAAAGTAATCTCTCCCTTTTCTGAAGAAACCGAAGCATTGAAAGATGTTAGAAGTGCTTTATCATCAATTAATCTAAATGCAACGCTTCCATTTTTTCTTTGAATCAACGGGTCTTTTCTATGCTCTGAAAGCAAACCTATTACACTATCTCCGGGAAGCGTGATATTGTGTGGAAGATATTCAGTAGCCATCATATTTGCAATTTTTGGATAATCCAACTCAGGCAATTTACGAATATTAAACGTATAAACACTTACTAACGCTAATGTAGAAGCAGCTACCAACATAATGAACCCATAAGACTTCTGTAAATGCTTAGATCTGGTTATACCACGCGCCACGAAAACCGAAAGGAAAAACGTGATCCAAATATCCCATCGCCAAGTGAATTGAAGCATTCGCATCATCGGAAGGAAAAGCCAGAGAGGCTTTGAAATATATGGGATCTGAATCAGAACAGCAAAGCAAAGAATAAATATTTCTGCTTGCTCGATCATCTCGCACTGACGGATATACTTTATTTTTTCACGAATTTGCCATAAGGCAATAAGAGTCAAAATAAAAACAATGAGCAAACTTATATAGAATGTATTTGATTGCAATACATGAAATGCGTCAATTAATGCATACCCCGTCAACTGATACGAATAATAATTCATATTCAGATAATTCGCTGATGAAATCGCCGTCTGTAATTGACCAATAGGTAAAAGAAAAAAAGAAGATAGCGCAAGACCGACCAAGCTTCCGGCAATATAGAACAGAATCATCATACGATATTCTTTCCTATATAATCGGCAAGCAAGTGCAAATATTACTACTGAATACGCGGCAACAATGGCAGAAGGAATATTGGTAATGAGCAGAAAACCCCAACCTATTGCTGCGGGAAATAATATTCTTTTCCAATGGAGCTGCTGTTTACTTGCTATCAAATAGATCGGCAACAGCACAATGGGAAAGAACGCGAACGCGGCATGCTCAGAAAAAGCATTCCGCAAATACATATCAGCAAAACGATATGGGATCAGACAATAGATCGCAGCTCCCCAAAATGCAGCAGTCTTGTTACCAACGATCTGCTTTAGAACAAGGAAGGAAGAAAAGAAAGATAGTACTGTAAAAAATATCGTAGTTACATGAAATAATCCCAGACTTGAAGATATGCCCAATACTCTAAAAATAGAAGCAATATAAAAAATCAGCGGTGGGTAAAAATAAAACGCAGGACTCCCAAAACCATAGAATCCATCAGACATCCAACGAGGATAAGGATTTCCTTCAGCGACTGCTTGAGTAAACTGAGTAATCCAACTTATTTGAATTCCAGCATCATGTCCGAATAAGCCAAAGCCCATCGGAATAAGTAAAGAAAGGAGCCCAGCAGCCGCCATACAAAACGCGGCATTGCGCCATATTGGATTAGAATCTTTCGTTATACTCTCTGTTGTCATTGAGCAACGCTTTTTTTAATCTGCTCGTCTATTTCCTTCGGCTCATTCGTCCTCTCATCAACGGAGACCATCACTGATTCGCATTCAAGAATTCGAGAGTTATCCTTCTTTCTATTCATTATCTGTTCGAGACCTACACTTGTTCTGCCAACTTTTGAAATGCGTGTGTAGATAAGAAGCTCTTCGTCAAATTGTGCGGGAGAAAAATAATTGAGGGCATTACGCACAAAAAAGAATTTATCATGTGAGGCAAACGTCCCCGCATCCATCGGAATCTTGATAATATCGCGGCAGAATTCAATACGCGCAACTTCCAAAATTTCTAAATATCTGGAATTATGCACAACACCTTGCCTGTCGCATTCATGCGAACGGACGCGGTAATTCGTTGTATAAGTATAATCAGATTCTTTGTACTCTGGCAGCATATCAGGAAAAATATTCGGCTGTAATTTGTGCAGCATTCTCACACTGTTCCATTGTCACATCTAAGTGTGTGACAGCACGTAGCATATTCCGCTTTCCGGCAGATAATCTCACACCTTTTAATTCCAGATCAGATATAAATTGTTCGATATTTGGATTCAGTTGAATAGGCTGAATGAGTATGATATTCGTTTCAACACTATCTAAATCTACTGTCGCTTTTTTTGCGTTCTTTGAAAACATCTCTGCAAATCGATATGCTTTCTTGTTATCTTCTTTCATTCTTTCGCGATTATTTCTTAGAGCAAAGAGCGCTCCGGCAGCAATGATCCCTGCCTGCCGCATTCCTCCGCCCCAGATCTTTCGCATTCTGTGGGCTTTAATTATGTTTTCTTTCGAGCCGCAAATCGCACTTCCGACGGGCGCTCCCAAGCCTTTTGAAAAACAGACGGAAACAGTATCGAAATATTGCGCATATTCTTTTGGTGAAATTCCTGTCGCAGCGCAGGCATTCCAAAGCCTTGCACCATCAAGATGCATGATGAGTCCTTTGCTCCGAGCAAATTCAGAAAGTTCTTTTATTCTTTCGATCGGGTAGATCGTGCCGCCCGCTCTATTATGCGTATTCTCGATCACGAGCATTCTACTCACCGGCATATAATATGCTTTCTCTCGAAGTGCACCTTCAACATCATCAACTGTTAATATTCCTTTGCTTTGCGCTTTAACGGTATTGAGTTGGACTCGAGAAAGAAAACTCGCAGCAGTCGTTTCATAATTGAAGACATGGGAATCAGCTTCGAGAATAACTTCATCGCCTTCCGTCGTCTGAATATTTACGGCAAGTTGATTTGTCATGCAACCGGATGGGCAGTAAAGAGCTGATTCCTTCCCAAGAAGCGCGGCAACTTCTTGCTGTAACTCTTCGACCGTTGGATCTTCATCGAAGACATTATCACCAACATTGGCATACGCCATCGCCTGCCTCATCTCCGAGGAAGGCTTCGTTACCGTATCAGAACGCAAGTCAATCATATCCTAAACCTTATTTATTAAAGTAAATGCTTTTCAAAACCTTAGAAAAGAAATGTCGTATATTTGCACTACAAAGTTACGAAAGTCTGTGACGATATCCAATTTTTTATGGCTTTGCCCAAAAAAAACCATCGCAATACACCAACACTTGCTCATTTAGGGCTTGACGAGATTGATCTCGCTATCATGCTCAAACTGCAAGTGAATGGACGCACAAAACGCAACGAACTTGCTGAAGCAATCGGGCTTTCCATTCCAGCGATCAGCGAACGACTGCGTAAGCTCGAAGAAGAACGCGGAATCGTCGAAGGTTATCACGCAAAAATCGATCCTAAATTAACAGGATTAGATGTCGCAGCATTCATTTTTGTAACCGTTGAATCCAGCACACTCTATCCGGCATTTCTCGAATCAGCGCGGAAGCATCCGGAGATCATGGAAGTTCATGCCGTTACCGGCGACGGATCGCATTTGCTAAAAGTACGAACTTGGAATACGTCAACTTTAGAACACCTTCTTTCGGAAATCCAATCATGGAAAGGGGTAAAGCAAACACGAACGAACGTAGTGCTTTCCTCTCCGAAAGAAACATCTTCACTGCCGATCGAAGAACTGAAACAATGAACAACATTTTTTTTATGCTCTTATTTTTTTAACTACTCAACAACTATTACCCATCTATGACGAAACAACAAGTGCTCGCTCTTGCAAAAGAGCAAAAAGTCGAATTCATTAATGTACTCTTCACCGATATTCTCGGTTTGATGAAGGGTATTACGATTCCTGTTTCCAAATTGCCCGATGCCATTGACTCAAACGTCTGGTTTGACGGATCATCAGTCGAGGGCTTTGCGCGTATTTCGGAATCGGATATGTATCTGAAGCTTGATCTCGATACATTCAAGGTTATTCCGTGGTCAAGAGGGACGCGTGCTGTAACAGCACTTATTATTGCTGATGTTTTCATGCCCGATGGTTCTCCATTTGCTGGCGATCCGCGCGGAATCTTAAAACGTCAGATAGCGAAATGCGAGAAACTTGGCTATCAATTCAACACCGGTCCTGAACTTGAATTTTTCCTCTTCAAGAAAAGCGAAGACGGAACGCTCTCGCCCCTGCCACACGATTCAGCCGGATATTTCGATCAGGCACATGATCTCGGAACAGAAATTCGTAAAGAGATGACCTTTGCCTTGAAAGAACTTGGCATTGACGTTGAAGCGCTTCATCATGAAGTTGCTCTCGGTCAGCATGAAATTGATTTCAAGTATGACGGAGCGTTACGCTGTGCAGACATTGTGATGATGATGAAGTACACACTTAAATCAATTGCAATGCAATATGATTTGCATTGTACCTTCATGCCGAAGCCAATTGCCGGCATTAACGGCTCGGGTATGCACGTTCATCAATCTCTTTTCTCGAAAGACGGAAAGAAAAACTTGATGCATGATGCGAAAGGCGAATATCAACTTTCTGATCTTGCGAAGCAATACATCGCGGGACAGTTAAAGCATATCAAAGCAATGAATGCGATCTTGAATCCGACGATCAATTCGTATAAGCGTCTTGTCGTTGGCTACGAAGCACCTGTTTATGTGGCTTGGGGACAGCGTAACCGCTCGGCTTTGATCCGCATTCCACGCATCACCGAAGGCAGAGAGAAAGCTGTTCGTGTTGAACTTCGCTGCCCGGATCCGACGGCAAATCCATACTTGGCATTTGCAGTTATGCTCGCGGCAGGACTTGACGGCATCGAAAAGAAAATGAAACCACCTGCTCCTGTCGAAGAAAATATTTTCGAATTCACCGATGAGACGGCAGCAGCGCGTGGAATTACCACCGTCGCAAAAAGTCTAATGGATGCACTGGATGAATTGAAAAAAGATTCAGTCATCAAAGAAGCACTCGGAGATTTCTGCGTTGATAAACTCATTGAAGCCAAAACGGCGGAATGGGATTCATACAGAATGGCTGTCAGCCAATGGGAGCTTGACAGATATTTGGAAGTATACTAAGTTATCCAGTGGGGCGGACTCTCAGTCCGCCCTTTTTTTTACGGCAACGTAAAATCAACAACCAATTCCTTCCCTGCTTCAACCGTGATTTCCTGTTCTTTTGAAAGATCTTTTCCCCAGCTATACGATTCGATATTGCCTTCTTTATTCTTCTTTTCTTCAACATTCCAATTATCCCGCCACAAGGTTAATTTATATTTTCCGGGAGGAATATCGGCTAAAGAAAATGCTCCGGTCGAATCGCTTAATGTATAGTACGGATTATCCGCAGAAAAAACATATCCTTTCATCCACGGATGGACATCGCAAGTTACGACATGCAATCCTTTTGACTTAAGACTCACTTCCCTTGCCGGAGCGCCTTCGGGCTGGGCTTCATTGAGGACTGTCTCGCCATTTCGATTGATATGATAATTATGGATAACGCCATCGGAGTTGATGATGATGATCGGAGCACCGAGTTTCACTACCTGAATGTGAGGAAGGAAATCACAGCCACGTTGATCAAGAGTATATTCTTTTTTTGAGAAATCTTTTCCCTGAGTGATAGATTCGATACCAATAATGCAATTCGGCACAGTTCCGTTGGCACTGGGGCTGCTCGGATTCGTATGAGATGCACCGCAAACATCCTGATCTTTCTGCGTTTCGATCATGGTCAAATATTTCTGGCTTGCATCGGTCTTTACAATGCCTTTGATAGTCCCACCGTTCGTAATCGGAATTACTTTATAGCCGGAAGCATAAGCTGCTTCTTGTTCATCCTGCTTTTTTGAGCAACTTGAAAATATGATCAGGGTAATAAGAGCCATTACAATTTTGAATTTCATTATTCTAATCTTTAATAAATTTTACCGTCGAATGTTTCCCGTATTTATTCGTCGCTCGTACAAAATATATTCCTTTTGGAAGAGAGGATATTGAAAGCTCTGTTCTTTCTTCTTGGCTGATCGTGCTTTGGATTGTCTTGCCTACTATATCGAGTAATTCGATGGTGCAGTAAGGTTGTGCTGCTACCATGATCATATTAGAAGCAGGGTTGGGTTGAATTGTTACATCAAAAGTAAATGACGGATCAACATCAACCGACCAATTATACGGAGTTCTCGTATAAGAAGTATCAAATCGTACTGAGCAGTCGGGAAAGACAGTAAATTGCCAATACTTTCGATACATACAACCTAATATACAGTCTCCCCAGCCTAAAGAATATTTTAGTTGGACTGATGAATCCGTCTGGATAATACCTTCTACTTTATCACCATCACCTATAATAAAACTTGCTATTGCAAAATGAAAATTGTCTGCTGCAACATCGATCAAGGAATCAAGAATAGGAGCATTATATGGAGTATGTGTAATCCCGATCCAATGACCGGAATAATTTAGATATACAGTATCAAAAACAATAGCATACTTGTTAAGTAAACTATCAAACGCAGAATTTCCGGTAGGAAGTAAATGATTTACCCAACGTTTTTGCCAGTTTTCAGAAGTATCAATTCTAAGCATCATAGTACCGAGTGAAAACAGAGTGCGCAAATAAAGCGGCTCCGGGTAAACGTAATCATGTGGAAGTGGAGTCCTCGTTACAGTATCTGATTGAGGAATTCCCTTTACATTATACACAGCAACAAGTGCATTCATGAACTTATCTTGTAAAAACTGAGGAAGAATTGCACTGTCAAGATAAGGTGACTGCGTGTCCCTTTCAAACTGATATGCCATCCAGGCCGCTGGCTCTCCGTACATTTTCTTAACCGAATCAGGCGCATTGCAATCGGATTGAACGCGCTGGGCAAAGACTGCTGCTGCGCTGCAAAAGAGGAATGCTATGGTTAGAAATATCTTCATTAGACCTTACTCTTACAAAAATTAGGATGAAAAAATGCCTGCCATTTTTTTGGTGGCAGGCATTTTCGAGATTTTAGATTGCTTCGTCGGGCTAACGCCCTCCTCGTAATGACGTTCTTGTTACTTCATCGAAATGCTTTTCGATTTCTTCGATGTATTCAGCTCACTCTGCTTCTTCATCGGAGCAGGCTTTGACATCATCATATTCGCATTTGGCATTTCGGCTCGCATCAGTGCAGCTTCGTAATCGCCATTTGGTAAAATGTATTTATCCGAGCCGTTGATCGTTGCATACGGAGTTGATGATGGGATTACATCTTTGCCGATAGAATGCAAGTATTCCCGAACAGCTTTGATCTGCATCATCGGGTCGCCGCCCATTGCAGAAGAATCAGCCGCGGCCATTTTTCCATTGACCCACCAGAAACCAGTCATCGGTGTTCCAGCCATTTGGGCATCAGGATGCGCAAGCCACATCGCTATCCAATCAGGACGTAAACGCTTCTTTGTATTCTCCAAGTCCGGAGCCTTCGCAGGGTTCGCTCCTGCGCCGCCTATAGTATGGCATGAAACGCATTTGAGTTTATCAACAAGATACTTTCCTGTTGGTACAAGTGACTGTATCGTCGGATAGTCATAACTTGTCATAACAAACGGTCGTTTATGCATTCCGAGGAAATAATTTGTTGCAGTACCGATCTCTGCATCTGAGAATCCGAACGACGGCATTCTCATTTTTACGAGCGGACGAATCTTGAACGGTCCTGATAAGAATTGATGCAGCCATTGTTCTTGGACACGAAGTCCTTCCGGTCCTAAGTATGGCGGATTGAAATACGCAATGTTTTCATTGCCTGCATACTTATCATCGATAAACTTCGAGACATATCCTCCTGCAGATTCGATCTTATGACATCCGACGCAGTTATTCCAATGCATAAACATCCTGCCTTTATCAAGAGCTTGCTGCACAGGTTCTTTCGATGGATCGGCATAGCCTGTCGGTACAAAAGCACCGGTCTGACTTTTTAAGAATACCGTTAATGCAAATGCTTCCTGATTAGACATCTGGAAGTTCGGCATTCTTTGTGGAATGCGCTCGGTCGCATACATGCGGGAATTCTTCATCTTCCCGACAACCCATGTGTACCAATCCTGATTGTCATGGATAGCGTGTTCTTCGACCTGACCGAGATCTAATCCGGCTTTCTTAAATTCTTTTCTGAATCCGCCAAGAATTTCGCCATCAACATTTCCGTAGAAAAGCTCACCGGGAGTTTTCTTGCCGAACGTACTCAGAGCTACAGAAACTTTTGATTCATTCTCCATACCATTTATTTCATGGCAGCCGAAACAACCATAGGAGCGAATCAGACTTTCTCCTTTTTTGATAAGTGAGGCATTAGTAATATCGACATTTAATGAAGATTTTACTTCGTCGTTCGTCCCTGTATGCCCCATTATATATGCCGTGAGATCGCCGGCTTCCTGATCGGTAAGTCGCAAACTTGGCATACGCGAATGCTTCAGATAATTTTTTGGATTTTTCAACCAATCATACATCCATTCAGCAGTAACTTTCGAACCTACTTTATTGAGATTTGGTCCGAATGAATTGCCTTCTTTCAACCGCATATTCTCATCGCCTTTATATTCATCAATGGCGTGACATCCAACGCATCCTGCATCAAAGAATGTCTCCTTACCGCGTGCTACATCTCCGCCTCCGCCGTAATGAGCAAGCGGCGAGTACGTCCCGCCTTTCGATTGATCAACTACATATGCAGTAACTTGTCTTGCTTCATCATCTGAGAGCATGAAGTTCGGCATACGCGCAGATTTACCCCATCCTTTCGGATTTTTGATCCATTGATAGATCCATTCAGGCGTTAATTTTTTTGAGACATTCACCAGCGATGGAGCTTGTCCCGGAACGTCTTCGTAGTTAGGCATATTATGACAGCCATAGCATCCGAAATCAGTGAAAAGTTTTTTGCCCATCGTGATCCATTTCGCGCCTTCGAAATCCATTTTGCCCGAATGGCAATTTTGGCACGAAGACTCAACGTAATGTCCTGTCATAAGAGGCTCTGCCCAATGCTCTTGGAAGCCATGTGCAAATTCAGGTGATACGATTGATGGTCCTTGACCACCATGACATGAAGTACATCCAAGCACACCAACTCCCGGAGGTTCGCCGAGTCTATGTCCTTTGATAAGCAGATCAACATTCGGGTGCAAACGGAACAGCGCAGAAACGACTGCAATCGTCGTATCTTTATTGGTGCCTAATTTCTTAATCGTATAATGATCGGCGTCATTATATTTATTTGCTTTCAGCCATGCTTTTACTTCTGCTTTGTCGGTCGTAACAATCGTATCGTTTTTGAAAAGAGGATCAGCATAACTCATATGGCACGTCTCGCAACGATCAATGCGCATCTTGAGATTATTAAAATTCGTCTTTTCATAATTGACAAGCATCGTCTGCTTGACAGCGATCGGCATTTTATCAACTGCTTCGAGTTTGCGTTGCAATGCGATCACATTAGCATACACTGAATCGTTGATACGTTGCGCTTCTTTATATCCCTTTTGAATGGGAAGTATTTTTGCTTTGAGAACCGTATCCTGATGGAGCAGATCATTAACGACGACAAGAAGTTTTACTTTCTCTTTTTCTATTTCGCGGTAATCTTTTGCACGGCTTGTCGTATCTTTATGCTGAGTGCGCTCTTCATCAAGATAATAGTATGTTTCATCCGAATTCGCTTTTGCAAAGGTGTAATCGCGCTTTGCTTTATTTACTTTCTTTTCGACATCAGTGATCTGATCGAGTGTCGAAAGATAGGAATCGGATTGCATCTGCTTCTCGTACTCAGCAAGTTTTTTCTTCAGATCCTTGCGTACCTGAGGATCGATCTTTGCTTTCTCTTTCTTGATCTCCAAATTCAAACGAGTTGCTTTAAATTCCTTGAAATCTGCCTGCACATCTTTCCAGGGACGTCGCGTCATGACTTCATCGAGAACAGCCCATACAGTAAATGCAAAAAGCAAGATCGCAAGAATGCCGTAGATCTTCGTATATGAGCGCTGCTCAATCGGAATTTCTTTGCGTACAGCAAAGAATTTTCCAGGATTCCACCACGGCGCCTTTTTCGGCATGTTAGAGTTCGTATTTGCCATAGAAGCGAAAGTCTCTTAAATTTTAGATGTTAAAAAACAGATCATGTCCGACACCGAACACCCAAATATATTTGATGTTAAATGCCAAACGCAAGAACATCTTGATCGGAAGTCCTGCCATCATCATGAACAGAACGACCGTCATTCCAAATTTCAATGCCCCCATCTGCTTGAGCACTGCAGAATTTTCTTTATACTTTTTCCATACCCACATCGGAATTGCAACAAGCCATCCCATTACGAGTATGCCGCCAAGTGCAACCTGCAAGAGATTAAATGAACCATCAACATTCTTCGACGTAATGCCGAATAGCCCTTCCCAAAGATCGACGTTCGTAAGCGCCACGACTCGGTGCGTATCCCAAAATTCCCAAGGCCAGAAATAATACCAACCCGGTCCGCGCATAAACGTACCAAGCACGATAAGCAATACCCAAAGAATTAAAAAGCCGATGGAAAATGTCGCGATAGCGAACGGACGCTCTTTGAAGGTGTAGTATCCATTCCCTTTTGGATTGGGATCTATATATGGTACGAGGATGAGTCCGATGAGAATAAATGTCGGAAGCATCACGCCGGCAATCCACGGATCGAAATATACAAGCATCTCCTGCAATCCGAGGAAGTACCATGGAGCTTTCGACGGATTCGGAGTAAGCGTGGGATTCGCCGCTTCTTCCAACGGAGCATTGATCGTAATAGACCAAACGGTAAGAATGATCAGGATGATGATCGTCACGAGGAACTCGATCTTCACAAGATACGGCCAAACCTGCACCTTATCGGATTGTGTTGCCTCATAGATTCCAAGTCGATCATTTCGCCGTGCCTGTTTATAGGCAAGCCACGAATAAAAGCTGACGAGAAGGATCATGAGCACGATCGGAACATTGTCCGGTACGCTCAGGATCTTCCAAAAATTATGTAAGCCTTCTGACATAGGTAGTCGTTAGTCTTTAGTTATTAGTCGTTAGTTGTGTGTCATTGCGAGAAAGGAGCGAAGCGACTGACGAAGCAATCCCCTTTGGATTAGCACAAAATCTTCTCGGCACGATCGAGCAGATTGCTTCGTCGGGCTAAAGCCCTCCTCGCAATGACACAATAAATTCAAAACTTAAAATTCAAAACTATTTTTTCATCCACGGCGGCGGAGCTTTTGCTCCTCCGGCAGGCGGTGCGGCTGGTGGCGCAGAACCCGCGGCAGCGACTGGTGCAGCAGCAGGTTTTGGTGCTGCCGGTGCTGGGGCTTTCGCCGGAGCAGCAGGTTTTCCGTTACCATTTGCTGGCGTACCTTTGATCTGTGCAATACGCTTCGTCGCCATTTTCTCGGCAATATATTTTGCTCCTTCACTTGCCTTGGTATTCAAGACAGGTCCGGATATTCCACCATCTTTTCGCACTCGCCAAAAATGCACTGCCATTAACGTAGCAGCAATAAATGGCAAGAAGATACAATGCCCCACATAAAATCTCAGCAGCGTCGGCTCACCTACTTGCGTACCCCCTAGCAAAATAAACCGAATATCATTATCAGGTCTTAGCCCAAGGTAATTGGAAAAAGGTCCCTCCGATCCTTGCAATGGCACCGAGCGTGCCATATTCGTACCCACTGTCACAGCCCAAATTGAAAGCTGATCCCACGGAAGTAAATATCCTGTGAATGAAAGAAGGAATGTAAGAAGAAGAAGAATAACACCGACACCCCAATTGAATTGACGCGGCGGTTTATAAGAGCCTGTTAAAAAGACACGGAACATGTGCAACATGACCGTAATAACCATCGAGTGCGCTGCCCACCGATGAAGATTACGAAGCAACGGACCGAAGGCAACGTCATTCATTAATGCTTTCATATCCTGAAAAGCAAATGCTTCCGTCGGGCGGTACCAGAACATCAGGATGATGCCCGTCACCGTTAAGTGAATAAAAAGCAAGAACGTGATTCCGCCCATTCCCCATGTGAACGAGTAATTTGTTGCATGACGCGGAACGCGAACAGGATGCAAATGCAGAAAGACGTTGTCAACGATCTGCAATGCGCGATTTCGCTGGTTATCCTGATACGAATGCCGAAAAATGGATTTCCACGCCTCGGATTGCGTGATATCCTTTTTCACCTTTTCAATAGGCGGCGGCTTCGGTGGAACAAATGGTAGTTTGAATGCCATAAAAAAGTCGTTAGTCTTTAGTTACTAGTCTTTAGCAGAAATATAATTCTCCAACTCAAAACTCAAAATTCAAACCTCAAAATTATCTTACACTTTCAAGAACGAATCGGGCTTTCCCCAATCTCCATTCTCGTAACGGAATGTCTGTCCTTTATCGACAAGCAATTCGCCTGTCTCGGTAAGCACGATCTTGGCGCGTTCAAGCGGACGCGGAGCTGGTCCTTCGAAATTAATACCTTCGAAAGTAAATCCAGATCCGTGACACGGACATTTGAACTTTGCTTCGGACGCAAGCCAACGAGGTGTGCAGCCTAAGTGAGTACAAATTGCGACGAGTGCAAAAATATTTTCTTCATCGCGGCAGATCCATACACGTTCAGTATCCTTATATTTTTCCGAAACGGACATTGGAAGGTACTCTCCCGGCTTTCCGGCTTTGAAAGATTTTGGTGGCTCGTACAATATACGCGGGAACATCATTCGCAATGCACCGATCGAAGCAATGGTAATAAATCCGAAGAATGACATCCATCCTGTTGCACGCAGAAAACTACGGCGACCGAACTCCCAAGTACCGGGATCGTCCTCAGCTTTCGGCATTGGCTTTGCCATCCGCACTTTATCAGGCGGCTCGGCTTTGCGCGCTTCCGGCGAACCGGGAGCCGATACTTTTGCGGCAATATCCTTCAACTCTTCCGGCGGATTTTTCATCGGCGGCATATTGAATGTGCTCGTCGCATGCGTCCCCGCCTCTTCGGGGCGCGGTACCTCCAAAAATGGAAGATCTGCTAATTGGTCTTTCTCGTCAGCCATAAATGCTTTATTAATTTGTGTCTTTGCGAGGAGGGCTTTAGCCCGACGAAGCAATCTCCTCAATGGTGCCTGAGTGTAACATTCTACAATCTGTCAGGGGATTGCTTCGTCGTCGCTAAAGCGACTCCTCGCAATGACACTATTTATCAATTTTCAAATTAAAACTCTTAATATGCCAATCCCAACGCCCTTGCCTCTTCAAGTGTATCCGTATCGATCATCTCGATCGTTTCCCATGGGCAGTATTTTGCGCATAACTTACATCCGATGCAGACATCTTCATCGATCATGACAACTCCGTTCATGGATGCATGCGGATTCTCCGCTAAAATATGCTCGGGTCCGGGAATGTGGTAGATGCAATCGACGGGACAAAACTCAACACAAACATCACAGCCCGTGCAGCCTTCCATGTGAACGACTGCCATCAGCTTTGCCTTTTTCTTTTTGGCAGGAGCCGCAGCAGGTGCATCGGCAATGGCATCTACGTCATTGCCTACCGGAGCGGCGGTAGGTTTAGGAGCGGAAGCAACAGGTGCTGCGCCGGATGCGCCAGCAACTGATCTATCGGCTCCTTGTCGGAGCCACGGTGGAACTGCCCCTGATGGTGATTGAGACATGTTGTGAAAAAATCAGAATTGGCTGCTCTGACAGCCGTTATTTAACAACACAAAAGATGCGTTTGTTCTGAAAACTTATTGAATGAGAAATCCGAATGTTCGTTCATGATTCCTCATTTTCTTGTGGGCGCTGAGGGATTCGAACCCCCGACCTACTCGGTGTAAACGAGTCGCTCTAAACCAGCTGAGACTAAGCGCCCGACATAAGCTTAAAGTCGAAGATTCGCCGCGGCGAGCTTAAACTTAAAACTTAAAAGAAATGCGGGGGATAAAACCCTGCAATTCTATTATTGATTGCAAAAATACGAACAGAATAACCTTTTTTTTAGAAATAGTGAAATTTGTGGAAAATTCACTAATGCAAAACAAGAAAGCTTTTGCTGATTACCCGGTCTTTTAATATCATTCGAAGGATATACCATCCCGCCGAAAGATTGCCAACTTCAAGCTTTTGCGTATATTCTCCAGCAGGAATTTCTATTTCGGAAATCGGCAATGATTGCTGACGACCGAGGGCATCGTAGAGTTCTAAGGAAGCATTTTCGGGTTGGAGGAAGAGTGAGTAGATATTTAAAAGATCGTTGATAAAAGTAGAAATTTGAACTTGGGGTTCTTTCGGGGACATACTTTTACCAACTTCTGCAAAAGGTTTAGGAAGATACTCAATATAATATTTGAATAAGAATGAATCTCTAATTGTATGGTTTTGGATTACAACTTTTAGATAAACAATAAACGTAGTGTCTTTAAAAAATCCATTTGAGGCCGTATTAAAATTGATTAATCCATGTACCCATCTTGTTTGAGGAGCTAAATTGTAGGATTGAGGTAGTGAATTATTTTTTGAGCCTATCATGACTTCAGGGTATATTTCAGCGTTAGTATCCGAAACAAGGCTCATGGTAAAAGAAGAGGAGTCTTCTACATTATTAAAGAATCCAAAAGATTTTTGAAGCCCGACATTCAAGAAATTTTCAGGGATGTATTTATTGCTATCAACCAACCAGTAGAAGATTATCCGATTCGTATCAATCGTTCTGAATAATGTAACAGAATCAGAAACCCCTTTTACGTTAATGATATAAGGCCCAGCTGACTCATGATAGCTTCTGTTGCAATCTGGGAAATAGCCATCTCCGGAGAGAAAAAAAGTGTCAATTTGAGTGCCGATTGTCATTGGGCTAAATAAGACATCACAATTAAGCCCCCAGTATAAAGTAAATCCTATATCATCTTTATAAGGGTTAACATGAAAATTTTTATTAGAATGAGAATAAGAGAAATTAAATACCCTGCAGTGATCATTTGTACCAATCTTTGCAACGAGATCTGTATCACCAATAAGCACCTCTGGTATTTGGGCATTTGCAGAGGAAAACAATAAGAGAATTGATAAAACCAAAAATGCGAACGAATTCAAAATTTTCATAAAAAAACTCGTTACTAAATTAATTACATCCACAAATACAACACCAAAACCCAAAATTGGTACCAAATATTTAGGGCAAAAAATAATCCTAAAAATCCTTCAAAATCCCAATAATCCGGGTTCAGACATTCTTCCTTACTTCGGACATCGGACTCCGCGCTTCAGACTTTTCCCGATTAAACGACTCCACTAAAACCGGTCTATCTATTGCATCGCCGATCCTGACAAGCTCGGACATCATCTCTTCGAACATCTCGAAGGTTAGGGCTTGTGCTCCATCACTCAGAGCATGAATCGGATCGGGATGAACTTCGACCATGATGCCATCGGCTCCGGCAGCGAGTGAGGCGCGGCTCATAGCCGAGACTACTTCCCTCTTGCCTGTTGCATGGGATGGATCAACTATAATAGGAAGATGAGATAATTCTTTAATGATCGGCACTGCGCTGAGATCGAGAGTATAGCGAAGAGAATTTTCAAAAGTCCTGATACCTCGTTCGCAAAGAATAACCTGATCATTGCCGCCGCTTAAAATATACTCCGCCGCAAGAAGCCATTCTTCTATAGTAGATGCCGGACCGCGTTTTAAGAGAACTGGCTTATTAACATTTCCCAATTGACGAAGCAAAGGGAAATTCTGCATATTCCTCGCTCCGACTTGAATGATGTCAGCAAATTCTGCAATTCGCGGAGCATGTGCCGGCTCCATAACTTCAGTAACGATGAAGAGTCCGAATTCTTCGCTGACCTTCTTCAATAATTCTAATCCGTCAAATCCTAATCCCTGAAATGAATACGGCGAAGTTCTTGGCTTAAAAGCTCCGCCTCGTAAAAACCTGACTCCATTTTTTCGGATCAACTCAGCAGTTCTGCGAAGTTGATCTTCGCTTTCGACGGCACATGGTCCCGCGATGACAACGCTTGGAGATTTACCGCCTATACTGGTTCCATCACTAAATGTAATTACTGTATCCTGAGGATGAGTTAAACGGGATGAAAGCTTCAGCGGAGAATTAACCCTAACCACTTCCTGAACTCCGTCTAAGGTAGCGAAAGAAGTAATATCAACTCCATGACTTCCGCCGATGATACCGATCACTATTTGCTTCTCGCCAACTAATCGTTCGCTGTGAACTCCTTGTGTGGAAAGGATCTTTTCAACTTTAACAACATCTGCTTCCTTAGCACCCTTCTGCATTATAATGATCATCGGTTCCTTTTTTAGTATTAGAAATCGTTAAACATTCCGAAGAGTGAGGTCGTGCCGAAGTAAAAAAAAATCTGGTCTGACGGACTGAGAGTCCGTCCCACTGGAGAAAATTAAAAAATGCAGTCTGCCGAGGCAGACTGCATTTTGCAAGTAAATGATTAAAGAAAAAATTACTTCTTTGTATTGACAAGATCAAGCGCCAATCTTCTGACGGCATCTTCATCTTTTGCGCTGAGGATTTCGAGCATTTTCTGATCCATCTGATCGCGAATGATGCGCTCGTAATCGCCGCGTGAAAGCATCGAAGCTTCCGCTTCCATTTGTGCAACAGCAGCTTTGCCTTTACCGCCTTTGACGGCATCAACCATCTGCTTCAAGATTCTATCAGTACGCTCTTCTTCTTCAGTGAACATCAAGGTTAAAGCAAGAAGACAAAGCATCGAGAATTCGATACCAAGAGCGAAAAGGATCGGCGAAGGCTTTACCGCTGGAATGAATTTCAATCCGCGAACACCAACGACGATAATAAGGAATGCAGCGCCGGCATACGCCAAACCGGTAACGCTATTAGAATACATTTCCACAAAGTGGAATTTCATGTAGAGCGAAATTCCCTTCATGAAACCTGCTTTGCCATCAAGATAGCGCTGACCGTTATTGATGCTGTCAATTTCAGTCTCGACACTTTCGAGATTAATATCTTCACGACGTGAAAGTAAGCGTTGGTTATTATCCGGATCGTTACGCAGAATTGATTCTACTTCTTCACTGGTAGCAGATAGCTGCACCATTAAACGCTTCTTCACTTCGACGATCGTATGATAGACACGGTCGCGGAAGAACGGTACGCGAAGAGCAAACCCTAAGAGAACCGCGAAACAAAATCCGAAAAAGAAATCGAAAGGCAGGAAGCTGACGATTGCATTAAGCTGGAATTGCGCTTCACCGAATACTACATCCGAATCAACTCCGAACGGATGCCATGTGACTTTATCTGCAGCCATTCCGACTACCCAACAAAGGAAAAAATGGGTGCCGACTGCCATAAGCAGCGTTAAAAACATAACCGGAACGCCGGATGGTTTTGATGAATGTCGAGCTGCCGGTTTCGGCGCTGAACGTACTGGGCGGGTAACTACTGCATCTGCCATAGAGAATTATCCTTAAATTATGAGATTAAAAATTAGAACAACAAACTCCACTATTACACAAAAATACGCAAATTTTCACGGTACCACAACTATTTCAGTCCTAAGTGACTAAAATACTATACTGACATAGTTTACTATGCAATAAACGAGCCAGAATATTAAGGATTAGTTTTGTAGTTTGGTAGTTGATAGTTTTGTAGAGAAATATATAGTCTAAAGTTGGGCGGACTCCAAGTCAGCCCGAGCAAAGTTCATAGTATCATTGCGAGAAGTCCGCTTGCCGACGACGAAGCGATCCCTTAATCGCAGTAGACTTATTACCCTTGCCCATATTTAAAGGATTAGTTCGTAGGGCTGAAGCCCTTGTTGCAATCACAAATTAATTTTCCCCTTCATCCTTCATGCTTCTGCCTTCATCCTTTCCCCATGAAGCCCCTGTAACGGTAATTATATGCTACACACGTCACATCTGGTAAAGCCACACAAAACAACGCTTTACAGGCGAGATAAAAAGACCATAATTTGATTAGGCTATTGCAGTTGTAAGACATTTTACAAAACATTGTGAAACTCTTTGGAAAATGGGATATGTTTATAGAGTGCTATTCAGATACATGGGTAGCGGGATTTTAAAATAGAATAAGATTGTTTCTAAAATAGAGAGTGGAGATAGACGGAATCGAACCGCCCAGCATGGAATGAGAAGTCCCGGTCTGGCAACCTGCTACCCCCACACAATCTATTGAAATCAAGTAAGTAGGGGCGGCGGGATTCGAACCCGCAAATCCGTCAAGATGGTGGCTTTAAAGACCACGGCGTTTACCAATTTCGCCACACCCCCGCTGAAATTAAGCTCAAGTCTCATCACTTGAGCTTTTTTATTTCAAGACTACGACGTATGGAACAAAGATGCTACTGTAACTAATTTCTAAAGATTTAATTTAAAAGGACTTACAGCGATTCTGATGTGTCTCTCGGTTTCATTAAAAGATACGGTTCGATCTTTAGTTTTTTCGCAAATTTAACCATTGTTTCAGCACTCACATTTACTTGCCCTCTCTCCAGTCTGCTGATATAATAAACATCGACCTTTGCCCTCACGGAAAGTTTCTCCTGAGTCCAGCCGATTTCCTTCCTGTAAAATCGTAAATTTTCGCCAACAACTTTTTTGATATTCATGGCTGAAAATTACGTATCTTTGCATATATATCAATAGCCATATATGGCAAGTTTTAACAGCATCAATCACGCACTTTTAACAACATGAAGAAAACGATCTACTTTGCTATGCTTTTTATTGCATCAATTTCTTTTGCACAACAGAAAGACTCTTCTTTGAAAAATCTCAAATATGCTTGGATTGGGATAGGCGGGAATCAAGAAAAGGCAGGCAAACTAAGTATGCTATTTGAATTCAAGGACACTTCATTCGACATGATCGCTGGATTTGGATTAGGCTATACATTCAATAGCAGTGGAACGGCTCCATCAAACCCGAATGATTATATCTCTCCACGTTTGGATTTCTGGACTCCATCTCAAGGCACGCAGTCAGGTACGATCTTCGGGGATATACAGTTGCTTTTTGGGAGTCATCCATTCTTTGCAGGGTTCGGTTACGGCATAGGTTATTACGACCGAACAGATTATTGGTATTCATCTGCCTCTAATACCTATTGGAGTAACTCAGATGACTCACACAGCATTATACGCGGCGAATGGTCACTTCTCGCCGGATTGTTCTTTGAACATTGGGGATTGAAATTTGACTACAACCAATATCGGAAATTGGGCGGAGAGATACTGATAGGATTCCACCTATAACCGATCTACTCCGTTATTTGCAATATCGGTTCTTTCAATGCTTTTTCTAAAATCTCTATGGTCTCCAATGTAGGGTTTACCGTGCCGTGCATTATTTGACTCAGGTATGACTTTGTCATATCTGCCTCATCTGCCAAGTTTTGCTGTTTCCAGCCTTTTTTAAGCAAAATCTCCCTTATTCGCTCCGCAACCTGTAACTTTAGTGCTTTTTTCATACCCTACCTAACAGAAAAATAAATAAAAATAGTTTCGTTTTTTCGAAACTTAACACTCGGACTATTCGTTTATCTATAACGAAACAATATAACCAAACGATAAACATGGAAACGATCAAAACACCAAAGACACTTTTAGAGGCGGTCAACTACTTCACGAACGACGCTCTTTGCGTTGAATATCTGGCGCACCTTCGTTGGGATGATGGAAAGCCCGTTTGCCCGAAATGTGGCTCTTTGAATATTTGCTTTCTCAAAACTCGTCCGCAATATCGTTGCAGGGAAAAAGGCTGTAAGAAAACCTTCTCACTCAAAACAGGTTCGGTTATGGAAGATAGTCCGCTTCCGATCACTAAGTGGGTTCCAGCAATTTGGTTTGTAATTAATCATAAGAACGGAGTCTCTTCGTGTGAGATTGCACGGGCACTTGGAATCACTCAGAAATGTGCTTGGCACATGGGGCATCGTATTCGCTTTGCTCTTTCAAACGGTTCATTCGAAAAGATGAATGGCACTATTGAGATTGATGAAACATACGTTGGTGGAAAAGAAAAATTCAAACATAGCATGAAGAATTCCACATTAGCACAATGGCAGAAGAGACAACAAAAGAACGGCGGCAAGACGGCTGTAATGGGCATGGTAGATCGTAGCACTGGAGAGTTTCGCGGTAAGGTTGTTGATGATGTGAAACGCACTTCACTGGAGCCAGAAGTATTTGCTAACGTAGAAAAGGGTTCGACTATTTACACTGACTCTTTGAAATCTTACCACAGATTGAAAACCGTTTACAATCATTCATGGGTAGATCATTCAGCAGGGCAATACGTCAACGGTGATGTTCACACGAATACAATGGAAAATTTTTGGAGTTGCTTTAAGCGTTCCATCAAGGGCACTTACATTCAGATTGCATCTTTTCACACTGACAAATATCTTTGCGAACAGGCGTTCCGTTACACCTATCGGAAATTAAATGACTCGCAACGTTTCGAAACTTGCATCCCAAAAATCTTTGGGAAAAGGCTTACATACGCTGAATTAACAGGTGCGTAACCTAAAGATAAGCAGAAGGAAAACCCAGACTTAAAACGATCACGCGAACTCAGAGCGATACACAAAGCAAAGAAGAATCGGCTGAACAACCTTTTGAGCGGCAAGGTGAGGGAAGTAAGTAAACCACCAAAGTCTCCGAAGAAAGAATTTAAGAATAAAAAACAGGTAGTAATTTTCGAAAAGGAATAGTCTCTGAACTTATAACTCTGGTAAATTGGTTATTCCGATGAAGGGGAAAATAAACTATGAAAAAATTCATTCAACAAATTAGGCAAATTATCTCAGCGGATAGTGCATTGAATAAAGTCATTAAGCGAGAAACAAAGCAATGGAATGACGAACTTAAAGAGCGCAATAAATCATTGCTCGATTTGAGCGAGGATGAGGATATGATGAGTACAAATGTCACTCTTCGGCTGGTTGTCAAAGATTGAATGTCGCACATCAAGAATGCGATATGTTTTATTCTCATCAGAATAACTTTCACCAATGGAAGGTAGGGTTGGTATGAAATCAATTGGGTAAGTAAATTGATACGAAGTATTATTCTCGGAAATATCACTTTCGATCAATCTAAGCACAACTTCATACCGAATTCTTATAATATTTACTGCTTCCATGATGATATAAGTTAAACCGCAAAAATACGCAAAAAACCTTACCCAGCCCTCAGAAACGAGGGCTATTTCTAAAGGACTTGCAACGTGTCAAGCATATAACTACCCCTGTAACTTCTTTATTTTTCAGATAGTTAACATTTCGCGCACTTTATCTTTTCTCTTGTTGCGGATCGCAAGTTTATCAGGTATATAGTTTGATAGATCGGTTATATTTTTACCAGCTTTTTCAGCAAGGATCAATCCGACTACCCGGTCGAACATCTCCCTGAAGCTCTCTCCGGGATGCTGCGCTTTGCCATGTATTTTTTCATATTCGGCAAGCAAGGCTCTGTTTTTATTAGACATTGGAAAATGCTTGATTTTTTGCTCAGTCATTGGGGGTAACTCTTCAATAACTGCCGTGTCAAGAATCCCTGTATCTATGATTCCTGTGGAACGGACTCTCAGTCCGTTAGTGGGGATCTCTTCCCGAACTAATTCTTTAGCTACTCTTTTTTTCTCTCTGAGAGACTGATCCGTCGCAGCGGACTTTCCACTTGACTCGATCTTCCCGACCATAGACGAT
Organism: Kapaibacterium sp. (SeqCode); assembly: GCA_038210275.1. Classification (GTDB taxonomy): domain Bacteria; phylum Bacteroidota; class Ignavibacteria; order Palsa-1295; family Palsa-1295; genus PALSA-1296. Next base: position 26,692 of record JBBQWV010000021.1, on the reverse strand, counting down.
TGACCATCGACGATCGATGTTTCACCCACCAACCGAATCTCCTCAGCAATCGCAGCAAGTTTACCAACACCGCCGCCACGTTGGATCTTTCCAGGCTTCGGAAGACTTTTACGAAGTTCAGAGAATATCAAAATATTAGTATCATATCTGCCTAACCATTCCATGACGGAGAAGATCAGCTCTTCTTTACGGCGATAATCTTTCGAGGCGAAATCCAGCGAATTAATGATAATTGTTTTAGGCATCAGCGCTTCGATACACTGCTCGATCCTCCCTTTTTCCGAGGAAAGCAAACCGGGTTCGCATGAAAAGAAGCTGAGATTGGGATCTGATTTCTGATTGTTTCCCGTCACTGAAAGTACGGACATTCCCAACCGCCGCGGCGTTTGGATCGTATTAATATAAAGCACCGGACCGGATTTAGCGGCAGCCAACTGCGCCGCCATTTCAATTGAATGCTGAATATTGATCCCTGTTTCCTCGCCCACGCAAAGCGTCAACGCCCCACCCCGCAATGCAGCCTGATTCTCTAAGTCTATAGTATTCATGTGTATTTCCCTCATTTTTTATTTTTAATTGATATAGGTGCCTATCACCTTGAGGATTAATATACGACATTGATTTCGGTTTTGCAATAGGTGCCCATCATTTTTTTGCATTTTATTTAAAGATTTAATATTGTGAGCACCTACCCCTTTATCTGAATCTTGATTATAGAGATTAAAAAAATCTGAGATTCTTAATTCCACATCCTACTTAATCCTCAAATCGCTGTCTTTGGATGAATAAGAAATGAATATATCAGACATTGCCAGCTTCCAATTCTTTCATCAATTCCTCAAACTCCGGCGTTCCGCGCAGCGGAGCAAGATCGGGATCGCGGCGGATGGATTCTATATTGTGAAATCCATTTCGCACGGCGCGGCGAAGAAGTGACATTCCCCGATCAGGCATGTTCGCATTCAGATAAAGGCAGGCAAGATTGTAGCAGGTAACGCCGTCAAGCGACTCGATAGCCGAAAACCTGTCTGCCTCTGCGACGGAGTCGGCGGAGCGGCCGCAGTATCCAAGAATAGTCGCCAACTGGACTCGGGCATTGTAATCATCGGGAGTCAGGCGCACATAGCGTTCGTAGATCGGAAGCGCTCTGGCAGCCGCTTCGTGCAGCTCTGATTCCGAACCCAGTTCATGGAGCGCGATAAGAAGGTTGAAATGCGCATTCCGGTCGTTCTCCAGGAGCCGAACAAGCCCCATCCATGCCTTTGCAGTTTCCTGATTCCTGCCCAGTGCCCGATAAGCAAAGCCGAGCGCGTTATAGCCAAGAGAATACGCAGGATCAATCTCGACTGCGCGCAGGGCATAACGAAGTGCGCCTTCTGCTTCGCCGCGGCGAAGGGATAGAAGGCTCATGATCGAGAAATACTGCGCCGATTCGCCTTCAAGCTCGCGAACGCGTCCGGCGGCTTGCTCTGCTCGTTCAAGCAAACCGGCATTCGGACCATAAGCACGGTAGAACTCCTGAGAAATGTTTGCAATCTGTGCATGGGCTTGGGCAAAGTTCGGATCGAGACGGGCTGCTTCTTCGTAAAGCGAAAGGGCACGCTCAAAGTCACTATTCGTGCTGCGTAGGAAATATTCATGTCCTTTCAACAATAACTCATACGCCTCGGCATTCTCTGTTGGTTTCTTATCAAGCTTCTCGCTTCATCCATCGTCAGAATAATGGATAGACCGTCAACGACTTTCTTCGCAACCGTTTCCTGAATGTCAAAGATATCTTCCATCGTCCCCTTCAGCGAATCCTGCCATAAGTGATCGCCCGTTTCGATGTCGAGTAATCGGCTTGATATTTTTATCTGATCGCCGAACTTGCGGACATCACCCTGGACAAAATATCGGATGCCCATTTCTCTTGCATAAACTGTGAGGTGACCTTTGTAGGATTTGTATTCTTTGGTAGTCGCAGCATCCATAACTCTCAATGCCTTCACATTACCTAAGACATTAATGAGCTCACTGACGATACCATTTGCGAACCATTCATTATCAGCTGTCGGGGAAAGATCTTCGAATGGAAGTATCATCAAACTTTTTCTGCCGTCGGTTTCTTTAACGAGCTTGAACGTCGGAGCCTGCGTTGCTTCCAAGCCAAGCTTGCCGAGAGCGCGGATGATGGCATCGATGTTTGTCATCGAAGTGCGTTGCAATCCTGCAAGATGATATTGCATACTTGCCGGAAGTGCCACCGGTTCAAGATCAAGCGGGAGTATTTTCTTATTCTTCTCGAATGCAAGAGCAAGTTCACGGACTACATTTTTTGAATCCACCGATGAAGAAGAGAGCATTATGATAAATGCTTTGCAGTTGTCAAGTGCATTAACAATTTCTTCTGACCAGCTTGTCGCTGCGCCAATCCCCTGCTTATCTATCCAAACAGATAGCCCCGCCGAAGCGAGCAACTCCGTAAGCTGCTCCGCCTTCTCGCGGTCTTTGGATGAGTATGAGATGAAGATGTCAGACATGTGGATAGTATGAACCGTGATTAATGAGATTTAAGGATTATTAATGCAATCAATACATATACAAAAATACGACAAAGAAATTTTTTAATCAAAAATCTCACGAATCATCTTAATCCTATTTAATCCTCGTTCAGACATTTCCTGAGATTTTTTAGCTCTTAGGTTAGTTAGCATCTCCATGAATAAAACTACGAACCAAACTCTTTCGGACGCTTTTCTCGAATTCGTTGCAATTATTTCGCGGTTGCGTAAGGAATGTCCATGGGATAAAGTCCAGACGCATGAGTCACTTCGTGCACCACTTCTTGAAGAAACGCATGAGGCGATCGAGGCAATTGATAATAGCGATTATCCTGAGTTAAAAAAAGAACTTGGCGATATTTTTCTGCACATCGTTTTTCATGCCGATCTTGCCAATGAAGAAGGACATTTCAATTTGCAGGAAGTAATAGAAGGAGAAAGCGCAAAGCTGATCTATCGGCATCCTCATGTTTTTGGAACTACGGAAGTTCAAAGCGCCGATGATGTTTCAAAAAATTGGGAGCAGCTTAAACGAAAAGAATCGGGCAGAACAAGTGTACTTGACGGAGTGCCGGTTGCACTTCCCTCGCTTCAACGCGCCGGAAGAATACAGGAAAAAGCAGCGAAAGTTGGCTTCGATTGGGTAGAGCCGGAAAGCGTACTGAAAAAAGTGCGAGAAGAGTTAGATGAATTTTTGGCTGAGAGCGATCAAGCCCGTCGCGAAGAAGAATTCGGGGATCTGCTATTCTCGCTTGTCAATTTCTCACGTCATGTAAAAATCGAACCGGAAACTGCACTTAGAAATGCCACAACAAAATTCGAACGAAGATTCCGCGAAGTGGAGAAAACAGTTGAGGCTTCAGGAAAGAATTGGGATGAATATAAACTTGAAGAGTTGGATGCGATCTGGGATGAGGTGAAGGAAAGAGAATAGTTTATCCGGTGTCATTGCGAGGAGTCCGCTTGCGGACGACGTGGCAATCTAAAAATTAAATGGTGCTACACTTCTTAAGTTTTTAGATTGCTACTCCGCACTAAAGTCCGGCGTAGCAAAGACATTGTAAAAATATTCATGTAATCCTCATCCCCACTTCAGCATCCCTCTCCGGTATGAGCAGCACCACTTCCCCATCTCCTCTTTCAATTCCAAGGACTAATACTTCAGATATGAAATCTGCAATTTGTCTCGGCGGAAAATTTACGACGGCAATGACAAGCATTCCCATAAGTTCTTCTTTGGAATAGAGTTTCGTTATTTGTGCACTTGATTTTTTTATTCCGATCTCTTTTCCAAAGTCTATCGCCAATTGATACGAAGGTTTTTTTGCTTTTGGAAAATCATTAACGGTCATGATTTTCCCTATTCGCATATCAACTTCAAGAAAATCTGTAATTAAAATTTCTTCGCTCATATTGCATTTTTTTCTTAGCTGATGAAATAATGAAGTATTTTTGTGATGAAGTGTTGTAACAGAAAAAAACTGTCAGTAGTTAGTAACCAGTTGTTAGAAATAAATACAACATGGTACTCACTACGAATTACCTATCCCTTATGGCAAAACAAACGATCGTTGCGCTTTTATATAATGACATTCCAACCGGTGAAGTAAAAAATACACCTGTTGATCTCTCGCCGGAAGCGTTGGGCTTCACTCCATATTTTGATCTTGATGAAACAGCCGCGGAGCAGGAGTATGCAAATATTGAAGCTGCTTTAGTTGATGCAGGATATAAAGTTATTAGCTACAATGTCAAAGATCGCTTCGAACGCCTATTTAATTTTATGGCACGGAGAAAATTTGATGTCGTATTTAATCTCATCGAATTTTTTCATGGTCGTCCGGAAAATGAAATGTGTGTGGCTGCATTTTTTGATCTGCTTCAAGTTCCTTATACTGGCGCTCCGCCGCTTGCACTTGCAACGTGTCAGAATAAACCGCTTGCAAAAGAATTGCTTCGCTCTCATAGACTGCCGACCGCAAATTCTTTTACCGTTCGGACGATGGCAGATTTCCCGGCACGTCACCGCTTGAAATATCCGGTTATTGTTAAACCTGCCTGCGAAGATGGCTCCGGAGGAATCGAAAACGCAAGTATTGTTTCGAACATGAAAGATCTTCGCGCACGAGTTGAATTTGTGTTGTGGGATTTCAAGATGTCCGTTCTTGTCGAAGAATATATTGAAGGTCGCGAATTAAATGTTGCCGTTCTTGGCAATGGAGCAAAGCGCCGAGCGCTTCCGATCTCCGAAATTGTTTTTGACGATATGCCCGATGATCTTTATAAAATTGTCAGTTATCAGGCGAAGTGGGATCCGCATCATCCCGCGTATCATACGACAATTCCGAATTGCCCCGCCGATCTTCCAGCTACGCTTGCGACGAAAGCAAAACAATACGCGCTTGATGCAGCAGAGATTATGGGGACGAGGGATTATGCACGAGTTGATATGCGTCTTAATAAAAAAGGAGAGCTATTTATTCTCGAAGTAAATCCAAATCCGAATCTTTCCGAAGGCACAGGAATTGCGCGCAGCGCGGAGACGGCGAAAATCTCTTTCAGTAATTTACTCAAACAAATTACTGAATTGGCATTGCAGCGCACAGCAGCAACCGAAAATTAATCATGAACATCAGCATTATTGGCGGCGGACCTGCGGGATTATATTTCGCTATTCTTGCAAAGAAAAACTTTCCCGATTGGAATATTATTGTCACAGAGCGCAACGGACCAAATGATACATTTGGTTGGGGAGTAGTTTTCAGTGACAGGACTTTGCAGTATCTTGAAGAGTACGATAAAATTTCGCACGATGAGATCACCAAAGAATTCGAGACTTGGGAAAATGTTGATGTGATCCATAAAGATGAACGCATTACTATTGGCGGAAATAAATTCTCCGGAATCTCGCGTTTGGGAATGCTGAACATTCTTCAATCCAGATGTGCGCAACTCGGAGTAAAAATAGAATATCATAAGGAGATCACGAATCTTGATAACTTTTCCGGCTCCGACCTTATTATAGTCTGTGATGGCGTGAATAGTACCATTCGCAGAAATTATCCGTCCTACTTCGAACCTGAACTCAGTTCGCGCACTAATAAGTATATTTGGTTCGGGACGAATCAGCTTTTTCATGCTCTGACACTTACCTTTCGTGAAGATGAAGCCGGTGTATTTGCATCGCATTCGTATAAATTTAATAAGACTACCAGCACGTTCGTTGTTGAATGCGATCCAGATACGTGGGAAAAAGCAGGGTTTGCTTCGATGACTGAAGATGAGACTCGTGAATATCTCGAAAAAGTTTTTGCGAAAGATCTCGATGGTCATCCCCTTCTCTCGAACCGATCAGTTTGGATAAATTTTCTTCTTGTGAAGAATAAACATTGGGTACATGAGAACATTGTGATACTTGGCGATGCCGCACATACGGCACACTTCTCTATCGGAAGCGGAACGAAGCTTGCTTTAGAAGATGCGATTGCTCTCTTTAATGAATTAAAAATTGAAGAAAATATTACTGAGGCATTGAAGAATTATGAAGAGATCCGAAAGCCTAAAGTTGAGCAATATCAGCAATTCGCTTATGATAGTCTCGTTCTTTTTGAGAACCTAAAAGAATATATGCACTTACCGCCGATCGAGATGGCGTATACAATGATGACGCGAAGCAAGAAACTCACTAAAGAAAAGCTTCGGGGGCGCGATCCGGAATTTGTTGGGAAGGTGGAGGAGTTTAGGAATTTGCATTCAGCCACTCTTGCAAAATAATTCTTGCCGCTTCTTCATCCCTCCTGTATTTTTCTTCGCGTTTGGATTTAGGTAAACCTTGTTCGGAGATATTGGCTATTGCCATGACTGAAGTCAGACGTTCATCATGGAAGTGATGCTCGATATTTTTTCCGTCAAGTTTTGCAAAAAGTTTTTCGCCAAAGACGCGGACGGTAGTAGTGAATTCGCTGTCGGTTCCGGAAAGAGTTCTGGGAAGTCCGAGGAGAACGCAGCCAACTTTTTCTTTTTCGATCAGAGCCAGAATTTCTTTTTGCAGACGATTCGTATTTTCTAAAATTCCCATAGGACGGGCAAGCATCCGGAGTTCATCACTTATGGCAAGCCCCACACGCTTGGAGCCGTAATCAATTGCGAGTACTCGTGTGGTTATTAGCATGGTTGTCAACTTGTCATTCTAAATGTAGTCTGAATCGCGATAGCGTTGCAGGGGAAACTCTTTACTCTTCATATCTATCTGCTGAAGTAACGCCGCGAACGTGGCGCAATTTTTCGAGAAGACGACTTAAGTGATAGGTATTTTTTACAAAGACCGTCATCTTACCGTCGAACATTTGATCGGTTGTATCAATACTGAATGAGCGAATGTTCGTATTATTATAACTCGAAATGACATGAGTCAGATCGCTTATCATTCCGGCACGGTCTTCTCCATAGATGCGAATACCCACCAGATAATCTGCGGCATCTTCTGTGCCGGGCCATTCGACATCAATTAGCCGCTCTTTGCGATTATCAATCTGCATCTGCGAAATATTATAGCAATTTCGCCGATGAATTTTTACGCCATGCCCGATCGTCACAATTCCCACAACATCATCGCCTGGAACAGGCGTACAACACTTTGCATAACTATAAAGCAAGTCATCGCGTTTGCCTTGTATGAGAATGCCGGTCTGTTTGCGAGATTCCTCAAGATATGGCGCGTCTTTCGGAGCAGATATTTCTTTTTCCTTCTCCTGCCCTCCGGGTTTTAAGAAATCGCGTAGCTTTGCGATAATATCCTCGATCTCAACTTTGGAATCTGCAATTGCCAGATGCAGCTTTCCGATATTTCCTGAGCTTGTGGTCGTGGCAAATTTTGCTAGCGTATCATCATTAACGTGCAGTTTAGCTTTCGCCATACGTTTCTGGAGAATATCTTTGCCTTCTAATATTTTTACCCGCTGCTCTTCATTGAGGAATTTGCGAATCTGGTTGCGAGCCTTATGCGTGACGACAAATTGCTCCCAGTCCGGGTTCGGTCTCTGACTCTTTGAAGTAATGATCTCGACCTGATTTCCTGAAACAAGTTTTGTATGCAGCGGGACGATCTTCCCATTGACTTTTGCGCCGATCGTCCTCATTCCTACATGAGTATGAATATCAAAAGCAAAGTCAACTATCGTTGATCCTTTCGGCAGGATTTTCAGATCACCCTTAGGCGTAAATACATATATTTCATCCTGATAAAGGTTTAACTTAAAACTTTCCATCAATGCCTTTGGCGCATCATCACCATGCTGCTCAAAGACATCCGAAACCCATTTTACCCACTCCTCAATTTCAGGGTCAGTCTTGGTGATATTCTCCTTATATTTCCAATGGGCGGCAACACCTTTCTCGGCGATCTCGTGCATACCCTTCGTGCGAATCTGTACTTCGACCATCTTCCCAGTCGGACCAATTACGGTTGTATGAATAGACTGATATCCGTTCTTTTTTGGAACAGAGATGTAGTTCTTGAAACGCTCCGGCACAGGGGTAAAGATCGAGGAGACGATTCCATAGACCGAGAAGCAATCATTATCGTTTTTGGTATCAATAATGATACGGACGGCAAAAAGATCATAGAGATCTTCGACTCGTTTACCGAGGCGGATCATCTTGTTATAGATAGAAAAGATATGCTTTGGTCTCCCGACGATCTCGAATTTATATCCCTCTTTCTCTAATTCCTTCTTGATCGGATTCACAACTTCGGCGATGTAGTTCTCGCGTTCGACACGAGTTTCGACAAGAACTTTCTTGATATTGTCATACGCCTCGCGGTTGAGAACCTTGAACGAAAGATCTTCTAATTCCCATTTGACTTTTGCAAGACCAAAGCGGTGCGCAAACGGCGCATAGACATCAAGCGTCTCTTTCGCCATACGAAGTTGGCGCTCAGGCGAGAGGTATTCTATCGTCCGCATATTATGCAGGCGGTCGGCAAATTTAATGAGCATCACGCGCACATCATCAACCATCGAAAGCATGAGCTTCCGATACGATTCAGCTTGAGTGATCTCGCGGGATTTGAAAATATCGGAGATCTTTGTTGCTCCATCAACGATTCCGGCAACTTCGTCGCCAAATTCCTCGCGAATCTCTTCGAGGCTATAGGCAGTATCTTCGACGACATCATGCAGCAATGCGCAGGCAACGGAAACATCGTCGAGCGGAATCTCCTGCGCAACGATCATCGAAACAGCAAAGGGATGGATGAAGTAGGGTTCGCCGGAGGCACGTCTGTCGTTTCTGTGAGCATCGTAGCAAAGGCGGAGTGCCTTTGTGACCATTGCCTCATCAAAGTTTTTTAGGTTTTTGCGACAGGCTTCGAGGAGTTCAGCGAGTTTTTCCTTGTAAAATGTATCCGCACTTTCAGCAACTTTTTTTTGAACACCGACATCTTCTCCACCAGATTGAGGCAGTGAAGAATCAGGGAGTGGCGGGATCAGAGTTTCCGGTTTCATCAAATTTTAGCCTGGTAAGCCATTGCCGTTCTTCCAATAATCCTAATTATATCGCTGCACTCCGAACCATCCGAAATACAGAGTTGCGCCGACATTTAAATGCGTAAAAACAATGGGGTCAGCAGTAGTTGTAAAATCAAATCCTTGGGGTTGTGGATCCCCGGTGAAGAGAAAGCCCGCGCCGATCTGTGCAAATGGCGTGAGAATTAGTTTATCCCCTATCTCCACATCAAGACGTGCTCCGATAAGCCCCTTCATACCTCCTCGGCTAAAAGAGCCGCTGAAGGTCTTAGTAGGACCTATCATAGGAGAAGCATTATCGACAGAATCAACTTGATGGTAGTCTTGTGTACTAGTGATAGTAACGTGCATATACCCTAAGCCGACATAAAATTTAACGGGGCTACGGGGGTTGATCACAAATCGAAAATCAAACGAAAGGTATTTCGTCCCCATATCCTCGTGAGTAGGGGTCAGATAGCTTCTCTTTAACCCACCGCGATCAGGGATGTGACTCGGAGGCGACGTGAGGTCTGTCTTAAACAGCCTGTCATTCGTCAGATCGTCGCCGAAAGTAAATGAATTATACGAAAATTCAAAATCAATACCCCTTGTTATCGCCGTTCCAATGGAGAATGAAGTCGCTAAGACGGATGTCGGCGCTAATGCATTTCGATTTCCTTGATTGACGCCGGAGAGATTTCCTATACCTATTCCTGCGCCAATTCCAATTGCTTTCCAGGCAATAGGAGTTTTCAGACGTTCGCGTGAACGTTCTTCGTCGGCAATTTTCTCTACAGCACGGATCGAATCTTTGCGGGCTTGCAGCATTGCATCACGCATCAGATCATCCTGCTCACGTTGGGCAGTCTTGATGGAATCCTGACGGCGTTCTTCTTGAGCACGCATTAGCACATCACGCTGCTTTTTGATGATCTCCTCAGCTTCGCGACGATCTTTGGTCAGTACCGAGTCCGGCGGTTTGCTTCCGGTCTGCGCTTTCACACTCGAACTTGAAAAAATAAATGCAAGGAGGAGCGTAACAACTGCTGCTGTCTTTAAGAATAGTCGTTTGGCGTTTTGGGTTGTCAAAGTCATTATTTCTTCAATATCCTTCTGTTTAATTTCTGCGATCTTTTTTGCGATAAGTCCTAAATACTCAGGACTGTTCCGCTTGCCCCTAAAGGGAACAGGCGCAAGATACGGTGAATCCGTTTCGATCAAGAACGAATTATCCGGCGTTTGACGAACAACATCTGTTAAAGTTGAATTCTTAAACGTAATGTTACCTGTAAAGCTAACACAAAAACCGAGTGAAACGGCTCTCATCATTTGCTCAGTATTACCTGAGAAACAATGTAATTGCCCAAAATTTCCCTCAGATGGGGCTTTTTTATAATACTCTTCTAAGATTCCAAGAGTTTCATCTATAGAATCACGGGTGTGAATAATGATCGGCTTTCCCTTTTCAATAGCAAGTTCAATCTGTTCGCGGAAGGCTTTGATCTGCTGCTCCTTCGGACAAAAGTCATAATAATAATCAAGCCCAATTTCTCCGACAGCAACAACTTTCGGATTCTTATCAATTTCATCGATTATTGTTTTACGAACCTCAGCATTCCATTCTTTTGCACTATGAGGGTGAATTCCGAGCCCGCAATAAATATTTGCACGGCTTGCGGCAATTGCAAGAGTCGAATCAAAACTTGCTAAGTCAATTGCCGGAACAATAAAATCCGTTACTCCGGCTGCTTCAGCTTTTGCAATGGTTTCTTCCCTATCGGCATCAAATTGTTCTGTTTGGATATGGCAATGCGTATCGATCATTAAAATACGGTTTCGACTCTTAGTGTAAAATTTCTGATGGGGGCAATATTACCTACGATCTCTACGTAATAATAATTCAAAAGATTCTGTACTTGGAAACTGAATGTGACCGGCATTGCGAAGAGTCCAAGCGCTTTATAAGCTATCCGCGCATCTAATATATACGCATCAACACGCGAAGCGCCATCAGGGACTTGTTGAATCAGGATCGGATCAACTGATTCGTATTTCGAAATGTATCTGAAATCCGATGAAAAGGTGAATGCTCCAAGTTTTGTCTCAATACGCGATTGCAATAAATGTCTTGGTCTGAAATTCAAAATTTGTTTTGTTACTCTGTCACGAGGAAATACGTAGGTATAACCAAGACGCAACGAAAGATCGTCATTCGAAAGAGGATAAAATTCAATGACCTCTTCATGCCCGAATATTTCGGCTTTTGTGAGATTCTCAAACTGGATTGCTTCAGTGCCTTTCGAGGTGACAAAATGTGCCTCGATCAAATTATCGAACGATGAATAGAAAATGGCGCCATCAAGAAAAATATTTTGTGTGCGAAAGCTTCCACCGATCTCTGTTGAATAACTTTTTTCCGGAGTAAGATCCGGACTTGGAATCACATGGAAGCCGCTGAAAGTTTGGTCAATATATTTTTCTCCAATAGTCGGAGCACGAAAACCTGTGCCAACCGAACCTCGAAAATTCAAGCCATCTCCGACATCGAATGTCACGCCGAATTTTGGTGAAATACTTCCGAGCGAATTCGAGTCGTCATATCGCACTCCATCGGCACGAACTCCGAGAGTAAAGATCAAAGGAGAAATTTTATATTCTGCTTGTGCAAAAGCTCCGAGTGTAATTCCATGATGTGTCTGAAAGAGATCGGAATTTACTGATTGATAAAGTCCGAGAATGCCGGTTGTCAAATAGACTGAATCAAGCAGATCGGTATTTCCTTCAAATTGAAGATTATAATTTGTAGCATTAGAATGAGGACCGTCAAGACCTCCAACCACGGATGCATCAGTTGAAAAATTAGTATAAAGAATGCTTGCTCTCGAAGTCAGAATAAAATGATCGCTTAAAATACTTTGCAAGGACGATTGTAAATTTGCCTTGAACGAATGAATTCGCCCGTTCACAGCTCCGAGCGAATCTGAGGGCATTAAGGCATGATTAATATCTTTCCAATACAGAAAGCCGCCATGATTTTCATTGGCAAGCAGCACACTTGTTTCAAATCTATCGTGATCGGAAAGCGGCGTTGTCACTTTTGCGAATCCGCTGGACTTATACGAGTCATCTCCTAAGCGGTAGCCTTCGTTTCTTCTGGCGGCAAAACTTCCGAGCAATCCGGTTTCTCCGATCGTACCTGTTAAGCCTCCTTCGAGTGAAGCAAATTTTCTGCCAACACTTGGAATACGCCAATCAAGATATTTTACTTGATCGTATGTTCCGATATTTGCGCTGATCGCTCCGTGAAGAGAATCGGTTGGTTTTCTCGTAATGACATTAATGACTCCACCAAGAGCATTCGATCCGTAAAGAGCTGAGCCTGCACCCTTGACAACTTCGATATGATCAACATTCATGATCGGTAAAGCGTCGAATTTTATATCTCCATTATCGGCAGAGAGAAAAGGCATTCCATCGAGAAGAAATAATACGCGCGAACCGACTGACCTTGCATATCCTGATGAGCCGCGAATATTTACTTGTGATTCAGTAACAGTAACTCCGGGAATATACCGCAATGCAAAATCAATTGCCTCCGGTGCGCGGCTGGTGATCTCTTCTGATTTAGCAATGCTGATAGAAATCGGAACGTCTTGCGTTGCCGTTGTATGTTTTTGCGCCGTGACAATTATATCTTCTCCCAGAAGCGGCTTCTGCTCAAGAAATACAACAAGGTTATTTCCGTTCGGTAGAGTTACTGTTGTATCTTTATAGCCAAGTGAAGTAATATGAAAAAAAGCAACGCCATCTTTTTTTGTGCGAAACTCTCCGCTGACTTTCGTGATCTGTTTGCGAAGTGATTGCTTATCCCTTGAAAGAATATCTATGGTTGCTCCGCCAATTGGCTCCTGAGTTTTTTTATCTTTGATAAAGCCAGAAAGCGGCAGAGTACTTAAATTATCTGTTTCAACACGACCTGACTGTGCTAAGGCATTGTCTGCCAAGATAAAGAAAATAATAACTATGAGGAGTATCTTCTTCACTTGATAAATGGCTGACGTGGTAATGAATCGAATCGAACGGTAAGATCTACTCCTATGCGCTGCTCTCCGGCTTTTAATGTGAAACTCTGAGCAGAATCTAAATCATCATGTGCAAAGGCAACGACACGCCAGTCGCTGAGCAAGTTATATCCATAATTTTGTGCAACACCGAGGTAGTGATACGTACTATCAGGTTTAACCGTAATCGTGTACGTAGTATCCGAAAACGAAATAGTCGAAAGTACAAAAGGCAGAACAGTCGTATTAAATCCTGCGATCAATGATGCAGCGGTGAATGGGGCTGGTGGCTGAACCAAAACTAATGCAAGAATTTTTACAGAGTCTTTCGGCAACCCGGTAAAATGAATGCTTCCGGAGATAGACGATAATTGAGAAGTAGGTATTGGCGCAAGTCCTTTGTCGCAGGATTGCCCGAACAACAGAAGCATTAAAAATGACAGTTTCTTCAACGATTGCACTGAGTTAGCGTAAGTTTTCGTGATAGAGAAAACAGAGCTTTGGGATTCGTGGTTCGGAGCTACCGTTAACTTAATATTATACGTTAAACCTAAAGTGCATCACATCGCCATCCTGTACAATATAATCCCGTCCCTCACTTCTGAGTAGTCCGGCATCTTTAACGGCAGCTTCGGTTTTCAGACGGACGATATCATCGTACTTCATTACTTCGGCGCGGATGAAGCCTTTTTCGAAATCGGTATGGATGACTCCGGCTGCTTCTGGACCTTTGGCTCCTTTGCGAACTGTCCAGGCTCTGACTTCCTGCTTGCCTGCCGTGAAATATGTTTGTAAACCGAGCAGATCGTACGCTGCTCTTACAACAGCATCCAAGCCCGATTCTTTTAACCCAAGTTCTTTTAAAAATGCAGCGCGATCATCTTCGGGAAGTTCGGCGATCTCCATCTCGATCTTTGCGCAGATCGGCACAACTCGTGCATCTTCTTTTGCAGCGATAACTCGTACTTTTTCGATATAATCATTTCCGGCTACTAATCCTTTTTCATCGGTATTAGTGATATACATCACCGGCTTGCGAGTCAACAGATGCATATCGCGCATCCAAAGAGCTTCATCGTCATTAGCTACGGAAAAAATTCTGGCAAGTTTGCCTTCGCCGAGATGTTCTTTGACGCGAGTATATAGATCAACTTCCGCCTTTGATTTCACATCACCTGTCTTTGCTTTGCGGGCAGCGCCATCGACTTTTTTATCAACGGTTTCTAAATCTTTTAAAATTAGCTCTGCATCAATAATTTCAATATCACGGACAGGGTCAATAGAACCGTCAACATGGATAACGTTATCATCATCGAAACAACGGACGACATGCAGGATGGCATCAACATCGCGGATATGCGAAAGGAATTGATTGCCAAGTCCCTCGCCCGAAGCAGCGCCCTTAACTAAGCCGGCAATATCAACGAATTCGATCGTCGTTGGTACTTCGCGGTCAGGGATCATCAGTGCAGTAAGAACCTTCAATCTAGCATCGGGTACAGCGACAACTCCTGTATTCGGCTCGATGGTGCAGAACGGATAATTTTCCGCCGCAGCAAGGTTAGAGGCAGTAATTGCATTAAATAAGGTCGATTTCCCAACATTCGGCAAGCCGACGATTCCGCATTGAACACCCATGAATTATTTAGATTAGATATGTTTTGCACTGAAAGCGAGAGAATTACTGAAATGTTCCGCGTACTCTTGCTTCATCTTTCGTCATTCATCGTTTTCAAAGCGAAGGACGATTGACAAATGGAGAAACCCTCCGATAAGCTGTAAGCTGTCACCTTTCCCCATTTTCCCCGTATCTTTGCATAACGTGGAATTACCAAAGTATAAATATAACGAGACATTTCTGACGCGCAAGGAGCTGGAAGCCCTTCTCAGAGAGAAGGATTTCAGCGCGTTGGATATTAATGTAGCTATTGATGCCTATGAAATGGCAGAGAGTGTGCATGAAGGGCAGAAGCGTCCTGATGGCACTCCGTATTTTTGGCATCCAAGTCGTGTGGCAAAAATTGTCATCACTGAACTTGACATCCGCGACATCTCATTTATCAGCGCGGCATTACTTCATGACGTGCTCGAAGATTCCCAAGTCATCACTGCCGAAATCTTAGAATATAATTTTAGTCCTTATACAAGTTACCTTGTGCAAATGCTGACGAAAGATATTAAAGCAGAGGGATTGCTTCGCGAGATCGTTGAGAAAGAATACGTTGAGCGTCTTACGGGAGCAACTGAAGATGCCAGAATGCTAAAACTCTGCGACCGCCTGGATACCTTCCGGTGCCTCGAATTTAATGTAAAGAGAAATCCCATTAAATACGTTATGGAGACTACCACCTATTACTTCCCTCTTGCCGAAGCCAGCGAAAATCCGAAGATGCAATATATTGTCAAAGAATTACAAGCAGCAAGAAATAAGTTTTTGGGGTAGATCTCACTCCAACTCAAACGTTACACTGACATCCGCTTCGACTTTCAATTCACCTGGCGCAACGCTACTACCCTCCTCCGGATGTGACGCAGAATTCGCCTCTTCACGACTTAAATTACTGGAAAAATTCCACCGGGCATCATAAGCATTAGATGGGCGAATGCCATTTTCCGAGATCATAATAGGTTTACCTAGCTTCAGCCCCAATTCTCCGGCAAGTGCCATTGCTTTTTCTTTCGCTGCACGAATGGCATCGAGCCGTGCCTGATCTTTATATTTTCGAAGCTCAGTGGTTGCAAAGGAAGTATTCTGTATATAATTAGTGCCAAATTTCAGGGCTTCAGCTATAAATTTTTCGAATTTCGAAATATCTCGGAGGGTAACCGAAATATGTTTTGTGACATAATAACCGCTAAAGTTTCTTTCCGACTCATGACCGTTTGCATCATATTTTTGGTCGTACCTCGGCTCTACTTCCATATATGAAGTCTGAATATATTTATCTTCAATGCTATACTTCCGAGCCATCGAAAGAATATCCGAGGTTTTCGAATCATTTTCCTCCCGCGCTTTATCAATAGCAAAATTATGGGTTTCAACGCTCATCGAAATCTCAACTTCGTTTGGAGCAACCTTGACATCTGCATGCCCATAAACACTAATCGTATGACGAGGATCATAACCCTGCGCTAACAGAGATTGGCCACTCAGACACAAAATTGCTAAGAGTATAACTATTACAGTAAATGTTTTCATCGAGTTAATTATTTGATCTATACATTATCTACCTGCCCATCGAACAATTTCCGCGTATTTTCCACTCCAGTTTGTACATTTCGCAAGTTTACAGTTTATAAATAGCTCTAAATAATACAACGTCATTGCGAGACCGGCACCAGCCGGTCGTGGCAATCTAAAATTTGTAGTGGTATAGGTGCCTATCATAATTGGAGTAATATACGAAATAAAATCCCCTTTGTCAAGGTGCTCACCGACATTTATTTTCAGGGAAAGCTTAATCGGAATTATCTTCATTCCAAATCACTCCCCGAACTTATATGTCTGATTCCAAAGCAGAAAAGAGCCCGCATTGAAACTATGCACCGAACTGTCTTTGACAGGGCGTTCACCGGTACCATAAAAAGAAAATCTATAGCGTGTCGTGTCTATTAGTCGGTCATCAATAACATCTCGATAATTTTTCGCTATTGATTTGCAATATCCATTCAAACATAGTAAAGTATCTTTCGAATCTATTTGTCGCAAATACAAATCTGCGCGATCTCCGTTTATTCTTCCGGTTACTGTTCCTGTATCTATCGCAATTGCACTTACTTCCGGGCTGCCATGAGCATAAAATGTTATAGAAAAATAGCCCTTTACTTTCGCTTTCTCGATTTGAATATATAGAGTAAAGTCACACATACCTGTTTTTACATCTGTAAACCAGCCAACCCATCTGCCAGAATCGAGCATTGCAGGATGCACATCTGGACTTGGAGTACGAGAAGCTATTACCGAGTTCTCCCGAAATCCAGTGATACCAGAAAGGAGTATGAATAAATAATAAATTTTCAACATGATAGTTAGTTTAGAATAAAATTTATTTTTAAAACCTAATTCTGCGAGAAGAGATTTCTTTTGTATTTATGTAAATTGGAACTCGCTCCATCGAACAATTTCCGCGTACTTTCCACTCCAGTTTGCCCAGTTATGACTTTCGTTTGTTTCGCGATAGGTCACGTTGTAGCCTTTTTCCTGCAAGGCTTTGAGCATATCCCGCGTACCTTCTAAGGCATCATTGATCGTGCCGGTTTGAAGATAAAATCTGAGGGGTAATTTTTTCTTTTTATCGAATGCTTTAATGATCGCCCGTTCATCGAACCAGAACGAAGCAGATTGAGCAGCAACATTTCCGAAAACAGTTGGATAAAGAAATGCGCTATGCACTGCTGCAAGACCTCCGAGAGATGCACCACTTATTGACCGAAGTTCACGTGAACTCGATACTTTCAGAGATTTCTCAACTATCGGCACAAGAGTTTTCGCCGTCCATGTTGCAAATTTTGGATTCATCATATACTCAGCATGACGATCAACCGGCGGCACAAAAACAACGATCATCTTTTTTGTATGAGGCTCATGATAATATAAATTATCCAGAATATCAATGAATCTTCCTATGATCATTGCCTCGGTTCCATCATGTACATAAAGAAACGGCACTTTACCGCGAAGACGGATTCCATTGGGAATATAAATAGAAACTTCGCGGGAGAAAGAATCCGCTCGTGATGTAGGCTCTATCTGTAGAGTTTTAATGACTCCTCGCGGCACAGCCCTTACAGGCTTTTCAATATATTCCGGCTTTTTATATGCCGGCATACTGAGATAAGTATTATTCCCGAATACTTCTTGCCATGTATTCGGATTTGCCGGATCATTGAACGATCCCCTGTCTTCCGATAGAAAACGATACGAAAGTCTTGCATCGATCGGAAATTTTTTCTTCAGATAATAGACGGTTGAAGCCGGATTAACTTTTGCCATCATATCCATGCCATCTTTCCAACCGTTCCAATCACCAATGACGGAAACATTTTCCTCAGACTCATTGCGATAGAAAAAATAAGCGTCGTCGCCTTCAAGGACAGGATTGCCGCCTGATTGCATAATACGCTTTTCGATCAGCATTTCGTAGGCAAAGATCCGCTTACGCGATTTCTGCCTACGAAGTGCTTCAAGAATATTTTCTATCTGTCCGTCGAATAATTTCGTCATTAATTGTGTTTTTTGTACTTCGTTTTACCAGTTCGCGACGAATAACACTTTCTTACAACATTTCAATCAATGTCAGACATATTAAAATTTATTGACGAAAATAAGTCCCGTTACGAAGAAGAGCTAAAAGAATTTCTTCGCATTCCTTCGATCTCCACTTCTCCTGAACATAAAGGAGAAGTCCGCCGCTGTGCCGAGTTCGTCCGTGATGAGTTACTTCGTATGGGATTGAATAATGTAGAGGTTTATGAAACTGCCGGTCATCCTGTTGTCTATGGCGATCGATTAGATGGTGGTGCGGGTACCCAGACCGTTTTATTTTATGGGCATTACGATGTGCAGCCTGTCGATCCACTAAATCTCTGGACAAATCCTCCATTCGAACCGACGATCATCGGCGATAATATTTATGCTCGTGGTTCAGTGGATGATAAAGGTCAGGTTTGGATGCAATTAAAAGCTATTGAAGCTCATCTCAAAACTGGCGGCGCATTGCCCGTGAATGTAAAAGTTATCATTGAAGGAGAAGAAGAGATCGGCTCGCCGAATCTCGATAAATTTCTCCAAGATAATAAAAAACTTTTAGCATGTGATACCGTTCTCATCAGTGATACTCCGATGTTCGGTTACGATCAGCCGTCATTGTGCTATGGCTTGCGTGGGCTTTGTTATATGCAAGTTGAAGTCACAGGACCAAATCGTGATCTGCATTCCGGTTTCTTTGGCGGAGCAGTTGAGAATCCGATCAATGCGCTTGCAGTAATGATCTCGAAACTCAAAGATGAAAAAGGTAAAATCCTCTTAGACGGATTCTATGATAATGTTCTTCCGATCTCGGATAGAGAACGTAAAGAATACACGAAGCTTCCCTTCGATAGAAATGCTTTCATGAAAGATCTTGAAACAGATGCGGCTCCTGGTGAAGAAGGATATTCCGAACTCGAAAGAATGTGGGCAAGACCTACACTTGATTGCAACGGCATCTGGGGCGGGTTTACCGGAGAAGGTGCGAAGACAGTTCTTCCATCAAAAGCTTATGCAAAGATTTCGATGCGTCTCGTACCGAATCAAACACCGGATGAGATCGCAAAAAAATTCGAAGCATATTTTAATAAAATAAAACCTGCCGGAATTACTATCAAAGTAACTGACTTACATGGCGGAATGCCGGCAATGACTCCAATAGATTCTCTTGGTATGAAAGCTGCGACAAAAGCTTTGACTGAAGTTTTTGGAAAAGAACCATTCCTGACTCGTGAAGGTGGTTCGATCCCCATCGTTAATAGTTTTGCCTCTATTCTCGGAGCACCAACAGTACTGATGGGATTTGGGCTTCCCGATCAAAATGCTCATTCACCCAATGAGAAAATGAATCTCAATAATTTTCATCGCGGTGTAAAATGCGGAGCTTTGTTTTATAATTATTTGAACCGTCCATAAATATCAAAACTCCACTCTTTGCAGAGTGGAGTTTTGTTTTCTCTCTTTACGGTGTCGGATCCGATTTATTTTCCAAATCTCTTGAAGACTCCAACTTTTACGTCAATGGTATAAGTATCGACTGTTCCGTCTCCGCTGGTGCGCTTTACATTTAATGTTGCAGTACCATCTCCATTGAATTCAAGCTGCGTATCACGCGTGAAGTTATATCCTTTCGGAGTAGTTGCTTCGAAATGCGACGTTGCAGGTCCTTTCAGATAGACATGATTATTATCAGCATCTTTTACAAGTGTGTCGGCTACGAATGTGATCGTAAAGGAATGGGTAAATGTACGATCTCCATTGGCAACAGTATGGAATACATCCGTTCCGCTTCTTGAGAAGGTGCCGTTAAAGATCGGCGTTCCTGAAATAATGCTGCTGATTATCCAAGAGCCTGAAGCTGTATCTTCAACATCAACGCGGTCACCAAGGTCTTTACTCTTCTGCTTTGCTACAGTAACGGTGATCTTATCGGTCACACCTTTTTGATACTTCTGCATGAAATTTCCAGAAGCATCCAAGAATGTATACTTATAGGTAATCAGCGTATTGAAAGAGTATTTCCCCCAAGTACCGCCACGAGTGATAGCCAATGTATGAAGTCCCGTTGAAGGATCATAAGAAGTATCACGACTCATCGGGCTTGAGGATTTTCCACCATCAAGTGTACCGTTAATATCCTTACCTGTTGCAAGATTGTTCACATCCGCGAAGCTAACTCCCGCTCCGCCCGATTCAGTACCAAGTGCCGAAGCTTGCAGATCAACCGCAGCTTGTGAATCATATTCCTGACTGCTTGCCGGTTCATTCGTGCTCTTACATCCGGCAATGAGTGCTCCGACTGATAATGCTAATGCAACTGCAAAGGTTTTTGCAAATGCTATACTGAGTTTATTCATTTTGTAGTCTCCTTATTAAATGTTAATAGAAAAAATAACTTGATCTCTTTGTAACATAGAGACTTCGGACCTCAGAAAAGTTTAATGAGCTACTATGAATTCCTATTCATGGAATTTCAGCAACAGACTATGGAGTATAAAAGAGCTTACCCATCTGGATGCCAAACATAAAACCTCCGAAAGATTGTTTGGGGTTCGCATCAATGAACGGATGGAGAGTAACGCCAAGCCAGGAAAAGAGAGAGTAGGATAACTGAGCATCAATAGCAATTCCAATTGCATGAAAATTTCTATGACCATTATCAAGCGAATCTATTGGCTGAATAAGCTTAAAGCCATTCAAATATGAAACTCCAACTCCAATAGCTAACATCCCATTTGAACCACGCTCAATCAGTCCTATACAGAGTGCAGCATCACTATTTATTGAATAGCCGTGATACGGATTGTCGAATGTAAAAATTATTGTCGGATTAAAAAAACCTGGCGTACCATCAACACTCAACCCTCGTAATGACAAAAAATATTTATCGTACGAAACCGTGGCGCTACCACCACCGCCAATGGCAAGATCGGGGAGAGCAAAGCCAAATCCGGCATCAGCCCAAAAATGCATTTCATCCCATAATGATTTCTTCACTGATTCCTGCGCTTGCAATGAAGAAGCTAATATTAGAATTAAGAAACTTGTTAATAAACGTTTCATCAAGAGGATTTGATTTTCAAAAACTTTCGCTTCCCGACTTTAAGTACAACTCCTTGACTTGTCGGAATGATCGTCGCATTGTCGTGAGTAACTTTCTCTCCATTCAAGGATACTCCCCCTCCT
Source organism: Kapaibacterium sp. (SeqCode) (assembly GCA_038210275.1). GTDB lineage: Bacteria > Bacteroidota > Ignavibacteria > Palsa-1295 > Palsa-1295 > PALSA-1296. Next base: position 5,145 of record JBBQWV010000021.1, on the reverse strand, counting down.
TGAATCAAACGTCGTGCTTCACCTTTTGAAGCGACCATCTTCATCTCAAGCATCAGATCTATAATTACGCAATCAGTACCGGCGGGAAGAAGTAGTTCTTCAATATCATCCGGCACTTCTTTCTTAACAAACATCTGCTCAAATCTTTCAAGCGCTGCATCGGCTGCGACTTGATCATAAAATTGCATAATTATCTCTTTTGCAAGACGGACTTTAATATTACGGGGATTTTCTTTCCCTTCATCTAAAGTCTGCTTTATCCTATTAAGATCATTTACTTTTGTTGCAAGAAGAAAATATTTATAGATCGCCGAATCAGGTATCGACATCGTCTTGCCAAACATTTCGTCCGCTGAATCATTGAAGTTTATCGAATTACCATAAGACTTGCTCATCTTCCGAACTCCATCGGTGCCTTCAAGAAGCGGCATAGTTAAAATACATTGCGGAGCCTGACTAAAGTGACGCTGTAATTCCCTGCCGACAAGTAAATTAAATTTCTGATCGGTACCGCCAAGTTCAATATCAGATTTTATTTCAACAGAATCCATTGCCTGAGCTAATGGATAAAGAAATTCATGGAGAGAGATCGGCTGCTCTTCATTAAATCGCTTATGAAAATCTTCTCTTTCGAGCATTTGACTTACCGTATAACTTCCGGCAAGTTTAATGACTTCAGGAAAAGTTAATTTGCCAAGCCAATCATTATTATAATGAATAACGAGCCTGTCTTTCGAAAGAACTTTTGAGACCTGTTCGATATACGTTGCGCCATTCTGCTTTGTCTCTTCGACGGTAAGCATTGGTCTTGTCTTTGATCTGCCTGAGGGATCGCCTATCATCGCGGTAAAATCTCCGATGATAAGATGCGCTTCGTGTCCCAGATCCTGAAACGTGCGAAGCTTTCCGAGAACAACAGCATGACCAAGATGCAGATCAGGACTGGATGGATCGGCGCCGAGTTTTGCAATAAGCGGTTTGCCGCTTGCAATAGATTTTTCTATCTTCTTTGCTAACTCTTCTTCAGAAATAACATCGACTGCTCCGCGACGAATCGCATCTATCTGCTCATTCACTGAAGGAAAATTTTTACTATCCATTATGTAGTTCTTTTAGAGCCTCTCTTTAATCAATCTTTAGTGTATTGGTAATCTAAAATTTTTAGCAATTCTTAAATATTTTAGATTGCCACGTCGTCCGCAAGCGGACTCCTCGCAATGACATTTTTAATAATCCCAAAAATCCTTTTAATCCGATTAATCTTGGTTCAGACAATTACTCCCTATCCATCTCCCGTTTCACATCTCTTGCTTTGATCGTCTCTCGCTTATCGTAGGATTTCTTTCCTTTTGCAAGCCCAACAGCAATCTTCACCTTATTCCCTTTGAAATATGCTCTGATTGGAACAAGGGTTACTCCTTTATTCTGCGTCTTGGTTTTCAGCTTCTTGATCTCTTTTTGATGGACGAGAAGCTTGCGTCGCCTTCGAGACTCTACATTCGCCATGCTTCCTTGAGCATAGGCGGAAATATGAACATTCTCCAACCACAATTCATCTTTATCTATTCTGGCAAATCCTCCGGTAAGCTGAATCTTCCCAAGTCGTAGAGCTTTGACTTCTGTGCCACTTAAAACTATGCCGCATTCAATATCCTCAGTGATAAAATATTCATGGCGTGCAGAACGGTTCTCGGCGATAACTTTTATCGTGAGAGTCCTGGGTTTATCGGAAATATGACGTAGTGGTTCTGACAAAATTTACTTCCAGTGTCATTGCGAGGAATCGCGGAGCGATAACGAAGCAATCCCCCAATAGTTTGTAGACCGTTAGAGTCTGCCATTATTTAGGGGATTGCTTCGTCGGGCTAAAGCCCTTCTCGCAATGACACTTTTAAAATATATTCTAAAACTAAACAAAAAAAGCTCCGGTAAAAATACCGGAGCTTTTACCAATCATACAAAATTTTTAATTTAACTGACTTTCGTCCTCGTTAAGTTCACCGCCGGCTGCTGCTGCAAGTTTCAGAGAATTTCTGACCTCTGCCTGTGCTGTTGCCGTATTGGTGAACAGACGCTTTGCAAAAAGATAACGCTTTGCCCAATATTTGCTATCGAGAGAGCTAACTGTTACACCGCGTGAGCAGCTTGCATTTGCAAAAAGTCCTTCGCCGACGTAGATCCCGACGTGCGAAACTTTCGCATATTTTCCGGTATGGAAGAATACGAGATCGCCAAACTTCAGTTCATCCTTATGATTAATTGATGAGCCAAGCGCCGATTGCATACTCGCTGTGCGAGGAAGATCGACGTTGAACGACGTGCGGAACACTTCGCGAGTGAAAGCCGAGCAATCAATACCATCGCGGGCAATGCCGCCGAAGTGGTAACGGGTGCCGACCCAGTCGATGATATGCTGCATGACATCCGAGCGAGTTGAGGCAACCTTGGGATCCATCTCATCAAAGAGCGTGAAATCCGACTGGCGGCTTTTGGCTATTTCGGGGTCAAGCGCCACGGTTGTGGCATCACGTTCCTGAAGGAAACGGTCGATGGAGACATCAACGTCATCCTCTTCGCGCTCCTCTTTTGCAGCTTGGGCTATATCTGCCGGCTCCATATCCAATGTATTATCAATTGCAGTACCTTGTTCGGGTAGAACTTCAGCGCTGGCAAGTGATTTAATTTTTCCGATTATTTCCGTTTTTTCGCTGGCGGTAAGCGGTCGTTGCGGAGTGCGGTGGTGTTTACTAGAGAACTTCGCATGGCGTTTGTGAAAAGCGCTATGAGAGGTCTTCCGTACCGCTCTGCTGCTCTGACGATTACGGGCAAGGCTACCGGAAGGAGTGAAGGCGCTGAGTATAAAACCCAACACTAACATCCCCACGAGTACCCATCCCCGCCTCAGATTGCTTGTAAGCATAGGCAAGAATACGTATTATGTGATTGAAATATAATGAACTACGGTCTATTTGAGTGCTCCCGGCAACATGTATTCCTTTTAGGATAATTGCTCCCGGCAGAACTCCGTAATGCAAATATATGAAATAATTGTGCCGAATCTTTCAAAAGTGATATTTTTTCTTAAAATCGTGTAATTAATTTATCGAGAATTCCTCTTCCTCCGAACTCGGATTTTGGGGAATCAGGAAGTCAAAAGTCAAAAATTTAAAGTCAAAAGAAATGCCCTTCCCATTTTTGACGCTATAGTTTTGACCCCGACTTGCTCCCCCTCAGTCCTCATCACTCATAGCTCAGTCCTCAGTCCTCATCTCTCCTTCCCCCGATGACTGGATGGATCCAATTAGTGTGGATAACTTTAAAAGTTGGTCTGTAACTCCTTATAATTCATCAACATCGCTCTGCACACTGGCATAGTCATTAGTCATTGGTCATTGGTCTTTAGTCTTTAGTCTTTAGCAGAAAACCACTCCAAATATCTGCCACCATTTCATCCTTCATCCTTCATCCTTTCCCCAAAACCTCCGGGTGAGCGACTGTAACTCCATATAAATCATAAATATCACTGTGCACATGTGCAGAAAAAACTGACAGCCACAGCTTATAGCCGATAGTTAAAGACAACGTCATTGCGAGACCGGCACCAGCCGGTCGTGGCAATCTAAAATCTGTAAGGGTATAGGTGCTCATCATACTGAAGATAATATACGACATGAAATGGCTTTTGTCAAGTGCTTTTAAAAGATTTAATTTTGCGAGCACCTATCAACTGCCATTTACCCATCTTTTTTCTTGCTCCCTCTCTCGGTACTCCGGGAGAGGGTTGGGGTGAGGGGTATTTCCCGGAAACCACCTCTCCCATTTCTTGTTACATTCTGCATGAATTCCCCTCGGCGAATACGCTATTATTGTATTATCCTCTGCACGTTGCTGAGCTTCTTTTCCGCAAGGAACCTCAATGCGCAATGGAAAAAGGTCTTTGATTTTGGTAAGCCGATTTATTCAATTTATTTTCAGCAATTTTCAAATAAGCCCACAATCGGATTTGTTGGTACTGGCTTAAGCGCAACCGATCCCAGTAAACTTTGGCAAACAACTGATGGTGGACTCACATGGTCATCCATTTCGTACTCGCCTGATAATAATGGGTATTATGCAAAACCATACTGCTTTACTTTTAAGAACCGACTGGTGGGTTGGTTCTGTGATTTTGGTAATGTAGCTAGTTCACTGTATCATACAACCGATGGAGGTAGTACGTGGGTAATCAATACCTTTATGGATGCGAATTCTGTATATTATAATCCCTCGAATGGTTATGTACTAGGTTCGTGCAATTCTGGCAGCTACATCTATTCGAATGACGGTGGGAATACGTTTAATAAGGTGAAAATTCCAGGAATCACTTTCAACCTAAATATTGCATTTTCTGATGATTTGCACGGGGTTATTTCCCCGAGTGGTGGCTTCGATAAACTTCTATATACATTCGATGCTGGTCTTACTTGGACTCCGATCAATCTTGAAGGCGATCTCTTTCAACCAGTAGGATTATCGGGATCCACTATTTTTTTCGCGCTAAGAGAGGGCACCTCTCTCCACAATTCTGGAGTTTTAATTCGCTCATCCGACGGAGGACGTACATGGCAAGAAATTTACCAATATAAAGACCCTTCTTACCTTTCTGTCACTGGGATGTTGCAAACGGGAATCCAAGGTGTACTTTTTTTTCAGACTGCTAAAGACAATTCCGATGGTATTATGGTATCAAATGATTCTGGTATTACGTTCGTATCCCTATGCGGTCCAATCAATACCTACGACACTCGATTTTATGTTCGTGACAGTTTTATCTATGCCGGAGATAAATTTGGCGGCTTATGGCTAAACACTACCGGCATCGGCTCAAACTCAACACCTCAACTTGCATTCAATAAAATAATTCTATCGACTCCCGGATGTAAACAATTTGATACGACAATCACATTTAGCTTCTTTGATTCTTGCAACGGAATTCAGGCAAAACTTGCAAGCGCATCAATCTCCGGCTCAAATAATTTTTTATTTTCATCTCCATCTGCTATTCCAAGAACAATTCATCCTGATGATTCGCTTTTGATCTCTTATAATCCGAATAGCTCATCTCCTGATACCTCACAGCTTCATCTTCGTTTTCATCTTGGCTGG
>JBBQWV010000020.1:0-79733 GCA_038210275.1 Kapaibacterium sp. (SeqCode) | reverse complement strand
AAATGATAGGGTACTATAATCAACTACTTTCCAAATGCTATGAGAATATGATAGAATAGTATAACGAAAGCCAAGATTCGATGATGAATTTTCTTCTCCAACCCTAATTCCACATCCCAGTCCTAAAGTATATCGATCAGTGAATGACCCTACTAATAATGATAGAAATAATCTATCCAATATTTTTTCATGAATTGATAGATTCAAACCAGAAGGAAACCCAAGCCCTATAGCAACTGCACTATGGCTTATATTCACTTTTGTAGAATCTTGACATCTGCCAAGAGACATACTTGAAAAGAATATTACCACAAAAGCAATTATCTTAATCATTCTTATTCAATTATAATTTTAATAGTCTTAATCTTATCACCAGATTGAAAACGCAACAAATATGCTTCTTAAACCATCCCATCTTTGAGCGTGTTAGTTGCACCTCAAAACTCACTGCAAGAATAACCGCCTGTTCTTTTCTGCGGCTGAAGGAGCAAGGATAATTAGAAAGAAAATAGCGATAAAAGTTAAACACGCTTCTCTGATGGTATCTCGTTCTAAAAGGTTAAAGTACACGACTGTTAGGTGTTTAGAGAATCTCTTTTTTTAACCTAGAGTTTCCGTTAAATTTATCAACTAAGGTTTCCCTGAAAATAAATGTCGATAGGCACCTTGACAAATGCCATTTTATGTCGTATATTACCTCCATTATGATGAGCACCTATTGGGGGAAAGGATGAGGGATGAGGGATGAGGGATGAAAATAAAAGGGAAGGAAAGATGCAATTGTGCACAACGATATACTTGAATTATAAGGGGTTACAGTCGCTCACCCGGAGTTTTGGGAAAGGATGAAGTATGAAGTATGAGGGATGAAATGGGGGCAGAGATTTGGAGTGGTTTTCTGCTAAAGACTAATGACTAATGACTCTGCCGGTGTGCAGAGCGATGTTGATGAATTATATGGAGTTACGGGGCAACTATTGGGAATTGGTGTCTGGGTTTCAGAAGTTCAGGAGATTTTACTATGAACTGTCAACTGTTAACTGTTAACTGTCGGCTTTACCCCTTGTGTGCAGAGCGATGTTGATGGATTATATGGAGTTACGGACCAACTTTTGGTTTTTGGCACTAACACCAGAAAATGAAAAGGGCAGCCATTTAGCCGCCCTCTTCACTACTTAACCACTTGCTGCTTATTTCTCTGCTTTATCCATTAACTGATAGGTTTCGATCATTTTGATGAATTCGGCGCGGTAGCCTTCGTCATCAGTGCCTTTTGAAGATTTGGCTAGAGCGAAAGCATTTTTTATGGTAGCGCTGCCTTTGAATTTCGAATCGCGAAGTAGCATTCCGAACTCTGCAACCGATGCGGCAAAGCGCAGATTATTGGAAGCATCTTCAAAATGACTTGCCGTCTGCTTCACCGGATGTTCGATGAGAATACTCGTGCTATCTGCAGGTTTTTTGTAACGGAATTTTACTGTCATTACTTCGTCGGCAGCATAATCCGTTCTCGGAGTTATATTCGTTTGGTATTTCAGTGAATCAACAGAAGACAATTCATTGCCACTTGCTTGGGGCGGGATAATTTCATAAAGCGCAGTGACGGTATGACCTGAGCCAAGTTCACCGGCATCTTTTTTATCGTTGTTGAAATCTTCTCTGGCAAGAATGCGGCTTTCGTATCCGATCAGACGATAGCCTTTCACCTGTGCGGGATTAAACTCGATCTGGATCTTTACATCTTTTGCAATGGCATTAAGCGTGCCACCCATCTGCGTCACGAAAACTTTTTTTGCTTCCATGATATTATCAATGTAATAATAATTACCGTTGCCTTTATCTGCAAGTTCTTTCATGCGGGCATCTTTATAATTATTATCGCCGACTCCGATCGTTGTCAGGTAAATTCCGGTCTCACGTTTTTTCTCGATGAATGCAACGAGTTCGGAAGTATTGGAGATGCCGACATTAAAATCTCCGTCGGTTGCGAGGATGACTCGGTTATTTTTTTCTTTATCGAAATTTTCTTCGGCAACTTTATACGCAAGTTCCAGCCCTGCGCCTCCTGCAGTTGAGCCACCTGATTCCAACCGTGCCAAAGCTTCGAGGATCACATCTTTCTTCGTGCCGGATGTTGGCGGCAGAACAACTCCCGGAGATCCGGCGTATGTTACAAGAGCAACTTTATCTTGCGGACGAAGTTCATTAACAAGCAGACGGAATGCCCGCTTAATAAGCGGCAATCTTTCTTGCGGCATCATAGAGCCGGAGACATCGATCAGAAATGTCAAGTTAGCAGGCGGCGCTTCTGCTTTAGGAATTTCTTTTCCTTGCAATCCGATAAGAGCTATTTTATGCTCTTTATTCCAAGGGCATTCCGTTAGTTCTGTAGTGATGGAAAACGGATGTGAGTCCGTTGGCTGCGGATAATTATATTTGAAATAATTAACCATCTCTTCGATACGCACTGCATCTTTCGGCGGTACTTCACCTGAAGTTATGAATCGTCGGATGTTGCTATACGAAGCGCCATCAACATCAATAGAAAATGTCGAGACAGGATCGTGGCGAACATCCTTGTAATCATTTTCTTCGATCGTTTTATATTCCGAAGTATTGAAGTTGCCATCAGTGAAATTCCCTTTATTCATGGCGGGTGCACTATTCTTATCCATTCCGGCCGCATTAACTTGTATTTCGGAAATGGCAAATTTAGAGATCGCTTTTGATGAAATACTACCGCCAGATAATCTTTCAGAATTCTGCGCTGCACGGCTTCCATGAATAGAGTAGCCGCTTTTACTCCCATCGACAATAAGCCCGGGATTGATTGCCCCAACGTCGCTTACCGATAAACTATCTGCTGAATTCCCTACCATCATCCGAAATACCAATTCCGTCGTTTTGCCGGATTCGACTTTGACATTTTTATATGTCTCCGTTTTATATCCTATATATTTTGCAATTACAGAATAACTTCCCGCGGGGATATTTTTGATTAGTACATCTCCGCTGTCTTTCGTTAATCCGCTTTGCTTCGTTTCGATGATCTGCACAGTTGCTTTGGCAAGTTGTCTGCCTGTAGTGCCATCTAAAACTGTTGCATGAATTTTCCCTCGCTCTTCAAGGGCTTTGGAAAATGCTAATGCAACACAGAGTATGATTACGAGTGAGCCAAAGGCTGCGAGGAAACCACGTGCGATTTTATTCATAACTATTCTCCTTTGTGAGATTGGTGAACACTGTTATATTAATAACCCGCCGGCATGATAGAAGTTGTACAAGTTATATTTTTTTTACCAACTTTCCGATAGAGAGAGTATGCAGCTGATTATTTTAATTGCTACGTCTTGTTGTGAGATTTTGTAACGAGATAGTATTGCAAATTGCCAGATTATTCCATGAATAATTTTTCATTGTACTTGGTGGTTTTTCAAACCCGAAACCCCATTTCATAATCTCTCGTTAGTCTAAGATGCACATTCTCCGAAGATTCACTATCTTCTCCTTTATTTTTATCGCAACTGCTCCTCTTTCCGCTCAGTGGAAACTGGCTGCATCGAATGTTATCATCCCGATTTTCCGCCCGTACGATGGCGGCGGAGTGATTACTAATCATAACGGAATTCTTTGGGCAGGCTATAAAGATATTTGGATGTCAGCGGATACAGGGAAATCGTGGAGTTTGCGTACGCCATTCAATGGCTTCAATAATTCATGCATCAAAGATATTTCATTCTTCGATGACAACAACGGACTTGCAACAACGCAGAATGGGGAAGTGTATGTAACTCAGGATCAAGGTCTTTCATGGGCGCAGCATATTCCGCCGAATCCATTTCGATTTCGTCCAAGTATCGAAAGTGGATGTTTCCTCAGTACACCAAACCACATTTTAGCATGCTCCTATGCCGGTGATCGTTATATCTCCAATGACGGTGGAACCACATGGCAAATAACCCTGGCTGATAGCATCGCATCACAAGTACTTTCAGGAAATGGTGGGACGGCATATATTATCGGCGGCTTTAGTATCGGTCCTTCAACAGGAGCTTCACTTTCTGAAACCAATGATTTTGGCACTACTTGGACGAAGCATCCAGGAGTAATTAATTGGGACAGTTATTCTTTTACGCGAGATAAATGTGATACTTCCACTTTCTATGTTGTCAATGATGATTTTGCAGCAAAAACAGATAAGACATCACGCGTTTATTTCAGTAATGATATTGGTTCAAATTGGCAATCAACCGACCAGGGAGTCCGCCCCCATCATTGTGGCTCTATCTCGGCATCACAGAATGCGATCTTTGTCCAAACGTTTTCCGGAATTAGCCGCTCGACAGATCATGGGCAAACATGGCAAGATATTGGCGGACCGTCAAATATTGAGGACACGCGCTTTATAACAGCTTTGGATAATAATGTCGTCGTTGCCGTTGACGATCAAGGCTCTGTGTGGGTGACGAATAATAGTGGCGGTGATTCTGTAACAACAATTGACGGAAGCAAAATTATTTTGCAAACGGCAGATCAGAAAACCGATACGATCGGCGGCACCGTCGGCGTTCCTATTTCTTTGAATGGATTAACCGGCACACAGGATGTCGATGTTGTTGTTCACTACAATCCTCAATTAGAATATCTTGGAACGTACTCCCTTGCAAATGTTAAACTTAATATTCCCGGCGAGTCATGGAAAGGAAGATCGAAGATTCATATTCCGGCAGCAAATTCTTCAGGTATTCTTGCAAACTCATACTTTAATGTATTCTCCGATTCATCGAAAAAGCTACAAGTTACTTTTGATTCGGTTTCGGTAGTCACTGCAATTATACCGTGTACCAATTCAATATCTACTGCCACTTCCAGTATGATAACACCGGCAGCAGGATGCAGCGCAGATATTCTTACGCAATTTCTGCGAGACAGCACATTGCCTCAACTTCGTATCACGCCCAATCCAAGTAGTGGAGATATTTTTATCTCATCAACTGCCGATCTTGCTGATGCGAATATTTGTTTCTACGATATTCTTGGCAATAAATGCGGGGAAGTTACGATGTCACTCGGAAAGAATCAGCCGAAAAAGATTGGAATTCAATTTGCAAACGGAATGTATTTAGTACGTGCGCTAACTGCGACCAAAAATTATGATCTACGGATAATTGTTTCGCGGTAGTATTTTCTGTAACTTCTTACACCGACTGGTGTTTACCATAAGTATATGAAAGCTCCCAAATACGCGTATTTTTTCGTTTTAATTTTTCTCGTCTCGGTCTTCACGAACCGTGATATTTCTGCACAGTGGAAAGTTGTGGCAGCAAACCTTATCAATCCTTATATTGGATTTTATGGTAATCCAGAGCGTGGGGCTATTCACTTCAAGGATGGAGTACTTTGGGTGGGATGGTTTAAAGATCGCTCGCCAAAACCTGCTTTAATGTTTTCAAATGATACAGGAAAAACATGGCAACAAACTACTATTAACTTATCCTCCGGAGATGTAAATGACAGCCTGATTACAGACATTAATTTTTATGATAAATTCAATGGACTTGTTGCAACACTAAATGGAGGAATTTTTCTTACACGAGATGGAGGTCAATCTTGGAAAAGAATTCTACGGTTAAAGGCATGTACCAGTGTAGCATTTAATGGTTCACCCAATATTATTCATGTTCTTACAGCCGGGGATGTACCTGCACCAACAGGACTTTTGCATACGAGCATGGATGGCGGTGTCACCTGGTCCACTTCATGGCCGGGTGGCGATTTTGCTGAAACTTTTACAATCTCGAAAGATCGCATTATTTACGTACTTTGTAGCGCTGATAATTTGGCTGGTTTACCTGGTTTTGTATCTGCCTCAACTGATTTTGGCAAAACATGGGTACAAAGTCCTACAGAAGTTGATGGAGATTCCTACACTATTTGTGCTGATTCATGTGATGCCAAAAGACTGTATGTCGCAAATGAAGATTATACTCATTCAGTAAATGAACTTTCCGACCTTTACTTTTCCACTGATGCAGGAAATTCTTGGGTAAGTGCTGTGGCATTTTCAAGACCTTATCTCTGCGGCGGGATGACGTGTACTGCAAACACGATTTATTCATCAAGTCTTGAAAATGGGATCTATCGTTCGATAGATCAAGGGCTGTCTTGGAAAAATATCGGCGGACCGGTTCGTCCAAATGCTTCAATGGCTTTTGACTCGCGGAACATTGCCTGCGTTAATGATAACATCGTCTTCCTACTTGACGATCAGGGAAGTATTTGGGAGACTACTAATAGCGGAGGAGATTCTCTTGCGATAACTCCGGGCTTTACTGATCTGTTATTATCTCAAAATACTCTCTTCTTGAAAGATTCGCTTATCGTCTGTGATACTTCAACTACTGTTTTTTTAAATATTAAGCCTATTGGCTGTCAACCGCCTACTATTTCAAAAGTCGAATTACTCGGCAATGATTCTTTAAGTTATTCTTCTATTCCATTTGCAGGTGATTCAATTGGTGTTACGTTCAAACCGATTTTCGATAACTTGAATGATGCACAACTTCTCCTGACATTAAGTGATGGCAGACAGAAGATCGTCACGCTCAGTGGCTATGGTATTCCTCGCGCTCCGCTTACTCTCGTTACACAAGATCAGAAAGTGGATACACTTGGCGGTTCGATCATTGTTCCGATCACACTGAATGGAATGCATAAACCTGAGGATGTGACGCTTGTTGTGCATTACGATACGGTCTTAAATTATGGCGGTTCGTTTTCGCCATCAGGAGTAAAGCTTGATATTAGCGGAGAGCAATGGAAAGGCAGATCGAAACTTCTGATCTCGAATGCAATTCAAAACACCACTCTCGGCTATTCGCATTTTGATGTCTTTAACGATTCTGTTCCGTCGCAGCATATCACCTTTGATTCAGTCACTGTGCTTTCCGCTATTAATCAATGTCAATATATCTCCCCTGCTCTTGCGATGAGTACAGTCACGCCGCTCTCAGGCTGCGGAGTTATTTCGATCTCGCGCTTCCTTCATCATGGCGAGATGCCACAATTCGCTTTGACACCAAATCCAACAAGCGGAGATGCATCCATCACATCCACAGTAAGTCTTGGAGACGCAGAGATAATAGTTTTTGATATGCTCGGCACACAAAGAAGCAAAAGCATAATTTCTCTCACGAAAAATACTCCTGCACGAGTTGCTCTGCCTTTGTCAAATGGAGTGTACTCTGTCCAGATAAAATCAGGTGCCGGAACATACGACCTTCGCATTGTTGTCAATAGATAATCTGATCCCCATCTCACAATTCTCACTTTTCAATTCACAATTTATTATCACGCGACGATGTGTGAAAAATGCACGCATAAGCGTCAATCATGAATTGCAAGTTAAGGTCGTCATTCCACTGTGGTATAAAGAAAAAGATGTGAGCCATCTCCTTGCCGAGAAGCAGAAATGGATTCAGAAACAATTAGCGCATTTTACTGAAGCACAGAAAGATTTGATTCCTTTAGGCGAGGGCGAGATTCTCTATCTCGGCGAAGCATTCAATCCGGGATTTGATATTACTAATCAACTTCACCTAAAAAAATGGTACCTTGAAAAAGCAACGGCGCTTTATACAATACGTATTCAAGCCCTTGCAACAGAACATGGCTTCACCTATAATAAACTGACCCTGCGAAATCAAAAGACCAGATGGGGCAGTTGCTCGAAGAAAAAAAACATCTCCCTGAATTGGAAACTCATCAAGACCCCTCTTCATGTCATTGACTATGTGATATTGCATGAGCTAACCCACACGCAATTCTTCGATCATTCAAAATCATTTTGGCAGAAGCTGGCACAGGTTTGTCCGGACTATAAGGAATCGCTTGGTTGGCTGAAGAGGTATGGGAAGTATTTGTGATTTAAAACAAAACAGCCTGCGGGCTTCAAAGTCGCAGGCTGTTTTAATACAGAGGTAATTCGGTTGTTTAATTACATCTTGTCGTTTATTGTTTTTGCCATATCCAAGTGATGGATAAGTGCTGGCAAAGTCTTTCCTGCCCAAGCTTTGATATCAGCATCTTTGCTGTCTTTTGCCTGGCTCTCGAAATCGCTGATCGCATCTTTATGTCCGCTTACGATTTGCTCGACGTATGCTTTATCAAAATCAGTGCCGGTTTTCTTGGTGATATCGTTATATGTTTTCTGATTGCTTTCGCCTAATGCTGCAGGCAGCGTAATGTTTTTTGTTGCTGCCATTGCCATTAGTTCTTTATTTGCAGCGGTATGATCCTTGACCATATTCTTTGCTAAATCTTTCACTTTTTTGGATGTCGCGTTCTTAGCTGCATACTCGCTCAGTTGTACTTCGAGCATTCCGTTATCTGCAGTCTTTACCGCAAATTTAGTTTCAGCAGAGAAATCGGGCGCACCGGATTTTTTCATCGTATCCACGAGCACCTTATTGGAATCCATTGCAACCTTTGCAGGATCTGTTTCGCTCTTCTTAGCGCAAGCACTCAGAACGACGGATAGAAGTAGAATTGAAAGAAATGAAGATTTCATGTTTTTTTGATTAAGTGTAAGATAATTAAACCATAACTACGAGAAATGGGGAAGGAACAGCAGACTCACGGAATATCCAAGAGACTGCAATCGTATTTCTGTTACAGGTGTTACAAGATTTCCTTTTTAATGGATTTAAATATGCAAAAAAGATTTTTCCCCAACATATTCGTGTGTTTTCTTCTCTTTTCGAGCTTTTTTGGCAGTTCCGGCATTGCAAAGGAAACACCACCCAAATATCCCCCTTCTCTATACGGCGGTTTGAAGTGGCGTTCGATCGGACCATTTCGCGGCGGCAGATGTCTGACCGTCTCAGGCGTGAAAGGCAAGCCAAATCTTTACTATATGGGCGCAACCGGTGGCGGAGTTTGGAGAACCGAAGATGGTGGCAATGTCTGGTTTCCAATCTCTGACACCACGTTTCACTCCGCTTCAGTTGGGGCGCTTGCCATCGCGCCGAGCGATCCGAATATCATCTATGTCGGAATGGGCGAAGCAGCAATTCGCAATACCGTTGCAATGGGAGATGGGATGTATAAATCCACCGATGCCGGAAAGACATGGAAATTTATCGGCTTGGAAAAATCATATTCCATCGCGCGAATCGTCGTTCACCCGACCGATCCAAAAATCGCCTTCGTTGCAGTGCTCGGGCAAGTATTCGGAAAGAATAAAGAACGCGGTGTTTACCGCACACTTGATGGCGGCACGTCATGGCAATTAGTATTAAGCAAAGATGATTCAACAGGCGCAATTGATATTAAGATCGACGCTTCAAACCCGAGTAACCTCTATGCCTCCATGTGGCATGCAAACCGTACTGCGTGGTCGCTGACATCCGGCGGCGAAACGAGCGGACTATATAAATCAACCGATGGCGGAACAACATGGAATTCCCTTTCTCATAATCCCGGAATGCCGAAAGGACTTCTTGGAAAGATCTGCGTTGCTATTTCGCCTGTAAATCCAGACCGTATTTTTGCGATGGTCGAAAATGAACATCCGGGATTATACCGTTCCGAAGACGGCGGAAAAAAATGGCAGCAGCTCGATACGAATAATAATCTCACTCAGCGTCCGTGGTATTTCAGCCAAGTCTTTACCGATCCGAAGAACCAAGAGATCGTCTATGTGATGAATGTGGAATTTTGGAAATCGGTCAATGGTGGTGCTTCATTCTCGAAAGTCCCTCAGGAGCATGGCGATAATCATGATATGTGGATCAATCCTGATAACCCCGATAATTATATCATCGGTGATGATGGTAGCGCAGCGATCACCTATAACAGCGCACATACCTGGTCAAAGGAAGCTTTTCCAACATCACAGTTCTACCACGTCAATCTTGATAACGATTTCCCTTACAATGTCTATGGCGCACAGCAGGATTGGGGTTCGATGCGCATTGCCAGCCGCACCACAGGCGGCGATATCGGAATACGAGATTGGTACGGCGTTGCCGGAGGTGAAGCAGGATACATCGTACCCGATCCGAAAAATCCCGATGTCACTTTCGGTGGCGAGTATGATGGCATCATGACGAAATATACTAAATCCTCGGATCAATATCAATTCATTAATCCATATCCCGAGTCAACACTTGGCGATGGAGCATGTATGAGGAAGTATCGCTTTCAGTGGACATATCCAATTGCAATTTCTCCATTTGATTCGAAGACGATCTACGTTACTTCGCAGATGGTACATAAGACGACGAACGAAGGACAGAGCTGGGAAATAATCAGCCCCGATCTTACGCGGAATGAATCGGAGATGCAATGCTCAAGCGGAGGACCGATCACCAAAGATAATACCGGCGCAGAAACATATCCGGATATTTTTGCTTTCGCACCATCACCAGTTAAGCAAGGATTGCTTTGGGCCGGAACAGATGACGGACTTGTGCATATTTCAACCGATGAAGGAAAACATTGGGATAAAATTACACCCTTAGGACTTCCACAATGGGCGATCATCTCAATCGTCGAGCCATCTCACTATGACGCAGCAACGTGTTACATTGCTGCACATCGTTATAAATGGGATGATAGACATCCATATCTTTTTAAGACCAATGATTACGGAAAAACCTGGAAGCAGATCACGGACGGTATTGGCGATGAGTCTTTCACGCATTGCATTCGCGAAGATCCGCATCGCAAAGGATTGCTCTTTGCCGGAACAGAGAAAGGAATGTATGTTTCATTCAACGATGGAGAAAGTTGGCAGTCATTACAATTAAATTTACCCGTCACTCCTGTTCGTGATATTCAAATACAGGCGCGTGAAAACGATCTCGTTATTGCCACGCATGGCAGATCATTCTGGATACTCGATGATATTACGCCGCTCTATCAATTGAACGATCAAATTGTAAACAGTGATGCAATTCTCTTCAAGCCGCGCAATACTGTTCGTATGGATGGCGGAAGTGCTGATACGGCGATCTCTTCCGGACAAAATGCACCGGGAGGTGCGATCATCAGATATAATTTTAAAAAGAAACAAGAGTCTGAGATCAAACTTCGCTTTTTAAATGAGAAGCGCGATACGGTCACCAGCTATTCCAGTAAAATTGACAGGAAGAAAGAGCCGGTGAAGATCAAAAAAGAATTTTACGAAGATCCTTCTGCAAAACGTCCAGGGGTATTACGCGCCGATTCCGGTGCGAATGTTTTCGTTTGGGATTTGCGTCATGAAGATGCGGAAGAATACGAAAAAGACGCCATTATGCAAGGCTCGCTTGCCGGACCGAAAGTCATTCCCGGAAAATATATTGTCCAACTACTACGTGGAGACACACTTCTTGCCGAGCAATCCTTCGACATATTTGAAAATCCAAAAGTTAAAGTTTCGCAAGAGGATCTCGTAGCGCAAAGTAAATTGGCGCTGCATATTCGCGATACGATCACTGCAATTCATAGGGCAGTCAAACGTATCCGAAAGATCAGAGGATCAGTTGAAACCTTCCTCGGAGGATTTACCGATACACTTGAAGCAAAACCTTATAAAGATGCAGCAAAGTTATTGCTTGACAGCTTAGAGTTTGTGGAAGATAACTTTGTGCAGGTGAAGATCAAAGCCGGCGAAGATGCTCTTCGTTTTCCTATCAAGTTGAATGATAAACTTGCTACACTTTATGATTACCTGAAGAGCGCCGACGCAAAAGCAACGGAACAAGAAGAAGTTGTCTTCGACGACCTCACAATCCAAGTCGGAAAAAACATGGCAGTCTTAAAACGAGTCGAAGATGGACTTGTGCCCTCATTTAACACACTGACCGAACATGCCCGAAAACCGGTGATTGATGTACCGAAAAAAACTCAGTAAACAGTATGGGATCCCGGAAAACCCTATTCCGGGATTCTCGGACTAATTCACAATAAAGGGTTGTTCAACATCTTCATAAAATTAATCTCTCAAAGAAACACACTATGTTCACAGGATTTATTCTTTTCTTACTCATTGCAGTTATTGCGTTTATTGCTCGTTCGCGGACGTCGGTGACGGCAAATACACAGGTTGATAATCACAAGATTCTCGGCATCGTTTATAAAGCTGCAGCGGCAGCGGCAGTTGTTCTTCTTATTCTTTCGGCGGCAACGGTTGTACCTGCGGGAAATGTCGGTGTGCAAGTTCTCTATGGCAATGTAGAACCCGAAGCCCTTGAGAACGGATTTCACGTCATCAATCCGCTTTATGAAATTAAACCAATGGATGTGCGCACTCAGGCATATACTATGAGCGCTACGCATAGCGAAGGGCAAGTGAAAGGCGATGACGCTATCGAAGTTCTTACAAGCGACGGATTGACACTAAAGCTTGAAATCACTGTGCAGTACCGCTTGCTTCCTACTGCTGCGCCGATGGTGTATCGGACAATTGGCGAAGATTATACCGATAAGATCGTCCGTCCGGAAATTCGATCTGCTTTGCGTGATAAAGCCGTGAATTATGTCAGCACTGATCTTTACTCAGTCAAGCGCGAAGATTTTGTTACAAAAGTTACTTCTTTTCTTGATGAGAGTTTTAAGAAGCGTGGTTTAGTTTTGGAAGGAATGCTACTCCGCGACGTTTCACTTCCTCAATCAGTTCAGCAATCTATCAACGCAAAAATTTCTGCGCAGCAGGATGCGCAGAAAATGGAATTTGTTTTGCAAAAAGAAAAACAAGAAGCTGATCGTAAACGCATCGAAGCACAAGGTATTCAGGATTTTCAAAAGATTGTAGCGCAAGGACTTTCGCATGAGATCCTTGAACTAAAAGGAATCGAAGCAACGCAAAAACTTGCTGAATCACCTAATGCAAAGATCGTCGTGATCGGAAATTCAAAGAACGGATTACCGCTCGTGCTCGGACAGGATAAATAAGAACCAGTATCCCCGGCATGGTTCGTTCATATTTATTTATTCTTATCTTTCTCTTCGGATCGTATGATCTGACTTTTGCTCAGGAAGAAAAAGATTCTTCGACAGTACTTTCCGTTGCAACTGCCTCGCTACTTCCTGCCGGAATCGCAGGCGCTATCTATCTTCTCAATTATGAAGCTTTCTGGAAATATGCAACGGATGTCCCCTTCACTGTAAGCCCTGATCCTCCGTATGCAATGCATATTGATAAATTTGCCCATGGCTATCTCTCTGCTGTGAGTTCAAATTTAATCCGAGATGGTTATTTGCTTTCAGGCGTTTCAGAAAAAACTTCGACATGGCTCGGAGCAGGAATTACGTTTGGTCTCGGAGTTCTGATCGAAATGGAAGATGCTCGTCACGGAAACGATCCGCAATACGGGTTTTCACCGGGTGATGCTTTTGGTGATCTCGTCGGCGCAAGCCTGCCGGTGCTTCAGTATTACTTTCCGGGATTTCGCAGACTTTCAACAAAAATGTTTTTGTGGCAGTCGGATGCCTATAAAGCAGGAGCATATAAAACAATTGCTGATGATTACGAAAGCCAGTATTTCTGGCTATCATTTGACGTTCACGATCTGATCTCAACTCCGGCATGGCTAAACATTGCAGCAGGCTGCAGCGCAGAAAATTTGCAGCAAGTTCGTTTCCTTCCCTTTCGTGCGAATACAACTCCCTATACTGATTTCTATATCGGACCCGATATTAACTTAAAAGGCATTCCTATCGAAGGAAGTTTTTGGAAGACATTCACTGACGTTATGAGCTTCATCCGTATTCCTTTTCCCACATTACAGGTATATCCCCGTATAAAATTTTGGTGGCTAAGATAAATATAGAATTTATTTTAGTGCTCCATGAATTCTCAGTGTAATTTCATCAACTCCTCCAAGCCCATCAACGTTTGCAACCTCGCGATGTTTTTTATAAAAATCCTGTACAGGGCTGGTCTGCTCGTTATAGACTTCTAAGCGGTGGCGAATTGTTGCTTCAGTATCGTCAGAGCGACCGGAATCAATTCCTCGTTTGACAAGCCTCTGAACAAGTTCATCTTCGGGAGCCTCAAGAGAGACGATGCGTACATCGGCAATTGCAAGATCGCCGAAAAGATTTTCTAATGCTTGGGCTTGTGCGACAGTACGCGGAAATCCATCGAGCAAAAAGCCTTTCCCCTCTGCTTGATCTTTTACGAGTACTTCCTTGACTAAACCGATGATCACTTCATCCGGCACAAGACCGCCGGAATCCATATATCGTTTTGCTTCCAACCCTAAGTTCGTACCGTCTTTGACAGCAGCGCGAAGAATATCGCCCGTGGAAATATGATGAAGATGATAGTGGTCGCGAAGTCGTTCAGCCTGTGTACCTTTACCAACGCCCGGCGGTCCGAAGAGAATAAGATTCATCCGAATTGAAAATGGTGAATTGAGAATCGAGAAAAATTATGTACAAAAATACGAAAGATATTTGTCTGACACCGGTTAGCGCATTATTATCATCTCCTTGGTTGTAGTCTGTCCTCCACTTGAGATACGGACAATATAAGTCCCCGTTGCAAGCCCTGTTGCATCAAATCGAATTCTATACAATCCTTCAGACTTGAATTCAGGAAAAAGCGAAGCAACGAGTACTCCTTTTACCGAGTACATTTCTATTGTTACAAAACCCGATGAGGGCAGCGAGTATTGTATTGTAGAAAAATCAGTACATGGATTCGGATAAATCGCTTCAATAAGAAGCTTTGCCTCATTTGAAGTATTTTTCACAGACGATGGAAATAATTCATCTGTTGTGATACGTATGATATTTCCCCGTGATCCGACTGCCGTCCCTGCGCTAAGATTTCCGAAACAAATGCCGTAGAGATTATTGAGGGTATTGCTTGTTTGCTCTATGATCGTTTTGCCGCCATCTGAACTATGGCCTATATATCCGCCATTTCCAACTACAGTTGCATGCATCTTATCGACGCATTGAATATGATTGAGAGGAACATTGTTCGGTGTACGGATGCTATCCCACGTTGTCCCCCCATCTGAAGTAAAATGCACAAACCAAAATTTGTTCTGAGGTCCCGGACCGTTATCGTAAGCGCGTGTTATCGCACCATGAAGACTATCGACAAATGAAATTGAGATGAGCGTTGAGGTCGCAGTAGAAATGGTATCGACACTAAAACCCGGTTGAAAAAAAATCGTAGTATCTTGAGCGGGATCTATCCACCTGTATTTCCAATTGATGCCGCCATCTTCTGAGTAATAATATGTATGGAAGCCTGAGATAAATGCATACTTCTTATCGGGATAGCTGACGCTCCTAAAATAATCCATGTCCTGACGTAGACGATGTGGAGGAGTATTGACGAATTCGATAGTCCAAAATTCTCCGGCCGAATAAGTCTTCAGACACGTATTTGAATCTCCGACAACCAGTCCGTCAGTCGGTGTAGCAAAACTGACGGAATAAAGATTCTGCTTCGTTTCGCTTTGCTGAGGACTCCACGTTAAACCTCCATCAGTAGATTTAATGATCGTTCCGTAATCTCCAACTGCAATTGCATCAATAGAATCAATAAATGTTACAGAGCGCAATCTGTGAGTCGTACCGCTCGGGATCAATGTCCATAATTTCCCTCCATTAGTTGTTCGTTTGATCGTTCCTAGCTGCCCCACCCCCAAACCGAGAGAAGTGTCTCCTCTCGGAAATGCAACACTGTTCAGAGTCAATAATTCAGGAAACTGCGGCTGAAAAACCCATGATGCTCCGCCGTCAGTTGTGCGAAGGATTCCGCCGTCGCGTCCCACTGCCGTTGCATTAAGTTTATCAAAGAACGAAACTGATTTGATGTGCTCGTTGGTGCCGAGATAAAATCTGCTCCAACTCTTGCCTCCATCGGTAGTATTAAGCATAGTCCCATAATCGCCAACAATTGCAAGTATCTTCGGATCTTTCCCATCCACACAATTCAGCGAAGCAGTAACAGCATTACTATCCAGATTTATTCTGTTCCAAATTCCTCCTGCATTGGTCGTAGAAATCAGCAAGGCATTATCACCAATTACTACAGCGTTCGAATCATTTGTAAAACCGGCGCTGAAATAGGTATTGCCATAAGGAGTGCTGATGTTTTGCCAAGTTCTTCCGGTATCGATCGATTTTAAAAGAATACCACTATACCCAGTTACATAAAGAAAATCTGGGCGCAGCATTCGTATCGTGTAAAGAGCAAATGAGTTTTCGAACGCAACGGGATCCCACCTTGCCCCTCCATTTGTCGTTTTGATAATGCCACCTCCGCGAGTTACTACCAACGCAATGTTCGTATTAATCACTACTATACCATTGAGTTTCGTTTGTATTCCACTTTGCAATGGCTTCCAAGAATTACCACCGTCTGTTGTCTTAATGATCCGTCCCGAATCGCCACAGCACATACCATAAGTTGGAGAGGAAAAACTTAAGCCGGTAAACTCTGTTTTGAATTTCAGAACATTGGTTTGTAAATCCCATGTCAGTCCCCCGTCAGAAGTTCGGATGAACGTGCCATTCTCGCCGCAGGCATACGTGTTATTCAGAGAGAACATCTGGACTCCAAGCAGCATATCACCAACCGGCAAAGGATTCTGCCAACGCCAAACATTCAGTTGCGCAGAGGACTGACCGACGCAAAGCGCCAGAACAAATATAGATATCAGTAGTCGCCTCATAAAAATATTTTAAGAGCTGATAGCCTATCTGCTAATTACTATCCTATTCGAAGTGACGAAATGTTTTCCGGTTAGGCTTTCACCGGAAATGCGAATGAAGTAAGAGCCATCCACAGTATTGGATGTATCCCACTTCCATTGCGAATCTGCTTTTGCAGAGGCGATTTCTTTGCCGAGCAGATCAAAGACTTGAATATTTGCTGAACGGATTCCCGCACTTTGAATATTAACATTACCGGTTGAAGGATTAGGTGAAACTGAAATTTTAACTCCTTCCGGAAGCGTATTTGCCGAAACCCCTGATATAAACTGAACACCTTGCAATCCAAATACTGTCGTTTGCAAATTATGAGAGGCATCAATCATCAGCGAATCGGTGTGGAGAGATTGATCGGTTGCGTTAAAACTTACTGTTGCCGTCATCGTTTGATCGGGGCTTAACGTAAATGGCGTTGGTGTAGGATTTGTCCCTACTATTGAAAAATATGTTCCGTCTTTCAAATATACTTTATTCACTATTGTAACCACATTAAGATTATTCGTAAATTTAAATGTCATTGTTGTTTTCTGCCCGGTTCCTTCGATTGCCAAAGTGCGTGTATCAGTCGGGAAAAGTGCTCGGACATTCGTATCGATTCCGCTGCCGCCTCCGGGTTTGGCAACATTCCCGATAAGCAACAATGTGATTGATGGACATCCTACACTATCACCGGCAAGATTTACAGTTGCAAAAGTTGTATTGAAATAAGACCCACTGAAATTCGATGTAGGTGAAAAAGTATAGTTCAGAAATGTATTACTCGAATGAGCAGGAACAATCAGAGGAAGAGAAGAAGATATCTGAAGTCCGGAAGTAACCGAATCATCAAGATTTACATCAGTAATAAAAATATCAGCGCCCGATTGATTTGTTAAACGGAACTGATGTTCAGCAGATGAACCGATAAGCACAGGATCTCGGTAACTTATTTCGTGTTCGGTTTCGAGACAGAGATTTGGATTTATGATTCCAAATAAATTGATGGTATCTTTACATTTTGAACTACTATTTATAAGAGCTAACTTTCCAGAAATACTGCCAGTAACTGTTAGACTCGGCTGGAACCTGATAGCAATCGAGGCTGTCTCTCCTGGAGCGACTTTACGTATGCTATCTATTACCCTAAATTGGAATGCAGGTGTAGAACTGATCATTTGAATATAGACAGTGAGGTTGCCAGCTGATATATTTGTGATCTGAATATTCCGGATCGATGTTGTTCCCGGATCAGCAAAAAAAGTGAGTGAGCCTGTGGAGTCAAGAAGATCTACTGAAAATCCGCATTGTGCTTTGACTGATGTAGAACTCAGTAGAATTGCAAAGAAGAACATAACAAATACTGACGCATTTTTTTTCAAGGAAGTAATAGATGTTTTCATAGTGATAATAAATGTGAAACAATACTATAATTCAAGCAGAACGAACAGTACCAATATGGTAATAAATCCATGAGCTGCAATAAGCCATTAGCCTCCGAATTCCCCAAAGACTCCTCTCATCGCATCGGCAATTTCTCCAAGTGTTGCATAGCTTTCAACAGCATTCAAAATATGCGGCATGAGGTTCGTATTTTCCTTCGCAGCTCGCTCGACTTGAGCAATTGCTGCCTCAGATTTTTTTGTATCGCGCTTATTTCGAAGAGCCTGAACTCGGGCAATTTGATCTCTCTCTAAATTTGGATCGATCTTTAGTGTTGCCGGTTCTTCGGTGGCTGATTCTGTAAATTCATTCACGCCGACAATGATCTCTTCCTTGCTCTCAACTTTTTTCTGAAATTCGTACGCACTTTTCGCAATCTGATCTTGAAGAAAATGCGCTTCAATTGCTTTTACTGATCCACCAAGTGAATCAATCTCTTCAATGAGGGTGAGACTCTGCTTTTCAAGTTCGCTCGTTAAATACTCAATGTAATAACTTCCAGCCATTGGATCAACAGTATCTGCGATGCCGCTTTCATAAGCGATGACCTGCTGTGTGCGCAAAGCAGTGCGGGCAGATTCCTCTGTTGGCAATGCCAATGCTTCATCTTTCCCATTAGTGTGAAGCGACTGCGTTCCGCCAAGCACAGCAGACATTGCTTCGATCGTTGTTCGAACAATATTATTTTCGATCTGCTGCGCGGCAAGTGTTGAACCTGCGGTTTGTGAATGAAACCGCAGTTTGAGCGACTCCGGTATTTTTGCGCCAAAGCGATCTGTCATAAGCTTCGCCCAAAGTGTTCGAGCCGCACGAAACTTCGCGATCTCTTCGAAAAAATTTATGTGCGCATTAAAGAAGAAAGAAAGTCTCGGAGCAAAATCATCTACATCAAGCCCGGCATCAACGGCAGCTTTCACGTATGCCAGTCCGTTCGAAAGTGTAAATGCTATTTCCTGTACTGCCGTTGCGCCGGCTTCGCGGATATGATAACCGGAAATTGAGATCGTATTCCATGACGGCACTTCACTCGCACACCAGGCAAAAATATCGGTGACGATCCGCATTGATTGTTGCGGCGGATAAATATAGGTGCCCCTTGCAGCGTATTCTTTGAGAATATCGTTTTGAATTGTTCCGGATATTTTTTTCAGATCAACTCCCTGCCGCTTTGCTTTTGCGACATAGAGAGCAAGCAAAATTGAAGCAGTCGCATTGATCGTCATTGATGTCGAAATCTTTCCAAGATCAATGCCATCAAAAAGAATATCAAAATCTTCAAGTGAATCTATCGGCACTCCAACCTTCCCAACTTCTCCTTCAGCCATCGGATGATCGGAATCATAACCAATCTGCGTCGGAAGATCGAAAGCAACGGATAGCCCCGTCGTACCGCTTGCAAGAAGATATTTATAACGCTTGTTCGATTCAGCAGCAGAACCAAAGCCTGCATATTGCCGCATCGTCCAAAGGCGGGCGCGGTACATCTGCTCGTAGATGCCGCGAGTAAATGGAAAATTTCCGGCTTCATCCGGACCGTAGATCCTGCCGATCTGCACTTCAGAACTTGTTTCGAACGTAGCTTTACGTAACTTTCCTGACATTATAATGGTATAAGATTAACGAGGTAACTTATTCTCAGTGCAGTAGAACACAAGAATTAGGCAAATCTATTTCCCACTCTCCCCCACTTTTTGGCTTAAGGGTCAAAAAATTTCGTATATTCGTAGTAGGAGATATACCAATTTCTGAACTTGATGAGCAAGAATCTTGGTATAACCTGAAAAGAAACGTGAAAATACTTGCTTATAATAAGCTCAGACTAAGCTCAGCGATCCTTGCGCTCGAAGCACTTTTGATCGTGCCGATCGTTTGCGGCTCTTCCTTTTTTTTCGGATGTGCTCATACAGTTGATTATCAGGCATTGCATGATACTGCAACCGTCCTTCATCACGATACGATTCCGGGACCAGCCTTCATTCGTTTTCTTGCGATCCTGAACAACAGTAAAGCAAGCCCCATCGCTCAATTGCAAACGAGCAATACACAGAATGCCGATCTTTTCACGGAGGTTAATCCTCAAATGAGGAAGCAATTCATTCCTGTTTTGCACGATAGTACCCTGGTTCTTTATGCAAATTATTTTTTTGGAAGCGGTACGCAAAAACTTGACAGCCTAACGATCCCTCCTTTGAAATCATATTCGATGACTACTGTCGTTCTGTTTCGGACTACCGATGTGAATGATCCAAACCGAATTTTTCCTATCTTTGCTAATGATAGTGTGCGGATGTTAGAGGCGCCGGCAAATTTCTGTTATGTTCGCTTAATAAACGGTTTGCCTGATTACCCACAGCCAAGCCCTTCAGTAAATATGCATATTGATGATATTAATAGTCCGGCATTCTTTAAGGATAATATCACGGGTCAGCCATCACCGGTAAATTATCAGGAGATCAGAAATTACGTTTTAATGGCGGTCGGACAGCATAATATATTTGTACGGAGTGAGAGTGACATTACACAATCCTACTCACTTACACAACAATTTCTTCAAGGGCAGTTTTATACAATTCGCTTGACAGGTTCAAAAGCAGACTCAACAGACCAGATCTCCATCGATCCCGAATAATTTTCTTCTTAAAACTGAATCTCCTAAATTAATCGTCGTTCTGTTCTTGGTTCATTGCGAACTCATC
Source organism: Kapaibacterium sp. (SeqCode) (assembly GCA_038210275.1). Taxonomy (GTDB): domain Bacteria; phylum Bacteroidota; class Ignavibacteria; order Palsa-1295; family Palsa-1295; genus PALSA-1296. The sequence goes on along the minus strand of JBBQWV010000020.1, from coordinate 58,893 downwards.
AATCGGAATAGGATAATTTCCCGTAAAACATGCAGTGCAGTAGCCGATCTTCTCGCCTTTGGTGTTGGTATGCGGGACACTATCGAGAAGTTTACCGACGGAAAGATAGGATAGCGATTCAACGCCAAGAGAATCACCGATCTCTTTAGCATCACTATGAAAATCATTAGCTATGAGTTCTGCTTTGCTCGGAAAATCCATTCCATATTTGCAGGGATGGGTGATCGGCGGAGCGGTGATACGTAAGTGTACTTCCTTCGGACCCGCTTCTCTGATGAGCTTCACTAACGCTTTCGAAGTGGTACCTCTAACGATCGAATCATCAACCACCACAACTTTTTTATTTCGCAACACTCCTTTTACGGTGTTGAATTTTACTTTCACTTTCATCTCGCGGGAATCCTGCCCGGGTTGAATAAAAGTGCGTCCGACATAATGCGAACGGATAAGCCCGATCTCGTATTTCGAAGGGTTACCCTCTTTATTATTCTGCGCCACGTAGCCAAGCGTTGCCGTATTCGATGAATCAGGTACGTTGATCACCGTCAATCTCTTGTTATTCTCGTTCGTGACCGGACTTTCTGAAGCAAGATTCTTTCCTAACTTTCGACGAACTTTATCAACGCTTTCTTCGAAAATTTTTGAATCAGGACGAGCGAAATAAATATATTCAAAGATACAATGCGTTGGCACGGGAGGATTCTCTTCGATCTTTAAAGATTTAATTTGTCCTGTCTCAACCGTATGACGATCAATAACAACGATCTCGTTCGGTTCGACATCACGGAGATACTCGGCATTGACAATATCGAAAGCGCACGTTTCGCTTGCAACCATATATGCCCACTGACCATCCGAACGTTTGATCCTACCAATAGCAAGCGGGCGGATGCCGTGTGGATCACGCGCTGCGATAAGCGCAGTATCGGTCATCATCGTCAGAGAATACGCACCAAGAGTTTGGCGAAGAGCATCACGAATTTGCTCGATCTGTTCAGTTTCTTTCGAACGGGCTACCAGATGTAAGATGAGTTCGCTATCGGTTGTCGTTTGGAAGATCGTGCCCTGAGTTTTTAATTGCTCACGCAACTCGCGGGTATTGGTAAGATTGCCATTATGTGCAAGCCCGAAATTTCCTTTGCGGTAATCCATGAAGAACGGCTGGATGTTTTCCGTCTTTCCACTTGCTCCGGTTGTGGAATATCTGTTATGAGCGAGCGCCGCATCTCCTGCAAGTGTATCGGTTAGGATTTTATGATCTTGGAAAATACTGAGGACAAGTCCGTGATCTTTATGCGCTGTGAAAGTACGCTTTTTTTCTTTTCCATTTTCCCATCTTGCCGAGAGAATGCCGGCAGCTTCCTGCCCGCGATGCTGCAAGGAATGAAGTGCGTAGTAGGAAATGACGGCGGCTTCGGGATGATTGTAAACGCCCACAATGCCGCAATTGGATTTTGGCTTATCAAGATCAGGTACGCTGTTGCGATGCTGATGTGATGGGCACGTTAAACAAGAAACCTGGTATTTGCTATCCCCACCTTGTGAGATAGTCAGACTAAGTTCGGTTTTTTCTTTCACGAGTTCGTATGACGAGTGATTTAACGCGCTCTAAACAGCGAGAAGCGAATTCTCATTCCATGACTTGATTTTATAGATGAATCATTAGGAAGATTCCTAAGTTTTCTACTTTGTATTGGTTGTAAAAAATGCTCATAACCATGAAGACACAAAACAAGAAGCAATTTAATCTAATTGGACATTCTTCATTTGTTCACTTTTCCTGTTGCCTTGCGTTCGCATTGATCATAATTATTTCAGGAGAGGCTTCGGGACAAACGCCTCAAAGTGGAATTATCAACCCAATTAACACTGGGCATTATTTTGCCCCTCTCTATATTTGTTTAAGCCAATTGGATAGCTTTTATGCTGCAAATCTAGGCACAACTCCTCTAACTTTAAAGCAAATTGATATTATCACTCAACCTTGGAGTAAAGCAAATCAGTTTGTATTTGATAATGGCACTCAGAGTTTGTCCATAAACACCTTTTTTGACCGTGGTAAAAGAATGTGGTTTCACATTAATTTTCATCCTACTGATGAGGCTATAGATTCTGCCATCATTCGTGTTACTTGGGATAGTGCTGGTGTTCGAACGTTATACTCAAGCAATAATCTAATAGGCACAGGTATAGTTGAACGGGAGACAATCGAGCCTTCACAACAATTACATACAGCAAAGACTGAAGATAGTTTGGAGATGAAGATCAATCTTTCTCGCGATCTCGATGTAAGTGCAGGAGCTATGGGGATGACTTTTTCAATAAATTATTCTCCTTCTCTCTTAGCTCTTGATACCAGTCGTCTTAATGAATATGATCTGACACTTTCAAATGCTCTTCCACCAGCATTCTTCACTGATAGTTTTGGAAATCAAAATATCCTTTTTACACTAAAGAGTCAAAATCCAATAACTGAATTAAAACCTATTCTTACACTACACTTTAAGGTGATTGGTTTTAAGGATACGACTACTTCCGTCACCCTCTCTAATCCTATCTTTTGGGGACAAAACCCACAGGATACGTTATACTATTTTCGTACTACAGCAAATCCGGCAAATATCCAGATCACTGCCTGGGAAGACTCCTCAGCAAATAATCTTTTGAGTAATATTAAAATAATAGCCAACGATAATAAGCAAGTTGTACTCATCTCGAACAATCTCGAGCCACATGATCTTAGAATACGAATCTTCTCCTTCCTCGGAGCAGAAGTATCTTCATGGCAAGGTACAGTTGCGGGATATACTCGGAAAGTATTTACCCTACCGGTGGCAGGGTTTTATTTCATTGCAATTCAACTTGAAGGCAAGGAATACTACTTTCCAAGAGTGATTGACTAATTCTCTAATGCACTCGGCTCGATCAAGAACTTTCCACCTTCCATGATCTTCAGATCGTCTATCCAAATATCGAAGGCTCTGCCGACGACATCAATGTGCGTTGAGGAGTACCACTTCGCTCCTGTATGCTCGCAGTAGGGATAACCAAAGGCAATATGACATCCCGGTAGTTTTTCATCCTGTAAGATCAATCCGCGAATATCCTGAACGCCGATGTTGGTCCCAACGGCAAATTCTCCGACGCGATCAGAATTTTCGTCAGTATGAGTATATTCTAAAAATTCTTCGAGCAAGGCTTTATTGTCGCATTCACATTTCGTAATGCGTGAATTTGTAATATGAATAGTGAGCGGCGTTGCTTTGATGTCGCCGTATTCAGCGCAGAGATAATCGCCGACAACTCCGTCAACTACGTAGACTCCATTCACATCGGCAGGACAGGTCAGTACTTCACCACCGGGAAGATTACCCCATTTTTCGCGTGAGATAATTCCACTAGTTTTTAGCCAATGAAGCTCAGGAGAAAATGTTGCTTCGATATGTGTACCGGCAGGAGATTTTGCAACGATTCGTGTTGCTTTCTTTGCCAATTCCCAAACGCGGCGACTAATAGCATCAACAGCTAAGAAATCCGCCTGCATACCTTCCATCATGATCTCATGATTAATATTAACCATGTGCGCATGACGAGGCTTAACGCGATTGACGACGCCCATCATCTCCTTACGAGTCTGTAGTTCGTGCTCCTGACCTTGCATACAGTAGATCGTCACATCCGCGCTTTCGAGTCCTGCAAGGATTTCCTGAGGCATATGAAGGAGAGGGCGTTCAGCATAATCTTCGACAACAAATGTTTTGACCTTGGCGCCTACTTTGATGAGTTCATCATAAAGGCTGGCTGCGATAGGAAGCGTTTCAAGATCGGTAATGATGGTAGCGCGTTCGCCACTTTGCACGCGAAGGCAAATATCTATTGCATTCTCAGCGGCGTGTTTATAACCCGGATCGTAGGAAATATTTTCTAAGGAAGTAGTTTTCTTTTGTACAGCAATCATAATAAAAGATATAGAAGTCGGATAATAATAAAATAATAGTCTGTCACAAACACAAGGAGGCGAAACTTAGCTCCCTTCTAAATTACTCGGCATTCAGTATAAACTTCCGTAAATTTGCATCACTATGATAGCTCATTTACAAGGAAAGCTGACTTCAAAAGAACCATTCACGCTCGTAATCGAAGCGGGCGGAGTGGGTTATGAAATATTTTGTACACAGGAAGCCTACGAAAAAGCCCCTTCCGAAGGCAGTAATTATCAAGTATTTACCCGCTTAATTGTCAGAGAAGATTCACAGACTCTTTACGGATTTGCAACGCAGGTTGAAAGAAAACTCTTTGATCAAATAATAAGCGTCAGTGGAATCGGTCCGAAAACTGGACTTGCGATCGTCTCCTCATTAGGTGCGAATGCATTAAAAGAAGCAATCAGAACAAATGATCTTATTGTCCTTACTGGAATTCCAGGCATCGGTAAGAAAACTGCAGAGCGACTTGTCGTTGAGCTGCGAGATAAACTCCTCAAAGAAGAAGTCTTCACCAGTGAGACAGGATCTTCAGATTCAGGTTCTGCGAAATTAAGACAAGAAGCATTGGCTGCCTTAGTCGCCCTTGGATATAATCGAGGTGATGCTGAGAAAGCAATTCGGAATGTGATCCGTGATCAACCGGCAGAAGCTGAAAAAGTTGAGAGACTTATAAAAGCAGCATTAAAAACAGTTTAGTTACATCTCAAGAGCCGCAAGACCCGGTAGAGTTTTTCCCTCTAGAAACTCCAAACTGGCTCCGCCACCTGTTGAAACATGACTCATTTTATCGGCGAGACCACTGGCTTCAAGAGCTGCAACACTATCTCCGCCGCCGACTATTGTTGTTGCGCCTCGCTCAGTTGCAGTTGCCATTGCTTGAGCAATCGCTAATGTGCCTTCAGCAAAGTTTGGCATTTCAAAAACGCCCATCGGACCGTTCCAAACTATTGTCTGAGCATTGAGGATATAATCGGTGAACAAATTTATCGAGTCAAGTCCGATATCCATTCCCATCCAACCGACAGGGATATTTTCGGTTGATACAGTACGATAATTTGCATCGTTCTTGAACTGGTCAGCTATTATCGTATCAAGTGGAAGGATCAGTTTCTTATTTTCTCGTTCGGCAGTTGTCATAAGTTCTCGTGCAAGATCTACTTTGTCATCTTCGCAAAGCGATTTGCCTATCTCAAGACCTCGTGCTTTATAGAACGTAAACATCATTCCGCCGCCAATAAGAACTGCATCGGCTTTATTCATCAAATTACTGACAACATCTATCTTCCCACTAATCTTTGCTCCGCCAATAATTGCAACGAACGGACGGCGCGGATCAGTAACTGCTCCTCCAAGATACTCTAACTCGCTTTTCATCAAATACCCGGCGGCTTTGATTTTCAGAAAGTGAGTAATTCCTTCTATAGAAGCATGGGCGCGGTGTGCAGCACCGAACGCATCGTCAACATATACTTCGGCAAGAGAGGCAAGCCGTTCTGAAAATTCCGGATCGTTTGCTTCCTCTTCTTTATGAAAGCGAAGATTTTCAAGAAGCAGAACTTCGCCATCTTTTAAAGCTAATGCTTTTTGCATTGCATCGTCACCAATGCAATCGGAGGCAAAAGCAACTTGAGTCTTTAGAATTTCACCAAGTCGGTCTCGAATAGGAGCAAGGGAGAATTCGATTGTCGGAGCGCCTTTCGGTCTGCCAAGATGACTTGCAAGAATGATCCTCGCTCCGCGCTTTCGCAAGTTCTCAATTGTAGGAATTGCAGCGCGGATCCTGGTATCATCAGTGATCGTGAAAGGAGCGGATTTCGTCAGCGGTACATTGAAATCCACACGAAGGAATACCCGCTTGCCGGAAACGTCGATGTCGTCAATCGTTTTATAATTCATTTTACAACGCTGCCATCTTCTTCATCAGATCAACAACGCGGCTCGAATATCCCCATTCATTATCATACCAGCCGAGAACTTTCACCGTTCTGCCTGCCATAACCATTGTCTCTTGCGAATCAAAGATGCAAGAGTGAGAATCATGAACGATGTCGCTTGAAACAATCGGGTCTTCTGTGTAAGAAAGAATCCCTTTCAACATTCCGCTTTCAGCGGCGGCTTTGAATGCAGCATTAACAGCTTCTTTGGTTACATCTTTTTTCAGGATGGCAACCAGATCAGTGATCGAACCGGTTGGAGTCGGAACGCGAAGTGATGTTCCATCAAGTTTGCCCTTCAATTCCGGGATGATCGTACCGATTGCGCGAGCAGCACCGGTTGAAGTTGGGATGATATTAACTGCTGCAGCTCTGGCACGACGAAGATCTTTATGCGGAAGATCGAGAATATTCTGATCGTTAGTATAAGAATGAACTGTCGTCATCAAGCCATGTTCAACTCCGAAAGCATCATTGAGTACCTTCACCATCGGTGCAAGGCAATTCGTTGTGCATGATGCATTCGAAACGATCTTATGATCTTTAGTGAGAATGTTATCATTTACTCCAAGCACAACCATCGCATCAACAGGATCTTTCGGCGGGACTGTAAGAATAACTTTCTTCGCACCGGCATTGATATGCTTCATGCAACCCTCGCGTGATGCGAAAATTCCGGTGGCTTCGATAACAATGTCAGCGCCAAGATCGCCCCATTTAAGATTCGATGGGTCGCGTTCAGCCGTGATCTTCAGACGGTCGCCATTAACGATCAGATCGTTGCCATCAACTTTCACTTCGCCATTAAATCTGCCTTGAGTAGAGTCATATTTAAGAAGATGGGCTAACGTCGCAGCATCGGTGAGATCATTGACGGCGACGAAATCATATCCGCCGAGTTCTAAAGCACGACGAAATACCTGACGACCAATACGGCCAAATCCATTAATACCGATTTTTACTGACATAATTTATTTTGAGATTTGAAAATTGAGATCTGAGAAAAATTTGTTACCAATCCCATAACCAAAGCACCCAACACTGAAGTTTAGAATACAAATTTACGAAAAATGCAGAGGCAAGTTTCTATAGCGGTAATTGGCACGGGCAGAGTCGGTTCATCATTTGCAGCAAAAATCGGCAAAAAGAGTTCGGGATACGAGCTCTTTGCTCATCTTCCTGCAAGGTTGAAATCCTTCGAGAAGCTTGCAAAACAAGGCGGTCCCGACGTCATCTTCATAGCTTCAAAAGATAGCGAAATTTCAAACGTTGCCAAAAAAGCTTTGAAAGTCGCAGGGAAAAATCTGTCTCTGCTAGTGCATTGTTCAGGCTCAAATCAGAGCACCATCCTGCCGATTCGTAAAGGAATTGCCAGATTAACGCTTCATCCTATCCAGACTTTCCCAAGCGCCGATCCTTCCCTCTTAAAAAATATTTACTTTATGGCATCGAGCGATGACAATGTCGCCAAAAAATGGGCGAAGAAATTCGTTCGCAATATTGGCGGAACAGATATTATTTTTGTCAAAGGGAAAGATCTTCCGCTATATCATACTCTCGTCGTCTTTGCCGCAAATTTTATCACGTTAATCGGTGGCTCTATCGAAATACTTTCGAAGTCTCTTCGGATTCCACCTAAAGAAATAAAGAAGGCTATTGCACCGCTGATGAGAAAATCATTAGACAATGTTCTGCACGGTGATGCCAAAAAAGTTTTAACCGGTCCTCTTGCCAGGAAAGATTTTGCCACTATTCTCAAACATCGTCTTGCCTTAAAATCACAGCCGAAAGCATTGCGAAACATCTACGAAGGCTTTGTGATGCTGGCTCAAGAGCTTCGATAAAATCCCTCTATTTTCGTAAAGAAGGATCTTGCCCAAGCAAATTAAATACTGACGGCACGCTCCTTCCATAATTCTTCCCGATTGTTTTGCCATCCTGGTCGAACTGTGTCACCGTCCAGGCAAAGCCCTGTATTTTCTCAAGCGATGAAATCTTCGGAGCATCGGTTGGGTATAAAAATGTAGTGGAAAAAATATCACCTGACTTATAAAATGCGGATGAACTTGCCATAGCTTGCTCAGCAGTCTGTCCTTGATAGATCGGATAGAGCTTCAACTCATAGTGTATCGTCTGCCCTGTTACATACGCCGGAGTCCAGCTGAATGTAAGCGGCGTCTTCGGATTCATCGTTGTTTCATTTGGCGGACTTAGCAGTTTTGGCGCATCGATATCTCGTACGGAAAAACTACTGCATGCCTGTGAAATATTTTCAAATTGTTTGCCGGAGCTATCGACTAGATAAAAGCATATTCCGTAAGGATTGCCGGGTAATTTTGCAATGCAGGAGTCGGTAGTTTTGACCGACGGATCAAGAGTGATTGCACTATCGCTTGCAATATCTTTGAAATGAAATGTCTTTGATCTAAACGATCCGCTTAGAGCCGGCTGCTGCCTGAACGAGTTCATCGTCGACGCAACAATACTTTCTGAGCCGCTCGTTACTTCAAAAACCACATGTGCCTTCACCAATTTAATACCATCCGGAGTCGTAAGAGTTATTTGCATTAATTTCGGATCCTCAAACCATTTCGATATATCTGATGGAAGCGACTCGGACGGAATACTCAGGTCGAAAGTTTGAGCATAGAAAATCTTAGGGATGAGAAGACTGCAAAAAATTAAAGGCGTAAAAAAACGTCGAGTCATGAATTCCGTGAGAAAAGTTTGGTATGCAAAGATACGGAATAATAGGAGTAGTCGTTAGTCTTTAGCCTTGAGTCGTTAGTAAACTCCATAATACAAAATCCAGACACTCGGATAGTTACCAACACTTTACATAATAAAGATCACCTGTAAGTTCTTTATAAATCAACAACATCGATCTGCACACACCTTCTAGCACCCACTATATCAACTGGTTATCCACAACGAATGCCTAAGTCAAAGTCAAGACTTTAAAATCAAAAAAGGATTCCCATTTTGATTTTAAAGTTTTGACTTTTGTCTCCTTTGTTTTCAGCCTTTCCTCGACATGGTGCCTCTCATCTTGACTATAACATACAACATAAAAAGCACTTTGTCAAGGTGCTCAAACCATTATTTTTTCATTTTTCTGAAAAGATAATATTGCGGGCACCTATCAAAGGCTTAAAGTCCTTCAAAATCACTAATTATAGCTCCGCCCTCACCCCTGCCCCTCTCCCGGAATACCGGGCGAGGGGTTCTTATAAAACAAAAAACCCCGCCGGATGGGCGGGGTTTTGGATAGAAAATTATCTCACGTATTAAAACCCACCAGGCATAAGTGTAAACCCGAAATCGTTATCCACATGAACACCTGCGGTATTATATGTATGGATATTCCATATGAGTGGGTTGAGAGAGATCCAATTGACGTTCAGGATACAAACTCCGCCAAAATTATTCCCTGTAGCAATCATCGGATCTGGCGCCGTAGTACAAACTATACCGGGAAAAGTAATCGTATACACTCCACTACCCGCAACGTGTGCAACAGTATAGATCGTCCCGCCGCCAGTTCCTGCTATTCCGCTTCCGTAGCCGCCCTTGAGAACATTAAAAGCAAAAATACCTGTGGCAATAGGAGCCGTCGGGCTAGAGCTTGATTGGGCATCGACGTAAGCCTTGGTTGCAGCATCTTGTGCGCTCGTCGGATTAGATACATTATTGATCTGATGAGAATTCATGTTCAGAACTCCGCCGACAGTTATCGTTGTACCATTATCTGATAGAAGTGAATTACCGATTGCAGTTGCTCCGGCATTAGTCCATTTTGTCAGGAAATTCTGGTTTCCCGAGCCGGTGATCAGCGTTACTGTCCCAGGTCCTGGAGGAAGAGTAAATGTTGCACCGGGATTACTTCCGACGATGGTCGAATAATGACCGGCACCATCATCCACTTGAAGCGAATGCTGAGCAAAAGAAGAAGATGCAAAAAAGAAAATAGCGCAGAACGCCAAAAGGTTGGTACGAAGTCGCATAATGGTCAGTTTAATCAATTCGAAACGTGCTAAAACGTCCGACAACCCTTCCTAACTAAGCGGCTCCGGTGTATGTGGGGATTACGTAGTATGCAAAGATACGGAAGTTTTTGAGCAAATTTTTAATTTTTGCACAAAATTCCTTAAATTCAGATAAAAGAAAAACCCCGCCGAATTGGCGGGGTTTGTTGAATTCTTAAGTACGCAAGTTATTTTTTTAGCAGTGCCTTGATCTCATCAAGCTCTTTGCGAAGATCGGCATTTTGCTTTGATAACTCTTCAAGCTTCTGATTTGGAACAGCAATGTTTGCAGTGCTATCTTTCCGTGTGATCTTAACTTTGATGTTGCTCCGCACAATATATGATGTATCATGCGCATTTGGACCTTCAGTCTTGTAGGTCACAAAAAATTCATTAGCCGCAAGCTTTCTGGGTGGCTGAGGAACCTGGGCTCTTGCATTGAGAGAAAGGGATAGCCCAAGCAAGCAGATCGCTGCCGAAAAATATCCCTTTCTCAGAATGCGTTTCATCAATATTATTGGTGAATGATCGTAAACCACTGGTTTGTTCCGGCAGGAATGGTAACAGCAGCAGCTGTAGGATTATACATGTTAACCTTAACTGTTCCACCACCGCCATTTGAAACTGTGACTCCTGAAGTCCAAATCAATCCTCCGGCTATGGCGGCATTAGCGGCATCGTCAAACGTGACAATTACTACGTCATTGATATTCAAATTTGCAAAGCCACCTCCGAAAATGCTGAAGCTGGCAGTGGCACCAGCACCTACGGTGAAACCTCCTGCGCCAAATGGTGCACCACCAGGCTTAATTTCTCTCAAGATCGGTGTCCCGTTGCCAATTGCAACGCCATTACCTGTTACTTGGAACATGGGTGTTGCGCTATTATTCAGAAACACAGTAAACTCACCTGAACCTGAGGCATCTGTATTGATCTGAAATATCAAACGATCAAAGGCACTTGCGATAGTGAGATCAGCTCCGGAAGGAGTAAACGACCAATACGAAGAGCTGCCGAGTAGTAGAGATGTACCGGCATACAAACTTCTCCATCGGAAAGTCGGAGTTCCCAGATCATTGGTATTATCGACATTAGGATTGACAGCATTAAAGTGCCCGATTCCTGAAATGTAAAGATCCCTCCACTGAAGAGCAGGTGTTCCAAGGTCATTCGTATTATTTGCATTCGGATTAGCACCACCGGAAAATGTGATTCCGTTATTCATCACACGGAACACTTCGCTTCTTAAGCCACCTCCGCCATTGATACCAAAGTTCGTGCCTGTGGTAACATCTATCGCTCTTCCATTGCCCGTGTTGGATGCCATAGCGATCTGGATTCCGTCAGCGCCATTAACAGCGCTCAGATTTGAAAAATTACCTGTAAACCCTGTACCGCTGCCCTCCCATTGAAAACCGGTATTGTTAATACCATTTCCATCTTGTGCAAGAGGATTATCACCGGTATTCTGAAGATTACCAACGCTTGTTAAGCGCATCAATTCGTTTGTGCCGCTTGGCTGGAAATCACCGCCTTTATTCCATGAAAAATGAGCTCCGGTAGTCATGAAGGTCTGAAGCTCGGAAGTATTAATACCGAAACCATAGCGGTCAGTTGCCGTCGCATCATAAAGGTATATTTTCTTTCCGGCACTTCCACCAAAAGAAAGCGGAGCAGCAGGGGTCGCAGTTCCGATACCGACATTCGTAAAGAATGACGCTGTAGATTTTCCAATAGAAAACGTTTTTGTAGCTCCTCCACCAAGCGCATCGTCATAAAACTGGAACTCGCCGTTCGTATTGCTTGCAGGATTAGTCATAAAAGCATTTCTTGCCTCCAAACGCAGATTCGATTGTACTCCTGATCCGGGTTTCATCCCAAGGTCAACAACATTATTGGCTGAAGACTGCTCCAAGACCATGCCGTTTGAAGCGTTAATATTCTGAAGGCGGATACGCGTTGGTCCAATTCCTGCACCAGTTTGCTCCACGATCATTTCTGTGCCTGGATTCGTGATTATATTTGCCGCAGTAGTCATTGTAAGATTTCCGCTGAGCTTAAGACCACCGGTACCGGTATAGGTAAGTGTGGTTGCGTTATCGGAAAGAAGTGAATTACCAAGCGTTGTTCCGCCTGCGTTGTTCCATTTCGGAAGAGTATTCTGCGTACCTGACCCGGTCACTGCAATAGAAGCGATCGAGCGTGATTCAAGTACTCCGGCATTGCTCGTGACAACAGTTGTCGAAGCGCTTGCAGGAAGATTATTGAGAAGAAGGGTTCCGTTAGACTGCAATCTCATTCCTTCAAATTCACCAGCACCAGTCCATGTGGAGAAGGCAAGATCTGTAGCATTGCTGCCAGCATTCATATTAATAGCGCGTATTTCTGCATTCGTTGCGTTAACGCCACCGGCTGTCCAGAGAGTTGTACCATCGACATCAAATCCGATTGCAGCGGCAGTGCCTACTACTCCACCATTAGGATTGCTGATACCGAGAGTTCCGCCTAAGCCTCCGGCATTAGAATTGGATACGCGGGAAATACCATATTGAGAGATCGCTCCCGTACCAACTACGTCAAGTTTGCCAACTGTTACTGCGGGAGATGAAGTCCCGATACCAACGGTAACAGCATTACCGAGCACCAAGCTATTGCTTGCCCCGACGATTGCACCTGCTCCGATAGCCGTTGCATTGGTTAAATTATTAACCGAGGCATTGGCGTTTAAGCCCAAGAATGTATTATTCGTACCGACAGTGTTTGTGCCACCTGCTCCGGTTCCTAAACCGATATTGCCAGCGCCCGTCGTATTAGACAACGCAAAAAATCCGACGCCTACATTATCGTTCGTGTTACTCTTCAAAAGGGCCGCACCGCCGATAGCGATATTAGAATTTCCACCGACATTATTTCTAAGAGCATCCACACCAACTGCTGTATTATTAGCTCCGTTTGCATTTATAAGCAGCGCATTTGTGCCGACAGCCGTATTAGAAGGACCCGTTGAATTAGCATTGAGTGCATTTGATCCGACGGCTGTATTAGCTGCACCGCCGGCAATCGCTGAGCCAGAACCCAAGCCAACAAAAGTATTAGTGGTACCGGTATTATGAAGTATAGTCGCACCTGCGATCTGGTAACCTGTAGTAGCTGTCGTTGCAGTGACGAGATTGATAGTCGTGCCGTTATAGGCAAGGATTGTTCCGTTGTCGGTAAGTTTCGAATCTCCGAGCGTCACACCATCTGGTGTCCACTTTGGAATGGTGTTCAACGTACCACCGCCGGCAAGGAACGTGAGAGTCGAAACGCTCATGTTGTTGCCATTACGGATCATCACATTGGTATTCAATGTGTTTGTCGGGATATTCGGGACTGCGATAGTAGTCGAATTAAGATTCGTTGTAGCTCCGTTTCTTCCGATCGTGGTATTTCCTGAGAGATTATTGATATTGATATCACCTCCACCCAGGATACGCATTCTTTCGGTTGCGTTCGAATACAATACCACATCCGAAGACCCAGATTCTGTTCCTAAATTCATCGTAGTGCCATTCGTATATATAAAGGCTTTCTGTGAACCGGAATTCTGAAAGCTCAGATAGCCGCCCGTACCAGTACCATTTAATACCACAACGGCATAATCTGTGCCGCTCGTATTTGCAAAAGTTGCTACAGGTCCATTAGTGATTTTTTTAACAGATAGAGGGCTAGAAGGCGCAAGATCACCGATACCGACATTGCCGTTTGAAGCGAGAATCGTCATACGGACGTTAGCAAGACCTCCGGTGATGAAACTGAGATCGACATTATCCAATGTTCCCATCTTTCCATAATTCGGGATAATCGGATCCGGTGCACCGGTACCGTTATTATTCCCGCCTTGCAGCCATGCATTCGATACTGTTGGTGAACCAATGCCTTGCGTAAGGAATGTTTGGTTCGTCAGCACTGAGGGCAATGTGAAGATCACACCGAGAGCGCCGCTCGTTGGTTTGATCATCGAGTAATGCGAAAGCCCGTCATCAACTTGTAGAGCATGTCCTTGTCCGAATGAATAAGAAACAACGCAAAGTAAGAATGCAAAGGTAAATAGTGCTTTACGAATCAGCATGTTGGTCAGTATATTACATGAAATAAAGTCCGAATAAGCAACGTGGTGTACTTATATCGGTAATATGGTATGCAAATATACGAAAGAAAATAGCGATGTCTTGCAAATGCGAACTATTATTCTCAAACTAACAGTAGTATAGATTCCCTTTCCTCTTCTTATTTATATGATGAAAGTCTGACATCCTTCGCCTCTTTATTACCGGAATCTTATTTAAATTTCCGTTTTCACAGTGCGCTCTGAAAATCTTCGTATACTTGAAGTGGATACTATGCATTTCTTTGATGTACGTGCTGTAAGTTCTATCAAATTAATTCGATATGGAAAACGAGAAAAAAGGTTTCTTATCACGCCGCGGCATTCTCAAAGCTTTTGGATTAGCAGGAGCAGCCGTCGTAACCTCACCAATTTTACATGCCGGTGAATCTGCGCTTCGTGCGGCGACCGGTACACCCGGTTCGACAACGACCGGATTGAAGATCGGTCTTCTCTTACCCGATTCTTCTTCTCGCGAATTTTCCTCATCATTCCTGAACGGCTTCAACCTTTCATTGAATGAGAGCAAACGTGCCGATGGAAGCCTGCCCTTCAGCTACATCGTTGAAGAGTTCGGTACTGTTCCGGCTTCGACAAAGCTGCAGAAGCTTGTTATGGGTAGTCATATTAATATTGTTGTTGGCTTGTTAAATTCTAAAGTTGCCGCTCCGCTTGCTAATGTGGTCAAAGAAGCGAACATCCGGTTTATCGAGGCAAATCTTGGAGAGAATTTCTTCAATAAAGATCTTGTCAATGACAACTTTGTTCACAGCTCAATGAATTTGTGGCAGTCACATTATGTGCTCGGTCAGTATGCCGCAAAGAATATCGGCAAGACTGCAGTATGCGCCACTTCATTTTTTGATAGCGGATACGATGCGCTTTATGCCTTCACCTCTGGTTTTGAATCCGAGGGCGGAAAGATCACCAACACCTATATTTCCGGAAGCCCGAACACCAATCTTTCTCCGGTAGAAGCTGCGGCACTTGCCGCAAGCGACGAAGCATCATTTGTCTTCGCAAATTATTCAGACCATGAAGCCACCATATTTATGTCGGCATTCAAGAACACCACTCACGGACAAAGCAAACAGGTTGTGGCATCAGGGATGATGATCCAACCGCGTGTGCTTCGCGAGCTTGGTGTGAACGCGATTGGCATGATCGGTGCAAGCACCTACGCTGCTGACGGTTCACAACACTCCGCTGAATTTGCCGCACGATACCGCGCTGCTTATGGAAGCGAAGCCGATGATTTTGCTGTGCTGGGTTATGATACCGCAAAGATGATCGAAGTAAAGAATAACGCTTCCTTCATTTCTGCACGAGGCGAGCAGAGAGCCAGCGCTGCGACACACGTAAGTGAAGCTCCAATTTATATCATCAAAATGGCACGCCCCGATGACGGGCACATCGTTGCAACGATCAATATGCCAAATGCAATTACCAATGCAGATTTCCGATTGGTTGAGAATGAGCAATCCGGTTTTGTGCATTCATACCCGATGAATTAATCTAACATTTTTTCTAAAAGTTTTATAACATAAGGAGATAAATATATGTCAACTCCGTTCTTAGCACAGATCTATACGTTCTCGTTCCAATTTGCGCCTAAGGGCTTTGCACAGTGCAACGGTCAGCTTATGCCGATAAACCAAAACCAGGCATTATTCGCTTTGCTTGGGACGACATACGGTGGAAACGGACAGACAACTTTTGCACTGCCTAATCTCAAAAGCAGAGTGGCAATGCACATGGGTAATGGACATACACTCGGAGAATCGAGCGGGCAAGAAAGTCATACGCTGACAACTAATGAAGCCGGGCATTCTCACCCTATTCCTGTTGTCAATGCGAACGCGAACCTCAAATCACCTGCAGGGAATTCATGGGCAGGGGTGCAGGGAACGCAGACCAATATCTATTCAACGGCGGCACCCAATGCTTCCATGCCACTGACTACGGGCACAGCATTAGGCGGATCTCAGCCACATAATAATATCGCACCGTATCTGACACTGAATCTTTGCATTGCCTTACAGGGGATTTTCCCGTCACCAAACTAATTTTTCACTGATTTTTTAATCCATAAATACTTACTCTTATGGCAACACCATTTGTAGCCGAGATCACGATTGTTGGCTTTAACTTTGCACCGAAGGGATGGGCTTTCTGCAGCGGGCAGATCTTACCTATCTCACAGAATACTGCGCTATTCTCGCTTTTGGGTACGACATACGGCGGAAACGGGACGTCCACTTTTGCTTTACCCGACCTGCAGGGCAGGGTACCGATTCATTTTTCGCAGGGACCGGGATTGCAGGATTACGCTCTCGGGCAAAACGGCGGCGAAGATAACCATACGATCATAGATGCGGAAATGCCTTCACATGATCATAGTTTCACGACTCCTTTCCCTGTTTTGAGTACAAACGGGAATTTGAAAAACCCTTCCGGGAATATACCGGCAAGTGTTCAGGGTACGAATACGAACATTTATTCCGCTGCCGCCGCCAATGGTGTCAATACCGGTATGCTTGCTATGGGAGGCAATCCGCATAATAATCTTCAGCCATATCTTACGCTGAATTATATCATCGCATTGCAAGGAATATTCCCACCAAGAAGTTAATTTTTAAACGTATAAAATAACATAGTAATTATGAATACACCATACGTCGGAGAGATCATGATGTTCGGAGGCAACTTTCCTCCGGCAGGATGGGCATTCTGTGATGGCTCGCTTCTACCTATAGATCAATATACTACTCTGTTCAACCTTATCGGAACGACATACGGCGGCGACGGACAAAGTACTTTTGCACTACCCGATCTACGCGGAAGAATGCCTATTCATCAGGGACAAGGAGCAGGGCTCAGTTTTTATACAATCGGCCAGGCAGCTGGCGCAGAGGCTGTTACCCTTACAGTGAATCAGATGCCGTCGCACACACATAGCATCAATGCCACAACAGCAAACGGTAATTCCAAAACCCCTGTGGGCGCGACTATCCCTGCCGGAGTTTCCGGCACGAATACGAATGTCT
The DNA here is from genome assembly GCA_038210275.1 of Kapaibacterium sp. (SeqCode). Lineage (GTDB taxonomy): Bacteria > Bacteroidota > Ignavibacteria > Palsa-1295 > Palsa-1295 > PALSA-1296. The sequence goes on along the minus strand of JBBQWV010000020.1, from coordinate 41,754 downwards.
ATGCTGGTGTTGGTGCAACGAATGCCACGATGGCTGCCAATGCAGTCGGCTCAGGCGGGGGCGGAGGTTCGCATAATAATCAACAGCCGTATTTAGCGATCAGCTTTTGTATCTCGCTTTTCGGAGTGTTCCCGAGCCAGAATTAAACAGATTCATTATTTGCAAAAAGCGGAGGAAATTTTTCTCCGCTTTTTTTTATATTATAATGTCGTTATCCCTCAATTCAAAACACCTTACATTGCGGGCACGCAAAAAAAGCGATGAGGCTTTTTTGCGAAAAGCGTATGAATCATCACGCGAAGAAGAAACTGCGCCCGTCATGTGGGTGAACGATGCGCAGCGAAATTCTTTTTTTGAACATCAGTTTAATGCCCAGCAGGCGCATTTCGATAATTTTTATTCGGATATGGAATATGATATTATCGAATACGATAAAAAACCTATCGGAAGGCTCGGCATACTATGGGAAAAATCTAATGCCTTTATTGTTGATCTGATCATCATCCCCGCCTTCCAGAAAAAAGGGATCGGATCTCTGGTCATGGAAGCAATTATTAAAGAAGCAGATAAAAAAAACATCACCGCTACAGTGATGTACGAAAAATGGAAACCCCATAATGAGAAATTCTATGCAGGGTTCGGATTCAAAACCACCAAGGAATACCCCATGCATTTTTTAATGCGCAGAGAAGTCAGTAGCACGGACTTCAGTCCGTGACCCCTCCCCCCATTCAGTCCGTGACCCCTCACCCCCCATTCAGTCCTCCCACCCCATTGCACACCCTACCTATTTCCGCATTACCCGAATATCGCTTCATACTGGTGACCATCACCACCTGCAACGGGACCAGTGCAATTGATGAACAATTCCATATCTTCCGTGAAGGATGGGTGATGGAATATATAAACGTTGGGAGGTAAATAGCCGTCCAAGACTCCTGTAAAAAATAAGGAGAATGGAGCAGTTCGGAGTTCATCCGAGGGTGCGGTTACCCGTATATCACGGGCATCGAGAGCATACGGCACTACTTCGCTCAGAATGAAATCTGATGAGGCAGGTTCGCCATTGAGATGAAAGGATACCGTAAATGCAGAACCTATATGCGGTGTGAAATCTGACAGTTCAAGTTGTTTCATGTTCCGGAATAAAAAAGGGGCATTCGCATTGAACGCCCCTTTGGTCTATATGAAAATTAAATTACCACGAATACCAATTTGCAACACCGTCGCTATACAGGCGAATCGTCCCTGCTTCTAGTAATGGATTTATAGCACCATCATTTCCGTCATCGATAAGTTGACCACCTGTTTTTGCAACAGTTAGTGAAAAAAGTGAAGCGGGATTAGTTGGTGCAATCGCTTTAATAACAATAGTTTGTCCAGCAGTAAAGGTATTCGCATTTGGCAAAGTGAAAGTTACATTGCCTGCGCTTATATCTCCTTGAACAAGTTGATCGGTTATTGCAATTGCATATCCGGTAGCCTGCGTACTTACAACAAACTTCGGCTGTCCTGTTCCACCGCCAGCAGCCCATTTCAGATCAACTGCAATAGGATTCGCTCCTGCAACAGTATTCACTGTCAGCGACTGACCAGCAGTCGGAGCAACAGCAGGTAATGTGTACACAATATTATCGGTCTGTGCCGTAGCGTTTGCCTTCAAGCTTGAATAATATACCGCAGCCGTCGGGAAAGCACCGGTAGTATTCTGCTTCTGATAGAAGCGAAGACCACGAGCAGCGTTATCGTTATTTGCAAGCCAGAGATCGGTATTTCCGAATACGGAAGTACCTGATGCAGAGATGATCATGACATCAGCCGCAGCCGTCGATGCATTCAGAAATCCGAAGCAATTTGCTGCGCTTAATGTGAGTCCGTTACCACCCGGGATAGCAGAATAGTTCGCAGAAGCAGTATTATACGTACCACCACCAATAGCGCTTGCAACGCCGCCACCTGCGATATTCACCTGTCCACCTGCAATAGTAGCGCCGTTTCCGGTAGCATTATTATTCGTACCGCCACCAACAGTAGAAGTACCACCAAAGGCATGATTCGAAGCACCGCCACCGACAGTAGCAGAAATGGCATTTGCATTGTTCGTAGAACCACCTGCAACCGTTGCATTGGTATTGCTTGCAGTGTTTGATGAACCGCCACCGACAGTCGCATACAATCCGCTCGCTGTATTTCCAATTCCTCCGCTGATCGTTGAGGCATTTCCTCCTGCGACATTTCCTGTAGTTGCTCCTCCATCATATCCGCCGCCTCCGACGAATGAACCAGCACCATTTGCTCTGTTCGAACTTCCTCCTGCTACAGCAGATGCTTGCGCCGTTGCACGGTTTGAAAAACCACCGCCAACTGATGCGTGGAAAGCTCCTGTTGCTTGGTTATCCTGTCCGCCGCCGATAGATGAATAAGGCTGATTTGCAAGATTATTAAGTCCGCCGCTCACTACTGAAGCACTGCCGCTTGCAGTGTTTCCTAATGTCGAAGCTCCATCAAATCCGCCGCCGCCAACAAATGAGCCTGCACCGGAAGCAGTATTGGATTTGCCGCCTGTGAGAGTTGCATGGTCGCCTGATGCAGTATTAGATTCACCACCGCCAACGAATGTTTCGTTGTTCGAAGAAGTGATACCGGCACCGCCAGTAGCAACAGCTCTGAATCCTGTTGCATTGACGGAAGTACCGCCTCCGACGAATGCTTCGTTATTGGTAGCAGTGTTAGTGTTACCACCTGCGACCGTAGCAGCAAAACCAGTAGCCTGGTTATTCTGACCACCTCCGACAAAGGTATGTCCGTTGACTCCTGCAGTTGCAGAGTTATTCTGTCCACCTGCAACAACAGCGTGTACACCTGAAGCAGTATTGTTCTGTCCTCCTCCGACCATAGATTCGGTGCCTGAAGCTGTATTATTTGCTCCGAGGGCTGCTCCATTTTCACCGCCTCCGACAAATGCGCCTTGTCCGGAAGCAGTATTTCCTGCACCACCTGCAACAGTTGCACGGAACGCAGAAACCTGATTATATCCACCGCCGCCGATCGTACCGGTAAAGAACGTACCGCTGATGACGTTCGCACCGCCGCCGCCAATCGTATTATAGGAACCGGTTGAAGAAATATTATTGGTAAATCCCGCAGCTCCGCCGCCTGAGATAGTATTATTCGTACCACCTGCAGCAATAGAATTCGATGCATCGCCGCCAATGATATTCGCACCGGCACCGGTATAGACATATCTCATTGCCCGTACACCGTTCACAACGATATTCACCGGAGTCAATGCCGATCCGGCAATGCTTCAGAGAAGATTGTTGGTGCCGTCAACTCCGGCGAGGTTATTACCATTCAATGCCCATGCAAACCCGGGCAAAGAGCCGGTCGTGACAAGAGTACCCGGAGGGTTAGGCAGTGTATACGTGCCGCCGCCGGATGAACCTCTAATAAGTGAATAGGCTCCAAAGCCATCATCAAGCTGAAGTTGATGTCCTTGAGAAAATACTTTGGGGGCAAAGGAAAGGATCGCTAACACGATGATTCCAAATGATTTGCGTATCATATTTTTTAGTCAGAATAGTATTGTACACGGGTATTTCGGCAGTTGGGCAACCTCCACCGAAGTTATTTGGTACAAATATACGAAATTTTTCGAGGACAAGATGAAAACCCCGCTAATGGCGGGTGGGGGAAGTTAGAGAATATGATCACGATCAATATATAAGCAGCAAACAATATTGCCCGACTAAGCCCTCAGCGCTGGCGAACGAACGACCTTCCTTCTTCTTTCGGTTTCAGGAATCTGCACACTTGCCATAAGTCCTCCCCTGACCTTTTAGGATTTCTCGGGCAACGGCATCTTTCCGCATGAAAGAAAAATTTTAATCTTCGCCCTCACATTCGGGCTGTAGTCATGACAAACTTTTTTTATTCGCTTTGCAGCTATATGATAGTCAACTGAGGTTTTTCCCACATACCGGACCGGAGTTGTAACCTCAGCCAACTATTTCAAGCTGCTTCGCGAAAAATTTTGATCTTATTTTTTCAAGAGAGATCTGATCTCGTTCATTTCTTCCTCAAGTCTTTCGACCTTCGTTTTTAAGGTTTCGTTTTCTTTCTTCAATTCCTGAACGCCGATGATGGCTACGCCCGCAGGATCAATTGTTGAAATATGCATAGAGGAATAATTCTCATTATCCTGGTTGCCCGTTCCGAATGCCGAATAGAAATCTTCTGCGATCGGTCCGATGTGAAACTCATTGCTGCCTTTATAATACCAGCCCTGCACATTGAGTTTTTCGATCTTTGCAAGAACTTCGTTTCCATCAACCGCTGTGAAGCGATCTTTGAATGTACGCGAGGAGCCATTCGTCCAAGCGCCGCCAGTAGTAAGTGTAGCGCCGTTGCCATTGGTATTATTTGTACCGACTTGAATGGCATTACCCGCCGCAGGGCAAACTCCAAATCCCCAACCAATGACATTTCCGTCGCCGAATACCATTGTGTTCGATGCACAAACAGAGGCATTAAATCCGATTGCAGTAGCATTCGTTAAATTATTGGCTGTTGCATCTGATGAATATCCTACGAACGTGTTCTTCGAGCCTGTAGTATTAGTTGCTCCAACATCGCCGCCAATGGCAGTATTAAAAGTCCCGGTTTTATTATTGACAAGTGCGAGGCGACCGACAGCCGTATTTAAATCTCCGGTACTGTTAAAAAAAAGCGCATCAATACCAAGTGCAGTATTATCCGAACCTGTCAGGTTTTCAACAAGCGCCTGGAAACCCAGAGCAGTATTGCTTGAAGCCGTTGTATTTTTCCCCAGAGCCGCCTGACCTACTGCGACATTATCTGTTCCGGTCGTATTTCCTCCGAGCGCATTAAATCCAACAGCAATGTTATAATCTCCGGTAGTATTTTTTATAAGTGCTTCAGATCCAAGTGCAGTATTGCCGGTTCCAGTGCTCACAAGAAGCGTCTGGAAGCCAAACGCTGTATTAAAATGCGTTGTGGAACTCGCTTTTGAAGCTTGGTATCCGACTGCAGTGTTTTCGATGCCTGTCGTATTCGATGTGAGTGCCTGATAACCGACGGCAGTCATGCTACCGGAAGTATTATTCTGTAGCGACCTTGAGCCGATTGATGTTATACCCGAAACCCCTACTGAATTTCCGGCAGCACCGAATCCCACTGCCGTATTGTCACTTGACGTATTCGTAAAGAGCGCACCTTCACCAATTGCGGTGTTTTGATTGCCGTTCAGATTGCTCAGTAGAGCGTCCGTTCCAACACCTGTGTTATTGTTGCCGCCGAGATTTTTCCAGAGAGCGTGTGACCCTGCTGCGGTGTTGCTGCTGCCTGAGCTGTTAATTCGTAAAGCCTCAGCACCGAGGCCCGTGTTCGCACCGCCGCTACTGTTCCCTTGCAGCGCAAAAAATCCGAGAGCTGTATTCGCAGTGCCGGTCGTATTAGTTTGCAATGCCCAAAATCCGACTGCTGTCAGCCCATCGGTTGTATTATTTGTCAGCGCCCCAGAACCAACGGCGGTATTCTCACTTCCGGTTGAGTTGGTGAGCATCGCCTGATCGCCAATTGCCGTATTAAATATGCCCGTCGTATTGTTGGCAAGCGCATTAGCCCCTATTCCGGAATTGCCTGTGCCAACCGTCGCAAGATTACCCGCCCCAGAGCCGGCAAAAAAATTGCCCCCAATGCTATGCATAAATATTGTACCGTTCTGATAGATCACACCGATGCCTCCTGAGGTAGTTGCCGGGATATTGATCCCTCCGGAATTTCGCAGCCGCAATTGCTCAACGCCTGCAGTTGCCATGACAACGTCATAAGCATTCGTAGAACCGAAGATCTGCGTCGGGGTTGTGGGAGATACTCCAGTCAGTGCGTTTCCGGCAAGCAACCACGTCGAACCGGATGTCAGTAGCGTTCCGCCACCGGGAGGTAAAATATATGTTCCGCCGGGATTCGAACTGGTGATGAGCGAGTAATGTGACAAGCCGTCATCGAGTTGCAATGAGTGTTGCGCATAACTTTTCTGGGCAAATAGTGCGAGTAAGCAAATAAGAATTCGTTTTAAGGTCATAATATTAAATAGAATAGTAACAACGAACAAGAAAATAGCAAGGCTTCGACATGGGCAAAAATGGGTCTGCGTTGCTTTGTACTTCAAAAATACACAAAGTGATGTATCAAAAACAAGACCGTGAATAGGCAAAACCTTAAATAATAATTCATCAAACCTTAGGTAGTGTAAGATTAGAACGGCTAAAGAATCAGAAGTGAGAAAAATAATGCCCAAAATGCTTACTTCTTTGGCATATAACTCAAATATCTCAGCCAATACCCGTGAATGGGCAAAACCTTAGGATATATAATTTAGAAAAAATGGTTGAATACGATGTGGAGCAGATGAAGTAACTTTGCTCAGGGTTTTGCATTCTATTATTTGCTTTTAGGAATTCAACAAAAATGCTGTTAGCTAATTTATTACGAACTCTTTCCCAAGTGGAGATAGAAAAAATCCGTCAGGACTTCCGACTGTCCGAGCGTTCGCGGCTTCTTTTTGAACGAATTGCAGCAGCCCCTTCTTCTCCGCCCGCTACGAATCAACTGTGCAAGATATTCCATATAAAGACTGAAAATTTGTACCGCCTTTTTTCCGAGATCGTTGAAGAATGCGTCAGAATTCTCGCTCCGAAAGAAGAGTTTGCCACATTGAAATTTTTTCAAGGAAAATTTCTTTACCGTCCGTTTATCACTGAAGCTCAGCGAATCGAAAAACGATTACTTTACGAAAAGAACAAGAATGCACTGGAGCGATATTACAAATATTTATTTTTAAATATCATTAGTTTTCCGATAGGTCTTATTGATTTAGACCTCATGGAGGAATATGGGAATAAATGGCATAATAGTAAAGACAATCCAGATGTTGATGATGCATTATATTTTCGCGTAAAAATGATCTTTTACCGAATTGCTGCACTGCCGACAAAAAAGAAAATGAATCTTGCACAAATGTCCACGTATTCAAGACAACTTCTTGACGAAGTTTCCGAACAAGCCGTAGCATCTCCAAATCCTAACGTCCAGTTTGAATATTTTCAGGCTGAATGGAAAGCTTGTATTTATCAACGAACCGATTCCGTTACACAGCATAGGTGGTTAGAGCGTTCCCTTGCAATAGTTCAAGAAAACCGTTCTGCATTTGAGGCGAATCTGGAACAGATCATAGAGTTACAGATCGCCAACGAACAAGCTATGTTCTTCGGTAATGCAAAGGAAGCGTTACAAACTTTTTTAAAGTATTATAAAGGACAAACGCCTGAAACCTCACGAGGAGCATTATATCTTATGAGGTTTACCCGTGTTGCCTTTTTAGCGAAAGACTTCCAGACCGCTCATAAAATACTGTCTGAATTTAGAAGCCATCAAATCGTGAACGTTACACGATCTTTATTCATCACATCACTAATTTTGAAAACACTTCTTGAAATTGGTGAGGGTTATGTCGGAGCAGCCGCAGAAACAATCGAAATATTAAAGTCTAAAAACCGCGAAAAATTTTTCCTCGCCTACGAAGTCCAAATCCGAGGATTGGAATCGGTAAATGCTTTTAAGCAAGATGATTTTGCGTTGGCAGATCAACTTGTTGAAAGGAATATTAAGTGGCTTCGTTCAAGGCGCATCTCTCTTTCAACAAGCGCATGGATTTATTTTTATCAGATCATCGGAGAGATAATTCGTTATAAAATGACCGGCGAGCCAATAGGTACTTCACTCCTCAATCATTTCAAAAATGATTTCCGCACTGAACATCCGGAATTTTTTATTCTTCTTGAAACAGAGGTCAAGAACGCAGCGCCAGCAAAAATCTAATGGAGAAGGATTTAGAATCTGCGTAAAAATATTTATTGCCTGAATAGCCTGAATTTCTCATTCTCCGAAAACTTCAATTTGTCATCGCGAGAAGTGTGCTTGCCGACGATGTTGCGATCTAAAATCTAGATATTTAGACTAATGATAAAATTATTAGATTGCTTTCTCGGACTAATCCGCCGCCGCGGACTCCCCGTAATGGCATTGACAATATATTGATTTATTAGTGTAGTAAGTACCCCTCCGCAAACTTAATTGCCTGTTTTTCGCTTTTACCATTACCTAAATATTCTCACCACAGGAATTATGAAGCAATTTGTTGTGTCAGTTTTTGTCGTTGTCGCATTGTTCATGATCTTTCGTCCTGCTTTGGGACAAGATCTTGGCTGGAGTCCGACTCAAGGACCTTCTGCTACTCAAGTGAATACGTTCGGATCCTCCGGCATTGTGTTCTATGCGGGGACAAATACCGGGCTATACTCTTCAACCAATAGCGGCAGTTCGTGGACGAAAAATTATTACGTCACGGGAATCGTCCGCGATATTGCAACGAAAGACCAGAGCATCTTTGTCGGCGGCTCCGCAGGGGTTGTCATCTCCAGCGATGCAGGCGTAACATGGTTCGTTCGGGATACAGGTCTGCCGCAATTCTCGCTTGTCTATGCCATCAAAGATGTTCACGATACTCTTTTTGCCTGTCTCGGCGGCGATGGAATTTTTCGCTCTGTTGATTCAGGAAAACATTGGACGAAGCCATATGCCGATATTGCAAATCGTCCCGCTAATGCGATGATCGCAACGGGAACGTCACTTATGATCGCCGAAGGTCTTGGAATTGAGCGATCTGTAAATAACGGATTCTCCTGGAACGAGCCAACCGATGTGATCAGCAATCAAGTTGTTCATACTTTTCTACTGAAGGGTTCGGCGGTCTATGCAGGCACCGATGCGGGAGTTTATAAATCAACCGATGACGGAGCAACGTGGGATGTTTCCGGCACAGGAATAAGCAGCAATGATATTATTAGTTCGCTGACACTTTCGGGAGATCATAAAACAATTTTTGCCGGGACGACAAATCCAAATGCCGATGTAGGAGTTTACCGCTCAATAGATGATGGAGCAACGTGGTCACTTGTCAACAACGGCTTATCGAATCTTTCCATCCAATCATTATTTGCTGCCGATGGCGACGACCGTGTTTTGGCAGGGTCATTACTTGGTATTTCCTACTCAACGAATAACGGCGATGCCTGGCAAGTTGCAAGCGCCGGATTGCCGATGGTGCCGGTAACTGCTCTCGGATCATTTTATCATCTTATCTATGCCGGAGGACCGGGGAATTTCATTTTTACTTCAAATGATGCCGGGCAACTTTGGATGCAGCATCCGAAAGGATTAACTCGTGCGAACGTCACTGCAATTCTCAGTATCGGCTCGATCGTATTTGCCGGAACAGATGCACTTCCCTCTCATAGCACCGGTGGTCTTCACATTTCAACTGATTACGGAAATTCATGGACGCAGTTAAAGAATGGCATTCCGATCATGGCGATCTCACAAATAGTAAAGTATGATGCAGCAATTGTTGTAAGCGGTGACAGCGGAATTTATTCTTCGAGCGATAACGGAAATTCTTGGAAGCAATTTTCACCGCTTATAGCAACGGCATTATATTCCGATGATACAATTCTTTACGTAGGCGTAAAGACAGCACAAACCGTATGGAAATATGGTAAAGATTTTGGTTGGGTTTCCGCAGGATTTACTGAGACTACTCCCATACGCGCTTTGATAAAAAGAGCGGGTCGTCTTTTCGTCGGCACCGACAGTGGAATATATCGTTCACCTGATACAGTAGCAAATCCCTGGCAACGAATAGCTACTGATACTATTGCGATAAAATGCTTTTGGCAGAATGGACTTCTTCTTGCTGCAGGAACAACTACGGGAATTTATATTTCTTCCGATGACGGAAAGTCATGGCAATTCCAAGCAACGGCAGGTAAAGTACAAGTGAATGCACTATCTGCTACAACGAAAGATGTCTTTGCTGCAACGCCGACAGGAGTTATAAAAGCATCACTCTTCGGATTTGCAGTTCATGCTTCACCTGCTGAAAGTCCCGTTCTGCTTCATGTGTCGAATCCTTCGACAGATCATGCGCTCATCCATTATACAATAAATAACGCAGGCTATACCTCGCTTATTGTCTATGGTATTTCCGGAAAACAATACGGAAATATTTTTGGAGGTCATCAAGACACAGGCGAATACGATCTCAATTGGAGTACGGCAACACTTCCGACAGGAACATACATTCTCCGTTTGATCTCCGGTGGAAATCAGTCCACGGCGAAGGTGAGTGTTGTGCATTAGAAAGAAATGTCATTGCGAGGAGCAACGAAGCAGCAATCTAAAAACTTAAATAGTAGTATTACTCTTCAAGTTTTTAGATTGCCACGTCGGGCTAAAGCCCTCCTCGCAATGACATTTTGATAAAACCATGAGAATTAATTCTTCTTCTCCGGATAGAGCACAACTTTTACCATGTTTCCTTTTGCGCAATATATTTCTGCTGCATGATGAATATCATCGGCAGTGAGTGCGCTAATCATATTTTTTCTCTGCAGAAGCGCCTTCGGATCCTCTCCGTTGAAATAGTATTGTGAAAGTGCGCGCAGCCAGTAATTATTTTCTTTCAGATTTACTTCGTCTTCATGAAGCTGGATTTGCTTTACTTTCGTCATGTACGTTTCATCCGGCTCTTTCATCACCATCGTATCGAGTTTGGCAAGCGTCGCATCAACTAACTCATCCACTCGCGCTGGATCGCAGCCGAAGCTGATCGTGAACTGATACTCCTGTTTCGGATAGTGCATCGGCATTATGCTGCAACGAACTCCATAGACTCCGCCTTTATCTTCGCGCAACGTTTCGCGGAGCTTAATAGAAAGTACTTCGGACATTGCCTGCATCTCAATCCTATTTTTTACATTCCACACAAACGGACCGGTCATTATGATGCTTACCGTACTTTTCGGTTCGATTCCTTTATAGACAGATTTATTGATTATGCCTTTCGGAAACGTAACGCCCCGATCTTTCCATGTTTCATGTCGGTTCTTCGAAGGTAAACTGGCAACATACGTTTCAACCAAAGAACGCATTTGCTTCATATCAATATTGCCGACGATGAAGAACGTAAAATTGCTGAAATCAGCAAAGCGATCTTTATAGAAACTATATGCTCTATCGAGATCAACTTTCTTCAATGCATCCAATGTAAACGGTTTTTCTCGAGGGCTATATTGTGCAAGGGTTACTTGAAGGGTATCTCTGAGTGCCGTTCCGGGATCGGCATCACGATTTTTTAAGAACGTTGACATCTGAGATTGGAATGCCTGAAACGCTTCGGGGTCTTTGCGAGGCGCAGTTCCATAAAGATAGAGAAGCTGAAACATCGTCTCGGCATCTTTCGGAGTGCTGTTACCTCGGAAGCCTTCCTGCAGTTCAGAGATCGAAGGTCCCATAGAAACATTTTTCCCGGCAAGCATTTTTTTCAGCATGGTTGCATCAAAATCTGCAACGCCGCCTTGATCGATCAAGTTTGCTGCAACATTCGCCGTATAAATATCGGCATCGCTTGCAAGCGAACTTCCGCCGGGGCTTGATGCCGAAAAGAGAATCTGATCATTCTTGAAATCCGTTGGCTTCAAGATGACACGAGCGCCATTGGAAAGCTTCCATTCAGTGACACCGAGTTCAGGAATTGTGCTTTCGCTGGTGATCTTTCCGGCTTTTGGTTTCTCGGCAAGTAATGGCTTATTACTAGTCTTATCGTTGTAAGCAATGAGCGAAGCTTTCGATGCGTTTTGGATGATGGCGCGAATATCTGATTCACTTGGCGCTTTCGTTGTTTCATCTTTTATCTGATACGAAACCGTTACCACACGGCTTCCGGCATCCATGCGTTTTGCTGAAAGAGCATTGACTTCATCAAGAGAAATTCCGGAAAGATATTTTTTGTAAAGATTATTCTCGTATTCTATTCCGGGATATGGTTCATCATGAAGGTAATTGCGCAAGTATTCCTGCACATAATTTCCGGATTCGGTTTTATCGCGTTCTTTAAATTGCTCTTCCATGTTCGTCTGCATGGTTTGCTTTTGACGCTCAAGTTCTGTCGCCGTAAATCCGGTTTGTTTCACCCGATACATTTCTTCAAGCAGAGCCGTCAGTCCTTTATCAATTCCGGAAGGTCCGATAGCGGCAAAACCGGAATACGCATTCAATCCCCCAAGAAACTCACCATCATTCACTCCGGCAAATGCGAAGGGCGGATTGCCTTTCTGGATGATCTCCTGAATACGTTCATTGATCATCGCATCATAAATATTACCGATAATATCGCGGCGGTAATCAGCGACAGTGACTGAATGCCCTTCCGGGCGTTCAAAGAGTAGGCTCGCAGATTGAAATTGCAATTCCTTATCACCGGCAATTGAGACGAGTGTCGTATCATGAAGAGGGACAGTGAATTTTGTGCGAGGTTTTTCATTCGTTGGATTTGTTAATCTCCCAAAGCGCGTCTTGATCTCGCTTTCCATTTTATCAATGTCGAAATCGCCGACAGCGATAAATGCCATCAAATCGGGACGGTACCAATCATGATAAAATCTTCTGAGAGTTTCATAAGAGCATTTTTCTAAGATCTCTTTCTTACCGATCGGAAGACGATCTGCATATTTCGATTTATAGAGTTCGATCGGAAAGTGCTTATTCTGCACTCGCTCATTCGCCCCGCGACCGAGTCTCCATTCTTCGATGACGACTCCGCGCTCTTTATCGATCTCTACATCTTCGAACGTTGCGTGACCTGCCCAATCTTCCAATACGAGCATACCTTTATCTAATATTTCAGGCTTATCCATCGGAAGCTGGAGCATATATACTGTTTCATCGAAACTTGTATAAGCATTCAAATGCGCACCGAAACGAACGCCGGTTGATTCGAGAAAATTAACCAGATCAGCCTTCGGAAAATGCTCTGTTCCATTGAACTGCATGTGTTCACAAAAATGCGCCAACCCCTGCTGATCGTCATCTTCCATGACAGAACCGGTTTTGATCGCAAGACGAAATTCTGCACGGTTCTCTGGCTTATGATTCTTGCGGATATAATATTTTAATCCGTTAGCAAGCGTGCCGGTTCGGACGCTTGGATCTTTAGGAAGTACATCCGAAAGATTCTGCGCTGCAACAAGTTGAGCCGATGCAAGAATAAATACAATGGCAATGGAAAAACGAAGAGATTTCATATATATTGGATGAGTAGATAAAATGATGAAAATTAGAATAGTGAGTTACGCAATTTTAGGCGGATGAGTTTCAAGATTCTCTCACTCAACGTATTACTTCACGAATGCAAGAACGAGTTGTGATACATCCGGGATGCCGGTTGTATTGCTGTGTGTAAGAAAATTTTGCCAACTATCAGAACTGCCAATCCGCGAAGGATTTCTTCCATTCACGGCGAACTGAACATTATTAATATTATTTATTAATTCATCTCCCGATAACCTAAATTCCGTCACGTTATCCGTAACAACAGATAACTTCATGGATTTTACACTGTAACTATAATCAAAATAGCTTGAGGTCGAGCCGGAATCCCTTGCAAAGATAGTTACAGATGATACTGTCTGCCCATCTGTGGAGATAGTACCGGTAATGAGAAAATCTTGGGTGGAATTATTATTATATTCGATAGAGAAAGTATTGCCATACCAGCTTGAAGTTATATTAGAACCAACAAATAGTTCGCCAATACTAAGGGGCTGATAATCACCAAGAAGCGAAGATACCGGGTTTGTACTATCGACAAACAAATATGCTTCAACCATTAAAGATTTTTTAAATACGTCAAGTGTAATATCAGGTAATTTTATTGTAATCAACGCTGTATCCGTGCCTACATAAATTCCACTCTTCTGATAAACATCTAATTTAAGAAGATAAGAGCCGATATGGGGAAAAATATGAGAGAACTGACCTGTCACAAAGCTACCGGTTGTCCCATCGCCGAAATCCCAGAACCCATAAAGCTGATCTGCAGGAAGTGAAGTCTTTGCATCGATCAGAAAATGATTCAATGTGCCTAAAGTATTTGCTCCTAAAGAGCCGTTATAGAACTGCGGAATGATCTCAACGGATGATTTCGCAGTATCAATATATATTAAAGTACTTGCCATTGCGATCATACTATCAGTATAGTAGTCATAGGCTTTGACTGTTACGGTATAGGTGCCTGGCTTTGTATATGCCTTTGGTAAAGAAATATTAAAATCTCTCCTCAACGAAGCTGTATCGTCCCCGGTGTTCCAGATAAAGTAGGTCTCATCAAGATTGTGATTCTCTATCTTCGCCTTAAAATTATATATGACGAACTCTACACCTTGCAAATTATCTGGTATGATCGTCACTACCGGTGCGCCGCCGGAGAGGGCTGATGTCGGGCTTTTGCAGCCAAAAAGTGGCAATATTCCAAAGAGAGGAAGCAACAAAAGACATCGAAGGTTGGTCGTCTTCTTCATTGTTTTGAAAATATGATGATGCATTGCGGAGTGATTGGCTGACCATTTACGATATGAATACCGTTTCTCGGATCACCTGTAGGACAATAGATGCTATCTTTCCAATAATTAAAATAATTCGAATTCTGCAAATTATTTCGGAGATCAGCACCCTCCACTTTATAAAATACTTGATCAGCCGTTACTGCATAGAGCTTTGCATTTGCTTCAGAAAAACCATATTGTATCATCGTATTTGCAGTTCCAACGCTTGTTGTATCTTCTGAAGATATTGTAATGGAAGTTACTATTTTGGCATCAGAAGAAAGCGAACCGGATATGAATGCATCTTGTCGCTCATAGTTCTTTGTTCCAATTCCGTTCTCGGAGTGGAAATGCGTTAAAAAACTTGTTCCGGAATTACTCGAAGAAAATCCATTCCCGCTTGCGAACGGTAAACCCATCAACATCGGCGAATAAAACCATGGCGCTGAAGATAGAGTATAACTTTTATCAACATATAGAAATGCTTGGACTCTACTCATCGCTTGAATGGATGCAGAAGAAATGTCAGCAAAATTTATTGAGATCGCCGCGGTATCGGTTCCTTCATATATCCCATTTTGCTGATAAGCATCAACTCTCACAATATATTTTCCCGGTAGCCGGAAAGAATGCAAACCGTTAAATATACCTGAGCTATCCTTCGTGCCATCTCCAAAATCCCAAATATAGCGAAGCGATATGTTGGGGTTTGAAATTTTGACTGAAAGCGAAAATGATTCTTGTAAATTTCCAAATTGATCCATCTTCAGGAAACCGTTGTAAAATTGAGGAATGATTTCCATAGTCGTTTTCACCGTGTCAATGCTCACCGTTATTGATTTCGAAGCAATAATACTATCGGAATAAATATCATGTGCATCTACAGTGATCTTGAAAACTCCGGGTTTCGAGTACGAATGAATCTTCTGATATGAAGGAGACTCTCGAATTACCTGCGAGCCATCTCCCATATTCCACAAGAAATAAACCTGTGCAAGGTCGTAATTCGTGATCTTCGCTTTAAATGTATAATCCACATATTCCGCTCCTTGAAGACTATCCGGAAAAACAGTGATGAATGGATTAAGACTTGTAGGTACAATCGGGTTGCTTTTGCAGCCGAAGAGCGCAATCGCAATAAAAATACTTAGGACTATAGATGATGCTTTCATAGTTCGAATCTCAGTGAATGAGGTCGCAGATGAAAACCCCAAATTATTACTAATGTTCCATCACTTCTCCCTCCGGAATTTCGTAAAGCGTATTATATCCCCAACCTAAAAACTAGATGCTTTTCTTGGAACATTAGCGCAACTTCTCAAGTTTATTAAACTGCCGCCCCCTCATGCATTTATTTTACACCACGGGAAATCTAGGAAAAATAAATTATGAGACTACTCCTCAATCTCATCACAGCGCTCTCAGCTGAAGAAGCAGAAAAACTTTCTGCGCTTCGTCTGGAAGGAAAGCAGCTATCTGTGATGGAACTTGCATATAAACA
This sequence comes from Kapaibacterium sp. (SeqCode), assembly GCA_038210275.1. Classification (GTDB taxonomy): domain Bacteria; phylum Bacteroidota; class Ignavibacteria; order Palsa-1295; family Palsa-1295; genus PALSA-1296. Next base: position 25,731 of record JBBQWV010000020.1, on the reverse strand, counting down.
TCAGTCCAGCGATGCTGTTGAAGCTACGCCGGAGGAAATGAATAGCCTTCAAGTTACCTCGACTCATTTTTACGAGATCAGTTCGATACTGCTGGGGAAATGCTATAAATTGCTGGTCCCGGAAGGCGGCGTGGCATTGCTGGAATTTCTGGCAAATAAAAATTTAGCCGTGCAGTTTAAGCAAGAACTCCGAAAGCAGCGAAAGCATCTTCATCTGAAAAAAGGCAGAGAAGCTGAACAGTTCTACCTCACCGGATTTGAATTACTCCACAGGTTTACCCTGAGTCTCATCGATTTTGAAATGATCGATGAATACCGGAAGCTCTACCTTGCGGCAAAAAAAGATATAAACATCGAAGATGAACTTGCCGTCAAAGCGCGGGATATGCATCTGAAGCAATTAGGCGTTCTTGCCGATACAAAAGATTTTGCCAAAGAGCGGTCTGAGATACTCGTAGAGTTAACCGAACTCGAACGAGTAGCCAAGCGCACATCGCATCCTTATTTCTGCTATAATACTTATTCAGCTCTTGCCTGGTATTGGAGACATCTGGGCGTAGAACCCGAACGCTCTCTCGAATATCTTAAACTTGCGCTTCCCTATGCGATCAAACTCGAAGGATATATATTTCGTGATGCCGCTCTGGAAATGAAGCTTCGCCTTGCCGATGCGTATTTCTTTCTCGGAGCAACACAAGAAGCTCTTGAGATCTTCGAAAAAACATACGCAGGGATCAAGCGGGATCATCAACTCTGGAAACGGACTTACTTTATATTCCGCTATCTTGATGTCCTGATCTTTAACGGAAAGTATGCAAAAGCAGAAAAGATACTTCAAGAGCATTTAGAGCCGCTTCTGAAGTTGAAACCAACAACGGCTTCTGCAACCGCTGCCTCGCAATTTACAATACTCTATCTCCTCATGGGAAATTATGAAAAAGCTAAAGAGTATCTTGATATTGCGATGTCGCTAAATCAGCGAACAAACTTTACACTCTATAATGAAGTCCACAACCGTTATCTTGAAGCTGCATATTTCTATCTCATCGGAGAATGGAATCATACTCTGAATATCACCGATCGCGGCTTACAATATCTGCGCGGCAAGAATCTCGGCTTGCATAAGCATATCTTCGGTTATAATTTCATGATCATCAAAGCATCTATAGCATTTTATACGCAAGGCGAACCCATCTGGCATAAGTTCGAAGCAAAATATGCACAACTCACCCTTCCCGCAGAAGGACTTTTCGGCTTACTCCTAAAAAAGATCAGAACAACTAACGCGGCAAAAAAGAAGAAGAAAAAGTAACCAAACTTATTTCCCACATACCTACTTATAACTTGCGTCCAATTCCCAAAAGTTGGTCTGTAACTCTATATAATTCATCAACATCGCTCTGCACACAGCCAGTTTTCCCTTCTTATTTAAGCTTTGAAGTTTAAGCTTTAAGCTAAGGTCTTTCATCGGGGATGTATTTAGTTCGGGTAGGTTCGGTGAGTCAGTCGTTAGTTATTAGTCGGAAGAGAGGAGAATGGCACTCAGATTGAACGGATTTTCACGGATTTCTTGAAACATTTGAGTGAAAATGCTTGGAATTAATTTGAGCACTTATCCACATAATTGCCCATTATACCACATAATTCAACATTCTTCATTCTATTTATTGCGATTCTGTACTCCAAACGGCATATATCTTACTTCAACTAAGTTATTGCTAAAATACGACTTGTTTTTTTTCTTTTCAGTTGGTATTTTTGCATCGTCAACAACAAACACATCGTTTTTTGTGACCGAAATTTCTCGGAGCCAAAAAGCTTCCGGAATTAAGGAAAGCAGAAAACGACATTGAAAATTAGTTTGCATTTCTAGGGTTTGCCCCCTCATTAGATAATGCCTTATTTCCAAGTAATACTTGAAGACCATGTGAGGTCTCAAGGAATCTGCCCCTGCCATGGGACACATATGGGACACATATTGGAAATAGTTAAAAAGATTCTACGAAACTGCTATGCCTCCACGGGCAAGGTAGTTTCACGTTTTGTTCTGTGCTGTTTTTACATTATTTGACCGATCACTAAAAAAAATCATTTTCTTCCGCGCCACGGAATTGAATGCCATCGGGAAAATCAACAAGAAACTGCTTTAGCCACAACTTAGCAGCGCGTTATTACATTATTTGCCAATATGAAAACGAGACACGTTGTCATCGCTTGTATGTTATTATTTGCCGTCGCGAAAACCGAGGCTCAGCAACTGTTACCCCGCACGTTCGGTGCACGAGCTTTTGCTATGGATGACGGTACGAGATCAGGAAAAACCCTGAGTTTGGATGTCACTTCAGGACTTGACTATTCCTATTCATTACACTTTCCATCGAAGCCGCCAATCAGCGGACTCAACTTCCTGACAGTAGATGAAAGCGGCAATATCGATTGGTCTACATCAATAATGCCTGCGCTTGCTCCGGGAAATATCTGGTGCGGTAACGCTCAAAGCCTTGCTACACCAATGACACCGGGACCAGAAGGAAGTATTTTAGGAATTGAAAATGGAATGCCGGAATATATCAGCTACATTCCCTCTTCACTAACGATCTCAGCAAGTCAGATCACCAGCGGTACGATCCAACCCGGAACAAATATTATCGTAGGAAACGGCGCAACACTCGGACCGAACGATGGCGGCATTGTCATTGCCAATCAGCTCAGTGGATCAGGACCAAATAAATATTCAGGATCAATTCCTATTCCGCAGAATATGCTCAGGATGACGATCAACTATAGCGCTGTCACAGCGACATCGAATGTCTTACTGTCGATCATTGATCCGGCAGGGCAAACGGCTCAAGTTTCAGTCGAGCAATTATTGCCGGGAGTAGGATTTACTATTATCTTCTCGGGTTTTTACCCGACAGCCACAGGAAGTTTGAATTATTTAGTTATCAACTAAAATTTTTATCAACAATAAAATAATTTCTCCGCCATGGGAAATTATAGCCACAGTATCTAATAACACTAAAAAAAAAACCATGAAAGCACTTATCATCAAATCAACACTCGTACTTATGCTTGGAAGCTTCTTTGCTTTTTCAGCACAGGCACAAATGACTGCACCATTTGCCGGAGGCGTAAAGCTTCAGCAGGGCGGCGCAGTTTCACCGGCAATGGGATTAAGTCTCAAAGCCAGCAACACAACACCATATACTTCTGATGTCACGTTGAACTTTGTTCAGCCGACAACAAATGGATTTATGAAAATTGCAGCATTCGGCGCTAATGCCGGAAATGTCGTCGTAAGCGCTATTGATCTTACAACCGATATCGGTGCAAGCATTCTTCCGATCGCTAACGGCGGTACGGGATCTGCAACAGCAATCGGTGCTCTTACAAATCTTCTTCCAAGTCAGGGCGGTAACAGCGGTAAATTTCTTACCACCAACGGTACGACATCGTCATGGGGATCGCCTGTCACATCAGTCGGCTTAGCATTACCTGCGGAGTTGACCGTTTCAAATTCTCCGGTAACAACAACCGGTACATTGACTGCAGCATGGGCAAGCCAGACTGCGAATAAAATATTCGCATCACCTGATGGCGCTCCTGGAGCTCCTTCATTCCGCACAATGACTGCAAATGATGTTCCGAGCCTCGATGCAAGCAAGATCACGACAGGTACATTCAGCGCTTCAATGATTCCGAATCTTGATGCAAGCAAAATTACCACCGGTACACTTGCTGTAGCACGCGGCGGAACAGGCTCTACTTCCTTCACAGGAAATGCAGTTATCGTCAGCAATGCAGCCGGTACCGCATTGACTTCACAGTCATTGACGAACGGTCAGATCATTATTGGATCAACAGGTGCAGCACCGGTTGCAGCAACGATCACTGCCGGTTCTGGAATCAGCATCACTAATGGAGCGGGTTCGATCACCATTTCATCGAATGCAAATGGTATGAACAAGGCGCGTGTCAACTTGAACGCAGCTGCAGTCAGCTATACAGCAAATGCTGCTCCGGCAGGATTCACATTTTCAGCGACATCAGTTGTCAACATCACTATCCTCGAAGCCGGTGGTTATCCTATCACTGCTACGGTAACGAATATCAATACTGTTTTGAACACATTTGATTTCGTGATCTCAGGATATCCGACTGCAGGAAGCACAGCGCTTGTCTCTTTCCAAAACTAAGTTAAGTAAATACACAGCTTCGCGAAAAACGAAGAGGTACCTGCATTCTAATGCAGGATGCAGGTACCAAATTTTTCAAGCATTTTGTCAGGAACGTCGTTTAATTTTTTTAAGATTTTTTTTGAGTATGCATTCTGAAACTACAAGTTTGTATTGTTACATGGGAAGGAGTATCTGCTGCCTTGGCCCTCTGAGCAGGTACTCTATTTTTTCCGAGCTATTTGATAAAAGCTCAAACAGAATGCTAAAAACAAAGATAGAAATTATGAAGAACTTTATGAAAAACAGATCAGTGCTTTTGCCGATGTTCATCGTGCTTGCTTTTGCGCAAAGCGCATTTGGTCAGCAGTCAATGAACGGCATTCGCTTGCAGGATGCGAGCAGTCACGTTCTTACAATCAGCGGACCTACAGGTGGATTTGCGTCAAATTATAATTTCCGCTTTCCATCAGCCGTTCCAGCTGCAGGTGCTTTACTCTTTTCGAGCGATGGCATCGGTCAGAATTCTTGGCTGCCAGCCGGAAGTAACGGACAAGTATTGTCATTTACTGGCGGATTGCCGGTATGGACAACACTTTCAACTCTTCTCTCAGGACTTATTGAATGGGATCTGACAGGAAATGCAGTCACGTTAGGATATAATGGACTACTTGGAAATTTCTTAGGTACCACGAATAGCCAGCCGCTTGTTCTTGCGACTACAAATATTCTTACTCCGCAACCAATCGAATTTTTTACGAACAACGCAGAGAAGATGCGTCTAACATCTGCGGGCGAACTTGGCATCGGACTTACTCCGACATCAGGTAAACTTCTTCATGTAAAAGGAACAGCCGGCACTTCGAATGTTCGTTTTGCTTCTCTTGCAAGCGCGACAGGAACAACCGGACGAGTTATGTTTGCAACCGATGCAACAGGCGATCTGCAATCACTTGCTTTCCCAGCTTCAAACGGACTAGTACTTTCGAGCACGACGACGGGAAGTTTAAGCTGGATTTCTGGAATATCACTCGCCGGAGAAAATTATTTATCGCTTGCAGGACAGGTCATCACTGCCAATCCGATTAATCTTTCAGGTTCAAACGCGACAGGCACTCTTGCAGCCGCTCGATTCCCCGCATTGACCGGAGACGTGACAACAGTTGCCGGAACGCTCGGAACATTAATTGCAAACAATGCCGTAACGTATGGAAAAATGCAGAACACATCGGCAGCAAGTGTACTGCTTGGACGTAATTCTTCAAGCGCAGGGGCTATCGGCGAGATCACGCTCGGTGCAGGACTTGCGATGTCTTCTCTCGGTGTTTTATCAGCATCAGGTGGCAGTGGAACGGTAACAAGTGTCGGATTAACAATGCCTTCAATTTTTACCGTATCAAATTCTCCTGTCACCTCAAGCGGAACATTGACAACTTCATTAAATACACAAAATGCGAATTTGGTATTTGCTGGACCAGGATCGGGTGCAGGGACTGCTCCAACATTTCGCTATCTTGTTGCTGCCGATATTCCGAGTTTAGGTTCAACCGACTGGCTCCTTTTAGGAAATAATACCAGCACAGCCTATAACGGAACAACCGGAAATTTTATTGGCACAACCAACACACAGCCAATGGTGATTGCAACAACGAATACTACGACTGCGCAACCGATCGAATTCTTCACAAATAATGCTGAAAGGCTTCGGATTGCATCGAGTGGTTATACAGGTATAGGGTTATCAGCACCAACGACCATTCTCCATGTTGCCAGCCAAGAAGATAACGACGCTGCGAACGATATCATTCTAAGCACATTTAATAATACTACTTCTCACGGCGGAGAGTTCGTTACCACACGTGCGCGTGGTACAATCACTTCACCGGCTGATATTCAATCTGGCGATGACCTTGGCGGATTTAAATGGAGAGGTTATTTCAATGGATCATACGTTGAAGTCGGTCAAATTGATTTCGTCGCTGATGGGGCTCCCACGGCCAGTGGTATCTCAAATCATGTTGCAATAAACACCAGCAATGGGTCGTCAATAATTCAGAGAATCTTTATTGATCATAGCGGTGATGTTGCAATCGGTACCAATTCGCCGAACATCAGACTTGATGTCGATGGAGCTATTGGCGCAAGACCTGGTACGTCAACGATCACTGCGAATACGACGGTTACTGTTGGGAATAGGAGTTATCTAAGAATAACACATGATGCTACTGCGGCAACTTATACGATTTCACTCTCGAGTGGTTCTCAGGATGGACAGATACTCATCGTTCAGTGTGAATCACTTGATGCCACGCATCAATTTCAATTCACTGACGGAGGGAATTTAGAGTTAGCTGGAAATTTTGTTCCAAGTAGCTCTCATTCTACACTTTCTTTAATCTGGGATGGGGCAGGATGGGCAGAAACAGGGCGCTCATCTAATTAAAACATCGAGATCTTTTCGTTTCAATAACGAGTTTTGAGTTTTGAATCCAGAACTCAAAATTCAAAACTCAACACTTTTTTAGATTTTCCACAAGCCAATACTCTGTTCGTTGATCACTTCGAGCCGACCCTTGCCCCGGCACTCGCAGTATAAATCACGGACTTTGGTTTTTGCAGGACCATCGAACAGCAATTCGTTAAAGCCGACGCTGTTTCGTTGGTCCCTGCAGATTCCATCTTGTTTGAAAGACTTTGGAATAGATTTCTGAAATTAAAAGAACAACCACAATTTTGAAATAAGGCAAACACACCCTCCCTTGAATATCAGCGCCGATATCATCACAAAAGATATCGGTGCTGTTTTTTTTAAACGTCTGAGTCCTCTACCCCCCCCATTATGATATTTGACTCAATAAATGTGTCATTCTGAGCGCAGCAACGAATCTCAAAATTTCAGTACTACGAGAAAGTGAGGTTCTTAGCTACTCTCAGAATGACGATCAACTAAGGTTCTTCACATAATAAATGTGGGAATAATGGGGGTTTGTGGAATTTTGTGGGATTTGACCTCGTTTAATTGACTGAAAAGCCCATACCACGGGAAAACTGATTCTATTTTTTTTGAATTGGTAAATTTGACTTACGCGGACTTATGAACTAAAGAGTAAGATTCAAAGTTTTTTGAACCTGAAAGCAGCACTAAGTATAGAAATTGTTTTACCCCCCCCACACTATACGTGTCTATTGCTAAATTTTAGTTTGTATTATCTCGATAGCACCCCATGGCTATCGGTGTTTGCCAAAGTCAAATATATCAACCCTTGATTTAGCAAGGCTCGCATTTTGTCCAGACGCTACCCGTCTGCGGAATGCGCTTTGAATAAGATTTATGTTTGTAAAAGAAAGAATGGCAATTGCCTTTTTTATGATCATCTTTTTTGCTTGCGGCAAATTAGATGCTCAAGTGCTTCCCCGTACTTTCGGTGCAAGGGCGTTCCAGATTGACGATGGAACAAGTTCAGGTCGGACACTTCAGTGGGATCTTAATTCCCCGCTTACATCTTCCTATCAGCTTCATTTTCCGAACACTCCCCCATCTACTGCGATAAGTTATTTAGTAACTGATGCAAACGGCAATATGTCCTGGATCAATAATCCATTTGCAAACATCTCTGCATGGGAGCTTGGCGGAAATACGATCGGAGCCTCTACGAAGAATCAACTTGGAACTCTTGATAATAAAGAACTTCAATTTATTACCAATGGACTTGCGAATGTGAGAATGTCCATCAGCCCAACAGGCACAGTTTCCATCGGCTCTGCAAATCAATTCCAAGTTGATAACAACGGAAATATCACACAGGTCAATAATATCCCCTACTCATGGCCAACTACACAGGCATCGAGCAGCGGGATGGTATTAACCAATGATGCAACAGGCAATCTTTCATGGATCGCAAATGGCTCAACGGTAACGGTCAGCACAAATTCTCAATTTATAGGAGCAGGGTCACTCAATGTAAATCCTGTTAATGATCTTACTCTAAATTCAACCGCAACATATTTCCGCATCAGTTCAAGCGCCGATCTGAATGTAACAGGTTTAAATTCCAGTGGAGTTAATGATGGCAGAATGGTGATCCTTATTAATGTTGGATCATTCGCCATTACCTTAAAAAGCCTGAATGGAAGTTCTGCCTCGGGAAATCAATTTGATCTTCCGGGCAATACCGATGTGATCTTAGCCCCGAAAGGCTCAGCGACATTTATATTTGACGCTGCGGACGGACATTGGACCATGATATCAACCAACTAATTTTTTTTACTTAACTGGCAAATTCTGCCAATATTCAACAAACACTCAAATGAGAACTAACAGTACGAAACAGATAACGATCGCTTTCATCGCTCTTGTAGTGATGTTTGCTTCACACGCAGATGCTCAGACGTTTAAGTCTGACTATGCTACCAGACTTGTTCTTGCAAGCGGCAGCATATCACCAACAAATACTATATCCATTCAAGCGCCGGTTCTTGGCTCATCCTATACGCTGACATTTCCTGCGACCGCAGGAACGAGCGGCTATATGCTGACGACCGATGGAGCAGGAGTTCTTTCGTGGACTAATCCATCAACGGGCATCACACTCGCCGGTGACATCATTGGTTCAGCAGGGGCAAATACTATTGCTGCCACTGCAGCCGCAGGAAATGACGCCGTTACAGCGATCAATCTTGGAACAGCAAGTTCTTTGAAAGCAGACATCTTAAAATATGATGTCTCATTAAAGGTTGCTGCGAATCAGCTCGGTGTTGATCTTACTCATGCAAACACCTGGACGGGTGTTCAAACATTGCCGACATCTGCCGCGCAGGGAAATAATATCATCGGTGGATTAAATAACGGAACAGCAAGTTCATTAAATGCTGACGCGTTAAAGTATGATGCAACATTGAAGGTTGTAAGCAATCAGCTTGGTATTGATCTTACCCATGCAAATAACTGGACAGGTGCTCAGACGATCACCGGAGCAGGTAAACTTATTTACGTTGATGGTAATCAGACGGCGGGTTTTGTTCTTACTGAAAATGCCAGCGGTGTTGCAACATGGGCAAACCCATCATCTGCGATTACACTTGCCGGTGATATCACCGGACCTGCAGGTACGAACGTAATTGCCGGAACCGCAGCTGCAGGTAACCACGCTGTTACTGCCATAAATCTGGGTACAGCAAGTACTTTGAATGCGGACATCTTAAAGTATGATGCAACATTGAAGGTTGCAGGCAATCAGCTTGGAATTGATCTTACTCACGCAAATAACTGGACTGGTGCTCAAACGATCACTGGTGCAGGTAAATTTGTTTACGTTGATGGTAATCAGACAGCAGGATTTGTTCTTACAGAAAATGCAAGCGGAGTTGCAACATGGGCTAATCCATCATCTGCAATTACTCTCGCAGGAGACATCACCGGACCTTGCCGGTACGAACGTGATCGGCGCAACTGCAGCAGCAGGAAATCATGCGGTGACTGCAATCAATCTTGGAACAGCAAGCACACTTAATGCCGACATCTTAAAATATGATGCAACATTAAAAGTCGCTTCGAACCAACTCGGTATTGATCTTGCCCATGCAAATACTTGGACAGGCACACAGACATTAGGCGCCCATGCCTTTACTTCTGCGTCAGTAAGCGTCGCAACTCCTACACAGAACAATTTAATTGTCGGTGTTGCAAATTCTTATTATCAGATCTCGAGCACTGCTGCTGCTGATCTTACGGGTATCGTTGCTGGCGCTACAGGACGTGTGGTCGTTCTTGAAAACACAGGAACATTCTACATCAATCTTCGCCACCTCAATGCAAGCTCTACTGCAGCAAACCAGATATACATTCCTGGCGGCGGAGATATTCTCTTAGGACCGAGCGGCACAGTAACGCTTATCTACAACGGAACAAACTGGAAAGTTGTAGCAACAAGCTAATAACATACGGAAAATAAGTTAATTTATCATAGCGTAATTCGCATTCAATATATGATAATAAAGAAAGCACTTTATCTGATCGTACTGACAGCGGTGGTATTTGCCACCGCTGTTTCTGCTCAAACCTACGATAATAAGTATGCTCGGAAATTTGTCTTAGGTGATAACAGTGCACCTGTTATTTCCCTGACATTAAAAACTCCGACAACATTGACAAGTGCTTACTCACTGATCTTTCCTCCTGCTGTCGGAGGCTTAGGTCAGATCTTTATCACTACTGATGCCGCTGGTACTTTAGGTTGGACTGACCCAGCAACTGTCTTTGCAGGCAGCTATTGGTCTATTTCAGGAAATGCAACTGCAAGTGCTTATAACGGAACGACAGGTAATTTTCTCGGCACAACAAGTTTATTTCCGTTAGTTTTCGCAACTACGAATGCAACTGCACAACCTATAGAGTTTTTTACAGGTGGTTCTGAACGAGTCCGTGTTGCATCAACCGGAGAACTACTCGTTGGAACAACAACAGCTGTTTCAGCAGTAACTGTTAATGGCGAAGTATATGCAAATACACTTCGGACAATTGCCACAACCGGTAAACCCGCTTATGCCGAAGCAAGAGTGTTCTATGACACTGCTGAGAAGACTATTGCATATTATAACGATCATAGCGGTGTTACAATGAACCTTGGGCAAGAAGAATGGGTACGTGTTAAAAATGTCACCGGCGCTTCGATCGCAAATGGATCTGTCGTCTATATTAATGGAAATGATGTTGCCACCGGACTTCCGACGATCGGTCTTTCAAAATCAGATGCACTTGCAACGACAGACGCAATAGGAATTTGCACAGAAACAATTACGAATAATAGTACAGGATACGTAACATCGTTCGGTGTTGTTCACCAATTAAATACGTCTGCTTTTTCTGCAGGCCAGCCACTTTATGTTTCTCCGACAACTGCCGGCGCATATACAGCAACACGACCGTTATCACCAAACTTCACTATGGTTATTGGCTATATCGCATTCGTGGACGCTACATTAGGAAAAATCCTTGTCAACCTTGGCAAGCCTCGCTTCGGATTATTTACTGCCGGAGCTATTGCTTTTGCAGGATCTGATGGATGGCTTAAACAGAGCGCATCAAAATTTTTCTTCGACAGTACAAATTCTCGTCTTGGTATTGGAACAAATACTCCGGGGCAATCACTGGAAATTAAGAGCGGTAATCTACTTTTATCTAATGCCGGAACAGCAAATCAACTACAACTTCAAGGAACAAGCACAGGGATAAGCACCTTCCAAGCTGGCGCCCAAGGAGCAACAAATCTTAATTATACCTTACCGACTACTATTCCAACAGTCAATCAAGTTTTGACAGCGACAGCAGTATCATCGCCATCGGTCACTCTGGGTTGGACGAGTAATGCGATAACAGTTATAGCCGGGAACACCGCTGCTAACTCATTAGTAAATAATTTTTTTACGTTTAGCACAGGTCAGAATGCAGCCGAAAATAAAACCCAAATTGTCGCGACACGATCAGGCGTAGTGCAAAATTTATATGTAAGCTTAACTGCAGCGCCCGGCGTTGGAACCTCTAAAACACTTACGGTACGGATAAATGGTGTAAATACTGCTCTTGCTGTTACAGTCGCCGGAGCCGCAACTACCGGGAATAATACTGCAAATGTAATATCATTTGTTGCAGGGGATCTAATCTCTATACAAGTTACTCATACCGGAGCCGTAGCAGGATCGATAGTGATAATCGGATTCGAGTTAGCGATGTAATCGACTTACTATCCAAATTTTACCTCCGACTAAGCTTCCCCTAAAAATAAATTTGTTTGATTGTGGGGAATTGTGTATTTTTGTAGGGAATTCTTGTATCTATCACTAATACTCTCCCAACCACGGGAAGATTGAAATCTGATTACCTTAAGCCGGTAAGTAGGCTAATGGAGTCATAGCACAAATGGGTTTGATTCGGATCCTTCCGAATCTTTATTGAACTGATCAATGTGAATGGTATCGAATTCGATACTTTTCTCTCTATCGGTGCCATGTACCATTTTCGTTCTTCGACGACAATAGTTTGCTCTCTCTTTGGTTGCGACATCTAGGTCGCTTATCACTAAAAAACCAAGGATTACATTTGAGCAGTAGGCTGACGATTATCCATGCGGTGCCCGCACGTGGAAGAGGTATTCTATGCTTTCAAAGTTCATGAAGCGAAGCGATCAACAACTGATTTGACTTCACGGAATTTCTGCTGGTCAGATGGATCAGTCATGAACTCAAGTCGGTGGAACATAGAGATAGTGGTAGAGCAGATTCATTTTAATTTGTTTGATATCTATGATGACAATGATAAGGAATGCTGTTCTTCTCTTTGTGCTGGTGACAACCGGATTTGCCATGCGATCGGACGCTCAGACATTCGACAATAAATTCGCGCGAAAATTTGTTTTAGGTGATAACAGTTCACCTATCGTATCGCTTACTCTAAAAACTCCGACAACATTGACAAGTGCTTATTCGCTAACTTTTCCCTCGGCAGTAGGCGCTTTAGGACAAATTCTTGTCACCACCGACGCAATAGGAACGCTGGGATGGACTAATCCCGGAACACTTCTCGGATCAAGCTACTGGTCACTCTCAGGAAATGCAGGTACAACACCCGGAGTTGCGGCTAACCAAAATTATTTTGGCACAAGCGACGCCCAGAATCTTATTCTTGCAACAAGTGCAACGGAGAGAATGCGAATTCTTTCAACAGGAAATATTGGAGTCAATTCAACTACAGCCCCACAATTACTTACTTTAGGTGGTGATATTGGAATCGTAACTTCCGGATCAAAAATTACTGCATCTGGCACAGCTAAAGAATTGATCATGGAAGAGACCAATGATGTTTATGGCACAAGTAGATTGAGACTTCAAGATAGGAATGGTTCGAATGGCGCTCTCTTTGAACAGTCTCCAAGTTCAGCGGGAATTGACCTTGTTGACTTTGGATTTATTCCGGGTGCAAAAGTGCAATCGAATATTCGTTTAGAAGCTCGAACTGCAGATCTTAGGGGCGGGCAAAATGTTTCATCCGGTACCGGAGAGGAATTCCAATTCCTTTTTGCTTCAACGCAAGCAACTCCACAGTATGTTCTCAGTATCGGACAGAGTGCTACGCTCCTTGAATCAGGAAAATTTGGTATTGGCTACTCAGCTTCTTATGGAACATTCCCGGCTGCAAGCCCCCTTGAATTGCTTGATGTCCATACTGGCAATATTATCTTATCGAACACCGGTACTGCAAGTGTAACAGGCACTGCAGGTATTCTGAAATTACAAGGGACAAAGGATGGTGTTTCCTCATTCCAAGCAGGTGCTCAGGCTTCGAATACATTTAACTATACGTTACCTACAGCGGTCCCGACTGCCGGACAGTTGCTTTCGATCAACACTATAAGTGGCGCAACTCCTTATACTGTCGTCTTAAGTTGGGCAACCCCTCTAACGATTCCAATAACGAATACTTCAAATACAACTACTACCCTCCTATCTTTGACCAATTCGAGTACAACAACAGGTCAGTCCGGAAATTTTGTAATCAGCAGCAGCACAAATACTTCTACGGCGCTTACTGCATCAACGGCAGGGACTTCAGGAACAGCGATCAGCGGCACTGCAAGTGGTAATGGTGGATCAGGTGGTCATATTTATGGTGTTTTAGGTATTGCAACCGATGCAACACAGGGAGCAAACACAAACGCAGGCACGGGTGTCCGAGCTGAAGGAAATGGTACAACCACAGATGCAAACCAAAACTGTGGATTGCAAATTGTGAACGGTGGATTCATCGTTGGAAGACAAGCGTCAAATACAGCTAACGATAACACGGCAGGAAATAACATCCTCACAGAAGATGATGCCAACGGACTGACAGATCAAGGTCCCTCTGGGGTAGTTGATCTTGCTGCACTTGCCGCACCCGCAGCACAAGGTCTTGTAAGCGGAACACTCACGGTAAAAAATAGGTATGTAAAATCCACCAGCATAATTCTTCTGACGATACTCAATAGCGACGCAACAAAGATCAACTACGGCGCTGGAGGGGAAGCAATAAGCTGCGTTGCTGAAAGTCGCGGCACTGGCACATTCCTCATTCGTGTAACTCGGGCAAGTGTACTAAATGCCGGAACAGCAGCTTGGACTCCAAGAATCGGTTTCCTAATCATAAACGCCGGAAAATAGACTAAATCGTCTTAAATTTAACATTATTTACTTCCGACTAAGCTTTCCCAGAAAATAGATTTGTTTAATTGTGGGGAATTGTGTATTTTTGTGTTGAAGATTTGGATACAAGCTATCAGGTTAGCCCCCTGCCCAATAGGATACCGTATTTGAAGAGTGTTTTCAATTGGTCCGATGCACACATCAATCGTACCTGTTTTCTTGTGGCAAGGGGGCAGGTACATCTTTTTTCTAGGTCTCATCCATCTATTTGTTGTTGCTATTCTGCTACTGATAAAGAACAGCGAGAATATCCGCATTAATTTCTCTTGAATACCCCGAAAAAAACCTTAACTAAGCTTTCCTATATTTCCGATTTGTTATCGGACTATTATTTTTATATTTTTGTATTAGGAAATAGCTAACACATACCCTCCCTTGATTTTTGGATGCCGATGTCATGCAAATGGTGTCGGCATTCAAAATTTATAGGAAGAAAGAATAGGTATAAAAAAGAATTTCTTTCCGGCTGCAATCCCCGAGCAGCAGGGAAAGTCAGAAATAAAAAGTCAGAAGTTAGAGTGATCTAACTTCTGACTTTTTCACAACTTGTCATTCTCATTGATGCGAAGAATGACATACGTATTTTATTTCTTACTTCACATAGATCACCTTACGTGTTAACTCATCACCGGCTGAACGGACGATGACAAAATACGTACCGGGAACAAGATGAAGAGCATTCGCATCGAGTGAATAGTTATATTTTTCATTTACTCCGAGAGAGAGTTTATTCGATGAATAGACTTCTTTCCCCAAAAGATCACGAATCTCAAATGATGCAGAGCCTGCTTCGCGAGCAGTTACCGTGATCTGAGTGCTCGAAGTGAATGGATTCGGCATGATCGTTAGATCGAACGACGCAGGAGAAGATGCACTTACACCGCCGGTGATCGGTTTTTTCTTGATGCCTGTACCGGACATGGCAATAGTTAATACGCTATCCTTTTCAGAAGTCACGCTATCCTGATAAAGAATTTCGAGTGTAGCGCTATAAAGCTGCTCTGCTGCCGGTGTGAACTTCACAACAAACGTTGTATTGTTTCTTGCTGCAAGAGTAAACGGAAAAGTAGTCGGAGATACTAAAGAAAAAGCTCCGGCTCCGGTGCCTTTGAATGTCGCAGATTTTACAATTACTTGCGAAGCGGAAGTATCCATCAATTTAAAAAATGTCTGCGCAGA
This sequence comes from Kapaibacterium sp. (SeqCode), assembly GCA_038210275.1. GTDB lineage: Bacteria > Bacteroidota > Ignavibacteria > Palsa-1295 > Palsa-1295 > PALSA-1296. The sequence continues at coordinate 10,144 of JBBQWV010000020.1, read as the reverse complement.
TGGATCAGCGATCGAATCTACTCCGAAATTAAGCACAGAGCTATCAAGGATTGCAATACCCGGCACATATTTTGGCGGTGGCGGCGGAATAAATTTATGGACAACCTTTCCTGCAAATATCGGCTGGCGCTCCATCTTCAGCGGATCATTCTGCACAAGTGTTACCCCTCCACCAAATTTATAGATATAGACTCCTGATTCTTCAGGCGTTGCAACATCGTCACTCCTACAAGTGACAAAAACAATTGAGTCTCCACCCGGCGAGAACATCATATCTCCGCCATTACCATTTGGAGCTCCTTGCGAAGGGGTGATCACTTCTTTATCATCATCAGCCGTTTGCGGATTGCCGGTTCTGCCCGTGAAAAATTGTAATGTCTTTGCATCAGAGCCTTTTGGAAGCACGTTACGTGCTATCGTGCGACCGGAATTAATTGTGCTGATCGAACCTGAAGCACGGAATGTATAGAAATTGAGATTACCTGTTAAATTCGGAGCAAGTGCAAGTTCGCATTCAGGAGGGTTTTGCCCTGGAATAACACGCAGAGCAAATGCAAAACTCGAATCCATATTCCAAGCTTGACGTAAACCTGAGACAGCACCAGTGATGTCAGAAGCAGTAAATGGGAAACTCCCGTTTGGAATATTGGGATTCCAACTAAAAACCTGAGCGCGGGGTTTATCTGAGTTAATTTGATCAAACACCACAGTGATCATTGTATTGCCATCGTCACTGACGGTAAGGTTACTCATGTGATACCCACTTTTAGCAGAGGCACTACCAATAGCAGAAATTGGGTCTACATAAAAGGAATCTACGACGCCTGTGCCATCAAAATTTCCATGGAAGAACCATTGGTTGCCACTACCCGGAGATTCTTTGCTCGGCGTAACAAACCAATGCTTCTCATCAGGTGATAACACTCCAAGCGGAAGCATCTTCAGGAATGGATCGGTTCCGCCCGCCTCGGATGTAATGATCTTTAAAATTTTTGCACCGCCAATTGACGGTGGAACAGACAGAGGGTTGAAAAAGCCTGTATTATGAAACGGCGAATCAATACGTGCAATTGCCCAAACACTATCGGGTGAGCCATTGATAGGATTAATGAATACTGCCCTTCCTCCGATCATGAGGGACTTTCCATCCCGTGTCGAAGCAAGAATCGCAAGATTCTTTAGTTGAAGACTTCCAAATGATTGAAAGAGCGTATCGACTTTTGCAACGCTAACAGTCTTCGCAAGGATAGCCTTACGATCACTATTAGTATAAACTATACGTGCCAAAGTGGTATCCTGTGCAAATGATTTTGCCACTGAAAGTAAGCCGCAAAACACAACTACTATAAGAAGAAGAGAACGTTTCATAAGCTTCGTTGAATGATGAATAAATATAGAATAGATTTCAAACAAAAATAACACTTAATCGGCGGGAAAGTTACAGTTGGGAGAAAATATGAGATTAGAAATATGAACTATGATTTTTTCTTTCATAGTTCATATTTCCCCAAAAAATCACTTCACATTCACAAACACTTCGATCATTCCTGTTGTACCGGAAAAATCTTCGAGCGCTTTGCCTAATGCCATTCCGAATTTTAATTTCTCCGGATCAGCTTTCATGGCATAACCTTCGCGTGAGGAAGTGACAAGAAGATCGCCGGCGCTGATCATACCACCTTCGTTACACACTTTCGTCGGAAGAACTCCGACGACTCCCATCGGTACAAGATCATCAAGATCTGCTTCGACATCACGTTCGGTAAGTAGCAATCCGGGCTTCGTTGCATGAACGCCGATGACGCTCATTGAATATGGCTTCGAACATTTCTCGACGGTACGTTTGTGCCCCGGTGCAATAACGAGGACATCGCCGGGTTGATAGGATGCGCGCTGCCCAACAACTGCAAATGCTTCAGCAACGTCAGCGCCTCCTGTTTGCGTACCACCATTAAAAAATCCCTTGCCCGTCTTATCAATACGCGCCATATTTCCTCCGGCGCTTTGAAAGGCAGCGATATTTCCGTTCGTGCCGGTATGATTTACTTTCAGTGCAGTGCTGTTATTCCCATTCGTAGAGATCGAAACCGTTGCCGAAGAATTCCCTGCTGTGGTATTTGAAAAACTTGCAGCGCTGCCGGTTGAGCTAATACCAAAAACTCCAATCCCACTAACGCTTTGTCCGTAAACGCCAACACCACTCCCTGAATGAATTCCATAGACTCCCATACCATTTCCGTTCGTCCCACTATTGAGTCCGCGAACAGCAGCGGCATTCGCGCCGGGAGTTGTCGCATTAATAACTCCGAGCACTCCAACTGCGCTTGCATCTTTAGAATTTGTTTGTCCATTGACTCCTGCGCCCGTGCCCACGGTATTACTTGTAATACCGACAATTGCATTTCCCGGACCGTTATTTGAAATCTGAAAAGCATTGCTTGGCGAAGCGGTCACATCGGAATATGGCATGATAAAAACTCCTGTGCCGATGATATCCTTCCATGTCACCACTCCGAAACCGTTTGCAACAAGCGCCTGTCCGGTTGTTGCACCGGAGGAATTAATCTTCTCCGGTGTTACAGAATTATCTGCAAGATATTTTGTCGTCACAGCGCTGGCTGCAATTCTGGCATCAACGACCGGACCGTTGTTGCTTAAAACATCCAATGTTCCATCACCGCTCTGAACAGACTGAACTCCTGTCCCTCCGGTACCCGTTGATGAAATCGTAATCGTTGGTCCGTTCGTACTAATTGTTGTCCCACCTCCGCCTTTCAGTGTGATCACCCCGGATTGTGTATTAAGAGTAGTCACTGCCCCCGCTGCATTTGGTGAAAGTCCATCCGCTATTGAAGCATGAAGAGCATAAGGCGCTGCAGTCAGCACTGTACGCGGAGTAAGTTCAGCAGATGCCTCGACCGAGACGCCGAGAAAATATGCCTGACTAAAAGAAAGCGTAGAAGGAATCGGAATCGCCGAGCCAATGATCACATTATATCTGCCCTTCACCACAGCTACCGTCTGCGTTTCCGAATAGATCGGCGATCCGCCTGTGGCATCGTTATAAAGGGAAAGCGATAGCTTCGTATTTCCGTCAGGAAGAAGATTTCCGGATGCATCGGCAAGAATGCCTTGAAAGCTTATCGTACGGGGAACCTGTCCGATAGCCGAAGCAGAAACAAGCAACAAAAGAATAAAAGAGGTAAAGATGTTTTTCATAATGTATGTAATGAATCAAGGTATTCAAATATAACTAATTTTAGGATAAAATGTTACAAGAAAATCGTCTTTATAAGTTTAGACTTATTTTCCTTAGCTTCTTGTTCACAACTCCTATGAATTCTATCGGCATAATCGGTGGCGGCATTACGGGACTTACGGCTGCGTATCACTTAAAACAATCAGGCATAAATTTTACTCTTTACGAAGCATCGCCTCAAATAGGCGGCGCAGTACGGAGCATTCGCCGGGATGGGTACCTTGCGGAGTTCGGACCGAATACTCTTCTCGAAACCTCTCCTGTCATTTCATCACTCATTCGTGATCTTGGTTTGGAAGATCGAAAACTTTATGCAAATGATAAGGCAAAGAATAGATATATTGTCCGCGGACAAAAGCCAATTGCCTTACCCACATCGCCAACTTCCTTTTTATCGTCGCCGCTGTTTTCGTTTGGCGCAAAACTTCGCTTACTGCGCGAACCATTCATTGGAAAATATTCAGGAGAAAATGAAGAAAGCGTTGCCGATTTTGTAAAGCGGAGACTCGGCAATGAATTTCTTGATTATGCCATTGATCCATTCGTATCGGGTGTCTATGCCGGTGATCCCCAGATGCTATCTCTTCAATATGCATTCCCAAAGCTTTATGCGCTGGAGCAAAAGTACGGCTCGCTTATTAAAGGACAGATCAAAGGAAAACGCGCACGAAGCAAGAACGGCGAAGTCGTAAAAACTCGTGCAAAGATGTTTTCATTTGATGATGGCTTGCAAGTCCTCATTGATGCGTTGTATCATAATCTCACCGATGAAATTAAATTAAATACTTCTGTCAGCCGCATCGAACAAACATCCGGCGGCTGGAATATTTATTATAATGACAACGGCACAGAATATATCAAGACTCATTCTTCGCTGATCCTCACATTGCCTGCTTATAAAATTGCAAAATTGCAGCATAATATAGATGGCGTTGATCTCTCTTCTTTGAATGAAATTTATTATCCGCCTGTCACTTCCCTTTCATTGGGCTTCAAGCGAAGTGATGTTGCTCATGCTCTTGATGGGTTTGGAGTGCTGATTCCGAAAAAAGAAAATTTTCATCTCCTCGGTACGCTTTTCCCTTCATCATTATTTCCCGGTCGAGCGCCGAAAGATCATGTGTTGCTTACAAGCTATATCGGTGGTGCCAGGTCACCTGAGCTTGGTGCCGCAACTGAGAGCGAACAGATCGAATTCGTATTGAAAGATCTACGAACATTGCTCGGCGTTCGCGGTGAGCCAACATTTATTCATCGCTCCTATTTTCCTAAAGCCATCCCCCAATATAATCTCGGCTACGGAAAATTCAAAGCGATTATGGATAATTTCGAAACAAAAGCTCCGGGAATTCATATTACAGGGAATTTCAGAAACGGAATTTCGCTTGGTGATTGTATTATGAGTGGGAAAAAGTTGGCAGAGAGGATGTCCAATCTCAATTCCACAAAGCCGTAATTGCTCCCATTTATCTTATAGCTATCCTATGTTTAACCTCTTTATTATGAATAAAATGGCATACTTGGTGTAGGGAATTTACATATTATTAAAAAGAATTCACCAATTGTCCAGGAAAAGCAATGAACTGCATCCCCTTTTTTGTTGTCACAGAAGGATAAACTGGGACGTTAGTAGGGTATTACATTCATTATTTATACTCTTATGAAAACATCATTTCGCATTCGCATCATCACCATGAGCCTTGTTGCTCTCGTTGCAATCACTTTCGCACAGAAAACGTATGCTTCATTTAACGCCTATTTAGAGATTACAGACGCCGACGGTAAGATCACGAAAGTGGATGTCTCTAAGGATGGCTCATTCACTTCCCCAGCACTTAAATCGGGAAGGGTAAAAGTACAGTTTTTTTGGGATCGCAGCAGCGGAAAATCTGCAACACTTGAAGTCAGCGGGACTCCTGGCGGAACAGCTACTGCCAGTAATGTTAGAGAGTCAAGTGCTCCTTCGGTTTCCGAGATAACCCTTTCGTATGAAATTTTAGTACCGCGAGATGCGCAAAGCGGCATGGCTTCGGGCAAGCGTCAGCATAAGCCGCCAATGAACAGTAAACTCTCTTCTTCAGAAAGGCTCCTGCCAACGGTCAATAAGAAACTCGGCTCGATCGAGATCGACAAAGATTGCGACGGAATAACTGGTAAGATAGAAATGAAAGATCAAAACGGCAAGACAATGGCTATGGACGATTGGCATCAGTAATACATACTTTTTTTTAGAAATGAATTTCCGCCTCAATTGAGGCGGTTTTCATTTATAGCGACCAAATCACTAATAGAACCAATCTTCCATGAATTCGCTTTCATTTTGTCACAGAGAATACTTCGGTTACGTTAATAGGGTATTACTTTTATTTTTTTTATCATTTATACTCTTATGAAAACATCATTCCGCATTCTCACGATGAGCCTCGTTGCTCTCGTCGCATTCACCTTCGTATCGAAGACATTTGCTGTAAGCATGAATTTCAGCAAGATCATGTGGACCAGCAGTTCCGGCAAAGTAACTGAAGTAACAGTTGATGAAAATGGACATTTCAAAACTCCACCAATGGCAGCCGGAAAATATACATACTCCTGGTCTCTAATCAGTAAACCAACCGGCTCATCAGCAAAATTTTGGGGAGTTGGGCGAGGAATCGGTTCAACGATGGGAGGAAGCCCCGATAGAGAAGCAAGCGCACCGTCAGTTTCAGAGATTGATGCTTCACAATCACCAGGCAGTGCTAATCGAGAGGCAAGTGCACCGTCAGTTTCAGAGATCGTTGTTTCTCATGAGATCATGGCTCCGCGCGATGCTCAATCGGGAATGGCAACCGGAAAGCGTATGCATAAGCCATTCGTTATCACCAAAGAGTTGGATAAATCAACACCGCTTCTCAAAACGTCTCTCGGTTCATTCGTTGTTGATGAAGATTGTGACGGCATCACCGGCACTATTACCTATAAGAGTGCAACCGGAGATGTGATGAAACCTACGTGGGATATTAAATCAGCAAAATAATAAATAGACTTGAATTCCGAAAAGCCGCCGCTTTAGGCGGCTTTTTTATTGCATTTTATTGAAGAAATGGGCGTTATTGCAGAAAATCTATGAATGATAAATCCAAAGCTTCATTGGGTCATGCAGGTATTGCACTTATCTATCTTGTAATGATGGCTGTGCGCATCGAAAGCCCATCTTATGGATTAGTGATATATCTTACAATTCCAATTCTCGTCGGAATTTGGGCTGCTATTGGGGTTCCACCAGTCTCCACTTTTTCATTACTACTTGGCATTGTGATCTGGCTTGGCGTCGATATCTTTTGGTATCTTAATCTCTTCGGATTCCTTAGCTCATATAAGGTCACTCATTATATTTCAACGGAAAATTTCTTACTTATTATTGGCTTTATCCTTGTTCCTAAACTCATTATTACCATCATTTCATTCGTGATTACAAAAGCAACCTATAAGAAAAGAATTGCTTCTTGAATGCACTTATCCTTGAAATAAGTACTGCAGTTTAGCAAAGAACTGTCTCTCACTCGGCTTGAGTGTCGTCGTGTTATCAAATGAATTATAATTGTGCGATGAGCCTAGATAAATACTTGTAAACGGATTGAATTGGTAGGTAAAAAGCGGGTCAATCCCTAGCGAACTGGAAAATTCATCATACTGCACAATAAGTCTCGCACTCATTGCTCTGGAAAATTGGTAGGATACTTTCGTACGATAGATCGCTCCACTAAAATATGATCCACTCCCCGATTCAGAATCTATTCGTGAAAAATTATATTCCGGGGCAACGGTCAATCCACCAAGTAGTTTGAAGGCAGCATTGAGCGTAATATCAAGTTCTTTGCCAAGTGCGGGCGTATCAATTCTGGCAATATTCCGTCCATAGGTCAATCCAAAACTAATATCCATCCATGACAGAGGGTGTGTTCCGCCGAACAGAGAAAAATAATCGATATTCGAGAAATCAATATTTTTAAACCGCTCTTTGGCATGACGATAAAAGATATGAAGGTTTGTTTGGCCGGTAAATGAAAAATCTAATTCCGGTTTTAGAGCAATAAGTTTTGTCTGCCCTTCAAAATTTTTGCTGTAGCTTCCTGAAAGACTCATATCGAATTCAGTGAACCATGCAGATTCATTCAAAGGAAATTTGTAACCCATGAACGTAGAAATCGATCGTGAGTCATTTCGGAAAATAAATCCATTCGCGGCACGGAATGTTGGCGAAACATCTTCGTAATTAACTTCCAGATCAAGTCCGCTGGTGAATCTCTGCAATGTGATATGATCGGCAAATCCGAAAAAATGCTCTCCGTCATATTCGACCGTATGCTTGCCATTATCAAAAAGAGTGGTGTCGCCATTTTTTTTCAGAATCGGCTCTTGAGTGTTGCTCATCATGGCTTCAGCAATTAGTTCGACTTTTTCAAAAAGCCTGATGCGCCCATCAAGCCCTGCAACCGTATTCGATCCATCGCTGCCAAATGTTCTATTGGTCATCAAGCCGCCGATCTTTGCATCATTGCCAAAGGAGTATGTGGCTCTTGCAATATTCGAAATACTTTTTCCGGCATCGGATATTACAACGCTTCGCTCCTCGAGAGGAATGATCACCGGTGAATGAAGATCGTAGGCGCCGGTATAGGCAATGCTTAGCGCTTCATCACGGTGGATAGCTTTTGCAGCAATAAGTGGTGAATTGATCGAGCGAGTATAAATGGCTTGGATCAAGGTACTATAAAGATCTGCTCCATCCTGAAAAAATGGACGGTGCTCCGTATAAAAAAGTGCAAAGGTTGTATTAGCACTTATCTGTGCTGCATCAGTTTCTACCTGACTAAAATCAGGGTTAAGGGCTAACTCTAATCCCGTCGCAGTGCCAAGAGCATAGCGGATTCCGAGCGAAGGATTTAATTTTATGTTGTCATTCTTCAGCGATTCACCGCTCAGTGAAGTGGCATCTTGCGAAGCAACAAGTGAGGGAAGAAACTCATACGATCCTGACGGATGGATATTTTCTATACCCTCAAGTTTTCCGAACTGACAAAAAGGACATGGTTCGAAAAAATTTACTGCTGCCCAAGATGATTTGTACACCTGATCACGCGGCATGGAACGCCAAAAGGAACAGTGAAAATTTTGAATAGCAAGATCAGGAAATCTCAGACTGCGAAACGGAATCTTCATTTCGAGTTGCCAACCATGATCAGTGATCTTCGCCTCGCTTTCATAGACCAGATCGTAGCTTTCATCTTCATTTGTAGTTGTCCAAAAAAGATCGCCCTGAATACCGTATGGATTCGAATAAATCTCAAACGCTCTGGTGCCATCGCCATAAGTATCAAGCACGATACCCATAAAATCATCCCCAAACATTCGGTCTCGTGCGGAATAAGATGCCCTGATATTTTGAGGAGAGCTGTCATATGCATCCATTAAGATATAAAGATAGTCATCATCATAGGTCATCTTCGCCGTAGTCTTTTCTTTTGCCTTGGTGCCAAAGATGGGAAATGAATTGGTGAAATTTTCTGCAGTTTTCACTTGCTGCCATCCGGCATCGTCGATATTCCCATCGATCTTGATCTCCCCTACCCTTCTTTCGATCAAAAGCGATGGTTTGATATTCGGATGAAAACTCGTATCAGCAACTTGCGATGATTGGGCAAAACTATTCAGGTTAATAACAAAACAACAAAGAAGAAACGGTAATAAAAAACGCAGTACCATAAATATTTGGATGAAGATGAATGCAAATAGTTACGGAGTAAGCCGCTTGGATGTTACATGATGAACATCATTTCTCACTATTTCCAAATATGCAGTTCAATCCTCCTTATCTTTGTATTAATTAATTCTTAAAAAAAAACCATGCCATCTATTCTGAAGAACACCACTGAAATGTCCGCTCGGTTATTTCGTAAAAGTTTTGAGCAGCTTGGACACATCGAGCAGAATGTCATCAAGACCATCCTCGAAGGAGTACGAATCAGCCGAAACACGGACAGTGAGTTCACCGAGCAGATGACATTCGGTCAGCGCGTCGCCGATAAAGTCGCATCATTCGGAGGCTCGTGGACGTTCATCCTCATTTTTCTGACGATACTTATTACATGGGTTGCCTTAAATACATTTTTTCTCAGCCAACCGAAAATTTTCGATCCCTACCCTTACATTCTGCTAAATCTTTTTCTTTCGATGATCGCTGCGTTGCAGGCGCCGGTAATTATGATGTCCCAAAACCGTCATGCCGAAAAAGACAGAATTGAAGCCACGCATGATTACGAAGTGAATCTCAAAGCCGAACTTGAGATCCTCGAACTTCACCAAAAAATGGACACCCTCAGAGATGACCAATGGCAGCAACTCATCACCTTGCAAAACGAACAGATCACCATCCTCAAGGAATTGCTGCAACAGAGATCGGTCGTATAATTGGAAAGTTGGCCTGTAACCCCTTATATTTCATCAACATCGCTCTGCACACAACAAAGTTTTTAATCTTTAGCCTTTATCAGAAAACCACTAAAATCTCTGCCCCCCATTTCATCCTTCATCCTTCATCCTTTCCCAAAACTCCCGGGTGAGCAACTGTAACTCCATATAATTCAAGTATATCGTTGTGCACATTTTCACTTTCCTTCCCTTTTTTTTCATCCTTCATCCTTCCGCCTTCATCCTTGTCCCAAAAGCGGCGGGTGAGCAACTGTAACTCCATATAATTCAAGTATATCGTTGTGCACATTTGCACCTTTTTCTTCTCTTTTATTTTCATCCTTCATCCTTCCGCCTTTATCCTTATCCCAAACATGGTGCCTATCATCATGCAGACTAATATACGAAATAAAATCCTGTTTGTCAAGGTGCCCA
>JBBQWV010000019.1:0-84525 GCA_038210275.1 Kapaibacterium sp. (SeqCode) | reverse complement strand
TTCAAATACTAACGATTGAAGGGCTGTTGAGCGGTACGGAACGAGCGGAATTCCCCGATCTATCTTCGGGGGAATTAACCTTCAAAAAGGCTCAAAAAGAGAAGAAAAATCAACAACAGCAAACCCTTTTATAATAATAACTTACAGCCTCCAAACTCAATAGGTATATAATTACCCAACGATATGCTTGAATTATATGGAGTTACAGTCGCTCACCCGGGAGTTTTGGGAAAGGATGAGGGATGAAGGATGAAGGATGAAATTGGGGGCAGTGATTTGGGGTGGCTTTCTGCTAAAGACTAAAGACTAATAACTAAAGACTTTGCTATGTGCAGAGCGATGTTGATGAATTATAAGGAATTACAGATCAACTTTCAAAGTTATCCACATCGTGTGGGTAGCACTAAGTGCTGAGTTATGAGGACTGAGTGGGGGAAGAGGGGTTCAGAAAGAAGGGGATTGGAGGGACGGACTGAGAGTCCGTCCTACTGGAGAAGGGTGGAATTTCGCTACAAAACTACCAACTCCTAAACTCCAAAACTATCTTCCCAAGCATTTCTCATATTCGGAAACAGCGGCATCATATTTTGTGCGCTGCATATCGAAGGTTGTCTTGATCTTTTCGAGTTTCGTATTTGCCTGAGTTTGATCGTTCTTTGATTTTTGAATGCTGAGTGCATCGGCACGCTCTTCGGCTTCTTCGAGGAGTTGCGTGATGCGCTGAAGTCTGCCATCAGCTTCCCAGTATTCTTCTTCGACTTTTAAGCCATCGCTGCGAAGCCTCATGATCTTACCGGAAATTTTACTGCATTCTTCGCTTGATGGAAGAACGAGAAGAGTAAATGCATTACTAAATCGCTCCGGTAAAATATAGGGATTGCCAAGCTCATCTTCCGGCTGCACTGCCCATGCAAGATTGGCACCGATATTTGGCAATGGAATTTCTTGCGGCCATAGAAGCTGCGTTGTGCCGATTGTTGTTTTTTCGAAGAGAACGGGATTTATATAAAATGCTTGCTGCGCTGATTGTCCTTGATGGATTTCAACGACGCGAAGCCTATAAGTGATCGGTGTTGATGGAATAGGTATCATCGGAGTCCAGACGAAGAGCGTCGCTTTCTCGGTGCCGCTGATGATCTTCTTATTATCTTCCGGCTGAAGAAGAGTCGGGAGAATATTTTTGATCAGCGAAAACGAACGGCAAGTAGTTGTCGAAACAGGTTGCAAAGTTTTCGCGTCAAGAAGAGTAATGCAGAGTTCATAATTTCCTTCGGGCAGAATTCCTGACCTCATAGTGCTTGCTCTGAGATCGCCATAAAAAGTTACTGCGTTATCGGGAAACATATCGCCGGCAGATAAGAGGATTCCGCCATGCGGAATAGTGACGAAAGGCATTGCATTTGTTTTTGTTGCGACGATTAGTGTTCCATTAAGAGAAAGTTTCGCTTCGATCTTTATATCAGTGCTCTTTAGTGAGTTTGGGATATAGAGTGATGCTGTCTCGCGTTTGCTCATCCAATCCGATAATCTTGTCGAAGGACGCGGCGAAATATTAAGCTCCGGAAGCAAATCCTGCGCATTGATCTTCGCTGATGCTAATAGCAAAAGCACCGAGAATAGCAGAGTAGCTCGTTTGAAGATTCTTTTCATATACTATTTAAACGTTTTCAAAATTAATGTTGTGACAAAACCCCTTGATTGCTTCGCTATCGCTCGCAATGACATTTATTATTTCTCCTTAATACCCTATAAGTACAAATCCTGCCCAGAAGTACGGTATATCATTGCCGTAGCGTTTCTTAACGATATCGCGCTCAGTAAGCTGTGCATTTCGCAATGCTTCACTTTTCGACTGACCACTGAGCAGATTTTTATAGAAAGCTGTCATCAGTTCTTTCGTCTCGCGATCAGTTACTTGCCAGAGCGACATCAGGATGTTTTTTGCTCCGGCAGTGCGAAAGGCTCTGGCAAGTCCGAAGGCTCCTTCGCCGGGTTGGATGATGCCTTTGCCGCTTTCGCAAGCGCTGAGGGTTACAAGATCAGTGCCTTCAAGATCAAGATCCATTGCTTCGAGAGCAGTCAGAACTCCGTCATCGGCAGGATCGGCAGAGCCTTTTGAAAGCGTAGTATTAGCGCCGGTGAAATAGAGGGATGAGCTGATCAAAGAATTTTCTAATTCTTTTGAATCGTTTTCTTGATCCGTTTTTTTATGAATCGTAAATTTACCATGCGTTGCGATGTGAAGAATTTTTGGATGCTTAATGCTTCGAAGATTTTTTTCTGTAGCATTTTTTTCAGTAAATATATTTATCTGCCACCCTGCATTTTTGAATGAAGCTTCAATTGCCTGTGATTCTTTCAGCGTACCGGGAAGTCGCTCGAGTTCGTCATCGGCATGAGTTGAGCCGGAGGAATAATCAGGATCGGCAAAAATATCTATCGAATGCGATGAATCGGCTGAGTTTGATTGGATGATGTCGGCTGTACTGGTAGTTGAAGAAATTCGGAGATGCACTCCGAGTGGTTCGCCATCTTCTCCAACTAATGCTGCAATCGAAAGCTGATGGTAGATACCGTCAGGCGAAATGATGATCTGTTTAGCATTTTCCAAATACGGTTGGAGCGGAGACCAGAGAAGCTTGGAGATTCGCGAAGCATTCATCGTTCTTTTTTTTGCATCTCGTTCAAGCGACCGGAAATATTGTCTGATGACTGAAGAATCTTCGATATTCTCTGCTCTTCCAATTACTGCTAAACCGGGATGAGATGAATCGCTTTCGCGCAGAATAAGTGCAGCATAATATGCCGTATCTGTTTTTCGCTCACCATCGTAATATGCAAAGTGGTTGATCTCGATGCAAATATTTTTGTCGCTTTCGGCATGAAGTACATCCTGCCACGACCTCTTGCCAAGAGATTGGAGATTTGAAAATGCCTGCGATCGTCGCGCTAATTCTTTTTCGATGAGATTGGCTTGATCGCTGAGAGAATCTTGATTCATGAATGGCTTTTCGATCTTCGCTGATCCACTTTGCAATCTTGATCTCCGAGTTCTTAGTAATGCAAGTTTATCCAGATAAGAAGCAATCGTGGAATCGCCGGAGTTAACGGCGCTTCTTCGCATTGCCTGAAGACTTGAAAGAACGATCCCTTTTTGGAAAAGCAGACCGTCATAATAGACGCCGATACCTTTCGGGAAGAATGCGGAAGTTCGAAGAGTTGAACTGGCAAGTCTTGCAAGCTGATCATCAACGCTTCGGATAAATGCAAGACGTTCTCTTTCGCTGGTATAGCGAAAGTTTTCTCTGGTTGCTTCTTTATAAACTACAAGAGCTTTGCGATATGTTTCGAATGCGCTCGGAATTCTGCCCATTGCTTCTTCGATACAGGCTTTTGCGATGTAGCATTCAGCGGTAAAAGGATGGGATGGTCCGCTGGCTCGGAATGCCACCGATAATGCATCATTAACATCGCTGAACGCAGAATCGGTATTGCCAAGAATGAGTCTTGTTCTTGCAAGGGCTAATGCGATTCGTGCAGTAAGCGGATGTCTATCGCCTGGAGTATTCGCAGCAGTCTTTCTGGCGATCAGAAAATATTCTTCAGCTTTATTGTATTCTCTTTTGGCGAAAGCAACTCTGCCCTCAGCTTCATGTAAACGAGAAGCTTCTTTGCTAACTTCACCAAAATCTTTCAGGATGATAGGTCGGAATTCATCAAGTATAATTGTTGCCGAATCAGGTCGCGATATATTGACATACTGCTGAGCAAGAATGATTGATGCAAAAGCAGTAGCAGGGTCGTCTTTGCCAAGACGTATTTGGTAGATCGAGAATTGTTTTTGTGCTGCTTGCTTTGCATCTTCAAATCTGCCTTGCTCGGAATAGAGGACAGAAAGTCTGCTTAATACTGAAGCAGTAAATAGATTATCGTTCGATGAAAAAGTTGAAGAAAGTTTTTCCGAATGGAGGTATGCGGCTTCGGCATCGGAATATTTTCCTAACTCTTGTGTAAAAATACCGAGTTGTAATTCAAGCCATGCGAGAGTCGAAACATTTGTTGAAGAGGAGAGTTCTCTTATTGCACTACGAATAATTGCTTCGCCTTGACTATACTCTGCAACAAGATAAAGCGAATCAAGTTTGCTTTCAAGTCCTTTTGTTAAAGGCTCCTGAGCGAACGATTGCCGAAAAAAAAGAAGAAATACGAGAGTGAATGCGCAGAGTAATTTTAGTTTCACGGAACAACGATGCTCTTGGCATCAGACGCAGGTCCTTTCCGTTCACCACTTGCTGCAATCACTCGAACGAAATAGGTTTTTCCGCTTTCAAGATGTGTGATCCGAGCCTTCGTCTGACTTATTTGCGTAACAGGGACAAATGAATCATCGTTCGCGCCTTTCATTTCCAGAATGTAGCTCAGTGCATCATCAGAAGCAGCCCAATGAATTATAATAGAACCTTGCGAAAGCGCTTCAACCTGAAGTCCTGAAGGAGCCGTGAGTTGTTTTGGAACAGTCATTGCTTTCAACTTCACATCGTCAATGGAATCCTGCTGATTTCTTTGGGTAGGAGTCAATAAGTCTTTCTGATTCTTTCCGCGAAATTTTACTTCAGGTGTTTTCGTAGGGTCGTTAGAAATCTGATCGTTCGATGCAAGTTCTTGCGGAGCAGAAGGATTTACTTCCGTCGTCGAAGGAATGTTCTCAGCTGTCTGATTTAAAGATTGTTTGATCACCCACGGCTGCCAGAGCAATGCGATGACAACAGCCAACCCGATTCCTAAAGTAGCTCCCGTCCACCGTGGGCTTGCTTTAAAGCTTTCTTGAAGTTGAGCAAAAAATCCGAGTTTTGGAGCGGCGGCGATATTTCGCGATGGACTTGTAGCAAATCTTTCGGAGACTTTTTTATATGCTGCAGCGATCTCATCATCTGAAGGCTTTGGGGATGAATGGATATCACCATATAGAATATTCAAAGAATGGGCATTCACCTCAAATTGCGAAGCAAGTTCGGGGAAATCCTTCGAAAATTTTCCGATAACACTTGCAGTGTCGGAGCCTTCAAGCATTGCAAGAAGGTATGCGTCACAAAAGCGATTCGATATTTTCTCTATTTGGTTCATTACTATAAATTTCTGATTGCGATAGTGAGGAAGTAGAGGATTAAGCCCTTATTTAATAAAGCTGCATAAAATGCAGAAAGCGCTTCATCTTCCGTTACTTTCGGGGAGTCTCCATCAACTTGAGGAGAGTCTTCCTTAGTATATAATCGTTTCAAAAGGGCGCTTTGTGACGGAGAAAGCAAAGAAAGCAAAGATTTATTTTTCTGAACAAGCTTTTGCCTGAGTAAATTGACGCCTCGTTTATGGATTTGCCGTGCATTTGCAACCGAAATCCCTATCTTTTCAGCAATTTCATCGTATTCGAGTCCTGAGAGCCTATCCTCTAAAACTTGGCGATATTTCTCATCAAGCTCACCAAGCATACGGGTTGTTTCCATTCCACCCAGAATGAAATCTGAGAGATCAGCAGTAGCAACTGCTCCGGTAAGCTTCGATTCCCAATTTGGATTTTCGTCAGATTCGGTAATCTGATCAATACTCAAAAAGACCTTTTCGCGACGGTTACGTTTACGGTTATAATCGAGAGCAGTATTTTCAGCCACTACATGAACGAAGCCGAAGACGCGCCCCTGTTCCAGGACCTTCTCAGCTTTTTCGGGATCGCGGAATGTAGTGAGAAGTTTTTCGAGGCAATCAAGCTGGATATCTGCAATTTCATCTTCGGAGAGTGAACTGCGCCATCTTTTTCTGATGACGGACTGGACAAATTTATAGAGGACTCCGAACAAGTGTTCCTCGCTTTGCTTATCACCTCTTGAGGCGCTTCGCACTAAAGGTTCAAGATCCTGGAGATGTTGCATATTTGGATCCTAAAATAATGTTACGTGTGGAAACGTGGGAAAATTGTATGTTCTCTGACTATTTTGTAGTTTCTTTTAGAGCGGGAGACGGGGCTCGAACCCGCGACGTCCAGCTTGGGAAGCTGGCATTCTACCACTGAATTACTCCCGCATTCATCGTCGCAATACAAAATTACGCTAATATTAACAGTAATGCGGGGAAATTGATTATTCCTTTTTGAGGTATAATCTTACCTCGATCAGACGATCCGGATATTTTGGAGTTCTGGTACGGTAATTGCATTGGTTATCCTTGAAGATCTATTATGTATGATTTGCAAGGTATTTTAGATGATGAATAGGAGAATTAGAGGTAACAAAATGAAAAAGATGAAGATCATAGCAGCCGGGTTAGCAGTCATGATGACTGTGATTTCAACCCAAAAAATACAAGCTCAGAATTTCAAGGAGCAAGAAGACTCTTGGAAGATCGAAACGATTCGTGCAAAAAACTTGGATACGCTTCGCATTGAGAAACATTCTTTCTTTGCTTTGCCGATTGTTGCGGATACGACTTCGCTTGTTTACCATGAGCCAATGCCGGATTCGGTCATGCCGAAAGCGGCGATTGAGATCGGACTGATTACCATTCAAGCAACAAGCGCTGAAGATGTTATCGCGATACTTGAAAAGCAGGCTCGTGCCAGCGGCGCTGATTGGATTATCGGTTTCAATGAACCGAGATTAAAACTCAATTCGCAAGGTCAGGGATACTACCGCTCACAAGCCATGCTTTATAAGGTTATCAATCCGGAACTTGTGCCGGAAAGTCAGATCTCTGATATTACCTGCGGAGAAAATCATTTGCAGGATTGTGCCTCAGTCGAAGCTTTTGTAAAGCACGTTGTCGCAAAAAGCGGAGACTAATAATAGTATTGCCTAAGGCAGTTGCCTTTCGCTTTGAACGAGTCCGTCGGATGCTGAAAAATGAGGATGAAAGATGTAAAGTCGTCCCCGGACTCGTTCAGAGCATTTTAATTGGTCCAAAAAAAATTAAAGATTTCTTCTAATTTGTTGAACTCAGACACCAATTATTTGTTTTCCCATAGAGAATGCTGTAAGTTTGCATTCGAGAATGCAACGATTTTGGCCTCTTATTGATTATTATATAAGAGGTTTATTGATAGGGGCGCTTCGGAGACTAGTGTGTGTTTCACAAAGGGAGGACCAATTTCTCTCACCGCTCATACAGATCCCGAAGCGCTGTTTTTTTCTAAAGGTTCGAGCTTTGCTCGAACCTTTTTTTATTGCCCACTAAAATTTTGAAACTTCAATTATCACGTCGTAGTTGTATTCAACTCTCTTTCGGGAGATAGTTCGGGGCGTGGCTCAGCCTGGTAGAGCACCTGGTTCGGGACTAGGGGGTCGGAGGTTCGAATCCTCTCGCCCCGACTATATAGGAAAATAGGAAAGCCGTTGCAAAACGCAGCGGCTTTTTTGTACTCAATATCTATTTCATCTAATATCATTATGGAATGTATCTTCTGTAGTATTATTGCCGGTAGTGAAAAATCTTGGCTTGTTTATGAGGACGAAAATCATGCTGCGTTTTTAACTCCGTTTCCGAACACGCCCGGATTTACGGTGCTTGTTACTAAAGAACACCTTGATAGTAATGTACTTGGGTTAGATGAAGATCGCTTTGCTGAAATGTTGAAAGCAGCCAGACATCTCTCCGCGATTTTGAATGATAAACTTGGCACCAAAAGAACAGGTCTCATCATTGAAGGAATGGGAGTAGATCATGCACATGTCAAACTTGTTCCGATGCATGGAATTCCTGAAGGTGATTGGAAGCCGATGCTAAGTGGAGATCCCAAGTTTAGTGAAAAATACGAAGGCTATCTGACATCCCATGACGGTCCGAGAATGAGCGATGAGGAATTGGATGAGATAATGAAAAAGATAACATCCTGAACACGACCGACTGCTTCATTGTTTAGTTGCCATGCCCGAAGTACTCGAAAAAGCGCTTAGTATAGCCGAAAAAAAACGGCTGGATGTGCTGCGCATCAATGAAATTTTCTATTCAATTCAAGGTGAAGGATCTCGCGCGGGCGAGCCATGCGTTTTTATTCGCTTAACCGGCTGTGGGCTTCGGTGTAATTATTGCGATACCGAATACGCTTTTTATGAAGGAGAGGATAGATCGCTTGAAAGCATATTAAATGAAGTACGTGCATTCGGATGCCATCTCATTGAACTTACCGGAGGCGAGCCTTTAGAACAAGAAGCAGTTTATCAGGTTATGAAAACTCTTTGTGACGAAGGTTACGAGGTTATGATTGAGACTGGTGGGCATATTGATATCAGCCGTGTCGATCCGCGAGTAAAGAGAATTGTTGACCTGAAAACGCCTTCATCGGGCATGGAGAACCGAAACTACAACAAGAACATTGAATATCTAAAGCAATCAGACGAAGTAAAATTTGTCGTCGGAAGTCGCGAAGATTATTTATGGTCGAAAGAATGTATAGAGATTTTTGAATTGTCAAAAAAAGTTAGGACGATATTAATGTCCCCGGTAACGAATGTTCTTTCTGCTGATAGTCTTGCAGGATGGATCTTAGAAGATAAATTGCCGGTAAGATTTCAAGTGCAATTGCACAAGATCATTTGGCCTGGAATAGAACGAGGAGTATAGAAATTAAAAATGAAGAATTATAGATTGAGAATGAAAGAATCTGGGAAAATCCGTTTGATCCGTGTGCCATTATTTATTTTTGCTTTTATATCGTTCTTTTGTCAGGAAAAAATATTCGCGCAAGAGACCTTCACGATCACCAATTATTTTACGCAAAACTATCGTGATTTTTCAATGACGAAGATCAGTATTATTCCTCCCGCAGTATTTGCGAAGGATACCGATCAGACAGGTTTTCTTGATGCAAAAGATGCTGCGGCAATTCGCGCGGATGAAATTAAGGATGGTGTTCATGAATCTTCAACAGCCTTTCTCAAACATTTCGACAGCACGGGACGTAATGATTCACTTGGCTTAAAATTACTTCAGCAATTTAATTTTACGATCAATGGCTACGAAGCTCATTTAGTTAATCTTAGCGGATTTGTCGAAGGAGAAGAGTATTTGCAATGGTGGATGTTTATCGGCGATAAGTCCGATACGTATATTGTCAAGGGCTTTATTCCTGCGAGCAAGAAAAATATTTTGGATCAACAAGTCCGTACTTCATTGCTTTCAGTTTTTTACGAACCTGATCGCAGATTGATTCCGCCTGGCGGCGACCCAACAACAACAAGTTCAAGTTCTTGTAGTTGTCACAATAAAAAATAAATTTTTAACTCATATTATGCCAATCACAAAACCAGAACTACATATTTTCCCGAATCCGAATCCTGAGCGCGATTATACGATCACGCATGTGAATCCTGAGTTCACTTCCGTTTGTCCGATGACAGGCTTGCCGGATTTCGGCACGATCACGATCGAATACGTGCCTGATGAGCTTTGTATTGAATTGAAAGCGTTGAAATACTATTATCTTTCATTCCGTAATCGAGGCATCTTTTACGAAGCCGTAACGAATGAAATTTTAGATGATATGGTAAACGCATTAAAGCCGCGCTCTCTTACTGTCAGAGGCGAGTTTACAACTCGCGGCGGATTGCATTCAATTATAGAAGTCGGTTTTATCAAAGGGTTTGATGTACTTCCGAAACAAAGCAAGCGAATTAAAGTATTGCTTTTAAAGAAATAATGCTTACAAGGATCAGCAAATCATTCCGTTGGGAGATGGCGCATCGCCTGCCTTTTCATGAAGGCGGGTGTAAGAATATTCATGGGCATTCGTATTCTATGACCGTTGAACTTTGCGGCGAACCCAATCAGAATGGAATGGTGCTTGATTATTTCGATCTTGTCAGCATCATCGAACCTTTGGTTAAGGAAATAGATCATGCCTTTCTTTGTGACCAGAGTGATACTCTCGTAAAAGATTTTTTGCAAAGCTCAGGATTAAAAACTGTCTTGGTTGATTTTCCTACTACAGCAGAAAATATTGCAGGATGGTTTTTCGAACGTCTTTCGGTAGAATTTATGCTGATGAAAAATATCCGAGAACTGCGCATCATCATTTCCGAAACCGAGAGAACGACAGCGGAAGTATCCGGCGAGATTCGTATTGCTCCTCCGACGAATCAAATCTTTCAACATCAAGCCCATAAGACCTGATGACTTCGGTCGTACTTCTCTCCGGCGGAATGGATTCGACATTAACTGCAGCCATTGCGCGGGCGGAATCCGATGAAGTTGCCGCAATTCATTTTAATTATCGCCATCGCACAGAACAGCGCGAACTCAGAGCCTTCCATGCTATCTGTGATAAACTGCACATTACTAAACGGCTTGTTGTCGATGCTGAAGTTCTGAGGAATATCGGCGGTTCAAGTTTAACCGATGATGCAATTCCTGTTACAAAAGCAGATCTGATCACGACGAATATACCTACATCTTACGTGCCTTTTCGCAATGGGACGTTTCTTTCAATTGCCGCAGGGTGGGCAGAAGTGCTCGGCGCAGAGCGAATTTATATTGGAGCTGTCGAAGAAGATTCATCGGGGTATCCCGATTGCCGAAAAGTTTTTTTTGATGAGTTCGAGAAAGCTATTAATCTTGGGACAAAACCGGAAACAATAATTCGCATTATTACCCCTGTGATCTCGATGAAAAAATCCGAGATCGTCCGAAGATCACTTGAACTTAATGCGCCACTTGAGCTGACTTGGTCATGTTATAAATCCGAAGATGAAGCTTGCGGTGAATGCGATTCCTGCGCACTCAGACTTCGCGGCTTTGAACTTGCCGGTGCTGTTGATCCTATTCCTTATAAGCAACGACCAAAGTATGCGTAAGGAATTTAATGGTGTCATTACGATGAGTCCGCTTGTCGAAGACGAAGCAATTCCCCTAATCATTGCAGACTTTCTGCTTTCGATGTGGGGATTGCGTGCCACAGCGGACGTGCTTCGTCGGGCTAAAGCCCCCATTGTGATGACACTATTCGTATCGTTCTTTTTTATTGTATTTTTTTCTCTAACTGGTTACTCGCAAACTCCAACTTCTCAGGATTCTCTAAATACAAAAAAAATTGATGTTCTAAAGCGATCTGCAAAAGTAAAGCGGCCTGGATTCGATTTACCGGACTCGCTTTTCATTGCTCGCGATTCTGTTAGAGGTGATATTGATACGATAGTCTATTATACGGCGAGAGACTCAACGGTATTTGAAGTTAAGAAAAAAAAGATGACCTTAACAGGTGATGCGACACTTGATTACAAGTCAAGTAATATGCAAGCATTTCGTATCGTCATGGATTTTCCGAAGAGTACACTCACAGCAACGAGTGGAGCGTTCGATTCTGTCTTAACATCAAATTTAGGGAAGCAACGACGGATTATTCGCGATACTTCGCGTGTGCAATCACGTGGCGCACCGAAACTGATGGATGGCAACACTCCTTATGAAGGTGAAGTGATCCTCTATAATATGAAGACGAAGCAGGGAACAGTCCAGCTTGGCACGACTTCGATGCAAGGCGGATATTATTATGGGGAGAAGATCAAGCAAGTTGAACCGAAGACTTTATTCGTGGAGAACGGAAGATACACCACATGCTCGCAGCCGACGCCCCATTATTATTTTGAAGCACCGAAAATGAAGCTTATTTCCGGCGATCAGGTTTTTGCTGCCCCTGTGTTTCTTTATATTGCCGATGTTCCGGTATTTTATTTGCCGTTTGCTGTTTTTCCGAATCATGCAAGCGGCAGAACAACAGGTATCATCGCACCAAATTATTCGATCGTCGGAAGTCGTGGTTACGGGCTGACGCATCTTGGATATTATTATGTCTTTGATGATTACTTCGATGCGCTTATCAAATCTGATCTCTATACTAAAGGCGGCTACAATCTAAATTTTGAGTCGCAATATATGAAGCGATATATCCTTGGAGGACCTATGCATCTGACGATGGGGTATAGTAAAAGCAGAAATAGCAGCAGCGATCCGTATCAGGCAAACTTCGAATTGTTTTTTACGATGCAGACATTGAATATCAGTCCGGTCACAACATTCTCAACGAATCTGCATTTCCAAAGTAATAATTATGCGCTTTATAATGCGCAGAACATTAATGATGTACTGCAGCAAACTGCCAGTTCGTCCGCTTCATTTAATACATCCATTGAAGATATTGGCTTTTCTGTAAGTGCGGGGTATCAGCGCAATCAAAATCTTCGCGATGGGACTTATCAGGAAACAAGTCCTTCTGTTTCATTTTCTCATACGTCGCCAATCTATATTTTTGGTAATCCAACAGGAACAGAAGACCCAAGTTTGTGGCAGACAATTCAGTTAAATTACGGAGGAAGTTTTTCGCGAAGCGTACAAAAAGCACTTCATCAAGTTGCCCAAGATTCTTTAAGGAATGGTGATACTTCGTTTGTATATACTTCCCAATCATTTATTTCACACAATCCTTCAATTTCTTTTTCGCCAAAATTAGGTTACATCTCATTAACGCCCTCATTCAATTATGCAGAAGATTGGTTATTTCGCGCCAAAACAAAAACGCTAAGATTTCAGAACGAAATTAATAGACTTAGTGGTCGTATTGATACCATCGCTGTTTTTGACAATAGTTATAGTTACGGTTTTCATCGTGTTGACCGCTATAGTTATAGTATCGCAGCAAGCACAACGGTTTATGGAATTGCAAATATCGGAGCATTCGGCGTTAAAGCTGTTCGCCATACTCTTCAGCCATCAGTTTCTTTTACATATTCTCCCGACCTTTCTTTTCAGGAAGCACAATTTTATACCGATCCGAGGACGCAACAGCAAATCAGGTATAGCAAATATGAAGATGATCTTGGCGGCGGCTTTGCAATGGGAGCAAGATCAGGAACACTGGGATTTAGTTTAGGAAATGATTTCGAAGCGAAGATCGAGCATAAAGTAAATGCGGATTCAACAACAGAAGATAAAGTGAAAGTTTTGAATTTGAACTTTGGTTCAGGCTACGATCTCATTCAGAAATTATACAGTCCGCTTAGTGTTTCGGCTAATTCAAATATAGGTTCATTGCTTGCGATTAGCGGTAATGCAAGTTATTCATTTTATCCGAGAAATTATTCTGGTGGAGATTCGACGGATCATACTCTGCTTGCTCTCGGCAGCGGTTTTTTGCGTGCGAATCAGATTTCATTCAGTTTGAGCGGCGGGTTTTCTTCCAGTCAAACAACAGAGGGAGATAATGTTGATTCGTTGCGCCGATTCTTTCAACTGAATACCCCTGAAGATGAAAGGCACATGTATCTTGGTGGGAATTATCCCGGCGCATTTATTTCGATTCCTTTCCGTCCGAAATGGAATGCAAGTTACAGCGTTTCCTATACGCAAAGTTATCAGGCTTTCGGCAGTCAAAAGAATCTTTCTGCAAGCATGAGTTTTACTCTTTCGCTGACGAAGAACTGGAGCTTCTCAACCAGTGCCGCGTATGATATAGTCTCAGGGAAGATCGTCGTGCCGAACTTACGAGTTCATCGCGATCTGGATTGTTGGGAGTTGGATTTTGATTATCGTCCGACGGGCATCATCAGAGGATTCAATCTTGAAATTCGCCTGAAAGCTCCGGAGCTTCGTGATATTAAATTAACTCGTCAGGAGAGCGCGTATGGACAGTTCTGATAAATCAGGAATTATCGCATCGGTTGCACACGCGCTATCGCGACTTGGAGTGAAAAATACTTCAAGTGTTTTAGCGGCAGTCAGTGGCGGAGTTGATTCGATGTCGCTCGTTTTTATTTTGAACCAACTCCGCAAGCAAGGACATCTGAAAAAACTTACCTTAATTCACATCAATCATTCTCTTCGGGGCAAAGAATCAGAGAAAGATGAATCGCTTGTAAAAAAGTTTGCGAAGAAAATAAGAATTCCATTACAAACATTCTCTGTTGATACTCGCTTTTATGCTGGCGTGAATAAGATCGGAATTGAGGAAGCAGCAAGAATTTTGCGTTATGAGAAAATCGGCGAACTTGTATCATCGAAGAAATTTGATTTTGTTGCAACAGCGCATAATGCAAACGATCAAGCCGAAACGGTGCTGATGAATATCGTTCGCGGCTCGGGCTTGAATGGCTTGCAAGGAATTCCGGAATTACGTCAGTTAGGTTCGGGCTCAATGCTCATTCGTCCGATTTTAGGAATTAGCAAAAGTGAATTGCGGGATTTTGCGAAAGAGAACGGCATTCCATTTCGAGAAGATAAATCTAATGACTCTCTTGATTTTCAACGAAATCGCGTCAGGCATCTTGTACTTCCTGCTTTAGAAAAAGCATTTAAGGGGCGGGATGTGTATTCCGGATTTTCGAAAATGACTCGGAATGTTGCTCCGATTGCGAAGTATGTTGCCGATGAAGTAGATGAACTCCGAAAAGAAGCAATTATTGAACAACCTTCTTTTTTCATCCATAGAAGAATTACAACATTTGAAAAGAAGCCATTGCTTGCCGCACCCGATTTTATTCGCCGAGAGCTTCTTATTCGGGAAGCCTCTGCTCTTTCAGGAAAATTGATCTCGATAGATCAGGTGCATTCTTTGCTTTTGGAATCATACATTAACTATCCGTCGAAAAAGAATTTTCAAATCACGCACGAGATAGCTGTTTCGCATGATGGGAAATTTATTACTCTTGAGTGTATTGATGCGCCATCTGAGCTTGAGCATCAACTATTAATGGGTAAGAAGGTAATGACTCCGATTGGCACGATCTCAGCAAAAAAAGTGAAGGGTTGGCATAAGCCCAAAGATGGAAATACTGCGTATTTCAGATATGTGGATATTATCGGCAGGAAACTCACTGTTCGTTTCTGGAAAAATGGGGATAGAATTCAGCCTTTTGGTATGAAGGGAAAATCGCGGTTGGTGAGCGATATTCTCAGCGAAGCCGGCATTAAAAGTGAACGCTTAAAATATTTTGTGCCTTTAATCGTCTTCAGTGATGAGCCGGAGCATATCCTCTGGATTCCCGGCATTAGGAGCGCGGAGTTCGGAAGGCTTTCGGCTAACTCCGAAACCGCTCTTGAACTAAGACGTACAATGGAGTAGTAGCGATAGAGTATGATTGGCTATCCGAACTCACATTCTCTAAAGGGTGTTTCCCATTTCGGATAGGTAGAATTAATCACGAATAATGAATAGAAACGGCTGTTAAAATGAAAACAGCTGTTCTTTGAACAGAAAATGGCAGAAATGACAAATATTCCTGAACCTTCGGGCATGAAACCGGATGTTGAAACTCCCGCAAACGAACCGAAAGCTCCGGTAAATGAACGCACAACCAAGAAGGAAGAGCGACCTGTGAGCCGTAACGGGAATAATTCTTCGCGTCCAAATCAAAAACAAACTTCACCGAAGCGTAACATGGGACCAAAACTCCCTGGGAACAAGCAAGATCCAGGCAATGGCACAAATTTGAATCACATCTTCCGCACACTTCTGCTTTGGGCAGTGATGTTCGTTGGTGTTGCAGGTTTATTTTTCCTTTTTAGGGGTAATGGCGAACCGGCTGAAACTGAGGTTACCAATACTTACTACCAAAGACTTTTAGAAGATGGCAAATTCAAGTCTGGAAAGATAGAGCAGTATGGTCTTACAGCCTACAAATTTCATGGTGTTTTTATCCATCCTGAATCAGTAGAAAATCCTGTTGCCGGTAAATCTCCTATTACTACTGAGCATGTCGTAACGAACCTTATTCCTGAAACACTGAACGATCAGTATAAGATTTGGAATGCAAAGGGCTTGATCATTTCAAAGGAAGATACGTCAACCAGTTGGATGGATGGACTGGGCAGCTTTCTTCCTTTAATCGTGATCGGGATTTTCTTTATCTTCTTGATGCGCCGAATGCAGAATCAGGGCATGAACGGTCCAAAAGGAATTTTCTCCTTCGGTAAATCACGCGCAAAACTTGCCGACGAAAAAGGACCTAAAGTTACATTTGCCGATGTATCGGGTGCAGATGAAGCAAAAGTTGAATTACAGGAAATCATAGAATTCTTAAAAGAGCCGACAAAATTTCAGCGCTTAGGGGGCAAGATTCCGCGTGGCGTGTTGTTGCTCGGACCTCCCGGAACAGGAAAGACGCTTCTCGCCCGTGCAGTTGCAGGGGAAGCTGGTGTGCCGTTCCTTTCTATCTCCGGTGCAGATTTTGTGGAGATGTTTGTCGGAGTCGGTGCTTCGCGTGTTCGTGATCTTTTTGATCAGGCAAAAAAGAATGCTCCTTGTATTGTATTCATTGATGAAATAGATGCAGTCGGTCGTCATCGCGGTGCAGGGCTTGGTGGCGGACATGATGAACGTGAGCAGACACTTAATCAGCTTCTTGTCGAGATGGATGGTTTCGATCAGAATAACGGCGTTATCATTATGGCGGCAACGAACCGTCCTGATGTTCTTGATCCTGCGCTTTTGCGTCCGGGTCGTTTCGATAGACAAGTTGTTGTTGATCGCCCCGATGTTCGCGGAAGAGAAGGCATTTTGAAAGTGCATACGCGCCTTACACCGCTTGCAAGCGATGTAGATCTTGAGACATTGGCAAGAGGCACTCCCGGTTTATCCGGCGCCGACCTTGCAAACTTAGTCAACGAAGCGGCGTTGCTTGCGGCGCGCAGAAATGTTGACCGCATTACGATGCATGATTTCGAGAATGCAAAAGATAAGGTGATGATGGGCGTTGAGCGTACATCTTTTATTATCAGCGACGAAGAAAAGAAGACAACCTCATATCATGAATGCGGACACGTTATTGTGGCGCGCATGATCCCTGATGCCGATCCTGTTCATAAAGTAACGATCATCCCTCGCGGACGAGCACTTGGTGTGACGAGTTATTTACCTATCGATGAGAAGCATACTTATTCAAGAGAATATCTCGAGGCAGTTATTGCTTATGCTTTGGGTGGACGTGCTGCTGAAAAGCTGATCTTCAACCGCATCACAACAGGCGCAGGAAACGACATCGAACGCGCAACAGATATTGCACGCAAGATGGTCTGTGATTGGGGTATGTCGGAAAAACTCGGTCCGTTGAAATATGGACAGGCCGAACACGAAGTATTTTTGGGCAGAGATATGTCGCAAACGCGGACGTTCTCGGATTCAACGGGTAGAATTATTGACGAAGAAATTCGTCATATTGTCGAGGTCGGAATGGATCGCGCTGATAAACTCTTGAAAGATAATATTCATACACTTCACAGGATGTCTCTTGAGCTTTTAGTAAGAGAAACCTTGACTGCGGCTGAAATAGATATTATCATTGCCGGCGGAACGCTGCCACCGTTCGAAAAGAAATCAGTTGCTGAAAAAGCAAAAGAGAAATTTACGATTGCCGACAATATAAAGCTTCCACCCCTAGAAGATCTCGGTGGAATTGCTCCGATGCCGGCGTAAATATTTCTCTGTTTTGATTTTTAACGCCTTCATCGAGAAATTGATGAAGGCGTTTTTCTTTTTATGAATATGAATAGACGATCTTTTTTACAAAATACCGCTTTAGGAATTATTGCTATGAGTACTGTAAAAGACTTGAACGATGTTTTTGCAACCGAGAAAAATTCGGATGCAATTATACCCGTGCTTTTTGTTGGGCATGGATCGCCGATGAATGCTATTGAGGATAATGAATTCACTGCCGAATGGACAAAAGTTGGAAGTTTGCTTCCGGCGCCCAGCGCTATTCTCTGCATTTCAGCTCATTGGCAGACGCGCGGTACGATGGTAACGGCAATGGAGAAACCGAAGACCATTCATGATTTTGGGGGATTTCCGGAAGAATTATTCAAGAAGGAATACCCCGCTCCCGGCTCTCCTGAATTTGCGAAGCAAACAAAAGAGATTGTAAAGAAAACAACGGTCGGACTTGATAACGATTGGGGACTCGATCATGGGACGTGGTCTGTCTTATGTAAGATGTTTCCGAAAGCTGAGATACCCACGTATCAACTTAGTCTCGATTACACGCAACCACCTGAATATCATTATGAACTTGCGAAAGAATTACAAGCACTTCGCAAAAAAGGGATACTCATCATCGGCAGCGGAAACATCGTTCACAACTTGCGAATGGTGAGTTTCGATAAGGCTGACGGATTTGATTGGGCAATCGAATTTGATCAGAAGATCAAAGAAGCTTTGGAAATAAAAGATCACAAATCTATTATCAATTATCAGGATTACGGCTCCATCTCCAAGCTTGCCATCCCGACGAATGAGCATTACCTTCCAATGCTTTATGCCATTGCATTGCAAGAGAAAAATGAGAATATCTCCTTCTTCAATGCCAAAACTCAGGCAGGTTCGATTTCAATGCGTTCGATGATCATCGAGTGATATTCTAATACCCGAATTTTAACAGGCTAAATGTATTGGGAAGAATAGAAGGGCGCGGATGCGGATGTTCTTTTGTCGCTTCGGGTGTACCGCCAAAATCTGCCGTGATGAGATAGAGATCATGTGTCTTTTCATCTAACGCTTCGGTTCTGGCGCCAGCCTTTGTTGTCACAGTCTCAGCGACTTCATATTTATCTGGTGAGCTTTCATGGACAACTGTTAATGTCCCGTCTCCATTCGAACTGATTGCAACATCTTTATCTTCGTCAAAAACTACTGCATCAACTCCTTTGCCGATAGGAAGTTTGGCGACGATTTTTCCATTATCGGAATTTACAACGACCATCAGTTTATTGGCGCATACGCAGAAAAGCCGGTGAGCCTTTTTATCCATCGCAATGCCTGATGGGGCTTCTCCACCAGCAAGTTTCCAATGATGAAGAACTTTGATTTTTTTCATATCAATATCGACGACTTCATTCTTAACTTCTAAATTAATAAAGACATGACCAGTTCCATTGGAGACAGCAAACTCCGGACCTCCGCCTAATGGAAGTGTTGTTGTAACTTTTCCGGTGGATGCATTGATGAATGTTGCGTTCTCACTCTTACCATTGCAAACAATAATAGTTTTTGAAAACGGATCATAAATGATTGCATCCGGTTTATCGCCGACAGTTATTCTTTTTAAAGTGTCGAGTGTCTTTAGATCGAACATCAAAACGGAATTGCTTCTGCCATTCGATGTAAAACCATGATTAAATTCCGGAGCAAAAGCTATTCCATGTACACCTTCCGTGCTCGGTATATCACCGACGATCTTAGAGTTATCGACATCGTAAACAATGACATGCGTAGAATGGGAAATATAAAGACGTCTTGCGGTTTCTTCGAACGAAATATAATCCCACCCACCATCGCCTCCGAGTAGTGTTGTTCCTTTGAGCTTATAACCTGATTGCTGGCAAAATCCCGAAGTACAGATTAGCAATGAAAGAATCGCGATTAAGATAGGGAAATCCTTCTTTGAATAATGCTTCATACGGTTTGTTCCTTTAATAAAATCTTTCTGAATAGGTTAACGAAATTATTGACTGAATGGATTGCCGGAACAAGATTAAAATTTATTACGTAGTTACTGTCTCTTTAATATATAATTAAAAACTATGAACTACGATAACGAAGATGAAAGCGGCGAACTTGATTCTGAAGAGTTAGCTGATCGTGCGCAAAACATCAAACTTGTTCTGAGCGATGTTGATGGCGTACTCACTGATACTGGAGTGTATTATGGACCTGAAGGCGAGGCGTTCAAACGATTTTCCATTCGAGATGGCATGGGTATGGAGATTTTGCGAGAAGCAGGAATTGAAACTGCCTTTCTTACTCGCGAAGACTCTGCTGTTGTCAAAGCCCGTTCACAGAAGTTGAAATTGCCATACTATTTTCCGGGAGTCGTCGATAAAGGAGCCTTCCTGGAGAAAGTACTTGAACAGACAGGCTTGGAAATAAAGAACCTGGCATATATTGGCGATGATGTGAATGACCTTGATATTATCAACTTGATCAGCAAAGAAGGGCTAACAGCATCTCCCGGAGATGCGATTACTGAGGTTATGCACGAAGTACATTATGTTGCAAATATGCGGGGAGGGAATGGCGCGTTTCGTGATTTTGCAGATTGGATTTTAGAACTTCGCAAACTCGAGGAGTAACACATTGCACCGGAGTTTTAATTTTATGTCCGGTTCATAAAGTTTGTTGTATATTTGTATCTGAAAATGTATTGTGTATATATGCCCGTCTGATACTTTGAAGTTGAAAGACCTTTTGTGTGCAAGCCAAGCTAGGTATGAAACAACGGATTTCGATATGGGTATGCTTAATGGTTTTGCTTGGAGCAGAAATTGCCCACTCGCAAAACCCGATGATTTCTGTTACCGTCCCGCCGCCATATTCCGGCGATCTCTCCATATGGAGATCTGATCCGAGCCGCGTTCTCATCATCCTTACTGGCGGTGGAACCGCAAAGACTGTTCGTATTTCAGGCTATGCTACAAATACCGATAACTCGGTTAGGCTTGAGACGAAAGATGATTACCCTGTTACTCGCATAGAACTTGGTGCGCATGAAGTAAGGACACTCAATGGAAGAGACCTCTCCCTGACCGATCCGAGTGCTGCCCGTTATTCTGGCACCAATGCCGCAACCATTGCCAGAAGCGGACAACTTCCGGAAGGAAATTACCGGCTCTGTCTGAAACTTCTCGATTACAATGCTCCGCATACTCCATTATCTGAACAGAGTTGCGCAAATTTTACGATCACGAATCTTGATCCGCCTCATCTTATCACTCCATCATGCGATGAACTGATAACTTCTACCACTCCACAATCGATTAATTTTGCGTGGGTCCCTCCATCCACAGCCACTCCGCTGCAAAGCAGATTGCAGATCATTGATATACCTACCGGTAGAACTGCCGCAGCAATGTTTGCATTAGGATCTGTAACTTCGGTTTATGATCAAACATATTCGGGTGTGACATCGCATCTTTATGGACCTTCGGACCCGGCACTCATTCCCGGTCATACGTATGGCTGGCGTGTGCAGGCAATTGATCCATCGCATACTGCTATATTTCGTAATAACGGATACAGCGATGTATGCACTTTCCATTTTGGAACTTCAGGGAGTTCATCGTCATCTTCAGGTTCAGGAGCGTTAACACTTTCGCCGTCATATCCATCAAACGGTGACACGATTCCCTATCTGCCTCCGCATCTGATCGTACGTTTCCAGCCGTATAGTGATAGCATAACACAAATGGATTTCACGCTCAGTGTTAATGGCAGCGACGGCTCTCACAATACTGCCCACCGTGTTTTATCTTGGCCCCATGGACCAAGATTGGGACAGGGCTGGCCCGATGTTTCATATAATGATCGTTCAACATATATTATTGCAGATCATGATGCAGCCGGAAGTGGACCACCAACGCCGTCTCCATGGGCAAGCAGCCTCAAACAAGGCGTGCGTTATTCATGGACGGTCAATGCAAATTTTATTGTGAATGGGCATACCGTAACTGTTTCTACGCCGTCGCAAGATTTTTTCATTGGTGTTCCTCCACCTTCGCTTATTTCTCCGGCGGATGCTTCGCAAATTAGTGATAGTTTGCAGCCTGTTACTCTCAGGTGGAACGAGGCTCCGCCACATCATCTTAATCCCCCGGACTTGCTCGGAATGGGAACGACGGGAAGTGGATCATCTATGTTCTTCGGCGTAACGAGTGAAAAATGGCGTTGCCAGCTTTCGAAGAGTAATACATTTGTCTCTCTCGATACAACTTACTCTGGTACACCAACAAGTTATCATACCGGAGATAATTGCGCCGATCTGTTTACTTCGCATTCACATATTCTTTCGCATAAAGATACAGGCACATATTATTGGCGGGTTCAATGGCTGCTCCCTGATAATACGATGTACACCCAAAGCGCGACGTGGTCATTTCATATTGGTCGAGGAGGATCTGATACATCTCATCATGCGGATACGTCGCATCATACTGCCTCAAGCGATAGCGGAGCGTGCCGTGATGACTGCACCATCGCTGCAATCAGTAATCACACTCCTTCCACAAGAACGTATGCAATTGGAAATGTAATACACGTTGGCAGATTTGACATGACTTTGACTACGGTATCAGGCGCAGCTTCTTCGCTTACCGGAGAAGGTACTATTCATGTTCCGCTTATTCATGCTCCAGTGATGGTTTCTTTTAGTGGGATTAAAGTAAACACAGATGATAAAGTTTTTGATGGAGAAGTTGATGCCAAACAGGCGAGTGGATCTCCGTTATCTTCTTCACAAGCAAATAGCCTTGGTTCTGCGCTCGGACTTGATACAGCAACTATCCGAGTAGTGCAAACATTTGCTTCACAAAGTGCGAATCTTGTCTCGGCTTTCACGGGAGCAAGTCCTGTAGGTCTGCCGATTGGATTGGATAATACCATCGAAGGTGAACGAGAAGTGATCGGAATTATCGGAATGGTTTTTAAGCCGACGGAGGCGCGACTAAATGCCGTAATGAGTTTTGATATACCCGATATGGGACCGGGAGTTGGCATTGGTGTCGGAGCGCGAGATATTTGTTTTACACCTGGAGGTTTCGGAGGAGACGGCAATGTCACTCTTTATCTTGCAACTGATTTGGGCTATAGAAGCGCGGGTTCTTGGGGATTTGTTTTCAAAGCGCCAACATTATCTGATTCAGGAACATATTTGCAATTCGATTGTCATGGCTTTAAAGAATTACGTCTTGCCGCCGATGCAGAATTCCCTCGCGATTGGCTGAAGCCTGATCCTGATGACGGAACAAGTCTTACAAAAGCGCATTTTCATGCAACAATCTGTAAAGGAGGAGATTGGATAGCTGCCGCAGGGCTTGATAAATGTACTATCACC
Organism: Kapaibacterium sp. (SeqCode); assembly: GCA_038210275.1. Lineage (GTDB taxonomy): Bacteria > Bacteroidota > Ignavibacteria > Palsa-1295 > Palsa-1295 > PALSA-1296. The sequence continues at coordinate 61,672 of JBBQWV010000019.1, read as the reverse complement.
GGCGCTGATGGTTTCGGGCTTGAAGTACAGGAGATGACCTACGATCACTCCGATGTTCGCAATCCTGATGGCATTGTCTTCCCACATAATTATCGTGGAATTCATGACGATACCTGGCATGGATTTTATATTAAGCGAGCGGCGATCAGGCTGCCGGATGAACTTCGCACATTTGACTCGACAAGACCGCCGACGATCGCTGTTACAAATCTGCTCATTAACTCTGATGGATTTACTGCTTCGATCAGAGCAGAGAATGTCATTCATTATCCAAGCGGAAATTTTGGAGAGTGGGGAGCAAGCATTGATACGATCTTCGTGAATATCGTTTCGAGTTCACTTGATTCAGGCGGACTTACCGGTCGCATAAAAATTCCGATCACTGATTCATCCCTCGTTTATCTTGCAACACTTTCTCGTGCTCCATCGGGAGGACTTTTATTTAATTTTAATATCCATCCAACCGATACGATAAATGCGAATCTTTGGGTAGCGCGATTATTTCTGAATCCGACATCGCATATTGATCTTACTGCCGGCGGCGGGCATGATTTTGTGGCAAGTGCGACGCTTTCCGGAACATTCCGTTTCGGTGGAACGCATGACGTTCCTGTAAGCCTTGGAGGAGTTCGCTTCGAAGGTTTCCATGTGCAGACAAGTTCGCCTTATCTGACTCTTGGCACATGGAGTTTTGCAAGTCCGCAGCATGCACTATTCGCTTCTGTTGATGGGATGCCGGAATCCCCACCAGATCCTAAACCTGATGGCGGTGATGGTTCAGCAAGCGGATTTCCGCTTTCAATTCATGATATTCATCTTGTAACCGGAGACAGAGGAGGTAGTCCCGGATTTGGAATACAATTTACGATCTCCGTAGATCTAATGGGAGGCTCTGGGGGAATAAGCGGTGGGACGGCGCTTTCTGTTTGGGGAAAGCTTGCCTCAGGCGGTGGAGGGCAGCACTTTGCATTCGACGGAGTTGATCTCGATTCGATCGGTATTCACGGACAGATCGCAGCCATCTTAGAAGTTGATGGCTCACTGGTTATGTATCATCACGATGCAACATACGGGGATGGATTTCGAGCTGCGCTCCGCGCGAATTTCATAAACGTTGTTGAAGTTACCGCCGCCGCACAGTTCGGAACAGTTCGTGGTTTTCGTTATTGGTATGTTGATGCAAAAGCAGTGCTTTCCTCCGGCATTCCGATTTTTACCGGAGTCGGCATTTATGGATTTGGAGGCGGGGTTTGGGCTAATATGCGAATGACTCCGGGCGGAATGCATCCGAGTGTCAATCCATCGGATAATGCAACGACTGCAAGTGCAACTCCCGGAGCTACAAATTCCGGAATGACCATGACTCCGGATAACACCGTCTGTTTCGGTTTCAGAGCAGGTGTAGTGATGGGTACGCATCCGACAAGTGTTCCATTTAATGGAGATGTATATTTCGGCGCATCATTTGGATGCGATGGAAGTATTCATGATATTACAATCACTGGTGACGGCTACATGATGGCTTCGGTAACCGATAGATCGAGCGCAAGAGTAACAGCGCATATTGCCATTACCTATAATTTCCCTGATCATATTTTCCAAGGTATATTTTCAGTAGCGATCAATGCTACTCCTTTTACAGGCGGCGGTCAACTTTCGATCTATGCCGATCCATCAACGTGGTATATACATATCGGTGAGCCAACTCCTATTAGTTCGCGTGTTCATCTCTCTCTCGCAGATTGGCTTAGTATAAATGCTTATGTGTTGATAGGTAAAAATCTTCCTTCGCCTCCTCCGCTTCCTCCGGAAGTTCAAAGCATTCTTGGTCCGATGCCAATGACACGTAATCCTGCGCTTGAACATGGGGATGGTTTTGCATTCGGAGCAAGCGCCGATATAAATCTTCGCGCAACATTCCTGATATTTTACGGACAACTTCATGCAATATTCGGCTTCGATCTTGCGCTGCTGAATTTCGGTCCTACTGCAACCTGCGAAGGAATTCCGGGCACGATGGGAATGAACGGATGGTATGCAATGGGACAGCTTTATGCTTACGTCTCGGCATCAATCGGTTTGCATGTTGATATATTTTTCTGGGAAGGTGATGTAGAAATTTTAAGTGTGGCTGTTGCCGCTGCACTGCAAGGTGGTGCGCCGAATCCAACATGGCTTAAAGGTGCAGTCGGAGGACATTACAGTGTCTTGGATGGCGCTGTGACAGGAAATTGTCATTTCGAATTTAAGATGGGCACAATGTGTACGCCTGTTACTGATAATCCACTTTCACGAATCGCGCTTATTCAGCAAGTCGATCCTGCCGATGGCTCGACGAGCGTCGATGTTTATACTCATCCGACTGCCTCTCTACAATTTGAAGTGAACAGATCATTCGATATTTCCGAAACGGATGCTGATGGGAATGAACATACCCGTACATTCCGAATAAAAGTCAATGAATGCTCGCTTCACCTTACAAACTCTCATGCCAATGTTGCTGGACACTGGGTTACACAGGATGATCAACATATCGTCGAATATATTCCAGATGACCTGCTTCGCGGAACAACGAGACATACATTCACCATTGCTGTTGGTGGTGAAGAATATACTCATTACTCTTGGCAAACTGCACGAATGCGTGATGGAAGTATTGTTGAACAAAGGCAGGATGCATCATGGACTTCCGGAGAAGAACCCGATAGACTCGATGGCAGAAATATAAAATATACATATCCATTCGATAGACAAAGATTCTTTTTACAAAACGAATGCCATAATGGTGGAGTGATGCTCAAGCAGGGGGTCTATAGACCTTTCCAGCCTGATGCAAATCCTCAGAAAGTTACAACTTGGAAAGCCCGTTTCATTGAAACGAAAGATCAATCGCAGATCCAAGAAACCGATGTGCACTATAATAGCAGCTCGAAAACAGTTTCTTTTACTTTGCCATCATTAAAAAATTCTACGGCATATTGTATCCAAATTCTTCGCAGGGTATCAAATAGGGTATCTTTATCAATAACGCCTGTTCGTGAAGACAATGCTTTGGGTAGCAGAATTTCTTCTTTTATCATGCTTTCACTTTATAATAGACTCAGCAATACTGTTAGCGTTACTCAGCATACACTTCCGGGACCAAACGTCGCCGGCAATGAGCATTTACTGTACTATTATTATTTCCAGACAAGCAAATATAATACGCTTGCTGATAAAATGGCTACAGCAAAAGTTACGAATGTTGATACAGGAAGTCATGCAAGCATCGCTCAGCGTGTATGGGTACAAATAGATCCTGATGAAAAATTTGATGTATATGACCAAGAGGGTTGCACTTATGAACAGAACGGTCATACTCAGCATGTTCGTCCTCTCATTGAACCAAGTGCTCGTCAATTTAATAAACCGTGGCATACTCAATTTGCGAATCCGTATATTTATGATGTCGTTAGAAATTTCGGAACATTCTCAGCCGGAATTCCTCCATTCGCAACAACGACATATGGAATTGATAGGTACTCATTTGATATTATGAACTATGGCAATACCCTTGCTTCGTATATTGGCGCACCTCAACCGCTGATGAGTGACGGTGAAATGCTGCCGCCACTTCCACCTTCGCGTTTCACTGCAATTGGTCTCTCAGTACTACGAGGACTGACTGGAGGAATTTCAGGAGGATTATCAGGCGTTTCTGGTTCAAGTACATTCCATGGACTTTCCAGCGGATCTTCATCTTCAGGAGGTAGTAGTAGTTCTGGAGTTATAAAAACTTTATCGAGAGCAGCTTTAATAAGCCTCGGTATTTCCATAAGTTTTGATCAATCTTTACTTGTTCCGAACGACTGGAACCGCATAAGAAATATTGCCGTCAATTATCTTTGGCTTCCGTTCAATCATATATCAGGATACCAGCAGAATATGCTTCAGAATGCTATTTCGCATCCGTATGAATTTCTTTACAATGGAGAATATGAGATTAATCTGACATACTGGTATTGTCAGGAGCCTGATTCACCTGCGCCGCATATTCAAAGGAATTTTGCAAAGGGAAAAGTGGCTTTTCAGATACGTAGGGAATCAATCATTCCACCACCAATACCGATTAAACCGCCAACAAGACCTTCAATTATTCATCATTGATCAGATAGTGAAATCAAAGATCATCATAATAATTAGCTTACTGATCGCTGCTCCGCTTTTTGCGCAGAGTGCGACGGATTCTATCGAAGATAATTCTCCGCGTCATGCGAAGATCGGTCTTATTGCACGTGCTTATAAAGATTCAATCATTCTTCGCTGGGCGCCATCAAAGCCCGGAGCTTGGCGCATTGCAAATAAACTCGGATATATTATCGAGAGAATCAAGATCGATAAAAACGGAAAACTGGATACGACCATAAAGAAAAGATTAAATTCAAACATAATCAAACCGTGGTCTCTCGACGAACTGAAAAATAAATTCAAAACGCGAGAAGATTTTGTCGGTATTGCAGGACAGACAATGTATGGCAAAAGCTTTACCCCTTCTGATCCGGAGGAAGCAAAGGTGAATCAATTGATCTATGCTGCGCAAGAATTGGAAAACCGTTACGGCTTTGCAATGCTTGCTGCCGATAACGATCCCAAAGCAGCAGAAGTCCTCGGGCTTCGATGGGTTGATAAAGATGTTCATCCGGACGAAACGTATGCATACAGAGTTTCTACTGCAACGATTGATACGACATATCTTATCGATCCGGGATATTGTGTTGTCGATATTACTCCATTCGTAAAACCTCCTGCACCCGAAGGTCTAATCGCAAAAGGCGGCGATAAAAATATTTTACTCGAATGGGAAAATACAAATCCTCCTCCTTATTCTGGTTTTTATGTTGAGAGATCCGATAACGATGGTGGCTCATATCATCTTCTGAATTCTTTTCCTTTAGTGAACGTCACTCCTGACGGAGCCAAAACAAAAAATAAACCGCGCTATGAGGATACCCTCGTTCAAGATTATAAACATTATCGCTACAGGATATATGGGGTAAATGCATTTGGCGATCATTCTGAAACATCAGAAGTAGAAGCGTATGGCCAGGATTTTACTCCGCCTCCCGCTCCATTTATTCTACCGACAGAACAGCTTGGTGCAAACAAAGTTAAAATCAAATGGGATATGAAATCCACAACGCCTGATCTCAAAGGCTTTGTTGTTGCCAGAAGCGATAATTCTTTGACCGCATTTGTCGAAGTCAGCCCATTACTTTCCATAACAACTCATGAATTTGTTGACGATTCTGCGAGTGAAGATTATCCATTCTATTTAGTTTATTCCGTAGATACCGCGACGAATATTTCTCCGTCTCTTTCGATCATGGCTTCTGTTGTTGATACACTGCCTCCAATGATCCCTACCGGTCTTACAGGTTCTATGGATACAAATGGAATTGTGACACTCCATTGGAAGCTTAGTAAAGAGCGCAAGTTGCGAGGTTATAGAGTGCTTTGGGCAAATGATCTTGGGCATGAATTTACGCAGCGCATCAATCATGTTATTGAAGACACGACATTCACCGATACGATGTCGGTGAATACATTAACCGAATATGTGTATTATGAAATTGCTTCAGTTTCGAAACGCTTCGGACATTCTGCTCCTACAACTCCAATCGCTATTCGAAGACCGGATAAAATACCACCTGAAGCATCCGTCTTTACCGGTGTTCATAATACAACATCGGGTATCAATCTTTCATGGGATGTAAGTACAAGCCATGATGTAAAAGAACAGATCATTCTTCGACGAAGAGAAGACGAAAAAGTTTGGAATCCTCATGCACATCTTCCTGCAAAGGCAGCCACCTACACCGATAAAGATGTTGAGCAAGGTAAGATTTATTATTACCGCCTTGATGTCGTTGATTCAACAGGTTTGCATTGCAAACCGGCAGGGGATGTGCAGGGCAGAGCCTATGATGACGGTGTTCGCAACAAGGCTGAAAATCTTCAAGCTATTTATGATCAAAAAAATAATGCTGTAAAATTGAAGTGGAGTTATACTCCGTCAAAAAAAGAAAAATATTGGTTCGTCATCTACCGTGCTTATAATTCAGATAAAATTTCTCAATACAAATCGGTACCTGCTTCTTCGACGATATTCAATGATGGACTGTTGGTCGGGAAAGGCAGTTATAAATACGCAATACGAGTTCTCTCAGAAAACGGAGGAGATTCAGGACTATCCGTTGGAGTAAATATCGACATTCAATAATTTGATGAAGCTCTTTTGTTTTAGTACTCCGGGCGAAATATTTGCGCCCCTTCCTATTTAGGGTGGACTCGACGAACTTCTTTGGTTCTGAGCTCGGTTTCAGTTAATCTAATTATATGCTAATGCAACAATCTGGTAATTTAGATCTAACAGAGGGTAAGAGTTCATCCTCAATACGAAAGAGTTCGGATTACGATGAGATTCAACTTGAGATTTACAATTCGGCACGTCCGAATGCGCCGTTTTATCTCATGAATCTTTTTGCGGCGATCGTTGCAAGCTATGGTTTACTCATTAATAGTGCTGCAGTAATTATCGGTGCAATGGTAATTGCAGTTCTGCTTGGACCCATTGGAGGCATTGGCTATGCACTTATCTCTGGAGAACACAAAGAACTTCGAAAGTCTTTTTTTACTCTTGTTACTGGTGCATTAGAAGTCTTTGCAGTCTCTTATCTTATAGGACAATTACATTCTGAGATTCCATTATCACAAGAACTTTTATCCCGTACCCAGCCCGGACTTTTTGACTTGATTGTTGCTTTGGCAGGTGGGGCGGCTGGTGCATACTCAATAGGCAGGCGTGTTGCAGGAGGTGCATTAATCGGAGTAGCAATTGCAACAGCACTTGTCCCACCACTTTCTTCTGCGGCAATAGCATTGGCGCATCACAGATTTGGACTGTTTCAAGGTGCGATACTGCTATTCTTTACGAATCTTCTTGCTATCCAATGTGCATACTCTATTGTATTATATGCATTACGGTTGTCGAGTAAAAACAAAGTGCATCGTACATTCGCACTTGTGCTTCGTACTTTATTACCCAGCATTATTTTACTCATACTTTTAGGAGGAGCATTTATTGTTATTCTTGAACGACGGGTGAAGCAGGAACAAGTAGAATCAAAGACCAGAGCAACACTTTCTCAAGTCTTAGCACAAGTACCAGGTGCGTATTTAGGAGATGTAACATTTGTAAATTTGGATTCATCTCTCGGAGTATTAGCGACTGTTCGATCTCCATCACCAATTACTCCATCGCAAGTTGCTTCCCTTGAATCATCGCTGACATCTGCTACTCATAAAGCGATAAAACTCACCGTTCGTACTTTACAAATGAGAGTAGCCAATAGTACTGAATACTTATATGAGCCAGATGAGATCACTAAATCAGCGGGACAATCTCCTGACCCTATTACTTCTCAGCCAGATAGCAGTCATATTAAAAATATGGATTCTACATTCATTAAAGATTCTATTCCGACAGATTCAAATAGCAAACTGCAAATTAAATCAAAGTAGACGAGGGAGGCTTAAAACATCAACTTAAATAGTTTGAGCAGTACTCTTTTTTAATACACTTTTGAAAGAAAGTCCTTGAACAACAATTGAAAAAATGACAACGATATAGGTAATTAGAACGATCATATTTCGTTGTGGAATCGGAGGGACGGAGAGCGCCAGGGCGATCGAGATTCCGCCGCGAAGACCTCCCCATACTAACGAAGTTTGAACTCCAGGTGCATCGACCTGCCGTAACCTAAAGAGCTTTCTGGGAATATAAACGCTTATCCACCGCGAACCTAAGAGTAGAATAATTGCACCCATTCCGATCCATAACGTTTCGATCTGGAATGGAAGAACCAAAATTTCCAAACCGATAAGAACGAAAAGTACGGCATTGATAATCGATTCCACCATTTCCCAAAAATGATCTAACGAATCCTGGGTTTGCTCTGACATGGTAAACTTGCGAGCTTTATTGCCAACAATTATTCCGGCAACGACCATTGCAAGTGGACCCGAAACTCCGATGACAGAAGCCAACGCATAACCTCCGGTGACAATGGCAAGTGTGAGAAGGACTTCGACTTTGTAGTTATCAATACTTCGGGTTAAAAGATATGCTGACCACCCCAATACTAATCCAAAAAATGCTCCTCCGACAGCTTCGATCATAAAAACTTCGAAAACGCGTAAGACAGAAAATGTACCGCCTTCTGCTGCCACTCCGTAGAGTGAAAGAAAGAGCACTGCCCCAACTCCGTCATTCAGTAAAGATTCACCCGAGAGGATCGTTTCCAAACTTTTTGGAAGTTCGAGTGAACGAACAATACTCAGGACTGCTATAGGATCAGTAGGTGAAAGAAGAGCTCCAAAAAGCAGGCAATAGACAAAACTGAGAGGCTGATTTGTTGCTTCAAAAACAAAGTAGATTGCCGAGCCGAACAACACTGTTGAGATCAGAACACCAATCGTTGATAAAATCAAGACCGGTTTCATATCGACACGAAGATGCTTTAAACTCACACCAAGAGCGCCTGCAAAGAGCAGGTAACTGAGAAAGCCTTGCATCATGGTTTGGTTAAAGTCGATCGATACAAGTGTCTTCTTTACAGAATCTGCAAAAGGTGCGACTCCGAGCCATTCTGCGATGAGAAACAAAAGTGCTGCGCCAAGTGAAAGGATCAGTAAACCGATAGTTTCAGGTACCCGGAAAACCTTATCATTGACATAGCTAAGAAGAGCGGTATATGTCAGCAAGATTGCAATGAGATCAAATACAGTCATAGGCTTTCGAACTCTGCTTTAAAGGAGAAAGTTGCGGGTAAAAAAAGCCGCCTTTTTAAAACGGCTGGCTTCAGCAAAGTCTTGGCAAATCAGAATTATTTATTTTCAAACCCGCCAAGGATCTACACTTTTGATGCTGCTATCTCTTTCCTCAGGGAATATCTTGCCAGAGGAAAGGTTGTCTGTAACGAATTAGTTATATTTCAAATAGGGGTTGTAAATATATCTCAAAAAGAATCCAAACATAGGAAAACAACAGAAACGCATAAAACAAAAAACCTTCGAATCCAGAAGGAATCAAAGGCTTTACTTGCTTTTGTTTTGCTATTTTTGTTCTTTGTGCACCCGTAGAGACTCGAACTCCAAACCTTCTGATCCGTAGTCAGATGCTCTATCCAATTGAGCTACGGGTGCATTCTTATTGTAAGAGTGCATATAACGCCAATTCAAAATTAAAAATTCAAAATTAAAAATGATTCTCAATTATCTCTGATACTTTCATTATATGGTGCTCATGAAGAGTTGATGGATTCGATAGTAATTTACGCTTTAAATTTTTCCAAAATACTAATCCATATTTGTTGAGAAAATACAAAAGCGTCAGCTCCCGTTCTTGGAGCTTACCTTCAGGAAGCAGAACATTCATAGCTTTTTCGAATTGCTGTTTTGTCCCGCTTTGTTTTTTTCTCTCAGCTGAAAGAGATTTTCCTTCAAAATCTTTGAGTGATGTGAGAATTTTACCCTTCAATGTTGTGAGCGCAGCGTCCAATGTTTGATCGGTAGATGATACAGTCTTCCGCAGTGATTCCAATGTAGTATCAAGCTCCGTGCTTGATTTGGCAAAGGAATTCGTAAGAATACTTTCTTGCTCGGTAGTTAAAAGCTTCGAAACTAAATCAGAGCCGTTCGCAATAAAATCTTCAATAGAGATATTTGATTTTGCAAGAAGTTTTTCGAAGCGATCTTCCAAAAAAGTTATTCCAATTCTCGGTATTATGATTGGCATTTCGATTCCCGCCCAATCGTACGCAACTTTTAATTGTGTGAAATATGCAATCTCTCCCGGTCCGGCAACATAGGCAACCGTCGGCAATATGGTATCCTGAACCAATGGTCTCATCACCACATTCATGCTAAAGCGTTCAGGGGTATTACTCAGAATCGAATTAATCTCCGCTGTGCTTAATGATTTAGTACTATACGTGAAGCCATCACCAACTTTGCTGAGCTTGTATCGTCGTCCGTCTTCAGCAATAAAAAGATTCATACCTTGGGGATCAAGCTGTGCATGGTATCCATGCTTGGTAATTTCTTTGCTGACTTCCTGAATTTTATCTGAAAGATACGGAGTTGTCTCAATTTCCTTCTTAAAGATATGCGATGCTTGCTTTTTTAATTCGTGAGTATTGGGATTCAAAATGAGTAACCCTTCATCGCAAAGCAACTCGCCGAGAAATCGAGCCTGTGATTCAGCAAAAGTAAATTCTTGCTGATATGCTCCTTTATAGATTCCAAGAATTTCATCGGTGAAATCCGTTTTCGGAATAGAACTTTCGATCTCGGAGAAAACTCGTTCCAATGCTTCCTTTTCAAAAGTCAAACCGCCTATCTGCCTTCTGGAAATATCCGCAGATGGAGCATATTGAATTTTGCGGAGTTCGAAGTTCGAAGTTATAATATTAACAAACGACGTCTCTTCAAAATCATGATCTTCAGTTTCCTGCCAAAAGACGGGGACAAATTGGTAGTCCGGATAAGAAGAGCGAAGTTGATTTGCAAGTATGACAGTATGAAGAGCTTTATAGATCGTATAAAGCGGTCCGCCCAAAATACCGACTTGCTGTCCCGTCACAATAGCCAAACATCGTTCGCTGGCAAGTGCCGTAAGGTTCTCTTCTACTTTCTTCGTCAAAGATCCAGCGTCAGAATGCTGCTTTCGAAGTGTATCGACAAGGATTTTACGATTTGCTTTCTCTTGCGGTGTCGAAGCAATGGCAACTCTCTTTTCGATAAGCTGATGCAAACCTTCACCCCACTTATTGGGAGAAAGAGGAAAAAATTGTTTTACAGGCGACGATTCAAATGCCGTGATATAATCGCGGGCAAGTTTCGAATAATGCGGTGAGGCGGAGATGTCCATTAAATTACTGTTTAAAAAAGTAGATTGCTCTTAACATTCCGACAGTGAGAAGTGTTTAATGTGCCATGAATAATCGCCATAAACTAATTCTCTGGGATATTGACGGAACACTTGTCATTTATAAAGACAAATTTCCGCATCGTTTGTTCGAGGAAATGATCGAAGCATTCTTTCATAAAACGATCTCGCTCCAAAGTTACCGTTTCTCCGGAAAAACTGATAAAGCGATCATCACTGATATGATCGGTATCGCCGGCATTTCCGATGAAGAACATCATGCAAAAGAAGAAGCGATGATGGAATGGGTAGCAGATCAAGTTGAAGAGCAAACCTCACCCGACTCATTCAATCTTCTTCCGAATGTCGCCGAGTTATTGCAGAAGCTTTCCACGGAAGAAAATACGACTCAAGCCTTGCTTACCGGCAATCTTCCTCGATGTGCTGAAATAAAACTCCGACATTTTGACCTGATGAAATATTTTGCGTTCGGAGCTTATGGCGTGGAATCGATCAACCGTAATGATCTCGGTCCAATAGCGCTGAAGAAATTTACCGAACACCATAATGGTAATTCACCGAAAGAATTTGATCCAATTATTATTGGTGATACAATTCCTGACATTCTTTGCGCAAATCATATCGGAGCGAAGTGCATCATCACATTAACTGGCCGAACTGTTCGCGAAGAGGTTGAGCCGTATAATCCCGATTATATTTTCAATGATCTATCCGATACGGATAAAGTTTTAGAAGCTATCTATTCCTAATGCCACTCATTACATACCACTGTGCCGTCTGCGGCGAACCGAACGAAACATTCGTTGATGAATCCGCAGCCGCTACTCAGGAATATGTTGAAGATTGCCAAGTCTGCTGCCGACCAAATATTCTTCGCATTCATATTGATGAAGAGACGAAAGAGGTAAGGGTCGAAGCAGAATTTGAGGGGTAGGCTTTTAATTATGAATTACGGATTAGAAATTACGAATTCTTCTCTCTCAACCCCAAAATGTTTCCAAACGGATCTTTCATTTGCATTACTCTTCCTCCTTCGGGGACAGAGATCGCTTTTCTAAAAATACTGCCTCCATTATCAATAATAAGTTTACCTACCTCATCAAGATTTTCAACTTGCCAATATACTACTTGAGTACCTCCTTGATTGCCGGCTTTTTCGTCGTGACCATGGAAGCACAGATCAATCCCATCTAAGTGAAAGCCTATGAAGTCAACTTCATCTCGATAAGGTGTGATGCCGAGAAGTTTACTATACCATGCTGAGACTTTGCGAAGTTCGCGAACGAAAAATACAATAGATATTGGCTTTTGTAGGGTTATCATAAATACTCCTCCTCCACTTCCGCATCCAACTTCTTCATTACATCTTTAATAATACTATACTCAAATCCTCTTGATCCCAAAAACGCGATCAGCTTTTGCTTTCTTTTCCTGACATCATCTTCTCTTCGAAGAAGCTGCTCCCATTTCTTCATAGCGGCTTTGAATGCTCTATCTTCTTCGCCTTCTTCTTCATCGGCTTCGCCAAGAATATTTTCGATGATATTTTTTGCAACACCTTTCTTTCGCAACTCTTGCGAAAGCTGCCTTGATGAAACAGGTTTAGTGATTCTCTTATCATGAATAAAAGCTCTGCCGAAAGCTTCATCATCGATTAATCCTAAACTTCTCAAATTCGTGGTGACCTCTTCGATGATTTCCAAATCGAAATCTTGCATCCGAAGTTTATCTCGGACTTCCTTCTCAGTTCTTCGTCTGGTATTCAGGAATTTCGTTGCCATCCTCTTTGCAGATACTCGGTCATCAAAGGCGCGGAGGTCATCTAAGAGGGAAGTAGTGAGTTCATCTTTTTTGCGGAGACGAAAATGCTCGATGGTAAGAATGTTTATCCCGAATGCAAATTCATCTGCGATAAAAACAGAAGCGCGAAGTTTATCGCGCTTCTGGTAGGTGATCGCAGTAATAATTGCCGGCTCATCGGTTCTGAGCCGGTACTGTGCAATGGAAGCCTCTTTGGACTTTCTCATATTTATTAAGATGTCATTGCGAGGAGGACTTTAGTCCGACGCGGCAATCTAAAAAGCTAAAACTTTGCATAAGTTAAAGATTTTTTGATTGCTTCGCTGCGCTCGCAAAGACGTTGTAAAAATGTTTGACGAATCCCCAATTTTACATTTTTAATTTTTCATTGCCCCTATTTTTTCTTCCCCGGCTTTGTCATATCGGCAGCAGTGATGCCATTAGTCGAAGGCTCATTCATTGTGAGCGTGATACCGAGTTTCTCGCGGACGGCATTTTCGACTTGAGCATACGAATCAGGATACTCTTTCAAATATGCTTTTACCGAATCTCTGCCTTGTCCGATGCGTTCGCCGCCTAAGCTGAACCACGAGCCACTCTTTTGGATGATGTCATTCTCAATGGCAACGTCGATCATATCGCCCATTTTGGAGATACCCTCATTATAGAGCACATCGAATTCCACTTCCTTGAACGGCGGAGCCATTTTATTTTTGACGACCTTCACGCGCACTCTGTTACCGATAATATCAGTGCCATCTTTTATCACATCACGACGGCGAATATCGAGACGAAGCGATGCATAGAACTTCAGTGCATTTCCTCCCGTCGTCGTTTCCGGATTACCATACATGACGCCGATCTTCGAGCGAAGCTGATTCGTGAAGATGACGGTCGTATTAGATTTGCCAATAACGGCAGTGATCTTGCGCATTGCCTGCGACATTAATCTTGCCTGCGCGCCCATTTGTGCGTCGCCCATTTCGCCTTCGATCTCGGCGCGGGGTGTAAGAGCGGCAACCGAATCAACGATGATCACATCAACTGCTGCGCTGCGGACAAGCTGCTCCAAAATATCAAGCGCCTGCTCGCCATATTCCGGCTGCGAGAGGATCAGCTCATTGAGCTTCACGCCAAGACGCTCGGCGTATTTCACATCAAGCGCATGCTCGGCATCAATAAAGGCAACGTTTCCGCCGCGCTTTTGGGCTTCGGCGATGATATGAAGACATACCGTCGTCTTGCCGCTCGATTCCGGTCCGTAGATCTCGACGATGCGTCCGCGCGGAACGCCGCCGATGCCGATCGCTGCATCGAGCGAAAGCGAACCTGTCGGAATCGCCTCGACCTTTTGATGTGGTGTATCCCCAAGCCGCATCACGGCTCCCTTTCCATGCTGTTTTTCGATCGCATCCATAGCGATCTGCAATGCCTTATTCCTCGATGCCTGAACTGTCGAAACCGTCCCATTAACTGCTGCTGTTTCCATGGTCTTTTTTGGTTAAATAAAAAACTTGTTTTCGGGTTTGAGCCTATCTTAACCCATTAAAAATCAACGATCTAATTGTGCACACTCCAACTTTTCCCTTTCCTAAAAATGAGCACAAAATTGGTTCCTGTATTCCAACAGAAAATCGAAATTTTTGTCCCCATTATTTCTCCCCAATTTTGCATTTTCCATCCCCCTTATTTAATCCTTCATCCTTCCACCTTCATCCTTTCCCCAGGATAGGTGCCCATAAGTGTACCTACTAATATAAGGACATTTTTGGAGGGTTGCGTGAAAAATGGAAAATAGACTGACAGACTTAATTCTCCACGATCTTTATTTCCTCCTCATTCAAGCCATACAACTCATAAACCAGCCGATCAATCTCGCTATCGGTATGCTCTGGTCTGCCGCTCAAGCTGCGTTCGGCTCTGAGGTGTTTTGGCTGAGGGTAGTTCTTTGTTTAAGTTCGCATCCGATTCTTTATATTTCAATCTCATTCCAGTTATTTGAATCTACACGATTCACTATTTTTGGATCTGGGGCAAGATCATCAAGTTGAATGAAGGACGATGTACTATTAAAATTTTTTGGGAATATCGCAAGACACTTTGCTCCATTGAATTTTGAAACATAGAGAACACCACATAATTGAGCAGAGCGAACCAACTGCCCGAAAATCTGTGAGTTTGCAGGAACATCGACGATTTGAGGGAAGGCACGCCATAACGGATCCATAAGACTTAGCTTTAATATCTCCTCGGTACGAACAGCATTTGGAACCAACTGATTTAATCGCCTCGCTTCCTGCCGGAGTTGCTGAGATACGGTAAACTTTGAGATCACTCCAAGAAATTCTGTTAGTGAGCCTTCTTTCGTCAGATCAAGAATTGTTTCAAGGCTTCCCGAAACCGATACAACCGAAATCGACTGTGGATTCGTCAACGCAACTTCCATCGCAGAAAGCTTACCTGACTTCTCTTGCTGTCCGAGTGTCTCCTGCAACGCTGTTTCTTTATCTTCAGCAAGATAGAGTGCCGGAAACATCGGAAAACGGTCTGGGTCAATATCACCGATATTAAAGCGGCCACCGCCAAATTTTAGACTGCCTTTAGTAGAAAGAGGAGTGTAACTGTAAGCGTATTTTACAGCCCGCTGCCAATGATCAAATTGATAATTTCCAATTGCGCCTCTGCTCAATGATTCGAAAAGTTGATCCTGAACTACTGCACGTTGGTGGGAGAACTCGGAGTATAAATTCCAATGGTAACGGCTTAATTCTTTTGAATAATCTTTATTTGCACTAAGCTGCGCTAATGTACCTGATTCAAGAATGACCGAACTTGGAAATTTTGGAGGTGGTGTCTTCCGCCGGAGTGGCGGTGGTTTTCGTCCGAACCTGCGCTGAAAGCCATTACTACGCTTTGCCACCTGCCGTGTTTACATTTTCTGTAAGTGCGGTTTGGATAAATTGAAGCAGTTTACGAAACCGTCCTCGCTTTATCATTTCCTTTGGGGAGATACTGCCAAGCAACGGATTCGGTGTCTGGAACCAGAGAATCGTTTGATTCTCGTCCTTAAAGAATTCGCCTACCAAATTAATAGCAGTAGCCCACTCTAATGCCCGTTCTCTAAGGGCATCCGGCATTCGATCGTCGAATCGGACTGATTTTAATGGTATTCCCGTAGCCGCAGAGACCTCCTCATTACCAAAATTTAAGAATGAATTTGCAATGCGTTTTGCATCGGGCTTGTTATTCGTCTGCAAAAGCTTAAATCGGTCTTTAGGAACAGTACTGAAGAGTCGGTTTACTGTGGCAGTTGCTGGCATGTCTTTTCGTAAAGAGAATGTGTTAATTACGTTTGGCATTTAGTACAACCATAAATTAGCCATACAAATTCCATATTTTGTCCATCTAATTTTGCGGCTCATTTCTCCTCCACCACCTTAATCTCCTCCTCAGTCAACCCGTACAACTCATAAACCAGCCGATCTATTTCGATATCGGTATGCGCGATCTGCCGCTCAAGCTGCGTTCGGCTCTGAGGGGTTTTGGCTGAGGGTAGTTCTTTGTTGAACGTCAGCATACGGTTGACGGAGGAAACATCTTCTCATTTCTTGTTTTTCTCATCAAGCAAAAATCTGTCGAAAAAGCGATGGAAGAAATGACCTATTTCATGGCTTATCATATACATTTCTTTAGATTTACCGTAGTAATCTCTCAATGCCGGATGTTCTAACATATCTAAAGCCCTTTCAAGTGACGAAACTAATTTTCTCTTTTCATTTAAAGTTTTGTTTTCTCTAACTCCCCTGTACGTTTCAAGGGCAATTTCGTAGAGCCATGGAAAATCGTCTTTGATAAAGCTTATCATCATTAGAAAACCAATCTGAGGTTCTTCAAAATTCATACTCATATGCATAAGCTCTTCAAACATCATCGGATGTAATTTCCGATTCCGTTTCGAATTAGGATCAATCCTATGCACAATAGTGGCTGGTAACCTCTCGAACATAATTTTAACTTCTTCAAATAATTTGACTACAGTATTTTCATTCGTATTAATCTCATCATTAGTTTCTTGATTTTTTGTTAAAATTTCACTCGCTTTATTATGGAAAGATTGAACAAGTTGTTCGACAAGTTGTTGATCAGGGTCAAGTCCTGGTACTTTTTTTACAAGATCCAAAACCAACTTTGAAATGGCAGGGACAGAACCATCATTGTTTTGAAATTGAGCGAATGGTCCAATGAATGCAACTTTACTTTGAATCCCCATTGCGATACCAATTACTTTCTTCCCTAATTTGCCTTTTGCCACCCCCGCTTCGTAAAGAATCCAAGGGCGTTCGACACTTCGCTGGGTTAATAAACAGACCACTTCCGTTGCTTCATCGATTTTATCCATAATGGCTGGATACCATTCTACACCATACTCCATTCCCCGAGTCCCCTTTTTGTCTGACGAAACAAATGATTTTAGGGCACCCGCACTAGCACTCTTGAGAAGGTTACTAAACTCTTCGGCGAGTTCAGCATCTCTCGTGTCATGACTTATGAAGATTAGAGGATTGTTAGACTTAACAACAACTACATCTTCTATCGGTTGTGCATTCTTGGTATTTACTTTATTTTTTTGTGGCATGGTCTATTTCCTTTCAATTATAGAAACTTCCTCCTCACTCAACCCATACAACTCATAAACCAGCCGATCAATTTCACTATCCGCATGCGCGATCTGCCGCTCAAGTTGCGTCCGGCTTTGCGGTATTGCTTTCGTTTTGGTGTTGTCCATATCCCATCCGAGTTCGGAAAAGAATGTATCAATGAATTCACGGCGCACTTGCGTTTCGTTCGTTGCCTTTTTATAGGTCTCGAAGTTGCGGTCGAATTTATCAACTAAATCACGAATGATCTGTGGTGCTGGCATACTGGAGTGATTGCGAATTAAGGAAATATAATCTACAAAGATACGGAGAATCGACATTTTCCACAAGGGAATCATTCACTCCCTCCATTTGCTTAATTTGCCTCTATTAATTATCATATGAGAGTCTTTGCTATGGAGCCACGACCGAAAATAACTTTGGTGCTTGCGCCGCTTGATAGATTTCTTGAGATCATCGGCTGGGTAGCTTTGATCTCGTTATGGGCTTTTATCATTTGGAATTATTCAAATTTACCCGAGACTATTGCCACTCATTTTTCTGCATCAGGTGAGATCGATCGCTATGGCAGCAAAGGTTCGATCTTCATTTTGCCGATCCTCGCAAGCGTTATCTTTATCGGATTAACGGTACTGAACCTGTTTCCGCATTTCTTTAATTATCCGGTTACCGTTTCTGCCGAGAATGCTCAGCGACTCTATATAAAAGCCACGCGGCTGATCCGCTTCCTGAAATGCGGAATCGTTTTGATCTTCTCATTTATCGTCTATCTGACACTGAAAGTAGCCGATGGCAGATCGGAAGGAATTGGAATATGGGCTTTTCCCATTCTGCTCGGTGTTATATTTATACTTCTGATCGTGTTCGTTATCAAAGCAGTAAGGTTAAAATAGTACATTAAAAAATACACCTATGAAAAAATATCTGCTTCTCATCGGTTTAGCGTTTTTGATATCAGGTTCAGCATCTGCCCAATTCGGCAGGCAATGGGTGAAAACCTATAGTGACCCTTCGCTGCAAGGTAATACTCCGACTGCTCTGACGCTTAATAGCGCTGGCTGTGTGATTGTTACAGGAACTGCCTATGATAGCACAAAAAAAATAAATCAAATACAAACCATAAAGTATGATCCTTCCGGAAATGCTTTATGGCAGGTGAAGTATGTCTCTTCGTTTACTTGCGACCCCACGGATATTACAACCGATGCAAGCGGGAATATTTTTATCTCAGTAAATTTAGTTGATACTGCTGAGAAAATTCATGTGCTTAAATACAACTGCTCAGGTAAATTAGTCTGGGATGCAGTTTATCCCAATTCGGTTCTTAATACTCTTAATCTTTCATATAGAATTGCAGTAGATGGGGGTGGAAATATATTCGTCGGTGCAACTTCGGAGTGCACTCTATGCTATAATAATTTCAGAAATTTTCAAGAGGCAAACATAATAAAATTTGATAGTAACGGACACTACGTAACTGAAATGAGAACAGGTCGAATTTTTACCATTGACCGTTTTTATAATACGACAGATGCGCTTAATGACATGGTGATTGTTAGTAATAAGACTATCTACTCCATTACTAATCTTGCACAGGATTCAATACCTGAAACCTCCCATGGGTCTACTCCTAATTCTACAGCTATAGATTTTGGTCTTGAGAAACATGATACGAGCGGAAGAAGAGAATTCTTAAAAAGAATATCGCGACCAACAAAACAGGATTTTCCGGTTAGCCTTTTTGTCGGCAAAAATGAAGATATTTTCATCACAGGCTGGACGGCGGATACCGCGGCAAATGCAAAGAAAAGCTACCTCACTGCCAAACTTGATTCAGCCGGAAATATCCTGTATATGAAAGAGCGGGGTAATGCAGCTTGGAATAGTGAAGGAATATCCATCGTAGCTGATGACTTTGGGAATGCCTATATCGTAGGTCAACCATTTAAGAACGGTGTGGTATCAAATATCGAATTAATCAAGTATGACCCTAAGGGAAATGAAATCTGGGCAAAAATTTACAGCAATACCTTTAATAATTACCTTGCCGGCAGCCCAATTCGTATTGATGCTCAGGCAAATATTTATATTAATGCCAATTCAACCGACGGCAACAATTCCGACTGTCTTGTCTTGAAATATGATTCATCGGGAAGTTTGATCGGGGAGTACCGGACAAACGGACCAAGCAATCAAAATGATTATTCGTCAGGGATGGTGGTGAATGCCGCAGGCGAGATTTTTATTACTGGCAACAGTCAAAGCGTAAACGGCACTGATTATCTCACAGCTAAGTATGGATTTCCTACAACAGCTATAGGAGATAGCCTATGCTCCAAAGTCGGTGTGAGTGAATTAAAAAGCGCTGACAATACTTTCTCAATTTATCCTGATCCGGCAAATCAGTCAGTTGCTATTTCCTGGCAACAGGCAGAAGGTAAAAACGTGGAGCTGAAAATAGTTGATATAACTGGTAAAGAAGTTCTTCACTCAAACGCTGCCGGTCCAGAGTTTAAAGTGGATATTAGAAGCCTGGCAAATGGAATTTATGTTGTGACGTTGACCGCTGAGGGAAGGACTAAGTCAGAGAATATCAGCGTTCAGAGGTAATATATTTTCTTTCATTTAACTTACGAACATGAAAAAAATCATCACACATGTGCTCGTTCAGATTTGCATCATAATATGCTTGCTCTTGCAATCGGCAAATGTCGTTCAGGCACAATGGGTTCAAACCGATGTGTCCTATGGCGGACCCATTAATTGTTTGGCAATCATTGGCACTAGTCTTTTTGCAGGTTCAGATTATACTGGTCTTAATCTCTCGACTGACAACGGCCAGAGCTGGTCTCAGGTCAATAATGGTTTACCGCGAAGTCCTATCTATGCTCTTGCTGTACAGGGTATAAATCTCTTTGCCGCAACGCAATTCGACGGTGTTTTTTTCTCTCCGGATAACGGAGCAAACTGGTCTGCGGTAAATACTGGTTTGACAAACACCAATGTAAAAGCCTTTGCAGTGATTGGCTCGAATCTCTTTGCCGGAACTTCCAATAGCGGTGTTTTTCTTTCGACTAACGATGGTAAAAGTTGGAGTCCTGTTAATACAGGATTGACGAATAAAATTGTCCTTTCACTCGCAGTCAGTGGTAATGATCTTTTCGTCGGGACGTATGGCGGGGTTTTTCACTCCACCGACAATGGCACAAGTTGGTCAGGGAGTAACTCAGGTTTAACTACGAAAAGTGTCTATGCCCTTGCTGCGAACGGCGCAAATCTTTTTGCCGGGACTGTGAACGGCCTTTTTCGTTCGTTAGACAATGGCGCGAGCTGGTCTCCTGTCAATACAGGCTCGACTTATCCTAATGTCCACGCCCTTGCATTCAACGGCTCAAAACTATTTGCCGGGACTGGCAGCGGCGTTTTTCTTTCAACCGATAATGGCATGAACTGGACTGCGGAAAATACCGGCCTGACGAATACGCTTGTCTTTGCTCTTTTAGCGACAAACGAGAAACTCATCGCAGGGACGAATGGAGGTGTTTTCCTCTCGACAAATAGCGGGATTAACTGGAAACCGGTAAATAACAAATTGATACCTGTATTTATTACGAAGCTTCTTGTCAATGGCAAAGATCTCTTCGCAGGAACAGAAAGTGGCAGCGTTTTTCTTACATCTGATAATGGTACAAGTTGGGCAGAAGTAAATTCTGGCTTACCGAGCACTACTGAGGGGGCATTGGGCAATATTATCACTGATCTTAAAGCGAATGGTCAGAATCTCTTTGCAGTTTCGCAGGGTGTTTATCTTTCGACTAATAACGGCACAAGCTGGGTAGCGAGAAATACTGGCTTCCCGGATTTTTTCCTCGCGAATACCATTGCTTTCAGTGGCACTAACCTCTTTGCAGGGATACATAACCCTGGTCCGGGTGGGCCTGTTTTTCTCTCGACCGATATTGGCTCAAACTGGACTTCGACCGGTTCAGGTCTCCAGAATATTTCAACTATCTCAACATTAGCTATCATTGGAACAAACCTCTTTGCCGGGTCAGATTTGGGACAGACAAACTATATCTTTCTTTCAACGAACGCCGGGACAAGCTGGACTAATGTCAGTACTGGCTTAAATTTCAGTTCAATTTATGACCTTGCTGTTATCGGCACAAATCTCTTCGCAGGTACTGACAAAGGCGTCTTCCTCACTACAAACAATGGGACGAGTTGGAATATGGTTAATACGGGTTTGACGTACCCTTATGTCAATGCCTTAGCTGTAAGCGGTACAAATCTTTTTGTAGCCACAGGAGATAGTGTTTATCTTACGACCAACAATGGTACGAGTTGGGTAGAAGTCAATACGGGCATGAAGACTGATGTTGTCTTTAGTCTTGCAGCGAGTGATACATATCTCTTTGCTGGGACCAGCACAGGCGTGTGGCGCCGACCACTTTCGGAAATGATTAGTAGTAATTCGGTACCACCCGAATCAAGTTCGTTATTCATTCTCGAACAAAACACTCCTAATCCATTCAACACTTCATCAACGATTCGTTATACGATTCCAAATCGTGAGCACGTTCGAATAACGTTATCGAATATGCTTGGAGAAAAATTGATAACGCTGCTTGATGAAGATAAAGATACAGGTACACATGATCTTTCGATCCGCGTCGATAATCTGACAAGTGGAATGTATGTCGTGACGTTGACTGCCGCTGGAGTAAGCAAATCACAGAAAATCAATATTCTGAAATAATTTATGGAAACTCAACTCGAACAAATACGCGATCAGCAAAAAGAATCATGGAATAAATCGTCTCCAGGCTGGAAAAAATGGGATGATATTGCAATGGATTTCCTAAAACCAATGGGCGATGAGATGATCCGGCTGCTGGCACCAAATGGAAATGTGGTAGTCCTTGATGTTGCTGCCGGAACAGGTGAGCCGGGACTGACGATCGCTTCGATTTTAACAGAAGGAAAAGTGATAAGCACTGATCTATCAGATGGAATGCTTGCAATAGCGCGGGAAAATGCTGCCAAGCGCGGCATTGCAAATTTTGAAACGATTGTCTGTGACGTTTCTGATCTGCCCTTTGCTGATAATATTTTTGATGCTGTTAGCTGCCGGATGGGATTTATGTTTTTCCCCGATATGCTCCTTGCCGCCAAAGAGATGGTGCGGGTACTAAAACCTGGAGGTAAGATAGCAACATCAGTTTGGGCTGGATCAGATAAGAATTTCTGGTTTACTGCAGCGACCAGCGTGATCAATGATAATGTTGAAATGCCGCATCCACCGCCCGGCGCTCCTGGGATGTTCCGCTGCTCAGCACCGGGCTTGATTGCTGATTTATTTAGTCAAGCTGGACTGAAGAATATCTCGGAATCTCAAGTCGGTGGAGTATTACATGCCGGGACTGCCGAAACATATTGGCACTTTGCTTCAGAGGCAGTCGGTCCTGTTGTTACCGCACTGAGTAAGATTGACGATGTTATGAAAGAAAAAATAATTGGCGAGGTAATGGCAAAGATCAATCGGAAGTATCCCGATGGTAATGTCAATATCGATTCAAGCGCTTTGATAATTTACGGAGAGAAATAATTTCTAAATTAAAATCTACATATGAAAATCGTACGAGTAACCTACACAACGAAGGCAGAATATGCCGAGCAGAATAAAAGCAACATTGCGCAAGTGATGGCTGCGATGCAAAAGATTGGTAACCCTGACGTGCGCTACGAATGTTTTCTCGGAGCTGACAGCAGATCGTTTATTCATCTTGCTATCTTTCAATCTGATGAAGCAGAACAGGTTTTGCTGACATTACCGGAATTCAAATATTTTCAAGAGCAGCTTAAAGCAAACGGTCTTGAAGGTCCGCCTAAGCAGGAAATCTTGACATTGGTCGGTTCGTCAGTGTGAATTGAATATCCATCCGCCTAGGGTATTAGTTGTGTATGACAGGGTTGAATAACTTATGAATAATATCTCTAATCCCATCGTTCCATTCCTTTTACCGGCGTTGCTGTTTCTGTTATTTTGGGTTTTATTTTATTATGGTTTTCCTGGAGTTTGGAGTGGAATAAAGTTTGGGGCACAGAAGGCTTCGGTGCTGGTCATTCGGAGCGGATTGAAGAAGTGGTCTGATAAATATCCTCATAGGTCAGTGATTCTCCTCTATCTGCCAATGGCGCTGATTCTTGTCGGCGGGGGATTAGCAGCATTTGGTGCGGGGAAATTATTTGGCGATCTCGGAGAGGCTTTCAGACAGACTGGTTCAGACATTTTCCATGTTGATCAAGTTGTTAATCTTTGGTTTCGCACGGAGCGTTTTCACGGACTGACCATTCTTTTTATCGCGATTACGGATATTGGCGGTCCTATTGGTATGGGGCTTATTGCTGTCGTGATTACGGTATTACTTGTTCGAAAAGAGCGCGCTTCGGCAATGTATATGGTGGTTACAAGTCTTGGGGGTGTTCTTCTGAATGTCGGCTTAAAATTACTGTATGCTCGTGCACGACCTGACATTTCAACGGCTATTGCCATTGCTCAGGGCAATTCATTTCCAAGCGGTCATGCAATGGGTTCGTTTATTATTCTTGGTTCGATAGGGTATCTTATTCTCAGACAGAAATATACGTGGAAGCTGAAATCCATTTTGCTGGCAGTTATTATGACACTCATACTTCTCGTAGGTTTATCTCGCATTTATTTGGGAGTGCATTGGAGTTCTGATATTATTGCCGGTTGGTGCGCTGGGACGGTCTGGCTTGCGACGGCTACCATTGCCTTCGAAACGCTTTTGCGCATCCGCCAGATCAAGCGTGGAGCATTACCCGCAATCGCTGGAGCTGATGTGCCCGATAAACCGCTTCCTCCAGCCAAAGAAAAAAAAGAGAATATTTCCACTGTCGCTAAAAAGATCACTCAATGAAATCTTCTATGCTTTGAATATTGCTAAAGTTAACCATTCCATCGCTTTACGAAAATATTCTCAATGAATATGAATATGAATATGATAATGGTGTAATTTTTTCCTTCTATTCTATAACATATTCCTCAGTTCGAATTCGTATTTTTGTATCTCTCCCTACGCATAAAAAATCAATAAATCGTAATAAATAATTATGACTACTTATCAAAACGATCCGTTAGGAGATCTCATTGATGTTGACCAGCCAACGTTAATGACGGGAATGTTGAATGAGCCTGATTCCGTTGAAAGTGCCTATAAAGCCTTACATGAAAAGGATTACAAGACCGAGGATATTAATGTAGTGATGTCGGATGAGCCTCTAAAAATACCCTACTCACAACGAGGCGAAACCGAAGTCGGCACGAATACACTATCGGCAGCAGGAACAGGTTCGGTAATTGACGGGACGATCGGAGGGCTTATCAGTTCAGGACTACCGGAAGCTCGCGCAAAGATCTAGTAAGACCGGTATTAAAAACGGCAAAGTGCTGCTTTCGGGAAAGCCCCAAAATACCGATGATGGTAACTATATTGAAACGGATTGGCGAACCCACCAAGGCGAAGAAATCTACCGCTAAAAAAGCAAATTGATCTTACTTAAGCTGATGCTCAGAAACTGGTTTACTCCAGTTTCTGAGTTTTTTTTGTACTGAAAATGATTGAATACCGGAGAAGAAACTAAAATCTTCGTATTTTTGAATGTCGTTATGTAGTATTATTGAAGTCAAGTTTTTTATTCCATGCCGACAAAAAAAACAAGCAACGCACCGGCTGATTCTATTGCAGCATATGATAAGTTGATAGCAAGAAATCCGGAGATTGAACGGAAAGGTGCAACAATGCCTTATACTTCCATTAACGGGAATATGTTCTCATTGCTCACTCCGACAGGAGCGATGATCCTTCGGCTTTCGGAGGAAGATAGAGAAGCATTCAATAAGAAATATAAAATGGGTGTTGTCATTCAATACGGCGCTATAATGAAGGAATATGTTGAAGTTCCTGATACGTTGCTAAAGAAGGAGAAGGAATTGCAGAAGTACCTTGATATGAGTTTTGAATATGCGAAGTCATTAAAGCCGAAGGCAGCTAAGAAGAAGTAACTAATGACAAAAGACAAGAACATAAGTGACTTCTTATCCCGGTACGATGAAAGAATACAACACAATACACTGCTGCTTCGGGAAGTTATTTTTGAAAACCTCCCTGATATTATCGAACAAGTTGATCTGCCTGCTAAAATGATCGGGTATTGTTACGGACAAAAATATGCAGAACTGATCTGTGTAATTATTCCATCAAAAAAAGGATTAAAACTCGGATTTAATAGAGGGACCGAACTCCTTGATCCACATAAGCTTCTTGAAGGAACAGGAAAAATTTCACGGTACTTGGTGGTTACATCCGGGAGTCAGATTAATTCTGTTATGCTGAAAGAATTACTCTTCAATGCACTTGCTTTGTATCAACTGCGAATGTCGAAGACACCAAAACCAGCAAAGAAAAAATAATATTTATGATTAAACTTGTTGTCCTATCTCTCTTATGTATTTCTCAGGCTGCCTTTTCGCAGATCACTTTCAATGTTAATAATTTTTCGCCGGATTATTATGGAAAGATCACCGTCGAGGATACAAGTGATGTTTTTATGAAAGGCTCGGTCGCTATCTACAATAAAAAATCCGGCAAACAGTTAATCAAAGTAAAGTCTAATGAGCTTGCATTTGATCATCCTGAAGGCAAAGTACAAGCCAATATTAAGGAATTACCATATGGCGAGCAGAGCGTGATCATGTATGATGATTTTAACTTTGATGGAATAAAAGATTTCGCTATTATGGATGGTCAAGAAAGCTGTTACCATGGACCATCATTTACGATATTTTTAGGTGGGGAAGTCGGATTCCTGCGTAGTAAAGAATTTACGAAACTTGCCCATGATTATTGCGGAATGTTCGATATTGATACCGTGAGGAAAACGATTCATACCATGACAAAAAGCGGCTGCTGCTGGCATGAATTCTCAGAGTTTATTGTCGAGAGCAATAAGCCGAAAGCTGTAAAGGTCGTCGAAGAGGATGCCCAAAATCTTCCGTATGTGATACTTACAGAAAAAACCTGGGATGGAAAAAAGATGGTAAAGTCTGTCACAAAAAATCTTGATACGGCTGACCTAACTATTTTTCTCTCGTTCAAGGTCATTAAGAATGGTAAACATGTCTTATTATTTGCACACAATCAGCAATTGAACTACGCACTTCTCGATACGAACCAAAATGTCGAATTCTCTTATCCTATCGAAACCGATGAAGAAACACCGGGCTTTATGTTCGATACGACGAAGAATAATTTATCTGTAACATTCCAAAACAAAAGTGCCAATTATCATATCTACGAGGGACTGAACAAGGTCGGCGTTGAAGCAATAACAAAAGGAGTTCTTTATGCACAGGACGGAGATATCCGTTCGAAAAAAGGTAGTTTGAAAGATCTGTTGAAGATGAAGTTAGAAAACTTGGTTATTCGTTGATATCCTTTAGCGTGTACCCGACAATCGCCAAAACCTTAGGAATCTCTCTCCCTATTAGGCGGTTGTTCCGATGAGTTTCTTATCACGATTATCGCTATGAAAAATACTATACTGTTTTCAGAAAAAATTCTGATCTTAGTTGTTATTGTAAGTCTTCTTCCTATTGCAGCTTTGGGCGGTTGGTCTCCAAGAGTGAAACTTTCGACGCATGGTATATCCACGTCATTAAATGAGAATATGGCAACATGCCTTGTCGCAAGCGGCGACACTCTTCATGTAGTCTGGAGCGATCATCGAATGAATGGATATGCGATATATTATACTCGCTCAATTGATACGGGTTTGTCGTGGAGCAATGCTATTGCGCTGACAGATACGAATCAGAAAGCTACTTTTCCTGCTATCGCTGTATCAGGTAACTTTGTTCATCTTGCTTGGATGGACGAGTCCCTTGGGCATCGTGCTTCATTTTACAAACGCTCAACTGATGGCGGCGCGACCTGGGGACCTATCGTGATCCTTGATAGTAATACTTCGTTTTGGCCTGGAATTGCTGCAAGTGGTGCATTAGTTGTTGTCTCACTCAATAAAACTATTCCGACAAATAATACGGAAGTATTTTTTATGCGCTCGACCAATAACGGAGTAACATGGAGCGCTGAGCAGCAAATTTCGAACGCACAGAACCGCTCTGAAGATCCGGCAATTGCTGCTCTTGGGCAGGATGTACATTTATCATGGAATGATAAACGTAGCGGCACAATGCTGACATATTACCGGCATTCATCCGATGCAGGAGTTACATGGGGTGACGAAACTGCAATCACTTCGACGAATTCCTATACAACGATGGTCTCACCTAATGGGAAGTATGTTGATGTAGTTGATGGCTTAGGCAGTGGCAATGGTTTCGATGTCGGTCTTCGTCAATCATCTGATTCAGGAAGAACTTTCGCAGTTGTGAAAGATCTTTTCTCAGGCATCTATCCATTCCTCGTGCGCGATGGATTGAATTTGCATTTGGGCTACGATCATTTAGGAACTGGTGGTGGAGCATGGTATGCGCATTCTGCGGATGGCGGTGCAACTTGGGATACACCATCTCAAATTGATTTCGGAGGTCAGCCATTTCTTGCTCTTACAGGATGCACAGTTCATGTAGTCTATGGCGATAGCGGCGCTGTCTATTATAAGCGCAATCCAACGGGGAATGGGGATTGTTCAACTCTTAATTCTACCGAAGGTAAATTAGCGAATGTACTAGGGGGCGATCCTTATATTGATTCAGTATTAATTGGTAAACAAGCTTGCCGCACTGATACGCTCATGAATATGGGTGATGGTGATCTTATTATAGATTCTTTACTTCAGGCTGGTGTAAATGCTTCTGATTTCTCAGTGAGTGGTTTGACAATTCCCTTTACCTTGAAAGGACATAGCGAAGCAGTGCTGACTATATGCGCAACTCCGAGTACATTAGGACTCCTCATTTCAATGTTGACAATTAAGGCTCACGCATTAAATAGTAATAAGGAGCAGACTATATTGCTTCCGGTTGGCGTTTTTGGAATACCCACGAGTGAAGTTAATAATACAACACGGTCTCAAGGATTTGGCTTGAATCAAAATTTTCCTAATCCATTCAGGGGAGTGACGAACTTCAATTACACAACTCCAAAGGAGTCGGAAGTTCGAATAGCATTGTTGGATATGACAGGAAAAGTTGTGAAAATGATAATCAGCGGCAGAGTTTCAGAAGGAGAGCATTCGGTAACAGTGGGTGTTGATAATCTGCCGAGTGGAAGCTATATCATTTCTCTCGTGAGCGGAAGTATAAAACTAGCAAGAGAGTTGCTACTTATAAAATAACCAGACATTATATTAAGGAGCAAATTATTATGGCAACAAGAAAAGATAGTCCGGGTGTGTACATTCCGCCGCCGCTGTTTTATGTTTTAACTTTTATCGCTGCGATTATTCTTCAGAAGAGTGTAGTGATAGATGTTTCCTTTTTTGAAATGACGGCTGTAAAAGTTGTCGGCGTTGCATTACTCTTCACGGCATTCTTTTTCCTTTCCAGAAGCATTGGTCAATTTATTAGCAGTAAAAATACTTTGATCCTTATTAAACCTGCTTTCTCTCTTCAAACGACAGGTATTTATCACATTACCAGAAATCCGATGTATGTGGGATTAACACTTGTTTATTTGGGAATAACGTGCCTGATTGGAAACTGGTGGAATATTATTCTTTTCCCGATTCTTCTCATAGTTGTTCAGCAATACATTATGAAAAAAGAAGAACAATATCTTCAGCGGAAATTTGGTCAGCAATATCTTGACTACAAACTCACAGTGAGGAGGTGGCTCTGATTCCCTATGCCATATAACGAAAAACTTGCAGATCGAGTTAGGGAAGCGCTTGTCGAGATTCCCAAAGTCGATGAAAAGAAAATGTTTCGCGGCGTGACATTCATGGTGAACGGGAAGATGTGTGTTACCGTCTCAGGCGATGAACTGATGTGCCGCATTGACCCAATGATGCAAGATGAAGCGCTGAAGAACAAAAGTGCGAGAATAATGATCATGAAGGGCAGACCGCTAACCGGGTGGATTAAAGTCAGCGAAGAGGGATTCAAAAACAAAAAGGATTTCGATTATTGGATCGGGCTTTGTTTGGAGTTTAATTCGCAAGCAAAAGCTTCAAAGAAAAAAACGAAGACACCTCTGAAGCGTAAGTAACGGTAAAATATGTAAATAATGTAACTTATTTCTATAATTCTGTAACATTTTTCGCTGTGTAGATGCGTATTTTTGTTGAAGTTATTAGAGCTTAGATATTAACACAACGAAAACCATAACCATGAAAAACCGAATTGTATTTCTCGTATCTGTAGCAATTACTCTCATTCTCAACATTTCAGGCTGCACACTGATCGGCGATATTTTCAAAGCAGGCGTATGGGTTGGAATCATACTTGTTGTTGCTGTAGTTGGTCTTATCTTCTTTATATTTTCAAAGATGAGTAAGAAATAAGATAGGAAAAAGAATGAAAACATCGCTTATTTTTGTAACGACGCTCGATGGAAAGATCACCAAATGGGGCGATCCACACGTCTTCAGGTGGTCATCGAAAGAAGATCAGACGTACTTTAAAAAACTCTGGAATGACGCCAAGCTC
Organism: Kapaibacterium sp. (SeqCode); assembly: GCA_038210275.1. GTDB lineage: Bacteria > Bacteroidota > Ignavibacteria > Palsa-1295 > Palsa-1295 > PALSA-1296. The sequence goes on along the minus strand of JBBQWV010000019.1, from coordinate 31,530 downwards.
ATCATCATGGGAAGTGGTACTTTTAATTTTGATCCCGTCAAACCTTCTCCGGATCGCCTTCTTGTCATCATGACTCATGAACCGGAGAAATATGAGAAGTATAGCGTTCCTGGACAAACTGAATTTACCAAAGAAACCCCATCCGAGATTTATTCTCGTTTTCAAAAAACCGGCTTTAATGAGATGATGGTCGTTGGCGGTCCGCACGTTGCCACATCTTTTTTGAAAGCTAACCTCATCGATGAATTATCTCTGAGCCTCGAACCAAAAATTTTCGCCAGTGGCGGAAATTTTGTCATCGAAGAAAAACTTGATATAAATTTGCGACTGATAAGCTCTGAAAAAGTGAATGAGCAGGGGACATTGATCCTGAGATATGAAGTGCTGAAATAAAAAGAATAGACTCACTCAAGCATCTCCTTATTTAAAATCCTTTTTACTTTTTGACATGTAAGGTTTTTTTTGTATTATATTACAGGTGCTATTATAGGCACCTATAGATAATATGAGAGGAACAACATTACTAACACAAAACCGTTTCGAAACTACACGCCGCGAATCGTTTGACGACGGATGGGAAACCATCGGCGAAGAACTGCCTGTCATTCAAACAGAATTTATACCCGACCATGCAAAGTCTATTCTGTATAAGAATGAAAGTCCCGATATTGGCATGGCATATTCGATCAATGCCTACCGTGGCTGCGAGCATGGCTGCGCTTACTGCAGGGCACGCCCGTATCATGAGTATCTGGGATATAATGCCGGCATTGACTTTGAATCGAAGATTGTCGTCAAGCATGATGCTCCTGCTTTGCTGCGAAAGGCATTCGATAATAAAAAATGGATTCCGCAATCCATTATGATGAGTGGAAATACCGATTGCTATCAGCCGGCAGAGCGAACCTATAAACTTACACGACAAATTCTCGAAGTCTTCCTCGAATACCGAAACCCGGTAAGCATACTTACAAAGAATGCGCTGATCTTGCGTGATCTTGATCTGCTGAAAGAGTTGGCAAGCATGAATCTTGTAAGTACACTTCTATCTGTTACAACGCTCGATCGCGATCTCAGGCGAAAGCTTGAACCAAGAACCTCTACTCCTGAAATGAAGATCAAGGCAATATCTGAACTCAGTAAAGCAGGAATTCCAGTTGGAGTGATGGTCGGTCCTATCATTCCCGGACTCAATGATAATGAAGTACCGACGATCCTGAAACGTACAAGCGAAGCGGGGGCTACAAGAGTAGCTCATACCATTCTTCGGCTTCCGCAATCAGTAGCCCCAATTTTCACAGACTGGATAGAAAAGAATTATCCTGAAAAAGCTAAACGTGTGATGGCAAGAGTGATGATGATTCGAGGAGGTAAACTTAATGATGCGAACTTCGGAACACGTATGACTGGAACAGGTGCGTATGCCGATTACATGCATCAGCTTGTTGATGTCCTCTCAACGAAATACAAAATGAAAGAGCCCAGGCTGCCACTTGCAACAAATCTTTTTCATCGACCGGGAGAGTTGGATTTATTTTAAGTTCTGAATTTTGTGCAAAGTGATTACCTGTCATTCCTTTCAACCATTTCCTGAAATTTCTCGTTTGAACTTCTCTTAAAGTAAGTTACAAGAATATATGAATCCAGAGTTAATGAAGGCGCTTGAGCAGGTGCAGAAAATGCAGGAAGAAGTTTCCAAAATGCAGGAATCGCTTGGCAGTGTTATTGCTTCTGCCGAGGCGGGCGGAGGAATGGTAAAAGTCACTGCAAATGGAAATGGCGAAATTATTGCGATCAAACTTGAAAAAGAAGTCATTGACCCTAATGAACAGGAAATGCTCGAGGATCTCGTCGTCGCTGCAGCAAACCGGGCATTGAGCAAAGCGAAAGAACTTGCCGATGAGAAGATGTCAAGCGTTGCAAATAATTTTATGCCGAATATTCCCGGCTTAACGAGATAAGTAAAACCTTCGGAGAGAATTCTGATCCATGCTCTACACTTCGCCGGCATTAGAAACCCTTATTGAGCGCCTCTCTTCACTTCCCACGATCGGAAGAAAGACGGCGGCTCGCCTTGCAATTTATCTCTTGAAGCAATCCGACAGCGAAGTTAAGTCGCTTGCCGAAGCATTGTATCATCTTAAAGAGCGAGTTCGAACGTGCAGCGTTTGCGGCAACATCACCGAAGAAGATCCGTGTTTGATATGCAGAGATAGGCGCCGCGACCAAAGTCTCATTTGTGTTGTCGAAGAGCCGAACGACGTACTTGTTATTGAGAGGACAAATGAGTTCAGAGGACTCTACCACGTTCTTGGAGGCTCGCTCTCGCCGCTTGATGGAATCGGTCCGGATGAATTAAAGATCAGAGAACTGCTCCTTCGTTTACATGAAGAAAAAGGTGTGAAAGAAGTTATTCTTGCGCTTGATCCGAATGTTGAAGGCGAAGCAACGGTGCTCTATCTTGCAAGACTTTTGCACGATATTGTTCCAAGGATCACACGAATTGCCCGAGGCATCCCTATCGGCAGCGATTTGGAATTCGTAGATGAAGCAACGCTTGCAAAAGCACTTGAAGGTAGGTTGCTCGTCTGATGCCGCACGAATGGTATAAAGATTGGTTTGCAGATGAGCGCTACCTAGCGCTCTATCATCATCGAAATACCGAAGAAGCTTCGAAAGCTCTTGACCTGATTGAGGCAGCGACAGGAATTTCTAAAGATGCAGCAATCCTTGATCTTGCATGCGGCGCCGGACGACATTCAATCAATCTTGCCAAGCGAGGTTACAAAAACATCACAGGTGTTGATCTTTCTCCGACCCTCATTTGTGAAGCAAAAAAAAATGCTGAAACCGAAGGAGTGAAAGTTGATTTTAAAGAGCAAGATATGCGCCAAATTAGTGGCAGCTACGATCTCATTATCAATCTCTTCACGAGTTTTGGGTATTTTCCAACTGACGAGGAAAATGAAGAAGTGATTATAGAAGTAGGGAAGTGCTTAAATCCCGATGGTTTTTTTGTGTTGGATTTTTTTAATAGTTTTCTGGTAAACAACAATTTATCAGCGCGTGATGAGACGACACTTTCTTCCGGTGAACGAGTAGAACAATCTAGAGAGATTCGAAATGGCAGAGTAGTAAAAAAAATTATTATTTATTCCGAACATGGTTCGAAGGAGTTTCATGAATCAGTCAGGCTTTTTGAGTTGCTGGATTTCGAAAAAATGTTCGCAAATGCCGGGTTAACGATCCGAGAAAAATTTGGAAATTATGACGGCGCACGGTTTGATGTAGGGAGTTCTCCGAGGTTAATTCTCGTTGCACAAAGATAGACTTATGGACGGATTGACGTATAGACGAATTAGGATTGCCACTCGGCGTTTGAGACGATACGTCCATACGTCGATACGTCTATATCTGTACTTCCAACTTGCCATAACCCTTTCTTCCTGTGATCTTTTTAGCACCCGCACACCTTCCGATCCGGATTTTGGCTCAACCTTTATCTGGACTCCTGCAGCAACACCAAACTACTTACTTGCAAATTTCAAAGGCACGATAGAAGTTCTTGATGCAACAAATTATACAAAGTGTTTCATGAGTCCAAAGGATTCTTCTGTTGCAGGAGATAAATCTGTTTTTATTTTTACGCCTCGTTCGGGATTGGATGCATCATCTCGGAGCAAATTTGATGGGTGGAATATTCAATCAGAACAAAATTTCATGACGAATCTTAGATCTTCGCTTGTATCAAATCCAAGACTGACCGTGACTTTTAGCAATACGAAGATCAGCCAATCAAATTCAAACGCAGCAGATATTACTACAGATTATCTTGTATTGCTTCCCGTGCAATCAAATTCTTCCATTCCCCCTTCGATAAGTGGTTCGATGATACTGCATGTCATACTCGTGACGACAGAGCAAGCAACAAGTGAATGGCGCATAACTACATGGTCTGATTTTGCACAGCAATCTGGAAACTCTAAAACATTTACTGAGCTAAAGGCTCAGCTTAGTTCGTGAATATAGTGTATCATATCTTTCGCATTCGGAGATATACATGGTGTGTTTTATTTCTTTTTGCCGTTATTTTTTTTTCATCCTGCAATCCGTTTGCTCCGGCAGTTGATAATACCCTTTCGCAGAATGGATTCGGCGATCCGCATACCATAAGCGGATTCTTCGATGCGTTTCGTTCAGCTTATCAATTCAAAGATACAACCTATTACGGAAAATTACTTGCACCGAATTTTGTTTTCAGTTATCGTAATTATGATCGAGGATTGGATCTTGAATGGGGTCGCGATGAAGAAATGCAAACAACTGGTTCGCTTTTCGCATCTTCGGAATCACTTGATCTGCTCTGGGGCACAATACTCGATTCGAGTGGGACTGATATAATCTATGATATTACGCGTTCGTTCTCGCTTGATATAGCTCTGAATCTTGGTGAGATTTTGCACGTTGATGGCAGAGCGATCTTTACACTTTCTCGTCCGACGAAAGACGATCCGTGGAAAGCGATCAGATGGCGTGATGAATCGAATTTTTAACTACGAATGAGCGCTCTACAAAACTTAAAATTCTCAATAAAAAAGCTCGGCATTCGCGGTACGATTCTGCTCATTGCCGAGAAAAGTGCGAAGAGTAGAAGACTAAAAGCATTGGTGAATTCTTCTTCAGGTTCAGCTCAACTTATTTTTCCTAAAGAATCACCCATTGAAATCTCTGAGAAAGAGCGTATTGTAATTATTGAGCGAGCCGATGAAATGCTGAGGGATGAAAACTATTTCTTCACATTCACTCATCATCTCAAAGGGCTTGCCGATCCGTGGAATTACGATCCTCTTGAAAATAAATACTGGGAGAAAAAAAGATATGAAGAAACACGCGTTCATTCAGCAGATTCGCCTCGAGATGTAAAGATCGTTTGGGAAATAAATCGCTTTAAGTATCTGCCTTTACTTGCACAAGCAGCGTACATATCAAAAGATAAAAAATATGCCAATGAAATTGAATCACGAATCCTGTCATGGATAGATGATAATCCATTCGCCGGAAGTATCAATTGGTCAAGCCCTCTGGAAATTGCAATTCGTGGAATAAGCTGGGCTGCCTCGCTTCGCATTCTCGCTCTTGCCGGATTTGATATTTCGAAAAATGAGAAGATCGCCAAAAGTATTTGGCAGCATGCAGCTTACTTAAATGCAGAACTCTCGACAGATAAGATCGTTCGTTCGAATCATCTTATCGGAGAGTCAGCAGGTCTCTATATTCTTTCATCTCTTTTTGATTTTCCTGAAGCAGTATTTTTTCGACTTCGAGCAAAAAAAATACTAAAAGAGACAATCTTAGATCAGACATACCCTGATGGCGCCAGCAAAGAATCTTCCGGATGGTATCATACATTTATAACTGATTTTGCCGATCTTGCATTGCGCACTGCAAATTCAAACAATGACGGATTCGATGATGAATTTACCCGTCGTTTCAATGAGATTCAAATCTATCGCAATTCGATAATCCTTCCTGACGGTGATGCGGTGAAATACGGCGATTGCGATTTCGGAAAAGCAATCAATCTTTCTTCGCAATGGAAAGATCTGGCATTTGGAGAAAATCCGTTCATAACGAAAGAGCGACAAAATTATTTCCTATACTCCGAAAGTATTGCTGCTTCCCTTGGTAAAAATTATCTTTTTGTTCGTGCCGGAGATTTCGGCTGGGGGGGCGAAGGTTTTTCCTCTCATGCCCACGATGATTTTCTCTCCCCGATTGTTGCATTAGATGGCATTAATATCCTCGTAGATCCCGGAACATACGCCTATAACGGCTATCCAAATGACCGCGATAAAGAGCGTAGCGCCCACTATCACAATGGTTTAATCGTTGGCCAAAATACCGGAGCAATAATGGAGCCGAGCTTTGGTTGGATCAAGACGCGCCCCGCTGCTTTTATCAAAAAATTTGAATTTGATGAAAACGAGATCAAAGCTCAAACATCAACTCTTGAATGGATAGATGAACACGAACGGCATTTTATTCTCACGCCTGACAAATTTATTTTAGAAGATCATCTCCACTTTCATTCCGGTCAATCGCTTGAATGGAATTTCCATTTTCATCCACGCTGGCGGCTCGAAAAGATCAGTCCGTCGAAATTTGCCCTACGCGATTTCAGAAATAATCATTTCGAATTTGAACTTTCAGGTATCAGCACAGAGTTAGAACTTCTTGAATATGATTTTGCACCATCATATATGCGGAAATCGAAGGCTTGGAAAATAAAAATCCATGATACTATCTCTGCGCGGGAAAAAAGACTTGTGACATTTATCTTGAAAGCTGTTCACGATTCGGATTAATTTCTGCTAAAAACTAAACGCTAAAGACTAACGACTGTCCTTGAAACTTCGCGAACATCTTAATACCGGAATATGGGCGATTGCTGATAAGGGATTAATCTTCCTTAACGGCTTCACGATCCTTCTGATCGTGATTGCTGTACTCCCTGCGAAAGAATGGGCGGCATTCTCTTTATTCCAATCTATTTTTCTAATCATCTGCGTTCTTTCGGATTCGATCTTTCTTCAGCCGATGGTGAAATTCGCCAGCGAACATAAAGCTGAAGTCGAAGAAATTCTTGCAGCAAGTTTTAATCTCTACTCGCTTGTGATGCTTGTCGTCGGAAGTGCGTTTGTGATTTTCGCCGATGCAATTACTAAACTTTTTGCAAGTCCTGAACTTGGCGCAATGCTGCCGTGGCTTCCGCTTTTGCTTGTGCTGAATATTTTTCGTAATGTCGGCATTCGCTATTTACAGATCACCTACCGCATCTCCGATATTTTCTTTGTCGATCTTGCATTCTTCGGTTCAATCACTCTGATGACGATTCTCGCAAATTCACTTGGCATTTTTCATACGGCAATGGATTTTGTTACGATCAATATTATCGGCAGTGCTCTTTCAAGTCTGGTAGCGATCATGTATTCTCGTAAAGCATTTCGCGCAATGCCGCTGCTTCATGTCCCACGAAATGAATATGGAAAACTTTTATCCTTTGCAAAATTCCAAGCCGGAACAAGTGCGCTACTGACGATTCAGCAATGGGCTGATGTGCTGGTTGTTGGAGTCTATGCTCCGGCGTATGTTGCGCTATACTCTGCCGCAAAAACGCTTTACCGTTTTTTTGATGCAGTGCGCGAAGGGGCGACGTTGCTGATCGTGCCGATCGCCTCACGTTTGCATACCAGTGGCGACAGCAAAAAACTTTCCGAGCTTGTCGAAAAATTGCTTCTTCTTTCGTTCGCAGTTCTTGTGCCGATCTCTCTAACGCTGGCGCTTGGCTCCGATCTGCTGATGAATATTTTTTACAAAGGCAAATTTCCAGGCATTGCTCAAGTCTTTCAAATTCTTATTCTGACCGGCTTTACTCTTCCACTTGCGCTTGTCTCAACCAACGTCCTCATCGGCATCGGGCGCGTCAAGGGCTTATTCCTTTCGGTTCTGGGCGGGACGATCATCTTCTTCGCGCTGAACCGTCTGCTTGTCCCCTCAATGGCAGCAACTGGCGCAGCCCTCAGCGTCTTAGCATCCACCACTGCCATCGGCATCTTTGCCTTTATCGCAATGCGCAGAGAGTTAGGAGTTTCGATGCGCGGAATGATAAAATTCAGACAGAAAAGCTGACTAATTGTAGCTCTATTTTAAGAAGCTCAAAGAAAATTCGTAAGACACTTTTAAACGCTATTGCAATGCCAGTTAATTTCGAGGAGTTGCAGATTTTCGATTATTAAGAAATAGCAACGCTGTTCCAAAAAGAAAAAGATAGATTGTATTCATGTGCCGAGGCTCATACTGCACCAGAGTGATTAGGGCAAACTTATAAAGTATAAAGGTAAGAACTATTGATAAGATGAATGATCTTTTCATTTGTCTTACAAGATATATGCACGTCATTAGCAATAGTAAATCAAAAATAAGAATGAATATAATTTTGATACCCTTTTCAATAATGTTGGAATATTCTCCGATATAGACACCCCGCACCAAAGACGATAGTAAATTATAGCCTATCTTCTCTGAGTAGGCAATAGGTTTACTTTCTATGTCATAAAGAAATTTTGCTGTCAACAATGAATCACCTCTTGCGGAATAGGGGTCATCAACTCCATTTTCTTTTGCAACTGAATATGCAACAGAGTCAGAATGAGTGATGTCCCATGGATTGTTGGGCAACTGGCCAAGACTTATATAAAGTACGCCGCCGCCATTCGTGGCTGCCAGATGAATGTGCTTATTAATGGAATATGAATAATAAGCCCACGGAAGCAACATGAAAAGAGTACTCAGAATAGTGAGTACAAAGAGATTGAAATACAGTTTTCTATCGCGGAATAAAGATACTATTGCAATAACTGCAAGGGCAAATAATAATCCGAGATATTCGCTTCTGAAATTCAGTAAGAGTCCGAAAAGTAGTCCACTGATGATAGCATATTTTTTTGAATGATTTCTCAAGCTTTCCTTAAAATAGTATGCTATGATAATCAATAGTGTCGCTACGATCGCATCGGGCCAACGAACAGACAGTAAGGCTATGAAGGGGGTATAAAGAGGAATGTGCCAAAGTTTCTTTTCGAGGTTGAAAAATTTATAGAAAAAAGAAATTCCAATTATGCAAGTTATAAATTGAAATATAAACAGGAAAATTATTGGAGAGCCGGATAATTCTCCGAGCATAGTGAGCAGAGGATATCCCCAAAGAGGATAGAGGATTTGACTTCCTGAATGGATGGTATATCCATCACCACTTAGAATATGTTTTGCAATTGGAAGATATTGATTAAAATAAATTCCTTGTTGGACAACATGATTCCAATTCCCCAAAAAAATGAGAAGACCGTATCCCGTTAACGCGAGATAGAATAGTTGGTTATGAAGTCTTTTTTGCAATTTATGTGTAACAATCGTGAGGTTTAGAAAGTTATTACTATGACTTATTTTAAGAAAATAGCACTATTGAAGAAGTCTTCCTTGATTTTGGCGCTCATTACTCTAATTTTATTAGGTGATGTCCGTTTGTCCTTTTGTCAGGTTGTATTCAAAAATGTTTCTGATTCAAGTGGAATCTCTGCTGCGAGTTCGAATTCGTATTCATTTTCATCCATGTGGATTGATAGTGATAATGACGACTATCTTGATCTTTACGTAGCTCACGGGAGCGGTAAGGGTGACGAATATAATCAAATGTTTCATAACCTTCGTGACGGGACATTTAAAGAGATTCGGGCCACTGCGTTTCCTTCGGCAACACCTTCTTACACTGGACAGATGTGCTGGGGTGATTTCAATAATGATGGATTTATCGATTGCTATGAAAGTCATTTCCCAACTTCAAACGATTTTCTCTGGTTGAACAATGGTGATATGACTTTTAGAGATGCAGGAAATCTATTCCATCAACCGGGTGTATATGCGACAGGAGCAATTTTTAGTGACATAAATTCGGATGGCAAACTTGATCTTCTAATCAATACGCAAGGATTCCAAGGTACTTCAATAGAAATGAATAATGGCAAATCTTTTGATTTGGCGAAGCCATTTTTTAATGGAGGGCAAGGTGATGAGATACTTGCCACGTATATTAATGATGATTCAATCCCTGATTATTTGTTCGGAAATGCGAGAGGTTTAGATTCTTTGTTCTTTTCGTCACCGGGTGGCGGCTTTGTTGGTTTTGACAATTCATTTCTTAAAACTGTTAGACTGTTAAGCGACTATCCCGGCGCAGCCGCGTTCGCTGATATTGATAATGATGGATACCCTGATTTACTCGTACATTATCCGAACAAGCTATTTGTTTTTCATGATATTCAAGGTAAATCTTTTGTCGACTGGACTCATGATCTTGGTTTGGATTCGGCAAAGAAGGGAACACATATAGCCATATTCTTTTACGATTTTGACAATGATGGGTATCTTGATCTTTTTCTAATGAATGAAGATGCAATATCTCAAATTTATTACGGAAGCCCAATAGGTTTTAAATCACCTACAGATTTACCTTTGAACAATCCACCGACAGGTGGATTGCATAATGCTTCACTTACGGATTATGATAATGACGGATTTATAGATATTCAACATAATGGTGTTGGAACTGTTGAATTGTGGCACAACGAGGGTAATACTAATCGTTGGTTAAATGTAACACTTCGTGGACACCAAGCTAATTCAAATGGAATTGGTGCACGAGTTATAGCTTATTCAGAGGGGCGAAGGCAAAATCGAGAAGTTGGTTACACACAAGGAAACTATGGCTATTCTCCCCTCATGGCTCATTTCGGTTTTGGGGCTACTGGTTGTTCGGAGAGTTCTTCTACGATTGATTCTGTCGTTGTTGTTTGGCAGCCGGGGGGTAGGCAGGTTATTAAGAATGTGCGGTATAACGAGCTTGTGGTGATCGATCAGGATTCAGGAATTGTCCGCACGGTCCAAAAACCTCTTTCGGTTTCGACTGGATATGCGTACCCCTATTTTCTCGGCGTACATTCTACCTATCCCGATACGACAGTGACGGTTCCGATGGCAGTGCGGATACCGCAGAATTTTGTGCAGCAAGGGTTCATTGCGGATGAGATAACGTTCGGAATAGAATACAACTCCGATATCATTGATATATCTCCGACGAAAGTTGGCGCACGTTATACGCCGCCTTCCGGATGGGCATATAAATCTTCTAGCGGAAGTAAAGACTCATTGACAATTACGATCACCAATATGGGTGGCTCTGTTATTTCTGATTCTTTGCTGCTTGGGACGTTGCGTTTTGATACGTATAAAGCGAATGCAAAAGGAACATACATTTTTCTCGATCAACTTTCCGTCCGCGCAAAGGGAAATACTTATTCATTCTGCCATAATTTCGAAGGCGATTTCCTTGGAGAAGTGGTGATTATTGATAGATCGTCAAGTGTCAAAAATGAAGATGACGGATCAGTTTGGGGATTAAATATTTTGCCGAATCCATCTTCCGGAAATTCTGTGAATCTGCGACTGACATCAGAGATCCCTTTAGATAGGGAAGTCGAGATCAGTGTGTTTGATGTACTCGGCAAAGAGGTCTATCATTCCAAAGGTATTGGCATTGCTGAGCAAATCGGAATTCGGAACTTCACTATTCCGACGACACAGTTAAATGGAGGTACCTATTTTGCAAGGGTAAATTCTAATGGTAAGGTTTTGACAGGGAAGTTTACGGTGGTGAGATAGAGTACATAACAAATATGCCTGAGACAATAGGACATTTTGAATGGAATGAGCAGAAGGCATTATTGAATCTTGAAAAGCATGGCGTAAGTTTTGAGGAAGCTGCCCTGTCTTTTTTTGATGCGGATTTCGTTCGTGCCGAAGACAGGAAACACTCGCTCACTGAGCAGCGTTATAGCGGTATAGGAAAAATTCAACGAACGAAAATGGTCGTTACTATTTTTACGGAACGAGGAAATAATATTCGTATTATTTCCTCAAGGTTGGCTAATAAAAAGGAAAGAGATGTATATGAAAAGCGCAAAAAATAACACGGAGTCGTCGGCGGATGCCATGCAGCCCCATTATGATTTTACAAAAGGAGATAAGCCAAATTACGCGAAGAAATTTTCCGGCGGAGCAGTCATTTCCATTTACTCATCCAATGGAAAAGCCGTAAAGAAAAAGCTTATTAAAAAACAATCGCTTATCATTCTCGATGCAGATGTTTCAGAAGTATTTCCGGATACAAAATCTGTGAATACTGCGCTGCGGCATTTGATCGCAGCCTTACCCCAAAAAGCTCGAAAGGCAGCATAATTTAATAGATTAACCCAAAAAATCATTGAAACAGCCCTGATAAGAGCAATTATCGAAAAAACTTAGGCTGGCTTCAAAAAAATATGCTATATTTGTATTAACAAAAAATTCACAATTGTCAGAAAAGGCACATATTAGTTTGTCAGAAAGTGCCGGAGTCATTGAATGCTCCGGTTCAATTGCGCTTGCAAAGCTTTTGCATTCGCTGAAGGTTGATACACGCGCACGGATCGTCGGCGTTACTGCTGCGAATAATGCAGGTGTCATTACAACCGTCATAGCCGGAGGTTTGGCAGAGGTTCAGCATGCGACAGAATTTGTGAAGTCGCTCAGCGGAGTCAGCGATACGATCTTTTTCGCCCGTCCTGATAAAGAAGCGATGTCTTTGCTGCTGAAATCATTGATGATTGCGTCGAGCGAGTCTGAAGCAGAAATGATAAAAGAGCCTCGCGTCCGTGCGATTGATGATCTGCATATCACCGAGATGGATTCATGGAATGTCCATGAACTTCGCCGTTATGCCAGAAGTCTTGAGGCTTTCCCGATCAAGGGAAGAGATATTTCGAAAGCAACCAGGTCCGAATTGTTAAGTCTCCTCCAAACCAGCGGATATATTTATCCCAAGACAAATTCCCCGAGGGCATATCCGCCTGCAAGCGAATTGAGAATTGTAAATTAAGAATTCGAGCACGAATTCAAACTCCTCCTTTAACGTTTACAACCCATTGATTATCATTTCATTACACCGATAACGTGGGACTTGCACGACGGATAGGAATACTTTCGACGGCGATCTTTTTTGCTTTGCTGCTGTGGGGCTATGTCCATCTTTCTTCAAATTACGAAGTGGATATGGATCTTCCTTTGGAGATTACTTCGCCTACGGGTTATGCGATCGCAACTGAACTTCCTGAAAGTATTCATGCGCGTTTCAGCGGGGTGGGATGGCGTTTGATGCTGATGAATCTGGCAAGCAAATCGCGCTTCAAACTTGATCTGACTGAGCGGGATACAAAGAATTTAACCGCAGGAAAATTTTATATTACCAAAGAAGATCTTGCCTTATCATCGACTCTTCCAAGTGACGTAAAACTGATAAAGATGGTCCCGGATTCACTCGGCATTCAGTTTTCGCGTGAGATGACGAAGAAGATGCCCGTCGATCTGCGGCTGGATGTAACTCCCGCGGCAGGTTATATAATTGTCGGTGATCCACTCATCGCACCGGCGCAATTGACACTAAAAGGTTCGAGTGTACTGCTTGATTCGTTGCGTTCATTTCCGACAAAAATTTTGAAGGCGCATAATATCCGCGAGACTTTTACAAAAACTCTTGAATTATCGGATACGTTAAAAGATGAGATCACTTCACTTTCTGTAAGTGCGATCAATGTTCGTATCACGGTTGAAGCAATTGCCGAAAGAGTTTTTAAGGAGATTCCGATTTCCGTCGAAGCACTTCCGCCTGATCGTGATCTACTTCTGAATCCCGGAAGCATATCCGTAACGCTTCGCGGCGGAGTAGATCAACTTGCAAAGCTTGATCCGATGACGGTTCGCGCAAAAGTGATCTACGATGCAATGCGATTTGATTTGCTTTCAGGTGTAAAGCCAATTGTCGAAGCGCCGAAGGGAATCGAAGTTCTTTCGATTGATCCGCCGGAAGTAAAGTTTGTTGTGAGGAAGAAATAACTCATTGTCAATGCAAATACAAGAAAAAATAAAACTACTTGCCGATAAGTATTTTGACGAAGTGGTCTCGCTTCGCCGGACGATTCATGCCAATCCTGAACTTGCTTTTGAAGAGCATGAAACGTCGAAGCTCGTTGCTTCGACTTTAGAGAAGAACGGTATTGAGGTGAAGCGCGGAGTTGCGAGAACAGGACTTGTTGGCACACTGAAAGGAAACAGCAAAGGTAAAGTCGTCGCTCTTCGCAGCGATATGGATGCGCTGCCGATTCTCGAAGCGACGGGACTTCCGTTCGCCTCGAAGAATCAAGGGAAGATGCACGCTTGTGGACATGATGCGCATACGGCAATAGGCTTGGGCGCTGCGATGATACTTTCCGAACTGAAAGATGAATTTCATGGTGAGGTGCGTTTTCTTTTTCAACCAAGCGAAGAAAAAAACCCGGGCGGTGCCCCTTTTATGATCGAAGATGGTGCGCTTGATGGCGTTGATGAAATTTATGGTTTACACGTCATAGCCCAGCATGATGCAGGCACAGTCGGCTTTTGCGAAGGCGAAATGATGGCAAGTGCCGATGAGCTTTATATCACGATCAAAGGAAAATCGGGACATGGTGCACGTCCGCATTTTACTGTTGATCCCATTGTAACTTCCGCGCAAGTGATTCTTGCGTTGCAAACGCTCATCTCAAGGAGCATTGATCCATTCAGTCAGGGCGTGATTACTATTGGTTCTATTCACGGCGGGTTCGCACCGAATATTATTCCTGAAGAAGTCAAACTTGTCGGCACATTACGGTCAATGACAAAAGAGTGGCGTGAGTATGCACATTCACGAGTAAAAGAAATTACCGAAGGCATTTGTGCTTCAGCCGGAGCGACGTGTGACGTTCATATTGATAAAGGTTATCCGGTGCTTCGCAACGAACCGGGAAGAACTATCTTCGCCGAAGAATGCGCCCGTGAGTTATTCGGAAGTGACCATGTATTCCAAGCTGAACGACTGATGGGTGCGGAAGACTTTGCATATTATCTGGAGAAAGTCCCCGGTACTTTCTACCGTCTTGGTATTCGAAATAAGAAACAGGGCATCATCGCCGATATTCATAATGATCATTTTACGATAGACGAAAAAGCGTTAAAGACGGGGATTACAATGCAAGCATATTTGGCGGTGAAAGCTTTAGGCGTAAATGTTAAGTAGGATGTTTTTTTACTAACGACTTTAGATAACTATGCAAAAATTGTTCTCTCGTCCTATCTTCGGAGCGCTTCTTGTTTTTCTCGTTTCTTTCCTTGTTTATTTAAAGACGATGGCACCCTCTGTTCCTTTCATTGACGGAGGCGAACTTGCGACAGTTTGTGCAACACTTGGTATTGCGCATCCAACGGGCTATCCGATATTTTGTATGCTCGGCTATCTTTTCGCTCACCTGCCTATCGCCGAGCACATCATTATGCGGCTGAATATCATGTCCGCTTTTTTTGTGGCGTTGGGCAGCAGCGGAATTGTATTTTTGGTTTCCGAACTTTATCTTTATTGGTTTAACGAGAAAAGAAAAAGAGTACAGCCCCAGAAAGGGAAGAGGGCAATTGTAAAGCCTGGTGAGATTAATGAAATTACCACTGACCAAAAGAAAATAGAATCGGTTGCAGCTGGTGTTTTTGCAGGGCTTGCAATGGCATTCAGCGCCACATGGTGGGATACGTCGTCATCCGTTGAAGTCTATCCTATTCATTGTTTTATGATTCCGATCGTTTTGACATTCTTATTCAGAATGCTGCGATTGGAAAAAGAAAAATTCGGAAAAGAATCTTTTCTTTTTGCGATTACTCTTGGTCTCTCTTTTTCTAATCACTTGACCACGATTCTTTTAGCGCCGGCAAGTTTATATATATTCTTTGCAACATTTGGTTTTAAGCGAAATGCTTGGATTCGAATCGCAAAACTTGCACCTCCTTTTATACTTGGATTACTTCCGTATCTTTATTTTCCTATTCGTGCTTCCCAATATCCATTAATGGATTGGGGGCATCCTGCGAATCTCAATTCTTTCTTGAAGCATTTTAGCGGAGGTCAGTACAGCGTAATGATGTTCACGAAAACGGCTCCGAAAATAAATTGGCCATATTTTTGGGGAAAATACCCTGCGGAGTTCACTATTGTTGGTGTGATTCTTGTCGTATGCGGATTATATGCAATGCTCAGTTCATCAGGTCGGGGCAAAGCGCACTTACTTCCTTTTATTTTTTTACTTTTCTTTGGATGTCTGCTGTGGTCCATGAATTTTGAAATTCTTGAGATCAATCCGTATTTTCTCACCGCTTATCTTGCATCAGCAATTGCCGCAACATTTGGTGTCGTTTGGATATTACGTCTCCTCAAAGAAAAGATCAAGGTTGATCTGGCAATGGCAATTACTATATCCGCTTTTATATTTAGTGGGGTCGAAGTTTTTGCACATTATAAAGATATTGATGAAAGCGGTAATTATTTTGTCGAAGATTACACCATCAATATGTTGAAGAGCTTGCCGAAAGATGCGATCATTTTCACTTCAAGTTGGGATTTTTGGGCAAGCGGCGCTTTCTATTATCAGTTAGTAGAAAACATTCGTCCGGATATTTTTGTCGTTGATGTTGCAATGCTTCGTGACAGACCGTGGTATTATAATCACTTGAAACAGCGAGCACCGGATGTCATGAAACGTCTTGAACCGGAACTTGCGCCGTTCATTGTTGATCTTGTTAAATTTGACAGAGGGATGCCTTTTGATACTGCGGCGATCTCGCAAAATTATCGGACTTTTACTGAAGCTTTCGTAACTAAAAATAGTGACCGTCCAATTTATGTTTCTCCTGAGGTTCTTATTCAGCGTGATCCATTATTTGCGCCAACCTATAAACCTTTTGCGGCAGGACTTGCATATCGCTTTTTAGAGCGCGATTCTGCTTTTGAAGTGCCCTTGCCAATCATCCAATGGCATGACTCCCACTATCGCGGACATAGTTATTATACCGATAACTCTCGGTGGTATCAGGCATTACCTCTCGCTGAACGAGCGAGGGATCTGGTGAAACGTGGTCAAAATGACGAGGCGAAAAAATTTATTGATCTTGCTCTTCGTTTCGAGCCTGATATGACGGCAAATATTGAAACATTGCAAGGCAGGGATCTGGATGCCGCAAATCATACAATAGATCATTTCATTAAAATGGAGGAATTCAGGAAGTCATTGGGGAAATAATGTTGATTAGGAATATTGTGGTCATCCAAAATGTTGTCGCGAGGAGCCCGCTTGCTGATTACGTGGCGATCTTAAATATTGAAAAGTGGTATTAAAGTAAAAGTTTTTAGATTGCTTCGTCGGGTTAAAGCCCTCCTCACAATGATATTATATTAATCAATCCGAACGAGAATAAATCCTCTTTGTGTTATCTATCATCCAAATTTAACAATAGTATATTTTACAGTATGAGCTTTACACTTGGAATTACGAAAGACATCGTTCATTCACTTGATCCTGGAAAAATGGGAGATGCGATTGCAGGTATGGGCGGACATTTGCGGGATGCAGCAATCCGTTCGCAGCAAGCACTTGATTCCCTTTTGCTTACTAAAAAAGATGAGATAGCGAATGTTGTGCTCGCAGGTCTTGGTGGCTCAGCAATCGGAGGCGATCTGGTGCGGTCCTATTTGCTTTCGAAATCATCTGTTCCATTTGTTGTAAATCGAACTTACGGACTTCCCGGATTTGTAGATGAGCATACACTCGTTATCGTATCAAGCTATTCGGGTTCGACGGAAGAATCACTTTCGATGTTTGATGAAGCATTGAAACGGGGCGCGAAAGTTATTTGCATAACGACAGGAGGAAAACTTGTAGATCTTGCAAAGCAACATAACTTACCCGTCATTATATTGCCAACCGGATTCCAGCCGCGTGCAGCGCTTGCATACTCATTCGTACCTGTATTAATGATATTGGAGAAAATCGGATTTACTTCCGGTGAAGCTGCTTCCATTAATGACGCAGCTGACATATTAGATAAACTTGCAAACGAATATGGTATTGCAAATTTGACGGAGGCTAACCATGCAAATAGTCTTGCGCATACATTGCTTGCAAGGATTCCTGTAATTTATTCTGCCAGTGATGTTTTCGATACAGTAAATATCCGTTGGCGCGGACAGATTCAAGAGAATGCCAAGCACGTTGCATTTGGGAACGTCTTACCGGAGATGAATCATAATGAAATTAACGGATGGGATTTTCCTCATACGATGCAGGATAAATTCCAAGTGATATTTCTGAGGTCGCCCCAAGATGAGCATCCACAAGTGACAAAGAGATTTGGTATTCTCCACGAAGTTCTTTTAAGTAAAGGAGTAGAAGTAAAAGAATTTACTGCTCAGGGAAAATCAGTCGTCGCAAGGATGTTCAGCCTTATCTCATTAGCCGATTGGACAAGCTACTACCTTGCCTTGCTTGAAGGAGTTGATCCAAGCCCGGTGCCGGTTATCATGCAATTAAAATCTAAACTTGCTTGATAGATTCACCTCCATCCGGTTTGCGTATTGCTTTTTTTGGAACGCCGGCATTCGCTGCGAATATCCTTGAATATTTACACGAAGCGGGTGAAAATATTGTCGCTGTAGTAACAACGCCTGAAAAGCAGCAGGGACGCGGATTGAAGACGCAGCCGATGGTGATGCAGGAAGTGGCACAAAAACTTGACATCCCTATTCTCGCTCCAGAAAAATTGCGGGATGAAAAATTTATATCTGATCTTCGCCTTTTTAATGCAGATATATTTTGTATCGTTGCATATAAAATATTGCCGCGTGAAGTATTTACAATCCCAAAATATGGAGCATTTAATATTCATACATCGCTCCTCCCAAAATATCGCGGAGCGGCACCGATGAATTGGGCTATCATTAATGGTGAGAAGGAAACAGGCGTAACGACTTTTCTCCTTGATGATAAAGTCGATACCGGAAATATTTTATTACAAGAAAAAGTAAATATCAGCGAGGATGAAACCGTCGCCGATCTGCATGACGAATTGATGCATCTTGGCGCGAAACTTGCTCTTGATACAATTCGTGGACTTGCAAGCGGTATTCTTACCCCACGACCGCAAAGCAATGGGGAAGCAACTCCTGCACCAAAGATCTTTCCTGAAGATTGTAAACTTGATTTTTCTGAAACTGCCGAACGTGTGCATAATAAGATTCGAGGACTTTCGCCATATCCCACGGCAGTTGCAATGCTTTCTAATGGCGAACGACTAAAAGTATTTAAATCACGAATTCCCGATGATGTAAACCTTAACGTATTGTCCGGCAAGTACTCTGTTTCTCCTGATGGCAAACGGTTATATATTGGTACGTCAACGAAGCCGATAGAATTATTAGAAGTCCAGCGAGAGAATAAAAAGCGTATGCCTATAGAGGAGTTTTTGCGTGGAGCACGAAATTTGTTTTTATAAAATGATACTAATTCCGTTACAAGATTATCCATTTGAATCAAAGCCAATGATTTGCGCACATCGCGGCGATACATCGGGCGGCGCAATTGAAAACAGCATCAGTGCCGTTGATGCTGCGCTTGCAACCGGCGCTGAAATGATCGAAATGGATGTGCAAATGACGATAGATGGAATGCTGATCTGTCATCATGATGACGTTCTCCAAAGTGGCGATGAAAAACCAATTTGGCAAAGAAAGTATGCCGATCTTCTGATCCAAACAAATGCAGACGCTTTGCCGACTTTCGAAGAAGTTCTAAGACACGTCAAAGGGAAGGCTTATTTGAATATCGAGATGAAGGATTATTCGGGTTTTCATCCAAGTCGGTTCGTGCACCCGCTTGTTTCGCTTGTTCGTGAGTACGGAATGCATTCATACTCGTTATACTCTTCATTCCGTTTTGATTTTATTCATGCGTTACCTTGGGATTCACTCTCGGTAGTGATTCGCCCGACAAGTCAGATCATTGAATATTTTAATGCACGTTCAGTTTCTCCGGTAATAACTCCGAAGCCTGTCGAAGAAATGCTTCCTTCCGAGATTGTGCAGTTGGCACATGCAACAAGTTTTGCCTGTATGTTGAGTGAGATTTCTTCGGAAGCTCGTGCTGATATAAAAAAGAAAAATTTATTTCTTTCTATTTATACGGCTACAACGATTGAGGAATTTAATCAAGCAATTGGTGAAGGAGCGAAAGCAGTAGTCACGGATATTCCGCGAGAATTAGTAGCCTATCGCAACAAACATATTTCATAAATGAACGAACATCACGAAAAGTCTAATAGACTCATTCATGAAGGCTCACCATATCTTTTGCAGCATGCGTATAACCCTGTTGATTGGTATGCATGGAGCGATGAAGCATTCACAAAAGCGCGTGAAGAAAATAAACCGATCTTTCTTTCGATAGGTTATTCGACTTGTCATTGGTGTCATGTGATGGAACGCGAGAGCTTTGAGGATGAGAAAGTTGCTGTTTATCTCAATGAAAATTTCATCTCCATCAAGCTCGACCGCGAAGAACGCCCGGATATAGATGCGATCTATATGGCTGCAACACAGGCAATGACGGGCAGCGGTGGATGGCCAATGACGGTTATTTTGACACCGGAGCTAAAACCATTTTTTTGCGGCACGTATTTTCCCCCGATACCTGCGTATGGCAAACCAAGCTTCAAGCAATTATTAGAGCGCATCACGGAATTGTGGCAAACAAAACGAGACGAACTGATCAACTCCAGTGAAGGCTTAACCGATGCCATTTTAAAAAATAGTGAGGATGATAACGCCTCGCCGAAATTGCTCTCACCTACACTGGGAGATTCTGCAATATCATTTTTTGAGCGAACATTCGATGCAGAGAACGGCGGATTTGGTAGTGCACCAAAATTTCCGCGTCCGGTGCAATATGATTTTCTCTTTAATCATTATTCGGCAAGTGGCGATGAACGCGCAAAAGAGATGGCGCTCTTTACGCTTCGGAAAATGGCGCTCGGTGGTTTGAACGACCATCTTGGCGGCGGCTTTCACCGATACTCTGTCGATAAATTCTGGCTTGTCTCGCATTTTGAAAAAATGCTTTATGATCAAGCACAGCTAATACACGCCTTTCTTGATGCTTACCAGATCTCGCAGGAAAAACTTTATGCTGAAGTTGTTCGCACAACTTGCGATTTTGTCTTACTAGAATTAACACATCCCGAAGGAGCATTTTATTGTGCTCTTGATGCAGATTCTGAGGGCGTCGAGGGTACATATTATGTTTGGACTTTGGATGAGATCGAAAAAGTTCTCGGAGAAACAAACAGTAAAATATTAGCCTATCATTTTGGCATTATTGCAAAAGGTAACTGGGAGGATGGGAAGAATGTTATTCATGAAAAGCAAACAATTACTGAGACTGCTGCACGCTTTGAAATATCAATCGCCGAAGCTCAGAAAATCATCTCTGATTCAAAGAAAATCCTCTTTGATGAAAGAGCAAAGCGTGTTCGGCCACACCTTGATGATAAAATACTTGCTTCGTGGAATGGTTTGGTGATAGGAGCTCTTGCAAGAGTTGGAGATGTGCTTGGAAACCTGTATTACATAAATGCTGCTCTTCGCTCTGCCGCATTTATTTGGCAAAAGCTATATATTAAACCAGGAAGCAAGCTCCTTCACCGTTGGCGTGATGGTGAAGCGCGTTTCGATGCAACGCTTGATACGTATGCGTTTCTTGTTAAAGGTTTTTTAGAATTATATGATGCAACGCTTGACAATACTTGGCTTGAGCGCGCAATAATTTTGCAGGAAGAGCAAGATCACTATCTTTACGATGACAAACAAGGCGGATATTTTACAAGTAGAGAAGCGCCTGACATAATTATTCGAACGAAGAATGATTATGATGGTGCCGAGCCAAGCGGCAATTCCATTAGCGTTCTGAACCTTCTGAAACTTCACGCTATTACTGCTAATTCAGAGTACAAAGAAAAAGCCGAACGCACCTTGCTTAATTTTGCAGGGAAGCTTGCGAAGTATCCCTATACGATGCCCGAAATGTTAGTAGGAATAGAATGGCATCACTATGCACCTACTGAGATTGTTTTTGTGGGCGATCTCAGCGGAGAGATCTACAAGAATATGCGAAGAGAGTTTGCAAAATACTATCTTCCACGTAAAGTACTTGTTTCTTCAAGTTCAAATATGGCAAATAATTTCGCAAAGAATCTGCCAATGAAGGATGATAAACTCACTATTTATTTCTGTTCCAATCAAACCTGTGAATTACCAATTACTGAACTTGATGAACTCAAGTCTTATTTAGAGAAAACCCGCTGGCTCAGTGAGTAAGGCTTTAGAAAAGCGATTCGATCGCTCCTTCTTTGAGCGGGAAGTGACTCAGGTTGCTCGTGAGTTACTTGGCGCATATCTGCATCGCAGACTCGGCGATACCGAATTTGTCGGACGCATAGTTGAAACTGAAGCGTATCATCAGAGCGACCCTGCCAGTCATTCATTTCGGGGTATGACGGAAAGAAATAAGATCATGTTTGGCGAAGCAGGCTTTGCGTATGTGTACTTCACTTACGGTATGCACTATTGCGCAAACGTCGTCACCGGATTTGCCGGTGGCGCCGAAGCTATTCTCCTCCGCGCTCTTGAGCCTGTGAGCGGAACAAAAGAGATGTTCAACCGTAGGGTTAAAGCACGAAAAGAGACCGATCTTCTTTCGGGTCCAGGAAAGCTTTGCCAGGCACTTGGAATAATGCGAGATGAGAACGGCATAGATCTGATAACCTCTGAAGACCTATTCCTTACGAGGGGAAAATTACATAAAGAGGAGAAGATCGCTATAACGACTCGAGTAGGAATTAACGTCGGAGTTGAAAAAGAATGGAGGTTCTTCATTAAAGATAATCCGTTCGTATCAAAAGGCAAACCATCTTCGTAGGTATCACATTACGTATATGAAATTTATCAACATCTTTTGTATCCTTCTTGTCTTGTCATCGTGCGGTAAAACCCAGCCGATTGACTCCCCAAAGCATATACTTCCACTTGAGACAGCAACACTTGCTGCTGCAATGAAAGATCAAGTAAATGATAACGCTCATATACCTTCTCTTCCTACAAAATATTCTGCTGAACGTTACTACAATATAAATTCTAATGAGATTCTGCCTCAAATAAAAGGAAAAGTTGTCTTGATTGATCTATGGGATTATAGCTGCATCAACTGTATCCATACCTTACCGCATGTTAAATCTTGGGCGGAAAAATATAAAGAGAAAGGTTTGGTTGTTATTGGTGTGCACACTCCTGAATTTGATTCCGAAAAGCAGCCGCAAAAACTGAAATCGGCTATACAAAAATTTGGGTTGACGTATCCTATTATTGCTGATAACGAGTATGAGATTTGGAATTCCCTTTCCAATCAATATTGGCCAGCTTATTATCTTTATGATAAAAATGGAATTTTGCGAACCACCCATTTTGGTGAAGGCAGCTATCAAGAGTTCGAAGCTTTTATCCAAAAAATCCTTCTTGAACGCGATAGTACGATCATATTACCGACTATTAGCGATAAATAGCTGCCCATTATTCATCTCCCCCGTATTATTTTTAACAGAGGTTGCAAAGAGAGTTGCAATTCCCGAAACGGACGTTGTATGACAACTGTTGTTCTTCTCTTACAATATGATTGATCCAACTTTACTCGCTAAATATGAACCCGTTATAGGGTTGGAAGTCCATGCGCAGATGCTCACGAAGTCGAAGGCATTCTGCACGTGCTCGACGGAGTTTGGCGCGCCGCCAAATTCGCTGACGTGCCCGATCTGCCTTGCGCATCCGGGTACACTTCCAATGCTGAATGAGAATCTTGTTCGTTACATTACTCGGATGGGGCTAGCAACAAATTGCCAGATTAGGGAGCGCTCGATCTTTGCTCGAAAGAATTATTTCTATCCTGATCTTCCAAAAGGCTTTCAGATCTCACAATATGAAACTCCGATCTGTCATGACGGGTGGGTAGAAGCAGAACTGACAGATGGTGCCCTGAAACGTATCGGTATTACGCGCATTCACATGGAGGAGGATTCAGGCAAGTCTATCCATGACTTTGGAGTTGATACGCTTGTTGATCTTAACCGTGCCGGAGTACCGCTTATCGAGATCGTCAGCGAACCTGATATACGTTCAAGCGAAGAGGGTTACGCGTATTTGACCGCGATCAAATCTATTGTTACGTATCTCGGTATTTGTGATGGCAATATGGAAGAGGGATCGCTCAGATGCGATGCAAATGTTTCTGTCCGATTAAAAGGTGCGGAAAAATTTGGACAAAAAACCGAAGTAAAGAATTTAAATTCTTTCCGTAACGTTAAACTTGCTATTGAAGCAGAGATAGAACGACAGATCGGTGTCATTGAATCGGGTGAGAAAGTTTTGCATCAATCTATGCTTTTCGATGCGAATAAAGGTGTAACCCGTCCGATGCGCACGAAGGAAGAAGCACATGATTACCGTTATTTTCCTGAGCCTGATCTGCTTCCGGTTACGATCACAAAAGAATATTTAGAAGAAGTTCGCGATGAACTGCCGGAGATGCAGCGCGCTCGCAGGGATAGATTTATTAATAATTTTGGCTTACCGAAATATGATGCGGATGTATTGACCGTTGATAGAGTGATGGCGGATTTTTTTGAAGAGACAATTTCGAACCTCGGCACAAGATCAAATGATCTTGTAAAAAGCATATCGAATTATTTAATGGGCGATGTGATGCGGATACTTTCGGAAAAGAAAGTAAGTATTGATAAACTTGGTTTACAGCCAAAACATTTAGCTGATCTTGTTTCGCTTGTGGGTGATAAGACTATCTCTAATAAAATTGCAAAGGATCTGCTTCCGGAATTAATAGGCTCTAAAAAGTCTCCAAACGAAATAGTTACCGAGCGAGGTATGTCGCAAGTTTCTGATGAAGGAGCTTTGCGTGACGCAGTAAAGAACATACTATCTGCAAATCCCGATAATCTCGAAAAATATAAATTAGGAAAAGTGACGCTCTTTGGTTTCTTTGTCGGTCAGACGATGAAGGCTATGGGAGGGAAAGCAAACCCGGTTCTTTTAAACGAAGTCGTCAAAGAGGAATTAGATAAAGTATGAGAAGAAAATTTATTTGTGGGAATTGGAAGATGAATGGGACGCTTGAAGAGACAAGCGCGATTCTCGGTGGTATCGTTGGTCTTTGGGATGATGCTTTCCGAAAAGTGGAAATTGCGATTTGCCCACCCTTCACTTCCATTGGTTTAGCTCTTGATAAATTAAGCGGTCGCGGAGTGCAGATCGCCGTTGGCGCACAGAATTGTAATTCAGAAACTAAGGGAGCTTTTACGGGAGAGATCTCTGCAAGAATGCTTGCCGAAACAGGATGCACGTATGTGATCATCGGACATTCAGAGAGGCGGACTATTTTTAATGAAAGTAATGAGCTGATTAATAAAAAGATAAAAGCCGCACTTGATGTTGGATTAAAACCGATTCTCTGTATAGGTGAATCGCATGAAGAACGCGAACTTGCACAAACATACGAAGTTCTTCTTCATCAGCTTACAGAGGGTTTGCGAGGAGTGGATGCGTCTCAGGTGAAAATGATAACGATTGCTTATGAACCAATTTGGGCGATTGGCACCGGCAGGACAGCAACCCCGGAGATCGCTCAGGATTCCCATTCGTATATCCGAGCTGAACTTGCAACGCTGTACGATGAAACTCTTGCAGCACAAATTATCATTCAGTATGGCGGCAGTATGAATGCTGCAAATGCCGCATCACTTTTAGCACAACCTGATATTGATGGGGGATTGATCGGCGGAGCAGCTCTCGATGCGAAGGCATTTATTGCAATAGTTGAAGCTGCTTCTACTTTTTAATTTTTGCTTGATCCAAATCTTTTGACACGATTCCACGAACGTCTAAAATCACTCACTGAGAAACCCCTCGTCACTGATGGGTCAATGGAAGTCGTCCTCGCCCAGCGTGGATATCATGATCACCCGATCGAGCATTATAATCTGACTCAACCCGTCGCCGTTGAGCACGCGCATCATGAATTCGCCGATGCCGGTGCAGAGCTTTTGCAGACGAATACAGAGCATGCCAGCCCTTTAGCTTTAGAGAGATATGGATTAAGGCATAAAGCATATGAGATCAATCGAAAAGGCGTTTGGCTTGCACGTTCAGTTGCAGGCGAAAAGGATCTGTTTGTCGCTGCATCAGTCGGACCTGTTGGAAAATATCTTTCACCGCTCGGACCTTCGAAGCCGGAAGCTGTCTTAAAATCTTTTGAAGAGCAGATCGGCGCACTCTGCGATGGCGGACCTGATGTACTTATTCTAAAAAGTTTTATTGAGCTTGCAGAACTTGAGCTTGCAATCCAAGCAGCAAAGAAAATTGCTCCGCATCTTCCAATCATTGCGCAGAAAACTTTTCCCGAAGATGGAGCACTTCTTGCAACCGATTATGCGAGGAAGATCGCCGAACGTCTTCGAGAACTTGGTGTCGATGTAATTGGTACTAACGGTACGGTGGGTCCGCAGAGAATGATCTCAATCGTTAAGGCTTTTGCATTGCCCGATCTTCCGCTCAGTGCCCAGCCTGATATCGGCATCCCAACACTTGTCGATGGAAGAGCATATTACAATGCAACTCCTGAATATGTCGGCGAAAGTGCGAAGCGGTTGGTGGAGGCAGGTGTAGGAATTATTGGGGCATCCGGTGGTGCAACTGCCGAACACGTAAAGATGATCGCCGAAAGCGTGAAGGGAATGAAGGTTGCTGAGATCAAACCTGAGTTGATAGAATTTAAACAAGAGAAAGTAAGCGGTGCGCAAAGCGAGGAACACTTTTCAAATTTCAAAAAGAATATCGGAAAGAAGTTCATGGCAACGGTGGAACTTGATATTCCACGCGGACTTGATATGTCGAGTGTTACCGAAGGCGCTTCATTCCTTGCAAAACATGGAATCGATGCCGTCAATATTTCCGATGGTGCACGAGCACGACTTCGCGTAAGTTCACTCACGCTTGCAAAGATCGTGCAGGATACATGTGGTATCGAAGTCGTCGCGCATCTTGCTTGTCGTGATCGCAACATGGTTGGGTTGCAATCTGAACTGCTTGGCGCTGAACTTATGGGTGTGAGGAATATTCTTGCCGTCACAGGCGATCCGGCGCAGATCGGCGATTATCCCTATGCAACAAGTGTTTATGACATCGATGCGATTGGCTTGATCCGTGCTTTGAACTCTATGAATCAAGGACTTGATCTCATGGGTAATCCGATCACCGGAAGCGAGCACCGTGCAACGCATTTTCTTATTGCCTGTGGAGCAAATCCTGTTGCCGATGACATGGAACGCGAGATTCGCAGAATGGAGCAGAAGATTAGTGAAGGTTGTGAAGTAATTTTTACTCAACCGATTTTTGAAATACAAGTGTTAGAACGTTGGGTAGAACTTTTAAAACCTTTTCGAAAAAATTCGAAAATGATGCTGGGCATTTTGCCGCTGCGCAGTTCACGCCATGCAGAATTTTTGCATTATGAAGTACCCGGAATGAACATTCCTCAATGGATCCATGACCGGATTGCGAAGAGAACTACAACCGAAGCACAGAGCGCAGAAGGGATTGATATTTGTGTCGAATTCCTACGCGATGCGAAGTCATTAATTGATGGAGTATATATGATGCCGCCGTTCAAAAAATATCAAATGGCTGTTGACATATTGGAGAGGCTGGATAAATAGTGGAGTATTCCAAGATCGGAATCGTTCTTGTGCATCTCAATTCGTATCCAGATACGTCGCTGTGCCTTACGTCACTTCGAAGTATGACTTATCCGAACGCAGAAGTTATCGTTGTTGATAATGGTTCGATCGACGGCACAGGCGAAAAACTTAGAACAGAATTTCCTGAAGTCACGCATATCCGCTCCGATGAAAATTTCGGTTTCAGCGGAGGAAATAATATCGGCATTGAGCATGGAATGAAAAATGGTTGTGAGCACATCTTGCTTTTGAATAACGATACCATCGTTACGCCATCATTTCTTGAGCCTCTTGTTGAGAGATTACTCTCGAAAAAAAATGTTGCGGCTGTCAGCGGTAAAATATACTACTATCCTGCCTCTATAAAAGGCAAGAAAAATATTATTTGGTATGCCGGAGTTTTTCAAAAATGGCATACAGGGTATCACCATACCGGTGTGATCGAAGAAGACAGAGGTCAATTTGATGTTGCTTCGAAAGTGATCTATGCATCGGGTTGTCTTATGCTGATGAATGGTGAAGTTATTAAACTCATCGGCGGACTTGCAGAAGAATATTTTATTTATTGGGAAGAATCTGATTGGTGTCTGCGCGCAAAGGAAAGGGGCTACGAATGCTGGTATGAACCACGCAGCACGATAGATCATAACTTCCGCAGTGCGCCATTTGGAAGAGGCGAAACGCCATTCTATATGTATATGCAAATGCGTAACTCCTTTATTTTTGCACATAGACATTTTCACGGATGGCTAAAAGTTCGCCATCATTTGTTTTATCCAATCTATATTGCGTATTATTTTTCTACACTTATCTGGTTCCGAAACTTTCGCGGAGCGAAAGCTATTTTCTACGGAATCATTGATTATCTAAAAGGATACTCTGGGAAAAAAGGTTTGAAAGAACGCGGTTATATTAAAAGTTAAGATTATGCCAACATCACTCGTTACGGGAGCTGCAGGATTTATTGGTTCGCATGTTGTCGATTCGCTTCTCGCAAGCGGACATAGAGTTGTCGCACTCGATGATCTATCGGGGGGATTTGCTGATAATGTGAATCCACAGGCAGTTTTCATTGAAGCAAGTTGCACTGATCATGCTAAGCTTTCACAGATTTTTACAGAGTATAAGTTTGATTACGTCTTCCATCTTGCCGCGTATGCTGCCGAAGGACTTTCACATTTTATCAAGCGATTTAATTATACGAATAATGTTATCGGTTCGGTAAATCTGATCAATGAGTCTGTGAAGCATGACATTAAACGTTTTATCTTTACCAGTTCGATTGCAGTCTATGGGAGAAACCAGCTTCCGATGCGCGAAGAACTTATTCCATCTCCTGAAGATTCTTACGGTATTGCAAAATATGCCGTCGAGCTTGAGTTGAAAGCATCGCATGAAATATTTGGGCTTGATTACGTGATTTTCCGTCCGCATAATGTTTATGGTGAACGCCAGAATACCGGTGATAAATATCGCAACGTTATCGGCATATTCATGAATCAGATCTTAGCGGGAGAATCGCTTACCCTCTTTGGTGATGGCGAGCAGAAGCGTGCCTTCAGTTATATCTCTGATGTTGCACCTATCATTGCTGAAAGCGCAACACTTGAAGAAGCAAAAAATGAAATCTTTAATGTTGGCGCTGATACCGTTTACACGGTCAATCAGCTTGCCACAGCAGTAATGGAAGCGATTGGAAGCACCGCGCCACTGAATTACTTGCCTGCGCGCAATGAAGTTGTCAATGCCTGGAGCGACCATGCGAAAGTACAGAAAGTTTTCGGAACACCAAAAGAAGTTTCTCTCGCCGATGGTCTTAAACGCATGGCTGATTGGGTGAAGCGTTCAGGCGTTCGACAATCAAAACCCTTTGAAGGAATTGAGATAGAAAAGAATTTGCCGCCGAGTTGGAGTGCACAGATTAAAAGTTAACGTCGTTCCAAACTTTCTCTTCTTCTTTGATCCTCACAGTCAGCATGATGGCATTCAGAATGGAAAAAATTAAAGCTGTATAGAATAAGTGAAATACTAATGGTACAACAATAAATTCGCAGACGACAATAACATAGTTGGGATGCCTTAAAAATCTATATGGTCCTCTGCGGATCGGTGTTACACCGGGAATACGAAAAATTTTTGTATTCCAATAGTGGCCGAGCGAGGTAATCACCCAGATCTTGGCTGCGATTAATAAAAACCATAACGCAGCAAAAGAGGGATCAATACCTCCTCTTGAACTAAAGAAATACTCAATGATCATGGAGGCAATAAAAGCTGTATGGAGCAGTACGATGAAGGGATAATGTTTCTGCCCATATTCAATGGCTCCGTTCGCCCGAAGCCACTTCTCATTTCTTCTCGCGAACCATAGCTCAAATAACCTTTGATATATGAAAAAAGATATGAAAAGTATGAAGTCCATTAATTTTTCATCTCAAGTAAAACCATTTCGCTTGAAAATCCTGGACCCACAGCCAGCATAAGTCCATAGCCATCTTCAAATCCTTCTCGCAAGTACTTTTCGAATACATAAAGTACTGTGCTGCTGGACATATTTCCATAGTCATTCATAGTCTCTCGGGTATTCTTAATGCTGTCAGGCGATATTCCAAGTGATTCTTCATAAGCGATTAAGACCTTCTTGCCACCGGGATGAAAAATGAAATTCCTTATATCTCGTAAAGTTAGATCATTTGCTGATAGGAATGAATGTACATCCTCTTTAATATGCGAGTCGATTATTGTCGGAATATCTTTTGAAAAGATCACCTTAAAACCCGTATCCAGAAAATCCCAGCCCATGACATCAAGCGTATCATAATAAAATTTACTCTTCGACGCAAGAATATGCATTTTGCGAACAGAGCTATGAGCATCGCCTTTAATTATGCATGCAGCAACGCCATCTGAAAATAAACTTGAGGCAATAAAATTGCTTTTACTGAAATCATCCCTTAGAAATGTTAAAGAACAAAGCTCGACCGAAACAATAAGGATCACTGCATTCGGATTTGCTTTTGCAATGACGTTTGCTTTCGCAACTGCCGAGACACCTCCGGCGCAGCCAAGTCCCCAGATCGGAATTCTATTTATATTTGGATCAAGACGCATCGTATTGATAATGAGTGCGTCCAAACTTGGAGTGGCAAGCCCTGTTGTCGAAACAAATAAAATATCTGTTATCTCATCTTTTCGAAGGCTTGCTGATTTAAGAACCTCTTCGATTGCTTTAACAGAATATTCTAATGCGATCCGGATATATTCCAGATTATGTTCATGGAAATTGTGATGAACATCGTAGTAGCTCAGTGGTTCGCAGAAATTTCGTTGCCGAACTTCCGTATTATCGAATGCATTGATCAATCTTTCGACCAAAGGAAAATCATTTGCAAACATATTGCGAACATATTCTTTGACGAAATGCTGATCGAGTTTGTGGGGGAAGTCTATCTTCGAGATCGAGGATACGAAGGGCATGGTGTTATAATTAAATGAGCTTAGTTAGGTTCTTTTTAACCAATCCTTTTACTAAATGATTTATAATCTTTTTCAAAAAAAAGCTCTGCCGAATGGCAGAGCTTTAGCATTATAATGATCCCTGATTAGGATTTATTTCTTTTCCTGCATATCCCGGTTCGCATCATCGGTTTTGATGCGCGTCTTTGCTTTATTGTATTCAGTCTTTGTTGTTGTTTTTGCCTTATTCCAAGCATGCTTTACTTTATGCTTGGCTTTATTATAAGTCCTTTTGACTCCAGTATGGTGTTCCTCAGTCTTTGTTGTGGTAGTAGTCTCCTGAGCAACGACGATGGTCGCCGATGAAAGAAATGCTGCGATTGCGAGAATGAA
Organism: Kapaibacterium sp. (SeqCode); assembly: GCA_038210275.1. GTDB lineage: Bacteria > Bacteroidota > Ignavibacteria > Palsa-1295 > Palsa-1295 > PALSA-1296. Next base: position 291 of record JBBQWV010000019.1, on the reverse strand, counting down.
TCTGATTTTTTTGAACATGGTAATTCCTCCTATAGAAGTATTTTTAAATGAACCCTTTAATGGGTTGTTAATATGTGCTAGTACAAGTGGTAGTACAAAAAAAAAGCTCTGCCGGATGGCAGAGCTTTCAGTCATTTGTTAAAAACTAGATTACTTACATCCCTCGACAACTTTGACAGCGATTCTTCTATTGAGAATTCGAGCCGCTTCGAGGTCTGCAGCCGACGCATTCTCCGGTTCATGCACAGCATCGTCGCTTGTACCTAAACCAACTACGCTGACGATCTTGTT
>JBBQWV010000018.1:0-85902 GCA_038210275.1 Kapaibacterium sp. (SeqCode) | reverse complement strand
AGAGGCCGCTTATTTTTGGACATCTCTCGAATATAGCCAGTTACCTACAGGGGCCTATAGTTTAGGCCTATTGACAGGCTTTGCTGCCGTTAATCTTTCCGGAGGAGTGTCGAAGACAAATTACAACTCCTGCCGCTGCCTAAAAGATTAATTTTTCAAACGATGCACAATCATGAAAACACTTAAACTCATCGCGCTCGCCGCATTAGCATTTACTTTTTCGCGATGCAAATCTCCGACGCAGGCGATACAGACTAATAATACCTCACTGCTCGAAGTAGGACAATTATTAGATACAACTGAGACAACATTTCTGCAGTTTGCCGACCAAACCAATGGAAATCCATGGCAGGCAATAACGCTAACAGCAAATTGGCTTCAAACGCAACCGAATGTGCAATCCATTGAAACTCTCGATAGTGCCTATATCAGGATTTTGTTGAAGTCCGGTTTGAGCACCGCTGTTATATTGAATGAGGTTGATAATAATGGATACAGCCTTTTTCGTGGGCCAAAGGCAAAAAAAATCGGCGGTGGGGTTCCGGTCATAGAAGGAGTTCATTCGACAAATACTATCACAAACAAGGAAGTACTTATCTATGCAGCAGCATATTCGCAATTTTACCACCCCGGAGAAATGGAATCGATCATTAAACATTTCACAGATTCGAAAGTATCTCTTAAAGTGACATTGCTGAGAGATTATGAGTGCCCCCCGCAATTACTTGAAAGTTTCAAAGATTATGGGTTAGTCATTATTGACAGTCACGGAATGTCCGATGGTTTTCTTTCGGGGCAAACTTTGCATATTCCGTCTATGAGAGTAAGTGCTGATTCATTAAAGGCAATTGTTACAAAAAATGCGGGGACCGACACGTATGACAAACTTCTGGCAGGTGATCTATTTTTAGAAAAAAGCTGGGACGTATATCCATTGAAGCCTATGTGGCAACAAGATCCCAAGATCCGGGGGAAATTTAATGTCTGGGTGAGCACTCAATATATTAATAAGCAGCCTGCAATGCCAAATACAGTTGTCTTTGGAAATATGTGCTACAGCGCAGATAGAACTCCAGTTGCTCCAAATGGAAAAACTCCTATGCGTGATGCATTTATAAATAGGAATCTCATCAGCTACTATGGTTATGCATTCAGCGACGGTACATCAACGACTGTAGGTGATCCCTTCTGCAAGCAAATGGAAGATGCAATCGTGAGAAGACTTGTTATTGATTTCGATAGTACAGGTCGTGCTCACCTTGATACAGATGGCAAACAGTTCTTTGAAAGAAAAAGGGTTGGGCCGCTACTATTGGGTCAATATAATTCAAATAATTATAGCTACGAAGAATGCAGCCCTCTCTTCACTGATGCCAGAGACGGTCATCTTTATAAATCAGTCTGCATAGGTAAGCAAGTGTGGATGGGCGAAAATTTAAATTATGCAACTCCCGGAAGTATCATCAACACGAAAGACCCAAACTATGCCGCAACCTACGGAAGACTTTACCACTGGAGCGACATCATGCAAGGGGCAAGTTCGACCAATGCAAATCCGAGCGGCGTGCAAGGTATTTGTCCGAAGGGTTGGCACGTGCCAAGTCAATCGGAATTCGATCAGTTGATCAATTTTCTCGGTGGTCCGGGCGTCGCGGCAGGAGCAATGAAATCGGTGAGCGGATGGACACTACCAAACAGCAACGCTACTAACAGCAGCGGCTTTGCAGCACTTCCCGGTGGAGATTGCATTACACTTACTGATGGTACAAACACGTTTCAGATGCTCGGGACTGCTGCATGGTTTTGGTCAGCGACAATATCGCAACCGCCGTATACTCAGGTCTATCAATTAACAAATCAAGATGGAATAGTCGCACAGCCAGGTGCTAAGGATAATTTCAGTATGTCATGCCGCTGCCTCAAAGATTAAAACATATCATCACATCCATCATCACAGTGTTGATGGATGTGATGATCTTTATGCAGAACAAATATACGCAAGAAGTTAGATGGAATCAGGGAGAGTTGAGATTCCCTAATCCTCAGCACTCATCCCCTATTTCCTGTCGTATCTTTGCAGTAATGAATAATACTAAAAAACTCCCTCTCATTTTCAAGGAGAGGGTTGGGGTGAGGTTATTCCCATGAATAAACTCTACTTCGGAGATAACCTCAATATTCTGCGCGATCATATTCCTTCGGAATCGGTTGATCTGATCTATCTCGATCCGCCGTTTAATTCAAAGCGCGATTATAACTTGCTCTTCAAGACTCCGAAGGGGCATTCATCCGATGCGCAGATAACGGCGTTCGAAGATTCATGGCATTGGGGTGAGCAGGCAGAGCGCGAATTCTCCGAACTTCTGCGTCAACCCAATACCGATGTTGCAGAAATGATACGCGCTCTCCGTAGTTTCCTCGGCGAGAATGATATGATGGCATATCTTGTCATGATGGCAAACCGCCTGCTCGAACTTCATCGCGTTCTCAAATCCACTGGCTCGCTCTATCTCCATTGCGATGCGTCGGCAAGCCATTATTTGAAGATTGTTCTCGATGCAGTTTTTGGGAAACAATTTTTTAGGAATGAAATTATTTGGCAGCGAACTACGAATACAGGTAGCAGTAAATCAATAGCAAGAAAATTCAGCGCTGATACAGATACAATTCTGTATTACACGAAGAGCGACGAATACACTTTTAATAAATTATATCGTGAATATGGCGATACCTATTTCGCTCGTTTTAAGTATGAAGACGAGCGAGGCAAGTATAGATGGCAAGCTCTTAAAACATTTTCAAAAGAACGATACGATGACTGGAATGCAAAAGGCATGATTCGCCAAGGTGCAAATGCTAAGTATCCAGAATTTAAGCAATATGCAGATGAGTTGAAAGGTGTCTCCATGAATAACCTTTGGAATGATATTAATCATGTCAATCCAATGGCAGATGAAAAATTACATTACCCAACACAAAAACCTCTTGCATTACTTGAGCGGATTATTTCGGCATCATCGAATGAAGGCGATGTTGTGCTTGATCCCTTTTGCGGATGCGGAACGGCAGTTCATGCAGCGCAGAAATTAAAGAGAAATTGGATCGGCATTGACATCACCCATCTTGCCATCAGTCATATCGAAAAAAGATTGCGTGATGCCTTTACGGGAATTGAGTTCGATGTTGAAGGTACTCCGAAAGATTTGGAAGGCGCGGCGAATCTTGCCTTGCGTGATAAATACCAATTCCAATGGTGGGCTTGTTCGCTGGTGAACGCACAGCCTTATGGCGGGAAAAAGAAAGGCGCAGATGGAGGAATTGACGGCACGATCTATTTTCAGGATGATGCAAGCGATTCAAAAAAGATCATCGTCTCCGTTAAAGGCGGCGATAATGTGAACGTCGGAATGATCCGCGATTTGAAAGGTGTGCTCGAACGCGAACGCGCCGAGATCGGAATTTTCGTCACGCTCGTTCCGCCGACAGCTCCGATGCAAGTCGAAGCCACAGCCGCAGGATTCTACACCAATCCGCACGGCGAGCAATTCCCGAAAATCCAAATCCTGACGATAGAAGAATTACTCCACAAAACCAAACGCCCAGAATTCCACGACTTAGGCGATGGCAGCCTGAACTTCAAAAAAGCGCAGAGGGAGAAGAGGAAGACAGGACAGGAGGGGATGTTTTGATAAAAGGAAAGGACAAGAAAAATTATGGCGAAACAGCTTGGGAAACTAAGCGGCTCGTAAATGCCACTCTATTTCTCGCTCTTCTTACTTTTTTAGTTGCCGGTGTTGGTGTCTACCAAGCATGTCTTACAACAACAGCTTTGATTAATGCTGATTCTACTTCTGCTCAGCAAATTAGAATAATGTATTCGCAATTGCAAGCTTCAAGAGAAGGAATAAGAAGACAGGATAGTGCAACACATCGTCAAGATACTGCAGCCTGGTCTCAAATTGATATAGCTAGAGAAACAATGCAAACTGAATTGAGAGCTTTCATACATCTTGTTCCGAGACCGATTGGTATAAAGGGTAATGATACTTTAGAAACTCAATGGCTTCTTGAAAATCGCGGTAAAACACCAGCAAATAATGTCGTATGGTGGGGGCTTATTTCAATTGATCCGTATAACAAAACAAATTTTGAGCGCAAAAGTAAAATTTCTAAAATCAACCCTATTCTCCAATCTTCGTTCGGTGGTGTTGGGAACGAAGAAATTATGTCGTTTAATGTGAATGGTGAAGTACTTACGGTCGCAAAAAGAGATGGTTTTTTCTTATGGGGTGAAGTGCTCTATGAAGATATTTTCGGCGTAAAACATTCTACGGGATTCAGGATTCAATATTTTTGGGATGGCACTAAATTCTCACTCTTTCGCTGGTGTCAAGATGGTAATTATACAAACTAAAGTAGAATAAACTACACCCGCACGTTGCCGTGCGGTTTTTCTATTAAATCCATTTGCAAATTTCGGTAGGCTCTGGGTCAACCGCCCCCTAACCCCCGCCTTGAAAATGCGGGGAGATTTTTTTTTAATTTTTAAATTATAGATAGCCCCTCCTTTTCAAGGAGGGGTTGGGGTGGTTGATCCCGTAGCTTGATGTTAAGAGAAATTTGATTCTGAATTTCCTCCACCTCAACCAATAGGCTATTCCCACAATTCACCCAAAAAAAAATCTTTGGCGATTCCAGCCTGATTTCGCCGATTTTGAAAATAGTTTGGTTTGGGCACCTTGACAAACAGATATTTATGTCGTATCTTAATAGTGAAGTTGATGGGCACCTATGCTTTGTATATATTTTTTAGGCATTTCATTAGCTGGGCGACCTTGACTCGCTTTTTTCATAGCGAAGAGAAAGACGGATGGGTTATAGGCGTATGGGCGTATGGAGGGATTCAACCATACGCCCATACGCTCAAACCCCCATACCCCAACCCATCCCCCGCCCCATTCACAACTCACAACTCAAAATTCAAAACTACCATAAAAACTACCATGAAAAGCACATTTAAACCACTACCAAAAATCGCACCGAATGATGTTACTCTTTTGCTCGGCTCAACGATCGGAGCAAATATAGATGCGTCGCTCAAGCACTCTGTCGAACTTGTGCGCTCACAAGCATCCGGCAGCGTGCTTTATATTAATACCGTCGAAAATACTCGCGGAATGTATAACACGGCTCGGAAAAACGGGTTAACGCCTGATCACGATTATGATTATTGCTTCGTTGATGGCGACAGACGAAAAGTAATATACATGATGAATGTTATTAAAGGCGAATTACATAAGCGCGGATCGGAGATCAGGGAATATCTGAGAGAAGGATATATCCAATATATTGTCATTAATAGTTGGGAATATGCATCGAGAAATCCGCGATACCGCGAAGACTTGATCTTCCTCATAAAAGAATTAACCGATGGACTCGAAGGCGGACATGCGCCGATGAATGTGCTGATCTATGCACAGGAGACGAAGTCCAGTCCTGATGTGCAGAAGCTGCAGCGCGGCGGCTTTGGCAAGCTTTCCGGCATTGCAAAGAAAGTGGAATGTATTACTGTAAAAGAAACATTAGCAAAGATCGAAGAAGAGAATAGCGAAGAGACGAAGGAGATGACAGAATCTTTCGAATCAGTGAGCAAAGAATTGGAAGCAAATGATCCGAGAATCGGCACTGAAGATGAACCCGGAATTTCGGAGGATGAATTTTATAATAGATTCGTTGCGAAAGTTCGTAAAAATAATGGATGGACTGCAGATGGAAAATCCAGAATTGAGAATGAAGAAGTTGAGTCCAGTAGAACGGACTCTCAGTCCGTTCAGGAGGAATTAGAAACCGTCTCGGACGGACTAAGAGTCCGTCCCACTGGAGAAAGGACTTCCGAGACTACCAGCATCGAAGAACTTCGCAAACCGGAATACCGGACTCCTGATAGCTTGGCGCAAATGCCGATCCATCGGAATAGTTATTCGGAGGATAGATCACCAACACCAAGCATCAATACCATACGCCCAAACGCCCATACCCCTATCCGCCAAACCGCAAATGTGCATAGCGATGTTATTCAAAAATAAGGAGTTACAGCCGCTCACCCGGAGAAAGGATGAAGGCGGAAAGATGAAGAGGGGTAATGTCATTTCGAACGGACTCTGGCGCGATAGCTACAAAGGTAGAGAGAAATCTATTAATAAAGATAAAACCATATTCTCCCAGGAAGAAAATGAGGATTTCATCTTAATTTAAGATTTCTCACGCTCGTCTACCGCTATCGCGGCATACTCGGTTCGAAATGACAGAGTATGGTATTAATGCCTAAATTGCAATTATATGCCCTTTTTGCTGAAACATCCCCGTTTTTCATTCGTAACTTCTTCTTGTATTATATGAAAAACATTTCATAAATTCCAAACCGAAGACAAGACTTGAAGAAATCTTTGCCAAAAGCTGAAAAGTACGTATTTCTGACAAATCGCAAAAAGCGAGTTGCACTACTTACGTCATGTATTTTTCTTGCAGCAAGCGGCGCAGTTTTCGCGATCTATAAGACAATTGAATTTCCTATATCACGCGATGAAGCATTCCGTGAAACGCGGTTAGATGTTATTATGAGTGCACCATATGGTTCATTAACAATGGTAGCAGGGACAAGCCCGAAGAATGTAGCACTATTGGAGGTGACCTCAAATGGTGATGACCCATTTCCCTTTCATGCTCGGTATGGTTATAATCCAATCGGCACCACAGGAAGACTGCAATTAGTGATCGGAAGCGATGAAGGGATGCTTGAAATGAATAAGCCAATTGCGCAAAGTTGGAAGGCAAATTCAGGTTATTCACTTGCTTCTACGAATGCGATTCATTCCGATTATGGAGATATTTCGCCATCGAACGGTACATTCGATAATATGCTGAATGCTCCCCCGCCGCCATCTGCCGATGAAAACGGTCATTGTAAAGTGTATCTGACAAAAGATATTCCACTTTCGATCAGCGCCCGGCTTGGCTATGGCGAGTCACAACTTGATTGGACAGGGTTAGCTCTCACTTGTGCATATGTCGAGACGGGATCGGCGAAGACGCATATTCAGATCCGTGAGCATAATGCAATTCCGATGAATGGCTGTAGAATCAATGCCAGCTTTGGGGAGTTTTCGATGGATGGCATCAGTGATCTCAATACCAATCGTTTTATCTTTTCCGGCGGTATCGGAAGATATAAACTGAATTTTAACGGAAAGCTAACGCAGAATCTCGACGCAACAATTGAAGTTGGGATGGGAAATGTTTCGATCAATATCCCACCCGAAGCAGGCAGAGTACGGGTCATGTATGATGATAGTTATTTTAGTTCTTTCACATTTAACGGGCTTGCTCAACATAAAAATGGCGTTTATAACTTTACCAGTGTCGGTTTCGACCAATCTACTGCTCCGATCCTAACGCTGCATCTATCAAGCGGCTTGGGCAAGATGACGGTGAATTATCACTGAGGGGTAGTTTTGAGTTCTTAGTTCTTAGTTCTTAGTTCTGAAGGTGGTTCAGGTAACGACTTAATTTGAGTTTATTGTCATTCCGAACGGAGATTTTTCGAACGTAGTGAGAAAAACGATGTGAGGAATCCCTTGATAGTTTGAAGTTCCTAAGTCTCTACCACGACGAGAAGAGATTCCTCAGTCGCTCATTCGCCTTTGGCGAATTTCGGCTCCTTCGGAATGACAATCGAATTAAGACAAGACTGTCGTCCGAAACTCCGAACTCAGGACGACGATTCGTCGTTATACGGCGGCAACTTAAAGCAAAAGCTTTCAGTGCAGGGAGCCCGTAGCTCAGTGGTAGAGCATCTCACTTTTAATGAGAGGGTCGTCGGTTCGATACCGCCCGGGCTCACAAAGCATAAAATTGTTATATTTTTGTTCACGTTTCTATTCACTTTTTCTCAAATTCTATGAAAAAACAATACTCGATTCTTTCACTAATGTTCGCTCTGACACTCAGCTTCTTTTTAGTAAGCTGCGGTGCAAAGAAGGACGAAGCTTTGGTAACAGATTTCAATTCCAAGAAGACTGAAGCCGATAAAATGATCGCCCAGATGGGTGATGCAAGCAAGATGATGATGACTGATCATGCTGCATGGACTGCAAAGCTTGATGATGCTGCAAAGCTTCCGAAAGCTGATACAGTAAAGATCGCCGGCTTCAAAGCTGCGATGAAAAAAATGGAAGATGATGGTAAAGCCGCGTCGCCATGGATCGATAGTCTTAAAGCTTACGAAAATGCTAAAACTGATAACAATGATCAGTTGAAGGCAGCTATTGCAGGTCTTGATGCAACTCTTGCAAAATGCAACACCACTTGCAATGGCATGATGGATGCTCACAAGAAGCTCGGTGCTGATATTACAGCATTCTTAGGCGGTGCACCTGCTGCTCCTGTAGCTGCAGAACCTGCTGCAAAAACCGGTGCAAAAACTGCACCAGCAAAGACTTCTGACGGTATGGATGCCACAAAGCACTCTGCTGTCAAAGTTGCTCCAACAGGCACTGCTCGCAGAGGCGGTGGAGCAGTTATTAAGCAATAATCACATCTGCTGATGTAGTTTTTTATTAAAGGGCAGATCGTAAGATCTGTCCTTTAAGTTTTTTACGTAGTAGTTTGATGTGTGAGTAGAATGAATAATTTTTCATTTTTCTCCCCAATCCCCGAAAATTTGAAACCTTCCTGCTTTTTTCGTGTCTATTATATAGTATGAAGAAATTAGTATTACTGGTTTTGACGATGCTCCTTTTCGGAGCAGGGGATATTTTTTCCCAAAGTTCAAATTTTGGGAAAAACAAAGTTCAGTATAAAGATTTTAAGTGGCATTATATTCAGTCCCCGCATTGCGATATTTACTACTATCAAGGCGGTTACGAACTTGCCCAGTTCTGTGCCGAAACTGCTGAGAAATCTTTGACCAGCATTGAGAAATCAATTCGATACGATATTACTCAGCGCATTGCAATTTTAGTCTATGTATCGCATAACGATTTTCAGCAGACGAATGCCGTCGGTGAATATCTTCCTGAAGGCGTTGGCGGAGTTACCGAGCTATTTAAGAATCGCGTCGTTGTTCCCTTCGAAGGAAACTACGAATTATTTCGTCATGTCATTCATCACGAATTAGTCCATGCCGTATTAAACGATATGTATGCAGGCGGATCGTATCAGTCGCTTTTAACTGGCGGCGGTATTATGATCCCCACCTGGATGAATGAAGGGCTTGCTGAATATGAGTCTCTCGGAGGTTTGGATATCGAAACCGATATGTTTATGAGGGATGCAACGCTGGCTGATGCCATCCCGCCATTAGAGAGGCTTGGAGGCTATGTACAGTACCGAGTTGGGCAAACGATGTATTGGTATATATCCGAAAAATATGGTCCCGAAAAAGTAGGAGAGCTTCTTCAACGAATCCGGACAACCCGTTCTCCTGAACTTGCTTACAAAGCGACGTTCGGAATCGGTATTTCTGAGTTCGGTGAAAAATTTCTGGAGTTCTTAAAGAAGATTTATTTCCCTGACATTGCACGCTTCGATGACCCCTCAACTTTTGCTGAAGTTCTTGCCGATCATAAAAAGCTAGGAAATTTTTACAACTCCTCGCCGGAAATGTCACCCAAAGGAGATTACGTAGCTTTCATCAGTGACCGCAGCGGCTACTATGATATTTATGTGCAGAGTATTGCCAAGCCATCGGATATAAATCGCGTTGTCTCTGGTGGCGGAGCCAATGGTAATTTCGAAGAGCTTCATCTACTCAGTCCGGGTTTAACGTGGTCTCCTGATGAGAAGAAATTAGCCCTTGCTTCGAAGGCAGGAAAGAGCGACGTTGTTCATATTATTGATATTGCAACTGGTAATGATGAGCCATTGCCAACACTTGATCTTGATGCTATCTCTCAAGTAAAATGGTCGCCGGATGGAAAAACGTTAGCCCTCATTGCATATAAAAATGGCGGAAGCGATATTTATCTGTACGACTTCGCTTCGAAATTGTTGACCAATCTCACCAACGATGCCTTTGCAGATCAGGATGTCGAATGGGCTGCTGATTCGAAGTCTATTTATTTTGTAAGCGATCGTGGTGATCATCTTATGCCCGGTGAATTTCCTCCCTCAGGTGTTGAGCAATCCAAGATCGGGATTCGCAATAAAGATATTTACCGATTTGATATTGATTCGAAAAAAATAACACGGCTGACGAATACTCCTGATGCCGATGAAACGAAGCCGATAGTTTCCGTAGAAAAAAAGACGCTGTTTTTTATTTCGAATAAGAGCGGAATTAATAATATTTTTTCTGCAAATCTTGACGGTACTAATCCCCGCGTTTTGACGAATTCTGTTTCAAAGATAGACCAAATATCTATAAGTGATGACGGTTCAAAACTTGCATTCAGCGCGATCAGAAAGGGAGGATATAATTTATATCTCATGCGCAATCCGCTTGACCGTAAATTAGATTCGCTGCCTGCTACAAAATTTCGCGGTGATAAAATTGCCGATGCTGCAATGAAAGATTCTGCGATCAAACGCATTACTGATCCGAACCGCGTTCAAACTGAAGGAGCCGATTCAACACAAGGCTATGGCGATGTCGGCATTGATCTTCATAATTATGTCTATGGCAATACGCCATATAGTGATCGCTCACGCAATGATTTCCGCCAGAAGCAACCGGTTGCAGAGGTCACTAATTATATGGATACGAATGGAAAATATATTCCGCGTGATTATAAAGTTATTTTCACTCCCGATATTATTTTAGGAACAGCTGGATATACGGGATATTACGGATTGCAAGGTTCGGCGCAGATGCTGTTCTCGGATGAACTTGGAAATCATCAGCTTTATTTGGCAACAAATTTTTTACTTGATCTGAAAAATTCTGATTACGTATTGTATTATCTCAATCAGAAAGACCGTGTCAATTACGGACTCACGGCTTTTCATAGCGCGCGGTTTCTTTATACTTCACCTGATCCGGGATATATAAACAACTCATTTTTTATTTCGCGCTTTACCGAGTATGGTCTGACGGGATTAGCTTCCTATCCTCTTGATAGATTTAACCGTGTCGATATGAATTTTTCGGCGCTTGTTCTTGAGAAAGATGTTATCTCCGATGACCTCGGCAATCCTCTTGATATTCCGACAAAAAGAAAATTTGCTTTGACTCCGAGCGTCGGATATGTTCACGACGATGTGATCTGGAGTTATTTTTATCCGAAGGCAGGGACAAGATATAATCTCACTCTTGCCGTTTCGCCGAGTTTTGGAAATAGTATGCTTGGCTTTATTACACCGCAACTTGATTTTCGGCATTACTTCAAGATCATTGGTGATATGTCTTTCGTCACAAGAATTTCCGGTGCCGGAAGTTGGGGACCGAATCCGCAGAAATTTTTTCTTGGCGGTGTTGATGGATGGATAAACCGTTACTTCAGCGCAACGACATATCCATTAACCGAGCCGCAGGATTTTGCATTCTATGCAACAGGTACACCGTTGCGCGGCTTCCCGTATAATCAGCAGATCGGCACGAAGTACGGGCTTTTGAATCTTGCACTACGCTTCCCTTTCCCGATATTTGTCAGCGGCTTACCGCTTGCATTGCTATCGGAAGCATTCTTCGATGCTGGCACGGCATGGGATAATAAAGTCTATCTCTTCCAGAAAAAACCCGATGGCGGATGGACGACAAAAGATCTTCTGATGTCCACCGGCATAGGGCTGCGCACCTACCTCTTCGGCATCTACTTAAAAATGGATATTGCCTGGACTACAACAATAGACACATGGGCAAAACCCCAATACATCTTTTCGCTCGGCGAGGATTTTTAAAAATTATTTTCCTGCTACCATTAATTTTCCGATTTTCACTTTTCCCCTTATACTTTCGGATAGGACTATATACATACCTGGAGATATAGAAGAAATATCAATTGTTAATGTAGTGTGATCCAAAGTCATGCCGCTAAGTACTGTTCTGCCAAGAACATCAATAATCCAATAAGGTCTAGTACTTTCAACGGAGGCGATATTGAGAATATTTGTTGCAGGATTTGGAAAGATACGATCGGTAAAAGACAAACTTGATTGATTTTCCACTTTTGATTTTGCTGTATGACCTCGAAGTAATAACGTAGGGAATGATTGAATGTTATTATCGAGATGACCGTATATTGATAGCGGTACCCCATCAGAAGGAAGTACAATTCCTTTTGTAGAAAAAGCCGAATAAGCAGTATCAATTAAAAGAGAATCCTCTCGCCAAGTACGACCTTTATCTAGACTCACTAAAATAGAATTTACTTGACTTCCGCTCATATCTCCGCTTAATCCGCCGGCTATTATTGTATCTCTTGCTAATGAACTCATTGATTTTAATATCCATAACGAGCCTTGGAATATCTCAGGTTTTTCCCATGTCAATCCTGCATCTGTTGAACGAATTAAAAGAGCCCTGTAGCGATCATAATTTCGAGTGGTTTTATCATAAACATTATAGCCGTAACATATAATTGTATCGCCACCGGTAAAGTTACAATGTTCGTAATTGAAATCATTATTGGGATCATCTTGATCGAGAATAAGAGGTGCAGAGCTATCTACTGTTTTCCAATTGTCAATCGTCGAATAAATTGGACCATGGGGGGACTTAAAGATTTTGTATTTTCCACTCCCATTCGAATAACAATTAAACGACCCACCATCCAAAGTGAAAGTCGAACTATCCCAATGATTACCGCCATCCAATGTAGTAAATATCTTATAACCACCACCACCTATCACTAAGATACCATTGTATAATATATTTTTCTGAGCCAAAACTATTCCGGAAAGCGAGTCATAGAAGGATACATCCCTTAGCAAACCGCCAGCATCAGAAAGATCGAGGAGCTGCTTGTTCCAATTTTTTCCTGCATCATTGGAACGTAGAATAAATGTTTCTGAAGAATCACCCGTTCTATTATTTCGTAAGGCGACAATAGAATTTTTATTTATTTGTTGGACCGCCGCAAAAAATTTTTCATCCTTAAAATTACTATCAGGCGGTAGGTTAGGGTCTTGCATATTCCATGTGTTCCCATTATCATTGCTTGCCCAGAACATCGAATAAACCCGCTCCGCATTGTTATCAACTAATGAGCCTGCCACGACACAATTATTCTCGAAACAAGACACTGCATCAAAACAATAGTAATACCTGCCATCAAAATCACTGTGCGCAACATCCCAAAGGAATTGCGAATGCCCGACGCTTGGCATAAAAAAGAAGAGAGAGATAAAGATATTTACAAAAAATATTTTTTTCATGATCATCTCCCTATCATAAATTTTCCGAGCATTTCCATACCTTGGTGTTCTGATAATACCGTATAGATTCCAAATGGTAAGCCTCGAATATCAAAATTTATTCTCCCATCATTATCCGTTATTCCTCGGCGCACTACTCGACCTAAAACATCATAGAGACAAATTTGTAAAGACTGTAACGGTGTAATTATATGGACTGCGTCTGTCGCAGGGTTAGGAAAAATAGAAACATTGATATTCTCCCTATTCTCTTTATTGACAAGAGATTTCAAACTGGTCCCACGGAAAATAACATTCGGAGTATAGATTGCACCATTGGAAAAAATTGCAAGTGGCTGTGATCTCGCCCAAACTAATCCAGTGCAATAAACTATTCTATAATTTGTATCTAAAAGGATCGTATCCCTATTCCAAGACTCACCTCTATCAGTGCTGATAATTAAGTGATCATTGCCAGTGGCAAGCATAGTATTACCGGTCATTGGAGTTATTGCTTCAATACCGGATGGGGCATCTTTGATTACAACAGGTTCTTCCCAGTGTTGACCTTTATCTGTTGATCGAACAATAGCACCATCTGCTCCATTTAAAGTATAATATCCTGCAGCGATGATCGTATCATCCCCTCCGAATACACAGTGTGTGAAATAAAACCATGGGAAATTATCTTTAGATGTATCAACGAAAATACTTGAACTGTCAACTGTTTTCCAATTATCGGATGTTGTATAGATCGGACCTCTGCCTCTTGCAACGACACTAAATTTTCCATTGCCAAAAGAATGGCACTGACTTAGTCCATAGGATGAAAAAATTGAGACAGGCTCTGCATTCCAGTCTTTACCTCCATTAGTTGTTGTATAAATAGCAGAATCGTAGCATACGAGAATCCCGACTAAAGGATCTGAAAAGTGAACTTGTGAAAGATTTTTTAATGTATGGCAATCCTGTTTCTCCCAATTTTTTCCTCCGTTAAACGTTCGGAATATTAAACCATGCCAACCTATGCCCACGACATTTAAGCTATCTATTTGTTGTATGTCCGTGATAAGATTATTATATCCCCCTGTTCCTGAATAATAATCCGGTCCTTGTGCATCCCAAGTGATACCTCCATCGGTGGTATGCAAAAAAATTTACCACTTCCATTGCCATCAAATAATCGTGATCTAAAACTGCCGCTGTGCAATTATTACCGGAACAAGAAATTGCGCTGAACGTGTATTGGGACCTCCAATCTTGATCCGAATGACTAACAGCCCAAAGAAATTGAGCTTGTGCCCCTGAGTAGATCAGGAGCGCAAGTACAAAAGAAATAATTTTAGGTATGATGTATTTCATAAAAAAAGACTATAAAAAGTAAACACATTCCACCGCGATTAATTCATGGGCAAAACCTCAGTATATCTTCTCGCTCGGCGAGGATTTTTAGATCACCGAACATTGATACAAGAGCTTTTCTAAAGAACTGGCTCATGAAATGTGTCATATTTTTATGAAGACTAAAGCCCTGCCACTGCCTCTTTCGCCCTCTTCTCCACTTCATCGAATCTTTCATTTGTAACATCTTCATCGGAGATCAAGACTGAGCCTAAACCAATTGCTGTCGCTCCCGCTTTAAAAAAATCTTGCATATTATCATGCGTTACACCATTAGTTGGAATGAAGCGAATGTCAGGGAAAGGACCGCGTAACGCCTTGAGATAACCTACACCGATTCCTGCAAGCGGAAAAAGTTTGATAAAATCCGCGCCGTTCGTATGCGCTTCCCACACTTCAGTCGGACTGAACGCGCCAGCCATCGAGACAACATTATGCTCACGCGAAACAGTAATCATCTTTCCGTCATTAACGGGACTGACAAGAAACTCCGCTCCCGCTGTGATCGCCGATTCCGCAGCTTTGCGCCCCATGACGGTTCCGGCACCGATCAGACATTTCGGAAATTTTATTCGAAGCAATTCAATCGTATCAAGCGCATTCTGCGAGTTGAGCGTCACTTCGATAATAGTAATGCCGCCTTTAACGATCCGGTCAACATATTCGACAATACGCGAGGTATCCTTCAGCCGAAGTATGGCGATGATCTTTTCTTTCTCGATGCGAATGATGTTGGGGTTTAGTGGCACAGTGGATAGTCTTTAGTTGGTAGTCTTTAGTCGTTAGCAGAAAATTTATATTGTGTCATTGCGAGGAGGACGGTAGTCCGACGAAGCAATCCCCTGATATATGGTAGAGTGTCCGTTTCTACAAGTCCTCGGGAGATTGCTTCGTCAGTCGCTATCGCTCCTTCTTCGCAATGACACAAAAAATGACAAAAACAATTACGCAGTTAATTCCCTCTTCAGCGCTTCCCTTTCGATCTCAAGTTGCCTGATCTTTCGCTCAAGCAGATCAAGTTCAACAGGCATTGAGTCAATATCAATTCGCAATTTACTTGCGGCTTCATCAACAAGATCAATCGCTTTATCGGGCAGAAATCTATCGCTGATATAACGTGATGATAACTGCGCTGCTGCAACAAGCGCTGCATCTTTTATTCGAACACCATGATGCACTTCGTATTTTTCTTTAAGTCCCCGCAAAATTGAGATCGTATCTTCCACAGTTGGCTCGCCGACATAGACAGGCTGGAAGCGGCGTTCGAGCGCAGCATCTTTTTCGATATGCTTGCGATATTCATCGAGTGTCGTTGCGCCAATTGTGCGAAGCTCTCCTCGTGCCAGAGCCGGCTTCAGGATATTTGCCGCATCCATTGCGCCCGATGTTGCGCCTGCTCCGATGAGGGTATGAAGCTCGTCAATGAAAAGAATTATTTCCCCCTCAGATTCAGCAACTTCTTTAACGATTGCTTTCAGACGTTCTTCGAATTGTCCTCGGAAACTTGTTCCGGCAACGAGTGTGCCCATATCAAGAGCGATGATGCGTTTATCTTTTAGAGTTTCCGGAACGTCACCCGATACAATTCTTCCGGCAATTCCTTCGACAATTGCCGTCTTGCCGACACCAGGTTCACCGATAAGGACAGGATTATTTTTTGTTCTTCGCGCCAGAACTTGCATGACGCGGCGGACTTCTTCATCACGTCCGATAACAGGATCGAGTTTTCCTTTTGCTGCAAGAGCAGTCAAATCGCGTCCATATTTTTCTAATGACTGATAACGCTCTTCAGCATTCGCATCGGTAACGCGCTGCGTACCGCGAACTGCCTGCAGCGCTTTTAGAACTGCATCTTTGGTAACGCCTTGATCTTTGAGCAAACGTGATGCTTCGGATTTTTCTTCGATGATTGCCAAAAGCAGATGCTCGGTAGAGATATATTCATCTTTCAATCCTTCTGCTTCTTTGCGGGCAGTATCGAATAATTTATTCAAGGCAGGCGAAGCATAAGCATTCGCCGCTCCAACGCCACCGACTTTCGGAAGTTTTTCAAGAAGCGTATTTGCTTTAATTCGAACCTGATCGATATTGACGCCGATCTTTCTAAGCACAGAAACAAAGACGCCTTCCCCATCCTGAGCTAATGCAGCGAGAAGGTGCTCCGGATCAACCTGCGAATTGCCATAATTTCCGGCTATTTCAACTGCTGCCTGTAACGCTTCCTGCGTTTTTACCGTAAGCTTATTTGGATTGATTGCCATAAAATGCTCGTTCTAAACTTGTGTTTTGTACACTATCAATGTCATTGCGAGAAGTCCGCTTGCGGACGACGAAGCAATCTAAGATCCGAATCGTTTTCCATTCTTTTAAGATTTTAGATTGCTTCGTCGGGCTAACGCCCTCCTCGCAATGACATTCATTCATTTGAAATTCGCCGACATAATTTTGTTATTAATTCGTCTAAGTCATAGTACATCAAACGAGCACAGCCCGCGAACTGTGCCGCGTTTTTGCGTTCAATTTATTCTCGCTGTCGCCTTTTTTTCTGCACTCAGTTTTCTTTCTCTTCGTATAGGTTTTTCGCAAGGGATTGTCACAATTCATGCAGATGAGCAAATTGGTTCAGGTGATAGGGTGCGGTTCAGAGGGCATTTTAATTTCAGTCAAGGTTCTCTCTATGGAAAAGCCGATAGCGCAATCGAATATCCGTCCACAAAAATTCTCGAAATGTATGGCAACGTGGTGATCCGTCAGGATACACTTTCCGTCGAAGCGCCTTTCGTTCATTATGACGGGAATACAAAAATTGCACGAGGTGAAGATGGAGTAAAGTTTTCTGATCGCGATGCGAACATCACTTCGAAGTGGTCAACATACGATATGAATACTCAGCGCGCTGATTTTCATGATTTTGTCCGCGCAAGTCAGGATCATTCTGTTCTCACATCAAATGACCTAACATATTTTCGTACGACGCAAACATCTATTGCAAAAGGAAATGTCTTTGTAAAATCCGATTCCGGGACATTAAAAGCCGATGAAGTAACAGATGTAAAAACGATCGGACAGACAATTGCGAGAGGCAATGTTGATGCAAGGAATGATTCGCTTATCATCTTCAGTGACTACTTATTCGAATCGAAACCCGATGGGCTGCTAACTGCATCCGGCAATGTGCAAATATATTCACTACAAAATAATACGATTCAATATGGTGATACTCTGGCGCGGTTCAGCAAGTTAGGATATATGATCGTTCCAAAAAATCCGTTGCTGCTTATCATTGATTCCTCACAAAAACGAGATTCACTTACGGGCAAGATGACATTATCATTTGATACGCTACGAGTCAAGTCACAAATTATGGAAGCATACTCAGGCGACAGTGCACATTTTATTGCAACCGATAGTGTGAAGCTCAATCGCTCTAATTTTTCCGCGACAGGCGGCAAATTATATTATTCGCAAAAAGATAGCATCATGCGCATTTACGGAAATAAAGTACAGTGTATGTGGTATGATAGTACAGAGATTGATGGCGACAGCATCGTGACATATCAGAAAGAAAAAAAAATAGATCATGTCATTGCATTCGGTCATGCGTTTGCAACAAATCCATATACCGATCCAACAGTTTCCGGAAGGATGAATCAACTTTCGTCGCAGAAAATGACGATGTATATTGCGAAGGATACCGTTCGTACATTAATAGCAGTTGATAATGCGCTGTCCATTTATTTCATCAGTTCTGACGAGAAGCCAAGTGGATTTAATCGCTCAAGCGGAGACAGCCTGCGAATTGATTTTGCACATAACTCTCCTGAAAGAGTCGTTGTTCTCTCAGGCACTGAAGGCGAATATTGGCCCGAGCGATTCGTGAAGAATCGCGGTGCGGCTTTCCGATTGGGAAATTACGAGCGCCATGACGATTGGAAACCAAAGAAAGAAGATCTTCTTTTACTCTGGTCGCCGAAAGAATTTATAGCGGAGTGAGTACTATTTGTCATTCTGAACGTAGTCCGAATCGCGAAGCGATACGGACGGAGTGAAGAATCCCGTAATACATGGTAGCCCGTTAGTTTCAGCCAATAGTGACGGGATTCTTCGTTTCACTTCGCTCCACTCAGAATGACAGGTATGCGAGAGATTGCGACTTCTCGCAATGACACAAGTTAGAAAAAATTTATGGAAAAACTTTACTCAGAGCATCTGAAAAAAATATACGGCAAGCGCACGGTCGTTAAAGATTCGAGCGTATCTGTTTCGCCCGGCGAGATAGTTGGATTGCTGGGACCAAACGGAGCCGGAAAAACGACAACCTTCTACATGATCACCGGTCTCATCAAACCAAATGGCGGACGTGTATTTTTAAACGATGAAGATATCACGCCGCTTCCGATGTATCGCCGTGCACGAAAAGGTATAGGGTATTTATCGCAGGAATCTTCGATCTTTCGGAAGATGACGGTTGAAGAAAATCTTCTGGCTGTTTTAGAGTTAATGCCTTTAGATAAAAAAGCTCGCAAAGAACGTGCTGAAGAATTAATGGAAGAATTTACAATAACCAACATCCGTAATTCCAAAGGCTATATGCTCTCCGGCGGTGAGCGTCGCAGATGCGAGATCGCAAGAGCGCTTGCAACAAATCCAAAATATATTTTATTAGATGAGCCTTTTGCAGGAATTGATCCGATCACTGTAGAAGAAATTATGCAGATCGTCATTCGCTTAAAACATCGCGGTATCGGCATTCTCATCACCGATCATAATGTCCATGAAACACTTTCGATCACCGATAGAGCATATATTCTGATTGACGGGACGATCTATAAAGCAGGCACTGCAGAAGAACTTGCAAGTGATGAGCAGATACGAAAACTATATTTGGGAGAGACATTTAAGTTGGAGAGATATTCTCTGGTCGAAACTGCGTAATTCAACTTTTTCCAAATTCAATAGTATTGCATAAATCCTCTATTTCGTCCGCAAGCCTCTCGATCTCGCGCAGTTCATTCATCTGCGTATGCGCTTGCTGCTCGGAAATATTTAGTGCTGTCAGCACGGCAAGTGTTGTCGGCGGTTTGCCGGGAAGTTTTTGCTGAAGATCTTTTAATTCCGAATCGAGTTCGGAGGCAAGTTCGCGCAGAAGCTCTTCGTCATTCGTGCGAAGAGAATATTCAGAACCGAGAATCGTAAGTTTAATTGATTCAGACATTGCGCTTCCTATTTTGTTAATTCTCCATTATTACCTGCAATTGCATCGACACGCTCAATAAGTGCATCGACTGTTTTGAGCAATCCCAGTCGCTCATCCTGCGTGAATGTTAATGCGAAAGAATTATCTTTTTCTGAAACTTCGGAAAGTTGTTTCTGAAGACTTTCGCGTTCTTCTTTCATCATCTCAAGACTTCGTTCAATCCCTGAATTTTCTTCTTCAAGCCGCGCAATCACTGAGAGCATTTTTTCTTCACGTTCAAGAGATTCAACGTGAAATTTTTCGTATGCAAGAAGCTCATTGCTCCGGTGCTCAAGATTCTTTTCTAACTCTGCATTTTTTATATCTCGTTCGGCAATTTGCTTTTCGGCTTTCTCAAGTTTTGATGCAATAAGGTTCGCTTCTTCGGTTGCTCCATCCGATAGCGATTGTCTCTGCTCGGTAATGGCTTTCTCGCGCTCCAAAAGAGCCTCGATCTCCTTGATACGATTCGCTGATTTATCGCGTGTGGATTCAAGGAGACGGATGCGCTCCGGCATGACACCGATGATAGTCTCCAGTCTTGCGAATGCTCTTGCAAGCCGCTCGCGGGCTTTGAGCAATTCTGCTTCTCGTTGTTTTGAATCGATCATGGTTCTTTTCTTGAGGGTTAGTTAAGAACGTAATCTGGCTGAAAATTTTGATACAAGAGCTTCAACAATTTTACGGATGAGCAGATCAACTTCCTCATCTTCAAGTGTTCTATCAGTAGCACGTAGCATGATGCGAACACCGAGGCTTCGCTCCGATGCTGTCTTCATTTCTTTCGATTGGAATTCATCAAAGATTCGCACATCTTCACAAAGTTCTTTTGGTACGATCGCACGAGCTTCATCTATGAGCTTTGCTGCAACAATACTTTTTGGAAGTATCAATGCAATGTCACGCTCAACGACAGGAAATCTCGGAAGCGAAGTCACAGCCGGCGGCTTCAAGCGTTTCTCTTTTGCAAGAGAATATATTTTATCGTAATCTATGACGGCAGCAAAAGCAGCAGTGCGAAGATCGTATTCTTTTTGTATTGATGAATCGAATTTCCCGGCAATTGCAAGAAGAGTTTTTCCGCTTTTGAAAACAAGAGTCTCATCCGCATCAAAATATTTTTTTGCGTTCGACCAATTGCCGACTGATTGCGATTCTGAAAGCGAGGATACTTCAACGCTGATACCCGAGCGATGAAACACCTGTTCAACTATTGCTCTGAGAGAAAAAATATCTGCTTTTAGTTCTTTCGTATTGTATGGATTTTTCTCATCGAGATCATCTTTTATTAAAAGCGCAAGTTCCATCCGCTCCGAAGTATGAGCGACCATCTGCGGAGTATCGGCATATTGGAACACACTACCGATTTCGAATAGTCTCTGCCCTGATGCTCCGTACCGCTCGTTCCTTCTTGCAATATCTAAAAGATTCGGTAAGATACTCGGACGCATCCGTTCAAGATCAACCGTCAACGGATTCATCACTTCAATAGGTGAAGTATGAAAAATCTCTGCTTGCCCGTGCGAAAGCATCGGAGTTGAAATACATTCAAAGAATCCGAGCGCAATTAGTTCAGAACGTAAGAGCGAGTCGAACTGCCGCTTCGGAAGTACGTTGCGATTCTTGAACATCGGAATCCTATCCGTGTTGTTCACGGGAAGCGAATCATATCCGATCACTCGTGCGATCTCTTCGATCGCATCGACTTCCTGTTCCAGATCAACTCTCCAACTTGGTGATGTTAATTGCCATGCAGGTTGTTCTTTCTTGACACCGATCTTTAGCGATGAGAATATTTTATCTACCTGTGATTCGGCAACAGGCTCGCCGAGCAACATTGCCGCTCGTTCGGGACGGAAAGAAAAAGTCTTCAACTCTTTTTTCTTCGGATACTCATCAATGATTCCGTTAAGTACTTCCCCACTTGCAAGTTCAGCCATGAGAGCAGCGGCGCGGTCAACGGCGAAAATAACATTTTCAATATCGGTGCCGCGTTCGAAACGATGCGAAGCATCGGTTGAGAGTCCGAGTTTCTTTGCCGATCTCCTGATTGATGTCGGACTGAAATATGCCGATTCGATCAGCACGTCAGTCGTTGCATTCGTGATCTCCGAATTTTCTCCGCCCATAATGCCTGCAATCGCTAGCGGTTTTTCGGAATCAGCAATCAGCAGTGTTGCAGGATCAAGTTCACGTTCCTTGCCATCGAGTGTCGTAAATTTCTTTGCGAAACCTTCAGCGCGGCGGACAATAATATGAGAATCCTTTACAGAACTGAGATCAAAGGCATGAAGCGGATGACCACATTCCATCAATACAAAGTTTGTAATATCAACGATATTATTTCGCGGGCGAAGTCCGATGGCTTCGAGCTTTTCTTTCAGCCATGCAGGAGATTCGCCGACTTTCACTCCGCGCACAATTCGTGCGGCATATCGCGGGCAAAGATCAGGATCGTTGATCGTGACTTTCGCTGCATCAGAAGTTTTATTTTTCGAAGCAGTTAAAAATTTCGCCTCGGGAATAGGAATATTTATTTCTCCTCCTGTTAGCAATGCAACCTCGCGTGCTATCCCGATGTGACTCAGACAATCGGCGCGATTCGGAGTCAGCCCTACTTCGAAAATTATATCATCTTTGCCGATGGCTTCGGCAAGCGGCTTGCCCACTTGAAGGTCATTTGGCAATTCCCAAATACCCTCATGATCTTCCGATAGACCAAGTTCTCTCTCGGAGCAGAGCATACCCTCGCTTGCTTCGCCTCGGATCTTGGATTTCTTGATGACAAATCCTTCGCCAAGATCAGCGCCGATTGTTGCGACGGCAACCTTCAATCCAACGCAAACATTCGGAGCGCCACAGACGATCTTTAGCGGCTCACCGGTTCCGATATTTACTTTTGTCAGACGAAGCTTATCAGCATTCGGATGTGGTGTTACTTCAAGGACTTCACCGACGACGATCTTGTTAAATTTCGAAGTAAAATCTTCGATGTCTTCAACTTCGATTCCGAGCGCAGTCAACTTCGCAGCAAGTTCATTTGGCGCGAAAGAATGTTCAATATAGTCGGCAAGCCACCGAAGCGAGATCTTCATTTATTCAAAAATACGACTTCAAAGGAACCCACAACAGATTATTACTAAAATAGATAACCCCGCCGCTTCAACGAAAGTGGCAGGGTTATGAAGAAAAATACGGATTTACTTACTTTAAGTTAAAGGAAGTAAGAAATTTTTCTGTCAAGGTTGTACTGCCTGGTACTACCGTAGTTCCTATGAATTTCACGTCAGGAAAGAGAGTATTCGATATAGAATGAAAATAACAACCTGTCGTATAAAAATCAAAAGAATATGTTTGTGTAGAAGAGATATTAACAGTTAAAGGTGTCGTGCCCATAATAGAAATGACGATGTTTGCCTGATTACCGGAAGCTAATTTTGTATGGGAAGCGCCAGTATCGATTTCATCAATGCCTATATAATGAGCTGTTCCTGTAACGACTAACTTTTCCGACTGTCCTTGCACGGTAATCGTGGTATCATACGAAAAAAGTTGAGCATCAGGATTTTTTGCCCCAAATGAAAGAGTGAGCCAGGGTGTAGGATTATTGAACGTATATCCATTTGAACCAAAGGTTGGCTTGTATACCGAAACGTCATTATTACTTTCGACCCTATAGCGAAGCGTATCAAAATCGTCGTACAACGTCACAACACTATCTTTTCCGTGATAGAAAATGCCGCTCGAAACAACCGTTGCCACCACTATAGAATCGCTCGTTACAGCCGGTTTTCCTGATGATGAGTCTTTTTCGTGCTTTGTATAAGTAAAGGTGCTACCTGCTTTTGGCGTAACTTTCGACTGTGTAGTTGTTGGTGGCGTAGTCGTTGTCGAACTACAGCTTGAGATCATTGTGCATGCAACCAACGCTAAAAACGCGCCGGAGAAATAAAGGATAATTGATTTATGTGTCATGGTTGTAGAAATAATAAATAATTCTTTTTAAAAAACTTTTTGTGGAAAATAAAAAATCTATTTGAGATTGTACGATTTTAGAAGCTTCAATGTAGAAGTCGTATCAAGTGGAATACTCAGAATGGTGTTCTCCGGCATGAATGTCTTCGCCGTTTCCATCGCGATGTTGCCGATCTTCGGCACAAACCAAATATCGCGAACATGAGTCAGCGTCACATCTGAGCCTAAAAATATTTTTGCTGAGATAGAAATTCTGCAATGCTTCGATAGAAGCGGTACTACGCCTACCGTAATTGTTGAATCGCCGATGTAATCAACTCTTGCAAGAATAGCCGCAGATCGTGTCGTTCCTCCAACGTCAATACTTTGTGATGCATTATATTCAATAAGTGCTGTATCTTTCGAAGCTATCGGTAGCCTGATCCAAGTATGGAAGACAATGTTCGCGATTGCCGCCAATATTTCATCCGGTTGATTTCCGTGAGCTGCATTTTTCAAAAAGCCCGGATTCTGAAGATAAAGTGAAACATCACTGTTGCTCTCGTAGGCAAAGTATGCACTATCACCGAAGCTTCCGGCGTCTGGGTTTTGGTCACGGAGTAAATAAACGTTGCTCTTTCCTTGAAAAGTCAATCCAATACTATCAACTTGCGTAGAGCCATAATTTTGGAATGTTGTCGAATTCACCACTCCAGCAGCATCCAACTGCCATTTATTATACGAATAAACCGAGAACTTGTTCGGAATGCTATCGCCAATGTCTATGTGAGTGATCGTGTTACCTGGATCCGATGGTGTGGTCTTGCAACTTGTCATAGCAATACTTGCGACAAAGATCAATCCAAGAATGTAAGAAAAACGTGTCAGCATGAAATTGGGGCGTTGTTAATAATTACGTAATACAAAAAATGGTAAAATCGTTGCACCGGCGATAAACGGATTAGAGCCATGCTTACTATATTGTCATTGCGAGGAGTCCGCTTGCGGACGACGTGGCAATCTAAAATCTTTAATAGTGTCTCAATCTTAAAGTTTTTAGATTGCTTCGTCGTGCTAAAGCACTCCTCGCAATGTCATTACAGTTAATAAAACTAAAACTGCCTTAAAAACCGATAGTCATTTTCAGTAAAAAGCCGAATATCATTTATGCCGTATCGCATCAATGCAGTTCTATCTATACCCATGCCGAACGCATAGCCGGTGTAAACTTCAGCATCAATTCCGCAGGCAGTTAAAACATTCGGATGCACCATTCCTGCTCCCAAGACTTCTAACCAGCCGGAATTCTTACAGATTCGGCAGCCTTTGCCGCCGCAGATATAACAGCTTACATCAACTTCAACGCTTGGCTCGGTGAAAGGAAAATAGGATGGACGCAGACGGATCTTCGAATCGTCACCATAAAATTGTTTGGCGAAAGAAAGTAGAATCCCTTTGAGATCAGCCATCGAAACACCTTTATCAATCACAAGCCCTTCAAGCTGAAAGAAACAAGCGGCGCTTCTGGCGCTGATCGCCTCGTTGCGATAAACTCTTCCCGGCATTACGGCACGAATAGGCAGATTCCCTGCTTCCATGAGGCGAACCTGAACCGGTGATGTATGAGTCCGAAGCAGTGCAGGCATCTCACCTGAATCACTTGGTTTCCAATCCTTGCTCGGCTTAATAAAAAAAGTATCCTGCATATCACGGGCTGGGTGATCGGGAGCAAAATTTAATTTTTCGAAATTATGCTCATCATCTTCGATCTCTGGTCCATAAGCTACTTCAAATCCCATATCGACAAATATCTGCACCATCTCATCGAGTGTCTTGGTCAGAGGATGCTCATGTCCCGGTTCTGAGACAGTTAATGGACGAGAAGGCATTGTCAGATCGATCTTATCCGAATGCGAAACTTCGCCTCCACCGAGAGATGCTTCTTTCTCTTTGAATTCCGCTTCGATAGCCACGCGCAATTCATTCAGCGCCTTCCCTACTTCGGGCTTAATATCTTTTGGCACATTTTTCAGCTCATCGAAGAGTGCAGCAATAGATCCCTTGCGCACAATATGTGCAAGTTTGAATGCTTCAAGGGCAGCAGCCGTCGAGACAACTTCAAGGGAAGTGAGTAATTCTAATTTGCGGGCGTGTAAGTCGTTTACGGTCATAGGATAGTATTAACGCAGAGAGAGGCGGAAAGTGTCCCGCTTACTCATAGAGTCTGAGTCTATTATTCAGGTTTGCGATCTCAGATTGCATGATCTCGATCCTGTCCAATAGGTTCGTGATCGCTTCGATGCCTGGGATATTGATATCAAGTTCTTCGTGAAGTCTGACAAGTTTTTCCAATTTCGGTAGTTCAAGGATGTCAATATAGATCGTTTGTTCTTCAGTGATTGTCGTCACAAGACCATGTTCTTGTAAAGAAAGAATAAAGCTGGTTTCGATACCAAGTCGCAAGCAGAATTCACCGAGTGGTATTAATTTTTCTGTATTCATGATTGCCTCACTTTCGATAGTTCGGTAAATAGCTCCTTCTCTTTTTCGGTAAGATTGGTAGGGGTCTTGATATTATATTTTACATAGAGATCCCCAAAATGTCCATCTTTTTTATAGACAGGCATTCCCATCCCTGCAAGTTTCACTTCGTTTCCGCTTTGTGATTCCGGTTTTATCTTGAGCTTTACTTTTCCTTTCAGCGTCTGAAGTAGGATTTCTCCGCCGAGCACTGCTGTATAAAGATCTAAATCGAGTGTCGTATAAAGATCGTTTCCTGAGCGTTTGAACTTCGCATCGTTCTCGACAACGAATGTAATATAGAGATTTCCGTTGGGTCCTCCTCCAACACCGATTCCACCCTGACCTTGCAGTGCAAGTTTTTGTCCATTCTCTATTCCGGCTGGAACGGTGATCTTCAGTGTCTTTCCATTAACAGTAACCATCTGTTCATGAGTATAAAAGGCATCCGCAAGAGATATTCTTATCTCTGCGTTATAATCCTGACCTCGAAATTTTGTCTGCCTTGCTTGCGCCCTCTCGCCACCAAACATATTAGAGAAGAAGTCCGAAAAATCCTCGCCTGAATATGTTGAATTAAAGGCTGATTCGCCGCTTTGGAATCCTTGAGAATATTGCTGTCCACCTTGTGAAGTTTTCTGCTTTTCAAATTCTTCTGCATGTTTCCAGTCCTTTCCGTACTGGTCATATTTCTTTCTTTTTTCAGGATCACTAAGAACTTCATGTGCTTCATTGATCTGCTGAAATGTTTGCTTCGCCGTTGCATCGTTAGGGTTCAAGTCGGGATGATGCTTGCGGGCAAGTTTACGGTATGCTTTCTTAATGTCCTCTGCCGAGGCGCTTTTATCTAAGCCGAGAACTTTGTAGTAATCGATAAATTCCATGGTACTCTCTAACGCATCAAAGCCCGAAAGAATGCGAAGATAGCGAACGTTGTATTTTGTAGAATGAAGTACTACAGTGACAGAATAAAAATAAATAATAAGTTATGCAACCTTTTAGTTGCATAATGAGTTTACAACTACATGGACAAAGTTTTCAAAGCTCTTGCCGACGAGACACGCAGGAAACTGCTGGATAGACTGCACAAGAAAAGCGGTCAGACTCTTGGCGAGCTTTGCGAACAACTTGCCATGACAAGGCAGGCAGTTACAAAACATCTTGTACTATTGGAAGAAGCAAATCTTGTTGTCATCCAATGGCGCGGACGCGAAAAACTGCACTACCTCAACCCGGTGCCGATCAATGAGATCTTCGAGCGCTGGGTTAGCAAATACGAAACACCTCGGCTTGCTGCACTGAGCAAGCTGAAAAAAGATCTCGAAAACCCTAAAAACAAATAATCACATGAATACAAATACTTTCGTTTACGTCAGCTTTATTGAGACTACTCAACAGAAGCTTTGGGATGCACTCACCAAACCGGAATTCGTAAAGCAATATTTTTTTGGAAGAGATGTAAAGACAGATTGGAAGGTCGGCTCGCCGATCAGAATGGGAGATGATTGGGATGGAAAGATCTTAAGATCTGAGCCGATCAGTTTGCTCGCGTTTACTTTTCATCATCTCGAAGGAGTAATGGAAAACGATTCAACTTCAACAGTGACCTATAAACTTGAGCAAAAAGGAAAAACAATTCAGCTCACCGTTATTCATGAAGATCTGGAACAAAAGACTTACGATAGTATCAGCGGAGGATGGCCGCGTATTATCAGCAATCTCAAAAGTCTTTTAGAAACCGGAAAAACATTAACTTTCGCATAAGAAAAAATATGAGCACAAACACATTTATTTATAGCACTTATATTAACACCACACCGGAAAAGCTGAGGGAGGCGCTGACCAGTTCAGAATTCACTCAGAAATACTGGGGCGGATTGAAAATCGAGTCAGATTGGCAAGTCGGATCGCCGGTAAAAATGGCTATGCCATGGGGAGGTAAACTTAATGATTTAGCAGGGACTGTTCTCAAATCAGACCCGCCAAAATTATTATCCTATACAGGAATAGGCGGACCGGAATCAGCCGTAACCTTCGAGATTATAAAAATGTCGGAAAAGGAAATACGACTAAATATTACTCATGATGGCTTCAGTGATAAAGCGAAAACTTCAATTGCTGAAGGATGGTTTGCCATTATGAGCAGTTTAAAAACATTGCTCGAGACAGGCACTGCACTCGATCATTCCTGGTGGAAAGGATAAATAGCAAAGATTGTATCCCGATTTTTATTGACGTCATTGCGAGGAAGGAGCGTAGCGACTGACGAAGCAATCTACACTTTCGTACTCAGAGCAACTTGAAGTTTAGATTGCTTCGCTATCGCTCGCAATGACATTTAAGAAAAAGCACGGGGCTACATCCTTTTTATCTATTTTGGTTGAGGAGTTGTGCGAAGATACGACTTGATCTTCGTTACGCCTTGCGGAAATTTTGTTTCCAGCTCAGAATCTTTCGTCGAAGGTTTGACGATCATATCATCGCCATCTTTCCAATCAACAGGTGTTGCAACGTCGTATTTTTCTGCGATCTGCAATGCGTCAATTGTACGAAGAACTTCTTTGAAATTTCTTCCCGTAGAAGAAGGGTACATCATTGAAAGCTTTACTTTTTTATCCGGTCCAATAATAAATACGGAGCGAACGGTCTGCTTGCCCGATGAATTAGGGTGGATCATATCATAAAGATCTGATACCTTGCTATCTTCATCGCCAATGACAGGATAGTTCATCACGGTGCATTGCGTTTCATTAATATCTTTATTCCATTCTTCATGTGCTTTGACCGAGTCAACGCTCAATCCGATCACCTTCGTATTTCTTCCTTCGAATTCAGGCAGGAGCTTTGCCACTGCACCTAATTCTGTCGTACAGACAGGCGTAAAATCTTCAGGATAAGAAAAAAGCATAGCCCATTTTCCATCCATCCATTTATGAAAATTGATCTCTCCTTCAGTTGTCTTTGCCGTAAAGTTCGGCGCTTCATCACCTAATCGTAACATAGTAATATTTTATAAAAATTAAAGAGTTTTAAGTTATCTTCAAACAGTTTGGTTCTACGCAAAACTCCCGCAGATGTTATCCCTCAGCTATTTTTTTCATGGAGTTGAGCACCATGCCCCAATTATCGCCCGAATGCTCCTTGGCTTCTTCGGTCTTGTTATTATCCTGAATCACCGTCATAAGCGTACCGCCATCTTTGGGTTCGAGCTTATAGGTCACCACCATCTGATTTTCCGGAGTATTCTCCGTGCCGGACATCGAACTCCAATACGTAGATTTCAAGATCTTTTCCGGTTCAAGTTCAAGAATAGTCCCACCATCTTCGTAAGACTTCCCTTCCCACTCGCCTTTATAGGTGATCTTGCCGCCGACCTTCCAATCGGCAGTCATATCCGTACCAAACATATACACTTTTACCTTCGCAGGATTGGTGATCACATCCCAGACTTTATCGGGGCTGGCATTAATAAGAATTGATTTCTCGACTGTTAATCCTTTACTCATATAATTATTGAAAAATAGTGAAGTATATCTGTAACATATAGGCACCTATGCAGTGGTTCCATAGTATTTCTCTGTAGATTGGCTCAAATTTAATTTTTAATGTCATTGCGAGATCGGCTTCAGCCGGTCGTGGCAATCTAAAATATTAAAGAGCACTGTGCATTTCAGATTTTTAGATCGCCACGTCAGGCTAAAGCCGTCCTCGCGACGAGATCCTTGAAAATTTTTCTTTAACTTAAGCCTCTACCATTCTTTTTAGAGAGGAACACTTCTGCTAAATTTCAGCTTTTTTATGAATGTAAATTATGAAAAAATATGAATGCAAAAGAAATCCTTCTAAAGCAAATGGCTGCGTGCCACGATGACGAAAGCTGGTTCGTACCAATGAGAAAAGCGCTTACCGATTTAACGGCGGAGCAAGCGGGTTGGCGTGATGGCAGTACGAATAATTCAATATGGCAGACAGTGAATCATCTCCTATTCTGGAATGACCGCTATCTCCTGCGTTTTAATGACCTTGAAATTCCGAAGTTCGAGGGGAATAACGACTCAACATTTGAGGGAGATAAAGAAAATCCATCTCAAGAAGATTGGAATTCTACAATCGAAAAACTCGATGCTCTTCTTTTAAAGTGGAGTACCGATTTGACCAAAGCAGATGAAGAAAAGTTGAGCAGTAAATACAATAATTCAACATGGTATTCGATTCTCGCCGATATTAATATACATAATGCATATCATATTGGACAAATTATTCACACCAGAAAGTTACAAGGCTCTTGGAAACCGACTGTGCAACAGATCTAAAATAAAAAAAGGTCAGGCAATGCCTGACCTTTTCGGGTTGAAGAATCCTTAAAATCCTTCAAAAATCCATCTCAATCCGGGTTCTATTTTTTCGGCTTCGGATTTGCTGCCTTTACCAATGCGGTAAATGCTTCCGGATTGCGAGTTGCAATATCGGAGAGAAGTTTACGGTTGATCGTGATGCCGGTCTTTGCGAAAGCTCCGATAAGACGTGAATACGTCGTACCGTTCTCTCGTGCGGCGGCATTGATGCGAACGATCCACAGTGCACGGAATTCGCGCTTACGGACGCGACGGTCACGGTAAGCATACTGGCGGGCTTTATCAACGTGATGCTTTGCAACGGTGATAACATTTTTGCGCATTCCCCAAAAGCCTTTGGCGGCTTTGAGGACTTTTTTCTTGCGGTGTTTAGCCGCGGGTAGGTTTTTAGCTCTTGGCATTGTAAATTCTCAGATTTTTATTGTGATAAAAAAGCCGTGTAAGCATCTGAATCTATTCACCTTACGGTATCAAGACCGCCATTTTGTACTGGCGCTTAACGCAGCGGGATTTAGTTGAGGCGCAAATAACAGAGAAATGGGGGGTACAGTTCGGCTTTCTAAGACTTTGCTTTTTAAATTTCATACCCCAAAAGTTTAGTATATTGTAACTATTGGAATAGGCAATCATGTTTTTTCCTCGTTAATAAAAGGTATTCGTGAATAATTCAATAACTTTAACGTCATTTTCGCTTTTCGTAAAAGAAGGATTTGTAATCTTCATCGTCCAGCTTGCGATTATTCAAGTGATGATGGGAAGTGGATTGGGGCAGACACCTTTAAGTGTTAAGCAAAAGAGTCTGTTGTCGCTCTCGGTTGTAACTGACACTAGTTTCGACCATTGTGTCACTCTAATAAAGAAAGCTGAATCTCTTAATGAATCACAGCAATATCAGTCAGCATACGATGCGTACCGTGCTTATATAGAAAGCTGTGCTTATCTTTCAAATTCCTGGACGACTTTTTCGGATATTGGTTCAATGAATACAAAGAGAAATGGCGATGTTTCTCGTTTTGCTGAATATAGAGAATGGCTGAAGAAAGTACTGTACTACAACTTGGATACAAATTTTTATTGTGTAGATGTCAATCAAATTCTACAAACACTGCATTGGTTCAATGATCAAAGAGGTAACGATTATAGAGGTGCATTGGCTATCGGATATTTTCTTGTAAAGACAAATAGATGTCCCAAATCAACAGCATATATGGATACTGTTCAAATTCCTGCAACATGGAATGCACTCTACAATGCTTGGAGTGATTCAGTGCACAATCCAACATTAACTCCCTTTGATTCGACGTTACCATCTCTTGAAGATTTAGGATTAGGTATTCTTCGTGGTAAACCTGCCGATGTCAAGAAATTCATTGATGCAGCACGAGGTGAAATCCTATCCAATATTATTGCTTTAGAAAATCCATTCTCTTCGGAAACGAAGATAGATTTCACTTGCCGCGAAGCAGTTGCCATTCGCTTCGAGGTCTTTGATCTGCTTGGCAAGAAAGTCTATGACGGCGGGAATAGAGTCTATGATGAAGGACTTGATCAGATCGTCTTGCCGGGAAATGGCTTGCCCCATGGAGAGTTGTTTGCAAGATTCTCGGCTTCTGATGGAACGGTGAAGACGATTAAACTTCAGCATTACTGATGAAGAAATTCAGCATCCTTTTATTCATTTTGCACAGTATTGTCATTATTGACAATGCTGTTGCACAAGTACCACATTTATTGAAGGCAGGTGTTTCGTGTAGCAGTGGGATACCGAATGAGTCAACCAAGCCTAAAGGTAACAAGCTTTTCGCTTTAGTAAATGATACAGGCTTCACTCATTGTCAGAATTTAATACTAGCAGCCGAAGCTTTGAAGAATAGACCTCAAGATGCTTATGATGCATACAGGAAATATATAGAAAGCTGTGCTTATCTTTCAAATGCTTGGGAAACATTCATTGATGTAGGAAGTATGAATGCATCAAGGAGTTCTGATCTACATCGGTCTCAAGAATATCGCGAATGGCTAAAAAAAGTTTTGTACTATAATTTAGATACAAACTATTACTGTGCAGATTTGGGAGAAATTCAAAGTACATTTGGTTGGTTTAACGACCAACGCGGAGATGACTATAAAGGATTTTTAACATTTGAATACTGGGTCATTGATTCAAGTAAGTGTCGAAATCTGGCAAATTACTTGAAAAACTATGTAAAAGCCACCTGGGATAAAGCATATTTTATATGGTCGGATTCAGTTCGTAATCCAACATTAACTCCCTTTGATTCGACGTTACCATCTCTTGAAGATTTAGGTCTTGGAATCCTTCGCGGACCTAAATCCGATGTGAAGAAATTCATTGATGCCACTCACGGAGAAATCCTGAGTAATATTATTGCTTTAGAAAATCCATTCTCTTCGGAAACAAAGATAGATTTCACTTGCCGCGAAGCAGTTGCTATTCGCTTTGAAGTCTTTGATCTTCTTGGCAAGAAAGTCTATGACGGAGGAAATAAAGTCTATGATGAGGGACGGGATCATATCGTCTTGCCGGGAAATGGCTTGCCCCATGGAGAATTATTTGCAAGATTCTCCGCTTCTGATGGCACAGTGAAGACGATTAAACTTCAGCATTACTAATGAGGAAATTCAGCATCCTTTTATTCATTTTGCACAGCATTGTCATTATTGACAATGCTGTTGCACAAGTACCACATTTATTGAAGGCAGGTGTTTCGTGTAGCAGTGGGATACCCAACGAAAGCATTAAGGAAAAAAACGGGACACCGTTACAGTCAGTGGTTGAGGATACTAGTTTCGACCATTGTGTCACTCTAATAAAGAAAGCTGAATCCCTTAACGAATCTCAGCAATACCAAGCAGCATATGATGCCTACAAAGCATACATCGAAAGTTGTGCTTATCTTTCCAACTCATGGACGACGATCTCTGATGTCGGTGGGATGAATACAAAAAGAAGTGGCGACTTTGCTCGCTATGCTGAATATAGGGAATGGTTAAAGAAGGTACTTTATTACAATCTTGATACAAACTATTATTGTGCTGATGTGTCGCAAATGTTTGGTACCTTTCTCTGGTTTAACGATCAAAGAGGTGACGATGAACGTGGAGCAATGGCTGTTCTCTATTTCTTAGTTCAAACGAATAGATGTCCTAAAGCAACAGCTTATTATGATACTGTTACTATTCCTGGTGGATGGAGAGATTTATATGTCAAATGGAGCGATTCTGTTCGTAATCCAACATTAACGCCCTTCGTTTCGACGTTACCATCTCTTGAAGATTTAGGATTAGGTATTCTTCGTGGTAAACCTGCCGATGTCAAGAAATTTATCGATGCCGCAAGAGGTGAAATCCTAACCAATATTATTGCGTTGGAAAACCCCTTCTCCTCAGAAACAAAAATAGATTTCACTTGCCGCGAAGCAGTTGCTATTCGCTTCGAGGTCTTTGATCTGCTTGGCAAGAAAGTCTATGACGGCGGGAATAGAGTCTATGATGAAGGACTTGATCAGATCGTCTTGCCGGGAAATGGATTACCCCACGGCGAATTATTTGCAAGATTCTCAGCTTCTGATGGAACAGTGAAGACCATTAAACTTCAGCATTACTGATAATAGACTAAGGTTTCCCTGAAAATAAATGTCGATAGGCACCTTGACAAACGGGATTTTATGTCGTATATTTGTTCGGGGAAGTTTGGTAGTTGATAGTTTTGTAGTTTGGGAGCAAAAAGCTTACATGGGGAACAAGAGAATTAACAGCATTTTGAGAGGAGTCCGCCAGTTGGCGGACTCTTTGGTTTTAGAGGAGAAACCTGCAAATGTGCATAGTGATATTGTTGAATTATATAGATTTACAGTCGCTCACCCGGGGTTTTGGTAAGGATGAAGGCGGAAGGATGAAAGGGAAAACACATGGGTTTGTAATCAGTGTAGGTGGTACGCAACAAAGATTGGAACGGCACGTAAAACCATGCTGTTAAGAGCACTCTTAATATAAATCCGACGGCAAAAATCGTCACATCTCAAAAAATACAATGAAAAAAGGAATACATCCCGATTACCATACAATAACTGTGCATTGCGCAGGCTGCAATAACGAGTTTCAGACTCGTTCGACCACCGATAGCAATACGCTTCGCGTAGAAATTTGCTATAACTGCCATCCGTTCTTTACCGGAAAGCAGAAGTTCGTTGACACTGCAGGACGCGTAGAGCGCTTCCAAAAGAAATTCGCTAAGTCCATCGCTGAGCGTAAGGAAAAAGCGACTCCGGCGGCATAAGCACTTCGAAGTGTTATATTTGAAGTCCTGACCTCCGGGTCAGGACTTTTTCTTTGCATCTTTTTTTACAATGACGCATCCACAGATCGTCCTTTTTGAGGACTTACACGCTCAAGGTCGGCTTTTCAAGCCGTTAACCTATACGAGGTCATTTGCCGAACTTCTCGTCGGCTGTTACTCGGCGATCGAGAGGATCCAGACTTTCTGCGATCCGGAGAGTCATATTATTCTTCATGTACGTCCTGAACTTGCAGCCGTCGTCAAACAGCGCTATCCTTTCGTACGAGTCAATGAATTGCTTCAGGCAAGATCCACTATCTTTATCAATGCAAGATTGCTCCTGACCGAGCATCTCTTTACTCAGTTTCTTGATTCCGATGATACCCTTTTCCGATTGGAAGATCAGCCGGATGAAATTCTCGGATTTAATATTTGTGGTATTATTCCAAAAGCGATCATGCACCGCGTCATGTCCGGCGAAGAATTTACGAATGATGATGTAAAACTCACTGATCGGATTCTTCCAAAAGCAAAACTCTTTACTTCGCTTTGGAATATGGTGAATTCGAATTCAGTCGTTATTCAAACTGATGTAAAAAGGATAGTTGCAACAGGTTTAAGAATATTTCAACATGATATTCAAGTAAATCCAAAGATCGATGCCACGAATCCTAAAAATATTTTCGTTCATGAGAACGTTGATTTCCCACGCCGCACATATCTTGATGCCAGTGCCGGACCTATTCTCATAGAAGAGAATGTAACCTTTGAACCGAATACTACGATCATCGGACCGGTTGTTATTCGTGCCGGATCTCTGATCAAAGCCGGAGCAAAGATTCATCCGGGTGTGACTATCGGACAAATTTCTAAAATTGGCGGCGAAGTTGAGAACTCTATCATTCAAGGCTATTCGAATAAGCAGCATGACGGCTATCTCGGTCATAGCTATATAGGCGAGTGGTGTAACCTCGGAGCAGGGACAAATACCAGTGACTTGAAAAATGATTATACAAATGTTAAGGTAACTATCGAAGATCAGGAATTCGAAACAAAATCGCTTTTTGTCGGCTTGCTCATGGGAGATCATTCCAAGAGCGCAATAGGTACACAGTTTAATACAGGGACAGCAGTCGGAGTCAGTTCGAATATTTTCTCCACCGGTTTCCCGCCAAAATGGATTCCCAACTTCTCCTGGTGCAGTCCGGATGGTTTAGAAAAATATAAAGTTGAGAAAGCCATCGAAGTTGCAAAGACCGTTATTGCGCGAAGAGGGAAAGCAATGTCCGAAGAGGAAGAGGCGTTACTTAGGGGGTTTAGTTAATATATATTATTTTCTTATTCTCTCTATTCGAATAACCTTCTCACTATTTCTCCGTAATTTTGCATCATGGAGCCAATACCAAAACCAGAAAAAGCAGCAATCGCGATCTATGAAAATCTTGCCGATTCCCTTGAAGAAAAATTAGGGACAGAGCGAAGCAAGATGTTTGGAATGCAATGTTTGAAAGTCCGCAAAAAAGCATTTTGTGGCTTGTTTGGTAATGATATGGTGTTTAAGCTTACGGGCGATGAGCATGAGCAGGCAATGGCTCTGAACGGAGCAAAGCTCTTCGATCCTACGGGAATGAAGCGCCCAATGAAGGAATGGGTACAAGTCCCCTTCGTGCATAAAAGAAAATGGGAAAGCCTTGCGATCGAAGCATTGAAATACGTCGGATAACTCATGGCATTACTCGAACCAATACAATCTGCATCAACTTCCGGTAATAATATCATCAATCCATTTCTTGATTCACCGTTGAAGGTGAAACTTGTCAATGCGTTTGCTTCTCCATTCAAGAATGCGATTGCCACAGCCCGAACCTGTTATTCATCCAAGGGCATCATCACCGAGGAAGGTGTTTCGATGGAAAAGCATTCGGCGCTTGCAAAAAGTATTTATGAAGCCGGACATCATACGACATTGCAGCATGCACATTTCCAGTTTGCAATTGAAGGCGTCTCTCGTCATGCTATCTGGTCGTTCCTGCATTCACATCCATTCTATAACTCCGAACAAGTAAGCCAGCGTTATGTTGAAGTAAAGAGCGGCAGCTATGTCGTTCCAAATTTTGAAAACTCTAAAGCTCAGGAGTTATATTTATCGGAGATGGAGCGCGTCATGAAAGACTACCATGACTTAATAGGGCTTCTGACTCCTGCAGTGAATGAAGCATACTTCGATCGTTTCCCCCATCGTAGAAAAAAGTCAGACGAGTACCAAAAAGAAATTAAAAAGAAAGCTCAGGAAGTAGCCCGTTACGTACTTCCTCT
The DNA here is from genome assembly GCA_038210275.1 of Kapaibacterium sp. (SeqCode). Classification (GTDB taxonomy): domain Bacteria; phylum Bacteroidota; class Ignavibacteria; order Palsa-1295; family Palsa-1295; genus PALSA-1296. Next base: position 48,470 of record JBBQWV010000018.1, on the reverse strand, counting down.
TTCAACTACTGCATATCTCTATCATACCGTTTCCGGTATTACGCTCCTTCGCTATTACCGTCTTGCAAAGATGGCTGATACTCCGAGCGAAACTTTTGCCTTGGTAAGAGCAATGGTTGATGAGCTTTTGCGTTATGATCCAAACTATGCGATCATTTTAGAAGAACCTCTTGATCCGGGAAGTTACCCTGAAGCAGAATTTATCCGCGAAGGAAATACCGACAATAAAATTGCACATTTCATTAAAGAGTTCGATAATGATCTAGACGGAAATTATTCCAAGCTCGTAGATTACAAAGCATTCGCAGAAAAAACTTTAGCAAATAGCGTCCGTGAAGTTTTGGGGAAGAGCCAGCGTGATATGGACGACGAAGATGCAATTGCCTTAGTACTTGATCCCGGAAAGAATACGATCTTAGGTGAAACGCTGGTGCTCACAACGCAGACGAAGCTTTCGCGTGCCATGCATAATGTGCATTATACATTCCGCAAAAAACTTTCGCATACTGCCGACTCACAAGATCAGCGTCACCGTATGACTCCAGGTTCGCGACCAATACTGCACATGCAGCTTCGTGATGATGTTCCGGATTTCGAAACACCAATGGTCGTTAAATTTGCTTCACAGGAAACGCAAGACCGTTACCGTGATTCTATCGAGCAATCGTGGAAGAGCTATGCAAAGCTCCGCGCAATGGGAGTCAGACAAGAATTTACTGAGTATATGCTTCCGAATGCCACGAACATTCGCTTCACCGAATCAAGTGATCTGCTATCGTTGCATCATAAACACGCGATGCGCCTTTGCTATAATGCTCAGGAAGAGATATGGCGCGCATCCGTTGATGAAGCAGATCAGATCCGCACTATTCATCCGATGATAGGCAAATATTTGCTCCCTCCTTGCGGGCTTCGCGATATGGCTCACGTCCGTCCCATCTGTCCTGAAGGAATTCGCTATTGCGGAGTAAAAGTTTGGCAGATAGACTTGAATGAATATGAACGAGTTATTTGAAATTAAATTTTGAGTTCTTAGTTCTTAGGGCTTAATTAAGAACTAAGAATTAAGAACTAATAACTTCCAATGCAAATCTCCATCATCACCCCAACCTTTAATCGTGCTCATACGATCAGTCGTGCGATTGAAAGCGTGATCGCACAAGACTATGAGGATTGGGAAATGATAATCGTTGATGATGGCTCTTCAGACAATACTGCCGATGTTGTCAGAGTTTTTTCCGACATTGATACCCGAATCACTTATCACTATTCCGAGAATCAAGGCGCAGCAATGGCACGGAATCTTGGCGCTTCTTTCGCTTCGGGAAGATGTATTACTTTTCTCGACTCTGATGATGAATATCTTCCCAATCATTTATCATCTCGTTCCCAAATATTATCGCAAACTCCGGCGATTGAATTATTACATGGTGGAGTTGAAGTTATCGGCAATCAAATGATCGTTGATAAATCTGACCATTCAAAACTCATTCCAATTTCTGATTGCGTTATTGGAGGGACATTTTTTATCCGCCGTGATCTCTTTAAGCGCATCGGAGGATTTTCGGATATTCCCTATAGTGACGATAATGATTTTTTTGCAAGAGCTAAAGAGCATGGAGCTTTTATTGAAGAAAGCAAAATCCCATCGTATCGGTACTTTCGAACAGAATCCGATTCGCTTTGTGCGATTGTCGAACGAGATGGGATTGAAGGAATTGCAAAATACCGGAGTACTCCGAAACAATATGCCAAAAGAGACTAAAGAACAACTTAACGCCAGATCCAAAAAGATCTTTTCGCAACTAGCGAAGATGTATCCCGAGGCTCATTGCGCACTGGACTTCACAAATCCTTTCGAACTTCTTGCTGCAACGATTCTCTCTGCACAATGTACTGATGCACGAGTAAATATCGTGATGAGAACTTTTCGCCCTGCTTTTCCGAATCCGCAATCAGTCGCGGATGCAGAATTATCAGATATTGAAGAAGTCATTCGAACTACAGGGTTTTTCCGGCAGAAAGCAAAATCGTTAAAATCAATGGCATCCGATATCGTCGAGAAATTCGGAAGCAAAGTACCGCAGACAATGGAAGAGCTTATCACCTTACGAGGTGTCGGAAGAAAAACAGCGAATGTTGTGCTTGGCAATGCATTCGGAATTTCAGAAGGCATTGCCGTTGACACTCATGTTACCCGCGTCGCCAATCTTTTAAAAATCACTTCGCATTCCGATCCTGTCAAGATCGAACAGGACCTGATGAAGCTTGTGCCGGAAAAAGAATGGACAATGGCAACGCATTATCTTATTTCTCATGGAAGAGCGATCTGTATTGCAAGGCGTCCTAAATGCAGTCAGTGTGGAATTGCAGAGTTATGCCCGAGTAGGGGAAAATATGAAAGGTGAAATATGAACTATGAAATGCTATTTCATAGCTCATATTTCATATTTTCTTTTATCGCAAAACTTGGAAGAAGTACGTACTGCTTGAACCGTCTCCGAAATTGAATTTTAGCATATAGGTTCCATTCGTCAAGCCATCAAGTGAACCGATACTAATGGTATTATCTCCCAAACCAATATGCTGGCGCATGACGCCAAGAGCTACCGATCTGCCGACTCCATCATAGATCGAATACGAAAGACTGCTCTCCTTCGGACTTGAAACTTTTACTTTAATTGAATTTCCCTGAATCAGCGGACTTGGATATATTGATGTTATCTTCGGATTGGATAACGCGGATTTAGTCTTATTATCTTGAACTGCTAACGGTGCAAGCTTTACCGCTTTCAAAATAAATGATATGGTATCTTTAGAAGTACCTCGGATATCTGTGAATTTTAAGTAGTCTATAACCGAATCATCCATTGTATATGGCATGATATCCCAAAGATCCAGATTGAAAAGACTCGTATCCCCCGGACCTAAGGTAAATGGATAGCCCGGCGGAGTTGAACTTATGGTATCACCCCAACAATTTCCTCCAAAACAAACACTGGTGATCCACCCCTCAGGAAGTCGTATATGCGTTCTCTGAAAATAGATCTCCACGGTACCCGCAGTCAAATTCTTGATCGGTCCTGCAATGATCACTTCTTTTTGCTTCCCAAAGTAGAGGACGGTATCCTGAATCACAATGTTAAAACTCCTTTGAGCAGATTCCGGAGACAGCGGAATAAGCGTTAACTTTCCCATTTGCGCATCTGTGCGGTTAATAAGCCCCGTTGATTGGGCATGCAAAAAAGTCGGAGCAAAAAGTAAGGCAAGTATAAGTAGCTTTTTCATAGACAACATCTCGTTAAATTAAGCACAATTCCGGTATTGTAATAACCCATTTTTGGGTGAAATGTTTCAGAAAAATGGAAAGAAAAATGCTGCAAAAATTAAAATACTTCTCAATTTACAGGCAACCGCTCTTAAACCCCGTATTTTTGCATTATGGATAAGATAAAACTCGCCCTAGTTGGCTGCGGAAATGTAGGTCAAGTCATTCATTTGCCAATCCTCAAGAAAATGCAGGATGTCGAAGTGCTTGCTGTCGTCGATCCTGATGAACGCAAGGCAAAGGCTATTGCTTTGCGGTATGGAATTCCGCAAACCTTCAAATCGATCGAAGCAATGCTTCAATCCTCGACAGGTGCCGAGATCACTGCTGTTGATATTTGTGCATCAACCGATCAGCATAGAAGTGCCGCCATTGCCGCCCTTCAAGCCGGCAAAGATGTTCTTGTCGAAAAGCCGATTGCCCGCACTGCAAAAGAAGCAAAAGAAATCGTTGATGCTGCGAGAAAATGTGGACGAAAATTAATGGTCGGAATGAATAATCGCTTTCGACCCGATACGATGATCTTAAAATCCTTCATCGAAACCGGTGAACTTGGTAAAATATTTTACATCAAATCCGGCTGGCTCAAGCAGCAATCATCGGCTGCGGCATGGCAGCAACAGAAAGAAAAATCCGGCGGCGGCGTATTCCTCGATCTCGGAATCGTTATGCTCGATATGGCGCTGTGGCTGCTTAACTATCCTGATGTTACAACCGTCAGTGCGACGAGCTACAATCAGCATACAAAAAAAGTCGAAGATTCATGCGCTGTATTCTTAAGACTTGCAAACGATGTAACCCTTACCATCGAAACAAGCTGGACATTCCACCGCGAAGGAGATTTCTTCTATTGCAATGTCTTCGGCGATAAAGGCTCCGCATTTATTAATCCGCTCAGAGTTTTCAAAAGTGTTGCCGGAAATCTGGTAAATTTGACTCCGGCAAAATCGGATTCTCAGGTTGCACTCTTCAAAAAATCGTACGAGAATGAACTGCGTCATTTCATCAATGCTGTTCGTGGCATCGTCCCACTGATATCAAGCGGCGAAGAATCACTTGCCAGAATGCAAGTTGTCGAAGCGTTCTACCAATCGGCTGCAAAGAAAAAAGAGATTGTGATAAAAAAGAAATAAATTTCACAATCTTACGAATGTCGGTAAGTCTAGTGGGGCAAGATTTGCTTTATTGAAATTAGCCGTAATTATTTCACCGGAGGTGCGACTATGGGTTGGACTTTATCTCCATCTTTAAGAGCATTGCCTACTCCGAGTGCTATCCTATCACCTGCCTGCAAACCGGAGACGATCTGAATCGTCTTGCCATCATTATCGGCGATGACGATCTTCTGCATGTGCAGAATACCGGAAGTATCAACTGTGGCAGCAAAATAATCTTTTCCTTTAATGATGAGTGCATCCGATGGCATCTGTAATAGCGGCTGCGGTTTGATCTTAATAGCAACCTGCACAAAACTTCCGGGAAGGATCATACCTTTTTTATTATCCAGATCAATCTCTGCAAGAAGCGTTCTGCTTTTGGAATCGATCTCGCCTGTATAGCGTGTGATGCGTGCCGGAATATTAATATCCGGTCGCTCAAGAAGACGAATGCTGACTGAATCTCCTTCGCGCACGAACGATGCATCTTTCTGATCGAGATAAATATAAATTCTCAATCGTCCAACTTCGGAGATCGTCACAATTGGTACCGAGTTCGATGTGCTTTGCACAAGGGAGCCGGCATCAGCAAAACGAGCGGTAACCTTTCCCGAAAAGGGAGCCTTCATTGTTTCATAGGAACGTAGCTGTGCAAGCGAAGCAAGTGTAGCCTCAGCTGCATCTGCATTCGCAACGCTTTGCTCGGCATCTTGTGGGGAAATAAGTCCTTGCTTGAGTAGATCCTGATTGCGCTTTGCAATGCTACGTTTATTTTTTGCATCCGCTTCAGATGCCTGATATGTTCTATCGGTTTCCGGTGATTCGATCGATGCAATAACCTGCCCTTCGCGGACATTATCACCTTTATCAACATTGATGCGCTTTAAGTATCCACTGATCTTCGCATAAAGCGTTACCGAAGTGAATGGTCGAACTTCGCCCGGAGTGGTGAGAATGCGTTCAGGCGTTGAAGGCGTCACTGAAGTGACACGGACTTTCGTACCTTGCGCTGCTTCTTTTGCCCGCTGCGCTGCATCATCATGTATCGTATGTCCTTTTGACATACTCAGCAGAATGTATGCTCCGCCTGCGATGATAACAATGATCACACCTGCCAGGAAAAATCTTCCCGAGCCTGATTTTCTTTTCGTCTCTTCTATCATAATATCTTAATCAACTACTACGCTGCTTCCTTCAGCATTCGGATCATACGTAAAACCTTTTTCTTCTGCTTGGAAGCGTTCTTCGAGTTCATGCTTTGTCGGCTTGCCTTTTCTCAGATACGAATACACAACAGGCACAACGAAAAGCGTCGTTATCGTTGCGAAAATTAATCCGCCGATAACCGCACGGCCGAGTGGTGCATTCTGTTCGCCGCCTTCGCCAAAAGCTAAAGCCATTGGGATCATACCGAGTATCATTGCAAGCGCTGTCATCAGCACCGGACGCAGACGAGTCTTCCCTGCTTCAAGTGCTCCACGCATCGAATCATATCCATGTTCAACACGGACATCATTTGCAAAACTGACAAGCAATGTCGAATTCGATACTGCAATTCCGACGGACATGATTGTGCCCATCAGCGAAATAACATTGATGGTCGTTCCTGTTGCAACAAGCATCCACAAAATTCCGCAGATAGCTCCGGGAACAGCCACGATAACAATAAAAGGATCAAGCCATGATTGGAATAGCGTAACCATCAATAAGTACACCATGAAGATCGCGATGATGATTCCCAGTCCAAGACTCTTGAATGAATCATTCATCACTTCATTCTGTCCGCGAATGGTGATCTTCATTCCTTTGGGAAGTGTGCCGAGCCCATCAATCACTTTCTGAATATCGTTTGCCGTCGAGCCAAGATCTCGATCTTCAACATTTGCCGTGACATCCAAGACGCGCTGTACGGTATAGTGATCAAGCTCATTCGGCACCCATTCTGAGTTAACAGTGACAAGATTTCCAAGACGTTGAGACCGAGGAGCGGGAAGATCAAGCGGTGATGTTGTTGGTGATTGCAATAGATTTGCTGCGCTTGGCTGTGTGATCGGACTTGAGAGCAATTCTTCGAGTGAGGTTACTCGCTCAGCAGGTACTTTTACCGATACATTATAATTTACATTATTTGTCGGATTCAGATAGAATGAAGGTGCGATCAGCGAACTCGATGAAAGTGAAACAAGCATACTGCTTGCAACATCCTTAACCGTCAAGCCAAGTTGGGCGGCGCGCTGGCGGTCAACATTCAGCCGCAGAGTCGGATAATCCAACACTTGTTTGATCGCAACGTCGGCAGTACCGGGTACGAGTCTGACTTTATCATAGATCTTTGTTGCGAACTCATGAGCTTTGCCGAGATCGGCATATTGCACTTGAATATCAATCGGAGCCGAGAGTCCGAAGTTCAGCACTTGACTCATAATATCAGCCGGCTGAAAATAAATTGTCGAGCCGGGAAAATGATCGGCTACTTCCCTTCTGATCTTTTTCATATATCCGACCGTCGGATGATGGTTGGGTTTTAATTCGATCAAAATCTCCGCATCCATTCCGCTTGCATTATCAGATGGAATAAAAGCAAGATTAAAATAGACCGGCACTCCGACAAGATCATTGATCGTTGCAATTTCGGATTTTGGAATTAAATGCCGTATAGAATCTTCAACTTGCAACACTAATTTCTCCGTCTCTTCCAACCTCGTTCCGACCGGAGCGCGGAAATGAATCTTCATAAGTCCGGTATCAGTTGTTGGGAAGAAATCCGTTCCGACGACATTAACAAGCAAAACGGAAATAACTCCGACAACTCCAGCTATAATTAATGTAAAGATTCGATGACGTAAAAATAATTCGAGAATACTGCCATAGAAATTTTCAAACCAACTAAAAAACTTCTCTCGCCTATCATTAAAACGGGTAAAGATCGTTTGCTTTTTATATACATCGCCATGATGGTGCTCGCCGGGCATTAACATTCTTGAAAGTGTCGGAACAAGTGTTCTCGATAAGATATACGAAGCAAGCATCGAGATGACAACGGCAATTGCCATCGGAGTGAAAAGAAATTTTGATGGACCTGTAAGTAATACAACCGGAAAGAAAACGATACAGATCGAAAGTGTTGCCATGATAGCAGGCAAGGCGATCTGGGATGCTCCATCAAGAATTGCCACCGTCAGAGGCTTATTCATATTACGATTTCGATGGATATTCTCCACTTCCACCGTCGCATCATCAACAAGCATTCCGATAGCGAGCGATAATCCGCCGAGCGTCATGATGTTGATCGAGTTGCCTGTCAGATTTAATCCTATCACGCCAACCATGATCGAAAGCGGAATGGACGTGCAGACGATCAGCACACTTCGCCAACTTCCGAGGAATGCAAGGATCATCAGCGATACGAGAATCGCAGCGATAACTCCTTCGCGCATGACGCTATCAATAGCAGATTGCACAAAGGTTGACTGATCAAAATCAATACTAAGATCAAGCCCTTCGGGGGCTACTGCCTTAATGCTAGGCAATGTTTCTTTTGTTGCATTGACAACGGCAAGAGTTGACGCATTCGATTTCTTGATAATGGCAAGATACGTTGCAAGATTGCCATTGACATGAACAATATTCGTCTGCGTTGCAAAGCCATCGACAACTTTTGATACATCTCCTAAGCGGATCACCGCTCCATTGACTACTTTGATCGGAATATCATTGAAGTCCGCTATGGAAGCAGGGCTTGCATTCATCGCAATGTTATACTCGGTTGCTCCGAGGCGGGCTGTTCCGGCAGGCAGAATAGTATTCGAATTGCCAAGAGCCGTCACGACATCCGATGCGGATAACCCATTTGCCGCAAGAGTTTTTGGATCAACATCTACAGTAATAAGTCGGCTCTTTCCGCCATAAGGCGCAGGTGTTGATAAACCCGGAATAGTAAAGAGACTGATGCGAATAAAATTTAAACCGTAATCGGTGATCTGCTCCTGCGACATCGTCTTCGATGACATCGTAAGCTGTGCTACTGGGACGTTGCTGGCATTGAAACGAATAACTGCGGGCGAGCCGATTCCCGGAGGCATTGACTTTATAACTCCGGCATTCACCGCTGAGATCTGAGCCATTGCGCCGCCAATATCGGTGCCGGGTTCGAAATAAATCTTGAGATTACCAATGCTCGGAATCGAAGAAGATTCGATACGCGATATTCCACTGACCGTTGTAGAATAAGCACGTTCGGAGAGAAGCACAACGCGGCGCTCCATATCTTCTGCTGAAAGACCATTATAACTCCAAACGACGGCAACGACGGGAATATCGATCGTCGGAAAAATATCGACAAGCATACTCTTTATCGAGAGTATGCCCATCAGCAAAATAAAAAAGCAAAAAACAGCAGTCGTATATGGACGACGAAGAGCTAACCTAACAATCCACATTATATCGTAATGCTATTCAAGAAATATCAAACCCTTCTACTGCAATTCAAAGGAGAAGTTACTGATTCGGGGGTTAAGTATTAAGCATAACGAAAAGATAATCTAAAGAGTCCTATATCAGCACATAAAAAAAGGGCGACCAACTCGGTCGCCCTAAGAATCATCATTCGTAATTTCTAATTCGTAATTAAATAAATTACGCTTCTTCCAACTGCTTCTTCTGCTTGTTGATGCGGAATCGTTCTGTTGGGTCGAGAATTTTCTTACGGAATCTAAACGATTCCGGCGTTACTTCGAGCAAGTCGTCGTCATCAAGCCATTCGATCTGCTGTTCGAGCGACATGGTGCGCGGCGTATCAAGCTGCAATGCGCCGTCAGAACCTGATGCGCGCATATTGGTTAAATGCTTTTTCCTTGTGACGTTGACGATCATCTCGCCTTCGCGGGAATTCTCGCCGACGATCATACCGCGATACACTTTCGTACCGGGACTTAAGAAAAATATTGCACGCTCCTGCAAGTTCTCCATTGAGTATCCTGTCGTCTCGCCATCTTCAAGCGAAACAAGCGCTCCGCGTGAACGGCTCATGATCGGACCTTTATATGATTCGTAATCATAAAAGATCTGATTCAGAAGTCCGGTGCCGCGTGTCATTGTCATGAACTCACCACGGAAACCGATCATGCCACGAGATGGAACGTGATAATCAAGATGCGATTGCCCGTTCAATGTATTCATGTTCGTCATCTGCCCTTTGCGAGTGCCAAGTGCTTCAATGACCGATCCGACGTACTCTTCCGGCACGTCTATAACGACATGCTCGATAGGCTCCATCGTATCGCCATCAACAACCTGCATGATAACTTCAGGCTTGCTGACTGCGAATTCAAATCCTTCACGGCGCATTGTCTCGATCAAAATTGCAAGCTGCAATTCGCCACGGGCTGCGACTTTGAATGTATCTGGAGTTACTTCTTCCATGCGGATAGAAATATTCTTGCGGAGTTCGCGTGCCAAACGCTCACGTAAATGTCGCGATGTGACGAACTTGCCTTCTGTACCTGCGAACGGTGAATCATTCACCAAGAAATTCATTGAGATCGTCGGCTCATCAACGTTGATGATCGGCAATGCTTCAGGGCTATCAGGATGCGTCAGCGTTTCGCCGATATGCACATCTTCTAATCCTGCAAGCTGGACGATTTCTCCTGCACCTGCTTCAGGTACTTCGGTACGCTTGAGCCCTTCAAAAGCAAAAAGCTTTGAGATCTTTGCCTTTTCAGTAGTGCCATCATGCCGGATGCGTGTGATCCAATCGCCGGGATGGATCGTGCCGCGGAAAATTCTACCAACTGCTAAACGTCCGAGATAGTCAGACCAATCGACATTGGCGACAAGCATCTGATAAGGTTTTTCCAACTCACCCGGAGGCGGTGGGACTTTATCAATGATCGTTTGGAATAATGGTGCAAGATCGACAGCTTCGTCTTCAAGTTTATACTTCGCTAAACCAAATTTACCGACAGCATAAACGATCGGAAATTCAAGCTGCTCGTACGTTGCGCCAAGCGACATGAAAAGCTCGAATACTTCATCGAGCACTTCCTGCGGACGAGCATCTTTTCTATCGATCTTATTGATAACGACGATAGGCTGCAAATGTAATTGCAAGCTTTTGCTGAGCACGAATTTTGTTTGCGGAAGACATCCCTCTGCTGCATCGACAAGGAGAACTACTCCGTCAACCATTTTCAGGATGCGCTCGACCTCACCGCCGAAATCGGCGTGACCTGGAGTATCGACGATATTGATCTTCGTCTTATTCCAATGGACGCTCGTATTCTTCGCCATGATGGTAATTCCCTTCTCTCGCTCGAGATCATTGGAATCCATGACGCGTTCTGTCAACTGCTCGTTTGCTCTGAATGTGCCGCTCTGACGCAGCATCTGATCGACAAGAGTCGTCTTGCCGTGATCAACGTGGGCGATGATCGCAACATTGCGAATATCGTGCCTGAAATGTTCTACTACTCTCTCTGCCACTTGTACTCCTTTTATTGTATTAACGTGCCTAACCAATAGGTACGGGTATTCGTTTCGGAACTTATATGGTTATCCATAAAAAACGAGTTTGGGAAGATTATTTGTCACACTTTGTGCAGTTTTGGTGTCTTTAGAACATGAACTATGTTCTTTTGAATGGCGTTCGTAACTTTATGTGTTCCTGTAGTATACAACTTTTTTCCGTAGATTATAATCATGAGATTCGTTTGCTGCCTCTGTTTAGCGATCCTTCTTTCCCCCGTCGCATTGTCAAAAGCCCAAAATTTACCTCAAAGTGCCGGCTCTTCACGATCTGTGATAGAATACCAATGGCCAAAAGATGGTGATGAGTATGTGCCGCAGCGCACAACCTTCATTATCCGTCCGACCAAAAGTTTTATGCAAAATAAGACTGCATCTGACTTTTATTTTTTTGTCAACGGTATCAATGGTTCTTATACGGGCAAAGTTGTTATCTCCGATGATAATCAGACTATTATTTATAAACCCGATCATCCGTTTAATTTAAATGATGTAGTCTATGTAAATTTCGCTGTTAAAGGAGCCGAGATTCCCCCGCTTTCTTTCAGTTTTCATATTACTTCCATGACTGAATTGCAGTGCGGGCAGGCACTTTATACCTTTCATCAAAAAGATCAGGCTGAGATCGAAGCGGCACTGGAAGCAAATGCTACTCTTCCGATGGGTAATGATACCGTAGCATTTACACCGGCAGTAGTGGTCATTGATACAGTAACCACTCATTATCCCGGCAACATCTTCTTTTCACCAACCGGTGTAAGTCCTTCTCCGTATTCTTTTCTTGCAATAGTAAGTGATACTGCTTCCCAAGATCCTTCCGGCGGTAATAATCTTCTTTTTGAACGGGATATTCCAATCGGTTGCGGAAATTTTCGTATGCAGCCTGATGGAACGTTAACCTTTTTCAGGCAAGAACTCAAAGCCCCTATCGGAGGAATTTTTTTTGGAAGGAATGAGCATTTGGATAGGAACATGAACTTGATCGACACTTTCCAATGCGTCGGCTATATTGCCGATCTTCATGACTTCCAGCTTCTTCCGAATGGTCATTCAATACTCATTGCCTATGATCCTCGCTTTGTGGACATGAAAGTCTACCTCGATACAGTTCAAAGCGGAGCCTATAAATCTCTTGTATCACAGGCTTATTCTCATGCATTGGTTGTTGGCGCTATTATTCAGGAGCTTGATCAAGATAAAAATTTATTTTTTCAATGGAGAAGCTGGGATCATTTCCAAATTGTTGATGCAACGAGAGATGTCCACCTCGTTCCTGCTAATAAAAATGATACCGTCATTGACTATATGCATATCAACGCTGCGCTCAATGATCCAAAAGATGGCAATATCCTCGCTTCGTTCAGGCATTGCGACGAAGTTGCGAAGATCACGAGAAGCAATGGCGGATTTCTTTGGCGTTGGGGCGGTAAGCATAATCAATTTACATTCTTAGGAGATACACTGCGATTCTCGCATCAACATGATCCTGAACGAATCGATAATGGTCATATTACGATGCTCGATAATGGGAATCTCCATACAAAGGATACTGTAATAAATGGCAAGGATACGATCATCACCCGTCCTTCCACCCGTGCCATAGAATATGATCTTGACGAAGTGAATCATACAGCAACCGCAGTGTGGCAGTATAACAAGCTTCCCTTTTGTTCAGCAGCAGGAAATGTTCAACGGCTTGCAAATGGAAATACGATGATCGGATTAGGGAATACGACTCAGCCAAGTGCAGTGGAAATTAACCCGGCAAATGAACGAGTTTTTCAAATGTCAATTCAGAAACTTGCATTCTCCTATAGGACCTATCGATATGAGTTCACACCTCCAAGTTCTGTACGGCAGACTGGAACAGCAAGTTCATTCGGAATTGCAAGCATCTATCCAAACCCTGCACAAAACATTGCAAACATTTCTTTTTCTGTTACAAAACCGGGATTAATGCGAATAGAACTTCTTGACATTATCGGTAACACCGCTCGTAGTATCAGCGAAAAACTTTCCGCTGCAGGAACATACTCTGTTGATCTAGACTTGCATAATCTTGCTTCCGGTACATATTATTGTAAGCTTTCGCAAGGAAGCAATGCTATAACAAAAATGATCATCGTACAAAAATAAATGAAGTATCTTTCCTGTATTTTATTTGGTGTTTTTTTTATTACAACTGTTTCGTATGGCGGGCACTCTCCTGAGGTTCTGGTATATTCTCACGGATTGGTCTTCCAATCTCCTAAGAATGGAGATACCGATGTTCCCCAAAAAACAACGCTGATCGTCAGGCCGCAGGCATCGGTTGTCCGCTCGCATACAGCCCAGGATTTTTCTTTCAGTGTTCGCGGAGAACTCAGCGGAGTTCATTCCGGCAAGGTCGTGATCTCTGATGATAACAGAACTGTGATCTTTAAGCCAGACTTGCCGTTCGTCTTGAATGAAAATGTGAATGTTGGATTTAGCATTTCAGACGAGAAAACATTTGATCCGGTCATCTATAGTTTTCGTATCACTCCTATGACTGTGAAAAGGCAGGTATTTTTATTAAAGCAGTTCAGAGATGAAGAAACCAGAGAGATCGAGGAATTTAGAAATAAAGTAGAAAAGGATAAATCTCCTGAAGTGGCGCAGACTACTTTATCTGATACTATCCCTCCATATTTCCCTAAGCTAAAGATTGATATTGCCGACCTGCCAAATATTGCTCCCGGAGAGATATTCCTCGCTCCAGGGGGCGCGAATAGATTTATAATGATTCTTGATAATGATGCCACACCGCTTTTTGAACGCGAGATCTTACCGAACGGTGGACAAGACTTCAAAATGGAATCCAATAACCGCGTTTCCTATTTTAATCTTGATACGGTAATTGGACCGGATGCTTTTGAAGGCTCAGTACATTTATTGAATAAGAACTACGCCCCCCTTGATACCTTCAGATGCGGCAATGGGTACTTCGAGGATTATCATGATTTTAGATTATTGCCGAACGGTCATGTCTTACTCGAAGCGTATGAACCCACGGATAATATAGATATGAGAGTGCTGACAGGCGATCCGAATGCATCGAAGTCTGCAACCCTTTTAAGAGCAATAATTCAGGAACTTGATACCAATAAAAATGTCATATTTCAATGGAGAAGTCGGGATCATTTTTCGGATACCGATGCTACTCATATAAAATTTAACGATCCAAATCATACTGCTTTTGATTGCGCTCATATTAATTCGATGGAATTGGACACAGACGGCAATATTATTGCGAGCTTCCGTCACATGGATGAAGTAACAAAGATCAACTCAACCAATGGCAGAATTATTTGGCGTTGGGGCGGAAAAAATAATTTTTTTACATTCACCGGCGATACATTGCAGTTTTCGTATCAGCATGATGCGCGCCGCCTTCCGAATGGGCACATCACGTTATGGGATAATGGGAACTACAGAAAGACTCAGTGGGGCGATGGCACCTATCATGATACTTCATATTCACGCGCCGTAGAGTATGATCTCGATGAAAGCAGCCTCACAGCAAAAGTTGTTTGGGAATATCTCGATCTGCCCTTCTGCTTTGCAAGCGGTAACGTTCAACGGCTGCCAAATGGAAATACATTTATTGGCTTCGGTGTGCTCAGTTCTCCGAATGTATTAGAGATAACCCAGGATGGAAAGAAAGTTTTTCAACTAAGCTTAATCCAGGGAGGATTTAATTACCGCTCACTTAGATATGTATGGTCCCAGCCGCTGGGAGTTGTTCAAACGCCCGGTGCTACAAATTCACTGGAGATTCAAAGCATTTATCCGAACCCGGCTCGCAATTCTTCAACGGTAACATTTTCAACTCTCGAAGCAGAGGTGGCTCGGGTTGAGCTCATTGATGTTCTGGGGAAAGTCGTTCGCTCGTCGCTCATCACAGTTTCAGGTAATGGGACAGATAAGTTTAATCTGGATACCCAAAATATTCCGAACGGCACATATTATTGTAAACTCTCTGAGAGTGGAAAGTCGGCGACAAAGTTGGTCGTTATACAAAAATAATTAGGGCTGCGATCAGAAGAAGCAAATTATATGTCATTCCTCACATCGTTTTTTATGCAAAGCATAAAAAACGATGTGAGGAATCCCCTCATTGTTGCAGAGACTTTGGGGCTACAAACTATGAGGAGATTCTTCATACGCCCATTCGCCAACACTGAATTTTATCTCCTACAAAATGTCAATCACACTGAGTTACTACTTGCTGATTTTTAGGTGAACTAAGTTCAGGAGGTAGTCGTTGGTTTTACTTCAGAACTTTGAGTTGCTGTCACCACACACACAGGGGGTAAAAAAAAATGAAACGACACCACATCGCTTTATTTCTTGTTTTTTTTATTATACAGGTTTCCGTTGCATTTTCACAGAATGCTATTCTAAATTCTACCTGCAATAAAACTGCGGCTATATATCTATCACCCAAAGACGGTGATATTTATGTTCCTTCAAAAACAACGCTTATCATCCGACCGATAGGAGATATAGTACGTCTTCATAGTGCATCAGATTTTTCCTTTACAGTTATTGGATCCCAAAGCGGTGTTCATACAGGAAAAATTTTGATCTCGGACGATAACCGGACGATCATTTTTAAACCGAACAATCCGTTTACTCTCAATGAAAAGGTTGCTGTGAAGTTTACCTATCCGGAAGATGTGATGAACGCGCCGATGAGTTATAGTTTTCAAACGACATCAATGACTGAATCTGCACGAGATCATGCGCTTCTCGAAATTCAGAACAGAGAACGTGATGAATTTGAACAACTCCTAAAGTCTTCAAATAATGGTGATGGGGATACCCATGAATGCTGGCCTATAGATTCCTTGCCAATTTATCTTTCTATTGATTCAGTCAATAGCCCCTCTGCAGGAAATGTATTTTTTACTGCTGAGGATCTTTTCATGGGTACGTATTCTGTTATTTCGATGCTGGATAATTCCGGGGGTGTTTCGTATTTCCAGAATGTACCAAAGGGATGCGAAAATTTCAAAGTCTTGCCTGATAATACCTTCTCCTATTTTGCAAAGACCTCCACTGTGAATGGCGGATTTGCTTGCGGTGAGATCGAGCGAGTAGATAAGAATGGAAAACTGCAGGATGAGTATAAGTGCGGTAACGGGTACACAACTGATTATCATGACTTCTGGCTCTTGCCGAATAATCATTCTCTCGTTATTTCTTTTGATCCGGAATATGTCGATATGACGAAAGTTATTCCCGATTCAGGCGCGAAAGTGAAAGCAACGGTAACCGGAGCGATCATCCAAGAAATTGACAGTTCTAAAAATGTTATTTTTCAATGGAGAAGTTGGGATCACACGGAGATAACCGACGCTACCCATGAAAAACTTACATCCTCCTTCGTTGATTATGTTCATATAAATACTGCGGCTTTTGATACCGATGGAAATATTATTGCGTCACTCAGACATCAGGACAGAGTTATGAAAATCAGTAGAACCGATGCAAGCACAATCTGGAGTTGGGGCGGGAAGCATAACCAATTCGCGTTCATTGGAGATACCCTACACTTTTCACATCAACATAATCCGACTCGCATTGCAAATGGGCATATTACTTTGTGGGATAACGGTAATTTTCATTCGGTACATCTCAATGGGAAAGACACGGTTATCCCATCATCACGAGCAGTGGAATATGCTCTCGATGAGACGCACTTCACTGCAACAAGTGTATGGCAATATAAAAATCTTCCCTATTCTCCGGCAGGAGGAAACGTACAACGATTACCTGACGGGAATACATTTATCTGCCTGGGGCTTAATACTTCTCCTGAAGCTGTAGAAGTCACACCCGAAGGCAAGAGAACATTCCAACTTTCCATTCAACGCGGCGCTTGGTGCTACCGCGCTTATAAATTCCCGCAGGAGATAATACAATCCACAAAATCCGGCGTTAAGGGAAATAGCTCATCTTCTTTAGAGATAAATAGTATCTACCCTAACCCAGCACAAAGGACATCAACAGTTACATTCTTTGTTTCTGAGCCTGGATTTGCACAGATCGAATTGATAAATGTTTTGGGGAATGTGGTGCGGACTTTCCGCCAATTCGTTTCAGGAAAAGAAACAAATTCGGCTTCTCTTGATCTTCATGATCTTCCGAACGGTACATATTATTGCAAACTCTCTCAGAATGGAAGAACAGAGATGAAGATGATTGTTGTACAAAAATAATTTGGAGTTGTTATCGCAAGGCATCAATAACTTTCAGAGCTTCTACTGTTTGCTTCACGTCATGGGTGCGAATAATTTTTGCGCCGTTCATTGCTCCGTAGATTGCTGCGGCAATACTACCATTGACTCGTTCGGATGGAAGAACTCCGCCAAGAATCTTTCCAATCGTTGATTTCCGTGATACTCCGAGTAACATCGGCACTTCAAGCTCGGTAAATTTATTATGCTCTCTAAGTAGCGTCATATTATCATCAGCTCTTTTAGCAAATCCAAAACCAATATCGGCAAGAATAGTCTTAATTCCCTTTTCCTTTGCAAGTTCAATTCTCTTTCTTAACCACAGAAAAACCTCTTCGGATACATTGTCATAATGATATTCTTCGATCTTTGCTTTTGTAAATTGCGGACCGTAGCCATGCATTAAAATGATAGGTGCATCTTTCTCTTGTGCAACATCAAGCATCTTCTCATCCCCAGTCGCACCGCTGACATCATTAATGATCGTTGCGCCGGAATCGAGGGCACGGCGAGCCACTTCTGCTTTTGTCGTATCAATGGAAATGATCGCTTCGGGATGCTCCATCATCAGATAATCAATAACGGGTAGTACCCTGCGAAGTTCTTCATCCTCGTTGACAGGCGGAGCGCCATCGCCATAAGCACTGCCGGGAGGACGCGTTGATTGCCCGCCAATATCTATAACATCTGCGCCTTCGGTAAGCATTTGGATTGCATGACGCACAGCAACCTCGGCATTAAAAAATACGCCGCCATCTGAAAATGAATCAGGCGTGACATTAAGCACTCCCATTACAAGCGTCTTTTTCTCCGAAAGAAGCTGTTCGATTTTTTTTATATTCATATTCAACAAAAAATGCGACGGGCACAAACTGTGACCGCCGCATTGCTTGATCTAAAAAAGCTCTTACTTCGCCTTCTTCTTGTTTCCCTTTGCGGCTTCTTTTGCGGCTTTCGCTTTTGCTTTCACACGGATGACCGCTTTCTTATGTTTCTTTGCGACTACTTTTCCTTTTTTATTCATAGGTTCTTGTTATGATGATTAAAATATCTGCAAATTTACGACATTATTTCTTCCTGTTCCAGGTAACGATATATCCGTCGTTTCGGATAAGATCATTCACGGTCTCAATTTCCTTCACTCTTGGAAGTAGTTGAATCAAAAAATTCTTCAAGATCGCAAGCCTCTCGTTTTCGCTGGTGATTGACAACAACGCCTGACGCTGATCGGCTTCCAGTCCCGATTTTTGCGCGATGGCAAATGACGGAAGCTTATCGCTTCCCTGCCACATCAACGGATCAAGCGTATCGATCGTGCCTTTATATGCCAGCTCGCACAACTCATTAAAAAGCCCAATCGTTTCGTCGGCGAGAGCCAAGTCGCGTTCTTCGGTTACATCTTCGATCCATCTCACGGTTGCATGAGCAAGATCAGTATCTCCTCCCTGCTCGAACTTGACGATCTCATATCGGCGAACACCTTCGGTAATAATATCAAGCTTGCCATCGGGATAACGCTTGATTACATCGGCGATTTGTGCCGTGCAGCCTATGGAGTGAAGCTTTTCTTCTTCAACATAATTAATGCCGAAAGTCGAATGATTTTTCAAACTCTCTTCGCAGAGTTTCTTATACCGATCTTCAAAAATATGAAGCGGTACACGAGATGTCGGAAATAATACGACACCAAGCGGGAAAAGTGGTATGCGAGTATTAATGCTTGCCATCAGCCTCCGTGTTCATCTTTCCAAAGTTCGTACCATTCCATCTGCACAGCTTCAAGCTTTGCTTCATTTGAGAGATGAATATCGTCGCTCCAATCAGGTAACGCTGCGATCCAATCACGCAATTGTGTAAACCGTACCGTCAATGGATCGACTTCCGGTTGAGCTGCAAGTAAGGCTTCAGCAATATCTTCTATATCAGTCCAGGTCATAGGTATTCTAATGCGCTCCTTCGTGAAAAAGTTTTGCTATTGCAGGGTTAAGCTGCGGAATTTCAACGATCAGATCAACGTCTTCTGTTATTTTTGACTGACATCCAAGGCGCGAATCGAGCGTTAAGCCTTCTGCCTCATCAAGTTGATCGCCTTCATCATCGGACATTTCGGTCAATGAGTTCAACCCTTTCTTGACAATGACGTGACAGGTCGAGCAGGCGCAGACACCGCCGCAGTTATGCTGCAAGTCAATACCGTTGGCAAGTGCTACTTCTAAAATATTATCACCTACGAGAGCCTCGCAGGTAACATTCATCGGATAATACGTAATTGTCGGCAATATATTCCTTAATAAAATTTACGATCCTACTTCTTCTAATGCCTTCCCGCTTAACGCCTGTGAAACGGAGGCATTCATAATTTCGTGCGCAAGAGGCTCAGTCACATGCTCAAGAGTATCAAGATTTTCCTGAAGCTCTTTTGCATTTTCTCCGCTAAGAGATTTT
The DNA here is from genome assembly GCA_038210275.1 of Kapaibacterium sp. (SeqCode). GTDB lineage: Bacteria > Bacteroidota > Ignavibacteria > Palsa-1295 > Palsa-1295 > PALSA-1296. The sequence continues at coordinate 28,752 of JBBQWV010000018.1, read as the reverse complement.
TTCACCGCATAAAGTGCGTCAATCATGCCGTTTATATTGAGCGTTTGCATCTTATCGGAAGAGATATTCACCTCGCCTCTGCGAATCTGCCCCATCACTTTCTCTGTTGCGGCTACAACACGTTCGGCTTCTGTCTTCGTTTCGATAAGGCGGCGCACGGCAATATCCTCTTTTGCAAATTTAATGCTCTCTCGAAGCATCCGCTCAATCTCTTCGTCTGTCAAACCGTACGATGGTTTCACTTCAATCTGCGTTTCTATTCCTGTATAAACTTCTTTTGCAGTTACGTGCAAAATACCATCGGCATCGATAAGAAAATTTACTTCGACTTTTGCAGCCCCTGCAGGCAACGGTGGAATGCCTTTCAGAGTAAATGATGCAAGATGTCGGTTGTCCTTGACTTGGTCACGTTCACCTTGATAGACATTGATCTCTACACCGGTTTGGTTATCGGCGAATGTCGTATAATTTTCTTTTGCCTTTGTGGGAATAGTAGTGTTGCGCGAAATAATTGTGCTCATCATTCCGCCGATCGTCTCGATACCAAGCGATAACGGAGTTACATCAAGTAATAAGATATCATTCGCGCCGCCGGAAAGAATATTTGCCTGAATCGCTGCGCCAAGAGCAACCGTCTCATCAGGATTTAGCGAGTCATGTGGTTTGCGTTGAAACAACTCCTGTACAAGAGCCTTTACAGCAGGCATACGCGTTGAGCCGCCGACGAGCACAACTTCTTCAATATCTTTCGGCGATAAACCTGCATCCTTCATTGCATCCAAGCACGGTTTCTTTGTCCGCTCCAATACAGGACGCGAGATCATGTCAAGTTCGGCATGAGTAAAATTTCGCTTGTATGCGATATTCTTACTCGGAATTGAAATGTCAACCGTTACTGAAGGCGCATTCGAAAGTGTAATTTTCGCTCGCTCCGCTTCAAGTCTTACGAGTTGAAGTTCTTCAGCACTCGGAATAAAACTTGGTTCAACTCTTGTGATCTGCGAAAGGAACAGCTCCATTAAGCGCCTATCAATATCATCGCCGCCAAGATATGTATCACCATTTGTTGCAAGTACTTCAAATACACCGTCGGTGAGTTTCAGAATTGAAACATCAAACGTACCGCCGCCAAAATCGTAAATGGCGAAGATGCCATTCTTTTTTCTATCAAGTCCGTACGCAAGCGCTGCTGCAGTTGGCTCGTTAATAATGCGAAGTACATCCAATCCCGCAAGACGTCCGGCATCTTTTGTTGCTTGGCGTTGTGCATCGTTGAAATATGCAGGGACAGTAATGACAGCTTTCGTTACCGGTTCTTCAAAATATTTTTCAGCACGTTCTTTAAGTTCGCTGAGAACAAAACTCGAAAGTTCTATTGGAGTGTATTCTTTGTCACCTATGCTAATGCGAACGAGTCCTTCTTCTCTCGGAACAAGCTTATACGAAAGCATACCCGATTCCTTCTTCACATCGGAGTATGATTTGCCCATCAAACGCTTAACAGAATATACCGTATGCCCTGCATCAATCAGCGCACGACGTTTTGCAGCAACTCCAACAGCAACAATACTTCCATCATCGCCTATTGTCACAACTGATGGCACAAGACCGCCATCGCGCCCGGGTATAACCTTCGCCTCACCAAACTCGACGTAGGCAACGAGAGAATTCGTCGTACCAAGATCGATCCCGACGACTTTCCCGCCGATATTCTGCCCCGGTAATGTGATTTGAAGTGGCAAGAGTTTAGAAATTAAAAATGCAAAATTAAAAAATAAAAAATTTATGAGTATAACTCAGGAAACAGATTTCGCTCAGTACATTCGATTACGATGTGAATGATCTTAATATGCAATTCCTGAATACGGTCTGTCGTTGCACCCGGTACAATGATCGGAATGTCGCATAGTCCTTTCATTGGTCCACCATCCTTGCCCAAAAGTCCGACGACGTGCATTCCTTTTTTCTTTGCTGCTTCGGCTGCAAGAAGAATATTCTTACTATTGCCGGAAGTAGTGATGCCAAGGAATATATCTCCCTTTTCTCCGAACGCCTCAACCATTCTCTCGAAGACATGTTCGAAGCCGTAATCATTCGAGACGCAGCTCATATGCGACGGATCAGCAAATGCAAGCGCCGGAAGCGGCTTGCGGTCTTTGCGATAACGACCCGTCCACTCTTCAGCAAAATGCATTGCATCACAATGACTTCCGCCATTGCCCGCTGAATAGATCTTATTACCGGAGTTGAACGTCTTTGTCAGCAATTCGACGAACTGCTCAATTTGTGCAAGCGAATTTTTATCTGCCAAGAATAACGCAAGTGCATCTTGCGCCTGATGAAGAGATGCTTGAATGTTATCTATTGTGGGCATAAAAAATCAAATTAATATTTCATTCCGAACTCCGCCCACGGTTGAAACCGTGGGTGGAGTTGTTGCCGTCGCCAAAGGCGACTACCAGAATCCGTCTTTGGCGGATGACAACAACATAGCCTACCATTTCAATGGTGGGCGAGAGTTAATGTTTCAACACCATCGAATCCCCTTTACTTGCAGCGGTAAGAGAATCGAGCAACGTTATGATATATGCTCGTGAAGCAAGAGCACTTGCTATGCGTTGTAAAATTGTTTTTTCTGCCTCACTTATTTCACCGCCTGGTTCGGCATGGTTAAGAATCGCATCCCATTCTCCACGTTGTTTATCGCATTCACTATCAATCATTGATTTGCGCCCGTTCATTTCTCGGAGAAGCGGTTCTATGCTTTTAATTATCCCAGACTTTGCATCTTCATTTGCAAATTCAATTTCACTCACTTTCTCCTGAACATTCATCACCAGTTCAAGCAAGTCCATCGGAACCTGCTTCGATTGTTCAACTGAATATCCATAGAGCGAAAGCAAATGCTTTGTTCGGCGTAATGGATTGCGAAGAGTTCTGTATGCTTCATTGATCGCGCTTGAGCGATCAAGTGCAGAATCAATAATTTCTGCAGGCTCTCCTGAAAAACGATCCGGATGAGAGCTACGCTGTAAATCGTGAAAACGCCGCTCAAGAGCGGCGTTATCAAAACCAAATGTCCGCTCTACGCCGAGCGTAAGAAAGAAGTCCTGCATTATAAATGCGAAATTATACTCCGAACGAACTTCCACAACCGCAGGATTTGCTGGCGTTTGGATTGTTGAAGACGAATCCTTTGCCGTTCAACCCGTCAGTATAATCAAGTTGAGTGCCTGATAAATAGAAGAGCGATTTCGGATCAACGAAAATATTTACGCCTTCGATTGTGAGTTTCATATCGCCTTCATGCGCTTCTTTATCGAAGCCAAGCGAATACGAAAGCCCCGAGCATCCGCCGCCTTTGACGCCGACGCGCAAGCCGTAGGTTTCTGGAATATTATTCGCCGCCATGATCTTTGCGATCTCGGTACGAGCTTTTTCCGTCAGGTTGATCTCTTCATCAATATTGGCAAAAGCCTTTTCAACTGTCGTCTCTTCAAGAGACGGAGCTGTCATTACTTCATTTTCCATTAACATAGTTATCTTCTCCTTTAAGCTAATTTAAGCTAAAATTTACGCATTCGCAGCTTCAAGCGCTGCATGTTTTTTCTTGTAATCCGAAATCGCTGCTTTGATCGCATCTTCGGCAAGAACCGAACAGTGGATCTTTACCGGAGGAAGATTCAATTCCTTCACGATCTCCGTATTCTTGAGCGCATACGCTTCATCGATCGAGCGTCCTTTGATCACTTCCGTTGCAAAAGAGCTTGAAGCAATGGCGCTTCCGCAGCCAAATGTTTTGAACTTCGCATCTTCGATGATGCCGTCGTCGCTGATCTTGAGCTGCAAACGCATCACGTCACCGCATTCCGGTGCACCAACTAATCCCGTTCCGACATTCGGATCGTTCGGGTCCATCGTTCCGACATTACGCGGATTCGAATAGTGATCTAAAACCTTATCTGAATATGCCATAATCTTATCCTTTACTTTCTGCTATTTTATACGTTTTCTATTCTTTTTTGATTCAACTTTTATGCCAAAGCGTCTATCATTGTTTGCTTATTTCTTCAGCCATGGCGGAGGAGCTTTTGCTCCTGCCGGCGTAGCCCCTGCAACTATAGGCACAGCAGCTGGTTTGGGTACGCTTGGTGCGGCAACTGGTTTTGCTGCTGCTGACGGAGCAGCGGCTTTCGGAGCTGGCGCAGGTGCTGCGGCTTTGGGCGGCGGCATCTGATCGGGTAACTCCCCTTGCATTCCACCACGGGTATTGCCCGTTTTGCTGGCAACAAGTTCAGGATAATTCAGCGTATATCCTTGCGGATTTACCTTCTTAAAAATTCCTTTACTCTCGAAAGCTCTTGCGACTTCCTGAGTGATACGTTCTGCTTCAGGATCGCGAACTGTTACGCCTTGCTTATCCTGAAAGTAATCCTGAATGGAATACTGCATATCGCGCAAGAAGATGTTCGAGTTATGGAACACCGGCTTATGTATCTCACGCATGAAGCTAAAAAGCTCGTACGGATAATCTATAAATATGTCTGAACTTGGCATGTCTTTTTTAAGTGCTGAGTGCTGAGCTATGAGTGCTAAGTAAAATCGTTGTCATGCAAAAATACGAATCTTTCACAAGTGCTGCGTAATAACACTCAGTCCTCATTACTCAGCGCTCATAGCTAATTAGTGTGCTGCCCACTCTACTGATTTCAAATCTATTCCCATCTTCGCCATTTCATAAAGCGGCGACATATCGCGCAGATGAAGCACTGCTTTGATCACATCTTTTGCAGTGTACTCGATCTCTTCATCCGTGTTGAATCTTCCGATTCCAAAACGAATAGATGTATGCGCTAGATCTTCTCCGACTCCGAGCGCCTTTAAAATATAACTCGGCTCTAAGCTTGCTGATGTACAAGCAGACCCTGAACTAACGGCGATATCCTTAATGCCCATCATCATTGCTTCGCCTTCGACGAATGCAAAGCTGACATTGAGATTTCCAGGTAAGCGTGATTCAGGATTCTTCAATGGATCAGGTCCATTGATATACAGCTCATCAAGCTCGGCATTGAGCAAATTCCAAAGTTTATCGCGCATGCCTTGAATGCGTGGCACTTCGACGGACATATCCGTCATACATATCTCAAGCGCTTTTGCAAGTCCGACGATGCCAGGCACATTCAGCGTGCCCGAACGCATTCCGCGCTCATGCCCGCCGCCATCCATTTGAGATGTAAGCTTAACGCGAGGATTTTTTTTGCGAACATATAAAGCGCCGACGCCTTTCGGTCCGTACATTTTATGTGCTGACATTGATGCAAGATCAACATTCATTCGTTGAGCATCGAAAGGTATTTTACCGATGGACTGCGTTGCATCGGTATGGAAGAGCACACCCTTCTCATGACAAATTTTTCCGATGGCTTCAATATCTTGTATCACGCCGATCTCATTATTGGCATGCATGATCGTGACAAGAATCGTCTGATCGGTGATCGCAGCGCGAAGTTCATCGAGATTAATAAATCCTTCACTATTGACGGTCAGATACGTGACGCGCGAACCCTTGCGCTCCAGAGCTTTGCATGTATCAAGCACAGCTTTATGCTCAGTCGTGCAGGTGATGATGTGATTACCTTTGGAGGCATACATCTCGGCAACGCCTTTGATGGCAAGATTATTTGCTTCGGTCGAACCGGAAGTAAAGACGATCTCTTTTTCATCGGCGCCAATATATTTGGCGATCGTATTACGTGCCCAATCAACACCCTCCTCTGCCGACCAGCCAAAGCTGTGATTACGGCTTGCAGCATTACCGAATTTCTCGGTAAAATACGGCATCATCGCCTCAAGCACGCGAGGGTCAACAGGCGTGGTGGCGTTATTATCTAAGTATATCGGTATCTTTACCATTGTATCGTTTCCTTTTCAAAAATTTTGTCTTTGTGTCATTGCGAGTGATAGCGAAGCAATCCCCTAAATAATGGCAGAATTTCTCTCTACAAAAACTCTACCGAGAGATCCTTCCATTCCTGATTCATTTTCTCAACTAGTAAATCTTTCTTTTTTCGCGAGCCACCTTTAATTTGTTTTTCGCGGGCAATAGCCTGATCTACTTCATAAAACTCTTCGTAATAAACGAGCCGATCAGTATTATACTGTTTTGAAAAGCTTTCTATTTTCTTTTCCTTGTGCTCGTTTACTCTTCGCCGGAGATCATTCCTAACTCCTGTATAAAGGACATTCAAGTGTTTGTTTGTCATCATATACAAGTAATATCGTTTGCTTAATCCCGACATCTTTTTTTCTTACTGTGTCATTGCGAGTAGATGCGATAGCGACTGACGAAGCGATTCCCACAATGTATTTGCAGAACGTTACTTTCTACCAATCCTCAGGGGATTGCTTCGTCGCGCTTCGCGGCTCCTCGCAATGACACCTAAAAACAAAATCAAAGCAATTCCGCTATCGTCATCTTCCCCATGGATTCCTCCATGCGAAGCTGAAGTTTATTCATCGGTTCTTTGATCGTGCAGGTATCGAACATCTGACACGTTGCATGCTCGCCCGATGGAGAGATGCATTCGGTGATCGTTGTATGCTCATCGAGTGCTTTGACGACACGCGAAAGATTAATTGATTCCGGCGAGAAGAGCAGCGCATATCCGCCGCGTACACCTTGGTATGAATCAATAATGCCTTCGGATTTCAATGACTGCATCACCTTCGCAAGCAAGTCATACGGAATATTCTTCGACGCCGAAATTTCGCGCGTCGTCGCTACCGTACCGGACTTTGCCAAGTACTGAAGCGCCATAAGTCCATATTCCACACGTTTTGATAGCCTGAGCATTCGTCCTAACTTTTCCTAAAGTACGACTAATTTAGTCCTACTTTGTAACTTAATTAAAGGCTCGTTTTAGGAGCCTTTGTACTAAACGTAAAATGGGGGGAAGAGGTTTCTCCGGAATATAGTATTCTATACCTCATTCTCCGAAAGAACTACCCTTAGTAACCATGTGTTGATTTTTATCATCATCGCACACAATTACATCTATGAAAACACGAACCTCACTTCCTCTCATGTTTGCTCTGAGTTTTCTCATCATTTCTGCAAGTAGCGGCAACGCACAGACAAACCTACACCCGACTTATATGGAAGTTTCACTTGATTCCACATTCATCACGTATAATATGAATGAGAAAACGGTACCGCAGCATACTCTTCGCGGCTTTGTCACTTCTACTGGTTTTGTAGGATCTTTCACGGTGAGCCAAAAGTCTGCAATTCAGTGGGTCATCTCCACTAAGATTAATGGAAACGTCGTGCACGATGGAGATATCATAGGTATCGGTCAGAACCAAATGCTTCCGCTTGAAGTCATAGTCGTTCCCTACGCCGATAGACCTGACACCGAAAGCTACTGCATATATGTCTCAGACGGATCAACTATACTAGGCGGTAACTGCGTAACGCTTGCCCTAACAAACAGCACATCTGCTGTCAGTCCGCAAATGCCAATTCCTGAAGTTACCATAGCGCCGAACCCTGCCGGAAGTTATATTTTCGTGCGAGGACTCCGCAACGCACAGGCGGGATATAGGTATGAAATTTTTTCTATGAGCGGCGCTGAAATACTTCATGGAACGCTATCCGATGATGCACGGATCAATGTGCAGAATCTACCCTCCGGCGCATACCAGCTTCATCTATTGGATGCAAAACAAACCCTCATAAATTCTGCATTTACTATTCTGCATTAACTGGCCCCTTTCTTTTAGAAGATGATGCTTGATTTAGGGTGGGACGAACTTAACTTTAGATTTGCCCTGTACGTTTACTTCGTTTCGTCATATTTCGGCCAGCGGTTGTAACCGACGGTGGGATTGTTTGAACGGAAATTTTTTATATATTCTACTTCTTTCATGTTCACCTCATTATCTGAAGCCGTCTCGGACTCCCACAAAATTTCTCTTCTTATGGTAAAATCTTTTCGAAGTTCTCTCGGAAAATCTTTTGCAATGAGATCGCTGCTTGCACTTCCGAAATAATTGATGCTATCGGTCAAATCCTTGCCGATATAAATCTTGCCATTCGGATATGTTATTTTATAGATAACTTTCATAGTAGCACATCACTCAAATCCCTTCGGAAATATGGTGTTAAAGATTCTCTTCTTAAGAATTTGTTTGGGCACTTGGTTCCGTTCGAAATAACAGTTACTACATCACCTACTGAGGTCTTCTGAGCATTTCCACCAAGCCTGTGCATCGTTCTTCTTATTTTTCTTGTCCTTGAGCCAGAGATACTTGCACAAAATTAAAATCTCTCGAATTAAGGTTTAGATTTTGTCAGTGAAGGCTATCCACTCACACATGCCCTTCTCGCAAGACGAGTAGTGCGTTATGCCTTTGGAGCAATTTCAGCTTGGGGTTTGTTAGCTTTGTATGGAAAATTTATTGCAACGAATTACTATCGATCCTGCGAAGTGTGGTGGAAAGCCAAGCATTCGCGGAATGCGGATTCGAGTGCAGGACGTACTCGATCTCCTTGCAAGCGGTCTGTCGCGTGAAGAGGTTCTTCTTGAATTACCCGATCTCGAAAGCGATGACATCAAAGCCGCGCTTCAATACGCCTCGAAGTCCGTCGGGCATGAATTAGTGCTCGTATGAAATTGTGGTTGGATGCACATCTCTCACCGGCTATTGCATTATGGCTGAATGAGGAATTCCCGGAACATAACGTAACTCCACTACGGGATATAGGTTTGCGCGATGCAGATGATACCGAAATATTCCTGAAAGCAAGAACAGAAGAAGCAATCGTCATTACGAAAGACAGCGATTTCATAACACTTGTTGAATATTTCGGCGCCCCTCCGCAAGTGATCTGGCTACGCTGCGGTAATACCTCTAATGAATCGCTAAAAAGGATCTTCGCAGCAAAACTCCCTGAAGTATTATCGCTAATAGAAAGTGGTGAACCGATAGTGGAATTGAGAGACAAATGATAGCCTATAGAAGCCGCTACATCGTTCTGCTTATTTTTCTTGTCATTGCACCGGAGTTATCTGCGCAAAAGCTCCCGAAGACAGTCTATATTACGCGCAAAGGAAATAAGTATCACCGCGAGACCTGCCGCTTCCTATCCAAAAGAAAATACAGATCAGCCGCGACGAAGCCATAAAGTATTATAAACCTTGTTTGGTTTGTAAGCCGGATAGCTTGGGCAGTCGTTAGTTGGTAGTCTTTAGTCGTTAGCAGAGAGGGTCTCTCCCTCACCCCTGCCCCTCTCCCTGAGTACCTGGCGAGGGGTTAGCCTTTCTTCCGATGGTTATAACTTAATCCGCGGCTCTCAAACGAAAGATCAGATGGTTAGCGAAGAATTTCAGCAACGCTAACCGTCAATGAGAACAGCTTTTTTGATTAAAAACAGATTCCCTGCTTTTACTCCACCACAAAACTGACGACGGTATCTTGCATCCCTACCTGTTTTATGCGCAGGAAATATTTCCCTGCCGTCATGCCATGAAGATCGAGCTTCACGCCGTCAGATGAGTATTGCATTTTGCTAAATTGCTTACGAGTAATGCCGAGTTCATCAACGACATCGCATTGGATCATGCCTGTCAGAGCATCTGCTTTGAGGATGAGATATTCTTTTGCCGGATTCGGAATGACGGTAAATATTTTCTCCGTCAGTTCAGAACGCACAGCATTTTTTGTAAGCGTGAAAAACATGAGGCTTGTATCGCCGACGGCAGTATGCGACGGATCGAAGATTCGGACAAGCATTTTTGTCGAACTGATATTCGGCATTACCCACTGCGTCGTTGTCGGAGCAACGGGAATATTATTCTGGATGGGATTCCATGACGTGCCGCTATTTGTAGAATATTCAAGCGAGACGTTTTGGATATTTGCATACGTCCATTGCAGCGGGATCGTCGCACCGCCAAGATAGGATTCTCCTCCCCGTGGAGATAAGAGAATGACGGTAGGATCAGTCGGCGGCGCAATACAAGCCGCATTTTCAGCGCTGACACGCATGACGCTATCAGGCCTGTGCGAAAAGGTCATCTCGACTTTATATTCTGCAAAATTTCCGGATAAGCTATAGTTCGTATTCTGACAATAGCTCATGATCGTCCCCGGATTTTTGTGGGGAATAATAGGTTTCGAATAACATGCATCGGAAAGTGCAAGACTTGCATCGTCTTTTGTATAGCAAGTATCGAGCGGCGGATTCCACCAGCAATCATGAGTATGAATTAAATTAAAATTATGACCTACTTCATGCGAAATAATATACGTATCATAGGTGAAAGCAAACGTAGGGTAGGTATGACCCGTCTGCGGAGAACTTACACTATAGGAATTAGCCGGATCGCAAAGCGAATAGTACCCAAAGCCGCCGCCGCCATAACCGATCGATGTCATTACATGAGCAACATCGCGTTGAACTGCTGCATATTTTTTTTGCCAGTACCGACGAACAGTATCAGGAAGAGCATAAGCATTACCATGCACTTGATACGGATCAGATGTAGTCCAGACCTTTATCCAACTCAGATGATGAGTAAGGTTAGCTTCATTTTCGTAGATCATGCTCGACATACTGAATATCGCTCCGATATAAGCGATAGTCTTTGCAGGGTCTCCTCCGATCGCACCATAGAACTGGCTATCGGCTTCGACGGCAATATCGGTCTGAAGCAATTTCCCGTTATCGAGAGGCTGGTTTTGAAGATTTGTTTTTCTGTTCGAAAGAAGTTCTTCGACCGACGGCAACTGTTTAGGTTGTATGATGCCTTCATTAATACAATTGAATGGTGTGAACGGTGCAGTACCAAGAAGTGCATATTCCGGAAGAAGAATATAATTTTCGGATTGCTCTGAATTTTTTTCCGGACCGAAGACGTAAGTAGTAACATCTTCTCTATGAATAGAGCAAATAAACATTTCATCTGATACCGATATAAAAACCACAGAATGCTCTTCGCCAGAAACTATACCACGATAACATACTGCCGAAGGAGGCACAAAATGCTGGTCGCCTTGAGTTGTTGTCACGATACATTCCGTTTTTCCATCAATCGCGGAATGCGCAGGTTTTAGATCGAGTGAAAGAACTTCTCCGGATTTTCCCGGAAAATCCGTGAGCTGAAGGTGCCCGTTGCTGCTAAAACATTTGAGAAGAGCATTTTTATCAACACGATAATACGAAGCTTTTTCAAGAGGCATTTTGATCTCATTTCCGGAGCGCCGGGTCAGGAATGTATTTGCAGAAATAGTACTTGCCTGAACGGAGTGAACAAGGAGTAGCGAAAAGATCAATATCAAGACAACATGATTGCGCATAGTATATTTTTCGATGAGAAGTGTGAAGAAAGAACTGTAATCTCCTTATAATCGTCAAGACGAATAGGCAGGAAATCAATGTATGACTGCGGTATGCAAATATACGATGGAGCCATGGGTGGCGGCATATAAAGGGGGAAAATAGAAGTAATTTAGTGGTCGCGTAGTCAGAACCGAACAATGATCAATTACATCCATACCCTTCACGGATAACCCGCAAATATTCGGCTTTCGTATTCTTGGGAATATCAAAGGAGTTAATGAATGTTTCTGCCCGATTGCATTCGCCTGCAAATAGCAAGGCGTATAAATAATCGTTATCATCGGAAGTGATCGATGTTCTGGGACTGCTTATCTTTTTTTCAATAAATGGGAGAATGCTCATTGATTCATCATGTGCTTCTTTTTTGAAACCACCGTTATAAAGATATTGCACTGCAGAGAGAACGCCCTGTTCATATCCTTCAAGATACTGTCGCGGAATACTTTTGATCATTGCATATATTTTATCCGCTGCTCCATCCTTCGGACCGAGCAGCGAAAGATATTCTGATAATACATAATAGATCATCATCTGCCCATTAGAATTATTCTGATTCTGCATGAATTTGGGCATCTTAACATCGCTTAAATAAAGACTTTTCATTTTTTTCTGATCAAACCATTTGCCCCCATTCATAAAATGCTCAGCCTGCTCGGTAGTGATCGGGTAGAGTTCATCAATGAGCCCCCCTTTACGAACCGCAACATGAGTACATTTGAGAAAACCATCTAATCCCCCACTTCCGAAATAAATATGCCGCTTCCATTTATTTGCAAGAAGAATAGAAGCAATAGCTTTTTGCGCACCAAATGTATAATATAACTCCTTGCTGCCTCGGGAGGATCGTTCATAAAAGGGGAAACATATCTCTGCTTTTTCAAGTCCGTCAATGCCAAGCTCTTTCTGTATTCTTGTTCTGGCTTCTCCATCAATTTCAGTGTAGATCCGGTCGGGTACCGTTGCAACGTATTCAGGGTTTTCAAGAGTATCAATCTCTTTATCTGTCATCGTCACTGCAACGGGTTTGATCCTCGGATGATTTTTCCCGAGAAACATTTTAAGATACCATGACATGGAAAGGAGTGAGGCATTTACCACAGATACATCAGGGCGGTATCCTTCAACCATTTGCAGGTACATTGTGGGAAATGTATCATCGTCACCGCATGGAAAGAAGATGGAATTACTATCACAGTAATCCAGCATTAAGCGACAATATTCAATTTGCGCAGGAGCAAATCCGCCTTCAGACATTCCTTTCGCGAGTTCTTTTCGAGCCTCATCGAACCTGCCTTTTTTCATATACCATAGACATCGCGAGCCGAATAAATGACCGATCATATTCGGCACAACAAAATTAAACTTCTTCTCTTTAATTCCTGGCTGAAGTCTATCGGCAAGCCGGTAATAATAAAGCGTAGAATCGGAATACATCAAAAAAAGAGAATTGGGATATGGACAGTACCCCCCTATTGAAGCGAGATGATCGTAAGATCGCCCCAGATACAAGGCAGCATAAGGATTGTTCGGAGCTTTTTTAAATTCTTCGGAAAACGCATCGACAGCTGCTCTACACGATAATGCATAATCACTGTCGCTATCGAACCGCCCGATCAGATCATCAAGCTGCGTTTGATCACCACCAGCAGCGGAATTACTCTGCGCGTTAGCAGAGGAAGCCAGTGTCAGAAATACTAATACCAAATAAAATAAGTTTTTCATACGTTCTGCACGGATAATAATTTCTGCACTCCCTCATACACCATATCCATTTCGATATTTCTCATGCACAAAAAATGCTCTTCGGGACTGCGGTAGCACGTCAGTGGTTTCGGCGAATAATAAAAACATGGGCGGCATTCGATGCCGGTATGGACGATCTCGTATCTGGTTTTCCAGGGATGGACGTATGTTTCATTCGTCGGTCCAAAAATAGCTATCGTTGGCAGATCGAGTGCTCCGGCAATATGCATCAGCGCCGAATCATTCGATACGAAAAGCGACATTCGCTGCATCACTGCAATAGAATCCATGATGGATTTCGTCTTGACTTCAGTAATACAATCGCCTGCAAGTTTCATGATGATCTCGTTTGGCTCGGTATCATCCGGTCCGCCGAAAAGAAATATTTTAGCACCGAGATCTTGCGTTAATCTTTTTGCAAGCTCAGCGAATTTTTCCGGCGCCCAGCGACGGCGAATATGATTTTTGAAGAGAGCGGTGCCGGCATGAAAACCGATGAGTAGTTTTGAGTTATGAGTTATGAGTTTTGAGTTAGGGGAATCCCCATTCTCAATTCCTTTCATCCATGTATCTGCGAAAGCTGTATGCTCGGGCAGCAAATGCAGTTCGAGTTTTGGAAGGGATTCTTCTTTTATATCGGGATTGATTCCGAGAGCAGAGAGCAGTCGGACATTTTCTTCGACACAATGAAATGAATCATCTTCGGCAATTGTATCGGTGCAAAGCCAACTTAGATTCTGCCAACTTTTATGTCGGTAGTGAATGCCGATACGTTTTGAAGCACCAAGAATATAGGCAAAGATATTATATTCTCTTCTATTTTGCGGATAGATATTGATCGAAGCATCAAAGCCAATCTCCCGAAGATGCATGAGGTAGAGTAATCCTTCTACTTTACTGCCATTAATGAAATCGAAGAAATGGATATGATCGAGATTCGGATTGGTAAGAAATAATTCTCGCGTTGCATGGAACATCGTCAGAACGTGGATCTCGCCATCTGGTTTTGCTTTTCGCAAAATAGATAGCATCGGTGTTGTCATCAACGCATCGCCGATTCCGGGAAGCGCGATGATGAGAATCTTTTCTTTTTTTATGCTCACGATTTTTTCTTACCGAAAGCAAATACGCCAAGCGCAACGATGGAAATGCCAAGTGTTGCAAGCGTTACCATAGAACCTGTTTTGAATGCATCGGATTCATATTTCATAATGATCGTATGATCCCCTTTCGGCACTTCGACTGCACGAAGAGATGTGAAGGCACGGTAGAGTTTTGTTTCTTTGCCATCTATATAGGCATGCCATGCCGGGTAATAAACTTCAGAGAAGAACAACATTCCATTTTCCTTCGTCGATACTTTTGCTTCGATCTCATTTTCAGAGAAATTTGACACCGCTGCTTTCGCTGAGGAATCTGTTACAGAAATATCAGCGCTTGGTTTTTCTTCGAGCAAAATGGTATTACGAAAATCGAATGTCGTATCGCTTTTCAACAATAGCTTTGCTTCTTCATCAGGATGAATAGAAGTTTTGTAATACATCTTCACTCGAGGCAAATACGTTTTGCGTTGAACAAATCCGGCACCTCCGCCTTTTTCTTCGACGGTCCATTTGATGTTCAGCAGATCTGCAGTAATTTCAGGATTCGTACATTCCGGTGAACTGCGCTGCAAGACGAGCGGATTGTATCCTTCAAGCAATTGTATTCTATCGTATGCGCCATCATTTCGTTTCAACAGCATTGCATGTTGCGACCTGATCCTTGCACGGGATAATTCTTTCGCCTGGTCGGATTTTATTTGTTCAACAAGTCCGGGCTGTTCTGAAAAAGCAGTACGTGGATCTTCTTTCGATGCGTTAATGCCCATTCCATAGTTAAATAATTCGATAGCTGTCAGGGCTATGATACCAAGTGCAAGTGGCATTCCGCCGATCTTTTTTTGGATGAGCAGAAAGCCGATGATAAGCATTGATAATACAGGCAATGCGGCTAATCCCGCAGCCCAAGAGATAGAACCAGCGGCTTCAGGCGGTGCAGTAGCGAGGAATGATTGCGGAGTAAACATTCCTGCTAATGCGGCGATCCAAATTAGACCGAAGACTGCCATACATCCGAAAATAATATTTTTTGTTCGGGCGGGTAATTCTCTTCGGATCGCCTGTGATAATCCAACTCCGGCAAGACCACTCATTGCGAAGGTGAATACCATCATCATTCTCGCAGGAGTACGAAGTTTATTGAAGAGTGGAAATTGGAAAAATATTTTGTAAAAGAAAAAATGATCGCCAAGTGAAAAAAGCACCGCAAATAAACTCATACCCGCAAAGAACGCAACGTATTTTCTTTTTCCACCAAACGCAGCAACGATAGCTAATAGGAGAGGAAGAACGCCAATGTAACACATCGTCTCCCATGAAAGATAATATGGACCGTTCCAATATTGTACTTTCGCTTCGCGCATGGCATCGGTTACACCGAATAGACGTGGCAAGATAAGCGTGACAAGATGACCTAAACTCAGCGAGCCTTCAACCGATTTTTCGAACGTGATAACATCGCGTCGTGATAGTGCTGCAAGTTCTTGGGATGGCAGAAGCTGAATTGCAAAAAGCCCAATTGCAATAAGCGCCGGAACTGCCATTCGCGCAAATGTCATCGCTGTAAATTTCTCCGCTTCTTTATTACGGATTCGATAAACGATCTCATACACTGCAAGCAATCCGAGGAACAGCGTCAGGTAGAGCGAAGTCTGCGGGTGTCCTGCAAGATACATCGCGCCGAGAACAAGACCTGCACCTATCGAATGCTTCCAAGAATCGCAGCCTTTCAAAAATAGGAGTACGACAAACGGAAAAAGTGCAAGCTGATAAACGATCATCTGATGCATCGGTTGCGCTGTCAGATAACCGCTGAACGCATAGACGATCGCTGCGAAAATTGCGGAGAGATAATCGGTCTTAAAAATATTTTTTACTAACAGATACATTCCGGCAGCAGCTACGAAGTAATGGAGAATGATAAACCACTGCATTACCACCGGCGATAGATGACCGCCGGAAACAAAGAACGATTGCACCATATTAAATGGATACCAGAACGCAACCTGAATATCGGCGATGAATGGCATGCCGCAAAATACGTAAGGATTCCATTGCGGAATATGCCCGGCCGCAAGGCTTGAAGTGGCAAGCGTACGGAACGGGAATTCCTGTTCGACGAAATCCTCCCATAGAAATTTTCCGCCAAATAAAATTGGTGAATAAAAAATAAGCACCAGCCCAAGCAAGATGCCAAGCACTGCAAGAGGTGAAATATGCGGGATCGAAATAGGCGAAAGTGCCTTCGTTTTAACCGGTTGTGTTTGTTTTGCCATGAAATGAGACAATAAAAGTTAGGCAAAATTACGACAGAGATAGCTTCGGAGTGAGAATTACGAAATTGTCGTAGTTTTGTAGTCTAAACATTCAACTACTTTACGATGCGGCGTATTATTCTTCTTATACTTATAGCTTTCATTTTTCAGGATTGCCGTGCTCTTGATATTCCACAGCATTTAAATGAAACTCAGATAAAGCGTATTGCAGCTTATTGCAAAGTTTGGGGCTTCTTAAAATATTATCATCCTGGCGTTGCCGATGGGAATATCAATTGGGACAGTGTATTCATTCAGATATACCCGAAGGTAAATCAAGCAAGTTCTAAAACTACATACAACGATGCAATCCTTGAGCTTTGCAACCGGGCCGAACATGCCAAAAACGATTCGGGACACATATTTTATAGATCCGAAATACCCAAAGGTTTTTCCTTAATCAATGATAGATGGATGGACGACAGGTCGATTTTCGCAGAAAATATCAGTAAAGTACTCCATAAGATAAAAGACGATTTTAAACCACAGTATAATCATTATGTTTCTGCTTATTCCGCAGCAGGAAATCCCGAATTTACACAAGATGATACATTCAGCGAAGTAAGAAGTTCTTTTCCTCCTGAACCGATGCAAGCACTCATTATTAGTCGCTTTTGGAATATCATTGAATATTTTTATCCCGACAAGAATGTGATAGGTACGGATTGGGATTCTGTCCTCGTACATTATATTCCCGAAATACTCTCAACTTCAGATGCAACAAGTTATCAATTAGCGACGCTCCAACTCTATAAGAGCATCAATGATGGTCATGCCTATACTCGAGGTGAGTGGATTGATAATTATTTCGGATCAGGATCTGTCCCTTTTTATATCTCGGACGTTGAAGGGAAGCCAGTTATTCTGAGAGATGGAGATATGAAACATAGTAACGGAGATTCGATCATCCGAAGCTATGGAATGCATAGGGGTGATATTGTTCTGATGGTAAATGGCAAGAATGCCGATTCGCTTCGAAAAAGCACTCTCAAATATGTGCAAGGTTCTAACGGACCTGGTAAGATGCGAAATGCCACATCCTATCTGACACACGGGAAGATTGGAGAAAAGGTTGTGTTCACAGTGACCAGCGGCACTGATAGACGTGAGATAACTGCTGTTTATCAAAATCCGGATATGTATGATTCCTGGGATGCTCCAGACAGAGAAAGAGTTTGGAGAATTCTTCCTGATAATATCGGATATGTTGATATGGGAAATTTGAATCCGGATCAGGTCGCGCATATGATGGCAGACCTTAAAAAAACAAAAGCGATCGTTTTTGATGTAAGAAATTATCCTCACGGAACATGGCTCGAGATAATGAAATATCTTTCAACACCTCGCACATACGTCTATGCCACCGAGCCGATCATTTGCCGTCCCGGTGAATTTCATAAATCAGAAATATTGACTGCGGGAGCCGACGATGCAGGCTACCCTTCTAACTCTGGAAATCTTCAAACACCCAATCTTCAATTAAGTCCAAGTGGTTTGAACAAGAAGTTCGAAAGCCAATTATCTTTGACTATCCCATCTGAATTGTCATCTGCGAACCTCGGTTCTTCATGGAAAAAATATTCAGGAAAGATCGCTATCCTCGCAGATGAAAAGACTCAGAGTCATGCCGAGTTTACTGTTATGGCACTTCAAATTGTGCCCGGAGCGAAGACTTTCGGAACCCTGACGGCAGGTGCTGACGGCAATATCTCAACTATTTCATTACCCGGCGGGGTGCGGACAATCTTTACTGGTCTCGGTATCTTCTACCCCGACGGCACACCTACTCAACGCGTCGGAGTGAAAATCGACTATGAAGTCAAGCCTACTATCAAAGGCATTCGCGAAGGAAAGGATGAAGTTCTTGAGATGGCCTTAAAATATATTAATTCAGGTCAATAAAAATATTAGTCGTGAAGCGATGCCTTACTTATAGTTAAGCGTGAAACCCGGATATGTGTTCTCAGTCCTTTGGGAATTACAATATTAATTAATTTCCGTTCTCAGGAATATGCAATTTCGCCGAATTAAAATCGTCGAATCTTGGTCCCGGAATGAGCGAAGGCAGAAGCCTCGGCGTGAAGAGGAAATCGGCTCCACTTGGATTTATTAAGGTGGGTGGATCGTACGTTCTAAACGTATTTTGATCTACCAGAGGGATCAAAATTTTCGGATCGCAATTCCAATTGTCCGATTTCCAAACCATTTTGGGATCAGCGTTCCGAAAAAAATCATCTGACTGAATAAGGATTTTTGGGTCCATATTCTGATTAAAAGGGGCTGTTAAGAACAAGGGTGTGACTTCCTCTTTATCAATTTGATTTGGGAGAGGGTATGAATCTATCTGAAACCCGTTCATATTGCTCGGTGGATTAATAGACTGCTGGGCAACAGAATTTCTCACTAAAACTGTGAAAGCTAAAAAGACTGCAAGAAGAAGGATTATCTTTTTCATAACAAATTTCCCTGAAAAAATGAACAGAATGCTGAGGATAAACCTCAGATTGGGTGATTCAATTCCGGGATTCGGAGAGGAGTAGTTGGGCTAAGCGGGCAACCAAAACCAAATGTGGTGCAAAGGTCAAGTTTTTAGATTGCCACGTCGTTCGCAAGAGAACTCCTCGCAATGAGGTTGTGAAAAAATTACTTATGTAGATTTCGTATCCTCAGCAATTCAAAGAACATTCTTGCTGAATCGCTTAAGGCTCCGACGGTAGTACGCTCATCATTATACCATTCGACGGCTACTTCTTTGATCTTGCAATTTTCTTTTTTTGCAAGGTAGAGAATTTCAACATCGAAGGAGAAGCCCATGACCTTTTGTTTCGAAAATAATTTTTCTGCGATCTCACCGCGAAATCCTTTGAAGCCGCATTGGGTATCTTTAATGCCGCGAAGGACGAAGACCTGAACGAGCATATTAAAAAATCTGCCCATCATTTCACGATAGATCGGCTGGTGAACTTTGACAAGTGCCCTGCCTTCAAGTGCTCGGCTGCCAACAACGACATCAAAGCCTTCCCTTTCGATAGCTTTAATAACTTTTTCTACTTCGTGGATTGGTGTGGATAGATCGGCATCGGTGAAGATTCGTATCGCCCCTGTTGCATCAAGCATTCCGGCGCGGACTGCTGCGCCTTTTCCGGCATTAGTGCCAAGTTCGATCAATCGTGCTTCATTTTTTTTAGCTGAGTCCGGTCTTTTGGCAAATGCTTCGCGAATAACATCTACAGAGTTATCCGGTGAACCATCATCAACGACAATGATCTCAGCATCATAAGGCGCTGCGGCAAAATACGCGAAGATCGTCTCAAGCGTTGCGCCGATACGTTCTGCTTCTTTATATGCAGGAATAATGATGGAAAGATACACTGAGGAATTGAGAATTGTGAAAGTAGAATTGAGAATCAAGAATTGAGAATGATTTTCATTCCCAATTCTTGATTCTCAATTCACAATTCGTTTATTTTTTCTTTATCGAATCTTTTTTCATACCAGCGCTATCGCCTGTAGGAAGCATGCCAAGCTCTTTCTTTAGAGCGACAACGTGATCGCGAACGGGAGCGAATTCAGCGACGAAATCTGCTCCGCTGTTATTGATCGCCTCTCCATATTTTGCAAAGAATTGATCCCATAACTGCACAGCTTTTTTCTTGTCGCCTTTTTTCTCTGCCATCATCGCAGTCACCTGATCAATTCGAACTCCGAGCAACCCGGAAGCGCTTTGATCCGGCGATTTTTGCTGAAGATTCATCAAAACCGACTGCGCCTTCTCCACTTCTCCGGCAGTCATTAAGCCTTGAACGTAAAGCATTGCGCCTTGCAAATCGCGTTGAGAAAGCTTCTGTGAAGCATTAGCTTCTTCGTATGTTCTTTCCAGATCGGAAAGAGCATACTTCGAATATTTCTTGCCCTTTTCTGTGTATCCAATCCGGTTATAAAGTTGGGCAATAAGCGGCATGATCTGATCGTCGTAGCGAACACGCTCAGGTGGAATCACTTTATCCAATTGATCGAGCGTTTTCTTTGCCATATCAATTTTTCCTGCCGAAGCAAAATGTTCTGCTAAAGCATAGTACGTTCTCTCGAACGAGAAGAACGGCGGATAATTGGTGCGGTCTTCATTGCTCCAACGGGCTTCAGGATCACGGAAAGTGCTAAGCATATATCCGCGATGCGGCGTCAGCACCGGCGTAGTCACAAGATTGAATGCAGATTCAGTGCAGACATCTTCCTTCAATCCTCCGAGCGGTCCGCCACCCGATTGCATAACCGGCGTCACGCGCTGTGCCAATCCTTCGGATTGAACATACTGACGCAAGCCGACAAGATAATTATCCTGAACGAACGGCGCGAAATAGATCGGACGAACATTTATATTTCCTTCGACGATCGACTTCACAAGCTGATCTGCAACCATAACGATATACTCGTCTTTTCCGCGCTGCATCTCGCCTCGGAAATTCCATTGCATCATACCTTCTGTTGCATTCGGATTTCCGGTGAACTGCTGCATCGTCGCCGCCGTGATCTTTATTGATTCCGGCGTTGCTTTCGAAGCATAATACGTCAAGCCTCCCGGAGAGTCTTCCGGAATGAGCAGCATCTCATCGCTGATTCCCGGCAGATCAACTTTTTTACCAACGCCCCACGAATCTTTTTTGAGTTGCTTGATATACCAACTCATGTTGCCAAGCGATAAATTAACAATACGCACATCACGGCGAATCCCATAGACATCCTGGGCGCACCACAATGGGAATGTATCGTTATCGCCAGCTGTGAAAAGAATAGCATCCTTCTCGCAACTTTGCAAAACGTTGTACGCATATTCCAATGGAATATTATTATGCGCACGCGAATACTCCCGCCACTTCGAAGTTTGGTCGAAAGATTTCCCCATCGCCATACCGGCAAGTCCTACACATTGATTCAGCGGAACAAGCACCATCGCCGCAAGTAATGTGCCGCCGATAAGAGCGACGTTGCCTTCGCCTGTCGGAATTGCAAATTCCTCGTTTTCGTCATCGGCAGATTTTTTCTTTGCTCGAAGCATTTCCATGATGCCGGTTGCTCCGATACCAACCCACATGGCATAAAGATAGAACGCTCCGACATAGAAATAATCACGCTCACGCGGCTGTGGGTCCTGCTGATTCTGATACCATGCCGTTGCCCAACCGAAAAGAATAAATGCTCCAAGAATTGTAAGCGCACGTTTTGGGTCTCGCTTAAAATGCCAATACAATCCGAAAAGCCCGAACAAGAACGGAATTCCCCAAGTCTTTGACCAGTCAACATCTGCCCCATCTGCCTGACTTACACGTCCGACAAAATTCCACATGAGGTAACGGTTATACATTGTATTCGTCTGGTATTTCCATAAGAAATCCCAGTTGCCTTTGTAATTCGTGAAGGTCGGACCTTCCGCTCCGCTTTCATCGCCAACCTGACGAGGCCATGGTGGACGGTATCCGTACTGATCACGATTAATAAATTTCGTGATCGTTGCAAAATTATCGGCATGCCATTGGTTCATCGGCGGCTCCTGTCCGGCGCGAACGATGATCATGTAGTATGTCGAGTATCCCATGAAAAGCAAAAATGCTGACCAAAGGCATAAATTGAGCAACGCTTTTTTCTCGCGCTGAGAATAAATAATGCCGATGATCGCTCCTCCGATGAGTGCATATCCTGTGATCTGCGAGATGGCAGCATTCGGACCGACATTCAACTTCGATGCAAGTCCGCCAATGATATAACGCGCGAGAAATGCCAAACCGATCTGAATATAGGTTCGCTTGGAAACACCGAAATATCCTTTATCCTTGGTGGCATTTGCCTTTGTCGAGACATTATAAATCCAGACAACTGCAGCAGCCCCAAGCACCCCATATGCTGTAGTGATCGCACCACCACCAAGTAATTCCACAAGTTCGGAAAGAACAAGTTTGAAGGCAATGATAAATGCCACACATGATGAGAGCACCATTGCAAACCATGAAGGGACAGATGTCTCTTTGCGGCGGCGATAGTAGATCAACATGAAACATGGAAAAATTGCAAGAAGCGCAAGTTGATGAACGCCAAGCGAAAGTCCCATGACGTAGGCAGCAAGCAGCAAATATTTTTCGCTATGCTCTTCTTCAGCATGGTCAAGCCAGACCATCATGATCCACGGAACAAGCGAAATGAAAAGCGATCCGAATGCATATACTTCGGATTCAAGTGCGTTGAACCAAAAGCTATCGGTGAAGCAATACGTGAGAGCTGCAATAAGCGCGCCGCCGTATGTCGTGAGTTCATCAGCGAATGACTTCGGCTCACCGCGCCATAATTTAATAAGACGCGCAGTCGTCAGATATAATAATAATATCGAAAGCGCCGAGGCGATTACGGAGAAAAGATTATACCGTGCAACGTGATCGGTGAAGGTTGGCAGCATCATCGCAACGCGTCCAAGCATCGTCCAAAGTGGCGATCCCGGCGGATGCCCGACTTGGAGTCCGGCTGCGGCTGCGGCAAATTCGCCGCAATCCCAGTAGGAGATCGAAGGCTGCATCGTCGCTAAATACGTGAAGAATGCTACAAAGAAGGCTATTCCTGCGAATATATAATGATTCCTTTTAGATACCATCGGCTATTAAAATTGAGAAATGGAGTTCATTAAACCGTATTTACCCTAAGAGCAATCCCGAAAATCAGGGCAAAAGCGAGGGAGTACAAGATAAATTTGAAAGAAGAGATTATCGCGAACTATTAATATTTTGTGACGCTACCTGAAATGTCAGTTTGCTTTTGTGAAATGTTAATGTTATAGTGGTAAAGAAGTATTTATTTTTTGACTATGCGAGTTCGTACTCCCCCTCATTCTTTCGAACCATCTCTTACGCTCAGGCGTTACTTTTGGCTCGTTAAACCGTAGTATTTTTTTTAGGTGGTCCCGGAAGTGGACGTTTTGCCGCAACGGGAATCTGTTTATATTATTCTTTTTAATTTCTTATGGTTAGATATTTAAAGTCTGTACGTCCTATTTTCTTGGGAATCGGCGTTTTCGTACTTACTGTTCTCAGCGGTTATATCACCTTGTCACTTGCGCAGAAAGATATTCAGAAGGATCCTGCGAAGACCTATACTGCTCCGAGTGCAGCAGCAAAAAGCGCTATCTCTCCAGTCGTGATTAAAACCACGAAGGATGAGATTCGCCTTGATGAATTCGAAGCTGCTTATCGCAGAATGAACGACAAAGATCCTTACGCAACAACGCTCGATTCGTTGAAAGATTTTTTGACCATCTACTCGGATTACCGTCTCAAGCTTCTTGAAGCAAAGGAAATGAAGATCGATCAGGATCCGAAGATCCAGAAAGAGATCGAAGGCTACCGCGCGATGCTTGCAGGTCCTTTTGTTCTGGATAAAGAGGTCACCGAACCAAATATCCACCGTATCTGGGAGCATCGCCAAACTGAACTCAACGTCGCTCATTTTCTTGCTGCGGTAAAGAACAATAATAATCCTGCCGATACCCTCAAAGCATACAAGAAAATAATGGCAGCGATGAAGAAAATAAATGACGGAGAATCGATCGGTATGATTGTTCTCAGCGCTAAAGATCTTGAATACTATGACAACAGCCTAAAAGCCATTGATAAACAACGCCAGCGTCAGACAAAACCCACAGCAGCCGACAGCAATATGTGGGAAGGCTCCGACGATAAGGTTAGCGCAAAAGAAGGCGGCGTTCTCGGATATTTTACCGGCGGAATGACCGTCCGTCCGTTCGAAGAGGCGGCATACTCGCTGAAGGTTGGTGAATATACAAAAGTCCCGGTTCGCACACGTTATGGTTATCATATTATTCAAGTAACCGACAGACATCCGCGCATAGGCGGATTGAAAGTGCGTCATATACTTGTCGCGATGAATAAAGGAATTAACGGACCTGATACGATGCGTTTCTGGCTTAAAGCAGATAGCTTGCTCAAGGCGATCAAAGCAGGGGCTAAGTTCGAAGACGTTGCGATTCAATCGAGCGAGGATAAATTCACTTCAGCAAACGGCGGCGATCTTGATTTTATCAATCGCGAAGAACGCCGCACTGAAAAGCAGTTCGATGAGACAGCGTACGCC
Organism: Kapaibacterium sp. (SeqCode); assembly: GCA_038210275.1. GTDB lineage: Bacteria > Bacteroidota > Ignavibacteria > Palsa-1295 > Palsa-1295 > PALSA-1296. The sequence continues at coordinate 4,057 of JBBQWV010000018.1, read as the reverse complement.
ATGAAAGACGGCGAGATATCGGGCATCGTTCGTACTACCAAAGGCTACCACATCATCCGTCGCGATGGTTCATATCCGCCAAAAACCTTCGACCAGGAAAAGGATATGCTAAAAAAGCTTTATAAGCAATACTACTACAACGACGATAAAGCATTAAAACTTGCTGAGGTCAGAAAGCAAAATAATTCTTTCATTGATAAATCTGTCGTTAATATTTTCATGTCTCGCGTGGATTCAACTCGCACATCACTTGATACGGGTTGGGCAAAGAAGTTTACTCCAGGCGAACGCAACCTTGCGATCGCGAAGATCGGCACAACTTCCTGGAGTTTGGGTTCGCTGCTTGATTCGATAGCTGTGCAACCGGGACTTCCTCTTGCACGAAATTCGATCACCGATCAGATCAATAAGTATCTTGACGATCAGGCAGTCGGGATTATGTCAACAAATGTCAGCAAGCGATTCCCTGAGTTTGAAAAGATCATGGCTGATTATAAGAACGGCATCACACTTTTTGAATTAGAAAATAAACGCATCTGGCAGAAAGTTGTCCCAGATAGCGTGAAGGAACAGCAGTTCTATGAAGCCCACAAAGCCCGATTTATGTGGCCTGAGCGCATCGACGTTTCGGAAATTTATGTTTACAACGATTCACTCGCAGCAGCTCTTTACAAGCGTATTATCAATGGCGAGAATTTCGATGAACTTGCCAAAAAATATACTGAGCGTCCTGGCTTCAAAGAAAAAGCGGGGCATTGGGGATTAATGACCAAGGATGAAAATGAAATGTCAAAGAAGGCATATACTTTCACCACCGATGATGTAAAAGAACCGTTTAGTTTTCAATCCGGATTCTCCATCGTCAAATTAAATAAGCGTGCAAAAATTTCTCAGAAAACTTTTGAAGAGGCGCGTCAGGAAGTTGCAAGCCAATATCAGGATGAACTCTCCAACGAACTTCGTCTTGACTGGGTGAACGATCTTCGCAAAAAATATAAACGCACGATCAATACAAAAGTCGTTGAGGATGCATGGAGAAGTCATAGGTCATAATTTTAGGTGACTATATATTTTCGCAACCATTTAAAGTGTCATTGCGAGAAGGGCTTTAGCCCGACGAAGCAATCCCCTAATAGTTTGTAGCACCTGAGTGCCTGCCACGATTTAGGGGATTGCTTCGTCGTCGCTGCGCGACTCCTCGCAATGACACATTTGGTTGCGAGAATATATAGTAACCTAATTTTATTACTAATTGATTTGATCCAACTTCAGATTATCATTCTGAGTGGATCGAAGCGGAACGAAGGATCTCAAAATTACGGTATTCCGAAAGCGTGAGATCCTTCCCTACGCTCAGAATGACACTGTTAAGAATTGGATCATAGGATAAAAAGTAAACCAATATGAACGTTCGCCGAATAGTTTTTTTGTTCGCTCTTACACTTGCTGCAACTCCCCTCTTTGCTCAACCAACAAAACTTCACGATGGCGATAAAGTTGATGCCATTGTTGCTGTTGTCGGAAAATATCCAATACTTCGATCAACGATTGATGCGCAGTTGATACTTGCCCAGCAGCAAAGTGGTAAAATGACAAGTTCTGCCGATACCATTGCAAAGCTCCGTGACCAGATTCTGCAAAGCGAGATCGATCAGAAAGTGTTGCTTGTCCGCGCTGAATCAGATTCGACAATCACCGCATCCGAAGCTGAAGTTGATGAACGCTTGAATGATCGCATCAAGCAATATGAACGCCAGTTCGGATCTCGTGCGGAAATGGAAAAAGCATTCGGTAAAACTGTTGCAGAAATTAATTCTTCACCGGAGTTACGCGATAAAGCAAGAGAATCTATCCTGATCGAAAAAATACGAGGCACAAGATTTTCAAAACCGCCGGTTATTTCAAAGCGAGACGTTCAGCAATTTTTCTCTGAATATAAAGACAGCCTTCCGCGCATCACCGCGCAAGTCGAGCTTGCTACGATCGTAAAACTCATCAAGCCCGATCCGATGCAGAAGGAGCAGATCAAGAACTTCGCAAAGTCCCTTGTAGATTCGCTTCGTAACGGCGCTGATTTTAAAGTATTTGCTGCCCGTTATTCGCAGCATTCCACTGCAAAATCCGGCGGTGATCTTGGCGGACCGTATCCACGAGGCACCTTCGTCCCCGAATTCGAAGCCGCTGCATTTAAACTCCGAGCTGGTGAGGTATCCGATCCGGTCGAAACCGATCAGGGAATTCATATCATCAAACTCATCGAGCGTAAAGGTGAAGAGATCAAAGTAGCCCAAATACTTCTCAAGCCCGTTGCAAGCAGAACCGATGAAGATTCTATTCTTTTTATCATCCAAAGTTTACAGACCCGCGCCAAGGGCGGCGAGGATTTTGGAAGATTAGCGCGTGAGAATTCTGACGATCAGGAAACAAAAGTAAATGGAGGAATTCTTGGCAGAGTGCGCATAGAAGAACTCGGACCGGAGCAGCGCGCAGTCATTGACTCCATGCAGATCGGTGACATTTCCCGTCCGGTGAAGATCGCCTATTCACGCACACTCACAGGCTTTCAGATCGTTAAACTCCTTAGCCGAATCGAACCGCATCAACCATCTATTGATAAAGATTACCGCGATTTAGAAGCACTGACGATGCAATGGAAAGTCGCAAAGGAATTCCAAAAATTCATTGCCGAATCACGAAAGAATGTGTACGTCGAGATAAGGGATCAGAAGATGAGTAATTAAGATTTAACCTGTCATTCTGAGCAAAGCGAAGAATCCCGTTATCGTTGGAAGAACGTAATAGTCTACCAATAATAACGGGATTCTTCGTTCCGCTTCGCTCCACTCAGAATGACATAAAGCCTAAATTATATAGTAAAACCCCTCACTCTGAGCGTTGCAAAATTCATTCGTCTCACGCAGTATAAACGCCACTGGTAATCTGAGCAAGCCCAGACTGTCATACTCACGTAAACCAAATAAACGGATCCTTCGCAATCGCCCAGAATGAGGGGCTTTAAGAATTACTAAACAAATAGCTAACGGCTCGAACTGACTTTCCGAATGTCCCCCTATAGTTTGTATAACCTAACGCCTACAAGCTTATAGGAGGAGACTGTTCTCGATTCGGAATGATTATGAATACTTCTCTGTGTGTTTCAAACAATTATTTTCTCACGACGAGTACTTTGAAGACTTCCAGAGCAGGAAGATTCTGCGTCTGGGCGCTCGTATTGGTGCAACGAACTTTTACTTCGTTATCTCGTGAAACCCATGCCACCCAAGTCAACCCGGATAGTGCTGCATTCCTCGGTACATTGAGTATTACCTTATCGCCGACCTTCGATCCGGCAACTTCCACAATTTCCTCAGCGATAGCTCCTTGAGCAACCGGCTTGAAGCTCAGTGCAGGATAAACCGTTGTGCTTCCAAGTGGGGAAAGGGTTACCGAGTTCGTAGGCTGTGCCTCTTTTATCGAACTATGGCGTGACTTCGACTTGTACTTTGGCGATGACGATGCGCTGATATTGGATGATTGACTACTTGCGCCGGTATAATCTTTGCTCTGCGCAAAAACTGACGTGGTAAAAATTGAAAATAGAAAAACGGCTATATATAGATTTCTCATTGTGTTGTATCCTTGGCAAAAAATGTAAAACGTGGCTAAAACTAATAAACTAATGTATTCCCCGTAGTTGGCAGTACAAATATACGAAATAAAAGTCCCCACAAAAAGCCACAGACACAACTATTTTAGGGAAAAGTGAAGATTTATTTTGGGAGCAACCGGAAACCTCTATTACTGGTTACAATAATATGCGTTTGAAACTCATCCCTCTTCTTTTTGCCGCAGTGGTTCTCAGCGGAGCATGGACTTCATGCAAGAAACATATTACTGAGCCTCCGCAGGATACAACTCATCCATGTGATACGTGCAATAAACCTTGCGACACATGTAATCTGAATCAGGATTCATTAATGCGGGTACGAGATTCCCTCGCCCATGCATTTAGCTGGAAGCAATTCAGCGTACCGGGAGAAGTAGCAATAACTGGAGT
>JBBQWV010000017.1:0-86544 GCA_038210275.1 Kapaibacterium sp. (SeqCode) | reverse complement strand
TGGACGAAGTTCATTCGGCAAATAAGTAAGTAGAGTATCGAAACTTACATTTTTCAATTGCTCGCCGGGTTCGAAATACACTCCATCCGGATCGTCAATAAGCATCACCGATTTTATTCCCGGATCAGTTTTCGAAGTATCGCTGACACAGAAATGCCACGAAGTACAATTCGAAGAATCTATCGTTATGCTAAATGAAGGAGCTACTCCGGTATTGAGCTGCATTCCTGCTGGCGCGGCGTATTCAAACCTAAAAGCACCGCTTGTATAAATTCCATAATAATACAGCATGAATGGGTATTCTGAGGAGAACGTAAAAGGAAATTGGATAAATGAAGTTGAAGGTATATTTAATTTATATTGGGACCCGAATAAAGAATTATCTTGACTGGAGATACCGCCGAATAGATAATTGCGAGTAAGACTTGTTAGAGGCTCAGGTGGATGACCGCTAATAGAGAATTTAATATCTTCTGTGTGAGATGAGATTATATTGACATATTGATGAGCAGCACCAAAGTTTGGAGCTACAAAGGAATAATTTTTTTTCCATCTCGATCTTGGTACTACCGTTGACATACTGGGTGCAGGGCTAAGATCACCATGATCGGGATTATAATTGCGTTCATCATACTGCATTACGTTGATCTTCTTCCCATTCGTTGAGTATATTTCTGTCGAACCTGTCACTTCAAAACGCTCGGGTATTGGCAGAAATCTTTTCACCTCAAAATCATAGCCGCCGTTAATTCCTACGACATTCATGTGAACATTAGCAATTTCTGGGTCATAAGCATATATGCGATACATGTCGCCATATCCTTCATCGCCCGGTGGCTTCGATTCCGCAAAGGGTATGGAAATATAACCCGTTGAATCCCAATATTCATAAGGCACCATTTGTTCTATCATAAAATCTGTACCCCAAGTAGTTGAACCCAGTGTGGCATTCTCATGTCCGCTAATAACGGCAATAGGTCGGGTTGCTTGGACGATTGTGCCTGATATATCATTCCCGTCATCATGGCCAGTTGATCTCACGAGATAGCAATCACCCTTATTAAGTTGAATGGTATAGGGATGTGTTGCGCCAGTTGCCCCTGTTCCTGTCAGTACGCCGATATGCCCTCCAATTGTTGTCGTAGAGGGGGTAATTTCAATACTGGTACTTTCCTCTGACGCAATGATCAAAAACTCACCACTTGCTGGATAGACATCCAGCCCACTATGTGCGCCCGATCCAGAGGGATTATCTGTATAGCTTGCTACAACATATTTTTTTCCGAGCGATACTGCAGGTAGTGCGAGATAACTCCCTCCAGAAGATATTCCAGAGCTAATATATTCTACGGTAATCGGCATCCTCGAAATAATATGACACGACCTGTATGCATGTTTTTCGGAAGCAGTATCCATCTGCATTAACTTTCTATTTAAAGGGATTTGTAAATAGCCGCCCATTCCAATATGATAAGCTACAGGCTGCTGTTCGACGCCAACTGAATCAAAGTATGAAACTCGCACGTCATTCTCATAATAAGAATTGATCATTGCATTCACTTGAAGATAACGTGAGGAAGGAGGATCTGCTGCATTAAAATTCGGATAGAGCATTCCTAAAAAAAATTCTCTTCCCTCATTTGTTAAACCATGTTTAACCGTATCCACAAGAATCGTCCCTCGCATTCCTATGGAAAAATAAATTGGATTCTGGTAAGTATATTCACCTTGCTTGCGAACAACATATTGGAACGTGAGGACTGAATCAACTTTAAAACTTGTAGCACCACTTGGAACAGAAACGGATTGTAAGCCGTACTTTGTAAAATCCCCACTCCACTCAATTGTATCGCCGACTATCACTTCGAGATTATCAGGGCTGTAATGAAATCCTAAGTTGCCGCCGAAAAAAATTATGTGTTTTTTGGGGGTAGCCGAAGATGCTGAAGCAACCAGCAGAACAAGTGCTAGGCTTGACAGAAAGTACAAAAATAATTGACGCATTTTATTGCTTCATAATTAGGGATTTCTCGCTATTAAAAACGCTTCGGGAAATGAATGGTTGCAATTTTTTTGGGTAAGAGAGAGCCTTCTCCGCGAACCTCCGCCACTGTGCATCTTTGACCTTTCCCCGGAATACCAAAGCGAGGGAATAAAAAAAAGGGCGGACTAAAGTCCACCCCACTAAAAGTAAGTCTTTAGGAATAATATTTATTTCCCGATATGAATAGTACTCATATCCAATACGCCGAATACTTTCAGCAGCCAAATGATTACAACGATTACGACGACGATATTGAGAATCGACTTGATCGAGGAAGCCATCGGAATAAATCTGTTGATCAGATACAATCCTACACCAACAGCGATCAGAATAAGTACGAGTTGAATTAAATCCATAGTGTTACCTCTTTAATAATTATTAAAAAAAAATGAAATAAATAAAATTGTTACCTTTTGCTATTCGACAATAACTGTACCACTCATCCCAATACCAAGAACGCTATGATGCGTGCAGTGGTATTTGTATGTACCTGGTTTATCAAATTTGATAGATTTTGATGCACCTAATCCCATATCACCTGTATCCCATGAGCCATCATTGGCAGTAGCGGTATGAGTTTTATTCTCGAGGTTATGCCACGATACCGTAGAGCCTACTGAAATAGTAATGCTCTCCGGAGCAAATTTCATATCGGTCATAACAACTTGGTTAACCGACATACTGCCGCTCGTGCTCTTTGAACTTGAGCAGGAAAGGAGATTGGCGCCAATAAAAAGAGCAAAAAGAAAATATAATGATGCTGTGATTTTTTTCATAAAGATAAATCAATGACTGTCAATTACTTGGGGAGTAATTGGGGATTTTTTTTGGGGATACTTACGGTGATTTTCTGTACCCTTTTAAGCTAAACAAGACTGATTCAGTTCCGCTTTCAGAATTACTGTTAGAGGATCAGTTTGCCTGTCATTCCGAAGGAGCCGAAATTCGCCGAAGGCGAAGGAGCGACTGAGGAATCCCCTAATAGTTTGTAGCCACGATGTCATAGCCACGATTTAGGCGATTCCTCACATCGTTTTTTTCGCTTCGCGAAAAAAATCTCCATTCGGAATGACAGTAAATTCAAACGGTGCCTACAGAATTACTTTTGAGTAATCAAAACAGGGCAAGAATGTTTGCCCTGTTTTAATTTGCGTAACTTTCATAGCTGACAACCGTTCTTGTACGGGTGTTTACTTCTTTAACTAATAACCAGTATGAAAATTCTTTCTGTTCTCTCTTTTATGTTTTTTGCAGCAATGATCGGCTGCAAAAGCACTTCGACCAATGCTCCGCAAGGTGCTACCGGAAACCTTCAAGGCACCGTCGGACTTTATGATGCTCACGGAAAACTCATTGCTGATAAAAGCGGAGTCTTGATCCAAGCCGAAGGCACTTCGTTTTCAGCGCTTTCAGATACGGGTGGAAATTGGAACATTCCAAATCTCCCGGCACAAAAATATTCGATAAGCTTTTCGAAGAGTGGATACGGAACAGTAAAAAATACTTCGTATAATTTTGCCGGAGGAGATACAGTATTATATGGAAGCAGAGTTTATCTCTATCAGCCTATAGCTTTTTCGATCGTCATTGATTCTGTCTCGGCAGTTTCTGATACAACTCATCAAATTGACAATTACGGATATATCCGAGGACATATTGAAGGCGCTGATCTCGCCGATTCAACAATAATTCAAGCGTATGTATTTTTTGGAAGAACTCCAACAATTAATATCGGAGATACGAGCACCTATATTGCCGGGCTATTGTGGAATAACGCACGTCCAATTCCTTTAACCAAGAGAGGATCACTCCTAACATTCGAAGGCTACAACTGGGAAGCATGCGAACCAAACGGCTGGGCAAAAAAAGATTTAACAGTATATCTAAAAGCATTTGCACTGACCAGCTATTATTCTCCCAGATATTATGATTCGGTAGCAAGCAAATGGATTTATCCGAATCCTCCTCCGGCATCCGCAGTTAAGACTATAGTGATTCAGTAAATTTTTATTGTACGATCACTTCACCCGTCATGCCCATTCCTAACATGGCATGACGGCTGCAGTGATAAGGATATGTTCCGGGCTTATCGAATGTGACGGATTTCGATGAGCCTATTTCCATATCACCGGTCTGCCATGAATTATCATTCGCAGTTGCATTATGGGTTCTCTCTTCTTCGTTCTTCCACGTCACTGTTGTTCCTTTCGAAACAGTTATTGTTGCAGGATAAAATTTCGTATTCGCCATGATGACTGTGTTTGGAGGAATACTTTTCTCGTCAATATTTTTTGTAGCTGTGCAAGAAAGAAAACTCCCGCAGATTAGTAGAAGAAAAAAAAGCGAGTTTGATGCGAAAAATGTTTTCATAGTAATATTCAATATGTTGGGAACAATCAAATTCCATTGCTTTGGGTTCCATTTATAGAAGTGTCATTGTGACAGGTCCGCCACCGCGCATTGAGCCCGAAGTGACAATCTAAAGACTTAAACATTGCAGTAAATTAAAATTTTTAGATCGCCACGTCGTTCGCAAGCGAACTCCTCGCGATGACACTCTTGAAAGATTTCTTAAAATACAAGTGTCTTTTTCATCCTCTCGGATTGAATCCTCCTTCAATTCTGTTTTGGTGTCTTCAGTATTGTTGCCATAGCTATTAATGCTTACTACCAAGAATTTAACGTTCCGCGATCCGGCGCTTGTTGCTATTTGGGATAAAGTCCGCTCAGGGATCCGCCTTTCACTTGAAGATGGACTTGCAATGTATGCTTCCAATGACCTTATCGGCTTGGGGCGCATGGCGAATGAAGTATCGCATGAAAAATCCGGCGATACGGTGTATTTTGTCCTTAATCAAAAGTTCGAGCCGACAAATATCTGCGTCCTCTCGTGTAAGTTTTGCGACTTCGCAGTCAAGCAAGGTTCAGCAGAAGCGTATGAGATGACAATCGAAGAGATGATCGCAAAGCTCAATCCCGATATTCGCGAAGTACATATAACAATGGGTTTGCATCCCGATTGGGAGTGGCAGTTCTATGTGGATATGGTGCGACGTATTAAAGAAGCCTACCCTCTTATTGATGTCAAGGCATTCACCGCAGTGGAAATAGATTTTTTTGCAAAGAAATTCAAGAAGACTCACGAAGAGGTTCTGCGCGAGTTAAAAGATGCAGGACTTCGGACAATGCCGGGCGGCGGAGCAGAAGTTTTTTCCGAGCGAGTCCGCAAACTTATTTTCAATCAAAAGATCGGTGCGAAGACGTGGTTCGAGGTGCACCGGATCGCGCATCGTATGGGTATTCAATCGAACGTAACCATGCTTTACGGTCATGTCGAAACGTATGAAGAGCGCATTGTGCACATGATCAAAACGCGTGACGTACAAGATGAAACAGGCGGCTTCATGACGTTTATTCCGCTTGCCTTCCAACCGGGTGATACGGGCATCAAAACAAAAAATAATTTTACGAGCGCGATAGATGACTTAAAAACTATTGCGATCAGCCGCTTGATGCTCGATAATATTCAGCATATCAAAGCATACTGGGTGATGCTGACAGCGGAAGTTGCTGCGATCGCATTGAACTTCGGAGCCGATGATATGGATGGCACAGTCGGAACCGAGCGCATAGCCCATGATGCGGGCGCAACAAGCCCAATGCAACTTGCAAAAGAAAAAATTATTTCTATCATTCACGAAGCAGGTAAAGTACCGATCGAGCGCGATGTATGGTATAATCCATTGCATATCTATCCTGCTGAAGGCGAGACGGTTGTGAGCAAGATGCCATATCTGAATTCAGTACCCTTCTATGCGAATTACGAAACAGATATTGCAGAGTTAAAACTTTCTCCACTCGTGCCAAGAGTATTTGGAAAATTTGCTCAAGAAGGAAAAGTGGATGCAGGTCCGATGTCGCTTCTGGATTACGTAACAAATCAGGATGATTTCGAAATGCTGGATTACGGAGTTGCCGTAACGGGTAAAGCATATTCCGTTTTACTTTATTCGCATCACGATTGGAAAAATCTTTCCGGAAAAACTATTGGCATTACGGCAGAGAGTTCGACAAGCGTAGAACTTCTCCGCGTTCTTCTTGAGAATAAATACGGCGTAAAGAATGTAACATTCGAAAGATTACATCTGACAAGCGGACAAAATGAATATAATAAATTCGATGCTGTGCTTCTGATCGGAGATGAGGCTTTACGACGTTGGAAAGTCGGGCTTGCATCTTTCTTAAATGTTTATGATCTTGCTGAAGAATGGTATGACTGGAAGAAACAACCTTTTGTCTTTGCTGTATGGGCTGTGAGGAATTCAATCCCAACTTTACATAAGCAAGCAATTATTAATGCTCTTGAAACTTCAATCGCAAAAAGCAAGGGACATTACGATGAATTAGGCAGAGAACACGCGAAGAAACTTGGCTTGACAAAAGAGGATCTATTCATGTATCTGAATGCCTTCACGTATAAACTCGGAGCATCAGAGAAATCAGCGATAGATGAGTTCTTGAAGGAACAGGCAGTGCTACAGGATTAAATATTTTAGATCGCGACGTCGGGCTGAAGCCCTCCTCGCGATGACATAGATAAGACAATGCAAATTAAATCAATCAAATCGAAAGTTTTCGCTAACGACCGTCTCACTCCTGAGGAAGGTCTATTCCTATTGCAAAACGGTTCGTTGCTTGATCTTGCTGAGATGGCAGAGCACCGTCGTTATCAGCACAACCCCGCAGCGAAAGTGACGTTCGTTATTGATTCGAATCCGAACTACACCAACATTTGCAATGTCGATTGCATCTTCTGCGCTTTTTACCGTCATGAAGGCGATGCTGATGCTTATACCTATACCGTTGATGAAATGATCGTCCGCTTTAAAAAAGCAGAGTCTCGCGGAGTTCGTACAGTTCTCTTGCAAGGCGGAGTAAATCCTGCGTTGCCACTTGAGTATTATACAGAGATGATTCGTCGCACTCGAGCCGAAGTCCCAGGTATTCATCCGCATTTCTTTTCGACGAGTGAAATTATTGGAATGAGTAATGTTTCCGGACTTTCGATTCCTGAAGTTTTGCAAAAATTAAAAGAAGCTGGGCTTAACTCAATTCCCGGCGGCGGAGCAGAAGTTCTTTCTGATAGAGTGAAGAAAAAGATATCAAGCAAAAAAGGAACAAGCGAAGATTGGTATAACGTCATGCGCGAAGCGCATAAGCTTGGATTCAAGACTACATCAACGATGATGTACGGGCATCTGGAAACCGATGAAGATCTTGTAGAGCATTTCGAAAAGACGCGCCAACTTCAGGATGAGTATCACGGCTTCACTGCATTTATTCCCTGGAGCTTCAAGCCCGGCAATACTCCTCTTGAAAAGATCATCAGCACCTATGCTTCAAGCACAAGATATTTGCAGATGATCGCCTTCTCAAGAATTTATCTCGATAACTTTCCGCACATTCAAGCAAGTTGGTTTTCTGAAGGAAAAAAGACGGGACAGATGGCTTTGCATTTCGGCGCAGATGATTTCGGCGGAACACTTGAAGAAGAGAACGTCCATGCCTCAGCAAATTTTGTGCATACAACAACGGTCAAAGAAATGGTTGATCTTATCCGCGATGCAGGTTTCACACCAGTCGAACGAGATACGCTTTACAATACGTATGCCGAATTCAAAGAAGGTGAATATCCGGCTTCAGTTCTGAATTCGGAAAGATTGCATCAGAGCGTTGATGCGAATGTCATCATGCCGAGCATACCGAATCTTGTGCCGCTTTCTGCAATTGGGAATGGATAGGTTCTGGTACTAATTCTCTTGAAACCTTCTCCCTTAAAATCCGTTAAGAAACGGCTATACCATAGCCTGGTAGATTTAAATTCATCATCTTAGTTTTCTATGAAAAAAACAACGGTATTTCTACTTTTACTCACTACTTTTGTTGCCGGCTCATCGCAGGCGCAGGGTATGAAGCCTGTCAAGTTCGAAGAGTATGACCTTCCGAACGGATTACACGTCATTCTTTACCCCGAGCATTCTGCACCTGTCGTTTCGACTCGTGTGTATTATCACGTTGGTTCGAAGAATGAACGATCTGACCGCACAGGATTTGCACATTTTTTCGAACATCTCATGTTCGAATCTACTGATAATATTCCGCGCGGATCATACGGCAAAAATATCGAGGCAGTGGGTGGCCAGTTGAATGCCCATACATCGCTCGATAGAACATTCTATAATGAAGATGTACCTACGAATTATCTTCGTTTAGCTCTTTGGGGAGAATCAGAACGTATGCACTTCCTACATGTTGATGCTGCGGGCGTTGAAACCCAGAGGCAGGTTGTTAAAGAAGAAAAACGCAACCGTTATGATAACCAACCGTACGGCACATTCTTTCCGAAAATGATGGAGTCGGTGTTCAAGACTTCACAATATAGCTGGACGCCAATTGGACAAGCACAGTATATTGATCAAGCGACCATTCAGGAATTTCAAGATTTCTATCATACCTATTACGTACCGAATAATGCTTGTCTCGTCGTAGCCGGAGATTTCGAAACAGCCGATGCAAAAAAAGCTGTGAATGATTATTTCGGTTCTATCCCAAGAGGAGCGGACATCGTTCGCAATTATACCGCAGAGACACCGCAAACTTCAGAGCGTTATACGGAAGTAGATGAAAAGATCACTCCCCTTCCTGCCGTTGCTTACGCATGGCGCACGGTTCCTGAAGGTGATAAAGATCAGTATGCTCTTGACTTGTTGACGAACGTACTTGCTCAAGGCAACAGTTCACGTCTTGTCAAACGATTGCAGGAAAAAGATCAACTTGTTGTCAATATCAGCCCGATCGTTCTCTCATTAGAAAAAGATGGCGTCTTCGGAATGCTTGCAACTGCAAAAGCAGGAATTGAGATCAGCAAAGTTCGCGCAGCGATGGATGATGAGATCTCGAAGATCCAAAAAGATGGTATTAGTGATGAAGAATTTCAGAAAGTTCGAAATCAGACGACAAAAGATATTATCGAACAAGCTGCTAATACCGGAAATGTTGCATTCCAGCTTTCCCATGAATACACTCTCTTCCATGATACAAAGAGATACAATAGTGAGCTTGACCGCTACCTTGCTGTTACAAAACAGGATATTCAGAGAGTGGCAAAAAAATATTTAACGGTGAATGCGAGATCGGTTATTGTCTATACCGTTCCGAAAACCCAATAATTACATTATTATTTCAAAAATTTTATTCGATCTGAATTCTATGAAAAAACTTTCAATCCTATTCCTTTTGATGCTTGCATTTGTTAGTGCAAGTATTGCTCAAGTAGATCGTTCGCAGAAACCTGCTGCTGGACCTGTTCCGAAATCTGCTTTTCCTCCGTTCACCGAAACAAAACTGAAGAACGGACTTCGCGTGGTTATTGTCGAAAATCATAAGCAGCCGATTGTATTCTTCCGTACGCTGATCCTCAGCGGCAACGCACAGGATAGACAATCCGTCGGAGCTGCTTCGACAGTTTCGGCATTGCTTGAAAAAGGCACGAAGACCAGAAGCGCCGATGATATTGCAAAAAAACTCGATTTCTACGGAGCAGAGATCGGCGCAGGATCAAGCGTTGATGACATCAATGTCTCCATCAATTGTATGAAGAAGGATTTGAATGATGTCCTTCCTATCTATTCAGACGTTATAAAAAATCCATCGTTTCCGAAAGATGAATTTGATAAGTATGCTTCAAGAACTCTTTCGGGTCTTAAAGCTGCGAAGCAATCACCCGGCGAACTCGGCAGAAAAATGGGTCGTAAGCTTACTTATGGCTTGCATCCTTATGGAGAGATCATCACAGAAGAAACTGTCGGGAAGTTAACTACAGAAATGTTGAAAGATTGGCATGGAGTAAATTTCTGTGCTGATAATGCGATCATCGCCGTCGTTGGCGATGTCACAGAAAAAGAGATCATGCCAATGCTCGAAAAGTATTTTGGCGATTGGAAAAAAGGCGCACGAGTGCAGCCTATCTACCCTCCACTTAATGAAACTCATGGAATGACGATCTCGCTTGTCAATCGTCCATCCTCAGTTCAATCATCTATTCGTTTACAAAAACTTGGTTTAGCCGCGACTAATCCGAGTTTCGATAAGGCAAGTTTACTGATGTCGATCTTTGCCGGAAACGGAACGATCGGTTTTCAGAACCGCCTGTTCCAAAATATTCGTGAGAAGCATGGATATACTTATACTCCGGGCGGTTCACTCACCACGTCGCTCGACCGCGGAATTTTTGTTGCAGTTGCCGAAGTACGCAATGCAGTAACCGATTCGGCTCTTGACCAAATGCTCCTGGAGTATCGCCGTCTATCTTCGGAGCAGGTTCCTGCACAAGAACTGGACTTTGCAAAAGGACTTATCACCGGAAAATATTTAATGGATCTTGCGAATCCGCAGCTCACCAGCGCTAAAGCTCTTTCCATTCTGGAATATGGCTTGCCGAGAGATTACTATTCAACGTATGCGACCCGTATCTCTGGTTTTTCTGCCCAAGATTTGCAGCAAGTTGGTCAGCAAGTGTATTCCCCCAATGATCTGAATATCATCGTTATCGGTGATGCTTCTCAAGTAAAAGCAAAACTTGAACGCTTCGGAAAAGTAAACGTCTATGATCTCGACTTACAACCTGTTAAATTCTTAGAAGAAAAGTTGGCTCCGAGTGCGATGACTCTTGATCAGGTATTGCAATTGATGTATAAAGGACTCAATAAACCGGCGCTTGAAAAAATCACTTCGCGTCAAACTGAAGGCGAAAGAAATTTAAGCCTAACAGGTGATAGTCATAAGGCATCACTAATCACTATTGAAGCAGCTCCGAATAAGAAGTATGAAAAGATGGATTTTGGTGCTCCGATGGTTATGGAATCCCGTAACGACGGACATCATATCTATCAATACTATCCCGGCGGTAATGGTGTCGTCAATCCTGACGAAAAATTTGAGCTGGCAAGGACGATCTTTAATGACGCATTGCATCTTCAAGATCAAGGCAACACGGTGAAACTTCTCGGAGTCGGAAATACTCCGGCAGGAGAAGCTTATGTGCTCGATGTTACCAAAGGCAATATCGAACACGAGAAATGGTACATCAGCAAGGAAAATGGATATATTGTCAGAAAATCATTCCTTAGCGGCGATGAACCTTTGACTTCTGATTATAGCGATTTCCGTCCTGTTGACGGAATTCCCTATCCATTCCATGAAGAAACTCATGGCGCTGCTGATATGTCGCTTCAGGTTTCATCGATCAAGCATAATATAACAGTTGATGAGAAGCTGTTCTTGAAGAAATAAACTTTAGTGATCAGATCCTATAAAAAAAAGCGGGCTAAGCCCGCTTTTTTTTATGCCCTAAACTTGGAATAATAAAAAAGCCCCGGATGGTGAGACCAATGTATCCGAAGCTCCTTTGAGTTGTGTTGTGTCTTAATGTTGGGAGTGTTTTCCTATGAAAACTTGTCTAATATAACGGAAAAAAAGAGCAGATGTTACAGTGGTAATGCGGAATTAATAATGAATAATCATTCATAATAGGGCAAGGATAAGTGACCTGATTTGATATGCTTACTGACTTTACCTAATGGATATTAGAATGGAAGGAAAATGGGCAGGCAATTTGCCTGCCCATTTTTAGAATGAACACTCTCTGACGGATGAATTTTTATTGTTTGATGACGAGAATGTTGAATTTCTCGTTGATCGGCATATTCAGCGTGTTGTCCTCATTATAGATGGTCCAGGCATTCCCGTTCCACGCTACGCCGTAGCCGCCTTTTAGAAAAACAGCCACAAAATTATGCGTAACAATGAGAATATCCGACACCGCCATACCCGGATAATTTAAAGTGGTCTTATTTCCTGCGACGTTATTAGCAGTTGTGATATGGATGTATGCCGTCTTATTTGCTCCGGAAACTTTGATATATCCGTTGTTAAGTTCAAGTACGTTACCGGCATTAGCGCCCCCCGAATATGATGCGAGCATTGCAGTAGAGCCAGCTCCGAAAGCACTAGCAGAAACCCCATACCCGCCGTTACCGCTTACACTGCCGAAAACTCCTGCCCCTGTTCCGTTGTGCTTCCCCCATACTCCGCTTCCGACACCATTGGTACCTGCATGCTCGCCTTCGATAGCCGCAGCAACATTACTCGCTCCCGTTGTCGAAGAGGTCACTAAGCTATAAATACCTAACGTCGTAGATGCCGTGCTCGCAGTTTTTACTTCAAGCGCCGGAGCAGTCGGTGAAGTATTTGTCACTTCAAAATACCCTGCACCACCCGTGCCTGCTGTCGAGGCAGTTAATGCATTATTCGTATTTGCAGTATTATTGATAACAAACAATCCGGGGTAGCCTTTATCACTTGTGCCGTAAACGCCGGTTCCGCTGCTACTCCCATTTCCATAGATTCCAATACCATTAGGAGTTGTACCATAAACGCCCAATCCTGTTCCGGCTTGAGATCCCCATACTCCGATTCCATCGCTGGTGGTACTTTTATTCTCACCTCTGACCGCTATGGAATTTGCTCCCGGAGATGCTGAAGAAATAAGCCCATAAACTCCCATCGCACCAACAGCAGTCGAGTTGGACTGACCTAATACTCCTTCGGTGGTACTGGTTAAAGAGCTTTGAATTCCGACAATCGCTGAACCAGCTCCGCCATTGTTGGCAGTGAAAAGATCACTAGCGGAATTCAAAGTGCTTGTAAATGGAAGTACAAAACCTCCGCCAACTGCATTCTGCCATGAAGCAGATGTTCCATTTGAAGTCAGGATTTGTCCGTTGGTAGAACCTCCTATATTAAGCTTTGCAGGAGTTACAGCACCATCTACAATTGAAGCTGTTCCCACAGCATTCGCGGAAATCTTCGCAGCAGTGATACCATTGTTGGCAACGCTAATGGTTGCTGTCGGACCGTTCGGATTGGTCACAGCTATCGAAGCATCACCATTCTGCACACCCTGGATTCCTGTTCCGCCGCCGCCCGATGAACTAATCGTGAATGCTCCACCTGTATTGGTGATTGTCGTGCCCCCGCCTCCTTGAAGCGTGATTGCTCCGTCTTGAGTATTGACTGAGGTCACAACACCCGCCGCACCTGGAGCTAAGCGATCAGCTACCATTGCATGGATTGCATACGGCGCTGCTGATAGTGCTGTACGAGGTGCCATCTCTGCGCCACCATCTACCGAGACACCGAGGAAATATCCTCTATCAAAGGCTATCGTTGTCGGAATCGGAGTCACCGAGCCGATCATCACATTGAATAAGCCTTTGACGAAAACTACCCCAAGTTGATTTTCGGAGTATATCTCCGTCGGTGCGCCAAAAGCATCATAGAGTTTCAGGCGGATATTGTGCGCACCATCCGTAATAAAATGTCCGGTGGCATCCATCACAACACCCTGATAACTGAACGTCCGCGGCACCTGAGCATTCGCTGTTGAAAGCGATGCTGCAAAGAATGCTACAAGAAAAAGTGATAACAAGAATTGTCTCATGGTTGATAAATTATAAGATGTAAATACACGATACATGAAGTGGGGCGGTCAGTTTAGATACAAATATAAGGCAAAATCCGGTAAATTGTACCCACTAACTCTAAACTATTGACGTTTGTGGAAAGCTTTTTGTGACAAGAACAGGAGACAATTAACGGTAAGCAGTTGAGAGTTATATATTTGAGTCTAGTAGAGCAGTTTCTTATGTGGGGTGTCTGCCGCCGCTAATCTGTCTCAGCAAATAATTTCCTAAATCTCTCAGCGCTCCATAAACATACTTCCCAGAGATCAGCTACAGGCTTGTTCTTGAACGGAACAAGCTGCATATAACTTGGCGGACCATATTCCGGTGTGATAGTCAGTTCTGCCTCTCCACGTTTCTTATGTTCTGAAATTATCAGTTTCCACCACTCTTCAAATTTCGCAAGATGCGAAGCCCATTCCGGAGCAAAAGGATTCGGAACTTGAGGACCATTCTCATATCCGACTCGTGAGTGAATATGTATCGCTCGCGAAGCAACAAGTTTAATCGCCTCTCTGTGATCTTCCAACATTGATTCAGTCACACAGCACCAATGGCTGAGATCGACATTGATCTTCAGCTCAGGAAATTTCTGCATTAGTGCCAACGCATTCATAGGTGTGAAAAGCGGACGACGGCGATGGGTCTCATGCGCGATAGGAATTCCAAATTCTTTTTCAATTAAGAGTGCATCTTCGAAGAATTTCACTTGCTCCTCAAAACTCCAAAGGTCTCTTCCTGCATGAGCAATAATTTTCTTAGGCTCATATTGAGATGCTAACTCTACAAGTTGTCGAAAATTCTCAAGGTGGTTCGAACCTTCCGTATAAATAAGCGGGATATAATCAAGTTTATAATCCTTGAGCAAAGCCTTAAATCTCTCGAGATTAGAAATCTCAGCCACAGCGCTTTCAATTCCATAATACCCAGCCGCGGCAATGCGTAAGAATTGCTCCTCAAGCAAACCGGTCATTCCCCAAAGGGATTTATATATCTTAAGATTCATTTCCAGTTACAAACACTTTACATAAAATGAAGCCCCCGCAAGTCCTTTATTATTATGGAGATAAATTTATATTTTTAATCCATCATCCCCCATACAAACAAGTTATCAACAGTGCTAACTTAACTTTATTCCCGCATTTAAGATTTAAGCTTTGAAGTTTAAACTTTCGCCTAAAGGGCGTTGGTGCCCATCAATCCAAATCCAATATACGAAAATATTAGACACCTCAAAATAAAAAGAGAAGGACAGATATTGCCCTTCTCTTTTTATACACCTTCACGGCATTTACTTTGACGCTACAAGTGACGCTTCGTATTCTTTCCTGTAGAAAGGATATTTATTCTCAGCAAGTGCGATCTTTTCTTTTTCTATGGAGATCAGCTCTGCACGAGTATAATTTGTTTGTAATCTCTTATTGAGGTTTGTAAAGTATAAGTCCGGCATTTTTGTGAACTTCTCAAGTCGCTCCCGATGCTCTCGGACTTCCATGACAATACACATACTATCGGCAAACCACTTTAGCTTGGGAGTGATAACGACAGTATCGAAATCAAAAGTGCGTCCACCTTGCGTGACAAGGTTTTCGATCACTTGAGCGTGCACAGTTCCGGTGATTAGGAACAGCACTGCTACGGCAAGAAACAAGCGCTGGCTTTTCATGTGGTGAGTTATTATTAAATGAACACAGATTCATTTAGCAACAAGAACCGTGCCAGATTTTTTTTACCTATAGAATCTTACTTGTTTTGCTTCTTGTGCATCAACGCATCTACACTCCACGGACCCGGACCTACGGCTGAAAAATAAAAAAATACGAAGCAAAAGAGCACTGCCGATGCTCCGCCATTGACAACTGTCCAAATGCTTTTCGGAGCGTGAACTTGAAAATATGCAACAGCCATTTCGCCAGCAAGAATAAAGGCTACCGGGCGCGTAAATAATCCGATCAGGAAGAATGCTCCTCCCACAACTTCAAGAAATCCGGCAAACCAGACTTCAGAGAATAACTCTGCTGATTTACCTCCCGGCATTGCTTCCGGAAAGCCGAAAAGCTTCATCGTACCGATCTGGATAAACATGATCGCTGCCACAATGCGAAGTAAACTCCGCAACTGCGGTGCCCATGAATGCAATTTTGTAATGAGGTTATTCATATTCGTTGAGTTAATTATTTTTATTACTTTATTGGGGGGAGTGAAACACCGTTAGTAGTCAGGGATAAGTAACCTGACTACTAACTACTATTTTCTTACTACTGTTTCGGGTAGGTATAATTCACCATCCACTTTACGCCGAATTTATCAGCAAACATTCCGAAATATGCGCCCCAGAATTGCTCACTAAGCGGCATTTCGATCTTTCCTCCGGCAGATAAACCATTGAAGAGTTTTTCTGCTTCTTCCTTGCTATCGGTTTCAAGAGAGAGTTGAGTGTTATTGCCATACGTTAATTTATGACCCATACCCTCCATTGCATCGGTTGCCATAAGAGTATTTCCTTTGCCGATCGGTAAGGAAATATGCATGAGCTTATTCGCATCTTCCGGCGTCATTTGTGCAGCGGCAGGTGTGTCTTTGAAGCGTGTCAGGTTCGCGAATTCTCCGCCAAAAACGGATTTATAGAAATTAAATGCTTCCTCGGTATTGCCGGGGAAATTGAGATACGGATTAAGTGTTGCCATTGTTGTATGTTTGGTTAATTAAAAAAGAAATTGTTATTATCGGTTGGCATATTCAGCGGCTTGTTTTGCAAGGCGCGCTTCCTGCTCGCGTAGTTCGGGTGTTAAGTTCTCGCCAAAATCCTCGGCTTCGAATATCTGACGAATCTCAATCTCTTCTCCGTCAAAGAACGGTGCTCGCTTCAACCAACTGATCGCTTCGTCGAGCGAATTCAACTTCCACACCCAGAAGCCGGCGATAAGCTCTTTCGTATTCGGGAATGGTCCGTTCGTAACTGTGCGGTTTTTTCCATCGAAGCTTATGCGCACACCTTTTGAGCTATCGTGCAACCCTTCCCCGGCAAGCATTACTCCAGCCTTCACAAGTTCTTCGTTGAACTTCCCCATCTCAGTAAGTAACTCGGTCGATGGAAGTACGCCTGCCTCAGAATCTTTACTTGCTTTTACTAATACCATGAATCGCATTTTGTTTTCTCCTTATTTGATTAGTTTTTAAAAAAACTGGTTACAAATTATGTCATTGCGAGGAGGGCTTTAGCCCGACGAAGCAATCTAAAATTCTAAACTTACGCAATAAATTAATATTTTAGATTGCTTCGCTGTCGCTCGCAATGACGTCATAATGTAGTTCACTTCACACACCGACAGCTGCCGTTATTCCTTCTGCTGCCGCTTCAAGATCAGCGATAATGATCTTATTCATCTTCAGCATTGCTTCCATGACTCTTCCTGCTTTGGCTCGATCTTTATCGCTCATTAACTTCATTAAAGCCTTAGGAATGATCTGCCATGAAACTCCGAATTTATCCTCAAGCCAGCCGCAACGACTTTCGCGTCCATCTTTGGTAAAACTATTCCAAAGTGTATCAACTTCTTCCTGCGTAGTGCAATCGACAAACAAAGAGATACCCGGCGTAAATGCCACATCCATCGGAGCACCGCTATCCATTGCAATAAACTTTTGCCCATCAAGAGTAAAAGAAGAAAACTTAATTTGCCCGGTCGGACCCGGCTCAGCTTCTTGATATCGTGCAATCAGGGGGATCTCTGAGTTTTGAAATAGCGAAGTATAAAAATTCATTGCTTCTTCAGCTTTGCCTTGTTGCGAACCGCAGAAGAGGAATGAAGGTGTGATCGGTCCTTTCATATCTGATAATGTCAGCTGCCAAGAAATTCCAAATTGATCTTCAATCCACCCATATTTTTCTGCCCATGGATATTTATTTAATTCCATGAATACTTTTCCTCCTTCGGAGAGATTTTTCCAGATCCCATCAATTTCTTTTTCAGAGTCACATAAGACTGTGAAAGAAATTGCAGGAGTAGGACGATACATTGGTCCTCCATTGAAGAGAATGAATTCGCGGCCATCTAATTCTACAGTCACACCCATAGGCTGCCCTCCCGGACCAGGCATCTTGCTAATTACTTTTGAGTTTTTAAAAACTGAAGTATAAAGCTCTGAAGCTTTTACCGCTTGGTCATTAAACCATAAGAAGGTTTGAATTTTTTTCATAGATTTTATTTTTTTTGGGTTTTAATTTTCTGATAATTCTTTTACTTTCTCCAAAGCTTTCGGAAACGCTTTCAGGAAATAACCCTCGAATTCTTTGGGAATGCCGGTTTCAGATCCCATCTCAACATCCAAAATTGTCTTTCCGTCTTTTTCGGTCAGCCTGTAGTTTTCGGTTGCGCCGTTCCAGCTTTTGCTTTCTTCGCTGTCAGGTTCTTCAATTCCTTTATTGACAACACCTAAATGTGTGAATGCCATATACTCATTTGGAATATTTTTATCAACATGGCTGAACATTCCGCTTCCATCAGGCGAAAGAAATTGCATTTTACTTCCCTCAGTCCAGTCGCCTTTTGCATACGATCCTTCCATGAACGGACTGGTCCATTTCCTATACGTTGCATCATTCCATAGTGTGTGCCATACTTTTTCTTTCGGGGCATTTATATCTGCTGAAAATTTCATTGTTTGCATAATTGTTTTCCTTTCTTTTTATTACTTTTCTAGCTTTAAACTGTTACTTCTTATGTTCACTCAGATCTTTTACTGCTTTAACGATCCTCCTTTGCATTGTTTCATCGGTCTTTGCTTGCCCAATAGGGAGTACGTACCGCTGTTTGTTACTGTAAGATAATCCTTCAAAGAATTTCTTAGCAACGGCGTTTTTATCAAGAGCTTTCTTAAACAGAGGCGGCAATATTACTTCGCGGGGCTGAGTGTCGAGTTCAAGGATAACATCGACTTCATCCCCTCCGGCAACACCCGCTTTTGAGCGGACATCTGCACTTATTCCGAGCATGAACACTCCACCCATCACTGCAATAGTGCTTCGGTATGTGTAATTATTGATCGTTACTTTAACCGGAGGTTTCTTCCCCACTCCGAGTTTCTCAATGATCTCTTCGGGTATCTGCAAACCTGTTGCCGATTTGCCGCTCTGCTTAATAACGGTATGAAAATGAATTTTTGCTTCGTCAGATTCAATCTCGTTCTTAGTTTTTGCCATGTTGATTTCTGTATTTGTATTCAACCTATATCGTCACTATCAATGCTCATCCTTTTACGATCGGCACCCAAATCTCCACTTCTGCAGCATCCATATCCATCACTGGCTTAGGGTAGTGTTCGAAATCGAGTGAGAGTTTTGGATCCATTGAGTATCCCGAGGAAGGCAGCCACTCTCCATAGATATACTTAAAAAAATCCGGCAAGCCACCTATTGGTCCTTTAAAGTTGAAAACTGAATAATTTGCTGCTGCGACTTCCCTCCCGGTCATTCCGACAGGAATATCTTCCAGCTTGGTGACTTCGAGTGAGGCAATATAATAAAATTTTGGGAATCCTCCTTTATTCATATCAAAATCACGCGAATAGTCCTCAATACCGAATGGAGACTTACTTACAGTATGCTGTATTTCTGTACTCCGTTTTGAGAATTCGCCCCATGCCTCTTGAATTCCACAGATTCCTTCAGAAGTATATCGCTCGACTCCGACGATCAGAAATGCTTCTTTTTTCTTAAATATGGGCTCTTTGTTCATTTTTGACAGATTATAAAGTTTATGACACAAAAATACGCAATTTCACGTTGAATCTGTGAGACGTAAATACGCCATTCTCAGGGGTTGATTGCGACAATAATATTTCGTATATTTGCATTATGAAAAACATCTCAATTCTCGTTCCCAAAGGCGCAGTCGCCTTAAGCTGTATAGAAGGTTCATTCGTTGCTTTTTCACGAGCGAATGAAATCTTGACAACTATGGGCAAGCCACCTCTATTTAAGCTCCATCTTGTCGGAATCTCCGATGAACAGCAAGTGTACGATCGGTTCTTTTCGGTTCGCCCGGATAAAACAATAAAGGATGCACTTCAATCTGATCTCATTATTATTCCAGCAGTGAATGGGGTACCGCAGGAAGTTATCGACTTGAATAAAGAATTTTTTCCCTGGATAGTCGAGCAGCATAAGAACGGCGCCGAAGTCGCAAGTCTCTGCGTCGGTACTTTTCTGCTTGCCTCAACCGGATTACTCGACGGAAAGCAATGCTCGACACATTGGATCGCCGAAAACGATTTCAAGAAAATGTTTCCTGCTCTCGATCTTGTCTCCGATAAGATCATCACCGATGAACATGGCATCTATTCCAGCGGCGGAGCGAATTCCATCTGGAATCTGCTGATCTATCTGATCGAAAAATATGCCGGCAGAGATGTTGCTATCATTGCCTCCAAAATCTATGAGATCGAAATTGATCGCGCCAGCCAATCGCCTTTTATTATTTTTTCTTCGCAGCGCGATCATGAAGATGAGCCGATCAAAGAAGCGCAAGAATTTATCGAAAATAATTTCAAGAAAAAGATCACCGTTGATGAACTTGCCTCCCTATGCGCTATGGGCAGACGCACATTTGAGCGCCGCTTCAAAAAAGCTACATCGAACACCGTCATCGAATACTTGCAGCGCGTGAAGATCGAAGCCGCCAAGCGAAGTCTCGAACATAACAACAAACAAGTCAGTGAAGTCATGTATGATGTTGGCTACACAGATACGAAAGCTTTCCGCACAACATTCAAGAAGATCACAGGTCTATCGCCGATTGATTATCGGAATAAATTCAATTAACCATTATCCACTTTATACTTGACGATTCTCGTGATCAGATCGAGTGGCATTGGCTCATCAAGTGGAAACTGAAGATTACCTTTTGGTCCGGCATACTGAGCAACTTCCTTTTTGAATGCTTTAGGTGCAGGTGGATAAAATCCGATATGTTTTTTGAATGCTGCAAAATAGGCTAATCGCTTTCCATTAAATTTGAAAGCAGGTATGCCATAACTAATCACCTCTTCCGCTTTTGGTGCTGCCTTCTTGATTGTTCGACGTATTTTTTGCAGAATTGGCTGAACATCATTCGCTGCATCTGCGATATAAGCATCTATATCTTTTGCTGCTTTATTCATTTATTTTACCTCAATATCAAAATGAAGCACTTCCTCTCTGACCCCCAACGATTCATATAACCTGATCGCTGGATCATCTCCGTAATCGGCTTGAACGTAGATCACGTATGCATCTTGTTCTTTCCCGATCTCCTTCAGTTTATTGATAAGCTTCGTTGCGATACCTTTTCTGCGATATACCTCATCTACTGCGAGATCGTAAATATAAATCTCGCGTCGGTCTCGCTCGAATTTCTCAAGAACATATGCGGCAAGTCCGCCGACTACTTCATCGACATCTATTGCAACAATCGCAATAAAATGCGATTTTGATAGAAGCGATCGTAAATAGTCATCGCTTGGAATAGCATCTCCGTATGTCGCTTCTTCATTGAATGCTTTGCCAAACATTTTCAGCAGCTTCTTCAGAAGCGGCACATCAGAAGGGAAAAGATATTTATATGTGAAATCCATTCCTTATGATCAAGTTAATTTTGCAAACGCAGATTGTGCGACTTGGTCGTGAATGCGGATTGGTGCTTGATCTTTCTTTAGTGTATCTTTCAATCCGAATCTCTCGATCGCTTTGGCGCGTGCTTTCGCTGCGACCTCTTCGCGATCACGAGGCTCTGCATTAGTGGTAAGCGAACTCAACAATGTGCGAGCAGCCGCAGCAACTTCTTCGACAGCGAGATCAAAGGCTGTTTCATTTGCCTGCGACGGCTTTGTGAAGCCGGATAGCTTCCTTACAAATTGCAAGGAAGCATCGCGTATCTCTTCCTCAGTTGCGGGAGGATCGAAATTAAAAAGGGTTTTAATGTTTCTGCACATAATTTATTTCTTAAATGTACGTAATACATATTCTTCAAGGTTTGCAAGGTGCTGCTTGCCGCCTTCGATCGCACCATATTTTTCGACGACATGATCGCGCTGTTTCTTTGTTTTGAAAACTGATAGCATCGTCAGTCTTGTCTTGCCGTCTTCATCTTCAAAGGTAACAGTGACATGAAATGCGGCATCAGTCACGCCTATATCGTCGCCACCGCCATGTTCGTATGTAATACGTTCGGGCTTTACGATCTCCTCATAATACACTTCATTCGGGAAATCGGTGCCATCGGGTCCATGCATGGTATGAATCCAAGTACCGCCCGGTTTGAAATCAAACTCTGAAGTTGTTGTGGTGAAGCCGTCCGGTCCCCACCATTTTTCGAGATGTTTTACATCCGTCCATACTTCAAAAACAAGTTCGCGAGGTGCATTGATGAGTCGGGAGATGACGATCTCACGATCTGCGGTTGATGAATCCATGTTATTCTTTCCCTTCTGGTTATTCTCTATCAAATTTGCTCAACTAATTCTTCTAACTTATCCAGGCTCTCTGCCCAGCCTTGTTTCATTCCGGTCTGTGCAAAGGCATCACGGACTGCATCGGAATCAAATTTCGAGGTGATCGTAACTTTTGTCTTGCCTTCAGCATCATCGAATGTTACCATGACTTCCGTATGTAAATAATCCTGTCCGGAATAATTTTTGATCTGTCCCTGAATAAAATCTTTCCAATCCTGCGGGTGGTCGGAAAGATCTTGTGTATAGACGAGTTTTTCCGGCTTGATGAATTCCTTATAAATTCCTTTCATCGGAAAGGGACCTTTATATTCAGCCGGAGCCGCCTCGGTTCCGATCATTGAAAGTCGGTATGCTCCGCCGGGACGCGGATCAGATTCCGCTTCAGCCCGGAATATTCGAGGACCGAACCATTTTTCAAGATGCTTCTTCTCTGTCCATGCTTCGAATACAAGCTCACGCGGCGCATTAATAATGCGAGTCATAATAACCTCGCCTGGTGCTAATTTCAGAGTCATCTCATTTTTTTCTGCCATGTTTTTTATCTTTCTTTTGTAAGGTTTGTAAATACTCTTCAAGCGAATCCAGTTTCGCTTCCCAGAATTTCTTGTACTGCTCGACCCAATCCGAAACTTCGCCGAGTTTATCCAAAGTTGCCTCGCAATAACGCTCGCGTCCTTCCTGCTTAATTTTTACTAAGCCGCATTCGACAAGTATTTTTACATGCTTCGAAACTGCGGGGCGGCTGATCTTAAAATTCTGTGCGATGGCATTTAGCGTCAGTGTATGATACGCCAAAAGGCTTAAGATCGCTCTTCGCCGGGGATCTGCTATTGCTTGGAATACATCTCTTCTCATAATTTTATATGTAACTGAACGGTTACAACTTTATCCGTAACCGTTCGGTTCCGTAATTTTAATAATAAAAAACTATTCTATTGTTAATCTCTTCCGCGGAAGAAGAGGCTGTACTAATTGCCCTATATAGTTCTTCGAAAGTTCTTCCTGAATACCAAAATGCTGCGGCTCATGATCGGGACAGGTATAGGTGCCGAAGATAATATCTAGCAGAGGAGAGATATTTGCATAATTTCCAGCGTCACGGTTCAGATCGTGGTGCCAGTGGTGGAGTTCGGGAGCGCCAATGATCATGCGAAGCGGTCCAATCGGAAGACGGACATTGGAGTGAATATAGATCGCCCAAATGCCCCGAAATGCTATTAGTCCGGCAATCGTTTCAAGCGGAAAACCAAGTATGAATGCAGGAAGATTGATCACACCCACTGTAAAGAGCGTATCAAGGGGATGCTCGCGGTGTGCAGCAAGAAAATCAAGATGCTCAGCACTATGATGAACTTTATGAAACCGCCATAGGAACCCGACTTTATGTTGAATACGATGCCCCCAATAGATCAGAAAATCGCTTAGCACAACAACTTCCATCGACTGCAGCCACCAGCTCTGGCTTGCAATACTTTCACGAAATCCAGGCGGCACAATATGTCCAAGCCAGTAATTAAAATAACTCAGCACCCAAAGAACTGTGGCAGACCAAAGTACGTACTGACCAATAAAAAAACACAGATCGAGAACCCAGTTCGAACGAAAGAATTTCTGCCCGGCTTTTGCAGGAAAGATTCTTTCCATTGGCACGAATACCAACATAAGAAAAAGTAAACTCAGTCCGGCAGCTTCTAACGTAGTTAAGATATTAATCATAACGTATATATGAGATATGATTTCAACGTTTGATCTTTACACTATCAAGTTTATGCTTTTGTGCAGAATCCGTGGTTATCGAATCACGGTAAAGGAGCTGAAGTATATCATTCTTTCCGAAGACCAGTCCTGACTTCGAACTTGACATAGACATTGACATATGAGGATCTATCATGATAACTTCATCCTTCTTATGATATTTTATTACTTTTTGATGAGAAGTATCGTCCCGTGATGCTATATTTGTATCTAAACGCGGAACAAGTGTCTTCGACGTATCTATTTCGTTAGTCGATCCTGACGAAAGCGGGTGGGACGTTTCTGCAGCCCGTACATTTCCGAAGAGAAATTCATTTAGCGCACCTGTTCGAAAAGCAACAAAACTTGCAAGTAGGAGAATAAAAAAGGAAGTGACGATGATCTTCACAAAAAGATTAGGAGCTCTCATGGCCTTGGATGTAAAGCGTTTAATTCAAAAAGATCGCAATAATGCGAATAGATACATCTATTATATATACACCAATCCGAGCTAAATGTTTCTTCCCACTGTAACTATCGCCGGTGACAATCGTTCTATCTCAGCTTATATCCCTGAACTAATTCGAAATCATGAAAACAATACTGCTCGTGCTGACAATCTGTTTTTTCTTCACATCAATCACTTACGCGCAACCAGATTATCTATATGAATGCTTTAAGAAGCAGGGGCAGGCACTCCATAATGGATATATCAAACTTTCCTATACTGAGTCAACCCACCGACTCTATCACAGCATGAGTCCATGGCAGACGTACCGGACTTCTACCTTTGGCACATTATGGACTTCATCAGCTTTCCTTTTTAAGCGAGATTCGCTTCAAGGAAAAAAACGGTTGCTCAGTTCGTTTACAGAATATGATGGCAAGCTCTTAGTCATGACTGATTTCGGTGACACAACGATCCAACCAGTAGCTCAAAGCGACATTGATGAATATCTATTTGAATCTGCAAGATATTCTCCGTTTGCGCTCTTGAGTCACTTGGTAGGAAGTTCAGAGCCGTTCACTCATGAAGTTCAAGGTGGGTTTGCAATCTATAGTACGCTTATCGGGAATTCATTGGTCAAGCTTTATATTCGGACGAGCGACTTCATTCTGGTGAAGACGAGTATGCTCACAAAGGATGATCTTCTCGGTGATGTTACTAATACATGCAACTATGAACAGTATGCTGATCTTAACGGAATACAATATCCAAAGTTAGTCGTCATAGAAAAAGTAAACGGCATGGTTCATGATACCGTCACTATTACCTCAGCCAGTAATGATCGTGAAATGCTTGAAATTCCTGGGCAGCCCGCTGAATATTCAGTGCATGCTGAAGCCGCCAGTACAGCAGACACAATGACCGTTGAAAAGTTTAGCGATCACATTCACTTTGCAAAGTTCAAGCACGCCGATTCGAGGTCATTGATCGCGGAGTTTGATCATTTCATTCTTGTTGCTGAAGCTCCAATGACAAGCGATAACGGTGAGCAAATCATTCGCTCAGCAAAGGCAATCGCGCCGACAAAACCGATTCGCTACTTTACCTATGGCCATTGGCATCCATGGTATGTTGGAGGTGTTCGAGCTTTCATCCACTCAGGCGCAACAATCATTCGTACTGATGGTGATTCTTCCTACGTGCGCTACCTTGCAAATGCTCGGCACAGCCTAATGCCTGATGGTTTGGAATTCGATCCGCAGCCGCTGAAGACTCAACAGCTTCGTGATAGTATGACGATCAGTGATGGCAACTATTCAATGACGATCTATCATATCGGCGAGGAATCCGATCATACCAAAGATTACTCGATCTTTTATTTCCCAAAAGAGAAAATGGTTTTTGAAGGAGATCTTGCTTGGATCAAAAAAGATGCTGCACCTAAGAAACCGGACAGCCGACAAACAGGGCTTTACAATGCGATCAAGAAAAGAAATCTCGAAGTTGCGAAAGTGGTGCAAGCATGGCCGATTGCAAAATACGATCTAAAATCAATTTTCGAATTTACTGATCTGGAAGAGGCGATGAAGGCGAAATGAAAAAGACGTATCAGTCCACCATTCGGATTAGGACAACTGTACTACCGCTTCTTCCCATAGATCATCATCCAAAAACCTGACCAGGGGGCGAGAAGAGATTGGTTGATGGTGTTCAACCATTTTGGATATTTGCGACGGTAGGAATCGCAGATAGCAAAATGTACATCGTTAAATTTCGCAAACATTTTTCTGGCATCGCTGCGCGAATATGCTTTGCCGAGAGGATTCGATCCGCCGTCGTAGACGCGTACCCAATCTTTATAGCCATGAATTTTTCCTTTGAATAAACCACTCAGAAAAAAAAGAGGTACTCCGATCCAGGTATGCAGCGAATGCTTATGATATAGCATAATGACGATTTCGCCACCGGGTTTTAGAACGCGATATACTTCACCTATCGCTTTTTGAGTATCAGGCGTATGATGCAAGACACCGAAAGAATAGACTACATCAAATGTTGCATCTTCGAAAGGAAGATTTTCTGCATCTGCTGAAAGGAATTCTCCCTGCAAGCCTTCCATATTAAAACGCTGCTGCGCTAAGCGTGGACCTTCTTCGGTAAGATCAATACCGGTAACGATAGCGCCATTACGTGCGAATTGCAAACTATCTGTTCCTAACCCACATCCGATCTCAAGCAACTTCTTGCCGCGATATTTTTTGAAGTTGCATAGCCTTTCCATGAAGGGCTGCGTTGCGTAGCGGAATCGCTCGACTTCAGCATAAAACTCTTGAGTACCAGGCGGCAGATCAGTGAACTGCGTGCCGCATGGCTGGGCATTCCAGTAATCATGTACTTCCGCTTTCAGGGCAGCATCTTCTTGAGTTAGCATCTGGATGTAAATTAAAAAAGCGAAATTACACTGCCATCACTTCTTTCTCTTTCGAAGCGACTAAGGCGTCAATATCTTTTACTTTCTGATCGGTTTTTTTCTGGATGTCATCTTCTCCGCGCTTGCGGTCATCTTCGGAGAAGTGCTGTTCCTTCTCAGCTTTTTTCAAATGCTCCATTGCATCTCGGCGGACATTACGAACGCCGATCTTCGAATCTTCCCCATGCTTCTTTACAAGTTTTGTAATTTCCTTACGACGCTCTTCGGTCAGGGGCGGCATCGGCACGCGGACCGTTGTACCATCGCTTGATGGATTGAGTCCCAAATTCGCATCGCGAATAGCTTTTTCAATCGCATTATTCATTCCACGATCCCAAGGTTGAATAGCGATCGTATGCGCATCAGGCACGGAGAGATTCGCAACCTGATTCAGTGACATCATCGTGCCATACGCATCAACCTTCACCGTATCAAGCAGAGCAGTCGTAGCACGACCGGTACGAATTTTATTTAGCTCGTTATGCAAAGCATCTATTGCTTTGTTCATACGAAGCTCACAATCGGCAATAATTTCTTTTGTAGTATTCATAATTTTTGAATTGAGAATTGTGAATTGTAAATTGAGAACAAGAGAATTTTTTTTACAATTCTCAAATTCTCAACTCTCAATTTTCAGGGAATTACCTTCGATCCCACGCCATCTTCCGTCAGTACTCGAAGCAGATTCCCTTTCTGATTCATATTAAACACGATTATTGGCAGCTTGTTCTCCTGACACATTGTGATCGCCGTCAGATCCATAATTCGCAGACCCTTTGAGAGTACATCGGAATACGTGATCTCCGGAATGCGAACAGCGTTCGGATTTTTTTCAGGATCGGAATCGTAAATACCATCAACACGAGTCCCCTTCAACACGGCCTCTGCATCAATCTCCGAAGCACGAAGAGCTGCAGCTGTATCTGTTGTAAAATAAGGATTACCCGTACCACTTCCGAAAATAACGATTCGACCTTTTTCGAGATGACGGATAGCTTTACGTCGGATAAAAGGCTCGGCAATTGCCGTCATGGTGATCGCCGACATCAGCCGAGTGTAAAGTCCCTTTGCTTCAAGAGAATTCTGAAATGCCAGACAGTTGATCATCGTTGCCAGCATACCCATATAATCGCCTTGTACTTTCTGCACTCCATCAACGCTGGACTTCACGCCGCGATAGATATTCCCACCGCCAATGACAACAGCAACCTCAACACCAAGATGATGAGCAGCGACGATATCATCGACGAACTGGCTGACAACTTTCGGATCGATACCGAATTCCTGATCGCCCATCAGCGATTCCCCGGAAAGCTTCAGTAAAATGCGTTTATACTTGGAAGTAAGTGCCATGGTTTTCTACAAAAATACGCCTATACCCTCTCACTTAACAAAAAGCACAAGCTTTTGGCTTGTGCTTTTGACTCGTCATTCTGAAAAATACGAAGCCGTAAACTGATCCTTTTCAGAATGGAATAAATATTTACGCCTCAGCTAAAGCAGGCTCGTGATGTCCTTCGCCGAGTTGCATTCTGATAAAGCCTGTTACTGTTACTCCGTCACCGGCTTCTTTTAAGATGTCGGTGATCGTTTTTCCGGCATCTTTGATGAAGCTCTGTTCGAGCAGGCAATTATCTTGATAGAATTTTTCGAGCTTTCCGACGGCAATGCGGTCAATGAATTCTTCCTTCTTACCTTCGTTGCGCATCTGCGTTTTGTAGATCTCGATCTCACGATTGACCGTATCAGCCGAAATGCTTGCGCGGTTCAACCCCATCGGATTCATCGCTGCAACTTGCATAGCAATATCTCGTCCGATCGCTATTGCCCGTTCTCCATTCAACCCTGCAAGTGCAACCAACACTCCGAGCTTTGCACCGGGGTGGATGTAGCTTGCAACAGTGCCGTCGCCTGCATCGAGCATTTCGAAGCGACGTGCTTCGATCTTCTCGCCGATACGTCCGGTCTGTGTGCCAACTTCTTCGGAGATCGTCGCTCCGTTTGAAAGCTTTACCATCAAAAATTCTTCGCGTGAATTTGGGCTTGCAGCAAGAGCCGCATTTGCAATATCCTGAGCGAAAGCAACGAACGATTCATTGCGTGCAACGAAATCTGTTTCAGAATTTACTTCGGCGATAACTGCCTTCTTTCCATCAGGTGAACTTGATGATGCAATAACACCTTCTTTTGCAACGCGATCAGAACGCTTCGCCGCGCTGGCTGCGCCTCTTTTGCGAAGGACATCAAGAGCCGCTTCTTCGTTGCCATTAGCCTCTTCGAGAGCTTTTTTACAATCTGCCATTCCTGCGCCGGTACGGTCGCGGAGTTTTTTTACTTGTTCTGCTGTAACTGCCATGATAGTAGTTTTCTTAAATTTATTTTACCCTAAAAAAAATATGAACTATGAGTTATGAACTATGAAGTTCATATTTCATAGTTCACATTTCCTATTTACTTATGCTGCGACTTCTTCGGTCGCTGCGACAGGCTCGATCTCCTCGATGTCGCTTTCCTTCTGCAAGCGTTCTGCTTCTACGCCTTCATCCATCTTCTTTGCCTTCGATGCTGCACGTCCTTCGACGATCGCATCAGCAAAAGCATGAACAAAAAGCTGAACTGAGCGAAGTGCATCGTCATTCGCAGGGATCGGATAGTCAACGAGATCGGGATCAACGTTCGTATCAACGAGCGCGAAGATAGGAATGCCGAGTTTGCGTGCTTCTTCGACAGCGATATGCTCTTTCTTAATATCAATGATGATCATCGCTGCAGGAAGTCCGCGCATATCGGAAATACCGCCGAGCGTTGCATCGAGCTTAATTTTCTCGCGTGAGAAAAGAAGCTGTTCTTTCTTTGTGTAATTTTCAATGGTGCCATCGGCATCCATCTTATCAAGATTCTGTAAGCGCTTGATGGATTTGCGGATCGTCGCAAAATTGGTGAGCATTCCGCCGGGCCAACGGTCGGTTGCATGATACTGTCCGCAGCGAATGGCTTCTTCTTTGATCGCGCCGCGAAGCTGTTTTTTCGTGCCGATAAAAAGGAAGCGCTTCCCTTCAGATGCCATACGCTCTGCAGCGTTCAAGGCATCTTCAGCGAGTTGCTGAGTTTTTTTAAGATCGATGATATGGATTCCGTTGCGCTCCATGAAGATGTAAGGTTTCATCTTCGGATTCCAACGGCGGGTAAGATGCCCAAAGTGCGCACCTGATGCTAAGAGGTCTTCTAAACTGATTCTCATGTATGTATTATTGGTTTTATTCTCTATGTCTCTCTCGCCTTACCACCCGCCGTGGCGGGAACCGGTTCGACTTATAACGAGTGACATATATGTGATGGAAACAGTGACAAATGGTTAGTGTCAAGTGACTAATCATATTAGCCACTTGACAAACCACTGCCAAAAATTATCTCTTCGAGAACTGGAATCTCTTACGGGCTTTCGGCTGTCCGTATTTCTTACGCTCGACCATTCTCGGATCGCGAGTCATAAGATCGTCCTTACGAAGAATCGTGCGGAATTCATCGTTGATTCCGACAAGTGCGCGTGCAATTCCTAAACGAACTGCGCCAGCTTGACCGCTTGTACCGCCGCCAACGACGTTTGCGCTGACACTATACGATCCATATACGCCAACTGATTTCAGCGGACGAACAACGTCTTCGCGGTGAATTGGATTGGCGAAAAATGTTTCGAATGCCTTGCCATTGATGACGATCGTTAGCTCTTTGCCATCGGTCGGTGTGAGGATAACGCGGGCTGTTGCCTCCTTGCGGCGTCCTACAAAAATCTCTGCTTGCGTTTTTGCCATGAAAATTTCCGTCTAAAAATTATGCGATCTTTAATACTTTCGGTTGCTGTGCTTCATGCGGATGCTCTGATCCGGAATATACCTTTAACTTCATCCCGACAGCTTTGCCGAGCGAGCTTTTCGGAAGCATACCTTTAACAGCGCTTTCAATGATGCGATCCGGGTTTTTTGCACGGACGTCTTTGAATTTATCAAAACGTGCGCCGCCCGGATAAAGCGTATTATGATAATACTCTTTCTGATCCATGCGCTTGCCGGTCATCTTTACTTTTGCAGCATTGATCACAACGACGAAATCGCCGGTATCAATATGAGGCGTAAAGACTGCTTTATGCTTGCCGCGAAGAACGCGGGCAACTTCCGTTGCCAAGCGACCGACCGTCTGCCCATCGGCATCAACGATATACCAACTTTTTTTATTCTCGCCTTCTTTGGCGCTATAAGTGCGAAGCGAGAGTTTATCTTTTCTATCCACGTCTGAAATCTCCTAAATTTAAGCAATAATCGGACTTTTTGCCCGATTTTGTAGCGGGGTAATAAGCAGTTTTTCGGCGAGAAAGTTCCGAATCCGAGAGTTTTAAGTGCTTAGTTCTTAGTGCTTAATTATTTTGGACCAAATTTCAGCAAAATCCCAAGCCAAACCCTGTCATTGCGAGATCGGCTTTAGCCGGTCGTGGCAATCTAAAATCTCAAAGTCGTAGGAAATTTAAATTTTTTAGATCGCCACGTCGGGCTAAAGCCCTCCTCGCGATGACATTCTTAAAAAAGAACCAAGTGCTTACATCTTCGGTCTGTTAATTGCCTTCCCTGCCAAATGCTGTTTCCAGGGTTTCCAGTAATGATCATCCCAGCCTTTGGCAACTCCGGCAATCGCTTTATCAGGGACGTTCGCATGGACCATTTGTAAGACGACATCTTTTCCTTTTGGCTCGAGGGTTACGATGAATGTAGAATTCACATCGCTCTTATCCCAACCCATCGCCCTCCAAGACTGCACGATAAGTTTATCTTTGACGGAGTGGATATGCTCGCCGAAGATATATCCTCCGTGTGAGGAGAACTTGCTTCCGGCTTTAGATGAGATCGTTACAGGAGAGCCGGAGATCATTGAATGCTTTTTCGGATTCATATAAAGATCGTACACCGCTTTCGGTGTCGTGTTCTTGAATACAACTTTCTGAGTGATCGTTTTTGCCATGATGATGAATGTTATTTGTGAAAAAGAATATACTGCAATTAAAGACGGGTGAAAAATTAAAATCGGACAATAAATTGAATGATTTCTCGATTATTTTTAAATTCAATTTATCTGAAGTTTTCCGATCCAATCTGTCCATAACCGTTGAAATTTTTTTAGCTCCTTCGGCGATGTTCCCGGATGAACCACAGCAAAACTTTCTCCGGTAAGATCGTTGAGGATATGCGACGCTCGCCCACAAACGGTAAAAAGATCTTCCTGACTCACTCCGCCGTGGCCATAGAAAGGCAGGTTTCTTCCGGGAATGATTAGATCTGCTGTGTTGGTGAGTCCAACAGTTGTGGTGTCAGTAAGCATGTCAATCAAATACGGAAAGGCCTGTACATAGTTTTTTTCCGCCCAACATTGTGCGTCGTTATAGATGCCATAATTCTCCACGCCCTTCATGATCCGTATGAAATGTTTAAGACTCATAGAGTCGCTATATTCATATTCGTGACGTCCGTAAATATGAGGCCCGACTTTATCGGTTTTCATCCATAATTCGGTTTTGGAAAACGTTTTCGGAAGTTTATGAGCAGAGTTAGTTTGCGCAAAATCATCCCACCTTGCCCGATGAGCAAATGAGGGAGCCGTTATGAATACCAGTAAAAATACAATAATCATTTTTTTCATAGCTGATCTATTACCATATATAGATATAACACTAATACTTCCATTAGGTTTTATGTCCCTGCCTCAAAACTTCATATAAAAATATTCCTTGTGCAATGCCGACATTCAGCGAATGATGGGACATTGGGATGATCACTTCAAAATCGCAGACACTGATGATCTCTTGTTTTATTCCCTGACCTTCTGAGCCGAAAACGATGGTACTATTATTTGTAAAATCACAATTCCAGATTGGTTTAGCATTTTTGCCAAGCGTTGCAGCAAAAGTTTTAACTCCTGAAGATTTCAGTTTTTCGATGCAAAGCGGAATCGAATCGACAGTAACAATTGGAAGTTTGAAGACTGCTCCCATCGAAACGCGAACTGCGCGGCGCATCCAGGGACTGGTGCTTTTCTTATCGAGTATGATTGCTGTGGCATTCATTGCAAAAGATGAGCGGATGATAGCTCCGATATTTTCCGCATCACACACTTCATCAAGGATGACAAAGAGTAGTGGTTTCTTTGAATTTGTCAGCAAATCATCGAGCGATCGTTCTTTGGGAATCTTCGCAGCAGCAAGAATTCTCTGATGAAGCGAGAAGCCGACGATCTTCTCCATCTCTTCTCTCGTGCCAATGAAAATATTGCATTCACTTTGCTGCTCGTGGGATGCGATGAGTTCTTTATTTGAATTAAATTGCTCTTCGGTTAAATAGATGGAAATAATTTCAAGACCTGATTCCAAAAGACGAACAACCACCTTCTCGCTTTCAGCAATGAAGTGATCTGCGCCATCGCTTGCACGGAGATTTGCAAAGATGCGGACATCATCGGTAGATGGATTTGTATTAATTTGGAATTTCATCTACATCAATCAACGAATTACTGAGACAAAGAACGCCGCAATTTGCGGCGTTCTACTAATGCTTCGGTAATATTATTGCTTAGTTGGTCGAAGTAGACCAGTCGTCCATCGCAGACTTGCTTCCATCCGACCATGTCCACTCGATCTTCTGGAAAGTGAAGCTATCACCATCAACGTCGCCAGACAGAATGATCTCGCCGGTTCTTGAAACTTCAGCTGTGACGGTAAATGGCTTATGCATTCTTTTTCCAGATGCCATTCCTGTCGAAGCTTCCCTTGCGGTTTGAACGCAAGTGTATGTAAAAGAGACTGTGCATTTTACACTGTTGGCTCGTTCTTTTACTTTCATCGCTGTTCCGTTCGCATCACAAAGCGTAAATGTATATTTACCGGGTGTCAATCCGTCAACAGTCGTTGCACATGATCCATCCGGACATTTGACTTGGACGATCTTGGTTTTGCCCTGTCCGATCGCCTTCACATATACATTATAAGCGCCAAATGAATTTGAAATGCCAACTACAGCCAAAAGGGCTGCAAAAATGAATGCTTTCAATGATGTTTTCATAATACTGTTTTTTGATTAAAATCCCTATGTAACGACAATTATAAAGGAATAACGATTCCATCCAGATTTCTGTGACAAAAGAACGCTTACTTCATCAAAATTATTTTTCGCTGCAAAGAGCCGTGCGAAGTCTGAAGGCGTAAAAAATACATCCCGTTTTTCAACGAGCGGGTATCGACCTTGAATGTATGCTCTCCCGGTTCATACCTACCCTGGAGTGGTAGCGATACGATATTTCCTGTGACAGCTATCATCGAAAGAGAAACATAGCCCTCTGTAGGCAAGATACAATGTGCAGTTAGAACGGGATGATTGCCATCAATAATATTTCTATCAACAGTTAATGAAAGATATGTTTCGGACGTTTTTCCGGCTGTACTGAGTGATGGGACAAGCTGGTAGATATTTCCATCCGAAATCCCAAGTACATAGATATTTTTCTCTTGATCTTCGCCGAAAGAAGATAGTGACAAACCAAACGAATTATCAACGAGCAGTTGATTCGTGATATTTCCTTGAGCAAAATCTAATGCCCATATTCTTGCCGACGCATAATCTCCATAAATATATTTTCCTTGCAGTGAGGGCATTCCACTTCCATGATATACATACCCTCCGATGATCGCTACTCCTAAATTATGAGTATATTCATATAATGGCAAAATCAATGAAGTTGTATCAGCACCGGGATCAAGACTCCGATAAAAACCTTCCATGATGCGCCAGCCATAATTTCCGCCGTTTGTAATGGTATCAATCTCCTCATAATTATTAAATCCAACATCGCCTGTCCATAGTGCTCCGCTATTTCGATCAATGGAAAATTTCCAGGGGTTACGTAAACCATAGGCATAAATTTCTTTCTTAATACTATCTGCCCCATCGACAAAGGGATTATCTGCAGGTATCCCGTAGTGATGACCTTCAGGTTCTTGATCAACATTGATACGAAGTATCTTTCCAAGATAAGTCGTAAGGTTCTGCGCTGAATTAAACGGATCAGCCCAACCGCCGCCATCGCCAAACGAAGCATAGAGATAGCCGTCATTCCCAAAAGCAAGATGACCACCATTATGATCGGTGAACGGCTGTGCAACAGTCAAGAGCTCCTGTTCACTGCTACGAAGTGCAGAATCGGGATTAGATGGACTCACCTGAAATCTGGAGATGAACGATGTTAATTGAGTATCAACATATGAAAGATAGTTTACATAAAAAAAACCGTTATGCTGAAAATCGGGATGAAATGCCAGACCTAAAACACCCATTTCATTTGGTCCTTGAGGGACTTTATCGCTGATATCAAGAAAAACTTTACTACTGTTTACATTCGGATCATTTTGAAAAACGATAATTCTGCCCTTCAATTCGATAATAAAAATCCTATTTGTTTCATCGCCCGAGGTTTGCATTTCCACAGGTGCATAAAGAAATGGCAAATTCTTAAAAGAACGTTGTAGTACATACTGGGAAAACACTGATCCCCTTACCGAGATCAGAGTTATCAGAACAATTAGATATTTCATGCAACAAAAAGATAAATAACTTACAGCAAGTCTATAAGACAATAGACAACTGAGATACTAAAACGTTACATTTTAATTAGGGCATAAATTTATACCCTCACTATCAGCTAACAACTTACGGGAAAAAGGACAGCTTAGACAACAGTATTTGTAACGCCAGTAGAAATATTCAGTTCCTTTAATTGTCTCGGGTCTATTACCGATGGGCATTCCTCCATCAATCCCTGCATTGAAGTAGTCTTTGGGAAGGCGACAACATCTTTGATATTATCCGTGCCGCAGCAAAGCATGGCAATGCGGTCAATACCAAGTGCCATACCGCCATGCGGCGGTGCGCCGTAGCGGAAGGCATCGAGCATGAAGCCGAATTTTTTCTGCATCTCTTCTTTTGAAAGTCCAAGCATATCGAAAATTTCGGATTGCAATTTCCTGTCATGAATTCTGATCGAACCGGAGCCAAGTTCATAGCCATTGACGACAATGTCATACGCTCGTGCTCTGATTGCAGAAAGATCGTCGGTTTTATTTTCCCAATCTTCTACGACTGGTGAGGTAAACGGATGATGCATCGAATTATAATTTCCGGTCGCTTCATCGAGTTCGAACATCGGGAAATTCTCAACCCACAGCGGAGCAAATTCAAATTGCTTACCCTCAAGAAGATTTAATCTTTTCGCAAGCTCAATGCGAAGCGATCCCATAATCGTATAAGCTCTGCTCCATTTTTGATGAACTCCGATAAGAATTAAATCGCCTTGTTTTGCACCTGAAGCATTTGCTATTTCTTGCATTAATTCAGGAGAAAGAAATTTCTTCGCACTTGAATCAATTCCGGCTTCGGTAACTTTCAACCAGACAAGTCCGCCTGCTCCGTAAAGTTTTGCAACATCAGTCAGTTCGTCCAACTGCTTACGTGACCACGTTGCAGAATTCGGAACAGTTATCGAAGCAATTACTCCCTGCTTTGTTTCCAAAGCATCATTAAATACTTTAAATTCCGTTTTACCGCGAAGTAATTCTGTCAGGGTTGCTATCTTTAATTCATAACGCAGATCAGGCTTATCGGAGCCATAGGTTTCCATGACTTCTTTATAAGAATAGCGTGGAAATTTTGGAAGCGAAAAACCAACAGCTTTCCACACTTCTCGCAAACATCCTTCCATTGCATCATAGACCATTTCTTCATCCGGAAAACTCATCTCCACATCGAGTTGAGTGAATTCCGGCTGCCGGTCGGCACGAAGATCTTCATCACGAAAACATTTAACGATCTGAAAATATTTATCAAGTCCGGCAACCATCAAGATCTGTTTATAGATCTGCGGAGATTGCGGCAACGCATAAAACTCACCATGATGCAATCTACTGGGCACAAGAAAATCTCTTGCGCCTTCCGGCGTTGCCTTCATAAGCATCGGAGTTTCAACTTCAATAAAGCCTCGAGAATCAAAGAAATTTCTGATCGACTGCGTTATCTTATGACGCGTCATAAGATTTTTCTGCATACTTGGGCGGCGAAGATCAAGATAGCGGTATTTCAACCGAAGTTCTTCACCTGCTTTTACATCTTCTTCTATCACGAATGGAGTGACTTCCGCTTCGTTGAGAACTTCGATAGATGAAACAAGAATTTCGATCTGCCCTGTTGGGATTTTGGTGTTCGGGTTTGATCGTTGACGGACGGTACCTTCAATAGTCAATACAAATTCCGAACGAAGTTTTTTTACTTCTTCGTAAAGTTCTGTGGCATCCACACTCGGTTCGACAATGCACTGCACTATACCGGTTCTATCACGAAGATCGAGAAAAAGCAAGCCACCCATATCACGGTTGGAGTTTACCCAGCCACTAATAGTTACTTGCGATCCGATATGTTCAGAGCGCAGTTCGCCTGCGTAATGTGTGCGTTTTGAAATGTGCATTGAAAAGTATTATGCGTAGAGTAATCTGCCTTTCGGTTCAGGGATTGTTCTGCCAAGTTCATGAGCAGTTTCGATCCATTCATTAATAATAGTTTCGACATTAGCTAATGCGGACTGGTACGTTTCACCATCTGCCATACAACCCGGTAATTCCGGTACTTCAGCAATGAACGCCTTGTCGGTCTCACTCCAAAAAATAATTACTTCGTATCGAATCATTCTTTTTCCTCCAATTTATTATTTACGATCAAGTTTCTAATCTGCTTCACTTGATACCCTTTTGCATTACTGCCGTTGGGTTGAATATTGATAATTTCTTCGATGCCCGGAAAGGAGTAAATATGATGACTTCCTTTTACTCGCTCCTGAAATCCGAGGGAGACGAGCAAGGCGCACAGTTCATTGAACGAAATATTCTCATCCGATGTGCCGCGCAGTATCTTATCTAATATTTTCTTTTTAGACATCCTCTACTTCCTATCTTTAACACGTATCACAAACTTTAGTCCCGACCATTTTTCAGTGATGGCACAGACTTTGACATCTACTAATCCATTTGCTAATCCAAAATCGCGAATGATATTTTCAGTCATATCAGTAGGGATTTTTGATGATTTCTTGTACCATCCGATCCAGAGCATTCCGTTGGATTTCAACAGTTTGCCAAGCTTCGGAAAATTCTTCTCAAAATCTTTTCTCGAATCGGAGAAGTAGAGGATGAAATCCATCTCCTTCGTCGGCTTCGCTGCTGTTGCGACTTCCGGCAGTTCACCGATCTCTTTCCAGAAATCTTCAGTGGCATTAATGATAGAAATTTTCATTCCCACTTTAATGCCGAGTTTTTTGATGAGCGGTGTTTCGGAATATCCTGCCATACGACTAAAGTTTTAGATTGCTTCGTCGGACTAACGTCCTCCTCGCAATGACGTTGTACACAATTTACTTTCCGAAAATCAAAAGGGCTGGAAATTCCAGCCCTCGTAATTCGTAATTTTATAATTTCGTAATTACTTAAGCATGGGCTTTAATAGCATCTGCTGTATCAATTCTGACGCTCGGTCCCATCGTGCTCGAGATAACAATACCCTTGAGGTAATGTCCCTTTGCCGAACCCGGCTTGGCGCGCATGATGGTATTGATGAACATATTGATATTATCGGTTAACTTCGCTGCATCGAACGAAGCCTTGCCGACTGTTGAATGGACGTTGCCGCCTTTATCAACGCGGAATTCGATCTTACCAGCTTTCACTTCTTTCACCGCAGTCGCGACGTCAGTTGTTACTGTTCCGGATTTAGGATTCGGCATAAGACCGCGAGGTCCTAATACTCTTCCGAGCTTTCCGAGTTCGCCCATGACTTCAGGAGTTGCAACGATAACATCAGTCGCAGTCCATCCGCCTTTGATCTTCTCGAGGATATTCTCAAATCCAACTTCATCAGCGCCTGCTTCGCGGGCAGCGGTTTCATGATTCTTCGTCACAACCGTGACGTGAACCGTCTTACCGATACCGTGCGGAAGTGCAACCGTACCGCGGATCGCCTGATCGGCTTTACGCGGATCAATTCCTAAGTTGATCGCAATATCAATTGATTCATCGAACTTTGCCGTCGCAAGTCCTTTGACCTGCTTCACTGCCTCTGCGATGAGCATTGGCTTTGTAGCGTCGGCTTTCTTCTTTAAATTGTCGTAACGTTTTCCGTGATGTGCCATGGTTATTATCCCTCCACTGTTAAGCCCATCGAGCGGGCAGTACCGGAAACCATGCTCATCGCTGCTTCCAAAGAAGCGGCATTGAGATCAGGCATTTTTAATTCGGCA
Organism: Kapaibacterium sp. (SeqCode); assembly: GCA_038210275.1. Classification (GTDB taxonomy): domain Bacteria; phylum Bacteroidota; class Ignavibacteria; order Palsa-1295; family Palsa-1295; genus PALSA-1296. The sequence goes on along the minus strand of JBBQWV010000017.1, from coordinate 47,407 downwards.
ATCTCTCGAATCTGCTTCGAGTTGACTTTGCCTACTTTTGAACGATTTGATTCCTTCGAACCCTTCGCAAGTCCCGAAGCCTTCAGAAGCAGAACAGCTGCCGGAGGAGTCTTGGTGACGAACGTGAAAGATTTATCAGAATACACCGTGATAACGACGGGCGTGATCATTCCATCAGCCTTTGCCGTTTTTGCGTTGAACTGCTTACAGAACTCCATAATGTTCACGCCCTTTTGTCCAAGAGCGGGACCAACCGGTGGTGCTGGCGTAGCCTTGCCTCCGGGGATCTGCAGCTTAATATAACCTGTGATCTTTTTAGCCATTGTTGTATATATTTAGTGGTAATTGGCGTCCTATCCTGGCGGACCGGACTCCCACATATTTACCTCCAACCTAAGTCGGAGAGCGGCATATAACGGAATTTCGGAGGAATAGTTCGTCTGAACCTGGATTTGCGAGATTAGGGATTAAGAAGATAGGGATCCCAAATCATCTTAATCATATTAATCTCACCAAATCCAGTTTCAAGACATTCCCTGTCCCCGGCGCTGCGAAGCTAATTTTTTCAATTGTCAATGAACAGATCGCAGCGATATCCCTTCTGAGGATCACTCTCCGATCAAAAACGAATCCGCCAATTGCGGACTTGCTACTTACTACTTACTACTTTGCTACTTGCTACTTGCTACTAAATTCGGCAGACGGATGATGAGTAGCGGTCATCATCCGGCATATACCGAAAAGTCTGAAAAGACACAACCCTACGGTTGCAAATCGCTTCCTAATATCTCTCTCTTTATTTTTATCCGTTTACCGGCAGGATCACGCCCAGATGCCAAAGGGCAAAATATCAAAAGGAATAGAAGGCTGGATTGTGGGTTTCAGAAGCATCATACAGGACGTAAGATGCTAAAAATTCATACAAAAATATACTTTGTCGAACTTTGTAATGCAAATATACGAACGAAATATGCTTTTGTCAAGGTGCCCAAACCAAACTATTTTCAAAATCGGCGAAATCAGGCTGGAATCGCGAAAGATTTTTTTGAGGATTTTGGAAATATTTGTAATTCTCAGGATTCTTAGGAATTTTTACCACAAAATTCCACAGAAAGAAGCCTCCTTCAATTTAATGCTTGATAGCTGTAACTTTTGCCTTCCAAAAGCATTCTAGTTATGTAGTTATCTATCATTTCATCAACCAATCGAAAGAATCAAAATGAAAACGAGATATTTAGTCACCATTTTCGTACTGCTTTGTTTATTTGGAAAGCTGCAGAGTATCCATGCTCAAAGTGATACTATTAATTTTGCATCAACAACCAATACGTTATTCTACCTACAAAATTTCGATACTGTGGAAGCAGGGAAATCAGAGTGTCATACTCTTTATTTGCAGAATTCAGTAGGCAAACCACTTATCATCAACTCCGTTATCGGAGATCAATATAATAATGGGATCTTAACAGCAAAAGCGGTCCCTACTCTTCCAACGATTCTGCTTCCCGGTGAGATCGTCTCAATTGCCGATCTTTGCTATTCACCGACGGCAGGCAACGGACCCGATTCAGGTGGAGCGAATTATCTTTATATGACCATCGGCTACAGCATAGGCTCGAATACCGGTCAACTTTCAGGTAGTATGCTGGGCTTCCGCAAAGTTGATACACTGTTGAAAAAACAATGTGTCAGCACGTCAATGGATGCAGATATTTTTGGTCCTATCCTCATGGATGGCGATGTGTCCCATACGGTTACTATCACCAGCAATCGACGCACTCCTATCGTCGTATCACGATCATTGAATGATGAATATGGTTATGATAATTCTTCTTTTGCAATAAGTGGGATCACTTTCCCTTACACATTATCTGCGCAGGAAACAAAAACATTTACGATTACTTATAGTCCAAGATCCAATATTCCGAATGTCACCTACCGTGCCGTGGGAAGATTGGCATGGGCTGCAAACGACGGAAATCAAGTATGCAGTCAAGGATATCTGACATTACCAGGCGTTGCAATTCCGCCTACCGACCCCACGACTTCCACTTCCCTTGCTGCAGGCTCAACGGATGTGTTGGCGATGATTAGCGACAACTCGGTGACTACGCAAACATTTAATTTCAAGAATAACGGTACGACGAATTTAAAGATCACAAATGTATCGCTCAAGAACGGAAAGAGTTTTGCCATCACTGATATTCAGCCAACAAATACTTTGCCGTTCATCTTAACTCCCGGACAATCAATGTCGGTAACAGTTGCGATGACGACGGTGACGAATGGAGTCTATTACGACGAAGTAATTATCACCGCAGAGAACGGTTTTATTTCGATGGATTTTCCGTTACAGGGTTTGCGGAAAAATGGGATACAAGCAGCAGTAAAGACAATTTCTAACGATGAGCGTTTTGCAATTTATCCCAATCCCTCTCATGGCGAGATCACCGTTGATCTTCCGGGCATCAGCAATGCAAAGATCGAAGTGCTTGATCTTCTTGGCAGAGTCATCACAAAAGAAACTGCATCAGAGAAATGGATATGGAAATCGAATCAACCGGCAGGAACATATATCTTGCATATCAGTGGAACTGATGAATCGGGCAAGACGATTCAGAGCTATGATCGGTTTATCATTGAATAATGTAACTCCGTAGAGACGCGCCATGGCGCGTCTCTACCGAAATTAATAAGCCCGCCAAATTGGCGGGCTGTTTTTATTTCACAATAATTAGTTTTGCTGAAGCACTCTTCCCTCTTTCAGTTAATCGGCAAAAATATATCCCCTGACTTAAAGTTGATCCGTTTGCATCTCTCCCATCCCATCGCTCAACATGTTTTCCCTTTTCAAATGTGCTTCTAATTAATCTCCGAACTTCCCTGCCCATCTCATCATAAATAATTAGTGTTGCGAGACCATCTTCAGAAAGAATAAAATGTAATTCTACCGAAGCTGAGGCTGAAGTTATCGGATTTGGATAGATCTCATCGAATCCAAAATCCCTCCGTTTGTTGACAGTGATTTTGTTATATGGAGTGCTCACACTTCCTACCATTACTCGCATTAACGGCAGAAAAGATCCTCCTCGATTAAATGGCGGGGCAATATTTGGATTCCAAGTGACTTGTTGATTTCCTGTGCCGCTAAAATTTGTCGGCCACCATCCGCTTTCGGGCATCCATTTTTTCCAATTACCGCTTGCTGCCGGAGTTTCGATAGCATAGGCACAACTTACATCACCGTTGTTTTTGGTCGGCGACCACTGCGTACCATACGGACTTGAATAAATTGGTGATATATGCGGAGCGATGCTATCGGCAACAGTAATACTACCGCCGCCGCGTGAAACGTTGCCGCCCATCTGAAAATTATTTAATCCTAATTGACTGATGACTAACCAGTAACTACCTGCTGGAACAACTGCAGGCGTAGGAAAATAATACGGCCAGAATTGATTAAAGAGATTTCCTCGGCGTACATCCGTCAGCATAACATCGCTACCATCTGCTCGTTTAAAAATTTCGCCGGGTGTACAATTAATAGGATCATCTTTGAAGAGGGAAATTCTAATTCCATCCGGCGATCCACTTGCATCGGTAAAATAGATACGACCGCCAAAAACAGTATCGCTATGCGGTAATGTAAATTTCATCGCATAGCTTCCGCTCGAATTACTAAATCCTATTCCCGCATTGACAATCCTGGTAATCGCTGGAATGTCATTGATACCATCATCGTATGCAAATTCCTGAATAGCATTTGCGCTGACATCGCAATTAAGATAAAATGTAGAAAATGTACCGTTATCTTGGGTATAATTATCGTACGATGAACTTGCAAGAGCAGCGTTTACCGTAAATGTGATTGGAAATTTATCAGTTACAAAATGTTGTGCATTCCAATCAGGCAGCCTGACTACTGTATCAGCACCTCCACGAAGGCTATGAACTGAAATTGTTTGGAAATATGCCGTATCCCCTTTGCTATCGAGGATCAAGACGTTTACCGGAAATCCGATCGCAACATCCGTCTCATTATTTCTGACACTGAAATATACCGGCAATGCCGATGCTGCTGAAAAAGGAATTTTCGTATAAGGCGTAACGACACGCACCCATCTGACTTCTATTTCCGGACGTCTCGGAACTTGGAGCGATATATTATCAATATACCATGGGTCGTCATCATCTTTAGTGGACGAGGTACCGTCAGCATTATTATTCGCTTTCAGGCGTAAACGGTATCTGAATTTCGAATTAAAATAATTCTGAGAAAACGCTATTGTATCAGGCGCTTTACCCGTTATTTTCAAAGTTGCTGAAGCAACATTTAATTTGACCAGGCAACTCTGGAATTCAGCATCGAGACCGCCATCAATTGCTGCGATCCTATTCCAAAGATTAGGATTACATGAAGATTCGGAGGTATCTTTGAATTCCAGTATAAGCGAATCGCCGGAACGTAAGACTTCTCCATTTTTATTCAATACAGTTTGCTCGGGACCAAGCATCATCTGAGAATCCCAAAGATCAGGATAAAGATTTCTACCTCCGCGCATAAAATCAAAGGCAAGAATACATTTTGTCTGCCCTAACAAATTGAACGGAAAACTTATGAGGGTATCACCGACTCCGCTACCATCATATAATTTATTATTTGCATCGGAGCGATCAAGGCGGATAACCGGATCAAGCAAGCCATCCGGTCCAACGCCACCTGATGAATCATCATATCGAGGCGGCGGCGGATCCCAAGTTTCAAGATTACCATCCACAATTGTCGCTCCTAATGAAACCCACTTCGTCTGATCGGGAATATCGCTTTTTAATGTTTTGCTGTAGCCATCGGAAGGTTCATTAAATGGCAGAGCAGTAGTCCGAATGCCGAAGATACGAACGCAAGAGGAATCTGCAAATGTCCAATCAGTGATCGGATACCCTGCTGAATCGAGTGCGACAATACTTGCGCAAGCGAGAAATGATCCAAGCTGATTTAAGATATTTGGATTCGTTATATATGGAGTAAATATTGTATCTATTGAAGCACCGGGAGAAATATTACGAAGAGTATCAGCGTTAAAATAATCGGCGATATTTGTAACGATATTCCGTATCACAAAGCGAGCAATAATCGTGCGGCTAATGGTATCATTATTTTTGAATGAAGCAGAAATGGGAATCGAAGAGGCAAGGCAAATTTCTTCGTTGGGAGCAGGGGAATGAATTTGTATGGCATTCGAATGTTGAGCATTTGCAACACTGCAAGTCATAATTAACGATAGAACCGCAAGGATATATTTTTTCATAGTCCCTCCAAAACAGTTTTTACCAGTGGTAAATGAACATAAATCTGGATATTTCATTTCATCTTCGTGAAAAAAAACAGCCCACCAAATTGGCGGGCTGTTTCATATCTCATATTTCCTATTTCAGCTTTTCCTTAGAGCGCTACTTTCTGGCGTTTGGGTTTGCTGACGACTGGCTCTTCGACCACGAGCTGGCTCAAGTGCCCTTCCTGCATATCTTCGGGGATAACAAGAAGCTGTTTGAACTTCGGAAGTCCGGTACCGGCAGGGATAAGATGCCCCACGATAACATTCTCCTTCAACCCTAACAATGTATCAACCTTCGCCTGAATTGAGGCTTCGGTTAGTACCTTCGTTGTTTCCTGGAAGCTGGCGGCAGAGATGAAGCTCTCTGTCGTCAATGCAGCTTGCGTGATTCCGAGAAGTACCGGCTCTCCAAGAACAGGCTCGGCATTACGCGCTTCAGGCGCAGCCTTACCTTTTTTCTTGAGTTCGCTAGCGATCTCTTTGAAGCGCTTCTTATCCACCATCTGCGCGATCTTGAATTTCGAATCACCGCGCTTAGTGACGAATACCGAATTGCGCAAGATGTCATTCTCTTTCGCAACTTTCTGCTTATCGATCTCGTCGTTCTCAAGCATCAGCGAATCGCCTGAGCTTGTGATGTTGACCTTGCCAAGCATCTGACGAACAATGATCTCGATATGCTTATCAGAGATCTTCACACCCTGCATACGATACACTTCCTGAATTTCATTCACCAAGTATTGCTGAACTTCTGCAACACCCTTGATCTTCAAGATGTCATGCGGATCAATAGAACCATCCGAAAGACGCTCGCCCGAACGGACGACATCGCCTTCCTGCACAAGAATATGCTTTCCGAAAGGAATCGTATATTCGCGACGGTCGGTACGGTCATGCGCCGTTACGACAACAACACGCGAACCACGACGTGGTTTTTCGAAATGGACTGTTCCGTCAATTTCCGATACGGTTGCAGGATCTGAAGGCGAGCGGGCTTCGAAAAGCTCGGTAACTCGAGGCAGACCTCCCGTAATATCTCTTGATTTTCCGAAATCGCGGTGGATCTTCACAAGTACGGTACCTGTCGTGATCTTCTCGCCATCTTCGATCTGCAAGAGTGCATTCGACGGAATAATATAATTGATGATCTTATTTCCGTCCTTGCCCATAATATCCAAGGTCGGCGATTTCGTGCGGTCGCGCGAATCAATCGTCCTTGTCTGGATATGTCCGGTAAGTTCATCAGGCTCGCGGCGAACAGTGATGTTCTCAACGAAGTCACGGAATTTAACCGTACCAGGATGTTCGGAAATGATAACGGCGTTATATGGATCCCACTCATAGAGCATCTGACCCTTCTTGATCGCCTCTTTATCTTTAACAAGAATTGTCGAACCGTACGGAACGTCAAGCTTTCCGACGACGCGGTTATCCTCATCAAGAATATCAATGAGTCCTGAACGTGAAAGCACAAGCGATTCGCCGGCTTCGTTCTGAATAACTTTCATTCCTTCGTACTGAATCGTACCATCGAACTTCGATGTCACCTGCGATTGCGACGCAATAAGCGAAGCCGTACCGCCGGTATGGAATGTACGAAGTGTCAACTGTGTACCAGGTTCACCGATTGACTGTGCAGCGATAATTCCGACAGCTTCTCCCATCTCGACGAGTTTATGCGTCGTGAGATTTCTGCCGTAACAAAGTGCGCAAATTCCGCGCGGACATTCGCAAGTCAGTACTGAACGTACAAGAACAGTTTCGATTGATGTCTGAGCGATCTTCGCTGCCACTTCTTCATCGACCATTGCTCCGGCTTTAACAAGCGCCTTCTGAGTAAGCGGATCAATAACATCTTCCTGAAGCACTCTACCAAGAATTCTCTCGGAAAGTGTTTCCTTCACGTCTTCGCCTTCTTTCAAAGCCGAAGTTGGGATACCGCGGATCGTACCGCAATCATGCAATGCAATAATTGCATCCTGCGCAGCGTCAATAAGGCGGCGTGTAAGGTATCCTGCATCAGCTGTTTTTAACGCTGTATCTGCAAGTCCTTTACGCGCTCCGTGCGTCGAGATGAAGTATTCAAGGATCGACAGACCTTCATAGAAATTCGAAAGAATCGGATTTTCGATGAGTTCGCCTGTCTGACCTGAAAGTGATTTCTGCGGCTTCGCCATGAGTCCGCGCATACCGGCAAGCTGACGAACCTGTTCTTTAGATCCACGAGCTCCGGAGTCCACCATCATATAAAGTGGATTGAATCCGTCGCGATCATGCTGAAGTGTTTCGAAAAGTTTATCGGCAACGCGGTTCGTTGCACGAGTCCAGATATCGATCACTTTATTATAACGCTCACCGGTGGTGATGAAACCGTTCAGGTATTTATCCTGTACATCATCGACCTGCGCTTGAGCCTTATTAATGATCTCATCTTTTTCTTTCGGAACAACGATATCAGAAAGCGATACGGATAGTCCGCCCTTCGTTGCGTAAAAGAATCCCATTTCCTTGAGCTTATCAAGGAATTCAACGGTCTTCAAAATGCCGACGCCGCGGAAGCACATAGAGATGATCTGACGCAGACGTTTCTTCGTCAAAAGCTCGTTCAAATATCCAAGCTCAGGCGGTACGATCTTATTAAAGATCACGCGGCCTGTTGTCGTCTCGATCATCTTTCCGTTAATACGAACCTTGATCATCGCATGAATGCCAAGGCGATTCAGATTATGAGCGATAATCACCTCATCGGCACCTGAGAACATCATACCTTCGCCAAGCTGACCCTTCTTATGCTTCGTAAGATAATAAGGTCCGAGAACCATGTCCTGACCGGGAACAGCGATCGGTTCGCCGTTCTGCGGAGAGATAATGTTATGCGAACTCAGCATCAGTGTCGAAGCTTCCAGCTGCGCTTCGAATGAAAGCGGAACGTGAACAGCCATCTGATCGCCATCGAAATCGGCATTGAAAGCCGTACAAACAAGCGGATGGATCTGCAATGCTCTACCTTCGACCAGCTTCGGCTGGAAAGCCTGAATACCAAGTCTGTGCAGCGTCGGAGCACGATTGAGCATGATAGGATGCCCATCAATGATAGACTCCAAGATATCCCATACGTCAGTCGTCTTGCGCTCAACGTGCTTCTTTGCAGACTTCACAGTTTTCGTGATTCCGCGCTCGATGAGTTTACGAATAATGAACGGTTTGAAAAGCTCGACTGCCATCTCTTTCGGCAATCCGCATTCATGTAATTTCAGTTCAGGTCCGACGACGATAACCGAACGACCTGAATAATCAACACGCTTACCAAGCAAGTTCTGACGGAAACGTCCCTGCTTACCTTTGAGCGTATCGGAAAGTGATTTGAGTGCGCGTGAAGTATCGGCTTTGACAGCAGATGCACGACGTGAGTTATCAAAAAGCGAATCAACCGCTTCCTGCAACATACGTTTTTCATTACGCAAGATAACTTCCGGAGCTTTGATATCCATCAAACGCTTCAAGCGGTTATTGCGGATGATAACGCGACGATAGAGATCGTTAAGATCGCTGGTCGCAAAACGTCCGCCTTCAAGCGGCACAAGGGGGCGAAGCTCCGGCGGAATAACCGGCACAACACCAAGCACCATCCACTCAGGACGGTTCTCGATCTTCAATCCTTCTTCATTACGGAAAGCCTCGACAGTGCGCAAGCGCTTCAATGCTTCCTGACGCTTCAACTGCGAAGTCTCTTCACGCGCAGCGCGGCGAAGATCAATTGAAAGATTTTCAATATCCGAACGGCGAAGCAATTCCTGAATTGCAATACCGCCGATAGAAGCAATAAACTTCTTCGGATCGTCCTCATGCAGATTATCATTTCCTGCAGGAAGCGAATCAAGAATACGGAAATATTCTTCTTCAGTAAGAAGATGCTTTACCGGAAGCCCTGTCGTACCTGCGCTGACAACCGTATATGATTCATAATAGATGATCTTTTCGATATCTTTTGTAGGCATTCCGAGCAAGTGACCGATTTTATTCGGTAACGAACGGAAATACCAGATATGCACGACCGGCACTGCAAGTGCAATGTGTCCGAAGCGTTCGCGGCGAACGGATTTCGTCGTAACTTCTACTCCGCATCTGTCGCAGATAATACCTTTGTAGCGGATACGCTTGTATTTACCGCAAAAGCATTCCCAATCACGAGTTGGTCCGAAGATCTTCTCACAAAAGAGTCCGTCTTTTTCCGGACGGTAGGAGCGGTAATTGATCGTTTCAGGTTTTGTCACTTCGCCATGACTGCGGTTGAGAATACTCTCATCGCTTGCCAAGCTGATCGTGATCTGTGAAAACCTCTTGAACGGCGATTCCATCGGAAGCATGTATGCCATATCGTACGCCTTCTATATATTAATGTTTAAACTTCTTTGTATTCTAAAATTTTCTTCTATCGATCAAAAAGTCGTTAGTCGTTAGTCGTTAGCAGAATTTGTTTGCTAACGACTGTCGACTAAAAACTAATCAATGCTTACTTCAAGCGCTAAGCCTTGCAACTCGCGAACGAGTACGCTGAATGATTCCGGTACGCTTGGCTCCGGCATATTCTCACCTTTGACGATCGCTTCGTAGACGCGTGAACGTCCCGGAACGTCATCCGACTTCACGGTAAGAATCTCCTGAAGAGCATGAGCTGCGCCGTATGCTTCGAGCGCCCATACTTCCATTTCTCCGAAACGCTGACCGCCGAACTGGGCTTTACCGCCGAGAGGCTGTTGCGTAATAAGAGAATAAGGTCCGATTGAGCGAGCGTGGATTTTATCGTCCACAAGATGCGAGAGCTTCATCATATAGATCTGTCCGACCGTAACTTTCTGCTCAAGCGCATCGCCTGTTCTGCCATCATAAAGCAATGTACGCGCTTCCTGATCGAGACCTGCTTCTCCGAGATAGGAGAACACATCATCCCAATGCGCGCCGTCGAAGATCGGAGTTTCGAACTTCATTCCAAGTTTCGAAGCTGCGAAACCGAGTGCAGTCTCATAGAGCTGTCCGATATTCATACGGCTTGGAACGCCAAGCGGATTAAGTACAATATCAACAGGTGTGCCATCCGGAAGGAACGGCATATCCTGGATCGGTACGATCTTCGCAACAACGCCCTTATTACCGTGACGACCTGCCATCTTATCACCAACCGAAAGCTTGCGTTTCTTGGCAACATAGACTTTCGCCATCTGCATAATTCCGGGCTGTAACTCGTCGCCTAAACCGACTTTCGATTTTTCTTTACGAACTTCTGCTTCGACATCTTCGCGCTTCGTCCAGTATCCTTCATAGATCTTGCGAACAAGATTGCTCTTGCGGCGATCTTCAACCCAGTCGTTACCGACAGATATCTTATCAAGATCATCAAGACGTGAGAATAAAGTATCATGCTTGATCGCTACGCCTGCGCGGACGATTGCTGTTCCGTCAAGATCACGAATTCCTGCAGATGTTTCTCCATCGAGCACCTTCTCAAGCTTTTCAGCAAGCTTGGTGTTGATGATGTGCATCTCGTCCTTATAGAACTTATCAATGGCATCAAGACGCTTCTTCTCTTCGCGTTTTTCATCGCCTTCTTTTTTCGTGCCCTTGCGCGAGAAAAGCTTTGTCTCAACAACAACTCCCTTGATTCCGGGAGGCGCTTTAAGAGATGCGTCTTTCACGTCGCCTGCTTTATCACCGAAGATAGCTCTCAAGAGTTTTTCTTCCGGTGTTGGATCGGTCTCACCTTTCGGCGTGATCTTTCCGATAAGAATATCACCTTCTTTTACTTCAGCGCCGATGCGGATGATGCCCGACTCATCGAGATCTTTTGTCGCTTCTTCTGAGACATTCGGAATTTCACGAGTTAATTCTTCTTCACCGCGCTTGGTATCACGAACGTGAAGTTCGAACTCTTCGATATGTATAGAAGTATAAATATCTTCGGATACAACGCGCTCGGAAATAACGATAGCATCTTCGAAGTTATAACCTCTCCATGGCATGAACGCTACAAGGACGTTGCGTCCGAGTGCTAACTCACCGCCATCGGTTGATGACGAATCTACAAGTACTTGTCCTTTCACGACGCGCTGACCGGCTTTGACGATCGGGCGGTGATTGATACATGTATCTTGGTTCGTACGGAAAAACTTTGTCAGGAAATATTCGTGATGACGGCGATCATCGAAACTTGCGACGATCTCATCACGAGAACCTTCATCATCATAAAGCATGTGAATCTTTTCAGAGTCAACATACTCGACAACTCCATCACGTTCAGCAAGAAGGAGTGCGCGGCTATCGCGGGCGATCTTGCCTTCGAAGCCTGTTCCGACAAGCGGAGCAACCGGTCTGAGGAGCGGCACTGCCTGACGTTGCATATTCGATCCCATGAGTGCGCGGTTAGCATCATCATGTTCCAAGAATGGAACAAGAGCAGCAGCCGCGCTGACGATCTGACTTGGAGCAACATCCATAAACTGTACTTCTTCCGGAGATTTCACAACGAAATCACCGAACTGACGGCAACTGATACGGTCGCCGATAAACTGATGTTTAGCATCAAGTTCCTGATTTGCCTGAGCAATTATCTTATCTTCTTCGCCATCTGCGCTAAGATAATGAATTTCGCTTGTAACCTTGCCGTTCTTCACGACGCGGTATGGTGTCTCAAGGAATCCGAACTCATTGATCTGCGCGAACACAGCAAGAGACGAGATAAGACCGATGTTCGGTCCTTCAGGCGTTTCGATCGGACAGAGACGACCGTAATGGGTATAGTGAACGTCGCGGACTTCGAATCCTGCGCGCTCTCTTGTAAGACCGCCAGGTCCGAGAGCAGACATACGACGTTTATGCGTCATCTCTGCAAGCGGATTCGTCTGATCCATGAACTGTGAAAGCTGGTTCGTACCAAAGAACGTGTTGATCACGCTCGTTACGGTACGCGCATTAACAAGATCGGCAGGTCCTACCTTCTCATCATGGATACTCATACGTTCGCGGATCGTGCGCGCCATACGGGCAAGTCCGATATTGAACTGCTGTGCAAGCTGCTCACCCACCGTACGTACACGACGATTACCCAAATGATCAATATCATCCAATGATGCTTTTCCAAGCTGAAGGCGGATGATATATTTTAAGATCGCAATGATATCCTCTTTTGCAAGAGTCGTGATCTCACTTGCGACATTAAGTTCAAGACGCTGATTCAAACGCAGACGTCCGACAAGTCCGAGATCGTAGCGCTTTTGAGTAAAGAATAATTTTTCAAGCAAGCCGCGCGCAGTATCCATATCCGGTGCTTCGGTTGAACGCATAACGCGATAGATAGCTTCATACGCATCGTCAGTTGAACGTGATGGATCCTTACCGATCGTATTCAAAATAACTGCGCCGCCTGTTTCTTCAAGATCCAAGAACTTCACAGATTTGACACCGCTCTTCTTAAGCTGCTCAAGATGTTCTTCTTTAAATTCCGAATCCTTCGAAAGGAAAATTTCGCCGGTATTCATGTCGATCACGTCTGCTGCGATCTTTCTTCCGACGTACTCATCAAGTTTTGCTTTCTTGATGTCAACATCCGTTACCATTTCGAAAAGCTCAAGGATGTCTTCATCGCTTGAATATCCGAGAGCACGAAGAAGCATGGTAACCGGGAATTTCTTCTTACGATCAATATATGCCCAGAGGACATTATTAATATCGGTGGTGAATTCAACCCAGCTTCCTCTGAATGGAATAATTCTGCCTGAGTAAATTGTAGTGCCATTCGGATGCAAGCTCTCGGAAAAGAACACACCCGGTGAACGGTGAAGCTGGCTGACAACAACGCGCTCTGCTCCATTAATAATAAACGTACCGCGCTCAGTCATCATTGGCAAGTTGCCGAGGAATACCTCCTGCTCGATCGTCTCGACGAAATCTTCTGTGCCTTCGGCAGCATTCTTCGATGATAAACGAAGACGTGCCTTCAGGGGTACACTATAGGTAAGTCCGCGATCCTGACATTCCATGATTCCGTAACGAGGTTTTTCGAGACGATAATCGAGATAATCAAGTACGAAAGTTTCGCGAGAATCAACGATCGGGAAGTTCAGCTGGAAAACGGATTCCAAACCCATCGCCATACGCTCGGGCAAGGGAACGCCGGATTGCAAAAATTCCTGAAACGATTTAAGCTGAACGTCGAGGAGATCAGGGATCGTATAATCCTTCGGGATCTTCGAGAAGGATACTCTGCCGGTCTCACTCAGATGAGCGCCGTTAAGAAGAATATTGTTCGTTGGTTTTTTAGCCATGAGAGTCGATGTAGATAAAATTTATTTCTCTAAACACACGAAAAGATCAGATCCAAATACAAAAGCCGCACTCAAATTTTTGGGCGCGGAAAAATGCTCCCTTTTAGACAGGACTATTTCCTGTCAAAGAAAGCAATGGAAAATTATTCGAAAAGGAAAAAGAAAAACGCGCAGTTTCGGAATAACGCGCAAGCCGAGTTGTCGTTTGTCGGGTCAAGATCTTTTGTTAGTTTAGTTGAACGCTTCCACACGAGACGACGATTTAGATCGCAGTTTGTTGTGTCCGGCAGAAGAATTACAATTATAGCCGATTACAAACCGTATTGAGGGGTTAAAAATTCCCGTATTATCTCATATTCTGGCAGCAGCAACTATAATTGCGGTTGTTTAAGAATGTCATTGCGAGGAGCTTTCTTCGACGAAGGAGAAGAAAACGACGTGGCAATCTAAGAACTTAGACTTTGTGAAATATTTCAATATTTTAGATTGCCACGTCGGGCAAAAGCCCCCCTCGCAATGACAGGCTATTAATAGTCGTTGGAAAGGACACTCTTTTCCCATAACGAGATGCGGCACCTCAAGCGAAAGAGTACTGTTATCTTCGCCCATGCCAAAACAAAGCAAGAGAACCCGTGCCATTATTATCCTGACTATCCTGACAGCCGTCTGGGGTACGACATTCTCCATTGTACAAAATGCCTTTTCCGATATATCCCCTCTTCTCTTCGCTTCGATCAGGTTTTTTCTTTCACTCGGAATATTTTTAGTCATTTCAGAAGATTCGAGAAGAGGCATTCGGGTTTTGTTCGCTCCGAAGAATGCAAATGATAGGAAATTCCGCAAGCAGGCGCTCATTATCGGATCGACACTTGGCTTAGGATATATTTTCCAATTTGTGGGACTCGTAACGACAACAACATCAAAGTCGGCTTTCCTCACTTCAACAACAGTTTTGTGGACGCCAATCTTTTCGAAGATGATCGGACATGAAAAATTCTCCTCCCAGAAAATATTTGCCATCATGCTTTCGCTCGTCGGCATTATTTTTCTGATCCATCCCTATCCGGTCGAGCAAATAGTTGTTGGCGATGTGCTGACATTACTTTGCGCATTCAGCTTCGGAATTTATATTCTCTGGCTTGATAAAATTCATACTATTGCCAATGAGGTTTCCGGCGGCGAACATCCATCCGTGATGATGATCAGCGCAATGCAATTATGTATCGGCTTAATAATTATTCTCCTTGTTCTTCCTTTTACCGAAACTCCGCATATTGTACTTACGGGCAATGTTGTTTTCGCGGTTCTTTATACCACAATATTCGCAACTGCTCTTTCAACATTCATTCAAGTGATGTACCAAAAAGAAGTGTCCCCGACATCTGCCGTCCTCATCTATACACTCGAACCCGTTGTTGCCGCATTCATCGGATACCTATGGATGAGTGAAAGACTAAGCACGGGAGAATTTATCGGTGCAATGATTATTATAGGAAGCATGGTCATCGGACAGATTAATTTTAAGAAGCGTATCTGAACCGGGATTTATGGGATTAAAGGATTTTTGAGAGGGTTTTACGTTCTTCCGGTGAAACTATCAATTCCATTTCGTGTTATTTCCATTATGAAGGCTTCCAGATACAAACCAATCCTCTTTTTCGCCCTGTTTGTACTCTTTACAACGACAAATGTTTATGCGCAATGGAAGAATGTAGCACCTAATTTATTGAGTAACTTGCCAGGCAAATATGTCATAGGTGGTGGTGGAATTATTACGCATCATAACGGTATCTTGTGGGTAGCATTCGATGATGTTTGGATATCTATAGACTCAGGTAAAGCATGGTCTTTACGTTCTCCTTTTTCCTCTAGTCGAAGCGGAATAGTTATGGATATGGCATCGTATGATGAGAGAATTGCGGCAGTGAGTACGAAAAAAGGCCAGGTATACATTACTACTGATCAGGGTTTTTCATGGCGCGATATTTCACCACCTGCAAGAGGAGCAATTTTAGGAATTTGTTTTGCCGGATCACCAAAAAACATCATCACATGCACCAATGAAGGTGATATTTTTGTAACAACAGATGGCGGCGGCAATTGGAGCATCAATCATCTTGATATAACAGTATTTAACGTTCGATCTGGCAGCGGAGGAACTGCTTACGCGATAGCTGGACCTACTAAGGGCGGGGGAAAGCTTTATAAAACGAGTGATGCTGGGCAAAGCTGGATTCCAACTCCTGGGATCTTTGACTGGGACAGTTTTTCCGTTGAAAGAGATCTTTGTGACACGACAGTATTCTATATTTCCAATGAAGAAATTCTTGCACCGATCGACCAATTCTCTTCTATATATGTCTCACATAACACCGGTTCCTCATGGACGTTGAATCACCCTAATTCCTTACCATATTATTGCGGCTCCATTGCAGTTTCAGAAAATGCAGTATTTGCACAAACATACTCAAACGTAGAACGCTCCACCGACCAAGGTCAATCATGGAAATTTATTAGCGGACCTCCGAATACTCTCGATACCCGATTCGTTACGGCAATGAATGATAATATCGTATTTGCAGTTGATTCGCAAGGGTCTATTTGGGAAACGTTGAATAGCGGAGGAGATTCACTTTTCTTTCCCAAGAATGGAAAATTATCGTTTTCAGATAAAATACTTTTTGCGAAAGATAGTTTTGCCTGCAATAATATTACTCGTTACATAAAATATTTTACATCACATTGCAATCCACCCGATATTACTAATCTAGAAATAGTCGGCAAAGCTGCATCCAACTATTCGTTAATACCAATCGTGGGAGATTCCATTGGTGTAATCTTCAGCCCAACAAAAAGTGGGCAACTTACTGCAAGTCTTTTAGTATCACTAAGTGATGGGACATCAGATACAATTTTATTACAAGGCTTTGGAATCCCCCCCCATCCCCTCTCCATCGCAACTACCGATCAGCCCACCGATACTATTGGCGGCTCCGTTAATGTACCAATCTCAATCAATGGCCTTGATCATGAAGAAGATATTGATCTTGTCTTGCAATATGATAAACAGCTGATCTATCGCGGCTCATATTCTCCTGCAAATGTTCTACTCGATATACCGGGTGAAGAGTGGAGTGGAAGATCGAAGCTTCATATTGCACAGGCGAAACCGAATGTTATTTTAGGGTATGCAAGGTTCGATGTATTTAATGATTCACTTACTCCGCAATTTCATGTGACATTCGACTCAGTCACTATTTTAACTACAAAATCGCCATGCCAATATATTTTGCCGGCATCGGTAACGAGCACGATCACTCCTCCCTTAGGCTGTGGGATACAAACTATTTCTCGCTTTATTCATGATAGTACAATGCCGCAACTTCGTATTATTCCGAATCCGACAAGCGGAGATATTTCCATCACTTCATCTGCCGATCTTGGCGAGGTAAGCGTTGCGGTTTATGATATGCTTGGAGTAAAGCGAAGTGTGAACTATGTTTCAATTGGCAAGAATTCTCCGGTGAAGGTTGTGCTGCCCCTTGCAAATGGAGTTTATGATGTGCGGGTAAGTTATGGGACTACTTTAACGGATTTGCCAGTGATTGTTACCCGGTAGGTTGAAACATAGACGGACTAAAGTCCGTCCCACTGACTTCACACATCCCAAAAAATCAAGGTTCCGATAATTCTCTTGGAACTGTAACACATATATGCGTAGTTATATGGCTACACGATGAATTTACGACGCGACGTTTTTCAAGCCATAGCAGACCCGACAAGAAGGGCTATACTTCTGTTGGTTGCTTCACAATCCATGACTGCTGGAGCCATCGCTGCAAACTTTGACACTGCACGACCTACTGTTTCAAAACATCTTCGAATACTCACAGAATGTGAACTCGTGAAGCATGAGCAAGAAGGCAGAGAAGTATTCTACCGCTTAAATCCCAAAAAAATGAAAGAAGTCGCCGAGTTTCTAGAGCCGTTCCGCAAAATGTGGGATGGCAGGTTTAATAAATTGGAATCCGTAATGAAAGAATATTCCGCCGCAGCGGACAAAAAAATAAAATAATATGAAGCAAAAAACAAATATCAATGCCGAAGACGGCAAACAGGAATTAGTCATCACAAGGGAATTTGATCTGCCGTTGGAATTACTTTTTAAAGCGTATGAAGAGCCTGAGATTGTTGAGCAATGGATGGGGACGAAAGTGCTGAAACTTGAAAGTAAAAGGCACGGCAGTTATCAATTTGAAACAACCGATGCGAATGGAAATGTGGTATTTCGGTCAAATGGAGTGATCCATGAATTTAACCCGAACCGGAAGATCACGCGAACATTTGAAATGGAGAATACTCCTTTCGGAGTCCAGCTTGAGATCTATGAGTTTGAAAAACTCACTGATGACACCAGTAAACTCAAAATGCACGTAATCTATGAATCGGCTGCACTCAGAGATCAAGTGCTGAGGTTACCCTTTGCCGGAGGCATAAACATGGCACACAACCGATTACAAGACATTGTAAGTAAATTAAAATAACATCATGCCAAAGAGAAATAAAATCATCTATTGGGTTGCTACGATCTGGCTTGCATTAGGAATGGTATCTACCGGAGTAGTCCAGTTACTCAAAGGGAAAGAGGGACAAGGTGGAGCAGAGATGATCACACATTTGGGCTATCCTCTCTATCTTCTGACACTACTCGGCATTTGGAAAATGTTGGGAGCTATAACAATGCTTATCCCTAAATTTCCTTTACTAAAAGAATGGGCGTATGCAGGTATGTTCTTTCTAACGACAGGAGCAATATATTCGCATATAGCATCGGGTGATTCCGTAAGTGCAATGCTTCCTGCATTGCTCCTTCTTTTCCTGACACTGTTATCGTGGTATTTCAGGCCAGCGGGTAGAAAGATAATGGTAGAAAATCAATAATCATTCACCACTTTCGCAAGTATCTGCGAAAGAGATATAGACTTATTCTCGCTAGAGTGATTTACAACTCAAATCGTAACTAAAAACTATTTCAAGTATACTTGACAAAGGTCGGCGACGGTTAATACGAATTCGCAGCAGAATCTTAACTATGCTGTTAATGGTTTTCAAGGTTCGTTAAGAATATAAATGAAAAGCTAACATTATGAAAAAAACAATACTCATTTCATTCGCGCTTGCAGTATCATTCGGACTTGGATTCGCTTTTAACAATCTAGTAATGAACAAATCCAATAGCGATGCACCAATAAAAAAAGCAACAAGCATTGGAGGGATTTTTTTTAAATGCAAAGATCCAAAGAAAATGAGAGAATGGTATAGTACACACCTCGGATTGAACACAAACCAATACGGGTCTGTATTTGAGTGGAGACAAGCATCCGATTCAACAAAGAAGGGATATACTCAATGGAGTCCGTTTGCCGAAACGACAAAATACTTTGAACCTTCAACAAAAGATTTTATGATCAACTATAGAGTTGATAATTTGGAAGCACTTGTTGAAGAACTAAAAAAAGATAAAGTCGTTGTTGTTGATAAAATTGAAACAGTCGATTACGGAAAGTTTGTTCATGTCATTGATGTCGAAGGAAACAAAGTTGAATTATGGGAGCCTAACGACGTTGAATATGAAAAACTCGGTGTGCAGATGGGCGTCAAGACGACCAAATAATTTTAGCTGAGCAACAAATTAACCCACCACATTTTGACAAATGAATCCTAAAGTTGATTGGTATTTTAATAAAACAGGAAAGTGGCAGAAAGAAATCGCTAAGTTGAGAACGATCGTTCTTGACTGCGGCTTGAACGAAGAATTAAAATGGGGCTGTCCTTGCTACACGTTGGGTGAAAACAACATCGTTTTAATCCATGTGTTTAAGGATTACTGCGCCATCTTATTTTTCAAAGGTGCTTTGTTAAAAGATGCCAAAAGCATTCTGATCCAACAAACGAAGAATGTGCAAGCAGCGCGCCAGATCCGCTTCACAAATATTCATGAAATCATTGAGTTGGAATCCATCTTGAAAGCGTATATCAATGAAGCCATCAAAGTGGAAAAAGCAGGATTGAAAGTGCCGATGAAAGCGGTGACAGAATTCGCCATCGCTGAAGAATTCCAAACTGCATTGGATGAGAACCCCAAATTGAAGAAAGCGTTTTACGCTCTCACGCCCGGACGCCAACGCGGCTACCTCCTCCATTTCTCATCCGCCAAACAATCCAAAACCCGCGCAGCACGAGTCGAGAAAGCTACGGAACAGATCATGCAAGGGAAAGGGTTGGAGGATTAGTAACGCAGCCAAAACAACATACATAGACAGCAATAAAAAATAGAACTATATGAAAAAAATAATTTCATTTATGCACATATCGCTTGACGGTTTTGTGGCAGGACCGAATGGAGAAATGGACTGGATCAAAGTTGATGAAGAAATTTTTGATCATGTCGGTAAGCGGATAAGCGAAACCGACACTGCATTATATGGACGAGTAACCTATGAGATGATGGAAAATTACTGGCCCACTGCAGGAGACGAGCCGAATGCGAGCAAGCACGACATTGATCATTCAAAATGGTATGCCAAAGCTCACAAAATTGTTTTATCCAAAACAATGAAAGACGCGGATTTGACTAACACAACAATTATCAGCGACAATCTTTCGGACAGAATAAATGAAATAAAACAACAGCCCGGTAGCGAGATATTACTTTTTGGCAGCCCGAGAGCAACACATTCACTTATGCAACTGAACTTAATTGACGGCTACTGGTTATTTGTTAATCCAATTATTCTTGGACGAGGCATTCCATTGTTTACAGGCATCAAAGACAAAATAAAACTAAAACTATTGGCTACCAAGCAATTTACTTGCGGAGTAACTGAACTAAATTACTTATTGGATAGACAATAACGCAGCTAACAGCACCAAAAAGAAATTGGTGGCTCAGTGGTTAAATAAAACTTTGTTCTTCATATCAAGTTTTGTGGCAACAGACAGGCAAGTATATAATTTAATTATGATGGACTCAGATAATAGAAAAGAAGCAGCAAGGAAAAAGTCTCTCGGAGAATTGGGAGAACTCTTTGCCTTAAAAGCATTGGTTGACAAAAAATTCGATAGAATTAGAAATTTGAATGATGATTCTATGAACGAAACCTTTGCTGATATTGAATGCGAAAAGAATGGGCTAAAATATATAATAAGCGTAAAAGCTAGAAATAAATATCAGAAGAACGGCACACTAAATACTAGATACAATCTTGGACAAGATGTTTATGAAAAATCATCTGCTGCTGAGAGAAAATACAATGCTTCTGCTTATTGGATGGCAATACAATTTGATCATAAAACATTTTCAATTTATTTTGGCTCTATACAAGACTTAAATGGTAGTAAAGCAATTCCGGTGGACAAATGTGAAAAAGGACTAGTAGGTGAAGCTTGGGAACGTGACAAGCGACATTATTTTGATTTTGAATATTACACAAATAAAGATAAATAAGACCTCCGCTAACAGTATTAAGCATTATTTTATATGAACATACAAGAACAAATCGCAGTGTATATTACTAGCCAATCGGAGCCAAAACGTAGCGATATGCAAGCATTGCACGGCATCATTCAACTAATCATGCCGTCATGTAAATTATGGTTCTTGGACGGGAAGAACAGTGAAAATAAAGTTGTCTCTAATCCTAATATAGGATATGGGTCACAGATCATAAAATATGCTAACGGAAAAACCAGAGAGTTTTATCAAATTGGTCTGAGCGCAAACACAACCGGGATCTCCGTCTATATCATGGGCATTGAAGATAAGAAATACTTAGCCAAAACGTTTGGAGAGAAACTCGGCAAAGCGAGTGTAACCGGGTATTGTATCAAGTTCAAAAATCTAAAGGATATAAATATTGATATACTTGAAGCGGCAATACGATATGGAGTTGAGAATAAGTAAGTTTAAAACACTTTAGTAAATTAATAAACTTTAATATAAAAAAGGGCGGCTAAAAAAGCCGCCCTTTCAAATAAATAGAACGAACTCTTACCGCACGACTTCCAACTTTTGCGTCAGAACAATGTCGTCGGAAATCAAGCGTAGATAATACACTCCCTGCTTCAAATATGTCAGAGGTAATTCGATATCTCCCGTGCCATTGCGAAAATTCATATTGAGCATCTCTCTGCCAAGGACATCATAGACAACTAAATTTGCCTTTGATTTCTCCGGCAACGAGAATGACACTACTGCAGAATTTCCTGAAGCCGGATTTGGGCGAACAGTAAGTGTATTCAAAAGCGGATCAGCGCTGGCAACAGCACCGGTATTTTGTTTTACCGTATCAAGTCCTGTACCTGAAAGTCCTGAGTAGCTCTTTGTGGTACTAATAAAGGCAGCATCAATATCTGTACCCCAGATGATCGCTGTAGTATCGTCGCCAGCCTTCTGCGGATGGTAACATATCTTCACTGAAACCTGTCCACCTTTCGCAATAGAAACTGGCAATGTTGCAAGGAAAGCAGCATCAATCGCAAAATTCGTCATATCCGACATTGTTGCAGATTTCAACGTGAAAGCCGCCGAGCCGGTATTTTTTACGAGAAGTGTTTTGCAAATTTCTTTTCCGCTATCAATACTTCCAAACGCAATATTATCTGCGGTGATCAACCCTGTTGAGCTATGTCCATCAAGAGAGATTGGAACAGTAAAACAATCGTTACTAATAATAAGCGTATCCTGATGACGAAGCAGATCTTTCGACGTATAGCATAAATTAATAGTCAGCGTTCCCTGTGCCGGTATGGTTGCCGGAAGCGATGGCGTAACAGATTGAATGACATATGCTGCATCGGAATTAGTGAGTTTCGCTGAGTTAAATGTCAGCGACGTGCCTCCTGTAGGTGCAGTATTTTTCACGACAAATGTTGTGCATATCTGTGCTCCAACAATTCCAGAAGGAAAGAAAATACTATCGGGCTTCGCCGTTGGTGGATTTGTCGAGAGTTGTACCTTTGGCGCATCCCTATGAAGTTGGAGCAGGAGTCCATTGCCGTTATTATCGATCAGACCCAATGGTGCCTTCGCTTCGGCAAGACGATTATCTATGCGTACATCAAAACAATAAGACTTATTCGACTCGAGATTGGTATGAAGCTCTCCTCTGTTAAAATCAGCTGACGATGAATCAAAGGAAACATTTTTGAATTTCACTCCCGGTCTTTTGAAATATACTGCTTCTGTATCATCTACAAGCATAACAGCCTTAATACCCGGATTATTCAAGCCGGTATCAACGACACAAATATGCCAACCTGAACAATCGGAATGTTCATCTATCGTAATTTTAAATGAAGGTGGTACACCCGTATTCAATTGCATTCCGACAGGTGTTGCATATTCATAATTGTATTGATAATTACCGAACATGCCAAAACCATAACTCAGTTGACTCATGCCATAGGAATATAAAATGAAGGGATATTCCGAATGCAGATAAAACGAATGCGAACCTACTTCGTAGCGTCCGCCGGTAATAGGGCTTTGCGTATAACGATTCGTTATCCCAAAATATGAACCTAAACTCGAACCGAGGTTAGAGATAGGTACGTCAGGGGCACCATCCACTGAAACCTTTATGGTATTTAAACTGTCGGCAATAACATTGATGTATTGGTTGGAATTTACGCCACTTATTCCGGCAGGATCAAATTCCGTAAAATTATAAGCTGTTCTCCATCTCGAATGCGGAACAAGCGCCATCATACTCGGTGAAGGATACGGAGCTTTAGTCCCCTGACTCCGTTCATCATATTGCATGACACTGATCTTATGTCCGTTTGTTGAATAAATATCAACAGGTGAAGTGATCTCTGTTTTCTCTGAATACTTTAGCGGAGAAGCTGACATAATATATCCACCTGCAATGCCGCCGACATCTGCTTGTACTATTGCTGCCCCCGGATCATGGGTCATCACTCTGTAAGCATCGCCTATACCGCCGGTGTTTGAGGAAGGTGCGCCGCTACTGGTAAAAGGAATACCTATATAACCGGTGGTATCCCAAAATTCATACGGTACCATTTGTTGGATCAAATAGTTGCGCTGCTCTGATGTTGTGTTAGCGCCGTCGCCAAGAAAAGCGTCTTCATGACCTGAAATAACTATTATTGGTTTTGAAGATTCGATAATTGTACCCGTTAGATCATGATCCGTACTTTTGCCGTCCGAACGAACGAGATAACATTGACCTTTGCTTAAGGTAACACCAAAAGGTCCCGACTTCCCTGTTGATGTTGCCGTCGCAGGGGTAATATTGACTCCCGTTACATCCTCAGTAGCGATGACCATGAATGTTCCTCCGGCTAATTCGGGAATAGGTATTCCATTCCCTTTAGGTAATGCGCCGCCTGTGGCATCATCGTTGTAACTTCCAACAACATATTTTTTTCCAACTGCAAGTGACGGCAATGCTAAATAGGCCCCCCCTGCATTTGCACCTCGGCTGAGATATTGCACAGCGATCGGATATTTAGATATAATGTGACAGGCTTTGTATGCCGGTGTTTCAACATTCGAATCCAGACGCATTCCCTGAGCATCAAGAACGACCTGCAATCCACTCCGTGATTTCATCGTATATTTTTTGGGAGTCAATTCCGTACCGTTTGCATCGTAATAGCTTATATAAATTACATTATCGTAATATGTTGTGATCAATGCATAGACGGAATATTGCCGGAACAGAGAGCTCGGTGCGATATAATTATACGTAGGGTAAAGTAAACCGAGATAGAATTCGCGTCCGGCATTTGTGAGACTACCATGCGGCTTGAATTCTGCTGATATCGATCCTTTCATCCCAAGTGATGCCCAGATAGGATTCTCAAAATTATACGTACCCGGGGCTTGGATAATATAGGTAAACGACGCACCAGATGTCACGGGACCGATTGGTGTAGCGTCTGCGGGCAATGAAGTAACAACCAAATTGTCAGCACTAAAATCACCTTTCCAGATTATGGTGTCGCCGACTTCAACGCTCAGAATATTCGGAGAGTAATTATGCCCCAGCGTCCCGCCAAAATTAATGATGTATGACGTTTTCAAAGCTGCTTGCGATGGCGATGCAAACAAAAGCAATGAGAATAGAAGCGTGATAACTCCGTTGGAAAAAATGGTAGCAGGTTTCATAAATATACCTTTTCTTATATAATGGGGGTAAAATGTTTTACATGATACGGAGCCGAAAGAATTTCTAAAAAAGATATCCTCGCTTCCGATCATGTAGATGGCTGAGAAATAATAACGTTTGTAAAAAACTTCAACACAACACGGCTTACAATACAACGCATGGCGATTCAACTAACCGCCCAACTCAAACTGTTCACTTTGACATACGATCTTCAATACCTATGCAAATTTAATGCCATGGGATACCAAACCCATTCCTTAATAGAAGAGTTTGAAGGTAAGAGCCAAAACGGGAGGTTTTGTTTCAGTTGGTGAAAATTATTTATTTTACTACTTCAAACTTTTGCGTAAAGATGCCGTTATTTGACGTAAAACGGACATAATAGACGCCCGGATTCATATTCCGAAGCGGGATTTCAGCCATAGAAATTCCCTGCATAATATCTTTCCTGAAGACTTCCCTGCCGAGAATATCATAGACACTGAGAATAGCTTTGGTTTCCTGCACAGTGGTAAGTGTGATGATCACGGAATTTCCCGAAGCCGGATTCGGGCTTATCGTGAATAATGAAGGCTGAGAAGAAACTGCTACTCCGCTTTTACCCGCCATGACTCCAGTAAGATCAATAACCTGATCTCTTTCAAGAGCCTTATTGATCGCGACGAGCTGCGCATGTCGGTCAGCATATTTCTGTGGGATAGGCTTATTAAGATTCGGTTTGAATGCAATATCAACCCAAATAGAATCATCAGGCTTCAGATCAAAATTACCGAGCGGGGTATAACCCAGCTGATTTCTTAACATATAAAACTCTAATGAATCTGGTCCTACTATAACGACACTATCGACGTGGGCAGACGGACTGCCATTACCTGTTGCATTATTATATAAATGGACGCGAACAATATCGGAATCAATCCCGCTTGTTGTGTCAATTGTAAATTGCTGAACTGTTCTATCCCAGAAATAGCCTGATTTCACTCCTCGACCTCTCAGAATCGATGAATCTTTGATCGAATGTTTATAAGGATCAGTGAGATTCGTGCCCCAGTTCATCACTGTCGTATCAAGGTTTTCTTGATGTGGTGTGTAACAGAATGTAAAATACATTACTTGTCCGGGCTTGAGCACTATCGGCAAAAGCGAACTATCTCTGAAAGAGAAATTCTTTGTATTGGAAAGAGTCCAATTCTTCGTGAGGGTGAAATCCGCATCGCCAACATTTCGCACACTGACGGTATCGCATTTTGTCGAATCGACTAGAACATTTCCAAAATCACGGTTGCCTGATAGGATCAATGGGGCTGCTCCTTGTCCGAGAAGACTGATCGGGTCAGTGAAGCAATCGGTGACAAGCAGAATCGTATCCTTCTGTATTGTGGAATCCTTTGCAGAGAAACACGCGGTGATAACAAGTGAATCTCCGGGCTTAATATTTGCCGGAAGTTGAGGGACAGTGCTCGTTACTTGAAAATTTGCATTGTGATTCTTAAGATTAGCTGAACTTATAGCAAATGATCTGCCGATGTGATGAACAACATTAACATTGATCGTCGTATCGTTCTTATGGGTGATGTTATTAAAAACGATTGTTGTATCATTGGAGATTACGATCTGTCCAAAATTTGAAAATACAAATCTTTGGCACGTATCCTTTCCAATTGTCGCGAGGAGGTATCTTCCACTATCGGGACTGAGGCTTACGAATGGCGGCTTGTAGAATAGATCAACAATGAGGGCATTGCCTTGTTCATCGACAATGAATAGCGGCGCATAAGCGCTATCAGTAGGTTTATTCACGGACACCTTAAAACAAATATCAGTATCCCCATTCGGAAAATTAATTTCGTTCGTATTGAAACTGGGATAACCGGGATCTAAAGAATCGTCGAGTCTCGTATTATAGAAAACTTTGGCGGGTCTCGGAGAGGTCTGCACGATATCCTGAGTCGGATCATTAAGCAGCGTTATGCTTTTAATACTTTGATTGGGCTGTCCGAATGTTGAATCGTGAATGCAAACATTCCAAAATGAACAGAGGGTATCAATCTTTACACTAATATGTGCTGCCGAGCCATTTCCGAATTTCATGCCGGCAGGCGCTGCATAAGAAAAGAAGAAGTCATCTCCATCAAAATCTCCGAGATTGAAATCCGGATCAATACCGCGGAAGCCGAAGTTATAGACGATGAAAGGATGCGGACCTGTTGCATAGTAGCTGCCCGGTGATAATTTGAACTGCACTCCGGAAAAACCCGGATGATTCGGAAGCACTTTCCATTGCCTTGTAAGTGAAAGTATTGACTTGATCGGTTTTATTGCACCTCCATTGAAAGAAGCTTTTATTCCATTATCAAAATCCCCCGTCGGAGCTATAACATTGACAAAGTATGCCTGCAATGTTTCAAACTTATTTGCCGGAACATACCAAAGATAGGAAGTTTTCCAATGCGACATCGGAATGATCGTCATCATGCTCGGCGCTGGATAAGGAGCAGTTGTGGCAAAGTTGCGCTGGTCGTACATCATGACGGAAAATTTCTTGGAGTTTGTTGACTTAAAATCAACAGGACAGGTTATCCCCTGCTGCTCAGTTGCTGTATTACTAAGACGTGCTGTAGGCATGGTAAATATTCCGGTGCAAGCGTCGGACATCTCTACTTTCGATCCAAGAGTATCCCATGTATATGTTCGATAGTTTTCTCCGACACCTTGGTATGTTGCTGGATCAGCAGGCTGAGAATCAGCCAATGGAAGAGAAATATATCCTGCTGTATCCCACTGATCAACAGGGATCATCTGCTCGATCATAAAATCACGTCCTTCCAGATTTCTTCCGCTCACTCCGCCTAAAAAAGCGTTTTCATGACCTCCAAGAACGGCAATCGGTTTATTCGATTCAACGATAGAACCGGAAATATCTACCGAATTATTATCACCGCCGGCTTTCACTAAATAGCACTGACCCCGACTGAGAGCAACTGTAAACGAATGAGGAATGCCTGTCGAGCCTTTGCCCGAACTCGCTCCGAGATGTCCGCGCATCGTCGTTGCATTTGGTATAATGGAGACTACCGTCCCGTCAAATGGTGCGACGATCTCAAAAAAACCATGCGACATTTCAAGTTCACTTGGACCAAGATTCCCTCCAAGAAGCCCGCCTGCTCCGGGATTATCATTATAACTTGCCACGACATATTTTTTTCCAAGCCCTGCCGTTGGTAATGGGAGGAAGCTTCCACCCGAGCAGGCACCGGTGCTGAAATACTCAATATTAATAGGACGATCGGCAGTAACATGGCATGCCGTAAATTCAGGGATCTCACCTGTATCGTTCATCTTCACTGCCTGAATATTAAGCGGTATCTGAATTCCTGTACGTGCAAGCACTTTATAACGACCTGCCGGCATTTCTACTCCTGATGTCTTATCAAAATAAGAAAGTTGAATAAAATTATCAGTGTAGCTTGATACCAGTACATAAGCCCCATAAAAGCCATCGGTAGAAGCATTGGCAACTTTGTTATAACTGGGATACATATAGCCAACCCAAAAATCCTTTCCGTCAGAGGACAAAGAATATTGCGCCGAAGCCTGACCTGCTATGAGGATAAGCAGAAGTGCGAATAAAGATGCTTTGAGCAGGTTTTTCATATTTTCTTAATTAATTCTTGTCATTCTTCACTTCGCTCAGAATGACATACTGGGTTGATACTACCAAGAACTATCCAAAGGGGGCAAAGTTACACCTTCCCCGGAAAAAAAAGGAAGTGTAGCTCATCGCGCTATCTCAAATTTCTGCGTTGCAAAATTGCTTCCAGAGACAAGACGCGCATAGTATGTGCCGTTGCTAAAATTAGCAATCGGAATCTCGAACTTCGTATCGCCTGATAAAATATTCTTGCTATATACTTCCCTGCCAAGAATATCATAGACGCTTAGGCTTGCTTTATTTCCCTGCGGCGATGCGAATGAGATAATGACGGAATTACCACTAACAGGATTCGGCTGAATCGTGAATTTCATGGGCTGAGTTGCCGATTTCACATCACTCTTCGCCCATGTGCCAATGAGTGCTGCGATCGTTGAATCATCTGATTTCGTCTCATTATTAAAATTGGTTGCTACTAAATTAGCATGGCGATCTGCGTAGCGTAATGGGTAGGGTTTTGTAAGATCCGGTTTGAAAACGACATCAACCCAAAGAATATCACCAACATTCATATCAAAAGCACCTGGGTTTGTACCGCGCTGAGTTGTAAGGATATAATACTCTTGTGCATCAGCTCCAAATATAAACATATTTGTAACATGAGTCCTTGCTGAACTTGAATTCACAAGATTAATTCGTTCTATAACTGAATCAGGTGCTACAGTCGAATCGGCAAAGAATGAGAGCCGAGACCTATCCCAATATACTCCAGGCTTAACAGGCTTAGCAGGCTTACCTCTTAAGAATGACCATGACTTGATAGAATCTGTAAATGGCTGAGTAATATCTGTTTTCCAATCTACTGTTGTTGAATCAAGACTATTAATTGAAATCGGTTTGTAACAGAACGATAATGTTATCGACTTCCCGGGATTTAAAGTCACAGGAAGCTTTCCAACGCTTTGCGGATCCATAGAAAATTTAGAAGTATCATGTAACAGCCAATTCTTAGTTAATAGAAAAGGTAGGGAGCCAACACTCGTTATTGTCAACGGAAGGCAGCTTTGCGAACCCAAAGCCACGCTTCCAAAATCAATATCGGTGGCAATAATGAGCGGAGTGCCGGCTTCACCTATGACCGGAATCGGAGCAGTAAAACAATCTGTCAATAGTATTAGCGAATCATTATACCTTCCCTTATCCTTCGCTTCGAAGCAGAGGCTGACTTTTAGAGTATCGTTTGGTTTCAGAGCAACCGGAATGGACGGAGTAATAGAAGAAATTTTGAACTGTCCATCATTTTTCTTCAAGAAAATATTTGATAGAGTAAAAGATTTACTCCCAAGGCTTCCTGTGTTGATAATGACAAGTGTTGAACAAATCTCACCACCAACCCGTGTAGTTGGAAAAAAAACTGTATCGACCTTCAACAGAGTGTCAGCAAATAACACCGTCTTGCCTAGCTCTCGGAGAATAAAGTGCGGAGCCTTATAGCGCAGATCAAGGAGCTGATGATTTCCGATATTATCGGAAATATACAGCGCTGCGTAAGCAGTATCTAACGGATTATTAACGCTCACATTAATACATACTACCGAATCTTTTCCCGTATAATCTATCTCACCCATATTATTCGGATCGAGTGTTTCATCGAAATGCACATTAACAGATTTTCTTCCCGGTCGGACGATATTGCCGTCAGGATCATTGAGTAAACTTACGCTCGTTATTCCGGAAAGAGCAGGATAGGTCACGTTGCGATCATGAATACAAACATTCCATGAAGAACAAAATGTATCGATCTTAGCAGTAAT
Source organism: Kapaibacterium sp. (SeqCode) (assembly GCA_038210275.1). Taxonomy (GTDB): domain Bacteria; phylum Bacteroidota; class Ignavibacteria; order Palsa-1295; family Palsa-1295; genus PALSA-1296. The sequence continues at coordinate 17,089 of JBBQWV010000017.1, read as the reverse complement.
AAGAGATGAACCTCCTGTTACAAGAGACATCCCGACAGGGGTACCAAAGGAAAAGAAATAATCGTCAGGATCTGCTGTACCAATATTATTGTCTATATCTATCCCGCGCATTCCGAAAAAATAAACCATAAAGCCGCCATGAAGAATACTCGTATCTGCAAACTCTGCTGCAACCGACGACGTATCAGGGTTCTTATCCGCATCGCGAGTATTTGTAAAATAATATGATCCGGGACTTAGGGAATAAGTCGCGCCCTTTAATTCAGGGTGAAATGGAATATTAGTATAAGTAGCTTTATTCGTAAGATTCGTTAGTTTTGATAGTGTTGTAATACCGTTAAACCCATATTGGATAAAGCCTTTCTCAATATCACTACGCAAGCCGATAATATTTACATAATAATTCTGATAGGTTTCGAAAGATTTTGGCGGAACATAGAATACGAATGAGTTTTTCCAATTCGACATTGGTACAATTGTCATCATACTTGGCGCAGGGTTCGGAGATGTTGCCCCTTGCTGGCGGAGATCGTACATCATAACGCCAAATTTTCGGTTATCAGTGGAGTGGAATTCTACCGGAGCAGCGATATTATCAAGTTCTCGTGCAGGATACCCGTTCGCTGAAGTTGTCATTGGTAGAGCATTCACCACTCCTGCAACTTTTGCCTGAACATCGACACTATTTGTATCGAATGTAAAAACTCTGAAGTTCTCGCCATAACCGGGATCGGAAGGATCCGATGAAGCCACATCTATAAGAGGAATAGTCACGTATCCATTCGAAGCAAAATATTCCGCAGGAATTAACTGCTGAATCATAAAATTACGGGATTCGGTATTATAGCCATCAGAAGAACCGAGAAAAGCATCTTCATGACCGGAAAGCACAGCGATAGGTTTTGAGGAAGTGATAGTAGATCCTGACATATCAATGGTTGCATCACTCCCATCACCTTTTACCCAATAGCATTGTCCGCGATTTAATAAAACCGTATATGGCTGCGGTTTTCCGTTCGCCCCAGATCCGGAATGCACACCTTTATGCCCACCTGCCGTCAATCCATTCGGAATGATCGTGATGTTCGTCGAATCAAATGGTGCAATCACCATAAAATATCCACCTGAATTTTCAGCTACACGAAAGGGGATCGAGCCAAGGCCGGGATTGTCATTATAACTTGCAACGACATAATTTTTGCCAAGCGCCGGAGTTGGAAGTGCAAGATACGCTCCACCCGCATTTGCACCGACACTGAAATATTCAACGCTGACAGGTTTTTTTGCAGTAATATGGCAGGCTCTATACTGCGGGGAATCACCAGGCTCATCCATCTTCATCAGTGCCCCGTTTAACGAAACCTGAATAGCATTATGTGCGCCTATACTCAGTCTTAACATTGAAGTTTCTCGCCCATTATCATCGAAATAAGAAACAGTTACTATGTTATTACCCTCAAAACTTGAGATCAGAGCGTAGACATTATAAAAGCCAGCAGGATTACCCCCAACGATTTTAGAAGTTACTTTATTAAAACTCGGATAGACATAGCCAATATAAAAATCCTTGCCTTCGGAGACGATGCCTTTCTGGAATTGCTGCGCCGAAGATTTTTCCGTGAAGAAAAGATTGATGAGAAGAACGAAAAAAAAGCCGCACGTAATGAGCGTTTTGGAAGGAAAATTAGATTTTTTCATAGTGGTAGCAAGTTAACTCCTTATAGAGAACACAACTTTATACTATAAAGACCTCGGAATTCTGATTTTGTTACACTTTATTAGGAGGAATTCTTCTCCAATGTCATCGCGAGGAGGACGCAAGCCCGACGTGCTAACCTAAAAAATTTAGGAGTATATAAAATTTCAAAGATTTTAGATTGCCACGACCGTGCGGTCGCCAGCTAAAGCCCTGCGCCTACCAACGAATCGCCTATGCGATTACTCTTTCCCGTTCTTACTAAATTGTTCGATAAGATCTCGGACGACCGTTACTCCTTTTACTATTGTGCCTACAACTCCGGTGGAGGTTCTGCGGACTAAATTCAGAGGCGATTCGATCGTGGCAACAACGCTATCTTTAATGCGCTCGACATCATCCAATGCGCCGCGGACTATGTTCAGCGTATCGTCAACAGTATCGTAGATTGCTTCAACGCGCGGAGTAAGACCTTCTGTCATACCAGAAATATTCTTCGTAATCTCAGCCATATTATCAAGGACAGGTACCATGTGTATCCGAACTTCAGAAACTTCATGCGCCATTTGAGAGATGTCTCTCTTGGCAGTTTCAAGCTCGGTCATGCCTCTCTGCAATGTAGTTTCAACTTTGCCAAGTGTTACAGAAATTTTGAACACCAGCCAAATAAACCCAACAAGGGCTATACAGCCGAGAATTGAAAGTGCGATATCCATAAGCGTTTATACAGTAATGTTCAAAATTATTTTACTCTCCCGGTACCAAGATGCTGCGCAGATTAATTTCCTAAGACACGAGCACGAGCTTCATGCATAATCCTGTCAGCTTCACCGATCAGATCTTCTGCTTTTTTATATGCTTCATGCATTAACTCATCGCCTTTTTCCATCCCATCACTGATCAGATCTTCTCCTGAAGTTTTAGCGCGCTTCAGAAGTTTGTTCAGACGCGAAGTGAGATCGTCATACGTATCGGAAATATCCTCGCGAAGTTTTGCTCCCTTTTTAGGTGCGTAAAGTAATGCTACAGCAGCGCCGATCGCCCCACCCACAGCGGCACCGATCAAGAAAGATTGTATTGAGTTGCTTGAGTTTGAGTTATAATCTGACATAAAATTATAGTTATAAAGATAATGGTATATACGTTAAAAAAATCAACACGGATTCAGGGACGTTAAAAAAACGCGGGGAGCATACTTTGATAACGACAGATGGCTTATGAAGAGTGCCCAGCCTTTATTGCCTCAAAGCGCTATTTTCTAATGCTTCCCCAACCCTGCATACTTGCTTATACTCGCAATAAGTACAGACTTTCGCCATATTCTCTTCCTTGACAAGCGGGAATTCACCTTTTGTGATTCCAGTCACATAGCCTTTCGCAAATTCAATAGTCGCCTGAATAATTTCCTGCAGATCCTCTGCGCTCTCAACTTCGCTTCGGAGCTTGCCGCCTCTTTTGTGACCTTCGAATGCTTTTCCTGAAAACTCATGCAGACCGAGGGCAAGTTTCTGTTTTGAATCTTTTCCTAAGAGCGAATGATAAATTCCGGCAACACCTGACATTGATTCATCGCCAAGATGTGCGCGAAGAAGGTCTTCTGCAATGCGAAGATAAAGCGGAAGTTGCAAACTTAGTCCTGTTTGAATATCTTTCTGCGATGCGCTCTTGCCGGATTTATAATCGGTAACGGAAAATATACCGGAAGAAGCATCCATATCAATGCGGTCGATCTTTCCACGGAATTTTATTCCATCCACTTCAATATGTTCTTCGCGATATAATGCCGCATCGCGTTTTGTCTCGCCTGCTTTGATACCAAACGTTGCTTCGAAGAAACTTGGCTTGGTGATAAACGCTGCGTATTGTCTCTCGGTATCAAGAAATTTTTGCAGCATTCCTGTACCCGGAGCTGGAGGATCAAAAACGGTTTCTTTATCTAGTTGCCAGAACGGATGATTTTTCCCTACCCTTTCAGGTTTATTTTTTACTGAAAGAATTTCGGTGCTGATCCGGTGAAAATCTTCATCGGTGAGATTACGAATATCTTCTTTTCTCTCTCGCAGACCGCTTAATATCTGATAAAGCGTATCATGCAGAATAGTCCCGCGCTCCGCTCCGCTTAACCCTTCTTCGGTATCATTTTGCAAACCGGATTCCAAATGGAGAACATATTTCGAGAAAAATTTGAACGGACAAGCGGCATACGTTTCAAGCTGCGAGATCGAATATACTCTGTTTCTATAGCCGAGCAATTCTTCTTTCTCGGCTTCTGTCAACTTATCAAGAGGTAGGACCCCGGAATATTCTGTGAGAGGACTTTCACTTCGTTTATCTTCGATATATATTGAATGAGGAATCTGTGTTCGGAGTGTATCAAGTGAAGCTTCATCCAGCCCTTTTTCTTTTGCAAAAGTTGACACTTCATGTTGTATTGTATTTGATCTTCCAACATATCTGAAGAATTCATTTGCGGAAAATACTTGCGACTCATTTTGCTCATTTGAGATTTTAGAGAATCCAACGATCTCTTCCAATGCATCAACGAATTGTGACCGCATAATCTCACTCTTCTTATCGTCTGAGCCTTTATGCCAAATGAGATATACGTCGTTACGGAATGTGCAGAGTGTCTGGTAAAAGAGATAGCGTTGTTCGATTAGTTTATCATCTTCACTTTGCTGATGTTCCTGAAGATTAAAAAGCGATGGCGAATATATTTCCGGAAAAATACCGTCATTAAGACCAACAAGAAAAAGATGATCGAACTCATAGCCGATGGTTTGCTCGAATGATGTAACTATCACTCCCCGTCCCGGCTCAGCACGCGGAGCGAATCGCGTGCGAAGAGAGGCAATGCGAATCCGTTCTGTATAAAAAGTGAGAGGCAAAGAGGACTTATCAAGTCCAAGCTGCGAACATATTTCTTCGAGTTCTTCGAGAAGTGTGATGAACGCTCGGTAACTTCTCGTATCAAACTCCAATGCATCGGCTTCGATCATCACCCCGCTTCCCGAAAGAAGCTGTGAGACGACTTTGCAATCTTTGATGATGCCGAGCATCGTTTTATGAAACTCCGAAGGAGTCTTATCCCCCTTCAATCGCAGAACAAGTTTTTCGACGACCTCTATATCATGGTGAGCTTGTTCAAGTCTGCCAAGTTTTTCTTTTAAGTCACGGGCATCGAAGTCATCTAATGCGGATTGTTCCTCTTCGTGAAGATCTTCGAGCAGCACATCAATCTCTGCTAACCAAGATTTTGATCCATGCCGAAGTCGGAAGTCAGTAATGACTTCGTAGAGATTTGCGGCATTAATTTTTTTGCCGTCTGTCCCAGTGATCAGAAGATAAGGCGACGACAGAAGACGAAGCAAAGAGCGGCGATTAAAATTGAATTCAGCAATATCAAAGAGCGCATTGAATGCAAGGTAAAGCGGCGACCTATCAAGCCGTGCCCGGTCAGTGATATTTGCCGGAATACCGTATTCACGAAATATCTCACGAGCAAGCGGAGCATAGTCATCCTGCTTGTAACTTGCAATACAGATCTGCGATAACTCCACCGGGTTCTTCGGATCGCTTGCAAGTTCTTTAATTCGTTTTACAGCAAATCGTAGTTCTTCTTTTGCGGTGACTGCAGCATGGGAATGAATTTGGACTCCAACGCTCTGCACAGCGGTTCGTGAATTGAAAAACGAAGAGCGGAGATTTTTTTGAAAAGAAATAATTTCAGAAGGAAGAGTACTCTTAGTCTCTTTAGGAATAATAGATGTAAATCCTTCTTCGCTTGCCTGCCGGATAAGCCGCTCCTGCAAAGCAAAGAGAGGCTCATTTCTTTTTTCGTAGTCCACACCAAACGTCAGACGAATTCCATTAAGATGACTCAACGCAAAAAGAATTTGCCTTGCGGGTTCATGAAGACGGATGAATGAACCAACAAATATGTCAGAGACTCCATGAAAAACCGACGAAATTACTTTTTGTATTTTTTTCTGCTGTCCTTCTGTAATAATGGACGAAGGCAATTCTAAGTGCTCGGCAATGATGCTATACTGTCCGCTAATATCAGTAAATCCAGTGCCGAGTCTATCCTGATAGGCTTTGTAAATAGCGGCAAGATCATGTGCCCGTCTGAGGGTGGAGCGATCAGCGATGAGCCGCTCACCATTTGATTCAGCATGCTTAATGTCTTCGCTAAGTCTTTCGGGAGTTATACCGCTTTCTTTCAATCCTGCAATTCCTGAAACAAGACGTTCAAATGTACCGCGACGAATAGGGAGTTTTGGTCCTGCGTCTGATTCACCTTCAAAGTATTGAAGTTTATTTTGCCGTAAAAGATCTTTCAGTGCAAGTTCAATAAACACTGCAGATTCAGGATCGGAGAGGACTCTGACATCGGGTTTGATATTTTTTGCGAGGCGAGCTATCAAATCATCGAGCGAAATAATATTGGGCACTTTGATCGCTCGCCCTTCACAAAGCTCTGTAACCCAATTGATCAGCTCGCGCGCTGCGGCTCCTGTGGGAACAATATAAAGATAGCTTTTTGTATCTCCATTTTTCGCACGACGTGATATCTCTTCTTCAAAAGAAGAAAAGCCAAGTTCATCAGTATTGCGAGAAAGAAAATACATTTTTTAATTACGCCACAGAGTTACAAAATCTTTCTTTGAATCAAGCCAGATTATTCCATAGAGCAAATCACGTCCGCCATAGACGGAAAATATTTTGTGAGATGATGAAGCATACTCTTTTGCTTCCTCCGAGCCAGGTATAATATCCATAGTATGAACCCGTTCAAATAGTGACGTCATATCTTCGCTGTCGCTTAGACTAAAATTCTGATTTGAAAAAAATACTTTCATAATCCTTTGCAACCTGAACCATTTGATCGTATCGGAGAGATGATCTTTTGGATCAAAGAAATTGTCGGCTTTCCATATATTCAAATAAAGCATCTTCCTACCGCTATAGATTGCAAATCTCACTTTAATATCACGTACACGTTTTGCTTTTGTTGTTTCTATTTGCAAAATTTCCGGAATCGTATCATTCGTCATATCTATTTGCCTAACAGTGCGTAGTATTGCCCCGATAGGTTTTGGCTTAGGTACAGATGTATCAGCAGTTTGCGAAAACACTTCCGAAGTGGCACAAAAAATAATGATGAAAGCAATGATAGTATTTCTCATCGTGAAATTGGTACAACATTAATCTTTCGCTCACGCGGATTCCAGTAGATCGCCTTCACCCCTTCCGATCCGGCATAATAGGTAAATATTTGCAAATTCTTTTTCGCAAGATCTCTGAGAATCGCACCATCTATTCCGTGCAAAATAGGAGCAAGTCTTTTATTCTTGGATAACGAATCAGCATTAATAAAATGGATTTGATGAAGGAATCTATCAAATTCCAAGTTGATCGTTTCCTGACGTTCCGCCTCAGAAAGCTCCGGTCTGCCTTGTATATATGATCCCAGAAGCCACCAATCGGTATAGAGGATAGTATTCACACTTCTGATTTGGAACTTCACTGAGTCTTTTGTAAAATCACTTCCAGTTGCCGAAAGAGAGAACTCTGTTTTTAAGCTATCACCGCGAAAATTCGTTATAAGTTTATGCGACAATTGTTTTGGCAGCTTTCCATGCGAAGCAAAAATATCATCGCCCCTTCCCTCCTCGTCTATTCCATTCATTCCAATCCAATACAATGTGTAATCTCCAGACCCTAGCGTTGCAGGATAACGATAGATCACTTTATTTCTCTTTCCGCCGATGGCGATATAAATCGACTGATCTGTTTCATTCCTATATATGTGATTCGCGTCGATAGGTATCACAAAATAATTTCGCAGGGTATCGTAGAGCGCCATTTCCGTCATACGCGGGTATGATCTATTGATCTCCTTATATTTGCTCAGTGCAAGTTCTATTTGTTGCAATGCCTCTTGCGCACTTTGTAAGGTTGCCTTTTCATTAGCTCCTTCGATCTTACGAAATCCGGTATCCTTACAACCATTATTTGCAACCAATGCAAGAATGTAAAATATTAAAGAAATTTTATAAAACATTTTGTACATAACAAAGGCGCTACGGATTTGCAGTTAAAAAAATACTTGGCATCGGTAACGTGTCGGCATCACAATTTTCTCCGAAGCGAATGCCGTCGTTATTTGCATGGCGATCTCGTGAGTCGTTTGCTCCGCCAACTATAAAAAGATCTTCGCCGATCTCCACTGCATCTCCTAACAACCTTACGAGAGAATTTATCTTTAACGCTTTCATAAAAAAAGCAGAAAAGAAGAAATGCTGAAGTTTGTCTCTATCCGAAATTTTCTGATCGTATATATGCTCAGGCAGTTTTGCAACACGTGTATCGAAATCCTGCTGGCTTTCAAGTGTAAGCGGCAATGGCAGGACAATTCCGAAAAGAAGCTTTACCGGAATCGTCTTATGTTCCAAAACAGCAAGGCATGAGGCAAGAAGCATCGCCATTCGGTTATCATTGCAGAGTTCATTGGCATCTTCGGCAATTTCATCAAAAGCTTCAGCATCACTATGCGATTTCCGAAAGTCTTCCCATGCTGACGAACGGATATATGACCGCAATGCAACGCCTTCCGCAATGCCCTTGGGTAAGAAGACCGAAAGAAAAATATTTTTATGATATGAGAAAATATCGGTACTATCTATTGAAGCACCAGCCTGCGCATGAAGTATTTCGCAAAAGCAAAAGCTGAGGAAAAAGTACGTAATTATTTTTACATACATTATACAATAACCGCAGGTGAATCAATAATATTTTTTAATTCATCAGCTTTCAAGCCAATAAGTTTTTCAAGCCGTGCGGAAAAATATCTTCTTCGCTCTGTATGAGGCGCATTCGCCTCAAGCGGAGCAAAAAAGAGTGGCACATCGGCAAGGCAATAGACTTGCTGCAAGAGCGGCAGTTTCTTTTTATAACGAGCTTCGGATGCAGGCTTGGCAGCTTCATTAATGATTGCTATGATCGGCACATTGCATTCCGACGATATTTTCACGATCTCTCGCGAAGCAAGCGACGCACGGTCACTGGCAATATCCTCCAATTTCTCAGCAAAGAAAATAATCGTACCGCCTTTATCCGAAAGCGTTGCGCGGATATTACTTGCTTCGAGAGCTAGCGGCGCACCTTCCTTAAATTCCGAGTTAAGAAATGCGGAGAGTCCAAACTCTATACAGCTTCCGCCAAGATGTACTTTCGAAAGATCAACCGTGAGATTGTTATCTTTTTTTAATAACGCAGCAATTCGGGTAAGTTCATTTTCGAAAAGAGTATCATCTACTGATACCTGACGTTCAAATTTCCCGCTGCGAACTGCTTCCGATCGAGCAATAAAAAACTTCGAACTCATCAACTTAAACGTCCGGGCAGATAGATCAATTGATTGTACTTCCGAGAGCGGAGTTTCATTTTTGAAATCAAGTTCTTTTCCTGAAACGTCAAAAAATTTCACTCCTATTGCCTGCGCCATTCCGAATCCTGCATCTTTTGCAAGAGGTTCATCCCATCCGAGAATAACAGAAAACGCGCCTTCATCAAGGGCATCAGCGATCAACTCACCAATACCAAATGTAGTACCAGAAAATCCGATACCATTTTTCTTCGTAGGTTTTGATCCGGGAGAAATAGCAGAAGGCGCTTCGGCAATAGCTTTCATTTCGATCACGCCGATAGAGCCGCTATCTCCTGCAAAACCAAGTGGCACGATGAGTTGCTCACCGGAAGCAGATGTTGCCTCAACTTCTAAGAACGAGCCGAGTGATGATGTAATGAGCTGCTCAATCGTACCTTCGCCGCCATCGACAAGCGGGAATTGTAAGACCTTCGAACCTTTGATCTGAGCACGAAGATTTTTTGCAGCAAGCGATGCTATCTCCGTCGCAGGAAAAGGCGTTATCGGTTGAGAGACAATATAAAAATTTTGTGACACAGATGAGCAGTCGTTAGTTGTAAGTTGTTAGTCGTTTGCAATCATACTCTGTTAACACCTAAAGACGAAAGACTGCTCCTAATAACTTTCTCTCTGCCAGAGGAAAGTGCCGGTCGGCGGTGAAATGCTGACTAAGCGATAATCGCCCATCATAAATTGATCGGAAAAATAATATTGTTGGCTCAGATCATAGTATTGCCAAAGTTCATACGGCTTATTGGTAGCATCATACGGATGTCTGTCAATGGAAGTTGGCGAGCCGAGCATGATATAAACTTTTCCGCGATCACTTCTCCACCCTTGTCCCATCGTTTTGAAGTGCTCGTTAGCATATTGAACGCGCCGGTAAAATACCTCCATGGGTCTTGTCGTTCGCTGATCTTTATACCAATTCATCTTATCCCAAAAATCCATGATCGCTTTTCTCTTCTCCTGTTTTGTCTCGGCATGAAAAAGCGAATCGTATGCTCCGCCCTGTGCGACATATGTTAACTGTTGAATCGCATCATCAAGATCAAGACTTGCAAGCGGCACTCCGTGAACTCCGGTGACCTCAATATTCCGCGTGCGATAGGCAAGGGCATGGCTCTGCAATGCAGTGGAAGATGCTAATATCGTATCCTTCACATCACCAAGTATAAATGTTTCGAGTACATACTTTCCACTCCAGAGATCTTCTTGTATAAAAGGAAGGAAAACCGGTATTCGCTTCTGACCGGTAGAGACCAGTACCGTTATACTACGAGAAATTTCTTCGCCATCATCAACAGTACTAATACGCTGCATGAGCCAGAATGGAACACTCTGCGGAGCATTATAGAGTTCGCAAAATATTCCGGCTTCATCGATAATCAAACTTGATATATCAGATCCTATATGCGGAGTGATATGAGCGCCGGATTTGGATTTATAAAGAACAATATCACTGATTGATGAAGTAGTCGGCGGAAAAGAAAGCACTGTAAACCGGCTCGACGATGCCATCTCTTTATGAGTTGACAAATCTTTTATTTCAATACGGGCTTCGTAATCAGCGCCCTGTTTTAGGATAAAAGAATACTGCGATGCATCGGCTCTTGTCAGATCAAGTTCATGCAACTTCTCCCATTCGGATGTTCCGAGTATAACAGTAAGAGGCTGACTCCGCTTTCGAATGATACTATCTGTTTTTAATTCTGTGATGCTTACCGTTACTTCGTAATCAGCAACATATTTATCATCTGCGTTCAAAAACATCAGCCATGAAAACGGAACAGCAACATAGGTATCCACCCTTGCGCTATCCAGTGAGAAAGTCTTCGTCTGAAATGAGAGAATATCAAATTGAAATTCAGGAGTAGTGGGTTTGTCCTGCGCTGGAGAAGAAAGAAGGAAAGAAAAATAAATTGAAAAAGAAAAAAGGAGAATCAAAGCCGCTCGCTTTGGCAAATGAGTAACACTTTGCAAGAAATTATATAATGGCATCTCCAACAAGATCAAACTCATCAACTTCGCGGACAATAGCATTTACAAAACTCCCTATTTCAAGCGGCTTTTTTGAATGGACTGCAATCTCGTTATCTACTTCAGGTGCATCGGCTTCAGTGCGACCATAGTAAATACCTTCCTCTTCACGTTCGATAATAGATCTTACAGATTTGCCGATCTTCGCAAGATTTTTCTCATGAGATATTTCGCGTTGAATATCAAGCAGTCTTGCTTGGCGGCGACGCTTCTCTTCTTCGGTAACTGTATCACCAAGCGGCTCTGCCGTCGTCCCATCCTCAACCGAATAGGTAAAGACCCCGAGCCTATCGAAAGCCATCTCGCCGACAAATTCTTCAAGCTCTTCAAATTCCTTTTCACCTTCAGTCGGGTAACCGGTGATAAGTGTTGTGCGCAGTGCAATATTAGGAATCTTGTTACGGATCTTCTCGATCAGTTCTTCGGTGGCACGACGTGTTATTCCGCGGCGCATTGATTTCAGAACTTCCGTCGAAGCGTGCTGAACGGGAATATCAAGGTAGGGGATAATCTTTTCTTCCGAAGCCATCACATCTAAAACATCAAGTGGGAATTTTGCGGGGTAGGCATACATCAGACGAATCCATTCAATCCCATTCACCTTCACAAGTCTGCGAAGAAGATCAGCAAGTGTCCGTTCACCAGTAAGATCGAGACCGTAATACGTTAAGTCTTGTGCAATGAGAATGATCTCTTTGACTCCCTGCCCGGCAAGCATCATCGCTTCGAAGGCGATCTCCTCCGGAGATTTAGAACGATGTCCGCCTCGCATAATCGGAATTGCACAAAACGAACAAGGATTATCGCAGCCTTCGGAAATTTTGATATAGGAATAAAATTTCGGAGTAGTCAGAACTCTCTCGCCAAGAAGTTCATATTTGAAATCCGTCCCTTCACTCATCTTCGCTTCAGGGACGACCGTCCGAATGATGCGCTCGAAATCTTCTGTTCCAAAATACCCGTCAACTCCACTGATCTCCGCTTCAAGTTCAGCTCGGTACCGTTCGGATAGACAACCGGCAACATAGACTTCTTTCACTGAGCCGGACTTCTTCATCTCGACTGCTTCTAAGATCGAATTGATAGATTCGCGCTTGGCGCTTTCGATAAAGCCGCAGGTGTTGAGGATAATAATATCCGAATGGGAAGGATCTTTAACAAGTCGAACACCATTATGACGCAAGCCGCCCATAATGACTTCTGAATCAACAGTATTCTTCTCGCATCCAAGCGTAACAAGCGAAACACGCTTGACCGCCGCGGACGGCTTCGGAGATATAGTCTTGGTTTCCGGCATAGATATTGGGGTAACAGCATTTGAAGAGAAACAGTTAACGGGGACAGTTATTAGTTGTTAGTCGTTTATCTTTAGCTATCTGAATCTGCTATAGAAAAATTACTTCTGCTTACCGACTACCTTCATAACAGACTATTCAAAACAATGTCATTGCGAGACCGGCACCAGCCGGTCGTGGCAATCTAAAATTTTGAAGATTTCTGCTATAATAAAGATTGTAGATTGCCACGTCACCTTCTTCTCCTTCGTCGAAGAAGGCTCCTCGCAATGACATTGGAACTCAACTTTAAGGAATATAGTGAAAAACTGTTGTAAATTTGAACTGTGAAGTATCTCCTTATTATAATATCTATGCTCCTCGCAGGCGAAGCTCTCGCTCAGCGTGTTGTCATTAATGAAGTAATGTATGCACCCATAAAGCCCGAGCCGGAATGGATCGAGCTTTATAACCCTGCTGATACGCCTGTTTCTATAGCAGGATGGACAGTAGCAAATCATCTCCGGTCATACACTTTACTTCCAGATACGATTTCCGCGAAAGGCTACATCGTCATTACTAAAGACTCCGCTAATTTTCTTAAGTCAAAATATCATTTAGTAAATCCAAATATTTTACAAACTACTCTTCCGCCACTTGGGAATACCGGCGATCTGATCATATTTAAAGATTCGTTTGGCAATGTCATAGACAGTTTGCGATATACTCCAAGTTGGGGCGGAGCAAGTTCTATCTCCTTAGAAAGAATAGATCATCTCGCGGCAAGTGATTCAACGAACTTTGGAAGTTGCACTGATTCACTTGGAGCTACGCCGTGTTCAGCAAACTCAATTCGCAGAAGAGATTTCGATCTGGCACTTGATTCATTTTCGTATAAAGCAATTAATCCAACTGATCTTTCTATAACAGTCACAATTTTGAATAAAGGAAGAAGTACAATATCTGACGGAATGATAACTCTTCTCTCAAATTCCGGTTTACCGATTGCCCAATCTCAAATACCATCACCTCTTCAACCACTTCAAAGAGAAAGCATAGATCTCTCATGGCAAAATGCTGACTTCGGAAAAACCAAACTTACGGCAATCGTTACTGAATCGAATGATGAATTGCATAATAATGATACGCTATACTCTACTGTCTATCTTCCAATTCCAAGAAATGCTATCCTGATTAATGAGATCATGCCAACTCCGCAAACCTCATCGAGTGAGTGGATCGAACTCTATAACAATAGCAGCAGCGCTGCTAATATGGATAGCACGGCATTGCATATTGGAGTCGGTACCAAGATCTATAATTTTTGGATCAACTCGCTAAATCTCTTGCCGAAACAATATGCCGTCATTGCGGCTGATAGTAATTTCTTCTCAACATTTCCTTCATTGCAGGGACAAAATGGAATCGTCATTCTTAATAAGATAGATCTTAAACTGAAAGATAGCGGCAATCAAATTATTCTTATCAATACCGATAGTAGCGTTATTGATAGTCTGCATGATTATTCAAATTGGTATCCAACTAATATTTCAAATCATACCGGCATCTCTCTTGAGCGAAGACAATTTAATGATGTCAGCACTTCTTCCGATAACTGGACTTCCTCAACTGATCCGAGCGGCGCAACTCCTCTTCGGAAAAATTCTGATTTCCCTGATTCATCCAACACACCCACTGCGCTCGATATTCAAATCACGCCAAATCCTTTCTCTCCCGATGGCGATGGTTTTGACGATGCTACAATTATCTCCATCGTCATACCAAGCGATAAGATCGAATCAATTACTGCTAAAATTTACGATCTTCGGGGAAGAATTCGGCGGACTATTCCTCAGAACCAAGGAGTTTTGCGCGCACTTTCCATTCCCTTCGACGGCAAAGATGATAACGGCATTACCCTTCCGATAGGATTATACACTCTCGTCATCGAATCCTCAGACGGAGCATTCAAGCCGCAGCGAAAAGGCATCGTAATCATGAAAAAGCCGAGGTGATTAGAGGGGAAGCCTCTGTAAGTTCTTTATTAATCAACACTTTAACATTTCGCGCGCGCAAGATTCTCCTTTAAAACAGAAGAGTCCGCCGGTTGGCGGACTCTTCTCAAAATTGTTACCCTTTTTTCCCATTTCTCTATTTGCTACCAAACTACAAAACTACAAAACTATAAACTACCAAACTTCCACGAACAAATATACGGAATAAAAACCGTTTTGTCAAGGTGCCCATGAAAAGAAAATAGGTGCCTTTTTGATGAATAATTATTCATCAAAAAGGCACCTATGATGGTAATAAATTTTGAGTTATGAATTTTGAGTTTTGAATTCAAAACTCAAAATTTATAACTTTTCTCATTTCTCCACAACCACTCTCCTCGATACCACATTTCCGCCATTTTCTAATCGGACGATGTAGCTTCCTGTGGCAAGTTTCGAGCCATCGAAATCTATGGTATGACTGCCCTGCGTTTGGGTATTATCAACGATTCGTACAAGTTCTCTGCCGAGTTCGTCGTAGAGATAGAGTCTTACCATGCCGAACTGCGCAACGGTATAATTAAATCTCGTCGTATGCGAGAACGGGTTGGGATGATTGGCATTGAGGGAAAGCGAGTATTTTTCTCTACTCGATACTCCTGAATGAGTCGTATCAGGAGCTTTATAGGAAATGCACGAACTGCGTTCATTACCGGCGCAGTCAGTTGCGACAATGCAGACGGATGCATTCTTTGTTGAATCCAACACGATCAGATCAAAACCATATGTAGTGGCGCATTTAACTACGAATGGACCAAGATTTTTAATATTTATACCATTTATCAGCACTATACTATCAAGACCTCTATCATGAAGTCTTTCATCACTAAGGCTGACTTTCCATTTACCTCCATTTGTTGTGTCAATAGATAGTAATGGCGCCAAAGTATCCGGAAATACTAAAGGATGGGGATTCAAACAGATAGAAGTAGAACTCTGATGCCCCAAACAATCGGTGAAGGTAAAATCGAAGCAACCACCTATCGTAGAATCTAATTGCACAATGATTATTGTATGTGGAGCTTTATCATTATAACATGGTTGGATTACAGGTGTTATTGGTTTCACAATAAAATTTGTAGTATCTGTTCCGTTTTGTGCTCGCCATGTAATATTGCTAAGCCCTTTATCCGTCGTTCTGCTATCGCTGATAACAAGAGTATCAACATGGAAATGATCATTTGCTGTAACCGCAAATTGGGGAGGATCGACATCTGATTCTGCACAATCAATGTAGATCGGCAAATCGCATTCATCCGCACCTACTGAATTTAAAAATGCTGGCGGACAGATTCCGCACGTTCCGGTAAATCGCAATGTATCAAGAAGAATACCCGGTGCCATACATAGCACTCTCGGATCAGCATGAACCCACCAATCGAAATATCCAACGCTGCCTCCGTTTATAAATGTACCGGTGCTCGGAGGCGGAGGCTGAACCTGAGATTGTGAGATATTTTTCTTCCCGAGACTATCGGTAATGAAAAGCGTATTTTTAAAATTAAGAGTTATCTTGGTATTTGCAGAAGGAGCACTTGTGGCATTAAAAACAAATTTCTCAACATGAATAGAATCAGGAGTATAGAAACCAGCAGTATTTTTTGTTGCAGGAGTCCAGACAAAATGATGAGGGTAGAAAACAACGGAGAAAAGACTGCCAACACATAGCTCAAACTCACCTGTTCCGTAGGATGTTCTTCCGATCTCAACGGTCTTCCCTACTGCAACACCTGACGGAGGGAATACGACGAGAGTGGCATTATCTGCCGGAGAGCCGTAAGTTTTTCCGTTTTTGGGCCATGACAGACTAACACCAAAAATTGTATTTGCCAAAATGTACCAGTCACCAATCGTAAGGCTTTGCGGCTTGATCAAGTTTAGCGGTGCACCGTAATCCAAATATCCCATACCGCTTAAACCGGGATTAGACGATGGGGCATTTGGAATATCATGAAGAAAACCAATATAAAACCATGGTAGGGGTTGTTCCGTAGATGGAAAGGTCTCCCATGAAGCTTCATTCGTCCAGCGGGTGAGAATAATCGGTCCGTCATTTGAATTCGGTTGCTGCTGTGAAGTCGGGTCAGTGATCTGAATATCCTGCAAGTACTGACACTGGGTAGCAACA
The DNA here is from genome assembly GCA_038210275.1 of Kapaibacterium sp. (SeqCode). Classification (GTDB taxonomy): domain Bacteria; phylum Bacteroidota; class Ignavibacteria; order Palsa-1295; family Palsa-1295; genus PALSA-1296. The sequence continues at coordinate 465 of JBBQWV010000017.1, read as the reverse complement.
AATGCTGTAGAGTGGTTAAATATCTTCCACTTATAAACGATCTGTCCGCTCTTGGTGAATGCGACGGGATAAATATCCTGAATAATATCTACGCCATTTTTATTCGCCCATGTGGTGCGGATGGTATCGGCGATCTTGACTGTCGTCCCGTCGCTCAGACGTTTTGCATTTGCAGGGAAAGGAGCAATGACTTCATTATTAGTAAAATATATCGAACCGACCTTGCACGTAAAATAACTCTTGTTTTGAAATGACAAGTGTGGATCAGTAAACCGTCCCGGAGGAAGACTGACTGTGACCCAGCCATTAGATGGGTCAATCTCAGCCCAAATATATTGATTGTTTGTCGTAGTCTGCGCAAACATATTTTGCGACGTGAGAAGCAATGGGAGGATGGCGAAACGTAGTATGTTTTTCATAGCAGTATCTCCAAAATACTTAAAGCCTTGGGCGGACAATGGCTGA
>JBBQWV010000016.1:0-87439 GCA_038210275.1 Kapaibacterium sp. (SeqCode) | reverse complement strand
TGACGTGTCAAACTTACCGAGCGGTACCTATATCTACTTGCTCGAATCTGGAAGCACAAGACTCTCAAGACAATTAGTCTTGACCAAATAATCGGTAAAGCATTCACATCAAAAAGGGCGCATCGAAAGATGCGCCCTTTTGCGTTTAATGAACTCTTCATTCTCCAGTGGGACGGACTCTTAGTCCGTCTGTAGTAATATTTGTCAGCTATCCTGCCAAACCCTCTGCCATATCCGGTCAATAAGTCGACAGTAAATCTCTATCCCTTCTAAATCATCCAAAAAAGGCAAAATAAGTTTGGCACGATTATTTCTTATTAAGAAAACCGCAGAGGGTAAATTTTCGTACCTTCAGATGATTGATTCGTATTTTTGCATTTCTTTTCATAGACTTTATAGACCATAAAACCAAATGATGATTGTAAAAATACTGATCTCTGTTATCGTCGCCGGAATTTCCCTCCTCTTTCTCGCAGGGCTTTTTGCTCGGGGATCACGGAAGAGATATGGGAATGTGGATTAATTTCCTACCGGATGTTATTGCGAAGAGGGCTTCAGCCCGAAAAAGCAATCCCTTCAAGGTATGGTAGAACATTACAATCTACCATGATTTAGGAGATTGCTTCGTTCCGTCGCTATCGCTCCATCCTCGCAATGACACAATAGAAAAGAAAAAGAAAAGAAAAATTTTAATAAGAATAATAAACCAATATGAGTAAAATTATAGGAATAGATCTTGGCACAACGAACTCGTGCGTTTCCGTTATGGAAGGCACGCAGCCAGTCGTTATTGCCAATAGCGAAGGCTCGCGCACAACGCCATCCATTGTTGCATTTACAAAAACAGGAGAGCGTCTTGTCGGGCAAGCTGCAAAGCGTCAGGCTGTGACGAATCCCGGCAACACCGTGTCGTCGATCAAGCGTTTCATGGGAAGAAAAACCGATGAAGTAAGCGAAGAGCAGAAGCTCGTACCATATACGATCAAGAGCGGCGAAGGAAATGCCGTTCGTGTTGATATCAGCGGTAAGGAATATTCTCCTCAGGAAATTTCGGCGATGATCTTGCAAAAGATGAAGCAGACTGCCGAAGATTATCTTGGGCAGAAAGTGACTGAAGCCGTCATCACTGTTCCTGCATATTTTAATGATGCACAGCGTCAGGCAACCAAAGATGCCGGAGAGATCGCCGGGTTGACCGTCCGCCGTATCATCAATGAGCCAACGGCTGCTGCGCTTGCTTATGGACTTGATAAGAAGGGCAAGAACGAGAAGATCGCTGTCTATGATTTTGGCGGCGGCACGTTTGATATTTCTATTCTCGAACTTGGCGATGGTGTCTTCGAAGTAAAATCAACCGATGGCGATACGCATCTTGGTGGCGATAACATTGATTCGCGCATGGTGGATTATCTTGCCGATGAATTTGTCAAATCAGATGGCGTTGATCTTCGCAAAGATCCGATGGCACTTCAGCGCTTGAAGGAAGCATCGGAGAAAGCAAAGATGGAGCTTTCATCATTGATGCAAACCGATATTAATCTTCCCTTCATCACAGCAACAGCCGATGGACCGAAGCATTTGAATATTGCAATGACTCGCGCGAAATTCGAGCAGCTTGTAAAAGATATTTTAGAGCGCACCGTCGAGCCTTGCAAACGCGCACTTGCAAATGCAAAGGTTACGCCGAATGATATTGACGAAGTTATTCTCGTCGGCGGATCAACGCGCATTCCTAAAGTGCAGGAAATCGTCCGCAATCTTTTCGGTAAAGAGCCGCATAAGGGCGTAAACCCGGACGAAGTCGTCGCAGTCGGCGCAGCTATTCAAGGCGCTGTACTTACCGGCGAAGTCACTGACGTTCTTTTGCTTGATGTCACTCCACTTACGCTCGGAATCGAGACGATGGGCGGAGTTGCAACGCCGATGATTCAGGCGAATACGACAATCCCGACACGCAAATCGGAAACATTTTCGACGGCATCTGATAGCCAGCCTTCGGTTGAAATTCACATCACACAAGGCGAGCGTCCAATGGCAGGTGATAATAAATCGCTTGGCAGATTCCATCTCGATGGCATTCCGCCAGCACCGCGTGGAACACCGCAGATCGAAGTGACATTCGATATTGACGCGAACGGCATCTTGAATGTCAGCGCAAAAGATAAAGCAACAGCGAAGGAGCAATCCATCCGCATCACTTCATCCGGCGGACTTTCGAAAGAAGAGATCGCAAAGATGAAATCCGATGCTGATGCGAATAAAGTCGATGACATCAAACGCAAGGAAGAAGTCGAGACGCGTAACCAAGCCGATCAGCTTCTCTTCCAATCGAAGAAGCAGCTTGAAGAGCTGAAGGATAAGATGCCGCCTGAAGCACAAGGCAAGATCAACACGTCTATCACCGATCTGGAGAATGCCCTCAAAGGCACCGATTCAGCGGCGATCAAAGCGGCAGTGGAATCTCTGAACCGCACCTTCGGCGAAGCATCGTCGCAGATGTACCAGAATGCCTCAGCACCGCCTCCGGGAGGAGAAGCCCAACCCAATGGCAATTCAGCTGGTGGCAGCGAAGGCAAGGTCGAGAACGCCGAATATACGGTCGTGGATGAGGAGAAGAAATAAAAATATACAAAAAAGGAAAGCGAACATGAAACAGCAATTGGTAGAATCACAAAGTAAGCTTGATACTCTATTGAAATTTAAAGATGAAAAGCATACTGACTTTGCCAAAATAAAATATCCATCAGGAAAGGATCTTTATAATATTCAAGAATATATGTGGGATGAATATCCGATAATTGAGTACTATCGGGGAAGAGTTGAAGGTTTCAAGCATATTCTTAATGGGGATAAACCAGAAAAATCATTGATTGATTATGCCTTAAAGTATGGGCCATCTGACCCGTACCCTGGCTTTTTACATGGCTATTATTCTGCTTTAGTTGAATCTGGAGATGCACTACAGGATGAAAGTGCAAAAAAAATTGCAGATGCTTTTGAAAAAAGCAAAAGATATTCTCAAATTGTGACACGTCCCAATTTAAGTAATGGATGACCCTTAGCTCAATAGTAGAGCACCATCTTGTAAACATCTATTAGGCTGTTCACAAGGTGGTGATAGTTACAGGTTCGAATCCTGCAGGGTTCACTTATGGAACAAACAGACAATCCTATTTTGCGTCGCACTTTGAGTAGCGACCTTATTCCTGAATTAAACTGGTGGATTAATTCTGCTTACTTGGATTATCGGGCTGCTCGTACTTTGATTCTAAACGGAGAATTGTTGCAAGCTGCAATTTTCGCAAATACGGCAGTAGAAAAATACGCTAAAGCCACTCTTCTTGTTAAAGGAGATAGGGTTCATGGCCATTTAAAAAAAGGAATGTTCCGAGGGATAAAAAATTTTTGCGAGGATCATTTTGATTCTTTAAATATGGAGTTCATGGATCTATTGCAAAAATCTTACTTTACAAGATATTTTGAAGACATTCCGAATGGCTTTCACATTGAAATTATTCAAAATAAATTTCTTGTAGAACTTGATAACACTGCGTATCAGTTTAACCAACGATTCCACTTCAAAGTTGAAGGGAAAGTTATTAAAACAATGTATGTAGAAGATTTTGAAGATCGGAACCCTGCGTTACTTTACAAAAATTTTATATTAACCAGGAAAGAAAAAAGGTCCGAATTTATTGCTCAAATCCAGCATTACCTTGATCTTAAGAAAGATGAAAATGGCGATATTGTTTTATATACTGCCAGAATTGGAGGTGTTCCTGATGATAGCCGGTTTACCCCGCTAGGAATAGACCATCTTGATGGAAAAACTCCCCTAGAGATATTTAAGGAACAAAAAACTACTAATAAAAAATGAATCCAATGATGTCATTGATAGGTAAATTTGTTACCTCTTTTGGAGTAGCTGAAGCCTATCTGAATATGCTCTTACAAGGTTTAACAGGGATGTCTGAAGTATCGGCTCGAATTATTTGTAGTGGTATGCGTAATACCGATATAATTAAAGCAACTAAAGATTTGATTACTGTTTCTGAAATGACTGAAGCACAGAAAAATAAATTTCAAAACATTCTCACTCAATTGAGCAAAATTAGCATAATGAGGAATAATCTTGTGCATAGACATATTTTTGTTTCATCGGAGACAAAAGTAATTGCTTCAAATACATTTACTTCTAAGCGGTATGATCCAAATGATGTTTCGAAAATAATTGCTGAGGAAGTACCTTATGACATTCCGACTATTGAGGCAGCTTGTAATGACCTGTTGTTTATTGTAAATTATATCCTTTTTTGGAAATTTGCGCCCGCTAACTTAGATACTAATTACTATCAAAGCTATACTTGGCAATATAATCCTCCGGAGTCTGCAAATAGAGATCGCTAAATTTTTTTTTGGACCACTGCCTCAGCTCTTCTATGATGTCGCGAGTTGGGACGGTAATGTCTGATCACCCTTCCAAAACCTCTGCTGCTTTCGGCTGAATTTCCCCGGAGGAATAAGTGTGATTCCGAGCATGATACACACTGCGCCAACAATAATCTGCCAATGAATAGACTCTTGAAGATACCAAAGACCCAGTAATTATTTTATTTCCTACCTTTTCTTCTTCTTCTTCCCATACTCGACCATCGCATCAACAGCTTTCATCAACCGGCGTCTTCGGGAATCGGGCTGCTTGTAATAGAAGATACCCCATAAGTGACTCCGTTTATGTGATGCCGACATTTTTTCCCAACCCTGCCGTGCGAGAGGATTATGTACAAATTCGGCTTCAAGAATTGGCGGAGGGCTGATCTCCCCATCGCGCATTTGTATGAAAATTATTACCAGTTCTTCCACACGTTTGTTTCGTGTTGCCTCGGTCTTTGCCTGAGTGATATGATCGGAAAAATATTTTCGCATCGAATAACTGAAGCCTTTATAATACCCGAGCATACCTTTTTCTTTCGAGAGGATCTTTTTTAGCTCAGGCGGAATATCCACTGTGCGCTCAGCCGTATCAAGTTCGATCTCTACCTGGACTTTATCACCAAGTGAGATAGCTCCGGCTTCCTTTTGCATGTTCTTATTCATGAGGATAAAATACGGGCCATTTTTTCTTGGGAAAAGCGATGAGCGAAATTCGTAACCGTTGACAGTACCTTTGATAGGAATTGTGCCGCCTTTGCCAAAAGTCTTCCGGGCATCGAAGGGCACGTCGAGCACACGCCATCTGAGCTCCGGAGCATTACTCCCTGCCGGTCCACCCAACATTGTCAGCTTTGCCACAAATTTTTTCATCAGATGCTAACAGGTTGGATCATAAAATCATTTAGCAGATGTGTCGAGCAGAGGAAACATTACTGAGCTACTTTTGTTTTTATTGATATGACACCGGTAGCATTAGCTCAGATGATTGAGGAACTTCCGCCCGATGATATGGAATCGGCTGCGGAGTATATTTACCTGCTTCATGCCAAGAATCATCCCTCTGATTTAGACGAAGCGGACATTAAATATCGTGAGTATATTCTTGCAGGGATCCGTGCCGGTGAAGAAGCAATCGACCGTGGTGAATATTATGACGTCGAAGAAGGTCGTAAGCGACTCCTGGAACTGTTGAAATAATGAGAGTCATTTGGTCTGATCCGGCTCTAAATGAACTTGCCGCAATCAGAAAGTTCATTGCACAGGATAGTCCCCTCACCGCCGAAAAATTTACGATTGAGTTGTATAACAAGGTCTCTGATCTTTTGCAGGAGCTCCCGAGATATGGCAGAAAAATTCCGGAAATAGATCAAGATGCATTCCGCGAGATCATTTATGGAAATTACCGCATTATGTACCGAATCAAAAAAGAAGTGCTGAGTATTCTTGCGGTCAGAAATTCCAGACAATTATTCAAGGGTAAGTTTCACTGAGCTACTTGATTAAGTAAACAGATTGCCGGTGAATGCTTCTACATTAGCGGCTAGGATTTATATTTGCCGGCTACAGGCGGGCGGTGAGGTAGTATCTTTGCGGTTTGTAAAGGAATAGACTGCACGTTTCTGTCAGCTTTTCGGTTCTATCGGAACTTCCTAATCGGATTATTCCTGAGAAAGAAACAATAAATGGAGCCATATTCACCAAAACCCGGCAAGAGGCATAGCCTCTTTATTCTTGCGGTGAGACATTTCCCGGGAAGTTTATTTGCCACGATTATCGGTATAGCATTCTGGGGTTCGCCGTTCCTCTATAATTTTTTCCATGATACGGGCGTTTATTCCATCGCTGTCAGCGTCTTGTTTTCAGTACTTATCATTGGAGGCATTCCGCTCTTTGTCCTTTATCTTGTCACACTGCTACGCACAAAGGAAATACGCAGGGGAATCGAAACCGAAGCAGAACATCAATTAGAAATACTTTATGAAGATCTCGAAGCTCTGCACGCCAAAGAAAAAAAAGAAGAGAAAGAAGTTATCAGACTTGAACAAGTAGTCAAAGGTGATCTCAAAGCGAGAAAGGTCAAAGATGAAAAGGAAAACGAACGATGGGATCTGCTTAATGAGTCTCTGCGTCTTCAGAAAGAAACTGTTGAATTAGCTTCAGAAGAAAGGCTATTAGTTGCCCAACAAGTAAAAGATATTAAAGACGAAGGAGAAATTATCAGAAAAGCATTAGTCTCTGATGACTTAGAAGCCAGACATGTCAAAGATCTGAAAGAAGATAAACGGTGGGATCTACTCACTGAATCTCTTCGGCAGCAAGAAGAAACTGTAAAATTGGCATCTGAGGAAAGACTCCTTGTTGCCCAGCAAGTAAAGGATGTAAAAGACGAACGCGAAGTCTTGCGCATAGGGTTAGCCCTAGACGATCTCAAGGCACGGGATGTAAAAGATAGGAAAGAAGACGAACGCTGGGACCTGCTTAATGAGTCGCTCCGTCTTCAGAAAGAAACCGTGGAGCTAGCTACCGAGGAAAGACTACTTGTTGCCCAACAGGTCAAAGATATCAAAGACGAAGGCGAAGTCATGCGAAAGGGTTTAGTTTCTGATGATTTGGAAGCAAGGCATCTCAGAGAAGATAAAGATGAAAAGCGATGGAAAGAATTATATGAACATCTCAGGATTCTCGAAGAACGAAATGAAGAACGGGAGAAGAGACAAATTCTCAGGAATGAAGAATATATCCGGATATTAACACAAAACAACAAACAGTAAAATGACGCCAGAGAATCTAAATCTGTTTCTTGCAGACGATGACAAAGACGATTGTCTTTTTTTTAAGGATGCATTAGAAGAATTACCGATAACTGCAGAACTGACGACCGTTCATAACGGTGAACAATTAATGAAATTGCTCACCGAAAGAGTAGGAGAGCTTCCTCAGGTACTATTCCTCGATCTTAACATGCCCCGCAAAAACGGATTTGAATGCCTATCAGAAATAAAGCTCGATGAAAAATTAAAGGAGCTTCCAGTAATCATTTTCTCCACCTCTTTTGAACAAGATGTGGTGAATCTGCTCTACAAAAAGGGAGGGCAATATTATATCCGGAAGCCCGCTGAATTTTCTCAGCTTAAAAAAGTAATTCATGAAGCCCTAATACTTATTGCGCGAGGGAATGTTACGCAACCCCCTAGGGAAGATTTTGTGATCACAGCATAAAACAAATAAGACAATGTTGTCAGAATGAGATATGAATAAATCAAAAGAATTGTTGAATGTGGCGGACTCTTCTAAAGGGGAAGAAATTTTTCTACATCCTGATAAGGAAAAACGGGCATCTCAATATGCCCGAAGTTTGATAGAAGCGAGCTTAGACCCCCTTGTCACAATCAGTGCCGGAGGCAAGATCACAGATGTGAACGAAGCATCAATAAAAGTGACAGGTATTGGGCGGCAGAAACTTATTGGTACGAACTTTTCAAATTATTTTACCGAGCCGGAAAAAGCTGAGGAAGGGTACCGCCAAGCGTTCGAAAAAGGGTTTGTTGCAGATTATCCGCTTACCATAAAACATAAAAACGGAAAATTAACGGATGTACTCTACAATGCTTCCGTTTATAAAGATGAGAAAGGTAATGTACTTGGCGTTTTCGCAGCAGCTCGTGATGTAACCGAACAAAAATGGGCAATCGATTTACGGATTGCCAACAAGGAACTTGCCTTTCAAAACGATGAGAAAGAAAAACGAGCAGCAGAGTTAGTTATTGCAAATACAGAACTTGCCTTCCAAAACAAAGAAAAAGAGAAACGCGCAGCTGAGTTAGGTATTGCAAACAATGAACTTGCTTTTCAAAATGAAGAGAAGGAAAAAAGAGCAGCAGAACTTAGTATTGCGAATAAGGAGCTTGCTTTCCAGAATAAAGAAAAAGAAAAAAGAGCTGCTGAGTTAAGTATTGCAAACAAGGAACTTGCTTACCAGAATGATCAGAAAGAAAAGCGAGCAGAAGAATTGGTTATTGCTAACAAAGAGCTTGCCTATCAATATCAGGTAAAGGAAAAGCGAGCAGCGGAGTTAGTCATTGCTAACGAGGAGCTTGCTTTCCAGAACGATGAAAAAGAAAAAAGAGCAGCAGAGTTTAATATTGCGAATATTGAACTTGCCTATCAGAATGAAGAGAAAGAAAAACGCGCGGCAGAGCTTAGTATTGCGAATAAAGAATTGGCTTTTCAGAACGAAGAGAAAGAAAAACGTGCCGCCGAACTTAGCATAGCGAATAAAGAACTTGCCTTCCAAAACAAAGAAAAGGAAAAGAGAGCTGCAGAGCTGAGTGTTGCTAACAAAGAGCTCGCATTTCAAAACGATCAGAAAGAAAAAAGAGCAGAAGAGTTAGTGGTAGCTAATAAAGAACTTGCCTACCAAAACGAAGTGAAGGAAAAACGCGCAGCAGAGTTAGTAATCGCGAATGAAGAACTTGCTTTTCAGAATCATGAAAAAGAAAAAAGAGCGGCTGAATTAAACATTGCGAATATTGAACTTGCTTACCAAAATGAAGAAAAGGAAAAGCGGGCGGCAGAATTAAGCATCGCTAATAAAGAACTTGCTTTCCAGAATAAAGAGAAAGAAAAACGAGCAGCTGAAAAGGAAAAGCGGGCAGCAGAACTGATCATTGCAAATGAAGAGCTCGCATTTCAAAATGCCGAGAAGGAAAAGCGTGCAGCAGAGTTGAGCATTGCCAATAAAGAACTGTTGGCGTTTACCTATGTATCAAGTCACGATCTGCAGGAACCCCTTCGCAAAATTCAAACTTTTGCAGATCGCATCTCTGCAAAAGAAAGTCAAAACCTTACGGACAGGGGAAAGGAATATTTTCACAGGATACAGGAATCCGCAAAAAGAATGCAAACGCTTATCGAGGACCTGCTTGCCTTCTCCAGAGTTAATACAGGTGAAAGAATATTCGTAACTACCGATCTGGGCGTCATTATCGACGAAGTAAAAAACGACCTCAAGGAAACAATTGAGGAAAAGCGGGCTACGATAGATGGCACCGAGCTTTGTCCGGCAAATATCATTCCGTTTCAATTTCGCCAGCTTATGCTTAATCTTATCGGTAATGCACTTAAATTTTCTATCCCGGAAATCCCCCCCCATATTACGATCAAAAGCATCATAGCAAAAGGTAGTGAACTTCATAACGAGAAGCTTTCACCTGATAAAGAGTATTGCCATATTATCGTCCAGGATAACGGGATCGGTTTCGAATCCAAATTTAATGACCGTATTTTCGAAGTATTCCAAAGATTGCATGACGATGATGAATATGCAGGCACAGGTATCGGACTTGCCATTGTTAAAAAAATCGTAGAAAATCACAATGGTATTATTACTGCTTCAAGCGAACTCAATAAAGGTGCAAGATTTGATATATATATCCCCGCCTGAAGCAAGCGACTTCTGACAAGTTCTATCTGAAGAACCCTGATTTTTCAGATTATATTACGATTAAGAAGAGATAAAGGGCACGTTACGCGTGCCCTTTTTTATTAGCTATAAGGCAGAAATCAGGCCATCCTAAATCCACGGATTGTTTTTGAACTGAAAAGCATTATATTTATACATTCACTCTCATAATGCTTACAAAACTTTCGCTCGTAGTTCTGCTGCTTTGTCTCTCGGCTCCCTGCTTCGCGCAGACGCCAAGGATTGATAGCATTACCGTCGATGAAGATAAAGGGGAATTAGTTCTGCATGGTCTTTTCACAAACTCCTCTCAAGCTGTCGTTACTGTTGATTCTGTTTCACTACCGATAACGCTTGCATATGATACTCTCATTCGTGCGACGATTCCGGTAAGTGGAAAGGGGTCGGCTGGGTGGGTTAAGTTAACGATAAGCGGAAAAGAGAGTAATCAGAAGTTGATAACATACTTCCATTTTTGGGTTTACCATCAATATAATAGTCCTCACAATCAATCAGGTTGGTCAAATGCTGATACAATCCATCTTCGAGGAGACTTTATCACAACACATTCAGGTCATCTCTATTTGGTATGCTCAAAAATCTCGCGATTTTTTCATCGTGTATATTGCAATGGCGTAAAAGTGGAAGATTCTTCTGGTATTTTCAATGTAGCTATTGATTGTCAAATTGTGCTTTTCAACTATGATCTTAAGGACAGGTATTGTAATTTTCCTGATGCTTCACCTGATGTTCAATTTGATGATAATTATCAAATTTTTCTAAGATCGGTTTCTTCGGCAAATTGTTATCCCCCTGAACCTGGATGTGATGGATATGGCCCATTAGCCCCTACCGACTTTCCTCCTCCAAGGGCAGGTGTTCATCAAACTCCATTAACCCCAAACATTCTTCAGACACGGCTTTCTTCTGATCCTGTTGCGGCGAAAGCTGAGGCTATCATTACACTTCGTGAGAATATGAAGGTGCGCATGGAGATCATGGATATTCTTGGGAATGTGCGATCTTCAGAAGACAAAATGTTATTTGAAGGAGATAACAGACTATCTCTGAATGCCTCTTCATTAGCGGCAGGAGTTTATATTTGCAGAATGCAAGCTGGCGGTGATGTGGTGTCGTTGAGGTTTGTGAAGGAGTAAATCCTATTCGCTACTAATTGGGAATCTACGGGAAGCGAATGTAAACCTGTCTAAATATTGTTTCATTTTTATGAATCGGATACTCATTATACTTGAAATCGCTTTATGTCTTTTACTAACAACCTATGAAGGGTTTGCAAAAACTGTGTCGCCACCGGAATTTCCTCAAAATGCCGAATCAGCGGAAGGCTTTATTCCGAAAGGTTACCGTATTCTTGAAGATGCCGAAGGAGACTTGAATGGCGATGGCATTCCCGACGAAGCAATGGTCATCACTCTTGAAAGTTCTGAGGGAGAAGAACAATACAATCTGGATTCTCTTGAGAGCTATGAGAGATTTCTCGTAATACTTTTTCGTGATGGAGATCACTATGTTCTGAAGGACACGAATTCACGATGTATTTGGTGCAAGAATTGTGGGGGTGTATTCGGCGACCCCTTTTCAGGACTAACGATCAAGCGGCAAGTTCTAACAATATCGCATTATGGCGGCAGCAATTGGCGATGGGCATTCGATCGAAAATTTCGGTATCAAAATAACGATTTTTACCTTATTGGAGCAACAGACCATTCTTTTTGGTGCGTTGATTTTTGTGATAAATACAAGGATTTTGGGGCTACTAACTATACGGATGTAAACTTCTTGACAGGGCAAAGGTATCGGATGACTATTACCGAAGATTGTAAAAGTAAAAAAGAAAAACACGATATTGTTGCCAAGCGTCCATTGGTACAGTTAAAAGATTTTACAGAATCAGAAAATGAAAATTGGTGGACAAAATAAAGATTGCAATTTCTTTTTCTTCCTGCACAAAATAATGGTAGGTGGTGTCGTTGCGGTATGTGAATGAGCGAACTGGACGCAAAAAGCAATCTACACTTTCTGAGTAATTACTATAGTGAAAGTATAGATTGCTTCGCTATCGCTCGCAATGACGTTTTTTTGGTTATCCCCTAGCCGCCATCATATCCTCTTCAACTTCTTTTGTTGTGCCGTAGATGACAGGGTTCTTCACACCCATCGGACGGAAGTATGTCGAGAGCTGTCCGCGATGATGCAGTGTATCGGCATGAAAATCGAAGCACATATCACGAAGAGTCGCAGTAAAGAGCTTTGAGCCATAGAGATTAAAGTCAACCTGCTTTTCATCCCAGGTTTTCTCATCGGTGGCTTCGATCATTCCTATGAGTTTATTCGTATCTGCTTCGTACTGGGAAGCGGCATCCTCATAGCTTGTAAACTCGGATTGGTTGCGATGATTGAAAGCACCCGTTTCCATACCTTCGATAAGATCGAGAGGATGCCCGATCAAATGCGAGATGATCATCCGCGCAGAACGAGTTTTCGGATTCGGAGAATATGAATCTTTCTCCGGTGGAATTGCACGCATCGCGGCTGTTGTAGCGACTAACTCGCGCTTTGTAAGCTTAATGAAATATTCTTTTGTTTGCATAGAAATTGAAGTAAAAGTGAAAAAGTAATTAACAAAAACATTTCCCATCCCGGAGGATTTAGGAATATGAAAGAACAATTTACAAATAGCAATCGTCCTTCGCATATAGAGACGAATCAGAATTGATCATATTGTATTAAAATTTTATCTCCCTATTTTTCAATAGCTTACCCTACTATTCGCATTTTTTATTTTTTCTTTTAAACCTTTTCATCGTTGGGATCATCTAAGTTACGGTTCGGGTAAATTACGTCTCTGATCTTCCAAACATTTCATCTCCCCGGGCAAGGAGATTTCACCAAAGCCGGTAAACGGGAAATAGAAGGATTTGAAGGGTTATGCTGCGCAGCACGTAATCATCCAATAGCTACTACGATAACCGCGTCCTGCGGTAGATTCAGGGATTCCTGTATTATTTACTTCTTTTTTTTTTATACTAATCATTTATACAAAACACATCATACTCTTAAGAAATAAGGATTTATTTTTATTTATAGATTTCTCTCTGCGGCTACGCCTCCGTTCGAAATGACATCCCAATAAATTCCATTAATCCCAAAAATCCCAGTTCAGACAGTAGCCTTTCGTAATTTTGCAGAATGAAATACATTCTGTTGTTAGCGATTTCTTTTATTGCTGTCACTGCAATTGCAGGACCTATCTTTCCGACTCGTTCTATCATTATGGCGCCGCAATTCCGCTCGCCGCTTGATACGACGAAGGGCGCTGTATTCCTGAAAGAGCAAGGGATCTGGGGCGATATTACAAAGGGCTTTCAAAGCTCCGGCGATAGATTTTATTGGAGTATTTCTACCGGCGGCATAATTCAATTTGTCGAATGGGAGCATTCAGCAATTTATCTGATCGGCGATTATGAAATGGCTGCCGATCAGCATAGCAGTATTTATTTTCATCCGCGGGGAATATTCTGGACAGAAGGAGTTCTCTATATGGATAAGATCGGCGAAACGGAATTTCATACCGGTTATATCAATCGCTGTCATCATGACATCGACGATCTCGAAAATAATATCGTCGGAGCAGGCGAGCAGCGAACACTGATCTATAGCTCTATTTTAGAACGCGGAGTTTGGCGAGATGTGAATCTTAGTGGAATTCATTCAACACTTTGGGCACAAGCTGATGAATATGTATTCCGTGAAGATTATCACATGCCCGATACAGCATCAAAGCCCAATACCGATATGTCGAGAATTATTGCATCACTATCTGCCGGAGGAAAATTTGATCTTCCGATCGGAAGTGCAAATACATATCTCCGAGCATCGGGAGTTGCCGCTGCATATAATAAATTTCAGACCGTTACATTTGATGCCAGAGTTGAATTAGGACTTGAACTCATCGGAGCCGGAAGCACAATGAATATTTTCTTAGGCGCAGAATCTCTTCAAGATGATGGCTCGCGACCTAGTCCTGTAAATTCGAAATATGTGTATCTCGGATTTCGATTTATGGGGAAGAATATTGGGCTATGAAATTGGAAGCACAAGTGGAACGGACTTTAGTCCGTTCGTCTTCCCTGACGGACTAAAGTCCGTCACACTGATAACCTGTCTTGCGGACGATTTTCGCTATTTCATTGTTAGCAACATCTCCCCGTATTTAACCCAACACATTCTATGATCAAAAAACGAATTATGGCTCCGGGACCAACCGAAGTCCCACCAGAAGTTCTTGCAGCAGCCGGACAACCCATCCTTCATCATCGGACACCTGAATTCCGTGCGATCTTTGCAGATGTCTGCGAGAAAATTAAGTATGCTTTTCAAACGAAGCAACCCGTTCTAACACTTGCCGCAGGTGGCACAGGTGGGATGGAAGCAACTTTAGTAAATCTCAGTGCACCGGGTGAAAAAGTTATTGTGATCTCCGGCGGAGTTTTTGGCGAACGCTGGGCAAAAATTGCTGAAGCGCTTGAAAGAAAAGTGATTCGGATAGAAGTACCTTACGGAAAAGCAGTGAAACCTGATGAGGTAAAAAAAGCTCTCGATGACAACCCTGATGCAGTACTTCTTTGCGGGACACTTTCAGAAACTTCGACAGGTGTTCTGCATCCGATTCAAGAAATTGCTACACTGACAAAAGCAACGAATACTCTTTTCGCACTTGATGCGATCAGCGGACTTGTTGCCTGCAAATTAAAAATGGATGAATGGGGTGTCGATGCCGTTGTCTCAGGCACACAAAAAGGTTTGATGATGCCACCGGGACTTGCTCTTATCGCTCTTAGCGAACGCGCTTTGGCTTCAATGAAGTCGAAAAAGAGTCCGAAGTTTTATTGGTCGTTCGAATCAGCTCTGAAAAAGCTGACGGAAGAAAAACTTCCTGATACTCCATGGACACCAAATGTCTCGCTTGTTCGACAACTTCAAGTTTCGCTTCAGTTAATTCATGCTGAAGGAATTGAAAATATATGGGCACGTCATGAATTGCTTGCTCATGCAACTCGCGAAGCAATGAAGGCACTTGGATTTACACTTTTTGCTGAATCTCCGAGTGTCAGTGTTACCTCAGTAAATTCTCCTGCCGGGATCAATAGCGCTGACATCGTTAAAAAGATGCGCAGCGAATGGGGTATTTCTATCGTTGGCGGACAAGGCACAATGGAAGGAAAAATTTTCCGAATCGGACATCTTGGTTATTGCGATAGAACCGATGTATTGATGACAATTGCAGCCCTTGAATGCGTACTCACTGGTCTTAATATTCCAATCACTTTAGGTGCAGGGACAAAAGCTGCTCAAGAAATATTTTTAAATTCAAAATAATGTATAAAATCCTAATCTCCGATAAACTTGCCGAAGAAGGCATTGCCATTTTCAAAGCTGAGAAAGATATCGAAGTTGATATCAAACTCGGAATGAAGCCGGAAGAATTAAAGGCTGTGATCGGCGACTACGATGCACTTGTTATTCGCTCTGATACAAAAGTCACTCCGGAAATTATTACTGCTGCAAAAAAATTAAAAGTCATCGGCAGAGCAGGCGTAGGGCTTGATAATATTGACATTCCTGCCGCAACCCGTGCAGGCATAATCGTAATGAATACACCTGACGGCAATACGATCTCTGCTGCTGAGCATACAATGGCACTGATGCTTTCAATGGCACGGAATATTCCGCAGGCGAATGCAAGTCTTGTTGCAAAAAAATGGGAACGCAGTAAATTTACCGGAATAGAACTCTTTGGTAAAACACTTGGCATTATCGGTCTCGGAAGAATTGGATATGAAGTTGGTGTTCGTGCCAAAAGTTTTGGAATGAAGTTGATCTCCTACGATCCTTACGCTCGACCCGAGCGTGCGCATGAACTTGGCGTTGAACTTTGTGACTTGAACACATTGCTTGAACGCTCCGATATTATCACCGTTCACGTCCCGATCACCAAAGACACTTCTCATTTGATCGGTGCAGAAGAATTAAAACTTTGTAAAAAAGGCGTGCGATTATTAAATGTTGCACGTGGGGGAATTTATGAAGAGACTGCAGTTGCAGAAGCTCTTCAATCGGGACAAGTTGCCGGCGCTGCATTTGATGTATTTTCAAAAGAACCGCCGACGGATAATCCCCTTTTACAATTACCAAACTTTATTGCCACTCCGCATCTTGGTGCAAGCACTGAAGAAGCGCAGATCAATGTTGCTATCGTTGTTGCAAAACAAATTGTGGATGCACTTCATGGAAATACGATCAGCAATGCGGTGAATGTCCCCGCCGTCCCAGCCGAACAATGGGAGCATCTTCGCCCCTACTATGATCTCTGCGAAAAGCTTGCTGCATTTCTGACGCAAGGATTGCGCGAAAAGATTGACGCTGTTCACA
Source organism: Kapaibacterium sp. (SeqCode) (assembly GCA_038210275.1). Lineage (GTDB taxonomy): Bacteria > Bacteroidota > Ignavibacteria > Palsa-1295 > Palsa-1295 > PALSA-1296. The sequence goes on along the minus strand of JBBQWV010000016.1, from coordinate 71,091 downwards.
TTACCTATTCAGGTGATGTCACAAATCAAAAGACTCAAGCATTGACTCTTGTTATTCTGAAAGATCTGCTCGCGCCATTTTCGCAAGAGCACGTCAATGATGTCAATGCTCCGGTTCTTGCTAAAGAATTGGGGATTAAAGTTACTGAATCAACTACCGATCATTTCGGAAGTTATACGAATAGTATTTTGCTTGAACTTGGAAGCGGACAGGTCTCGCATTGTGTTCGCGGTACATTGCTTGCCGATGGCTCTCCCCGAATCGTGGAGATTGATAACTACCGTGTTGATATTTCTGCTGAAGGTACGCTACTCGTATTCTTTAATCCTGATGTTCCCGGAATTCTTGGCAAAGTAAGTACGATCCTCGGAAATGGCGGAGTAAATATTGCCGGACTTGCGAATGGCAGATTAGAGCCGGGTGCAGATGCAGTGACGATCATCAATATGGATACTGAGGTTTCGCTGCCGACACTCAAAGAAATTTCCTCTATCGAAGGACTAAAAAATGTTCGGCTCGTGAAGTTTTGATAGAGTATTACGGATAAAATCTTACTCCGACGGCAAGATCAATGCCAACACCAAAAGCTGGAGTAATTCCTATCAAAGGACCTGCTTCAACAAAGAACTCCAGAGGTGTTCGCTTTGGAACAATGTTTAAGCCAAAGATCGCACGAATACCTATACCAACGCTTCCACTATTAGTACGATAATAAAAGCGTTCTTTTTCACCATCTTTTTTATAGAAGACTCCATAGTATCCATACCCATTACCAAAACCTATTGCTCCTCCGACACCTCCGTAAAGCAATACGACTCGAGAATTAAACGAATTAAAATGCCAAAGATAGTCTACATCAATTCTTGGATTGCCAAAATACGACTCTCCGATATCAGCAACAAGTGCATTCGTCCCGTTTAGCCAATATTTTATTGTACCTCCGAGGGGATCGCCGAGGATGAGACCAAAACCAAAGTCACCGCTTGGTCGCTGTGCAAAACTTGGTCGTTCGTTGAGTGAAAGTGATAGAAATAAAATAGCGACGGCAGTAAAACGTAATAATATATTTTTTTTCATGTATTTATTTTTCGTGAAAGACCACTATTCAACAAGGTGGGGAAACCTATTGGCGGGGATGTTGTGGAATGCACTTAACTTTTAAATCCGTATTCGCTCCAGCGCTCAGTGACTTTTGAAGTGATAGCTTCAGGCATGATACAGGGATTCGGATACCCGGTTTTCCATGTTGCATCAATGCCCATGATTCCATGATAACTTGGTGCAACTCCGATCATCTCCATCTTTGAAAAGATGACATCCCGTGCAGCATCGAAGCGTGTAAATATCCCCCAAATAATCTCTTCGATATTTGAGAGATTAATATCGCCGCTCACTGCGGCAACGATCTTCGTGCCTCGCGGAAGCTTTTCTATATTTTCCGAAGCAATTAATTTCTCGATTACTTCGCGCCCGATTGTTTTTCCCGCCGGAATAAATTCGCCTTCGGTATGCATTGCTGCATTCTGTTCTGATGTAAAAGCCCCATCGACTTTTACAACAAGCAATGTATCTTCGACAAGTTTATACTCTCTTATACGCATATCTACGTCCGATGGATTGGTCGTAGCTCTTCCGGTGCGCGAATAAAATTCATTTTCACCTCTTGGTGGATATTTTCCGCCGCTTGCTGAAGATTCAAGTTTCGGACTTGCATCCAAGATCATCTTTGAGCCGAGATTCATCGTGTAGCTTGTGAAGTCAAGCGTATCGAGCGGAACGTTGGGAAGTAATAAAAAGTCGTAGTAAGAGTCGAAATTGTCCTTGATAGCTTTAAGTACTTCAGAAAAATTTCTGGCATTTGTTTTTTCACCGACAACAACTGCACATTTTGTGAGAGAAAGCTGACCTTCTGCCACTAGAGAGATTGCAGACTTCATCGCCTCTTTTCCGTATCGCTGTTTCGTAGAGATCGAAAGAAAATTATGAAATCCGGCTTCGTAAAAAGCCCAGATGTCGCGGACTTCCGGGTGCATCAACCGCGCAAGGGGTCCTAATATCTTTTGGGTTGCATCGCCAAGCCATTTATCTTCCATCGGTGGTTTGCCGACAACAGTTGCAGCAAAGATGGCATTCGCACGATGAGTTATCGCTTTGATATGAAATATCGGGAACATCCCTGCATGGGAATAGTGTCCAAAGTGATCGCCGAATGGTCCTTCAAGTCTGCGCTCATTGGGAAGGACGAAACCTTCCATAACAAATTCCGCTTCGGCAGGCACATCAATGGAGATGCGTTTTCCGCGAGTCATTCGGGTGGCGGCTCCTCGAAGAAATCCTGCAAACATTGCCTCATCTAATCCCTCAGGAAGCGGCGCGATCGTTGCAAGTAAAAGCGCGGGATCAGTACCGACTGCTACTGCAACTTCAAGCATTTTATTCATTTGCTCGGCAGCAGAGTAATGAAAGCCGCCGCCTTTTTGAATTTGCCAATGCATACCAGTCGTTGATTCATCAAAGACTTGCATCCGGTACATTCCGATATTTCGCTTGCCAGTGAGCGGGTCGTAAGTAAAGACTTGTGGCAAAGTGATAAATTTTCCGGCATCATCGGTCCAAGTTTTTAAGATCGGAAGAGAGGATAATTCTGAAGGCTCAACTATTCTTTGCGACGGCGCAGATTCTACGGAAGATGAAGAACGCGAACCAAATATTCTCGAAGCGAGCGGCTTTAGCAAATTATAAAGCTTTGCCGGTTTAGGAGGCATCAGTTCTTCAGCGACGTGCAAAAGTTTTTCGCCGAGTTCATTCGGATCTTCACCAACGGCAAGTTCGATTCTTCTATCGCTTGAAAGAATATTCATTGCGAGAGGATACTTCGAACCGATGATGTTTTCAAATACTAATGCCTTTCCACCTTCGCGCATTGACCGGACGGCAATCTCAGCTGCTTCGAGATCTGAATTAACAGGCGTAATAATGCGCTGGAGTTCGCCTTCATTATCTAAATAACGGAGAAATTCCTGAAGTGAATGAAACGTGTTACGTTTTGCCATTGGTTATACCATTTCCTCCGAACGCCACCCTTTACCTGTGGTCACGCCGCATTGCTGCAACACTTTATTTACAAAGCCCTGTACATATTCTTCAACAGTCTTCGGAACAAAATATAGCGGCGGTGAGATTGGCATAATTATCACACCTTGCTGCGAAAGCTTCGCACATTGTTCAAGAGTAATAGTCGAAAGTGGAGTCTCCCGCACACAGATGATCATCTTGTATCTTTCTTTTAAGCATACTGCAGCAGTTCTGGTGATCAATGTATCACCAATTCCCGACGCGATTTTTCCGATCGTTGAAGTTGTTGCGGGGATGATGACAAAGGCATCAAGAACTGTCGTGCCTGAAGCAAGCGGAGCTGTGAGATCAGTATCAGCAAATGCTTTTTTATAATAGGGCTTGAGCGCGGTCTCAGGATTAGGCATTTTTAGTTCATCTTTCATCACTGCTTTTCCCCATTTGCTCATGATGAGAAATTTATCATGAGGGTAGCGCTTCAAAAAATCGAGAGCATAAATCGCTCCGCTTGAACCTGTGATGCCGACTGCGATACGTGGCTTGCGAATGTGTTTTGAATCTCCCATATTAGATGGCAAGTTGAACTCCAATTATTACAAAAGTAAAGATGACGAAACCCAGAATAGAATTAATCTTGAAGAATGCCAATTCCACATCATCAGCTTTGCTCTGTTCGAGATACAAAAGATACCCGGCAACAAGCGTTAAGACTCCGACGATGATGCTTCCATAAAATGCTGAAACATATAATCCGATCAAAAGAGTAAACGCAACAATATGAATAGCTCCAGAATATTTTAATGCCTTCCGCTTTCCAAACTTCGATGGGAAAGAGAAAAGTCCTTCACGCTTATCAAATTCTTCATCGCTTGTAGAATAGATAATATCAAATCCGGAAACCCATAACCATGTAAAAAGTGTAAGAAAAATTATTGGTACAATTGAAGCATCAATAATCGGACGCATTGCAAAATATCCGCCAAGCGGTCCCAATGCAAGAGAAAGCCCAACACCAAAATGAGCAAAGACAGTAAAACGTTTTAAAAACGGGTAAATACAAAATACTAAAAGTGGAATCGGTGAAAGATAAAGACAAAGTGTATTTAGTTGCGATGCAGACAAAATATAAAGAACAACTCCGGCAACCAATACTCCATATGCCTGCCTGATATTCATTCGCCCCGTCGGTAGATCGCGAATAGCCGTGCGCGGGTTTTTCGCATCAATATGCCTATCAACAATCCGGTTCATCGCAAACCCCACTGTTCGAGCACCTGTAGCTGCGGCAAGAATCCACGTGCCTATCTTCCAAAGCGATACAGTCTCGGGAGCCACCTCTCCATTTTTTATAATCGCAAGATAGCCAAGCGCCATTCCTGCATAAATGACAGGAAGAGAAAAAAGCGTATGCTCTATCTTTACAAATGAAAAATATTTCTTCACAACTATTTTACTAGATTTTCTAATGCTTCATAATATCCGTCAGCACCTTTCCCGATAATCCTTCTGACATTATTTAATCCATCAAGAACAGAAAATTTTCGGAATTCCTCACGCTTCGTAATATCGGATAGATGAACTTCAATGACTGGTTTTGCAAAAGCAGCAATCGCATCACGAAGCGCATACGAATAATGCGTGAACGCACCCGGATTAATAATAAGAGCATCTGCCCATTTTCTATTTTCGTGAATAGTGTCGAGCAAGACACCCTCGTGATTTGATTGATTAATTATTATATTCGCAGCTAATTCTTTACCGCGTTTTTCTAACTCTCTGTTTATTTCTGCAAGTGTTGTATAGCCATAGATCTCCGGCTCGCGTTCGCCGAGAAGATTGAGATTTGGTCCATGTAGGATGAGAATATTCATGAAATTTAGAGTACGGAAAGAACGAAATCTATTGCTTTTCTGATCAACTTTTCATCAACGTTTTCTCGAATGACGGCTTTCCCTATTGATTCGAGCAGCACCAGTCTATGACTTCCGGCAATTTGTTTTTTATCTCGGCGCATTGCAAGAAGTATTTCCTCGGTTGTGCATTCAGGCGTTACGGGGATAGGAAGTCTTCCTAGAACAACTTCTATCTTATTCCAATCTTCTTCGCTCAGCATTCCCAGATCCATTGATAACCAAGCAGCTGCTCGCATTCCTATCGTGACTGCTTCACCATGAAGGAGTGAGGTGTAATTTGTAGCGAATTCAAATCCATGAGCAAATGTATGTCCGAAATTTAAGAGTTCGCGAACACCATTCTTGCGTTCAAATTCATCCGCATTTATATATCGTAATTTTTCCTGAACTGCATCGCGAATAATTATTTCAATGCCGGAATCAATTCCACGCAACAGTCTGCGCAATGATTTGGAAAGCTTCAGCCATAACATTGGCGATCCGATCAATGCATATTTTATTACTTCTGCAAGTCCGGAATGTATTTCTCTTTTCGGGAGCGATTTCAAAAATATCGGATCAATGAGCACAAGATGTGGAGCATAGAAAGTCCCGACATAATTTTTATGACCTGCAAAGTCAATACCTGTCTTCCCTCCAATTGCAGCATCGGCTTGCCCTATTAATGTTGTCGGAACAAGAACAAGCTGCAAGCCGCGATGATAAAGGCTTGCAGCCAATCCTGCAATATCGCTAACAACTCCACCACCAAGACTAATAACGACGTCTGACTTCCTGGAGAGCGCAAGCTTTTCAAATGTATCGAGAATTTCAAAAAGAGTATCTCGGTTTTTGGATAATTCTCCGGGCTGTATAACTATTTGATGAATCTCTATTTGTCGCTTATGCTCACTAATAATCTTTTGTGAAAATTTTTGAAGATAAAGCTTCCCAACATTTTCATCGGTGATGACGATGGCGCGTTTGGCATTCATATCCCGAATACTTGCACCGAGTTCGCTTGCGGCAATACCGCTGCCAATAGCGACAGGATAATCACCCATGCCTGATCTTGCAATAAATGTTTCGAAACGCGGACGGAGCCGAATGCTACGAGACATTTGCTCCAATGCCTGCAAGAGTTGATCCGCAAGTTCTTGTGGATTGCGCTCGTCACCTCTTGCACTACGAGTCACAAAATGCATCGTTGACTGCTCATAGAAATGCATTCGTTCATCTAATAAGAGTCGAAGTTTTTCTGTCAGTTCTTCCGAAGTCGAAGCTCTCAAGAGCGGACGAGTCTCTCCTTCTAAAAGACTTTTCATTACGTTCTTTGCGGCTTGGCGAACAGTCACATCTACCCACACAACTATGCCTGAACCACGCATGATCGAACGATTAATCGCTCGGAGAGGAGTCCCGCCACCGGTTGCAATCACGCAAGGATGCTGCTCGAAATTTCTTTGTGAGAGAAGCAGAAGTTGTTGCGTCTCGATCTCACGAAATTTATCTTCGCCATCAGATTGAAAAATATTAGCAATCGTTTTCCCAGTTGCCTTGACGATCTCTTCATCAAGATCAATAAATTCATATCCGCTTTTTATCAGAAGCCGAACAAGTTCTTTTCCGAGGGAGGATTTGCCTGCTCCCGGAAGACCAACAAGATAGATATGTCGTCCGCGCCAGGTCAATGAATAAGTTTTTTTAATTTACTTTGTTTATGTCGGAGCTTCGCTCGCTCTTGAACTTCAGAAAGAGTATCGCCACCAAAAGTATCAAGCAAAGCAGATGCTAAAGTAAATGCGACCACCGATTCGACGATCAATGCCAGCGAAGGCACCGCGCAAACATCGCTGCGCTCAATATGCGATGGTGCAGGCTCGCCGGTTGCAAGATCAATTGATTGAAGCGGACGCATAAGTGTAGAGATCGGTTTCATTGATGCGCGCACTATGATCGGCATTCCATCGCTCATTCCGCCTTCGATTCCTCCGGCATTATTCGAGGTTCGCATTATTTCGCCGTCTTGAATTTCAATTGCATCATGGCAATCTGATCCAAACATACTTGCAACAGTAACACCACCGCCGATCTCGACTGCCTTGACAGCCTGAACACTCATGACTATTTGCGCGATAAGTCCATCAAGTTTTCTATCCCATTGAACGTGACTCCCTATCCCGATCGGTAGCCCGGTAAATTGTACTTCAATGACTCCGCCAAGAGTGTCACCTTTTGCTTTTGCTTCGTCAATAAGTAGCTTTGCTTTTTGTTCTGCCTTTGTATCATACATTCGCAGTTCGGACGTCCGAAGAATTGTGCGGAGTTTTTCTATATCACTTGTTTTTTTAGAAACTTCAACACTGACATTCCCAATTGACTTTACATAAGAAGTAGATTCAATTCCTAATTCTCTGAGAAATTTTGTTGCTACTGCTCCGATAGCAACACGCATCGCCGTTTCACGTGCGCTTGCTCGTTCTAGAATATTGCGAATATCTGACTGCTGATATTTTATTGCTCCGGCAAGATCAGCATGGCCGGGACGTGGAATAGTTACGGATTTGACATCAACATCAGATGGAAGCACGGACATCTTCTCACCCCAATTCTCCCAATCTTTATTTGTGATCTGAATTGCTATTGGCGCACCTGTAGTAATTCCAAAACGAACACCGGAAAGAATTTCGGCTTTATCGTTTTCGATCTTTTGACGATGCGATCTTCCGTAACCGCGTTGACGCTCAGCCAAGATTGGATCAATATCTCGAACGGCTTCGAGAGATAAGCCCGCTGGCATGCCGTCAATCACTCCGATAAGTGACTTGCCATGCGACTCCCCTGCTGTCAGATACCTGAGCTGCGGCATTATTTGGCGAGTATTTTTGTCAAAATTATTTCAAGAGATTCGTATTCGGTTTCGGATAATGGAGAAGCATCCGCTAAAAGACCCGTTAACCAAAATACTTGCGAGAGCGCCGCTTGTTCGATCAGCATCCCAAGTCCGTTCATTGTTTTTGCTCCGGCATGAGAAGCATTTTTCAGGAAAGCAGATTGAAGAGGATTATAAATCAGATCAATTGCAAAATCAGTTTCATGCCATGCGAATCCTGTTAAAAGATCGCCGGGATGATTTATTTGTCCGACAGGTGTGCACTGAATAATTAATCGGTAACGCGGTTCGTGCTTGTCATAAATAAATTCATTGGCATTTATCACGCGAACCGAAGGTCCCGGCGCTTGTGCAATACAAAACTCGGCGAGGCTCTCTGCACTTGCAATTGAGCGATTAACTATTGTGAGAGATTGCGGCATCCATTTCGTGCAAAGCGCATAGGCCACTGCCCGTGCAGCACTTCCCGCACCGACAATTACTAAATGATAACGCTCCATATCGAATGTCGGATACTTTCGCAAGACCGAATGCAAAAGACCTGCGCCATCCGTACTTGCACAGACAACTCCCTCATTTAAAAAGCGGATACAATTTGCAGAATCAATAAATGAAGATACACCAACGCGGCGATCTGAAAGTGACGAGGCAAGTGATTTATAAGGGTAGGTTATATTTGCTCCGATAAAATTATTCGTCGGAGCAGTTTTTATCCACTGAGCAACATCGCATTCCTCAGCGCACTCAACTGCGTTATAAAAAAAATCCAATGAATCAGAAGAAAACTTTCTTCCAAGAATCTTGTATAATTCTTGGTGAAGCTCCGGTGAAACAGAATGCGAAAGTTCTTTTCCTAATAATGCTGCTTTTAGTACTGACATAGTTACGTGATCTTCATACGCCGCGCACCAACAATAAGTGCCAGATCCTCGAAGAATCTGGGATAAGATATAGAAACAACCGATGCATCGGAAATGGTCACGGCGTCTTTTGCTCGAAACGCCATAATAGCAAATGCCATAGCAATGCGGTGATCACCGAAATGTTCGATAGTACCACCTTTTGGAATAAAGTTAACATCACCAAAGACCACAAACCCATCATCTTTTTCTTCGACAAGCACTCCGAATGCGCGAAGATTTTTAATTATTGCAGCAAGCCTATCGCTTTCTTTATTCCGCAATTCCTCTGCATGAAAAATAGTTGTCGCGCCGTTGCAAAATGAAGCGAGTACAGATAGAATAGGAATTTCATCAATGAGCAAAGGAATATCTTCAGCAACTAATTGGAATGGCTTAGTGGGTGATGTTTCCATTGCAAGTATTTCGATCCTGCCACGATCTTCTCCCCATTCATCTCTGACAGCAGATATGTCAATTTCTAATCCGCTTGTAGAAAGAATGTCTAAGAATTTCTTTCGAGTCGTATTCAAGCCAACATTCGAAAGCACTATATTTCTTCTTGCAATAATTGCAGCAGCGATCAAAAACGCAGCAGAGGAAATATCTCCGGGAACATGATACGTAAATTCATCTTCAATGAGAGTGCTTTTAGAATTAATGACCGAAGTTCTTCCCTCAATTTTTATATCTGCGCCGAAAGCTTTGAGCATTCTTTCAGTATGATCGCGGCTCTGCTGCGGCTCGGTTACAGAAACTTCCCCGTTTGAATGTAATCCAGCAAGAAGCACAGCGGACTTCATTTGTGCTGATGCTACAGGAAGTGTGAAATTTCCGGAATGCAATTCTTTTCCATTAATTGTTATCGGCATACTCCCATCAACTGATGTAACAATATCTGCACCGAGTCCATTATTCAAAAGATCGGCAAGACGTTTCATCGGACGTTTCGAAAGCGATTCATCACCGGTTAATTTTGAAGAGAAGTTTTGTCCTCCGAGTAACCCCATAAGAAGCCGCGCAGTTGTACCGGAGTTTGCGCAATTGATTTGATATTTCGGAGCGTGGAAGCCGCCAAGTCCAACACCCTGTAATTCGATCTCACTTCTGGATAGTTCGATTGGCACTCCAAGTGATTGAAGCGCTAAGATCGTTGCATATACATCAACGGGTATATCTTCGATCGAACTGATCGGAATTCGGATGTTCGATTTTGTCAGCGATCCGATAATGAGAAGGCGGTGGAAAATAGATTTATCCGGCGGAAGCGTGATGGGGCGCGGTGCAGAAGTTTGCACTCTTATCGAAGTCGTATCGGGTTTGATCTCGACGTTCATTGTAATAGCAAAAGGGCGCATGACGCGCCCTTAAGAAATAAATTATACTGCAACTTCCGCATAGTCCTCAATCGGAGGGCAACTACAGACAAGCGTCCTATCTCCGTACGCGCCATTAATTCTTCCGACCGGAGTCCAGAATTTATTATGTCTTGTCCACGGTGCCGGGTATCCAGCCTTCGAGCGAGAATACGAATGCGCCCACTCATCAGCCATCAGAGACTCAGCTGTATGTGGAGAATTTTTCAGAACATTATCCTCTTTATCTGCTAATCCTGTTTCGATCTCCTTGATCTCTTCGCCGATAGCAATAAGAGCGTCACAGAATCTATCGATCTCATGCAATGCTTCGCTTTCTGTCGGCTCGATCATCAATGTTCCGGCAACAGGAAAAGAAACCGTCGGCGCATGGAATCCATAATCAATAAGACGCTTAGCAATATCTTCAACTTCAATTCCGACCGTATGTTTGAAGTGACGCATATCAACGATCATCTCATGCGCAACTCTTCCTTGTTTTCCTTGATAAAGGATCGGAAAATGTTTTTCGAGTCGCGACTTTATATAATTTGCATTCAAGATCGCAACCTTCGTTGCATCAGTTAAGCCATCGCTGCCCATCATCGAAATATATGCCCATGAAATAAGCAGAATACTTGCACTTCCCCATGGTGCGGCAGAGACAGCGTGAATGCTTTGTTTACCACCGATAGAAACAACTGCATGACCGGGCAAGAAAGCCTGCAAATGATTTGCCACGCCGATCGGTCCCATTCCGGGACCACCACCGCCATGCGGAATGCAGAAAGTTTTATGAAGATTCAAATGACATACATCAGCGCCGATATTGCGCGGACTAGTCAACCCAACTTGCGCATTCATATTCGCACCATCCATATATACCTGCCCGCCGTGTTTATGGATTATTTCACAAACTTCAATGATCGTCTCTTCGAAAACTCCATGAGTCGAAGGATATGTGACCATCAGTGCAGCAAGATCATTTTTATGCTGGTCTGCTTTTTCTTTCAGATCAGCCATATCGATATTCCCATTTGCATCGGTTTTCGAAACGACTACTTTCATGCCTGCCATAACAGCACTTGCAGGATTTGTGCCATGTGCAGAAGCCGGAATGATAACGACGTTGCGATGACTTTCGCCACGAGATTTATGATATTCTCTGATAACGAGAAGTCCGGCATATTCGCCCTGCGCCCCAGAATTCGGTTGTAAACTTACGGCATCAAAGCCTGTGATCTCGCACAATGATTCTTCAAGCAGTTTAAAAACTTTCTGATAGCCAAGTGTCTGGTCAAGCGGTGCGAAAGGATGAAGTCTTCCGAATTCCTGCCACGTCACGGGGATCATCTCACTTGTGGCATTTAATTTCATCGTGCATGATCCGAGCGCAATCATCGAATGAGTAAGTGAAAGATCTTTATTTTCCAGACTCTTCAAATACCGCAGCATCTCCGTTTCCGAACGATACGTATTAAAAACAGGATGCGTCAAATAAGTCGTTGTTCTTTTCGCTTCGGAAGGTATTGCGACTGAGATTTGAATATCAGTATGATTAATTGTTTTTGTCCCTAATACTTTAGCAAATACTTCAGCAATATTATTAACATCATTAATCGTAGTCGTCTCATCGAGTGAAATTCCAACGCCGTCGCTGAAATACCTGAAATTCATCTTTGCTGCTTCCGCACTTTTTTGGATCGCAACGATATTTTTATCATCAGTGATGATCTTGATCGTATCGAAGAAATGCGAATACGCAAGTTTATATCCGCTCTTCTCTAAATGCTTCGAAAGAAGTGAGGTTAATCCATGAACACGTTCAGCGATAATTTTTAATCCTGCAGGTCCATGATAGACGGCATACATTGCCGCCATATTCGCGAGCAATGCTTGCGCAGTGCAGATGTTACTCGTTGCTTTATCGCGGCGAATATGCTGCTCGCGTGTTTGCAATGCCATGCGCAGAGCTGGCTTACCATATGAATCAATTGAAACTCCAATGATTCTTCCCGGCAATTGACGCTTGAAGCGTTCTTGCGCGGCGAAAAAAGCTGCATGAGGACCGCCATACCCAAGCGGCACACCAAATCTTTGCGCAGAACCAAAAACAATATCAGCACCGAATTCACCCGGTGGTCTTAATAAAGTTAAACTTAATAAATCAGCTGCGACAGCAACGCTTGCATGATGATGATGTGCCACTTTGCAGAATTCATCATAGCTCACAATGCCGCCATTGCCATTCGGATATTGAAGGATCGCACCAAAGATTTTTTCATTCCATGCTTTTTCCATTTTCAGAGGATCGCCGATAACTAACTCGATCCCAAGTGGTTCAGCGCGAGTAATCAAGAGATCAATCGTCTGAGGAAAACAATCTTGCGATACGAAAAGAATATTCGCGTCTTTTTCCTGCATCGGATGACTGCGATGAGCATACATCAAATGCATTGCTTCTGCAGCGGCAGTACCTTCATCGAGAAGCGAAGCGTTGGCAATCTCCATTCCTGCGAGATCCATAACCATCGTCTGGAAATTCAGCAGTGATTCAAGCCTTCCCTGTGCGATCTCCGCCTGATAGGGTGTGTACTGAGTGTACCAACCCGGATTCTCCATGACGTTGCGCAAGATAACCGGAGGAGTAACGCAATCGTAATACCCCATTCCGATATACGATTTATAAATTTTATTTTCCGAAGCGATCTGTTTGAATTCTTCCAAAAACTCTACTTCCGTTTTTGCCTTCACGCCTTTGAGGGGATGCTTCAAACGTATCTTCGAAGGAATAGTCTGCTCGATAAGATCATCGAGTGAAGATGCTCCGATATAGTTGAGCATCTTTTGTTGATCTTCGGAATTCGGTCCTATGTGTCGGTCTTGGAATCTGTCGTAGCGGTGTAAAACTGTATTCATTCGTAGGTGTTAATTGAGTAGCCGCATGAAACAGTTTTTCTTGAAGAAAAATTTAGGGTACTCCAAAGTTCGAGGTACGAAGTTCAATGTCAAAAGTTCTTCGGACACCGGACTTCGGGCATAGGACTCCAGAGTTTCCGTAAATTTGCATATTAAACTATATAAATAATTATGGCAAGCCAATTTTCATTCGATGTTGTAAGCGAGTTCGATGAGCAGGAAGTAGATAATGCCGTCAATCAGGCGCGCAAGGAAGTCGAGCAACGCTACGACTTCAAAGGCTCGAACACCGAGATAGATATGAATCTCAAGGAAAAAACGATCACCCTTCATACCAGCGATGATATGAAGCTCCGCGCCCTTCATGAAATATTGAACGGCAAGATGATTAAGCGAGGAATTTCGCTTAAAGTGCTTGATTACGGAAAAGAAGAACCCGCGACGGGCGGCTCTATCAGGCAGGTCATCAAACTCAAAAGCGGTTTAGAAACCGAGCAAGCGAAGCAGATCACGAAGATGGTCAAGGAGTTGAAGCTAAAAGTTCAGGCCGCAATCCAAGGCGAGGAAGTCCGTATCACCGGAAAAAGCAAGGACGATCTACAAACAGCTATGCAAACGCTGAAGGCTCAGAGTTTTGATTTCCCCATTCAATTCACGAATTATCGCTAACGGATGCTCAAACTTCCGCTATTAGCATTTTGTTTTTTTTCGTTCTGCCTATCAAGTTATACTCCTAGCGTTCATCAGAAGAGTGATGACGATTCGACTGCTGTTAAAGTAAAAACAAAGCCGAAAAAGAAACATCCTAAACTTGATGTCATTGTACTCGATGCAGGACATGGAGGGAAAGATCCCGGAGCTATTGGTACAAAAGGGTTTAAGGAGAAACAAGCGACGCTTGCGATAGTCTTGAAATTAGGCGAGTTAATTAAAGAAGAACTTCCCGATATTGAAGTAGTTTATACTCGCAAATCAGATAAATTCATCGAACTCTATCGTCGTGGAGAGATTGCAAATGAGAATAAAGGAAAACTTTTTATTAGCATCCACTGTAACTCCACCCCAGAAAAACCTACAAAAGCAAGCGGCACAGCAACGTATATTCTGCGTCCAGGTAAAACCGATGCAGCCATCAAAGTTGCTGCGCGGGAAAATGCCGTCATAGAATATGAGAAGAATAAAAAACGCTATGATGCGCTTTCCGATATTGATTTTATTCTGACTTCAATGTCACGTTCGCAGGATGTAAAGTTCTCGGAGAAATTTGCCTCGTCAGTGCAGAAGGAGTTAAAGAAATCAGTTGGGATAAAGAACAACGGTGTGGAACAAGCAGGTTTTTTCGTCCTCGTAGGTGCATCAATGCCGAATGTACTTATTGAGACTGGATATATTTCAAATCTCAAAGAAGAAGCGCTCTTAAAAAGTGCAGCCGGTCAGACAAAATATGCGCGAGGAATTTTAGAGGCGATTAAGAAATATAAAGAGCAATACGAAGCATCTTAATCGTTTTCGGGATAATACCGTCAGTTTACCATTGCAGCAAACCAATCTTCTCCATGATCTTCTCTGTTGCTCCAGCAGAAGAGGTAACATAACTTTTTGCTGAAGCTGAAGCGATCAATCGTGCCATATCAGTTGTAAACCAATGCCCCATCGCTTGCTCGAATTCGTCACGGTTCTGTACTTCTACTGCAGCGCCAAGTCCTATAAGCGCAGAAATTTCTTTCGAGCGTTTATGATTCGGTCCTACAATTGTAGGCACTCCCCAAACAGCAGGCTCCAGAACATTATGCACTCCGGAGCCAAATCCGCCGCCGACGTATGAGAACGAGGCAAATTGATAGAGCGCAAATAATTTTCCGATGCTATCAATAATAATAATTTTTTCGTCGCGATAGGAAGATATTTTTGATAATACGATTGCCTGACTTCCCAATTGCGACAGCAATGATGCAATATGCGCTTTCCCTATTTCGTGCGGAGCGATGATAACAAATAGTTTTTCTCCGGCAGAAAGAGCCTTCATTAATATCGGCACAATAATCACTTCGTCATTTTCCCATGTACTCCCTGCAACGACAACTCGTAAATTCTCTGAAGTTATTTTTTGCAGAATATTTTCAGGGAGCGTCTGCTCTTTACTTTCGTCGACAGCATTTTTCCTTGCAATCACCTGATCGCATCTGGTATCGCCGGCAACGATTATGTCTTTTGCATGAGCAGCAAATTTTGTAATGATATTTTTATCTGCTTCGCTGACGGTACAGATCGTATTCATAAATGAATACGTCTTATTATAAAGACTTCGCAAGAAAGGAAGAGATTTGCCAAATGACGAATCAAACGTTGCGCTAAAAAGAAGCATTGGAATATTCCGGTCATGAAGTTCATGCACGAAATTATGCCAGAGATCATAGCGGACAAAAAGAACAAGATGCGGCTTCACAATATCGAGAAACCATTCCACATCGCCTTGCGAATCCAGTGGCAAGTATGTGATTATATCAGGAAGCTTATATGTATCAATTGCATTATCATATCCGCTCGGAGAAAAGAAAGTCAGATGAATGTGAGCTTCGGGATATTTTTCTTTGATCGCCGCGATCACCGGCTTCGCTTGCTCCAACTCCCCAAAGGACGAAACGTGAATGAGAATTCTTTTGCGTAGTGGGCTTATTGTTGAGTAATGTTTTTCTATTATCTGGAATAAACTTTTTCTTCCCTCAATGCCGCGCCTGATCTTACTATCAAATAGCGAAAGAGTACCGAGAATGATACGAAAAAAGAAAATAAAAACCGAATAAAAAAAATACATCAAATATGCTGTTCAGCGTGATAGGAACTGCGAACGAGGGGACCCGATTCGACATTACGGAAACCCATATCCATGCCGATATCGTGCAGCTCTTTGAATTCATCGGGATGCAAAAAGCGAAACACGGGGAGGTGATTCGGTGAAGGTTGAAGGTACTGTCCTAAGGTCAGAATATCAACTTTAATTTCTACAAGATCTGTCATCACGCGCATAAGCTCTTCCCTGCTCTCGCCAAGTCCGAGCATGATTCCTGTCTTCGTGATAAATCCTTCTTCTTTTGCGCGACGCAATACTTTCAGCGACCATTGATACTTTGCTTGGGGACGAACTAACCGATACATCGAAGGTACGGTCTCTGTATTATGATTCAAAATATCAGGACGTGCATCAAAAATTAATTTCAGCGATTCATCTTTCCCTTTGAAATCAGGAATAAGAACTTCAATTCTTGTTTTCGGATTCGCTCTGCGAGTTGCACGGATCGTCTCGGCAAAAACACTTGCTCCGCCATCGGGAAGTTCGTCGCGATTAACACTCGTGATAACGAGATGACGTAAGTCCATGAGTCTCGCAGCATCGGCGACGCGCTCAGGTTCTTCGGTATCGAGAAATGTCGGACGTCCTGTTTTGACAGCGCAAAAGCCACATGAGCGAGTACACGTATCGCCTAAGATCATGAATGTTGCCGTGCCCGAATTCCAGCATTCAGCCACATTCGGGCAGCGCGCTTCTTCGCAAACCGTATGCAGATCATGCTCCTGCATGATATTTTTCAATCGCGAATAATTTTCACCGGACGGAATACGCACCTTCAGCCACTCAGGACGGGCTTCACGAGGCTTTGGCTGGGCAATAACAGGCAGATCG
This sequence comes from Kapaibacterium sp. (SeqCode), assembly GCA_038210275.1. Taxonomy (GTDB): domain Bacteria; phylum Bacteroidota; class Ignavibacteria; order Palsa-1295; family Palsa-1295; genus PALSA-1296. Next base: position 54,376 of record JBBQWV010000016.1, on the reverse strand, counting down.
AGTAACATCAAACCCATAAACGAAAAAACAAGGGAGAGAGTTTTGGGGAATAGTACAAGCTTTAAGATTACTCCGAATTGCTTACGTATATTTGCATTCTATGCCACAGCTTCATAAATTCATTCTCATTCTTATTTTTATCTTTTCTGCTTCCGCGAGCGTCTTCTCGCAGGAAGTAACTCGCGAAGAAATGCTTCCAATCTTTCAAAAGCTCGGTACGGAATCATGGACTGACGCTTATGCGATGTCGAAAGATTTGCTTGCCAAGCATGAGGACGATATTACGTCCGGATTTCCAGAACTGCTTCGGTATATAACGATTCTCGCCGGTGCAGGAAGCGTATCTGAAGGTGAGTTGTCATACGAAAGCTTCGGGAAGTATGCGACAACGTTAATAGGAAAACCTCTGAAGATGGCTGGGCATCCAACAACTTTCGATACTGACGACAGTCATGCACGATTCAACCAGAACGAGATAAGTATGAAGCACGATTCAGTAAAGGGGCATTGTACTTCATCGAACAAAGCAAAAACATCTATATACTGCTTTGAGAATTATGATTTCCCCTACACTGTATCCGATACTGCAGAAATGCACCTATCCACGATGGTAGGCGAATCCACCAGATGGGGCGGTATTCTTGCTGCAGTAGAACTCAATCCCAATAAATCAAAGGTATGGATATCACGGCTTCATATCAAAGATGCTTGGATCCATGGGTTTATTCCGACAGAGCCTATGCCTCAGAACCCTATATTAAAGAAGGAGAAAATTCATGTCAATCCTCCCGTAACGTATGATACCATGAGGATTCATTGAATCAGCTCTCATTTCTTTTCATCCTCCTGCTTACAGATAACCTTACAGAATTGGTGGTCTTTGAATAATTTAATCGCTTGAGAAGCAGTTTTTGGAGGGGTCCACATTTCTGAATTTCCTGTGGTCGTGACTGAAGTATTCGGAAATTCATGAAATACCATTGGTATCTTAATAAGCACGGAATCAAGTCGGAATTGCATTGTCGTATCGGTAAGCTTCATGGTTGCAAGGGCAGTATTAAACTTTGAGCACCAATTATGATTAGTGGAATCCATCATAATCAGATATGCAGCTTTCATTACTGCACGAGGCGAATACACAATGGGATTAAACATAAACGGCAGAAGAACTGAGAGGGCGCTATCCATTTGACCTGACTGTGCATACGCATCCGCAAGATTTTGGAATTCTTTGACACGGTGCTGATTAATATCCGAACCGGAGAAATGGCGAAACGGAAATCTGTATATTCCTATTTTATAATAAACGATTGCCGTTTTATAATCCTTTGCAGCATAATATAATTCTGCCATATTAAATGCTGCATAGTTTCGCAGATTAACCATATATGCTCTATCGCCTTCCATCATCTCATCAGGACTTATTTGTGCTGTATCGTTCCTCTTTGATTCGATGATCTTCAAATAAAGCTCTTTCGCCTTTTCCACTTGATTCCCCTTTGCGTATAATTCGGCAAGTTTATATTCAATCTTCGCACGCCTGGGAGTATTTGGGTTTTTCAGGAGAAATGAATCAATTACAGGAATAGCGGTGGTGGGATCCAGATTATTAGATTCCAAACCATATTCAATCTCTAATGAATCGGTTTGTGCCTTCGCAGTTCTATCAAAAACAACTATAAGTGAAAAGATAAAAAAAGTGGTAAATAAGTACCGGAACATAGCATAGTATTTTTCTGTGAATTTAGGATGCTTTTCGCATCTTCACATAATTAACAAGGGCAGAGAGATTTCTGTTCTTTACTTCTTGCTGGGTAAGCGAACAACTCTCTTCGGGGATTTGGGAAATGAATCCGATCTCCCCCTGAACGCCAGATCGCCGAAACTCGACCGATTTTCCCAATGGGCACCTATTCCCACAATTCACCCTCAAAAAAATCTTTGGCGATTCCAGCCTGATTTCGCCGATTTTGAAAATAGTTTGGTATGGGCACCTTGACAAAAACACTTTTCATCCGTATATTTGCATTCGAAAGTTCGACAATATGTATTTTATAGCGAAATAACCTACGATGTTTTGCGTAAAATACATACAGGAAGCCTCAATCCAGCCTTCTATTCCTTTTGATATTTTGCTTCGATGGCACTTAGAGCGTAATCCTCGCCGATAAATGGAAAAATAAAAAGAGAGATATTGGGAAACGAGCAATTGTGGGGTTGTGGGAGTAGCTATGAGCTATGAGGACTGAGCTATGAGTGAACTAACCACCACTCTAATCTCTAATCCGGAGATTTATAACTACGATAACTATCTGAGATTGCCACGTCGTCCGCAAGCGGACTCCTCGCAATGACATTTTTTAAATAACTACTAAACTACCAACTACTAAACTACCAAACTGTTTTCATGATCGGAGAGTGATCCTCAGAAGGGATATCGCTGCGATCTGTTCATTGAAAATTTAAAAACATCTGAACCTTGATTTTAAAAGATTTTGAGGATTAAGAAAGATTTTGTTGTAGTAAAAATCTTACCACATCTTTTTAATCTCATGAAATCAAGGTTCAGACAGCCATGGGTACACCATATACGTCAATACTCTACTGTTTCAGAATCGTAAACTCAACTCTGCGATTCTGCTGTCTGCCTTCTTCGGTGTCGTTGGAGGCAAGGGGTTTGGTTTTGCCGTAACCGATGGTTTTGAGGCGGTTGCCGGGAATGGACTTGCTGACAAGATAATTGCGGACGGCATTTGCGCGATCAACGGATAATTTTTTATTCGCTGCATCGTAGCCGATGTTATCGGTATGTCCGATGATCTCGACTTCCATTTTCGATGAGGTTTTCAGTAATTCCACGAGACGGTCAAGCTCGGCGAAAGATTCGGATTTCAGTTCACTTTTATTTAGATCGAAGAAAAGATTATTCAAGCGAACGGTCTGCCCGACTTCGAATGGAACGAGTTTAAGATTGCGCTCTATTTCTTTATAAGCGGTAACCTTTTTCACGTCGAGATTTTCGTTGACGGCAACGTAGCCTTTCACTTCGGCGCGAAAACCGTACAGAGCACCTGCTGGGAGCGATATTTTATATTCGCCAGTTGCTGGATTACTATGTGCAATGCCGGCTTCTTTGCCGCCGGGAAGAACTTCGTAATGGATCGTTGCTTCGATAGGTTTTCCGGTATTGGCATCAATCACTTTTCCGTTAACCAGAACTACAGGAAATGGCTGTAGAGACGGTGGAAGTTTTGCGCGGAAAATATCTGAGCCACCCATCGAGCCTTGATGTGATACGAAATAGGCATACTCAGCTGATGCAGGAATTGTAAAATACGCATCCCATTCCGGTGTATTAAAATCGGGTCCGAGATTTTCGGGTTCGCTCCAATTCTGCCATGTGTCGTCAAGTCTATGAGAAAAGAACATATCCGTCGAGCCATATCCGCTGAATCCGTCAGAACCAAAGTAAAGCGTTTTTCCATCGGCAGCAAGGAATGGCATCCCTTCATCTCCGGCAGAATTTACTTCCGGACCGAGATTTTTTGGAGCGCTCCATGTGCCGTCAGGTTTAAGAAAAGATGCATACATATCGCGTGCACCATAAGAATCATCGCGCTGCAGACTCATAAGCAATGTTTTACCATCAGGAGAAAGACAAAACTCCATGAAGCGGTTGTGGGTATAGTAGCTATCGATTCGAACCCTTGATGGAATTCCCCAGCCACCGACAATTTTCCTGACAGTCCAAATACTAAAAGTAATCTGGTTCGTTGCGTTATCGAGAAATTTACCTCCGATCAAGAGTGTATTACCATCAGGCGTGATCGAAGCAGAGAAAGTGCCATATCCGTTATTCAATCCACTTCCAATATTCTTTGCTAGTCCCCATTTCCCATCCGGAGTTAACTCCGAGTACCAGATATTATCATTTGGGCCGTTAATATCTGCCCCAAAATTATTTGGACTATATTTACGATCAAGGTATAATGTTTTTCCATCCGGAGAAATAATAGGATAGACTTCTTCGTAAGGAGAGTTCACTCCCGATCCGAGATTTTCTTTTGTCCCTTCGATCTTCGAATTCGGTGCAATGTTGATCTCTGCAGTAATGGGAGTCTTTGAAGCTGAAATTCCGATGGCATCAATCTCATTCATGCCGGGGACTTTTCCGCATTGAAGAACAAGCTCAACAGCTTTTACTTTATAATCGGTTTTGAGGAAATTTACGTGCATCACACGCGATGCAACGTTCACCGGCGCGGCTTCGCCATGATAGACGACATGAGGCTCATCTTTGGTATCGTAGAGGATCACTTTCTCGACAGCACCGGGATTAAAATTCTCTGCAATACCAACTTGCTGGATCTGCATTGGTTTTTTGTAACCAACCTTGATATGCTCTTCCCTGCCGCCAAACAGACCATCGCTTCTGCCAAACCAAGCACAAGGGCTATCACCGGATGCCGGGCATTTATTGGGTTTGCCAAGAACTTGCTTCGCCGAATATTCCTTCGATCCGATTTCAGACGATTTGCTGATAACCTCGTTAGCCCACTGCACTTCCTGAGAGTACAGTGAAGAGGTTAGCAGGAGAAGGAAAACCCCGGAATAGAAAAATTGTGTAGCTTTTATTAGACCCATTCTACCGATTAATAAGTTTAGATTGCTTCATGAATGCGCTTAACAACGATTCGAAAGCCATAGTTTATACTTCTTAAATAGAAGGATGTTGCACTGAGAAAGATGCTATATTGGAAGCAGAACATCGGAGTTTCCGTATTTTTGAATTCCCCAGTTCATTTTCCCGGATTAAGACTACAATAATTTCTTGACTCGAAAGAAAACAAAAACGAAAAAACTCATCTCTTCGCAGATACCCATGACGGGTGAACTTCTGCGAAAGACGATCCATATTTCATCGCTGGTAATTCCTATCGGCTATGCCTATCTTTCGTATAGCACGATGCTGTGGATTCTTATACCGTTCACAATATTTTCGCTCTGCGTTGATTACGGAAGATTTTATTTTAAGTGGCTCGATAAAGCGGTAAATAAATTATTCGGCAATATTCTGCGAGAGCATGAAAAAGATAGCAGCCGGAAATTACTTTCCGGTGGCTCGTATGTTCTCATTAGCGCCTGTATTTGCATTCTGATCTTTCCGAAAGTGATAGCGATCACTGCATTTACTATTCTTATCATCTCCGATACGGCAGGGGCATTGCTTGGAAGAAAATTCGGGAAGCATCACTTCTTAGATAAAAGCTTGGAAGGTTCGATTGCTGTATTCACTTCAGCCTGTCTTGTCATAATTGTCACACCGAAAGTGAGTGATATGTGGGAAGAATATATTATTGGTTTCGGCGCAGCATTTATTGGCAGCATAATTGAAGCAATGAGTGTAAGGCTACGAGTTGATGATAATTTTTCTGTACCAATCTCCATAGGAATTGTGATGTGGGTAACATATTTTTTATTGTCCCTCATTCAGCCTACAGTATATTTGCCATTGTACCATGCATTGGTTAAATAAGAATTATTATTCTATCTTGAACATCTGTACTATTTCGAGAATTTTCGCTAACATTACAATCACATTCATATTATTGAATGCAGCAACTTCGTTCGCGCAATTTTCAGGATCGGCAACGATCAGCGGATACCATTCTTCGAATGTCGAAGGGCGTGATTCTGCGACCCCCGATAATGTTTTTAATCCGACGATCGATCTGATGTATAATTGGATCGTTGCAAACCCAGCTTCAATAAAATTTGAAGCGTTGACGACGCCAACATTCTATCAAGATGTCCCTTCGCGTTCTTTTGTGAAAAGTTATTTTGGAGTAACCGGAAGTTTTTATCTCTCGAATATCGAGGAGAATTCTTCCGTCCTGCCGGTGAGACAAATTCAGACTCAGCAAATAAAAGGAAATCCAGCAGCGGACGAGCAAAAAACGACAAAGGAAATACCACCGCAGAAAATTATTGCCAAACCTGCAATTACAGATCTTTCACAAATAGCTTCGATCAAACTTGCAGCACTCAGTGAGTTGATGGATTCATTTGATATTGATAAAAAAGGACTCGGCGCCGCTTCGGAAGATATTTTTTCCGATCTGAAAGATTCCGTTTCGGAAGCAGTGCTTGCTCTAAGCGACATACTTGGAACACAAACATTCAGCGAAAGTATTTCCGATGTTGTAACGAGTGAATTAGCTAACCAGAAAAAAATATTTTTACAGGTGCCGATGGAAAGCGATCATAAAGAGGAGATCGTAAAAGATATCGATGTCATTATTTCTATAATGAAAGCAGGCAACCCGCAATCTGATATTCTTGCCGTTCCAGAATCATTTGTTAAAGCCGAGACTCCGGTTCCCACTCCTTCCACGCCGCCTACAACAACTGTCGATCAAATGATTGCAGAGGCACGTCAACATTTACAAATTGAGGGCGGTGATGGAAGTAATATCGCAAAGAAAAATGCTCCGTTATTGACCCTTGCTAATTCACAGACAGAATTTAAGGATCTCAGTTCACAGGATATTTTTCTCAAAGAAGATATCCTTCCGGTTTCAAAAAAGACATTGGCGACACTCCTGAGCATTCCGGTTTCTTTGGAAATGCAGAATAATAAAGATACTTTAAAAATTTACAGTTATTCGACATTTGAATTCAAACCGCGCCTCGATATTTATAGCGGAGAAAAATTCGGATTCGGTGGGACATTTGATCTCACAAGCACGAGATTTCCGCATGATACGGTGTTTGCTGGTACCGAAAATAAAATTCGACTCGACAGCAGAATAGAGATTTTTTCCGGTGCTGTGTTAGGACTTGAAGGCGGTTATGCATCGAAGAGTTATAGCCACCCGCTTGTGTATGAAATTGTTGTTACTCCGAAATTAACCCGCACAATAAAGACCGGATCGAACTTCTCTCATTTCTTTTTTGGCGGTGCAATCTATATTTTTCCATCGGATAGACTGAGTATCGGAGTCGCAGCCCATCTAACCAGAAGTTCAAACTTGAGGCCCTATATTGACGAGGCAATCACAGCGCGAAGTAAGATAGGTGGAATTGCGAATGATGATGAGTATTCATATGATCTGACACGCGCAACTGCTTTCTTTTTGTGGCGCATTTTTTGGGATATTAATTTTTCACTCGATGCCGCCTATGAAAATCGCGCTTATACCAACATCCAATTGCCGAAAAGATTGGCGCCACTTGTTCCACAATCAGCAGATCGTAAAGATTATGGACCGCAGCTCGGAATTGATTTGTCACGGGAATTTCTTTTTGATTCGCGACTGATCAGCATTTTTGATTCTTTCACTCCCGTGCTCGACATTCAATCGACAAAATATATTTCCAATAAAACAGGATTCAGTTATAAAGACGTGACTACCACTCTTTCATTCGAATTCGGATTCTGAAATGCCTTCACCACTTAATAAAACAATTCGGCTTAGTGCAAATGAGAAGATGCAAACTATTCCGTCTTTAGCAAAAAAAATAACGTCCAATACAATTGGCATCTTTCAAGGCGAGATCGAAATCGCCATCGCTTCTCTTCCAAAAAAATATTTCGATCTTATCATTGCCGATCCGCCATATAATTTAGGAATGGATTTCGGAAATAAGACTGATATGAGAAGTGAAGATGAATATCGTGAATGGGTATATCAATGGGTTTCACTTTTGCCGCGTATTGCAAAGCCTAATGCGTCATTATATATTTGTTGCGATTGGAGACAATCATCTCTCTTCCAGGATGCGTTAGAAAAATCCGGACTTACAATTCTCAACCGAATAACGTGGAAGCGTGATAAAGGGCGCGGAGCTTCGAAAAACTGGAAGCAGAACATGGAAGATATTTGGTTCGCAGTTCGGGATAAAAAAAACTATACCTTTAATCTTAATGAAGTAAAAATTCCAAAGAAGGTAATTGCACCGTACCGAGAAAACGGCAAACCGAAAGATTGGTATATCAAAGCTGATGGTACTCAAGAACGCATGACGCATCCATCAAATATCTGGACAGATATGACCGTCCCCTTTTGGTCAATGCCGGAAAACACGGAACATCCGACACAAAAACCCGAAGCACTTATTGAAAGGATTATTCGCGCAAGCAGCAATCCTGGTGATAAGATTCTCGATCTCTTCAGCGGTTCAGGCACAACATCTGTCGTCGCAAAACGTCTGGGAAGAAAATTTATTGGGATTGAGATGAATCCCGATTACGTGCGGTTAGGATTGAAACGGCTAACGAAAGAAAAATAACATGATACGAATCGGCTGTGTGCAATCAAATCCTGTCTTTAAAGATGTTGAAGGAAACCTCGATAAGTTTGAGCAATTTGTCACTGAAGCGAAAGCAGATATTCTCATTTTTCCTGAACTTGCTTTCACCGGATATTTTTTTACATCTTCCGACGATGCCAAAAAATATGCCCAGCCCATTGATGGAATTCTCGCAGAGAAGATCAAACTGGTTGCCAAAGAAAACAACGTTGCAATTGTCACTGGGTTTCTCGAAGCGGATAATGGAATTCTCTATAACTCCGCAATTGCCATAGATCGCAACGGAAAGCTTGTCGGGCATTACCGGAAGGTGCATCTTTTCTATTATGAGAAGATCGTCTTCGCTCCTGGAAATCTTGGCTTTCCTGTTTGCGAGATCGAAGTCCGAAATGGCGAGAAAATTAAACTTGGAATTCAGATCTGCTACGACTGGCGATTCCCAGAAGCAACACGCTCACTTGCTTTGAACGGCGCAGAAGTTATTGCAATCCCATCGAATATCGTTACGACTACTGGAATGCTGATAGAAACTCTTAAAGTCCGGGCTTTTGAAAATAAGGTGATTATTGCCTTCGCCGACCGCATCGGCACCGAAAAAGAGGTGGCAAATGGGAATACTGAAGAATTAGTCTTCAGGGGTGAAAGCTGCATCATAAATTACAACGGTGAGATTCTCAATTTGGGTTCAACTCAAGGTGAATCAATAACTTATGCCGATGTTCTCACGGAAGAGACGAGATTAAAAAATATAAATAATTTCAATAATATAATTACTGATAGGCAAAGCAAAATGTACTTTACGTAATTCTGTGGGCAATTTGTTTACAGAATTGGGAAACCTTTTCACCCTAAAAACGTATTCTATGCACTTCCCCACTTGGAGGAAAAATATATTGAGCATTTCAAGCAACATTATTAAGCGTTCTACCGGCGCTCTGAAAGATTTTCCGAAGGAGGTTATTGCTGCCGAGGAAATCGTGCGTCATCGCATTCAAACGATTCTCCGTGTTTGTCTCGCGACAGCTTTCTTTTGGCTTGCAGGAATAATTTCCATCGGCGCAACCGCCGTCGCGCATACAGCGACAAAAGTGAAGCCTGCGAAATCAAAAACGGCTATGCGCCATCGCAATCATTACAAAACTTTCAAGCATTCGAGCGATACGAATTCCTCAATGACCGGTACTGCCTCATGGTACGGTAACGAGTTCAATAACCGCAAGACAGCTTCCGGCAAACCCTTCGATCAGGATGCTCTCATGGCTGCGCATCGCACACTACCTTTTGGAACATTACTGAGAGTTACGAATCTGACAAATAACAAATCGTGCATTGTCGAAATAACTGATCGCGGACCATTTGTAAAGCACCGTATCATTGATGTATCCCGTGGCGCGGCACAGGAGCTTGGTTTTTCGAACAACGGCACGGCTCAGGTTAGTCTAGAAGTTATTGCTCCGGCAAATCTTGCTTATTTACATTCCAACCTGCGTAAACATCTGCCGCTCTCTGATGTATTAAAGACACCGGCAATGGCTGTCCGTTAATTTTCGTTTTTAATACCTTTTTTCTGCCCAAGATATTCTTTAGGGGATGTAATTCCGCTCCCGTTCGTTTGTCTGCCGCACTCTGAACTCCCCCAGCCGAATAATTCGCAAGGGAGCAGACCAATTTTCTCTCTCTTAAATCAAATAATTATCGTTAACAGATATATTCATGCCGTTCAAGTCACTTAAAATTATAGACCCCATCCTTCGTTCATTGGAGCAAGAGGGCTACACAACGCCTACACCAATTCAGGCGCAGGCAATTCCAATCATTTTAGAAGGAAAAGATTTCCTCGGCGTTGCTCAAACCGGCACCGGAAAAACTGCTGCATTTGCTATTCCCATCATTCAACTCCTCAGCGCTAACCCTGTTCACGGCAAGAAGAGAGTTATCAGAAGTTTGATCTTAACCCCAACACGCGAACTTGCAATTCAGATTGACGAAAGTCTGAAAGCATACGGCAGACATGCCGGATTACATAGCGTCGTCATCTTCGGAGGAGTCAAGCAAGGCAAGCAAACATCTGCACTGCAACGGGGAGTTGATATTGTTGTCGGAACGCCGGGCAGATTGCTCGATCTGATGAATCAGGGATTTCTCTTACTCAATCACGTTGAAATTCTTGTCTTGGATGAAGCGGATAGAATGCTTGATATGGGTTTCCTCCAGGATGTCAAAAGACTGATCCATGAAATTCCAAAGAAGCGACAGTCTCTGTTCTTCTCCGCAACGATGCCGTATGATATTGTAAAACTTGCTGATGCCATTCTGCATAATCCGGTAAAGGTTGAAGTCACTCCGGAAACTGCAACGGTTGATCTGATCCATCAACAGCTCTACTATGTAAAAAAGCCAAATAAGATTCCTTTGTTGGTTCAGTTACTAAAAGAGACGCCGATCTATACAGCGCTTGTCTTTACCCGTACTAAGCACGGTGCAGATATTGTCGTCCGCGATCTTGGCAAAAATAATATTCAGGCAGAAGCTATCCACGGTAATAAATCACAGAATGTCCGCCAGCGAGCGTTGGCGAATTTCAAAAAAGGGAAGACGCAAGTTCTCGTCGCAACGGACATTGCCGCACGAGGCATTGACATTGATGATCTCGAATACGTGATCAACTTCGAAATTCCGAATGTTCCAGAAACCTACGTGCATCGTATCGGCAGGACAGGTCGTGCAGGAGCAGAAGGATCTGCATTATCATTTTGCAGTCCAGATGAAAAAGAACATATTCGCGGCATTGAAAAACTGATCGGCAAGCATATCCCAATTGCGCATGGACATTCATTTGCTGAATCCGAAAAGAGACCGGAAAAACGAGGCATCTTTCATCAGCCAAAACCGGAATCCGAGCAACAAAAAGAAGAGTCAGCCGCTCCGAAGAAAAAAGTATGGCAAGGCAGAAGACGCAGAAGATAAGATAACTTTATCTCATTCCGTTACACTATTATCTCTTTCAATATTTCTGTTCGCCCATAACTCATGCCGATTCTTTCAGTCGATAAAATAAGTAAGGATTTCCGTTACAAGCCGCTTTTTAGTGACGTGACTTTCAGCATTGATTGGTCTGAACGCCTCGGACTTATTGGCACCAATGGTAGCGGCAAGACGACGTTGATGCGAATTTTATCAGGAGAAGAAAGCCCTGATACAGGCGGAATCAGTGTTGCCGAAGGAAGTAGAGTTGGTTACCTCCCTCAGAATCCGATCTTCGATCCCGAAGAAACCGTCCTCGATGCAATTTTCTCGCGAAGCAGCGATGCCTTGAGTCTCATTCACGATTACGAAGCAGCGTGTAATGAATTGATGCATAACCATGAAGATGCTGCGCTTGCCAGACAGATCAGCGAACTCAGCTCGAAGATCGATGCAGCAGGAGCATGGGAGATCGAGACGAATGCCAAGATCATTCTTGCAAAGCTGGGCATTACCGATATGGAAGCGAAGATGGGACAGCTTTCCGGCGGGCAGCGCAAGCGTGTTGCGCTTGCTCATGCACTCATCGTACAGCCTGATCTTTTGATGCTCGATGAACCAACTAACCATCTTGACGCCGAAACTATCAGTTGGCTTGAGCAATATCTTTCGCGTTATTCAGGTGCTTTACTGCTTGTAACGCATGATCGCTATTTTCTTGATAGAGTGACAGATCATATTTTAGAAATTGATCGCGGAACGACACAGCTTTTCGATGGCAATTATGCGTATTATCTAGAACGCAAAGCTGAACTTGAATTCAACCGAAAAGTTGAGGGACAAAAATTAAAATCTCTTATAAAGAGTGAACTTGCTTGGCTGCGCCGCGGAGCGAAAGCACGATCAACAAAACAGAAAGCCCGAATTGATAGAGCCGAAGAGATGATGGCGGCTCCGAAAGATCGCGAGAAAGAGCAGATCGAGATCACGATCTTAACCCGTAAACTCGGGACTAAGACGATCGAGTTCGATAACGTCTCAAAATCGTATGACGGCAAAACGCTCGTAAAAGATTTTACTTATGTGATGACGCGAGGCGAGCGCATCGGTATTATCGGTCCCAATGGTTCAGGCAAAACAACGCTTCTGGAAATGATCACTGAGCGTTCGAAACCCGACAAAGGAAAACTTGAGATCGGTTCAACTGTTGTTCTTGGATATTACGATCAGGAAAGCCGCAAACTCAATGAAGATCAGCGTATCATTGATTACATCAAGGAAATTGCCGAGCATATTCCGACTTCAGATGGCTCGACGATCTCTGCTTCGCAGATGCTCGAACGCTTTTTGTTTCCGCCGGAGATGCAATACTCCGTTATTGGAAAACTTTCAGGCGGTGAAAGACGCAGGTTGTATCTATTGCGCATCCTCATGGGTACGCCGAATATTTTGCTGCTCGATGAGCCGACGAACGATCTTGACATTCCAACACTCGTTGCTCTCGAATCTTTCTTAGATGATTATACGGGCTGTCTCATTGTCGTCAGCCATGATCGGTATTTCCTTGATCGCACGGTTGATCACATATTCCGTTTCGAAGGTGATGGAAGGCTACGTGATTATCCAGGTAATTATTCTGATTTCCTTCAGATCAAAGAACGAGAAGAGAAAGAGGAAGAAGATAGGTTGAAGGCAAAAGATAAAAAAGCTACGCCGCAAAAAACAGACAATCTAGATTTAAAGAAAAGAAAACTCACTTTCAAAGAACAGAAGGAATTCGATGCTTTGGAAATCGAAATAGCAAAATCTGAAAAACGAAAATTAGAAATAGAGGAAGAACTCTCAAAAGCAGTCAGCGACTTTTCGCTGATTCAATCACTTTCAAAAGAGCTTGAGATGTTATTGAAATCTCTTGATAGCAAACTTGAGCGATGGGTTGAGTTGGGGAATCTCTGAACCAGGATTTTATAAGGATTTTTGGGAAAGAGTTTATTGTCATTCTGAACGAAGTGAAGAATCTCACACTTCAGTGTAACCGAAATTAGAGATTCTTCGGTCGGTGACTTTGTCAATATATGTTGCTTACCCACTTACTAACTCTTCTGAAATACGACGATTTTCAAGGTTAAAAATCCAGAAAATCATTCTTAAATCATGTTAATCAAGGTTCAGAAGCCCCGAAAGCCCAAATTTATTGAACTTCCCATCCCCTAAGGCTGTTTATACTTGGCTTTTATAAAGGTGGTAACTTTCATGGTCGCTATCTGCTAATATTACAAAGAGTTATGGCAAAACAACAGACATTCGGAGATAAGACAAAGAAGCAATCGGTTGATCGTGTTGAGTTCGTCCCGCAGCTTGGGAAGAAAGCAAAACTCATACCGGTGCGTTTTATCGGTATCGCAAAAAAGGGATCTGAGTACTTCTTTGAAGATAGGATCACTCGTCTCGCAGAGCCGGAAGGCGGCGGAGACTCGATCATTCTTTAATTCAAGTTTACAAGAATTTACGTAAGAAATATTTTTTAGATAATGCCACCAAAAAAGAAATCGGCAACGACAGGACGCGACGCAGGAAACCAGCGTCCGGGACAGTACGGAGCAAATAACCGTCAGAAACGCGATCCGAATAAGAAGAAAGTTGATCCGCTGAAACTACGTAATATTACGTATGTTGATTACAGGGATATTCGTATCCTCGAACGTTTCTTGAATGATCGTGGCAAGATCCTTCCTAATCGTATCACCGGTGTAAGCGCAAAGTATCAGCGCAAGATCGAAAGCTCGATCAAGCATGCAAGACATCTTGCATTGCTTCCATTCGTAGCAGGCGGCTTAAAATAATTTTAAATCAGAAATACAACAATGGCAAGAGTTTGTGAACTAACCGGAGTAAAACCACATGCAGGTAATAACGTCTCGCATGCTGTGAACCGCTCAAAAACAAGATTCCTTCCTAATTTGCAAACAAAGCGCATTTGGGATCCGCAGACGAATCGATTCATCACGATAAAGGCAACGGCACGTGCATTCCGCACGCTTGATAAAAAAGGTTTCGGAGCCTTCAAGAATCAGACCGTTCGCTAAACGAAGTGACCTTAGAGAAAAGTCGTTCGCTAAGGTGAACGACTTTTTCTGTTTAAAGGAATTTGGGAAACAGTGAAAGAGTCAACACTCAGCAAAGCTCTTAAGAAAGTAGAGATCGCCATCAGGCGGGCCTTCATCGCTTCCCTCCAACTGAGAACTCGCTTAAAAAAAGGATCGCTGTCACCATCACTTCCCCTCGAACTTCCTGATAACCCGACAATACTTTTCCTCAGACAAGATCGGCTTGGTGATGCCATAGTCTCGACCCCCGTATTTACTGAGATATATAAAAAATATCCGAACGCACATTTCATTGTGCTTCTGGGAGAAAATAATAAAGGCATTGCAGAACTGCTCCCTATCCCATGTGAAACTCTCATCTATAGAAAGAGCCCTATCGCTGATATTGAAATGCTACTGGGACTTCGCAGACGTAAGATAGATGTATTGGTCGATCTGATGGATAACCCGTCGTCCACTTCCAGCATATTAACAGCAATAATTGCTGCACGATCTTCTGTAGGTATCGAGAAAGCAAATTCTTCATCGTATAATGTAACCGTGCCGCTTATTGACAGAGCAAAATTTCATATTGCGAGACGGCTTATTGAACTTCTCAGACCATTCGGCATTGATCCGGAGGTAGTCTCACTTCGTCCGCAACTCAAAGATATTTCCTCACAAAAAATCGAAGGAAGAATCGGGCTTGTTATTTCCGCAGGTGCGCAGAGCCGATATGTTCCTGCACAGATAAATGCTGAGACAGCAAATAAAATTATTGGGGCAGGATATGCTTCGGAAGTAAAAATACTTTTTCATCCGAAAGACCGTGCATTGGCTGAAGATATTCTCAGCCGAACAAATGATACACGAATTTCTCTCGCTCCTGCAACACAAAATTTTATTGAATATGTAAAGCAGATCAGATCGTGTGAATATATTATCACACCTGATACATCGGCGCTGCATCTATGTTCTGCCTATGGCATTCCTGTTGTCGGCTTATATGCTCCCTTTCCTCCGGAATTGCATTATTGGACACCAATCGGTGTTCCTTACGAAATGATAATTCAAGAACCGTCTCTTGATTCTCTCGAAGCAAACAACATCATTGAACATCTAGTAAAATTGATCGAGAAAGTGAAACCTCGATTAAATGAGAGAGTATTAACAGCATGATATTCAGCAACTACAAACGTCTGCTTCCCTACTCAAAGCCGTTTCGGCTGAAGTTTACTGCTGCCGTTATCCTAAATTCTTTCAGCGCATTTTTTAACGTCGTTGTCTTTGTCGCACTTATTCCGGCAATGCAGGTATTGCTCGGTGTAACTAATACTGCAACATCTGCGAAGCCCGGACTGCCAATCACTAATATTCTCCCGAGCAAACAAGCTCTTCTTGATTCATTTAAAGGTTACTTCCTCGAAGGAACAAACGAAGAAGCGCTTCTGCGAGTTTGCCTTTTTATTTTTCTTGCGTATGGGCTGAAAAATATTTTCCAATATTTTGGAAATTATTTCATGGCTCTTGTCGAGGGCGGGATGAGCAAGACACTGCGCGATATGGTGTTCGAAAAACTCGCGACACTTTCGCTCGATTATTATTATGATCGTCGCACTGGTCAATTATTGCAGCGCGTCACGGATGATGTCGGAGTAACGAATGGGACGATCACCTCCAGCTTGACGACCCTCATTCGCGAACCTATTACTGCTTTAGGATTTCTCATTACATTATTTTGGATCAATGCGAATCTTGCATTTATTGGTATTGGCATAGCCGTTACAAGCATTCTCCTCATTAATATTCTCGGCAAGACACTTAAAAAATATGCGCACAAGGTTCAGGAGAATATCGGCGGGTTCTTAAGTGTTGCGCAGGAAATGATTACAGGCATCAAAGTTGTGAAGTCCTTTGGGATGGAGCACTATGAAGTTGAGCGTTTCAAAGAAGAGACCCGGAAGCATTTTGTTTTTTCAAGAAGATTAGCGCGGATACGTCAGATCATTAGTCCGCTCAATGAGACGCTTGCAATTCTCGGATTTATCGGAATTCTCTGGTTCGGCGGGCGTGAAGTTTTTGCAAACAGAATGCAAGGCAGCGATCTTTTCTTTTTTCTTATTGCGCTGATCGCGCTTATGCAACCAGTTCGTGCCTTGAGTGAGGTAGTTGGTAAACTTCATGAAGGCTCTGCTGCTTCGGAAAATGTTTTTTCTGTTCTTGATGCTCTTCCTACGGTGATGCCTGGAATTCTTGAGGCTCCGGAGAAGATTACATCATCGATTCAATTCGGTGATGTCAGTTTCAAATATAATAATTCAAATGAAGAAGCGATAGATAATATTTCGATTGACATTCAGCCAAATGAAGTGCTCGCGCTTGTCGGTCCATCAGGTGCCGGAAAAACAACTTTCGTTGATCTCCTTGCTCGCTTTTATGATCCGACCGGTGGAAAAATTGTCCTCGGTGGATTTGATATTAAAGATTACGATCTTGTCAGTCTTCGAAAACTTTTTGGTATCGTTACTCAGGATACGATTCTCTTTCACGACACCATATATAATAATATTGCATACGGAAATAGAAGTGCAACTCCTGAGATGATCCACGAAGCTGCACGAGCAGCTAATGCTCATGATTTTATTCTTTCGATGCCGAAGGGCTATAATACTGTTACCGGTGATCGCGGTGTACGCTTATCCGGCGGACAGCGCCAACGTATCGCGATTGCAAGAGCGCTGCTAAAGAATCCACCTATTCTTATTTTCGATGAAGCGACAAGCGCACTCGATACGGAGAATGAAATGCTTGTTCAAGAAGCAATAGATAGACTGTTGCAACAACGAACAGCCGTCGTTATTGCGCATCGGCTTTCTACAATTCAGAAAGCTGACCGCATTGCAGTTTTTGATAAAGGAAAGATCGTTGAGATAGGTACACATGATGAGTTACTTGAAAGTGGTGAAGGCGTTTATCACCGGCTTTATACGATTCAGATGAGAGCCGCCACCGAAGGATTAGTGCAAATTCCATCCTAAATATATCATTGTGCCACAGCCACAGCATTATAAATACCGCCCTCAAAAAGAATATGCGAATGGAATTCCATGGTATAAAGAAGTGGTACGAAGAGTAGAAAAATTCAACAAGATTTTATTCCTCAGACTTCTTGGAAAACTCCTTAAAATTCATCCGATAACCGATCCAATTCCACTCGCACAAGTTTCAAGCGTACTTATAATCCGATATGATGCACTTGGCGACATGATCGTTACCACACCCCTCTGGCGCATTCTGAAAAGATTTAAACCTTCGATAAAGATCGGAGTCGCCGGAAGTTTCAAAAATCTCGATCTTCTTCGCGACGATACAGACATTGATTTTCTCTATGACTATACCGCTTCATCGTTACGAGATTTCTTCGAAATTTCCCAAGAGACACGCAAACAACACTGGGATGTAGTTCTGATGGGCAACTTCAATCAAAAAACACGCAACTCTATTATTTCGCGTCTCGCTTCTCCAAAGGGCATTACCGCTACAGTCGGCTCTAAAAATATAGAAGGGCACCAAAAACTTTTCACAAAACTTGTTCAGCTTCCCCAGCCAATGAACGAGATGCCGATGACTGCTCAGCTTCAATATCTTTTGCGTGCAGTAATAAAAATTCCTGATGCGAATGTTGAACGTCCTTCACTTATTATTGACGGAGATATTGAGGCAGAAGTACACAACCGAATCAAGAATATTCTTGCCGATACAAGGTGTGAGAAATATATAGTTCTCAATATTGATGCTCCTGCATTTAAGAAATGGACAATGGCAAACAATATTGCACTTGCTAAATTTATTTCCGATCAATACCCACAGTTTGTAATAATGATTACTTCTTTACCAGAAAATAAAGAAGTGACTGAAGAGATTTTAATAAAGAGCAATATTCAGCGGGTGCGATATTTTTCGACTCCCGATATTCAGGCAATGATCGTACTCATTCGCAACTCATCAGTAGTCATTACTCCAGATACATCAATCGTGCATTTGACAAGTGCAGAGAACAAACCTATTGTAGCATTCTTTCTATCAGCAGGTGAATGGCTGCCTTTCATGGTCCCCTCATACGTTATTCTCCCGAAAAAGGGGGAACAGATCAGCAGCATCCCTTTTGAGAAAGTCAGAGATGGTGTTGCAGTCATGCTTTCGGAGGAATATGACGGGACAAACTACAGTACGACCATCGTTCACTGTGACAAATAATTATTTTGGGTCCCAATATAATTTATATTTTTTGCAGTCCAAATAATTTTGATACTTCGCACTTAGCCCCTGATTGATTCGTGATAACAACGTATTCTCTTCATCTGTCGGAGTATAGAAAGGACTCCAAGAAACATACACGATCGCAGCATCTGATTTTGGAACTGTGTCATTTTTGATAAGAGAATCTATCTCACCCCACGTTTTAGTCCCGTTGATGATATTCGGATTCCAACCAAAAAGAATACCTTCAGAATAGTAGTTAAGTTGTGGAAGCATTGATTCATGCGGAGTACCGTCGTGATATGCGGTTAGTGAATGAATATTTGGGGAGTGTAATATGATATTTGCTGCCTGCTCAGCTCCATCAATATAAATTTCGTTTTTGCGACTTCCCCACCTATAATAATCCGTGCAAATCAATAATATAACTGATGCAAAGAGCAAGACAGTTTCTTTTGATGAAGAGTAGTATTTATAGAAAATAACACTTGCAATCAGAACTACTATTAGTATTGCAGCAACTGGAATCAGAATATTATGTAAAGAAATTATAGTATGCTCTTTGATCGCTTTGCGAATTAATTCACTGCCGCTCCAAGCGAGGATAGGTAGAAGAAGAAGTATAGAGATTGCAAGACTTCTATTTTTATTGAGTGAAGTACATACTTCCTCAATAAAAAAACAAACGAGAAGTGCGGCAGGTAAGAATAAAAACAAAGCGAAATGTGAAAAACGCGTATGAAAGCTTGACATAAAAATAACCATTCCGGAAAACCATATAACAACGATGAGCGACATACGAATACGAGGAGTATTCTGCATTTTCCATTTTCGAATAATCGGTGGAATAGCCATCACTCCAAGGATGAGGAAAGGGAAATTAATAATCAGTTGGTTGAGATAATACCACCACTGAGACGTTAATTCCTTTGCATACGAACCGGTTTTAATTGCTCCTACTAACCCTGAATAATCATTATAGAAATCAGGGTGTTGGATCAACATATAAATATACCATGGCGCAGCGATGAGAAATGTTATACTAAAAAAAATGGTAAGTTTTTGAAAAGGTTTTTCCGATTGATAGATGTAGGGTAGTGAAATAATAAACGGAAGAAGATAGAGACCTTGTACTGCTTTCGTCGAAAGAGCGCAGCCAAAGAGAACTCCGGCAATGATTAAATATTTTGAACGACCACCCACTTCAAACGCGAGAACAGCGTAATATGCAGCAGCAATAATAAATGCGAACATCGGAATATCAAGCTGCGCATGATGGCTATACCATACAAATAACTGAGCAGAACCAAGAATAACTGCAGAAAGAAGAGAAGTCCATCGAGAAAAAAAGCGGCAGGCAAGTCTATAAAAGAAAAATATTGCGAACACTCCGGCTATTGCTGCTATCATCCTCGAGACGAAAACACTATTTCCAAATGTCATTCGCATAAGGGTCATCATCCAGATCGCAAGGGGCGGATGAGTTGAAGAATAGAGACCACCAATGGCGTATTGTGTTTGGTCAAGCCAGCCTCCAAATTTCTGGATAGCTTCGACGCGAACGAGATAGAGCGATTCATCCCACGGTTGGATTTCCCCGATGCCGAGACGAAAGAACTGCAAGATCGCTACTGATCCCAGCAGAAATATTTCCGGCGTGTGAGCTTTAATTTTATTCCAAAACAATTGGCGACGGAGTAAATGAAAGGATGAAAATTATTATGGTCAGAACGCCGATGATCTTGCGCTTCATATCCATCGGTGACTCATCAATTGCGGCTGGATGTCGAAGCTTTATAATAAAAAGAATCATCACCACCCAAAATATCCATGACGAACCGCCGGGAATGGCCACCTTCTCAAGCCAGTCAAAATAGTGCGGTAGCTTATCTCCAGCAAGACTGAGGATGAGTTCAGGAATTGAAATCAATGCAAGAGCAGATACTGTGACTATACCAATAATGCGATGAATGCGTCTTGGAAATAATCCGTATATCAGATGTCCGCCATCAAGCTGACCAACAGGAAGAAGATTCAGCGCCGTAACGAATAGGCCGAACCAACCCGCGCAAAGCATCGGATAGTGATACATCTCCGACATTGGAGGAATATAGCCGGTATGATTTGCAAAAACTTTTTCCATGAAGGAATAAAGAATCGTTTTTCCGAAGAACAGATTACTTCCTGTAGGAACATGCACGAGCGGATAGTCAGGATTAATAGCTTGCAAATACTCAATGCCGGGCAACGTTGCAAAACCGACGGCAAGAATAATGAGGCAGACAATGAATCCTGCGATAGGACCGGCAACACCGATATCAAAAATAATCGAACGGCTTGGAATACGCTGACGGGTGCGGATCACTGCACCGAATGTACCAAAATTCGGCATCATGCCAAGCATCGCACCGGGAAAGGGGATGTAGTATGGAAGCGTCACATCAACTCCGTGAATTCGCGCTGCTATAAAATGACCGAATTCATGCGCGGAGAGAAATAGCAAAAGCAGCAGCGCATACTCAATACCATAACCCATATTCGAAAGCTCGAATGGATCATGCCCGCTCCAAGCAACTCCGGCAAGAGTAGTCGTGTAAAGCGTCAGAATAAAAAGTGAAAAATGAAGCCAAATGCGCTGCTTCCCAAAAAGCCGTTCAAGTCTCAGTGTCAAATTATTGTAAAATTTAGCTAAGCTATTACAACAATATTATTTGAATGAGAACTCCGGTGAGAATTCCAAATAAAATTATAGTTATATCTAATTAACTTTCTCCAATTCCTTCGATGCTCCGATACGGATTCCTAATTCGTAGCCATCTTGCCTCAGACTGCCTTCGACACCGTAGCGGGTTCTGCCTGTGTGATATTCGGCATAGAGATCTGCAATGCGCCCCCATGACGTTGTAGTCCGAAAAGTAAGTCCGGCGCTATAGGTAGGAAGCGCAGGACCAGCGGCAGTGCTGAGAGTTGCAAAGATCTGATTGCCTTCTTCATAGAATACGATGAAATCAAGGACTGCCGGGAATTGAAGTTTTTGCTCGAACTCCTGCACTTGATGAAAAACATATTTTACTCCAAGAGAAAGGCGGAAGCTATTTTTTATTGTTTCATCGAAAAGCGATTCAAGCGAGATGAATTCGCGGCTGAATCTGCTGCTTGATCCTCCGACGATAGAATCGAATCCGTCAACATAATGCGAGGAAATATGCCCGATCCGAAAACGCATCCGCCAGGGTTTATTGTTACTTCCAAAGATCGGCAAAGGAAAAATACTATAAGCTCCGAAAAAATAATCTGCCGTCTCGACCGGGAAGCGAAAACCGGAAGTCGCCTTTAAGCCACTCCAGATAAGTCCTTCGACACCTATGGATGTTGCATCAACTCTCACAAACTCGCCGCCATATCCCGCCTCAAGCCGAAGCCAGCCAGGTTTGAAATCATAGACTGTTGCAAAACGATTAGGCTCTAAGAATGAGCCGCGCATTTCCATCCACGTCGGAGTCCAATGATCTTTCCAACGGTAGGAAGAATAATCTCCCTGCGCCTTAATGCACGAAGATGAAAGAACAAGAATAAATAGAGCAAGGCAAATCGTGTGAAGTTTTTTCATGTATGATATACTCTTCCCTTCCATCGAACTTCTTTTTGAAGATACAGAATCGGAACGCAGAGCAAAAAGAAAAAAAGATACAATTGATACACAGGCAAAAACCAAATGAGCTTCATCTGTTTCATCCCGCTAAGCGTGGGATAAATAATAAGTAAATCGCCGAAGAATTTTACTGCAATTACCAGCAGCGCTAATTTCAAAGGCAAAACGAACGGAGCAGCAATGAGTGTAAACGCTCCGATAAAACCAAGTAGCAAAATGATCTTCCCCATCACCCGAATATCTTTTCCGCCGATCACCCACCGATGTTTCTGCCGCCACCACGTTTTGAAACTTCCCGGCGGCTGGCTTCGGACAAGAAGATCGTCATTGGCTTTGAAACGGACTTTCCATTTTTCGGTATTCCAAACTGATTGAAAAAGCGCAACATCTTCTGTCACACTAAACGGAATTTTTCGGTATCCACCGATCTCCTCGTATGCTGCTTTTCGAATTGAAAGATTATTGCCGATCACAGAGACAGGAATACTATAATTGATCGCCGCCATGGAAAGCCCTAACAGTTCTGTCATCTCCAGCGACTGCGCAATATCAAATGGCTTCATCGAATCAAGTACGGTAATACTCGATACCATTCCGGTTTCGTTATCATACCATCGTAAATGCTCGCGCACCCAATTCGGACAGACTGCACAATCGGCATCGGTGATAACGACAAACTCTCCGCTTGCTTCGTCCATGCCTCTGATAAGCGCATTGACCTTGCCTTGATGCTGCGTCTCGTCGAAATCCGCAGTGGAAATTGTCTTAAGATTTGGAAACTGCTTCTTCCAGCTTTCAAGCATCTGAGCTGTCGCATCAGTCGAGCGATCATCAACGATCAGAATTTCGAGAAGCGCTGATGGGTAGTCCAGAGACAAAAGCGAGGCAAGACATCCATCCAGATTTTTTTCTTCGTTTCTTGCGCAGACCAGGACGGTAACAGAAGGAGTTGTTTGAAATGGGAATTCTTTTTTACGACGTAAACCTCGGAGAAGTCCCGGAAGAAAAGCCGCTAAGCCAAGAAAATATATTCCTGTTGCTGCGAGTACTACTATCTCGAACGATTGTAATTTTTCCATTCATCCTTCAACTCTCATCCATTTCCCCTATCTCCACTCGATCACTTCAACGTGAAAATCGAGCAATATCTCATTCGGATTGAGCGTATGCAATTGCATCACGATCTTATCTCCGATCGCCAGTTTACCGCAGCCTTTCGGTGTTCCGGTAAAAAGTAGATCACCTGCTTTGAGCGAGCAAGTCCGAGAAAGAAAACTTACCATCATCTCCGGCGAAAAGATCATCTGGTTCGTTGTTGCTCTCTGCCTGAGTTCACCATTTATATATAGTGAAAAGCCCAGTTCTTCAAATGGCGGCGCTGCTTCGAAGGGAAGAAAATGACTTATCTGTGCCGAGCCATCAAAGCCTTTGGAAAGCGTCCAGGGCAATCCCTTCTTTTTAAATTCATTCTGTAAATCACGCAACGTCAGGTCCAAACCTATTCCGTACCCTGCAATAATATCAGCGGTACTAAATGCCGGTATGTCTCGTCCTCCTCCACGAAGAAGCAGAACAAGTTCGCCTTCGAATTCAAGCTCCTGCGATTGCGGCGGATACTCGGCAATGTTATACGATCCGTGCCGCAGCGCACAATCCGGCTTGACGAATATGACAGGATCTTTCGGTACTTCACTGCCGAGTTCTCGAATATGCTCTACGTAATTTCTGCCAACACAAAATATCGTCCCGTGCTCATAGGGGTGATCGTGATGATCGCCTTCAAATAATAATTCCATAGTGACTTCAGATTTGACAATTATCCGTAAGACGAATATACGGAGAATTCGACGTAAGTCCTATCAAGAGCAGAGTTTTTGACCTAAGACGACCTTCACTAATTAGTTCACGCGCACTGCTTTGATGAAAGAATCCTGACGAAGGATGGTTGACTGGGCATTAGCAGTTCCTTGTGCCCATTTGAGTTGCACTGTGCCACCAGTTCCGCCATTCCTGACAATTCCATGAAGTTGGATATAAGTCGAAACAGCACCTGCAGCAATCGTAATAGTTTTTGCAACACCAGAGGCAGTGAGGATTGATGCACCAGCTGAGACTCCTCCATCTTGGATGCCGGTATAATAAATTTTCATTGTGGAACCAGCGGGTATAGTAAATGCAATCTTGATATTCGAGTTTGCTACAGTATTATCTGCATGAAGTTCACCATGAATCTCCCATGTTTCATTCGGATTGGTTGAGAATGAAATATCTGCGTCATTAGCAAGCACTGCCGAATTGGTCACACTCTGATCTGCTGCTTTTGTCATATACGCAATAGAGCCGATAGGACCGGTAATCTGGTTTGAATTCGAGTTTGTCAAAACCCATTGCGTATTGGTCGCATCGTAGATCAACTCAGCTGAAGAATTCTGTCCTTTGAGAACGACATCGGATCCACTTGGAGAATAAATACGGTTACCTGCGGTGGATGAAGCGCTACTATGAGAGATCGTCATATTCTGAGCAGTAGTATTTTCAATCCTCAGTATCTGTCCATCCACACCACCTGCAACACCGGTAACAGTAAATGCTGCTGTTGGTCCAGTAATTCGTGCAAAAGATTGATTCGTTAGTGCTAAGTTATTATTTGTACCATTCGAGAGAGCAATATTTGTCGCCTCCGTTGCCAGCGCTCCATTGATGTCCATGCTGACGGCAGGTGTGGTAGTTCCAACACCAACATACCCAACACCCGAAATACGGACTCTTTCAGCTTCGGCAAGACCGTTATTCACAGTGGAGAAAGTCAACGCTCCTGTGCGACTCGCATCAACGGTGTTTGTCCAAATAGCTGCAATTCGTGCCATTTCCTGATTATCTACCGTTGTATCCTCCGCTTTAAAAACAAGTCCTGATCCAAAACCACTGGTAATGCCATTTCCCGCGCTGGAAGAGTGATACAAAGATACAAGATTTGAAATAGTGCTTGTTGCACCGTCAACTTGTCTTACGACCAATCGAGTATCCGGAGTTGCGACACCATTCACTCCATTATTACCGATTCCAATATTGCCCCCTGCGAAAACACTCAGATACTCAGAATCATGTGCACCGGTACGACGACGGAATGCCATATGCTCACCGTAACCTCCACCGGTTCCGGTTCCAGCAACACCGGGAGTACCTGTTGCATAAACGTCCCACCAATGATTGGCAGAATTGCCTTGGTCGTCATTCGTACCGCCAATCAATTCAATCGCTGGATCAGTACCACCAGCATTGCTATTGAAACGCCACACGCGAAGTACAGCACTTTGATCTATCATATTAAATATACGCGTTCCGAATGTGGGTACGCTTCCTAATCGGACTGTATTGAGATTATCACCAAATGCTAAACGACCTGCCGTTCCTGCAGGGAAGCTTGTTGCTCCGGAATTCGGTCCGAATAACAAGTTGCCATTAATATCAAGCAACATCTTTGTACTCGGAGCGCCGGAAGCGCCTGCAACGAATCGAATCGGTATATCGTCTAATGTGCCATGATAGTTATTAACGTTGTCGGTTAATCCGCTGTTGCCGGTATAGAGCCATCCTGATACTCCGCTTGTCGAACTTATAATCCAGCGTGATTCTGTTGTGCTATAAACCATGTCGCAAGATCCGCCCGTTGGAATAGGAATATTCACCTGTGTTCCTGTGATGATCCTATTCGCAGCAACACTGCTTGCACTTTGATTGGCAATCGTCATCGTTTGCGCAGTTCCGTTATAGATCGTTAGTCGTTTTCCGTTTTGACCACCGGTGAAACCTGTCAAAGTAAATCCACCTGATGCTGTAGCAAGGCGAACAAAGCTGATCGAATTATTTGCGCCGTCAAAGTTTACATCATTTTTTGTACCAACAAGTGAGGTAGCATAATTATATTCACGAGTTGCAAAATCAGAACTGAGATCAAGTCCTGTCGCAGGTGCTGCATTACCGATGGCAACCCTACCACTTTGGAAGAGTGCTGCATAATTATTTGTACCACCACTAGCGTTAACATTCAATCCTGTAGATGTTCCGGTACTATGGGCTGTTGCAGTAATAGCAAGACCTGTCGCATTTGTATTTCCTGATGTTCCACCGACTGAACTGATGACTCCGCCTAACGCATTATTCGTTGTTGCACTTGCAGCATAGGCAACATTAAACAGATAATTAGGAGAAGTAATAATTGCGCTGTTCTGAACCGCAGCAGTATTATAATTAACGAATGATCCTCCACCTGCTGCTGCCCATGAAAGAGTTACAGCATAAGGACTCGCTCCGCTGACTGCACTTGCTGTGAGAACTTGATTTACAGTCGGCGTTGTGATCGGCAGTGTGTAATTAAAAGTATTCGCTCCCTGTACACCGGCTTGGAAAGTGCTTAAACCAGTACTTGTTCCTTGGAATTGTAATTGATCAGCAGTTGCGGAATTTGAAAGAAGTAAATTACCGTTCTTGACTTCAAGCAACTGTGTTGGAGCGGTTTGCCCTATTCCGACATTACCACCATTGAATAATGCTGCATAGTTCGTCGTGCCGCCACTCACATTTACATTCAAACCGGTGGATGTTCCTGCTCCATTTGCTGTAGAAACAATACCAAGTCCCGTTGCATTTGTAGCACCGGAGGTGCCACTTGCCGAAGTAATTAAAGCCCCAAGTGCATTATTGGTTGTAGCACTTGCAGCATAAGCAATATTGTAAAGATAATTTGCAGAAGTTATTACTGCCGTATTCTGAGCAGTTGCAGTATTGTAATTTACAAACATACCGGGCAGCTGACTGAGGTCATTCAGTGAAGCGATGAACCAGCGAGCATCAGTCGGGCTGTATTTAAAATCAACACTACTTCCAGATTGAAGGACAACGTTTGCGGCCGTTCCGGTAATAACTCTATTTGCGGCTACACTCGATGCGCTTTGATTTGCAATAGACAATGCCTGACCCGTAGCATTATATACCGTTAACATCTTACCGTTCCGCCCTCCGGCAAAACCGGTTATAGTAAATGGTGCAGCAGCATTTGCAATACGTACAAGACTTATCAGATTTCCTGATGCGTCAAAATTCACGTCATTGCTTGAAGCAGGCATTGCAGTTGCATAATTCAATTCACGTGTTGCAAAATCAGAGGAAAGATCGAGCCCGGTCGCCGGGGCGGCATTTCCAATACCTACTCTACCGCCATTGAACAATGCTGCGTAATTTGTTGTACCACCACCGGCAGTAACATTTAAACCGGTTGAAGTGCCTGCTCCATTTGCTGTTGCAGTGACAGCAAGACCCGTTGCATTGGTTGCCGCAGATGTACCGCTTGAAGAACTGATGATCGCACCGAGTGCATTATTAGCCGTAGCACTTGCTGCGTAAGCAACATCAAATAAGTAATTTGGAGAAGTAATAACAGCGGTATTCTGTACAGAAGCAGTATTATAATTTACATACGATCCTGCCGCCGCTGCAGCTGCCCAGGAAAGAGTAACGGCAAAAGGTCCTGCACCGCTGACTGCACTTGCTGTGAGAACTTGATTTACAGTCGGTGTTGTGATCGGCAGTGTGTAATTAAAAGTATTCGCTCCCTGAACTCCTGCTGCGAAAGTACTCAGCCCTGTACTCGTACCTTGGAATTGTAACTGATCGGCAGTCGCTGAATTCGAGAGAAGTAAATTACCATTGCGGACTTCAAGAAGCTGTGTTGGATTTGTCTGTCCGATACCAAGATTACCCGATGGCAGCAAACGCATCTTCTCCGTGTTGTTCGTAAAAAATTCGATCGGTTGAGATGTTGTCGTAAATGTTGTACCTAAGACAAATGGTTGTGCATCCGTCGTACCAATGAAATTACCTGTAGCTCCGTTATAAGCTGTCGTAGCACTATTACCTGTTAAATGCCAATCATTCGGAGGAAGTGCTGCTGGGTCTGTCCAACTCATCACGCCACCCGTCGTTGCAGTGAGTACATAATTATTGGCAACAGGAGCAGCAAGAGGAAGAGTGTAATTTATATTTGTTGCTCCCTGCGCTCCTGCTTGGAATGTGGATATTCCGGTGCTTGTTCCTTGAAATTGCAACTGATCAGCCGCACCTGCATTCGAGAGTAAAAGATTACCACTCTTGACTTCAAGTAATTGCGTCGGTGTTGCATTGCCGATACCTACTCTACCACCATTAAATAATGCAGCATAATTTGTTGTTCCACCACTGGCTGTGACATTCAGACCTGTTGAAGTGCCCGCTCCGTTTGCTGTTGCAGTAACTGCAAGTCCGGTCGCATTTGTTGCCGCAGATGTTCCGCTTGCAGCAGTAATCACTCCACCAAGTGCATTATTTGCTGTGGCACTTGCGGCGTAGGCTACATTAAATAAGTAATTTGGAGAAGTAATAACAGCGGTATTTTGAATCGAAGCAGTGTTATAATTAACATACGATCCTGCCGCCGCTGCAGCTGCCCAGGAAAGAGTAACGGCAAAAGGACCTGCACCGCTGACTGCACTTGCAGTAAGAACTTGATTTACAGTCGGAGTCGTAATTGGTAGCGTGTAATTAAATGTATTTGCACCCTGAACACCGGCTTGGAAAGTGCTTAAGCCAGTACTCGTACCCTGGAATTGTAACTGATCGGCAGTCGCGGAATTTGAAAGTAGAAGATTACCATTCTTGACTTCAAGCAATTGTGTTGGCGTTGCTTGTCCGATACCCACATTACCACCATTAAATAATGCGGAATAATTTGTTCCGCCACCACCTGCAGTTACATTCAATCCTGTCGAGGTACCGGTGCCGGTTGCAGTTGTTGTCACGGAAAGACCTGTTGCATTTCTATTCGTGGCTCCGCCGACAGAAGTTATTACTGCGCCTGCCGCATTCACATCACTTGCACCTGCAGCATACGCAACATTAAAAAGATTATCCGTACGTGTCGCTGATCCATTTTGCGCTGAGGTAACATCATATTGAACGAACGATCCGTTGAGAGCCGAAGCATTCTGCCAAGAAGGTACTCCTGCCGTAATTGTCAGGATCTGACCATTGCTTCCTGTATTCGACCAGGATAAATTACTTGCCGCTCCACCTGATGAATATAATAATGAACTTGCAGCCGGCGCAGTGATCGGAAGTGTATAATTAAGACTTGTTACTCCCTGAGCACCTGCTTGCAATGTCGTTATTCCTGTGCTTGTCCCTTGGAATTGTAACTGATCGGCTGAACCTGAGTTTGAAAGCAAAAGATTTCCGTTTCGCACTTCAAGTAATTGCGATGGAGTGGCTTGACCAATTCCAACATTTCCGCCATTAAATAATGCAGCATAATTTGTTGTACCACCACCTGCCGTAACATTCAATGCTGTTGAGGTACCTGCTCCATTTGCAGTCGCGGTCACAGCAAGACCCGTTGCATTTGTTGCAGCCGACGTTCCGCTTGCAGATGTAATCACTCCGCCAAGTGCATTATTTGCTGTGGCACTTGCGGCGTAGGCTGCATTAAAGAGATAATTCGGTGATGTGATAACTGCAGAATTTTGTACTGTGGCTGTATTGTAGTTCACAAATGAGCCTGAAGCATTTTGCCACCCCAATGTCACTGCAAAAGGACCTGCACCGGAAACTGCCGTCGCGGTCAAGACTTGATTTGCTGATGGCGTAGTGATCGGCAACGTGTAGTTAAAAGTATTCGCTCCTTGCACTCCGGCTGCGAATGTGCTCAGGCCAGTACTTGTACCTTGAAATTGCAACTGATCGGCAGTCGCGGAATTTGAAAGTAGAAGATTACCATTCTTGACTTCAAGCAATTGCGTCGGTGCAACCTGACCGATTCCAACATTGCCGCCGCTGAATGTTGCAGCATAATTTGTTGTACCACCACCAGTAGTTATATTCAATCCTGTCGAGGTACCGGTGCCGGTTGCAGTTGTTGTCACAGAAAGACCTGTTGCATTTCTATTCGTGGCTCCGCCGACAGAAGTTATTACTGCACCCGCAGCATTCGCATCATTGCCGCCTGCACCATAGGCAATATTAAATAAATTATCAGTGCGTGTTACAGATGCATTCTGAGGAGTAGTCACATCATAGAGCACAAAACCTGTCAGAGTATTTGAATTCTGCCACGAAGGTATTCCGCCTGTGATTGTTAAAATTTGTCCCGCCGTTCCGGTATTCGACCACGATAAATTACTTGCTGCACCGCCGGATGAGTAGAGCAATGAACTTGCCGCCGGAGTTAGGATCGGAAGTGTGTAATTAAGATTCGTTGCTCCTTGTGCGCCTGCAGCGAAAGTCGTTATACCTGCCGCCGTACCTTGAAGTTGTAACTGATCCGCAGTGCCAGTAGTATTTGAAAATAACAGATTACCATTTTTAAGTTCAAGAAGCTGAGACGGATTTGTCTGACCGATTCCGACATTGCCGTTTGCAGCAATGCGCATCTTCTCCAAATTATTCGCAAAGAACTCTATCGGCTGCGGTGTTGCAGTAAACGTTGTTGCAAGAACTAACGGCTGTGCATCCGTTGTACCTAAGAAGTTGCCTGTTGCGCCGTTATATGCTGTCGTTCCGGAATTACCTGAAAGAGTCCAGTAATTATTACTAAGAAGAACAGTTGGATTGCTCCAACTCAGAACTCCCGTTGTTGTTGCCGAAAGAACATATCCATTCGCTGCTGCTCCGGCAGTAGGAAGTGTGTAACCAATATTTGCGATCTGCGCACCTGCAGAAAAACTTGTCGCAAAAGTACCAGCCGGATTCTGCAGACTGAAACTGCTTGCCAAACCGCCAGCGCTCAATAAATTGATATTTCCTGTCGCGGAAATAGCTGTTTGAGTTGTACCACCTGATGAAGTTATGCTTAACCCTGTTGAAGTGCCTGTGCCTGTCGCAGTTGAAGTCAATGATAAAGCTGTCGCGCTTCTATTGGTAGCTCCACCTGTTGAACTGATAACAGCTCCGGCAGCATTCGCATCATTGCCGCCAGCTCCATAAGCAAGATTAAATAAATTATCTGTGCGAGTAACAGATGAATTTTGTGGAGTCGTTACATCGTAGAGTACAAAGCCAGTAAGCGTATTGGAATTCTGCCAACTTGGTATTCCACCGGTGATCGTTAAAATTTGTCCCGCCGTTCCGGTATTCGACCACGATAAATTACTTGCCGCACCGCCTGAAGAATAGAGCAATGAGTTCGCAACAGGGGCAGAGATCGGCAGAGTATAGTTAAGATTCGTTACTCCTTGTGCACCTGCTGCGAAGGTTGTTATACCTGACCCTGTTCCCTGGAATTGTAATTGATCAGAGGCTCCTGAATTTGAAAGCAAGAAATTACCATTACGTACTTCGAACAACTGCGATGGATTAGTTTGCCCAATACCAAAATTACCCGAAGGCAGCAACCGCATCTTCTCCGTATTGTTCGTGAAGAATTCGATCGGCTGTGGTGTCGTCGTATTTGTTGTTGCGATTACTAATGGCTGAGTACTTGTCGTTCCGAGGAAACTTCCTGCTGCGCCATTCCATGCCGATCCGGTTGCATTTCCAATTAAATGCCAATCATTGGTAACAGTCGTCGCATCTACCCAACTAAGCGAACCAGTTGTTGAGGATGAGAGTACATATCCGTTTGATGCAGCGACAGATATTGGCAATGTATAATTAATGTTCGCTGCTTGCGTACCCGACGTAAAACTTGAAGCGAACGTCCCTGCCGGATTTTGTAAACTTAAATTACTCGCTACTCCGCCTGCGCTGAGCAAATTTATATTACCTGTCGCTATAATTGCTGTCTGTGTTGTACCACCTGAAGCAGTTACGCTTAATCCGGTAGAAGTCCCGGTTCCGGTTGCTGCCGAGGTTAATGAAAGTGCTGTTGCACTGCGATTGGTTGCCCCACCAGTTGAAGATATTACTGCTCCTGCTGCATTAACATCATTCGCACCAGCCCCATACGCAAGATTAAATAAATTATCTGTACGCGTAACAGAGGAATTTTGCGGAGTCGTCACATCATAGAGCACAAAACCTGTCAGTGTATTTGAATTCTGCCAACTCGGAACTCCGGCTGTTACTATTAATATCTGTCCATTACTTCCGGTATTGGACCATACAAGATTATTTGTCGCTCCGCCGGAAGAATATAGCAATGAGTTTGCCGAAGGCGAAGAAACAGGAAGCGTATAATTAATATTGACAGCGCCCTGTGAACCTGCCAAGAAAGTTGAAGCGCCAGTACTTGATCCTTGCAACTGCAATTGACCTGACGAACCTGAATTCGAAATGAGAAGATTTCCGTTGCGAACTTCAAGCAGCTGCGATGGATTAGTTTGATTAATACCGACATTTCCCGAAGAAGCAATGCGCATCTTCTCAGCATTATTTGTAAAGAATTCTATCGGCTGAGGAGTAGTAGTATTTGTCGTTGCAACGACAAGAGGCTGTGTACTTGTCGTACCAAGAAAACTTCCCGCTGCACCGTTCCAAGCCGATCCTGTTGCATTGCCAATTAAATGCCAATCATTTGTAATAGTTGAAACATCAACCCAACTCAGTGTCCCGGTTGTTGTCGAAGCCATTACATAATTATTTGCTGCAGCGGCAGAAATAGGGAGAGTATAATTTATATTCGTCGCAC
Organism: Kapaibacterium sp. (SeqCode); assembly: GCA_038210275.1. Classification (GTDB taxonomy): domain Bacteria; phylum Bacteroidota; class Ignavibacteria; order Palsa-1295; family Palsa-1295; genus PALSA-1296. Next base: position 21,447 of record JBBQWV010000016.1, on the reverse strand, counting down.
CCTGCACCCCTGCTTGGAATGTTGTTAGCCCTGTGCTCGTACCTTGGAATTGCAACTGATCGGCTGAACCTGAATTTGAGAGCAACAAATTTCCATTACGAACTTCAAGTAATTGCGTCGGCGCTGCCTGACCAATTCCTACATTTCCTCCGTTAAATAATGCAGCATAATTTGTTCCGCCGCCACCTGATGTAACATTTAATCCGGTTGATGTACCCGTTCCTGTCGCTGTTGCAGTCACTGAGAGTCCTGTAGCACTTCTGTTCGTTGCTCCGCCTACTGAAGTGACAACACCGCCAGCGGCGTTAGCATCATTTGCTCCGGCAGCGTAGGCAACATTAAATAAATTATCAGTACGTGTGACTGAAAGATTTTGAGGTGTCGTCACATCATAAAGAACAAAGTTGCCATTTAATATCGAGGCGTTCTGCCATGAAGGTACTCCGCCCGTGACCGTGAGTATCTGTCCATTGCTACCGGCATTCGACCATGACAAATTACTTGCAGCTCCGCCCAATGAATAAAATAATGAGTTAGCAGAAGGCGCTGAAATAGGAAGAGTATATGTAAGATTTGTCACTCCCTGAGCACCGGCTAAAAAGCTCGTCGTTCCGGCACCTGTACCTTGGAATTGTAATTGATCTGCTGAACCAGAATTCGAAAGAAGAAGGTTGCCGTTGCGAACTTCAAGAAGCTGCGATGGATTCGTTTGTCCTATACCGAGATTACCCGATGGCAGCAAGCGCATCTTCTCCGTATTATTTGTGAAGAATTCTATCGGCTGTGGAGTCGTGGTATTTGTTGTTGCAACCACAAGAGGCTGAGTACTGGTCGTGCCTAAGAAATTTCCGGCAGCGCCATTCCATGCAGAAGCTGTTGCGTTGCCAATTAAATGCCAATCATTCGTAATCGTCGAAGCATCCACCCAACTAAGTACTCCCGCAATCGTCGAAGCCATCACATAATTATTTGCCGCTGCAGCTGAAATTGGAAGCGTGTAATTGATATTCGTCGCACCTTGCACCCCTGCTTGGAAAGTTGTTATCCCTGTGCTTGTCCCCTGGAATTGTAACTGATCGGCTGAACCTGAATTCGAAAGCAAGAAATTACCATTACGAACTTCGAGTAATTGAGATGGATTTGTTTGTCCAATACCAAAATTACCTGATGGTAATAAACGCATCTTCTCCGTATTGTTCGTGAAGAACTCTATAGGCTGTGGAGTCGTAGTATTCGTCGTTGCAACCACAAGCGGCTGAGTACTTGTCGTCCCTAAGAAATTTCCAGCAGCTCCATTCCATGCGGAAGCTGTTGCGTTTCCGATTAAATGCCAATCATTCGTAATCGTCGAAGCATCCACCCAACTAAGTACTCCCGCAGTCGTCGAAGCCATCACATAATTATTTGCAGCTGCAGCTGAAATTGGAAGCGTGTAATTGATATTCGTCGCACCTTGCACCCCTGCTTGGAAAGTTGTTATCCCGGTACTCGTGCCTTGAAATTGAAGTTGGTCTGCAGAACCGGAATTAGAAAGTAAAAAATTACCATTGCGAAGTTCAAGCAATTGCGTCGGCGTTGCCTGACCAATTCCCACATTGCCGCCACTAAACAATGCAGCATAATTTGTTCCACCGCCGCCAGCAGTGACATTCAACCCAGTTGATGTTCCTGTTCCAGTTGCAGTTGCAGTAACGGCAAGTCCGTTTGCACTTCTATTTGTCGCGCCGCCTACAGATGAGATAATAGCTCCTGCCGCATTCGCATCTGTGGCAGCAGCATTGTAGGCAACATTAAATAAATTATTTGCCCGAGTAACGGAAATACTTTGCTGCGAAGAAATATCATACTGCACGTACGATCCAGTCAGCGCAGTTCCCAAGACTGAAGGAGAACGTTTGGTAAGATCACCATTATTATCAGCTATCACTAACCCATCTGTGGCAGCTAAAGCCGTATTAAGATCAGCACCTGATAAGGAGTTAAAACGAATATTCGCTGTTCCACCAGTACCAGCAACATGAAGAAGTCTTCCGGCTGTAGGAGTTAAACCAATACCAAATTCACCTGTCGAAGCAATACGTGCGCTCTCAACATTGTTCGTGAAAAATTCTATAGGCTGAGGTGTCGTGGTATTCGTTGTTGCAACGACAAGTGGCTGTGTGCTTGTCGTACCTAAGAAATTTCCGGCAGCACCATTCCATGCCGATGCTGTTGCATTTCCGGTAAGTGACCAATAATTACTTGCAATAAGCGATGATGGATCGCTCCAACTCATCACACCGCCCGTTGTTGATGAAAGAACATAACCATTTGCAACCGCAGCAGCAGTCGGCAGAGTATAATTTATATTCGTCGCTCCCTGAACGCCCGCTTGAAAAGTTGTAATGCCGGTGCTCGTGCCCTGGAATTGCAATTGATCCGCTGTTCCGGAATTTGAAAGCAAGAAATTTCCGTTACGAACTTCGAGTAATTGCGTTGGCGAAACTTGTCCAATACCTACATTGCCACCGCTGAATAATGCAGCATAATTTGTAGTACCTCCGCTTGCGGTAACATTCAAACCCGTTGAAGTACCTGCTCCATTTGCAGTGGCAGTTACTGCAAGACCTGATGCGTTGGTCGCTCCGGAAGTACCACCGACAGAAGTAATAACTGCCCCTAACGCATTATTCGTTGTTGCACTTGATGTATAGGCAACATTAAAAAGATAATTCGGTGAGGTGATGATGGCAGTATTCTGCGCCGATGCCGTATTGTAATTTACGAACGAGCCACTGAAAACATTCTGCCATCCTAATGCTATTGAGTATGGACCAGCACCAGAAATCGCACTGACTCCCAATACTTGATTTGCTGCAGGTGTTGTGATCGGAAATGTTACGTTGTATGTATTAGCTCCTTGTGCTCCTGCTTGCAAGGATGTAATGCCTGAACTTGTACCTTGAAATTGTAATTGACCGGCTGTCCCGGAATTTGAAAGTAAAATATTGCCGTTGGCAACATCCAGAAGTTGTGAAGGATTTGTTTGATTAATTCCGAGATTCCCGGCAGAAGTAAGCCGCATCTTCTCAGCATTGTTCGTAAAAAATTCTATTGGCTGCGGTGTTGTGGTGTTCGTTGTGGCAACAACTAATGGCTGTGTGCTTGTCGTGCCCAGAAAACTTCCGGCTGCGCCATTCCAAGCTGAAGCAATCGCATTTCCTGCAAGTGACCAATAATTACTTGATACAAGAGCTGAAGGATCAGTCCAACTCATCACTCCGCCTGTTGTTGATGCAAGTACATAGCCGTTCGCAGCAGAGGCAGATGTGGGGAGTGTATAATTAATATTTGTCGCGCCTTGTGCTCCTGCCTGAAAAGTGGTGATGCCCGAACTTGTTCCTTGAAATTGTAATTGATCTGCAGTTCCGGAATTTGAAAGCAAGAAATTTCCGTTTCGAACTTCAAGCAATTGTGTAGGAGCACTCTGCCCTATTCCGACTTTTCCTCCATTGAAGAGTGCGGCATAATTTGTCGATCCCCCACCGGCGGTAACATTCAGCGCCGTCGATGTACCGGTGCTATTTGCAGTAGCAGTAACGGCGAGTCCTGTTGCATTTGTTGCTCCGGATGTTCCTCCAACAGATGAAATAACAGCTCCGAGCGCATCGTTCGTCGTTGCGCTTCCAGCGTAAGCAACATTAAAAAGATAATTTGGCGAAGTAATGACTCCGCTATTTTGAACTGAAGTAGTATTATAATTTACAAACGAACCGCTGATAATATTCTGCCATCCAAGTGTAATTGCATAAGGTCCTGCGCCTGAAATAGCATTCACACCCAATACCTGATTCGCTGATGGAGTAGAAGTGGGCAGAGTAAGATTAAAAATATTTGTCCCTTGCGCTCCCGCTTGCAAAGTACTCAGTCCCGTACCTGTGCCTTGCAATTGTAACTGACTTGCTGTTCCAGAATTCGATAAGAAAAGATTTCCGTCGCGAACTTCAAGTAATTGTGATGGTGTGCTCTGCCCGATACCGACTCTGCCGCCATTGAATAGTGCCGCATAATTTGTAGCGCCACCTCCGGCTGTAACATTCAATCCGGTAGATGTACCCGTTCCTGTTGCTGTGGCCGTTACAGCCAAACCAGCAGCGCTGCGGTTTGTTGCACCTGATGCAGAAGTAATCACCGCTCCGGCAGCATTAGCATCAGACGCAGCATTCGCATAAGCAACATTAAAAAGATAATCCGGGCGAGTGGCAGAGATATTTTGTGTTCCAGCAAGATCATACTGAACATAAGATCCCGCAAGTACCGTACCCAAAATAGACGGCGAGCGTTTTGTCAGATCACCGTTATTATCGGCGATCACTAAACCATCGGTCGCAGCCAGTGCTGTATTAAGATCAGCTCCGGAAAGTGATGTGAAGCGAATGTTTGCCGTTCCCGATGTTCCACCAACATCAAGAAGTCTTCCTGAAACCGGACTTAATCCGATTCCCAATTCTCCCGAACCGAGCAATCGCATCTTCTCAGTGTTGCCCGTCATGAATATAATATCTTGTGGAGTGGAGTTGGTCGTTGCAACAACTAAAGGCTGTGCAGAAGTCGTACCGAGAAAATTTCCTGCCGAGCCATTCCACGCGGAGATGGTTGCATTTCCATTCAGTGCCCATGCGCCAATCGTCGTTGGATCAATCCATGTTGGCACAAGATTACCCCCGGAAGTTTTGAGCGCCAACAGCCATCCATCAGCAACGCCGGTGATATCTGTCCATGTGAGATTACCAGTTCCGAGTCCGTAAAGAACTGAAGCCGTTGTAAGGGATGGATTCGAAGTAAGTGGAAGGACGAGGCTATAGGTTTGCGGAGCGATTCCGGTTTGAATCGTTACAATATTGCCATTAGCGTTGGAGATACGGACTCCACGCTGCATACTTGCCTGACCGCGAACGATCGTTGCGGTAAGGCAAATAAAAAATAAGACGTAAAATACCGAAAATTTTTTCAGTATCATCTTTGAGGCATTTTGTTATTGTGCAAATTTAACGTTCATTGTGCGCAGCGTATTCCACTGCTTATCCACAAAAGCCTAAATTCGCCAATTTGTTAAAAAGCAAACGTAATGTCAAGAAACTGTACATGGGAAACAAACACTCTTTTTAAAGGCAAATCTAAAACCAGATCACATCGAGTTGATAATGATCCAGTTAATATCTTCTCCCTTCGGGACTTCATTCGATGTCTCGACATAGAATATCCCTTTCTTAAAATCAATATTTGTCACTGCACACAGTATGGTGCCAATATTCTCTCCGTGCGTCATGTGGACCGATGCGGAGATCATTGAATTGCCGGACAAAATAAATTTTCCGGGCTTGATAGCAAATCTATATCGCTTGGATCCGAATCCTTGTGAAGGAATAAATCCGGTCCGAATGATCATGGAATTCGTCTTCGTATGCTGCTCGTTGGCAACAGGTATATCGTTTTCATTGAAGTGATTCATCCGAAAGGTTACCTCTTCTGCAACTGATCCGGAATCACCTTGTATGACTTCTTTATTAGCATGAATGCCTATCACTTCATACTTATCGGTTTCCCCTTCATAAATAAAGACTGTGTCGTATGTCTTTGGTTCAAAGGAAGCATAAAATCCTGCGGATAAATGATCCGGGTTTCCGGCGCTTACTTTTAAAATTTCTATACGAGGCTCAATATCTGATATTTGTTGAGGTAAGGGTCTTGGAGCTTCGTTGATCGCTATAGTTCTTACAGTCTCTTGTTTCGCCTTCGGCGGTGGCGCAGTATAAGTGCGCTGTGAAACAGGCGGTGGGTTTTCAAGTGCCGACGATGTTGGTTGCGCAGCAAGAACCATCGGCATCATCACCAAAGTGATAATGCCAATGATACAAGCTTCAATTCGATTTTTCGCTAGTGCGCACATACAAATTGTTTCTCTCTTTTTCAACGAGCCGTGTTGATATTGGCAAACTAATGGCTCCCTCTCTCTCTTGTAAACTCTGAAATAAATTCATGATAGGAACGGCTCAGTGGCGCCAAGACCGCTCCCATCATGAAAAATAAATTAATTCATTACGACGTAGTTAATAAACGAGCCGTTTTGAATACTCTCTGATGTCTCAACCGTAAATGTACCTGCAGCAGTATTGACACCTGTTACCTGCACAAGAATCGTACCTGTTATACCGGTCATGTTTTGTACCGTACAAGTGATTGAAGCTCCGGCAACGATACCCGTAGCTATTACAGGTGAGGTGTACTGATAACTTCCGTTTCCTGCGATCTGTCCTTTAGCAAACCCTGTTGTTGGGCTGACGGACTTTGTGATATTACCTGTGGCATCGACGGTTATAAACATCGTCGGTGTCGCATTGGTCGTGATATCTGTTGTCTTCGCAATACGAACATTGTTCGTAGTTCCGTCAACAAATGCCATGTTATCAAATTTCGGTGTTCCAGCTCCAGCACTCAAGGTCGTACCCTGAAGCGTCATATTGCCAGTTGCACCGGTATTGACATTCACATTAACGTTACCCGAAGCGCCCATATTGATGCTTCCGTCTCCGTCAAAGTTCAATGCAAATCCACGAAGTCCAATAAACCGGTTTGATAAAAGCAATGCGCCGCCTGTTGCCGGAGCACCAAGCTGAACTGTGCTTGTACCTGGAGTAACCGTATTATCTACGACTAAACCGTTATCAGCATTCACAAGCGATGCAAGTGTGCGCGTGAAAGCTTTATCCGATCCGGTGCTCATCATGACGAACCTATCCGTTGCCGCAGGAGCAGCCTGATTCGCCAAATTTTTGAAGTTTGTAGAACCGGTTGCGCTCGGATCCAAAGTAATGTTCTGAGCAGATGTACCGTCACCGATATTGAAATCACCGGCACCTTCATAAGTCAACTTATGTGTAGCCAAACCAATAAAACGATCGGTTAAAAGCAATGCGCCTCCTGTTGCAGGAGCGCCCATTGATACCAACCCTAAGCCGTTGGTGATCAAACCGTTATCAGCAGTAATAATTGATCCGAACGTACGGGTACGAACATTGCCCGCTGCATCAAGTGCAAGGATGTTCGGAGCAGTTAGATCAACAGCGATGTTCTTCATATTCATGTTATGAGTCGCTGAATTTCCGAGATCAATATTGATATCGTAAGTTCCGACTGCACTACCAAGGTCAAGTGTACCATTGGTGAACGTCAAACCGAATGTTGCCTGATCAACTGACGTTGCCTTCACAAGTGGTCCGCCAAACTGAACATTATCCAGTGTTTTAGTCAAGCCGTTATCAAATGTGAGCAGTGAAGGTGAATTCACCCAGATCGGAACACCCGCTCCGGTTGAAGCAAGAATCTGACCCGTCGTACCCACAGCATTGAACATATATTTTGTACCGTCACCGTAAGCAATAGCACCTGCAGTCGGAACTGCATTGCTGTTCGTACCTCCACGGTCAATGGCGATCAAGCTCGTTCCGTCATATCCTGTAGCATTATTGATACCCAGAATCAAACGGTTATTTAAACCGCTATGTCCGACGTTCACTGAATCGTCACCAGTCTGTCCGATGATATCTCCTGCAAGAGTGGTTAAATTCGCAGGATTCACCCATTGCAGACCAGTACCTGTTGCATTGACCTGCATCAAGTAATTTGACTGTCCCGGTCCGAACGGATTGCTTCGAACGATATTGTTATTAGCGTCCAACCAAAGCGAGTAATTCGTATTGGCTGTCGGTGCAGGTGCCTGATCCCAGAAGTAGGCATCAGTACTTGTTCCAACGCCTGCTTTTGCACGGAGTTGGACGTAACTTGGAGTCGGTCCGCCCGTTGATAACCTCGTTTGTTGGGTAACAAGCGATGGTACCTGAGCGAATACTTCTCCGATCATTCCGATGCTCAACACGGCAAGCCATGCGACCATCCTAAGGAGTTTACTATGTTTCATTGTTTGTATGGTTAGGTTAAGTAAATACACAAATAAATTTAAATTACACTACTCAAATTTTTATGGATTGACGATCAAGTACGTGATAAATCCTGTGTTCGTCGGATATGAAGCCGAGAATTGCACGGTGAATGAATCCTGAATTATTTCCGTCACCATCGTCGCAACGATATTGCTGTAACCCTGCGCATCGAATTGTGAGACAGTTACGCTGGAATTCGGAGCGCAGCCGACTGATGGCGCGAGGTTCACTTTTAGCGATGTCGTACCTTGCGGTACTACAACTCTGCCTGCATAAGAACTGCCACCCTGCGTTGATCCTGAAAGCTTATTTGCACTGACGACACCGGTTCCGGTCGGGTGAAGATTTGATCCATCCCCTACTTGTAAGTCTTGCCCGGTATTGGTTGCTGAGGTGACGAGATTAAATGGAACGGCAACACTCGGAGGCAGTACATTCACCCAAGTCATCACTCCCTGACTATTCACAGACATCACTGCATCATTCGGCTGTAATGCCGGTGGAAGGAGATAGTCGATGTTACGAATATAATTCGGCGATCTGAATGACGTGTAAAATTTATTCTGTCCGCCCACTAAAGGCTCCTGAATTCGCAATTCACTCGACGCGTTTCCGTTATTGCTGATCATCAAATTTCCTGCCATGTCAAGCATCGCACCAGGAGTCGTTGTGCCGATTCCGATACGTGCGCCGTCGTTATAAAGAAAAGTATTGGATATCCAGTTATTTCCATCATAGCGAAGAGTCGCGCCTGTGGTGCCTGGAGGCAAGCCGATCAGCGTTGTCGAGATCACATTATCGCCATTCGCATTTTGGGTAATTACAATTCCTGTTCCGGGTTTGATCGCCGTTGTATCATCTTTTCCCGGTGACCACTTTGTACCATCCCATTTGAGAACCTGATTCGTAAATGCTCCCATCTGGTTGATCTTCGCCCCAGTCACGGAAGCGTCCTGAAGATTTATCGTTGATACGGAATTCCTTGCAAGTTTGCTGTTGGTGATAGATGTGTCGTTGATTCCTAATGTCACGATCGGTCCGCTTGAATTCTGGATTGAAATTGTGCCGTCAACATTTTGGATAGTCTGGACTCCGTCAGGCATTGAGGAAATCGTGATGACTTGACCTTTTTGTGTAACTTTTGCTGTGCTGTCTCCGATGATACGAATCGGTCCGTCAACTTCGTTAATACTGGTCACCACACCTTTTGCATCTGGCGAAATAGAAGAAACCCTATCCGCCACTTCAGCATGAAGCGCATACGGAACAGATGTCAGCGCTGTACGAGGTGCCATTTCAGCACCTCCATCAACGCTTACGCCCAACCAATACTGATCTCGAAAATCTATTGAAGCAGGAATAGGCGCATTGCCACCGATGATGACGGTGAAAAGTCCATTATTTGTTTGTGTCTCGATCGATTCGTTGTAAATATCGGTAGCCGCTATTGCGGAAATGTATAAACTTATCTTCAACACATGCTTCCCATTAGAAATCGGAACACCTGACGGTGAGATCAACAAGCCCTGGTAGCTGATCTGCCTTGGGATTTGAGAAAATCCCACAGATACAAGAGCCATGAGCATTGCTCCGACGCAGAAAGGCATAATTTTATGAAACGGGATTCTCAAAGCAATTAAGTTAAAAAATATCAAAATTTTACCACTAATCAACATTAAGTACCATCATGCCCCATAAAACACCACTCCTGTTTGTTAATAACTCACGAAACCCTATTTTGTTACAGTCAAACAGGTTCGTAGAGACTATTAAAGTGACTTGACAGAGCAAGGCTTCCTTCATTTTTGTTGATTTCACGTTATTTTCAACGATAAAGTGAGTTTCGCCGGCAAAGTGGCAAAGACTCTTACATGGTATTTTGTGCTGATTTTTAGGTTTTCAGCGCAAACTATTTGTCTTGAAAGCCGCATGATCCTTGGCAAAGTTTAAGGATAAGGCGTTTATCTGCGGCTACTGACGATAAGCAAACTAATCAAATTTCAAAGAAACATGGGGGCAAACCCTGAAATACAAAAACAAAAATACAACAATAATGTTGAAAATCCTAATCCTTTCGCTTTTTTTTTTTAGAATGACACTCCATTTACCCCATAACTTATTCTAAAACATTGTATTAAGAAAATAAAATTTATTTTCGTTGATATGACTTATTTTGAACTATCCATGTAACCTTAGCTTTGACGATGGCGGACCCCTAAGCTCCGAGCAATACTCGATCTCGGGAATATATTGGAATCATCAACCTTGTAACTTTTCAAATCTTATTTTAAGCTATTTGAAACCTGTATTAGCCTTTAATCCGTATCTTTGCACTCCAAATGTCTGACATCTTCATCTCTTATTCATCCAAAGATCGCGAGAAGGCTGAGCAGCTTACCAAGGATAACTCGCCCCGACATTAATATTAAAGCTTGACTGAGGAGATGAGCCCCGAGAAAACAATTGATCGCTTCGAATGAGAAATTCTAGGGAGATAAGGGAGTTTAAGGAATACTGTATCCCTAAAATTTCAGATGTTAGAGCGCCTTGTGTACTTGCTCCTAAACCAAACTCGCCAAAGGGGGTAAATGCTCCGATCCGCGAAAAATTCAAACGGTAACCTACGCCAAAGGAGATAACATTGTTGACCATTTCAGCAGATGCTGAAGTAAATACGCCGATTGAATTGTGATACGTTTGTCCCCCAACTGTTAAGACTGTGTCATGATAGCTTGATATATGTGCAGTATATTTTTTGAGAAAGGTATTTCTGCGTAATTCAAAAGCGATAGTTGAAGCGGAGTTCAACTGCTTCTTAATCCCAACTGAACCATAAAGTAGGTCGGTAAATCGAAAAGCCCACTGAGAAGCAGGTATACCTGCCGAAATAAAGAATGAATAATGAAACGTCGAAGAAATATTCTCCTCTGCGGAGGCAATATCTGAAGGGCTGATCGACCAATCCAATTTATTGTCGGTCGTTTTCACAGATTCAACTTCAGAAGATGCTGTTGGTTTCGGAGGAACTGGTACTGATTGTTTTTCTTTTGATCGCTCACTTAACTGAATTGGATTTTCTGAAGATTCCAAAACATGAAGTACATCTCTCGTTTCAGTTGGAGATGAACTTGAAGCAAATGATTTCACAGCTAAGAACTGAGGTGTAATTATTTTTTGCTGTGAAATAAAGCTTTTAATGGGCAGCAATTTGGTGAGGTGTGAGAGATTCTGCTTTGACCCCATCGCTGATGTCAAGAGAATAATTGCAAGGACTAGAAAGATAGGGGCGCTTCCGGCGAGATAAGTCCAGATCGGTAAACCAAATGCCTTACGCTTGGGCTTTTCGGCTAATACAAGTTCGCGAATCTCTTCGAACGAAGGCTGTGCTTCGCGGTTACGAAGCGAGTTGATAGCATTTTGATAGTTATTAGAGAGCATAGTAATCTTCTGCTTTTTTTAATGCAGGATTAAAATTTTCGGGTCTTCTCCCGATAATATTAATCCTCATAGTATTCTTAATTCCAAGGTTTTGCTGAACCATCTCGCGCCCGCGTTTTAATCTGCTTTTAACACCGCTTAAGCTTCCCCCTTGAATATCACGGATCTCTTCGAGAGAGAGATCGACAACTTCAAAGAGCACGAGAGTATCTTTCATCTTGGGTGGAAGCTTTTCAAGTGCTCTCATCACGAGTGCAATTTCTGCAGCTTGCTCCGGTGAAGGAGTTAAATCTTCTTGCATCTCTGCAGTCTGCCGATCGTAAGAAATCCGAAAGCGTTCGCGATACCGTTTACGCTTATGAAGACGTGAGGCAATTTTGAAAAGATAACCGCCAAAATTTTCGGTTGTTCTCAAACTCTCAAATTGCTCAAGCATCGTGAGAACTGTTTCACTTGTCAGATCTTTTGCTTCTTCAACATTTCTGGTAATAGCAAGCGAATATCGTGAAAGCCTCGGGTATACCGGCTCCAGCAATTGCAGAAATTCTTCATGTTGCGTGCTTGACTTCATGAATTACGGTACAACAAATCTGTACCTGACAACCTGGGGTCCGTAAGGTGTTGTGAGAAAATGTTTATACTCTCCATCAAGGAGAGGTAAACCGTTCGTGCTTGAATGTCCGCAGGCATAAATATAAATTACTTGCCCGCTCTCAAAGGAAAATGGTTTTCGCCCGATAACATCGCTTGACAGTGTATCTAAGAAAACTCCGTTGATGATCTTTGGTGATTGGAAAGCTGCATGAAATAATGTATCGTTTTTATGCTGGGTGAGCCATGCGTCCATCGTAAGATTATTGGTTTCGCGGCAGATCGAATTAGGGAACACTCCGCTATCAAGCGAGCTATAGACATAGATATTATCAGGGAGTAGATTTCCTACGAGATTACACGTCGTAATTATTTTTACCGGGGTTCGCGCTGTATCATAGGTTATGATCGTCGTATCGAACGAGCGGATGATCGTATCATTGTGCCCGGTACCGATCTTAATAAGTGTATCAATGATATGAATGAACTTCGTTATACTTACCGTATAAACTGAGGATACAATTTTGAAAAGAATAGAATCATTCGATTCCTGAATCAGGTACGCATCGTTGATAATATCTGTCCCTGCTCCAATAAGATGATGCACCGGATAGATCATCGAATCGAATCCCTGTTTGGAAAAAATAATATTATAGACTCCTGCAGGGATATTATCAATACGAAAATTTCCGAGGGAATCGGAAATTGCATGGTATTTTGTCGCTTGTAATTCCACTTCCACGCCAGATGAACTGACCGGCTGAGCAGAAAGTATTCCGTATGCTTTGACCGTACCGCTCAGTGAACCCGATCCAGAACTTGTTACAGGCTCAGTTGAACTCTTGCATCCTGAGAGGAGGACGAGAACCAGAATTGAAAATACAAAATTGAGAATTGAGAAAATAATGCCGCGTCGTATATGGGAGAGCGAACAAACTTTAAGTATTAGCATCTTTTCTCAATTCTCAATTACACTTCACAATTCCTTTTACTCTTTAATAATCTTCTTCGTGACGACTCCGTTATTCGACACGATGCGCAGATAATACGTTCCTTGCGGAAGCTTCGAGATGCTTACTGTAAAGCTCTCAGAATATACTGGTGGAATCTGCATAACAGTATTGCCAAGAATACTCATAATGCTGATGTTTTGCGTGACGAGGGGTAACCCATGTACAGTGATATTACCGGTTGTCGGATTTGGAGATAGCTCTATTTGATTTGAAGAAATATTCCTTTTTACATCGCCTTGGAATGCTTTGTTTAGCGGAGCATTTGTATAGTCGAAAGTAAGCCCCGGGCAGGAAATAATAACGTCGCTGCTATTAGTGTTCTGAATGCTTACTCCATCTGCATGAATAATAGTATTATTAGAATTTCCGTCTGAACTATTTTCTCTATAAGAAACGCCAGATTTCAAATAGTAAACATTTCCCTTATTATGATTGATTATTGATGCTCCAGGCTCGCAAAAGACAGTATCGTATTCAATATTTTGTGAATAAGAAGAAGTAACTCCTGGATTGATCCAAACAACTTTTCCAAAATCGTAGTAGGTAAAATCTTGGCTTGATGAACTATCAATTAATGCAGTTTTAGGGATTGCAGGGAAACAATATGAAGCGTTATAAGAAGTATCAATGACTTTAAGCTTGAATGAATAGTCCCTTAAGCATCCTCCCTGTGCTATCATGCGTACCTTTATGGTTTTTTCTCCTCCGGTTGAATAGGAAGCGTTGAGGTTCCAAGCACTTGCTGTATTACTTACGTAAGTTTGGGGGGTTGCATCGGCTCCGAAGTCCCAATAGATGGTATCGTCTTTATCTGGACCTCCACGATTCAAGATGAAAAAATTAACAGGTGCATAGATATAGACTGATGGTGTTGATGAACCAAGAAGAAACTCATCGGGTACTTTTCCGATATAGATACCACTTCCATTATCAGTACTTGCTGTATAAGGATTGGCGCTGATTATACGGAAACGATAATGTGCCGAAGGCAATTGAATATCAGGAAGTGTTGATACAAGTGTAAAAGTACCTGGTATCGTGTCAGAAATTGACCCTATGTTCGAGAAGGTATTGCTGAAACTACCTGTCTCATCGGAAAGCTGAAGTGTAAAGGCATTCTTATGACCCCAAGTTCCAGATGCAGTGAAGGTAACAGAGATTCGATCACCGCCGCAAAACGTTGTTGCAGAGACAGAATTTATCGAGATTGATTGCGCCGATGATAATCCCGGCAATAGCATAACTGCTAATGCGCAGAGTGCGAGGAGGCGAATAGTAATAGTTTTCATAACGTACTGATTAGATGATGATTACAAAAATACTAGTTTTCGAAGAGACATGTCATGTTCTTGGTATAATATGACCTGAGAGGGGTGGAAAGTTTCATAGGTGCTCGTAATATTATCTTTTAAAAAATATTCTTTGGGCACCTTGACAAACAGGTTTTTATTTCGTATATTATCTCAAGTATGATGGGCACCTATCGGGGAAAGGACGAAGGTGGAAGGATGAAGGATGAAAATAAAAGGGAAGGAAAAGATGCGAATGTGCACAACGATATACATGAATTATAAGGAGTTACAGTCGCTCACCCGGAGAAAATATAGCGGTTAAACATTAAAGTCAAAAGGGGAACAGGCACTCTTTTTGAATTTAATGTTTTGACTTTTTACTTATTCAGAATTACTGCTTTTTCGGAGTAGCCACGAATATCGTCACTGTTCGGCAATAGAAGCGTCCTTCGGGTACGTCGTTATCATAAAGCAACTCTGAGCCGCCGATGCCTTTGATCGTTGCTTTTGTGAGGTTAACAGCAACGGCTGTCGCATTAGCTCTGCCTTCGGAAAGTTTCTGGTTGTATTCCGGTGTTCCGATTCTATCGGCGTAACCGTTGATCGTTGCGATGTCATCAGGAGTGATACGCGACTTCACGTAATCGGCGATCTTTTGGTTAGCAGGATTGAGATTCGCTTTGCCGAAATCAAAAAGAATAAGATTATATCGCGAGAAGACGGTATCGGCAATATGCTCTTCCTTCTTTTTGGCAAGCGTAAGCTGCAAGACGGGTATCGAATCAGGTTTTGTCGTTACTTTCTGCCCGATCGCATCGGTTGCCGTGAGCTGATAGTTCAAAGCTCTAAGCGATGCCAAAGTATGCTGTTTTTCTTTTTCAATTCGCCAATCAAGATTTGTAGGTACAGTAGAATTTCCGTTAAATTCTTTCAGGCGTTTTCCTTGATTGCCGGCTTCAACGTGCCAGTTTGCAAGCCCTGCCTGAGCATTGATCGTCGGCTTGAATCTGACAGTCGGAGGATTAGTAACGCGAATCGTATCGATCGTCAGCACGGGTTCAAGAATTGACCAATCAGCAGATTGAATTTCAACGCGACGGTTTTCGGCAATTCCATCTTCAGTTGTCATGCTCGAATTTCGTTCAGGAAGCTCTCGTGCTTTCAGACTCATGCGGTCATCACTGATCTGCCATGCAGTCTTTAGATAATTTCGGACAGTTTCAGCACGTTTCATGGAGAGATCAAGATTTCCCTTCTCATCACGAAGCGCGGCATTGCAACCAACGATGGTGATCTTTGCGTCAGGATGCTCGACCATACGTCTGCCAATGATATTCATCAGTTGGTAGTAAAGCGGAAGAGTCTCGTAGTTAAAAAGTTTATCGACATAGAATTTATCAGCTTCATCTTTACTGAGCTGAGTATATTCGGGGCGTAGCTCTGCGGAGTTTTCCATAAAGAAAACATAGTTCAAGAGCGGACGAAGCTGAGTACTGATAAACTCTTCGACCTTAAATTGAAGTGGTATCTCATGCCCATCTTTATCAACGCCGACTACTTGCACTGAAGCATTGAGCTTCGGCGTCTTATCCTCAGGCGGCGGCGGCGGTGGTGGTGGTGGCGGCGGCGGTGGAGGTGGTGCAGGGGGAATTTCTCGTATCGGAAGAGGCGTATAGCTTACCGATGCACCAAACCGTAGTGCAGATATATTCCAATTGTAGCCGGATACAACCGGAGTAAAAGCATGAGTATAATATACTTCAGGTATGAGATGTAGCGATCCGTCGCTTTTTAGTGGAAGCTTATACCCAGCACCGGCAAGCAAAGCAAAATTAATACTCGATGCTTGCGGAATTGTACCGGAATATACGTTGCGAACTCTGCCTTGTGATTTGCCATTCGAATCAACGAATGCTCCGACGTTGGCAGGCTCGACAAGCTGTTCGCGCTGCGAAAAACTTTTCGTCATCACATAGCCGGCCTGAAATCCGAGGTTCACAAAAAGATGACTAAAAACATTATAGGAAACTGCAGGCTCAAAACCTAACGTCGCGATTTTCGATTCTAAAATATGTTGGAATAAGCCTTGCGTGATATTTCCACCGACAACAACACATGGCGTTTCAGCAGAAGTCAGCGTTCCGTTCAATATAGAATATCCGAACCGAAGATCAAGAGATAATTTTCGGTTTATGGGATATTGATAAAAGCCTCCGAAAGAAATTCCAGTCCCCGAACCTGTCGTAAAATCCTGGCAGCAATTCGGAATCCCCGGAAGCTGCTTAAAATTTGCGGAGTGATGGTTTATATTATAGTGGAAATATCCGCCGATACTCGGAAGCACTGCCAATTCGCTGTCGCTCAGAGGCTGAGTCTGGGCAACAATCTGCGACCACCCAAAGAGAGCAATGAGAAAAAGACTTCGCGAGATATTTTTTATTATGCCAGAAATATTCACTATCTTTCGATCCTCATCATTCTACGCTTAACCGAAGTCGGCGTTTGCAAAATATAAAAATAATTTCCTGTCGTAAGACCGGATGTATTGACTTGAACAGAGTACTTCCCTGCTTTGAGAATGTCATCGAAGACCGTCATAGCCCTTCTGCCCAGCACATCGGTAAGCCAAAGTTTTGTGTTTCCATCTTCCATCAAGCCATAGACTATCGTAGTAGATGATCGTGCGGGATTCGGAATATTCTGATTCAACAATAGCGAATCGGTTTCGGAGAACAATCTCGTCCCGCCTTGCTGGCAGAGTTTTGTGAGATTAAATAATCCATCGCTAACATGAACAGTGACCGGAGATCCATTTGTGAAATAAAATGTGTCTATCTTAATTTTGGTAGCAACTGTATCACCAAGTGCAACTTCAAATAGAATAGCAGTTAAAACTCCACTCACTTGAGCATCAGGTCGAGTGCCATGCAGAGTCAAAGTTCTCCATCGTCCTTTTATCGAGGATTGAATTGACTTATCAATAGGTACTAACAGTGTCTCATCGAATGTGATCTGCACAGTATAATTTGTTGCTCCACTTCCCGCCAAATTGAATGAGGTATCTATCCTTAGCGGAAAAGCAATATTTTCGCATGGTGCCGCAGCAAGAGTATCAAGCGACATCCAAATTTCAGACGGTTGAGGTCCTCGTACAATATGAATAATGGCTGTTGCTTTGCAGCCATTGGTATCAATGACATCAACTGAGTATGTCCCTGAATCCGAAATAAAAGCAGTATCAGTTAATGATCCCGTACTCCATTTATAGTCAACGAATGTTCCGCTAAGTGTCAAAGTATCGACTCCTCCGAAATCAGGCATTGATATGGAAGAAGGTATTATTGTAACAATCGGAATGGGATGGACGATCACTCTCACCGTATCGGAGTATGCTGTGCAGCCTCCCGATGAAGTTGTAAAAACGTAATAGTCTCCGGGCTTTGTTACATTAATGCTCTGCGTGGTCTCTCCATTTGGAAACCATTTATAGAGGAAAAATCCGGCTGTTGCAGTTAATGTTAATGTATCGCCATCGCAGATTGCTCCGCCGCCTGTAACAGTTGGATTAACAACAGGACTGATATTTACCGTAACACTATCTTTACCAAAACAAGAAGTACCAGTAGCAGTGACATCAACTTCGACTGTTCCTATCGGACCCGGGCCCCACTGAATTGCTATACTTGATGAACCTTGTCCGGTGACGATTGTACCTCCGGTAACATTCCAATTATATGTTGCTCCCGGAATTGCAACAATGCTGTCATAGAAAGTTTCTCCGGCGCAGACATTGATCGATCCTTGAATAGATGGTTTTGGTTTCGGATTAACAATCACAAGAGCTGTATCCATGAAAGCACAATTACGATCATCGAGATAGGAAACGGTATAATGCGTTGTCTTCGCCGGTGATGCTTTCGGATTTCCAATATTCGGATTATCCAACCCCGCCGAAGGAGTCCAGATAATTCCATGAGCGTTCGGTAAATTTAGTTGAGTAACATCACCTTCGCAAATTGTTGCCAGAGGCGTTGTGACTTTTGGGAAACTGAATTGTACATCTTCATCGGTCACAATATTATTCCATGTGCCGCCGCCTTTTGTCCCGTCAGTTGCACCGTAGGTTGTCCCCTTGCATGGTAAATTCGGAGCAGTTACTATTCCGGCAACTCCGCCGCTAAGTTGTGACGGTGGTACAGATGGACCTTTTACAACAACTAATCCCCCGCCGCCGCCGCCGCCTGGAGCGTAGCAATATGTCGGCAATGTATCGGCATTATTATTTCCCCCTCTTCCACCTTGTGCGGAAAGCGTCGGATTATTATTGATCGTCGTAACATCCAAAACAATTGTCCCACCTGCTCCACCGCCGCCTGCGCCATCGGCTCCGGCTTCTAAAGCATTTGCTCCATCGGAGATAATTTTACCGCCGCCGCCATTTAAAATAGGACTTCGAATGATGACAATTCCTCCGCCTCTTCCGCCGCTTGTTCCGCGAGAATCATTTTCATGCCCCCCGCCGCCGCCGCCGCCGAAAAATATTTTACCCGAGGCAATAGTATAATCAATTGCTCTGCCGCCAAGTCCGCCATTTGAAAATCTTCCACGAAGTTCTGTTTGATCTCCGCCTAGTCCGCCACTGCCGCCATTCGATCCGCCGCCGCCGCCGGAATTCTGATTATCTCCGCCGCCGCCGCCATCGGCAAGTGGACCGCGACCGCATTGATACGTCGTTGTTGCGCCGACAATTCCCTCTCCTTTATCGCCGCCATTAGCGGAGATCCTACTGTTAAAATAATCTGTATCGAATGGCGATGCCGAATTCTCCGATGAATCGCCGCCGCGAAAACCTTGACCGCTGACATCAATATTTGCATTCAGCGCTACTGAACCCGATGCTTCAAGAACCACGACTCCGCCGCGAAGCCCATCCCATCGCTGAGATAGAACTGTCGTCCCAATTATTGCATCTACATATTGCGGGACTCGGACGATCTGCAAAGAACTTGCTGCGTCATAAAGCTTGACGATCTTATTCTGCAAGGTGATCTGTAAACCTTGTATTGCGGCGATGCTACCGAATTCATAATTTCCGGCAACGCCATAATTTAAGACCGTACCAAAAGCTGAGGTGTTGCTCCGGTCTATTGAAGCGCCTTTCATTTGGATTATCAGGATGCGATCACCGACGGAAAAGCCCGTTGCATCTTCGACGATCATCTGATTTAAGCACGTATCAATGTCGAGGACTTTAGCATATTTATTGATGACGCCGGAAATGGTTTGGGCATACAAAAATTGGCTCCCAAAATGGCAGAGGAGAAAAAAGCCGAGACAAAAAACAATACTCCGTATAAGTCGGCGGCGGTACATGGTCATGTATTTTTCTGCAAACTTTTATGCTCCTTTTTTATAAAAAGCATACACCTAACCGCTTGAAGGTCCGAGGGGGCGAGCCTACTTTCAAGGCAAAACTTTATAAATCGCATAGGAAAATGCCTGAAGAGGCAAAAATGGCATCATCCTACAAATGTAAATATACGGATAAAATCAAGCCTACCTGCGAAATTCGGGGAGAACTGACTGAGGATTCCAGTACCATAAGCTCTCTGTCCGACCGAATTCCTATATATTTTAACACTCACTTTAGGAGATAATCAATACAAGTCATAAGATAAACACAGTGTGGATAACTTTGAAAGTTGGTCTGTAACTCCTTATAATTCATCACCATCGCTCTGCACACTCACCATTTCCTCCTTTAAAATAGCAGAGCCGGCTTTAGCCGGCTTAGGTCCCTTTTTGATAAGTAATTATTCATCAAAGAACGACATTCTCTCCAGTGGGACGGACTCTTAGTCCGTCCTTCTTTCCGAACGGACTAAAGTCCGTTCCACTAATACAGATCACTTCACCTTCATAAATCTCTGCATTACCGAACCTGATCCCGAATTCAGCTGCACATAATATACTCCCTCACTCAATCCTCTCACCGGGATCTCGATTTGTGATATCCCGGAGAGAATATCTTGCCTATAGACTTCCCTACCGAGTACATCAAACATCGAAAGCGACACTCCTGCAGTGGGGTGGACTTCAGTCCGCCCGAACGCACTAAAGTCCGTTCCACTGAAGCTCACAATGATTCGATCATTCGCTGGATTTGGATGAATTGAAAATGATTGAGAAGTTGCGGAAGTTTTCACTCCGGCTTTTGGAGTTGCATTTCCGTTCAACACGGAGTGACTCTTTATCGAGTGTGCGAATGAGCTTTCAAGATCAGTGCTCCAATCTATGCCCGATGATACAGGTCCTTCTTGATTCGGATGAAAGCAGATATTTATCTGTACGCTGCCATTGGGTTGAATGATAACAGGAAGATGAGTTGTATCAACAGTGAAATTAATTGCATCACTTAAAATAAAAGATTTCGTTAAGGTGAAGGGAGCCGTGCCGACATTCTTGATTTGAAGATTCTTGCAGAGTGTATCACCTACTATGATACTTCCGAAATCAAGATCGCTGGCATTGATTAAACCTGTTGAGCCATGAGCATCGAGAGAGATGGCGATGCTGAAGCAATCGGTCTGCATGATGAGTGAATCTCTATGACGCGAGGAATCTGCTGCGGTGTAGCAGACTTGCACGTTCACTGAATCCTGTGCTGCAATAGAATGCGGAAGAGATGGTGTGATGCTTACTACTTTATATGATGTATCTTTATTAGTTAAGAGTGCCGAGTTCAGCGTGATGGCTGTTCCGCCTATTTTGGCGGAGTTCTTTAAGACGAATGTCGTGCAGATCTGATCGCCGATCTTCTTCACAGGAAAGACGATGCTATCAGGACGAAGAGAGATTGGGGTGGTGGTGAGTTTAAGAGGCGGAGCTGATTTAAAAAGATTAATCAGTACGGCATTGCCGCCATTATCGACAATAGCTATGGGAGCAATTGCATCTTGAAGAGGAGTAAGAATATTGACATCAAAGCAATATTGCTTCACTCCCTGTGGACGAAGTTCATTCGGCAAATAAGTAAGTAGAGTATCGAAACTTACATTTTTCAATTGCTCGCCGGGTTCGAAATACACTCCATCCGGATCGTCAATAAGCATCACCGATTTTATTCCCGGATCA
>JBBQWV010000015.1:0-87560 GCA_038210275.1 Kapaibacterium sp. (SeqCode) | reverse complement strand
AACACCGATCAAGGGAGTCAATTTACCAGCGACGTGTTTACATCATTACTCAAAGACAATGGAGTCCGTATCAGCATGGATGGAAAAGGAAGAGCGATTGATAATATCTTTATCGAACGCTTCTGGAGATCGCTCAAATACGAGCACATCTATCTCAGACCCGCAGATGACGGCGTTGCACTCTATGAGGGAGTACAACACTATATGCAATTCTATAACACTGTGAGATTGCATCAAAGTCTTGAGTACCAAACACCAGAAACATGGTACAAAAAAGCAGCATGAGTTCTATCAAAAACCACCTTAACGCACTATAAAAACTGTCCTAAAGATGGGGAGCATCATACTATTACATCCAATTTGTCTTTTGGTGGAAAATCAAAATCTTTTACACCCCACTTCAATGCTAGATCAAGATAATTTGTAGAATCAATGTCCGTAGGTTTTAGATAATTTGTCGGGTCAGTTTCTACAGCTTTAAGAGTTGGCTTTTTTGGTTCAACCAAATTAAAATCGAATTGTTTGCTTAAAAGTTTTTTATAAAGCTCCGATGGCTCCGGTACTAATATATCACATAGTAACCTTTTCCCATAATTATATACCTGTGCACGGGATATTTTATTGACATAAAAATATTGACCGGCAATATTATCTGATCCTTTTAAATTTTCGAATACGTGCTTGTTTTTTTCTTCAGTTTCGACAATTCTTTTTTGCGTAACTAATTCACGCATCTTTTCTTCAACTTTCGTAAGCGATCTATCTACTACGTCTTTTGAATAATTTTCTGCGATTTTATGAGCTTCCGATTTTGAAGTATCGTAAGCTGTATTCATATTGGTATCTAATGATGAATTGTTGGCGGGAGTACCATATTTGGTATTGAAAGTAACTCCTGCATCAAGTTTCAGACTGTCCTGCACAGTATTACTCGTTTCCTTTTGAAGCGAATACCTTTCCGTCGATTGATGATCTTTTTCTGTATAGTTTGAAACTTCTTTTGCCTGCTCAATATAATCTTCATTCCGTTCAAGGTGTCTATGAAATCGCGTTCTATTTTCACCCATCAATATATTCTCGATGTACGAAAGCTCTCCGGCAACATAACACTTAACTTCATCCTTAACGATCATGAGATCGGTGACGTATGGCTTTATCGTTGCGCAACAAGGATTCTGATCAACACAGTTATTGTCAGGGATGCAAGCACAACAATCGCATCCGTCATCCTTTTGTACGCATCCGCAATCCTTTTTTTGTGGTGTGGGTGTTGGAGATGTTGTTGCAGGTGCATCTCCCTTCCCCCCCGTTACGCCAGAGGGAGGAACAGTATTGTTAGCAATCATTGCTTTGGTAGTTCCTGCTTTTTCCTGAAGATCATCTTTGCTCAGACCAAAGAAGCGATGTCTGAACTCAATACCGTCTATTTTTTTTGTACAGGTATTTATACGGAAAAAACAAGGAGGTAACATGATAGGTCTGGCAACATACTCCGTAAGATTCAAGAGCAGGGGGCGGTCGCTGGACACCTGCGTTATGCTATGATCCAGAGCAAACAGAAGCTTGAGATGATCTTGATAACTAATGCCCTTTATGTTTCCAGTAGTCTTCAAAAAAACAGTAGCAACTAATGTATCAGCCGCGCGGGTGATGGCATCGAACAATAATGGTTTCGCGTTGGTCAAATTCTCACGCCCGAATGCAGGAATGAGATCGGAGGCAGTTATTTCTTTACCCTTTTGCAGTATAGATTTCAAAAATTTCGAAACTACATTTTTTTGAGCTACTGGTATTGTGCCCTTTTTTGAATCAGTTTTACCAACGATCTTATCATTATTGAAATCATAGTCATCAAACGAAGTTATGGATTGATCACTTCTCAAAAATTTGCTGAACTCTTTTTGTAAGCCTTCGTAATCTTGGTTGGAGCATAGCTCTATCCATAATGCATATCGGTCTGAGCGATAATTTTCACGATGGGAGTCTATTGCGATAGAAGAGAAATTTTCTCTACTAATAACCTCAGGGTTTCTTGGCGTGTGGAATCTTAGTAGTTCTGACATAGGAATACGGTGTGTAGGTGATTAGTAAAGCTCATACAAAGATACGACAAAATCTTAAGTGATCAGTCATAATGAGTTCCAATAATTTTTTACCGCTATAGTGTAGTCTCTTTTATAAAGGATTTTTCCTTCTTAGAAGAAAGGATATTAGATACCCTTTTCCCCTTAGGCACCTATCCAAAAAAATATTTTCATTTTTTTGCCCTTATAAATCAACAACTTAATAGGTGCTTACTAAGGTTTCCTTAAAATGCGATTAGGATTTTAAGAATATATTTCGAATATTTGCATTCGAAAGTTCGACATTATATGTTTTATAGCGAAATAACCTACGATGTTTTGCGTATAATATATACAGAAACCCGCAATCCAGCCTTCTATTCCTTTTTGATATTTTGCTTCGATGGCACTTAGAGCGTAATCCTCGCCGATAAATGGAAAAATAAAAAGAGAGATATGAGGAGTAGCTATGAGCTATGAGGACTGAGTCATGAGTTAGCTAACCACCACTCTTAATCTCTCATCCTGAGATTTACTACTACGATAACTATTTGAGATTGCCACGTCGTCCGCAGGCGGACTCCTCGCAATGACACTTTTTAAATAACTACTAAACTACCAAACTACCAACTACAAAACTACCTAACTGTTTTCATGATCGGAGAGTGATCCTCAGAAGGGATATCGCTGCGATCTGTTCATTGACAATTTAATAAACAAGTCAAAAGTCAAAACTATAAAGTCAAAAAAGGGGTCGCTACCCTTTTGACTTTTGAGTTCTGACTATTTCACTCGTTCCAAGATCGCTTCCGCTTCTTCTCTTGTCGGAGCTTCAGCGATCATGCGGATGATCGGTTCGGTGTTGGAAGGACGAACGTGCAGCCAGCTATTTTCGAAGTCGAAGCGAATGCCATCTTCTTCGTTAATGCTTTTTGCTTCGGCTGACATTTTTGCTTTGACATCGGCAAGAACAGCTTGTACTTGTTCAAGGCTTGTCAGATCAATTTTTGATTTGACGATCTCGTATTGCGGAAGCATTTTTTTCTTCTGGGATAAACTGCTGTTGCTATATGCAAGATTATTCAAAGCAAGTGCAATAGCAACAAGTGAATCTCTGCCGGTATGAACTTCGGGATAGATCACGCCGCCGGAGCCTTCGCCGCCAATAATGGCGCGGACGGATTTCATCTTCTTCGCAACATTGATCTCGCCGACCGGTGTGCGGTGAACCGTTGCGCCGAATTTTTCGGCAAGATCTTCTATAGCGCGAGTTGTGGAAAGATTGACGACGATGTTTTGTCCTGGTTCGTTATTGCGCAAGACTTCTTCGCACGTTAGCACGATAGTATTTTCTTCGATGAAGGGTTCGCCGTTATCCATAATGAATACACAGCGATCGGCATCGGGATCAACAGCAATGCCCAGGTCTGCTTTTTCTTTCAGCACTTCAGTGCATAGTTCAAGCAAATTATGTGGCACAGGTTCCGGTGGATGCGGAAATATCCCGGAGCCATCGGCATAAAGCGGAATGACATTTGTGACACCAAGTGCATCAAGAAGCTCGCGTACCATGAATGAACCTGAAGCATTGACAGCATCAAGAATGACGGTGAATTTTTTTGCACGAATGGCATCAATATTCAAAAAAGGAATTGAAGTAACACTCGTAATGTGTTGAAGTTTTACTTCATCGCCGGGAATAAATTCTCCGAGAGCACCGTGATATTTCTTGGGACCTTCATCCACGATCTTCCACAGTTTTTCATTCTCGGTTTTATCGAGGAAAAGTCCGTTATGATTAATGAACTTCATGCCATTCCATTCCTGTCCGTTATGGCTTGCCGTGATGGAGATGCCGCCTTTGAGAGCCGTATGAGTTTCAGCAGCAAACATTACCGTAGGAGTTGGCACCATCAAAAGCCCAAGCACATCGCATCCTGCATCGCGGAGCGTATCAGCGATCAGCTCGTAATATTGTTTGCCGCCTTGACGGCCATCATAGCCAAGAGCAACAGTGCCGTTATTACCAAGTGATTCGGCAAAGCTTCGAGCATAAAGTACTGCGGCATCTTCGGTGAAGCCGTTAGGTGCAGTAGTTAAGCCGCGAAGACCTGAGATTGAGCGAATGAGCATAAATCAAAAATCAGTTAAAGGTTGTCTCGTCAAAAAGTCGAGCGCTATGAACGACTCGTAAAACTTCTATAACAGAATTTCTTATCGTATACATGATGCGGTAATTTCTGAATATTACTTCACGATAATCAGGGATATTAATTTCGGGGATGATTCGTCCGGAGAGTGGGAATGACTCTAATCGATCTATAGAGTGAATGAGTTCTTCAATGAACGTTGCAGCGCGGAAAGGAGCATCATTTGCTATAAACTCAAAGACGCGCCGCACATCAGTTATGCATCGTCTGTCCATTTTATCTGAGCCATGACCGAAACTGAGCTTTGGCATCTTCATGAGAGATCACACGCCCAGCATCAGCAGCTTCGATCCCTTGTTGAAGCTTGTAAAGAATATAGAGCCTTTCCAAAGCTTCCGGCAAAGCATTTTTTTCCGGAAGATCTTTGAGCGTTTCCAGTACTTGCTGTCTATTGAATTCTGTAGTAGCCGTAGTCATATAAAACTAACCACAATACAAATCAAAAGAGTTCAAGGAAATATATTGATTCTAAGTGATAAGATTAAAATAAAAAGGGCGGACTAAAGTCCGCCCCACTGAGAAAAATATATCTTTTTATTTACGCATTCCCCGTCGTCGAGGAACCGCCGAGATTGCCTTGATCGGGCGAAGCGCTTTCGGCGATGGCTTTTCTCATGCCTGTATCGGCTTGGACGTTCTGCATATTGTAGTAATCAAGTACTCCAAGTTTTCCGCTGCGGAAGGCTTCGGCAATTGCCATAGGAATTTGCGCTTCGGATTCCACAACCTTTGCACGCATTTCCTGCACTCTGGCTTTCATTTCCTGCTCGAAAGCAATAGCTGCGGCGCGGCGCTCTTCGGCTTTTGCGCGAGCGACTTTTAATTCAGCTTCGGCTTGATCGCTCTGAAGTTTCGCACCGATATTTTGACCAATATCAACATCAGCAATATCAATCGAAAGAATTTCATATGCCGTTCCGGAATCAAGTCCCTTTGCAAGAACAGTTTTAGAAATATTATCAGGACTTTCTAACACTTCTTTATGCGAATTACTTGATCCGATGGTCGTCACAATTCCTTCACCGACTCTCGCAAGAATCGTTGCTTCGCCTGCTCCACCGACAAGGCGATCAAGATTTGCGCGAATCGTCACACGAGCAACCGCCGTAACCTGAATTCCATTTTTTGCAACGGCAGCAACCGGCGGAGTTTCAATAACTTTCGGATTGACCGAAAGCTTCACCGCTTCGAGTACATCGCGTCCGGCAAGATCAATTGCTGCGGCGCGGTTGAAATCAAGATCAATATTTGCCTTATGTGCGCTTATAAGTGCATTGACAACTTTTGGCACATTTCCGCCAGCCATGTAATGCGCTTCAAGCGCGGATAGGTCAACGATAATACCCGCTTTCGTCGCAGTAATTTTCGAGCGAACAATAACATCGGGCGGTACTTTGCGGAAACGCATTCCAACAAGATCAGCAAAGATGCGAACCTTCACTCCGCTTGAGAGTGCGGTGATCCAAAGACCAAGCGGCACCATGTAGAGCAAAAAGATCAGAAAAAATAAACAGGCGACAATAACGCCGATGGAAAGTCCGGAAATGGGGTTCATAGTGGTTTTGAGTTATCTTTAAGAATGCAAAGTTACGGAGAAACGGGGAGTTGTGAATTGAGAATGAAGAATTGAGAATATTAAAATTATTCAAACTGCAACCCACGCTTCTTCAAAAACTACTTGCTTGGTTTCCGGAAGTTCATACCCAAGAAATCTTTCGCCGATGGATTGGAATTTTCTTGGGATGTCGCTGACTAAAAATAAATGTTCGGGTTTAGTTTTCGGATTGCCTGTTTCTAGTATTTTTATTTCACGCGC
This sequence comes from Kapaibacterium sp. (SeqCode), assembly GCA_038210275.1. Classification (GTDB taxonomy): domain Bacteria; phylum Bacteroidota; class Ignavibacteria; order Palsa-1295; family Palsa-1295; genus PALSA-1296. Next base: position 81,471 of record JBBQWV010000015.1, on the reverse strand, counting down.
AGCGACTGCTCCGGAGTTGATTAATTTCACACCTGCGCCCATCACGTTTTGAATTACTTTTGAAAGTACCGGATAATGTGTGCAACCTAAAATGAGAGTATCAATATTTGCTTCATGAAGAGGAAGCAGATATTCTCTGACGACAAGTTCGGCAACAAGTTTATCTTCCCATCCTTCTTCGGCAAGCGGAACGAAGAGTGGACAAGCTTTTGCGAAGGACTCAATTTTTTTTCCGAGTTGCTGAGCTTCGTTTTGTAAACCGATCTCGTACGCTTTACTGGCGATTGTCCCTTCAGTACCAATGATGCCGATACGACCTGAACTTGTAACGTGTACCGCTTCTTTACAAGCAGGTCCGATCATCCCGACAACAGGAATTCCGGCAGCAACAGATTCAACAACATCAAGCGCAACTGCGCTGACCGTGTTGCAAGCAATGACGATAAGTTTTGGATGATGCCGCAAAAGTAATTCTGTATCTTCGCGGGCATAGCGGCGAACTGTCTCAACGGATTTTGAACCATAAGGCACTCGTGCCGTATCGCCGAAATACACAATACGTTCATCCGGCATCAAAGAAAATAATTCTTTAACGACGGTTAAGCCACCGATGCCGGAATCGAAAACTCCAATACTTGCAGGGGATTCCACAGTTTATCGGTGCGGAGTTGCGAGAGAGTCAATGCTCTTCGGAAGTCTATTCTGTAATTGCTGCGACCGAATCATCGAATCTTTCGAGCCGGCGTTTCTTTCATCAAAAAGATTTGGAGCCTGATTTCCGGGAGGGAGCTTGATTGGCGCGCCGCGCTGATTAAATTTTTCCGGATGCTCCTTCTCCATTTTTTCGCGAGCAGCTTGACGAAGCGGGATGAGATTCGTATTCATTGTCTTTGCAATATACATTGTTGCATCGCTTGTCGCACGCTGAAGATTTGACCACACTTCAGAAATGTGTTTTCCTTCGGGAGTTTGAATGAACTCCATATATTTTTTCAATTCTTTCGCGCTCAGATTTCTACGATACGTATCGAAATACACTTTTTCGAATGCCTTATTGTCAAGATTTTTGAACGCCGCTTTTGCACCTTCAGCAGAATCAATGCCCTGCATTTTGAATGTACGCGAGATTCCCTGATAATACTGATCAGCCTGCTCATTCACGGATTTCGCAGGTTTGACGAGGGGGTAGAACTCTTTGAATAGCGCATTAAATTTTTCGCTATCGGCATACGATTTCGGCGGATTCATATCCATCGTTCGCCCAGGTACCATAATGGGATGCATTTCTTGCGAGAATGCAGAATTGCAAATTGAGAGCACGAAAAAGAGAGAAATAAAAATGGTATATTTCATATTTAAAGATTTTATTAAATGCTGTTCTTGTAACGAAAATGGGGGGAGTAAAAGTTTAGGGGAAAATCAAGAACGTTATAGTAACAATTTTTATTGTACCGTCATCCCGAAGAGTCCGCTTGCGGACTACGTAGCGATCTATAAACTTGAGGGAGATCGACAGATTAAGTTTTTAGATTGCTACGAAAGGCTAAAGCCTTACTCGCAATGACAATATAGTTGATATGCTGGACTAATTCAATGCCAATCCCCTCGATATATCCTGCCAGCTACCGCCTGAAAACACTTCGAATTTGGTGAACGGATGTATTTCCCAAAGTGAACCTCGAGATTTCCCGACTTCATCGCCATGCTCTTCATCCCAAAGGATCCAACCGGATACTCTGACCTTTGCGTGTTGATTTGCTAAATGTTCAAATGTTTTTAGCTGCCAATCCGGAAATTGCTCTTTCCAAAAAGGCGTTGCTTCGACGATGATACCTTGATTTTTATTTTCTTCGGGCGACTCTGTTATCCAAATATGAAAATCATGATACACTTCACTCTTTCCGTTACAGGCTTCGGAACCAGATTCTTTTGCATGAGCAAGATAGCCTGTGACACGAACGGCTTTGCCTTCATCGGCAGCAGCTTCGGCAATTGCATCAGAAGTCCATTTGCTACGCATTACTTTTCCCATGGAGGATAGCTGATCATGGTTCATTGCAATGATCGCCGAGATCGACATATCAGTATAGTTTTGCGGTGCGACCCACCTGTTTTTCTCGCGATTAAGTTCAGGATCACCACCCGTACCTTCAGGAGGAATACCATGAAAATTTCCAGGAGCAGCACCAACTGTTTGCGGGGTCTGAGAATTTTGTGTTGCGTTTTGATGCTGCGATAAATATACTATGAGCCATATTCCGGCAATGATGACTGCTGCAATCAGAATTTTTTTGCTCGTCGAACGGGAATATTTACTTGTTGACATGAAAATATCGCAATGCTAATGCCAATCAATGACAATAGCAAATAAAAGAAAGAGAAACATCATGAATACCCAGATCGCGATTCCGATGCCGAGATAACGGCGGAATTTAGGATTGCGATCTACCTGAACCGGCTTCTCATCCACGTTAGAATAACCAATGCGGCTGGAATGTCCACTCCATCGCAAGCATAAATATCAGGATAGACGCAACGGCAAGCGGAGCATAGGCAATAACAGAGAGAAATTTGGAATCGTATTTCAAATGCATGAAATACACAGCGACAAGACCGGCTTTCACAAGAGCAAACGCGATTAGCAGCACGACCATCGGTACCTGCGGCAACCCTGCTTGTGAGATAACAACTTCGATCACTGTCAGCACAAAAAGTGCTGCGAAGATCTTTAAATATGTTTTTGTATGATTGGTTGCTGAATGTTCCATTGTCATAATTCAAAAATTTATAGGTGTCATTGCGAGAAGGGCTTTAGCCCGACGAAGCAATCCCCTACATCGTGGTAGAGACTGACATATTAGAATCAATTACGGGATTGCTTTGTCGTCCGCAAGCGGACTGCTCGCAATGATACTAATACTTAGATTAAATACACAAGTGTAAACAAGATGATCCAGATAAGATCAACAAAATGCCAGTATAATCCGACAACTTCGACATCATCTCCCTGCAATGCCGGTGGTCTTTCACGAAGCCACTTAATGCCGCGGATCATGATATACGGTACTGCTCCAGCAAGCATGGAAACAAGTACATGCGGAAGCGGCGGCCATTTATGAAGCGGTCCCAGGAAAAGATAGACTGGCAAACCTATCGCAAGGATACGAAGCAATGTCATGATCCAGCCATTCTCGGAATACTCTTTCGGTCCCAGTTTGGTGGCGATGATCACACAGAGTAGATAGATCACCCCACTGAGAACGTGCAATCCGTGAAAACCTGTAAGGCTAAAGAATGTGGCATCAAAAAGACTTTTGCTCATTCCCATACCATCTTCATAAACGAGATGACGGTATTCAAAAACTTGGACTCCAAGGAAGATCGCTCCGCCGAACGCCGTCAGCAGCAGCCATTTGATCAGTCCCTTTTTGGAAACCGATTGTGCTGCTTGTACAGCCATTACCATTGTAACGCTTGAGCAAATAAGAACGAAGGTATTGATAGCCGTAAGATTGATATCCAGCGGATAATGCTCCATTCCCTCGACGTGCGCAGTATTTGGCGAAGGCCAGAGATGACCAAGACCTATGCGGACAGAGATATAGGCAGCAAAAAGGCCCATGAACATCAGCGCATCCTGACAGAGGAAAAGCCACATAAAGACCTTTCCCATCGGCGTTCCGGTGCTGGTATAGGTCGGCGTATGATGCTCGTGAGAGTCGTGAGTTGTAAGCGCTATTTCAGACACAAATAGTTTTCTCCCGGAAAATGGTGAATATCCTGAGTGCAAATATACAGCGAAAATGAGCGAAATACTACCATTTTGTTTTTTTTCTCAAAATTTAGTGTAACGAAATCCAGTCTCGGAGGTATTTAGATACAAACAAATCTCATCAATGAATTGCACGTTCAAATATTTATCAATCGCTTCGATTCTTTTTTTAATGCCTACCTTGCTTTTTGCGCAGGTGATTTCCGGAACTTGGAGAACGAGGTCGTCAGTAGGATTCACGGCTCGAGTTGGGACAACATCATCAGTAGTCAACGGGAAAATTTATGTTATAGGCGGCACAGTAAACACTATCAACGGACTAAGTCTTGTTGAGGTTTTCGATCCGGCAACAAACACTTGGAACACACCTTCTACAACAGGAATCTTCATTTCTCGACTTTTCCATACTTCCTGTGTCGTTGATAATAAAATTTATGTTATCGGCGGGGTTGACCAAGATCACACTGTACCCAACCTCCAAATATTTGATCCATCAAGTAATACATGGACGACACCGGCTACAACAGGGCCATTTTTATCACGCTTTGATGCTGCCTGTGGTGTAGTGGACGGAAAAATTTTCGTAATAGGTGGTAACTTTATTGATGGAAGTGGTTTCCCGGGTTCAGATAATGTGGAGATATTTGATCCACTAATAAATAAATGGAGTGTTCCAACAAACATCTCCGGGGTTTATACCCATCGAAAAAATATGGCATCTTGCACAATCGGAAATAAGATTTACATAATCGGAGGCGACAATGCAGACAACTCATTTGGCATTATACAAGCATTTGACGTAACATCAAATACTTGGAGTACACTGGATGTCACAGGGAAATTCACTCCACGAGCTTCGCTGACTTGCAGTGTTATTGCAGGAAAAATATTTACCATAGGTGGAGCAAACTTTCACATCGCTTCTCAGCCGTATCAAGATACACTTGAAGTTTTCAATCCGTTTACATCATCGTGGACTACTGGAATGACAAATGGAGCATTTACTCCGCGATATGCCCTGACTTCTTCGGAATTGGACGACCAAATATATGTAATGGGTGGAAAGAATGGAAATGGCATACTTAATACGAACGAAGTATTTACACCAATTTTAAGTGATGTAGCTCCCCCTAATTCTAATCTTGATATCCAACTTTCTCCAAATCCTACGATGGGGAATATAACTATCTCGCACCTGCCTCAAAATATTCAGCATATTACCATCACAAATATCCTCGGAGAGACTATGTTGGCGCAAATGAATCCTAAGTCAACGACTATCACTTTTGATCTTTCAAAGTTTACACTTGGCATATATAATGTAAGGGTGACGACTCCGAGCTCAGTAATAGTAAAAAAAATTGTGCTGAAATAAGTAACTTTTTTTAAGCTTAAAACTTCGGCAGAATATGTTCAAGTTTTTTATGTACGGGTTGAATGGCAAGTGCCAAGAAGCCTGCCATGAACGCGCTGATCAAGTCGCTTTCGATATGCAGCATCATTGCAAGCCCGTGCTCGATGTAATGCTCGATAAAGCTGAAAAGAAAGATCACCGCTAAGAACATAATGCTGTAAACGATCGTACCCCGAAGCACTAACGCTGTATCCAAAAATCCTGCGAAGAATACTCCCATGATGATTGCAATGCAGATCGTTGCAGATGTCAGCGCGAACGTAAAATGAAAAATAATTTGTGCGGCATCAGGATAAAATACCTTGATCAGAAGTTCTACGAGTGTGACAACAAGAGCAACTACTAATCCCCAGAGGATCCATGCAAGTCTGCTGCGGTCTGCTTTTCCGGCAAGATTATAGCTGATCCTGAAGTAGATAAATCCGGATATATTCACGACAATATTCAACGCATCCATAAAAACGTTACTAAGGAAGTGCCCTGCAATGCGGGCAATGATCATCAACGGGAAGAATACAAACCAGAATTTTTTATCATCAGTGAAAAATAATACCGGGGCTTTATAAATTGCCGGAGCATGTTTCTGTTTAAAATAATTTGCATACAATGCCTGAGCCGATGCCCCTGGATATTTGATCATCGCATAGACAAAGCTTCCTGCAGTCAGTGCCCAAAAGAACGAATCAATTTGCCAAACCGGAGATTCAAGAGCAAGCCATGAAGTAAAAGAAAAATTAATTAAGAAAAGCGCGAAAAAAATATGCTCGTTCATGCGTGGTAATTTTATGACAACGACGATGCCGATCGTCATAAGGATTACGCCACGAATCAGGAATACCCACTTTTCAAAAGTCAGGTCTTCAATCGAGTCGGAAAATATCCAATAGAGAAAAATAGCCGAGAAAATCCCGCTCATAGCAAGCATGGTTCCGCGGATAAGACGGTATTGTGTGATCTTCATGGCTGTAAAAATACAAAACAAGCTTTAAGCGCAAAGCAAAAAGCGTAAAGTGAGGAATGCAACATCGTCATAAAAATTTCGTATTAGAGAGTATGCATTTCAGTCCATCACTACCTATTGTAAAACTTTCTGGTCTGTTTCGTACGACGTTTCGCTCTGTTGTCGAGCATCGAAATTACCGCCTCTTCTTTTTCGGGCAATGTATCTCTCTCATCGGAACGTGGCTGCAAAATACTGCACTTGCCTGGCTTGTCTATTCAATCACTCGTGACTCCCGAGCTTTAGGAGTGATGGGATTTCTCGGAGCAGTGCCAATCCTCTTTCTCGGAGTGTACGCCGGAACAATTGCCGATGAATTTCCAAAGCGGAAGATTCTAATTATAACGCAGACCCTCTTAGGAGTCTTCGCATTTCTCCTCGCATTTTTTGTCTGGCAGAATTGGACGGCAGTTTGGGTGCTCGGGCTTGTGAATTTACTTTCGGGTGCGACGATAGCATTTGATCTTCCGACTCGTCAGGCATTTGTTGTTGAGATGGTCGGTAAAGATGACGTTCCGAATGCCGTTGCGTTGAACTCTGCAGTTTTTAACGCGGCTCGTCTTATAGGTCCGGCACTTGGTGCAATTATTATCGCAACAGTTTCGATTGAACTTTGCTTCATGCTCAATGGGGTTTCATTCGTTGCTGTGATCATCGGCTTACTGATGATGCGAATGCCGCATGAAGTCCGCAACAGAAGATTGAAAGATGAATCACGGATGCAGTCAATGAAAGAGGGCGTGCACTATCTTTATCACATTCCGAATTTCCGAGCATTGATGGTACTTGTAATTGCCATGACTCTTTTTGCATGGAGCTATACAGTGAATCTCCCTGTGATAGCTGTTGAAATATTAAAAGGGAATTCTGCAACGTATGGCGCATTGCTTTCGGCGAATGGTCTTGGGGCACTTATAGCAGCGCTAACACAAGCGGCGTTCAGTAATAAATTGCGTGCGAGATTTATGGTGTATTTTTCCATTGCCACATTCATTGCTTCGATAAGTCTGATCCCACTTTTTACAACGACGTTGCCCGTGCTATTTTGTTTGGGTGTTACAGGTTGGAGTGTCATCACTTTTTTTATCACAGCGAATTCAACATTGCAAAGATTCGTACCCGATGCTTTGCGCGGCAGAGTGATGGGAATATACTCACTTGCTTTTGCAGGATTATTTCCTTTCGGCAGTTTACTCGCCGGGTTTTTAGCACATGAATATAGCGTCGGAACTGCGCTGTGGACGGACTCCGCAATTCTATTAGTTGTCGCAGCTTTTACGTATAAATTTGTCCGCAAACTTCCGAGTCTTTCTGTCATCGCTGAAAAAACCGGGAAACGGGCGATTGATGTGGATATTTATAAGAGCGTAATGGCGTTGTAGGAAAATATGAAATCGGAAAGTTGAGATAGGAATTGAGTGTGTCAGTGCGAGTTCGAGGCGGCGGACGCATAGGGACGACGAAGCAATCCCCTAACCCCCTTTGTCATTCTGAGTGGAGCGAAGCGAAACGAAGAATCCCGTAATAGTTTGTAGAACGTAAGAGTCTGCCACCTATTACGGGATTCTTCACTTCGTCCGTATCGCTATCGCGATTCGGACTCCATTCAGAATGACATACAACTTCGGCTTCGTCGTTCGCAAGCGGACTCCCCCCAACAACACAAATTTTTCTCACGGAACCCTCTCTCACCCAAAAGAATTAGCTTGTACATAATATATTTAAGAACCACATGAAGATTCTTTTTATTTGTCTATTCGCCATCGCGATCAACGGATGTACCACCGATACAACTTATACGGTACATGAAATGGTGGTCAGCCCTAAGTCCTTGACGTTTTCTTCCGGGGATACGGTAAAGACTCTTTCTATCACGCATACATGCACTTGTCCGTTTTCATGGAATGTGAATGTTCTAACATTAACTTCCGTCCTTCAAAATTCGACCGGAAGCGGAGATAATACTCAAGTGCCAATCAAGATTGATAGAACCAAGCTCACGCGCGATACCCTACTTGCCTCCTTGCAGATTACCTCGGTTTACGGAAAAGATACCGTACAGGTGATGATCTTAAAATAGGGGTATTAGTTTTTGAATGATCCTGTTCATGTGTCATTCTGAGCAAAGCGAAGAATCTCGCAATTTCAGGCAATCTGAAGTTCGACATCCTTCGCTTTGCTCAGGATGACATATCAATAAATTCAGCTCCACAAAAGAAAAAAGCCCCGGAACAAGTCCCGGAGCTTTTTATAAAACGGTGAAAGAAAGAAAAATTATTTCTTCATCTTGTCGCCATCTTTCTTCATTTTGTCGCCTTCTTTTACCATCTTGTCGCCATCTTTCTTCATCTGGTCACCTTTAACCGAGTCAACCTTGACTGGTACAGGAGCAGGAGCGGGCGCAGGTGCCGGAGTTGGCGTTGTCATCATTGAATCAGCTGACTTTTGCTCTTCAGCTTTCTTACCACAAGCGATCATGCTAAACGACATAGCCGTAAAAGCACCGAGTACAAATAAATTACGAAGCCTCATTGAATTACCTCTTTATTAAGTGAATTGTGAAAAAACAGTCATACCCAAATCCCCGCCGAGCACATATTTCGGCTGGTTCCAGAGCATAACATCTGAATTAAATAAACAACCTGAATACAAATATACGAAATTCTGGAAGCCCTAATACAAAAACCGACTTAAAAGCGTTTCCGCTATTTTTTGGGAAGCCTCGGGTAAGTCCGAATTCCGGTGTCCGAAATCCGAAGTTGGGTAGCAAATGATGAAAGGAAAAGTGAACTCACTTCTACTTCTTCTGCGTTGTCTTGCGACTATGCCATTGCAAATATATAACACTCTAAGCCGTTCCAAAGAAGAATTTATCCCTATCCATCCCGGAAGCGTGGGGATGTATGTCTGCGGAATGACCGTTTATTCTGACGCGCATATCGGGCATGCCAAGAGCTATGTCTCCTTTGATGTCGTTCGACGTTACCTGATGTTCTTGGGGTATCATGTCACCTACGTGCAGAACATCACCGATGTGGGGCACATGACCGATAATGATGAGGATGCGGGCGAAGACAAGCTCCTCAAAAAAAGCGCAGAGGTCAAGCTGCATCCTATGCAGATCGCCGAGACGTTTACCAGACGAACAAACGAAGATTTAGCTGCGATGAACATCTTGCCTGCCGATATTGCGCCGAGGGCATCGGGTCATATCATCGAGCAAATTGAGATCATTAAAGACTTGATCGCTAAAGGTTTTGCTTATGAAATAAATGGCAGTGTCTATTTTGAAGTAGCAAAAGATGCTGAATATGGTAAGCTCTCCGGTCGCAAAGTCGAAGATCAGGAAACTTCCGGTCGTGTTGAGACTCGTACTGAGAAACGCAGTCCGCAGGATTTCGCGCTTTGGAAGAAAGCAGAAAAGGGACATATTCTGCGCTGGACTTCACCATGGGGTGATGGTTTTCCGGGTTGGCATATTGAGTGCTCGGCGATGAGTATGAAATATCTCGGAGAGACTATTGATATTCACGGAGGCGGATTGGAGAACCAATTTCCACACCATGAATGTGAAATTGCTCAAAGCGAATCCTCGACGGGTAAGCAGTTCGTGCGCTTTTGGATGCACCATAATATGGTGACGGTTGATGGCACGAAAATGGGAAAGTCACTCGGCAATTCCAGCTATCTCCGCGATCTCTTTAAGGAGTTCGACCCGATGACGCTCAGATTCTATCTTCTTCAGTCGCATTACCGAAGCACGACGGAATTTAAGAAAGATGCAATTGATGCGGCAGGGGTTGGGTATGCGAAATTGTTATCAACCTATCAAAGACTTTCGGAAATATTGGGAAAGCCGGAAGTCCGTTCGCTAAATGAGACGGAGCTTAGGCATCCCCTTGTTGCGCAGTTCATTCAAGAAATGAACGATGATTTTAATACTCCAAAAGGGATAGCAATTCTTTATGATCTTGCAAAAGAGACCAATACCTATCTCTCTGCTGATAAACCGGACAACGAAAAGCTAACGGAAGAATACCATATTTGGAATACGCTTGCCGGAAGCATTCTCGGCATTCTCCCCACTTCAGACTCTGGACTCCGGACTTCGGACGATAAAGAAAAGATAGCCCTTGCTGTATTAATAGAAACAGAAATTGAAAAGCGCAAACAAGCCAAGATAAGTAAGGATTTTGCAATGAGCGATTTGATCAGGGATAACTTGACAAAAGCGGGGATAACCCTCGAAGATTCGAAGGATGGGACGAAATGGAGTCTGAAATAAGCGATAAGGGCTATTAGAGCAAGATTTCGGAAACTTTTAAGCCCGATTTCGTATTAACAGGCACTTATCTAACTCATTTTTCTTTTTTTTATCATTTTCAGAGAGGAATTTAACCAATGGTTTCAATGAAATCTTTTATCCTTGTCGCGATCATTTGTATGATCTCGCTTTTTTCGATGAACGCTTCAGCTCAGAAAGTTGGCGTTGTTGACGGTCAGAAAGTACTTGATTCATATAGCGAGTATGCTTCTGCTACAACCAAGATGAACGGAATCATCAAGTTATGGCAGGATACTCTTGGTATGATGAATAAAGCTGCTCAGGAAAAATATGACAGCTATCAAAAGATCAAAGAGACAATGTCAAAGGACGCTTTGGCAAAAGCCGAAGAAGATTTAAGAAAGATGCAGGTTGAAATCCAGAACTATAACGATGCAAAGTCTAATCAGCAGAACGGTGAGATCGTGAAAATTCGTAAAGATATCATGGCTCCGATCGTTGAGAAAGTAAAGAATGCGATCAACACGGTTGCCAAGAAGAAGAAACTCGACATCATCCTCGATAAAGGCAATGTTGCTTTCGTCGGAGAAGACGTAAAGGACATCAGTTCAGAAGTTTCGGATTCTCTCAAAAAATAATTGGTGCAGTTTTTCGCCCCCTTTGCATTTTCGGGGCACATTTTCAGGAGCGCGTTTGCTTTATAATAAGGCAAACGCGCTTTTGCTTATAGAGTTTTTAGTTGTTGAAGGGCGCGGAAGCTTTCTCCAGTGGGGTGGACTCTCAGTCCGCCCATCAACGCTGACGGACTAAGAGTCCGTCCCACTGGAATCTAAATAAAGATTTTTTTAAAAAAATATGAAGTACCGTCTTTTATCTTTTCTCCTCGTCGCATTATTTTTTGCGGCTTCGGTTAGTTATGGTCAATCCCGTATTGCATTTATTGATGCAACGAAGATCTTAAAACGAATGCCCGAAGCAGTCGATGCTGAGGCTCGGCTTGACCAATTTGTTAACCAGTGGAATAAGGAAGTTTCCGATCTCGAAGCCGATCTGAAACGCAAACGCGACGACTTCGAACGCAAGAAACTCATTATGACTGATGCCGAACGCGCAGCCGTCGAATTTGATATTTCCGATCTCAAGAAACGGATCGATCAATTCAGACAAGATAAATACGGAGCGTCCGGTGATCTATACAAACAGCAAGCCGATCTGATGAAACCTGCTTACGATAAACTAATGAAGGCGATAGAAGAAGTTGCGCTTGACGGAAAGTACGATTATGTTTTTGACAGAAGTTCGAAGGACGTTGCAATTCTGTATACGAATGCAAAATTTGATCTCTCTACACCAGTCGCTAAAAAATTAGGATTAGAAACGAATGATATTTTTAATATTCCGCTCAATAATCCTTTAAATAATACGAACAAAACAAATCCTCCTAATCAAACGAATACGAACGCTAATACAAACAACCCAGTAGCAATCCCGCCAAGTACTCCGCCTGGAGCACAGCCGCCCATCAAACATTAAGATTTAACTTCGCAGCAGAAGAATATATGAATATTCGCGAACTTGTATCGCATTTGGATGCAGTAACATTAGAGAATGCTACAGGCAATGAAGAGATCACTCATGTTGCAACGATCACCGAAGCAGGTCCGGGATCGGTGACATTCATCGCGAATCCGATATATGAGAAATTCTTGCTGACAACTAATGCAACGGCAGTGATTATCGGAACGTCACTCGTGCTTCCGACTGAATCTACAAATTCTAAGAACTTGAATTCAAAAAAAATGCCTGCGCTCATCAGATGCGAAGATCCATACAGTGCATTTGCTTCTGCACTTTCGCATTTCAATCCGCGAAAAAATATTTTTTCAGAACAGATTCATCCAAGTGCTGTAGTCTCTTCATCTGCTGCTATTTCATTAACTGCAATAATCGGCGCTCAATGTTTTATCGGAGACGATGTTGTTATCGGTGATGGTTCAGTGATTCATCCCGGCGCGATTATTTATGATGGGGTGTTGATCGGAAAAAATGTGGTGATCGGTGCTGGAACAGTAATAGGCTTCGATGGTTTTGGATATGCTCCGAGTAAAGACGGAAGTTTTAGAAAAATTCCTCAGATAGGAAATGTCCTGATAGAGGATGATGTGGAGATCGGAGCGTTATGCACGATTGACCGAGCAACGGTTAGTCACACGATTATCCGCAAAGGAGCGAAGCTTGATAATCTGATTCATATCGCGCATAATGTAGAGATTGGCAAGAATACCATGATCGCTGCGCAGACCGGCATCTCAGGCTCGGCAACGATCGGCAGCAGAAATCAGATCGCCGGGCAGGTCGGGATGATCGGGCATATTAAAACTGCCGATGATGTAATTATCATCGCGCAATCCGGAGTTTCAAAATCCATCACAAAATCCGGCACCTATTTCGGCGCGCCTGCAAAAGAATTTCGGACAGCTCTGCGTCAAGAAGGTGCGCTAAGACAATTGCCCGAACTGATTGATCGTGTTAAAGAATTGGAAGAAAAACTCCGAAAGATCGAAGAGAAAAATTAATCTGAAAATTTATGTCACCGACTACTTACGAATACCAAACGATAAAATATACAATTGATTCTTTCGTTGCAACGATCACGATCAATCGTCCTGATAAGTTAAATGCTCTAAGTTCGGCAGTGCTTGATGATCTTCGTCATTTAGTTACCGATCTCCGTGTTCGTGATGATGTCCGCGTTGCGATCATATCCGGCACCGGTGAGAAGGCATTTGTTGCCGGAGCAGATATTGGTGAACTTGCGGCTTTGAATGATTCAGAGGAGGGCAGAGAATTTTCACAAAATGGTCAGGCTGTTTTTAGTCTGATCGAATCTTCTCCAAAGCCTTTTATCGCTGCAGTCAACGGCTTTGCTCTTGGTGGCGGCTGCGAACTGGCGCTTGCATGTCATATTCGTATTTGCTCAGAGAATGCAAAATTTGGGCAGCCTGAAGTGAATCTTGGGATTATACCGGGTTACGGCGGGACACAAAGGCTGACGCGTATTCTTGGGCGTACTATAGCAACCGACCTGATCCTCACAGGTAGGCAAATGGATGCCCGTGAAGCCCTTGAGCAAGGAATGGTAGCTCGTGTTGTACCGCAGGCAGAGTTACTTGCGCTGGCGCAGCAGATGGCTGCGACGATAGCTTCCAAAGCTCCGCTTGCTATCAGCGCGGCACTTGAATGCATCGTTGAGGGAATCGATGAGTCTATCGAAGAAGGACTTGGCAGAGAAGCGGAGCGTTTCGGACAACTCACAACATCATCGGATTTCCATGAGGGTACGACTGCCTTTCTCGAAAAGCGCAAAGCGGAATTCAAAGGAAAATAATTTCAGAATTTACAGCCGCTCAATAATTTTCCATGACGCAATCTGAACTCATTGTCTATTACGCGATCTATCTTTGTTCGAGCATCGGTTCGAAACGGCTGATGACGCTATGTGATTATTTTGGTAATGCAGAAACAGCTCTTCGGGCAACCGAGTTGCAATTACGCAATGCTCCCGGTTTTGGAAAGATCATTGCCACTGATTTTATTGAGTCTCGCGAAAAAGCCTTAGAGACGGCAAAGAAGCATTTGGATAATTTGCCTGAAAACACTGTCGTCATTACTTATTACGATACTGAATACCCCGAGCATCTAAAGACAATTTATCAACCTCCGGCTCTTCTTTTTGTATCGGGCAATCCGGAGCTTCTAAAGAACGAACGTAACCTTGCCATTATCGGAAGCAGAAAAATGACCGATTATGGCAAGCGAGCAACGCAAAGTCTGTGTGCGGAATTTGCAAAGTACAATGTAATGGTAACCAGTGGTCTGGCAAGCGGCGTTGATACATGTGCGCATGAATCAATCTTCGAAGCAGGCGGAGAGACGATTGCAGTACTTGGTTCAGGGATCAATGTACTCTACCCTTCAGCAAATAAAGGTCTTGCCAAAAAGCTTACAGAATCAGGGCGCGGCGCAATAATATCCGAACTGCCACTTGGTGCTCCACCTGAAGCAAAGAATTTTCCGTGGCGTAATAGAATTGTCAGTGGGCTTTCGAAGGCAAGTATTATCATCGAAAGTGAAGAAAAAGGAGGCTCTATGATTACGGCTTCATTGGCTCTGGATCAGGGGCGCGATATTTTTGCTCTTCCCGGTGATGTTTCTCGCCCGATGAGCCGAGGACCAAATCAATTAATATTCGATAGCCGTGCCCGACTTTTCAGGAACGCAGTAGATATTCTCGAAGTTTTAGAATGGGTTGAAAAACCGGGTGCAAGTATTAAGGCTCGAAAGCGGCAAGCTTCGCAAAGACCTGAGTTAAGTGTGTCAGAGAAAAAAATAGTAGGTATTTTGGATGAATCCGGTGAGGCAGTGCATATTGACGAGATCGTAGAAAGATCCGGATTGGAAGTACAAGATGCACTTGTTCGTTTACTTGAATTGGAGTTTAAAGATGTTGTTCGTCAGATGGCAGGAAAGCACTTTTCAACTATTTTCTAAAAATAATTGAAAATAATCTGTAACCTTTTGCCATCTCAGTTGTCTTTTAAAGGTGGGGCGTAGTTTTATTTTGTATTTTAGTAGCCCAAAACTCTGCATCATTGAGGGTTTTTGCTGAATTTGAGTTGTTTTCGCCACATTTGTGTTTTACGGGATGTTTTTAACTGATCTTCGGGGAGGTCTGAAGCTCAGTTCGAATCAAGTTTTTTTGAAATCACTGCATTATTTTTGTATTAAATTAAATTAACCAATACGATGAAAAATCGGATACTCTCTTTCGCGTTTCTTGCGCTTGTGAGTTTGATGCTCTTCGGAGTAAAGAACTCTAATGCACAGGGGAATCGTCGCGGCGAGCCGAACGTCCTGAACAGCGGCTATTATGTCGTTGACTCGGATGATAACGCTCCGCTTCCTTGGCGCCCCAACTACTTCTTTATTGATACGGTATACCAGACTTTTAGCTGGTATCGCATCAAGAGTGGTCCCCAGCAGCAATTCTTCGGTGACAGATTGCTCCACTATTTTTACAATCCAGCAAATAGGACCTATGATTATCTGAGTAAGACATGGAGCAACCCCTCTACCATGGATACGATTGATAATGCCATGGCTGGTCCTATTCCGATCGGTTTCACATTTAATTTCTACCAAGGAAACTTTGATAGCTTGATGATCTCTTCAAATGGCTATCTTGGTTTTGGTAATGCCAGCTCTACACTGCGCGCAGAAACATGGACAAACGCTCCGATCTATTGCAACAATGCAAATCCTGATCTCAAAACAACTACAAGTATAGCAGCCAGCTCTGTTTATTCCGCTATCTGTGCATTATTTGCAGATTTGGATTTCCGCCCGGGACAGGATAGCTCTAAAGTGTACATTCGTACCAGCCCGAGTTCTGATTCGTTTTTTGTGAACTATTACAATCTTCGCATCAGACCTTCAATACCGAATAGTGTTGATCCCGGAACCGGACGTGATAACCTCTTCATCAGAAAGATGCAGATCGTTTTCACTCGTCAGGATTCGAGCATCCAGATCAACTATGGACCGTTCTCAGGTACGATCCTTGGATTCCCACCAATTCCGGCATACCGTGTGTTCCAACGTAATTCTACCATTGGTCTTATCAATGCTAGTAAAACTGAGGGAACATCAGTGAACTACGGAAGTCATTCCGGAAAAGGACGTTGGGATGCAGTGAATACTACATGCCGCGCTTGTAATAAAGATTTCCGTCAGGCAGGTCAATGGGCAGTGAAGTTTAAACGCTGGCATAATGTTGTCCGCGCTATCTCGGTCGATTTTCCTCCGAGAAACTACGAAGTCTGTCTGAGCACAAGTCTTTCACCGCGTGGAACATTTCAGAATGTTGACCAGATACAACAGAGCTTTAAGGCAAAGTTTCAGATTCGTAACGTTGTTACCGGAACTGCAGTTTATGGACGTACTTTCTGTATGACCAATATGGCAGCCAGTGAAGTTCGCGGAACAAAGGATGGAGATTTTACTCCTTATTCCACAAATCCGAATATTCTGAATCAACTTGGCACGTTCAATGCGTGTGCTGTTGCAACAACGTATGATTGCAGCGATAATTATATCGGCGATGTGTGGCCGTTCGATGATACGGTTTGTGTCCAGATATTTGGTATCCGCACAACAGCACTTCCGTTTAACGATCCATCTGATGGCTATAGCTCTACTCAAAAGGGTGATATTCCTGATCAGACAAAATGGATTGCGATCGGCGCTCAGGTTTCTGACGGTGATGCCGTTACTTTCGACCCTCCTCCACCGAGATATGAAAATACATCAGGTGGTGTAGGACAGAGCGGATTGTTAGATCCTGTCATTCATTTTGATCGTCAGGATATTGATGGAAATCCGTATGGTGGTTCGAATAAGGGTGACTCTCTCTTGTCATTCCCATTCAATCTTCTCGGACAAACAAAAGCTACCTTAGGCTTTAGTTACGAGAGAACAGGTAATTTCCAATTCCCATGGCTTTGGGATGCCCAAACTCTTGTCGGACCTGAAAAGACGATGCTGAACGCTAACGGTTCTACTGCACGTGCAGGTGACTCTTTAGTTGTAGAATTTAAGTCTCCGACTGAGCCTGCTTGTAATCCAAGCGCCAGCGGTTGGAGACAAGTTGGACAGATCGATGGTGGCAATGACTTTGAATTTATAAAGTTCTCTGTTCGCCTCGACAAGTTCACTACACCGACATTTAACTACTTTACGGGTAATTTCCGCTTCCGCATCCGCTTGAAAGCGAAAGATGACGGTGCTTACCCACCTGATGATGACGGTGATGATTTCTACGTGGATAACATATCACTTCAAGTGCCACGTAAGCCTGAAATCGAAGTGATGTGGGTACGTGTAGTTTCTCCATATACACACATCCCTCCTTCACAGGCAGTATCACTTCCGGTTTATGTACACGTCGCAAATAATTCGACCGATGTTGCGATCGCGTTCCCGATCCGTGTTCAGATCCTCGATCAGAACGGTAATACACTTTACTGGGCTATCGAAACTGTTACATCATTACGTGGTGGTACAGATTCGACGATCTTAATGCCTAACTGGAATGCGCAGAATGCTACGACTGGTGGCACCTTCACTGTTCATGCATTCTTAGCTTCAAGCGCTTATGACTCCTATACTCAGGATAATGGCACATTCACGAAATTCTTTTTAGATGTCGGCACTCCTGGCGATCCTACTGAATTTGCGTTGGATGATGGTTCGAATGACTGGCCAGGATTGGTTCAGGTCACTGGAGCAGGTATCGGATTTAATAATAACTCAGGTAGCTTTGCAATGAAATTCCGCTTAGCTGTTAAAGATACACTGTATGGCGTTCGTATCTTCTTTGCTAATGGTAACCAATCACCGGATGCTATCAGACTTTCTGTTCTCAAAGGAAGTCCGAATAGTGGTGTGCCGACTTGCGATACAGTTGGTGGTGGTATGATGCAGGATATCCGTAAGGGTGACCTCTTTAATACATGGTGGCCGTACTACTTCCCGACTCCGATCGTATTAGCGGGCGGAAGTGGTGGTGGTGCAACGCAGGGCGTTTATTGGATCTCAGTCGGACAGCTTTCTTTGGACAATATGTTCATGGGAGCCGATATATCCAGAGGCGGCGCTCGCATACTTGTTACCGATCCGCAGACACCTGTATTTCAGGCGATCTACCATGATCCATACGGTACAAATATCGCGCAGAATAATAACTACGGTGATGTATCCACGTCTTACGCAATTGAACGTACAGCGTCAAGCTGCGATTGGTCATTCTGGATGCCACCAAACGGTTTCTGGCCTGTCAATAGCGCTCTTCAGAATAGCTATAGACTAGCTTGGGGTACCGTTCCTTGTAATCCTTGCGGTAATGGTTTCCAATCTCCTTTATATTGGAATCAAGCAGGCGGTTACACACCTATGATCCGTGCAATGGTAAGCACAAGCGGAATGCTTCCTGTTAATTTCCTTACGCCGCTCACCGGCAAGGAAGTCAATGGTACAGCGCTTCTGAATTGGTCAACTGCACAGGAAAAGAACAACCAAGGTTTCTTCGTGGAGCGTCGTATTGCTAATCAGCAAGATGGCTTCTACGAAAAGATTGCCTTCGTTGATGGCAAGATCAATTCAAACGTACAGAATGGTTACGTCTATAATGATCGTAACGTATCTCCGGGAACATACACATATCGTTTGATCCAAATGGATCTCGATGGATCACAGCACATTTCTAATACAGTTAATGTGTCAATCGGTTCACCGGATGCGTATGAACTCTATCAGAACTATCCGAATCCTTGCACGACAACGCAGATCAACTTCTCGTTGCCGCTTGCAGGACCGACCAGACTTGTTATCTTCAACTCGCTTGGTCAGACTGTTCGCACTCTTGTTGATGGCAACGTCAGCGAAGGAACGCATTCAGTGAAGTTCGATGGTAAAGACGATGCAGGTAATGAACTCGCTTCCGGTAACTATATCTATAGACTCCAAAGCGCAGACTTCACTGCAACTCGCAAGATGACTCTTGCAAAGTAATCGTTAGAGATAACGTTTTCTTTAAGAACCCCTGCTCGAAGAGCAGGGGTTCTTTTTTTTCAAAGAATCGGAAACAAGTCCTCATCCATAACGTAATTTTATTTTCTAATAATGTGTTTTTAATTGCATGACCTTATGAAAAAAACTTCAGCTGCTTTTATTGTTCTTTTTTTATTTTCACAAACGCTTGCTCCTTCTCATATTTTTGCTCAATATGGAACGGGCAGTGTGCATCTTCCTTGGGAATCTCAGAAAGCTTCAGTAAGCCAGACGATTGGCTTATCCGAAATTTCAATTATGTATCACCGTCCTTCTGTAAAAGGGAGAAAGATCTGGGGCGAGCTTGTGCCTTATGGTGCTTCAATGCCCTGGCGCGGCGGAGCAAATGAAAATACAACGATCACATTTTCCGATAACATTACCATCGAAGGCAAGCCGCTTGCCTCAGGGACTTACGGGTTGCATTTTCTTCCTGAGGAAAAAGAATGGACGGTGATCTTCTCCAAAAATTCTACTTCTTGGGGGAGTTTTTCTTATGATGGAAAAGAAGATGCATTGCGAGTAACAGTAAAACCGCAGCCGGCAGAATTTGAAGAATATTTGAAATATGAATTCGTTAATCCGCAACCAAATAAAACACTTATCCAACTGCATTGGGAAAAATTAGCAGTTGGTTTTAATGTAGAAGTTAATACACATGAAGTGGTTCTTGCAAGCATTAGAAGAGAACTTCGCAATACTCCGGGATTTACGTGGCAAGGTTATAATTCCGCTGCAAACTATTGTGCTGACGAAAATATTAATTTAGAGGAAGCTGCGCACTGGGCAAACAAATCGATTGCTACCGAAGAAAATTTTGATAATCTCCAAACACTTTCAGAGCTTCAGAAAAAAAATGGTAAAGCAAATGAAGCAGAGAAAACTGTTCAGCGTGCAATGGAAATTGCAAAACCTTTAGAGCTTCATAGTTATGGAAGGCAGCTTCTGCGCGAAAAGAAAACCGACGAAGCAATGGAGATATTCGAATATAATCTTAAGAAAAATCCTGATCAGTGGTTTGTCTATTCAGGCGTTGCAAGAGGGTACGAAGCAAAAGGAGATCTGAAAAAAGCGATCGAGAATATGAAAATTGCTTTAGATAAAGCCCCCGAAGAATCAAAGAAAAATATTCAAGGGCAGATCAAACAATGGGAGAGTAAATAAAAAAATATTTTTAGGGAGTCAAAGGCGGATGAAAAGTCCGCCTTTTTTTATGCGCTGATAATTCCCCTATCAGACTTCTTTATAAATTCAACGATACTCATTACTTCCGGAATAGCAAGCTCTGGATCCTTTTCGATACTTGCAATACCATCGGCAACATTTAATCCGCTGTAATAGACAAATTTATACGCCTTCTTGATCGCCTCAATTTTTTCAGATGAAAATCCCCGACGCTCTAAACCAATTCTATTAATTCCTCCGAAGCGCGCGGGCTGATCACCGATAAGTGAATAAGGAGGGATGTCTTTCGTGATCATCAATCCTCCGCCAACCATTGAGTATCCACCGATAAGCGAGAACTGATGAAGTCCTGTTAAGCCGCCGATGATGGCAAATGATTCGACAGTGACGTGTCCGCCAAGCTGCGCGGAGTTAGAGAGAATAACGTTATCACCAACAAGACAATCATGTGCTACATGGGAATATGCCATGATGAGACAATTCTTTCCGATGCGCGTTACTCCATCATTCGTCCCGGCATTACAATTTCCTGTATGCTCGGTTGCTCTATGGATCGTTGCAAATTCTCTAATCGTCGTGCCGTCACCGATCTCTACAGAAGTTTTTTCTGTGCCTTTGAATTTCAGATCTTGCGGAGTATTCGCAACTACAGCAGAGTGATGCACGGAACAATTTGCTCCGATCCTCGCACCATTTGCAATAAAAGCATGATGATGAATGATACTGTTCTCTCCGATGATAACGTCGCCTTCAATGATGGCATAGGGACCTACCTGAACGTCCTTGCCGAACTGCGCCTTTGGATCAATGATCGCGGTTGGATGAATTTGTATCGGCATTACTGTGTTGCCTCCTTATCAACTATTGCCGCCATGAGTTCTGCTTCGGCTACAAGCTGCCCGTCAACAAATGCCTGCCCTGCAAGCTGAAAAGATTTTCCTCTATTACGAAGAAGCTTCACTTCAAAGATCAGTTGATCTCCTGGAATAACGGGTTTACGGAATTTTGCTTTATCAATCGCCATAAAAAGTACAAGTTTCTTTTCCGGTTCGCTCATCGAACCAAGCATCAACATTCCTCCGGTCTGTGCCATGGCTTCTAAGATCAGCACGCCGGGCATAACTGGTTTGCCAGGAAAATGTCCCATGAAGAACGGCTCGTTGTAGGTGACATTTTTCAGCCCGACAATTCTCTCGGCTCCCGCTTCAAGATCCATTTCCAAAATTCTATCAACTAAAAGCATCGGATATCGATGCGGCATTGCCTGCTCGATGGCATTAATATCAAATACCGGAGCGCCGGGAGTATATTTCTTCAGATGCGATTTCTTCAGCAACAATGAACGAAGCTTGCGGGCGAATTCCACATTCGATGCATGCCCTGGACGGGCAGCGAGAATCTGAGCTTGTATCGGTGCTCCGACCAATGCAAGATCGCCGAGTAGATCAAGAAGCTTATGCCGTGCCGGTTCATTCTTGAAACGAAGCGGTTTATTATTCAGCGTTCCGTGAGAACCGAGAATTACCGAGCCTTCAATATGCAATTTTTTAGTGAAGCGATCAAGCTCTTCTTTTGATGGATCGCCATCAACGATGACGATGGCATTCTCCAGATTTCCACCTTTGATCAGTCCCTGTTCACGAAGCATTTCTACTTCATGCAAAAAACAAAATGTTCTCGCCGGTGCAAAATCTTTGATGAATTCTTTCTCAAGCGAAAATAGTCCTGTATGCTGGCTTCCGAGTGCCGGATTATTATAATCAACCATCACCGTCATGCGGTAATCATCTTTGAGAGGAAGGGCAACCATCTCTACGCCTTTTGCTTCGTTGGAATAGGAGATCGTGCTATCTATCACGAGATACGTTCTCGGAGCGGATTGTTCTTCGAAGCCTGCTTCAAGAAGCGTATTAACATAAGGCTCCGAACTGCCATCGCCGATGGGCGGCTCATTGGCTGTGAGTTCGATGCGGACATTATCTATCTCCAAGCCCACCACTGCGGCAAGGACGTGCTCGACTGTATGAACACTTGCGCCGTTATTCGAAAGCGTGGTGCCGCGGGAAATATCGGTAACATAATCAACCACCGCCGGAATCTCCGGCGAATCCTTCAGATCTTTTCGGACAAAGCGGATTCCGTAATTCTCCGGAGCCGGATGGAATTCTATTGTACTGGCATTGCCCGTATGTAGCCCCACTCCTTCAAGCCGGGCAATATTTTTTACGGTTCGCTGATTAATTCGCATAATTATACAAAGGTACTACGTTCACAGTCGGGGCATTAAACACATATTCTGCCATTTCCATTAAAAAAGAATTATGGGGTACCCAGAAGCACATTGTTAAATCCCTTCGCCGAAGGCAGTGACTTTTCTTAACTTTACAGAGTTACAATTGAATGATATTTTCGTATCGCAACTTGTGAGATCAACATTTTATTCATTTATTTTAGTTTTCATCCTCTTCGGGGCACTTCGGTCGCAGACGATGACGGATCATGAATTTGCGCAGAAATACCAGCTTGCCAGAGTCTATGAAGAGACGCGTGACCTGACATCTGCCATTCGTCTTTATGGCGAATTGCATAAGGCGCGTCCGGACTATCCGGAAGTCTCGGAAGCGCTGTTCCGCGATCTTTATTCTTTGAAGCGTTACGGCGAATGCGATACGCTTCTTGTAGATCGTTTAACTCATGAGCAGGAAAAAGCCGAGATTTATCTCGATCTTGGTAGAGTCCGTTCGAAACTGAATAAAAAATCTGAGGCGCTCGATGCCTTCGATCATGCCTTGCATCAGGCGAATGATCCAATGTTCTTTTCATCGACGCTGATGGTCGCACAGACGATGATGGAAGTTGGCTATCAAGAAGAAGCATTGGCTCTGCTTATCCGCGAACGGAAAAAATCAATTGCTGGCGAACAGTTTACCGACCAGATCGGCGGACTATATTTCAAACTTGGTAAATATGAAGAAGGCACAAAGGAGTATCTTGCCTTTCTCGGCACTAACGAAATGAACCTCTCGCTTGTCGAACAGCGCATCGCATATTTCACAGCAGATACTACGATCCGTCGTCAGATCATCCGCATTGTTACTTCGCATGTTGATGCCGATCAAGCTTCGCCTACCGAGCTTCGACTTCTGGGATGGTGCTACGGCGAATTAAAAAATTATAAAGGTGCGCTTGCGATATTTATCAAGCTCGATAATCTCGGATCAAAATCAGCATCGCAAACATACGGAGGGTACGAATTGCTACAATTCGCAGAACGCATCCGCAATGAAGGCGCATTGGATGTTGCGGTGATGGCGTATAATGAGGCGATCAAACGTTTCCGCCAAAGCTCCGGAAATGATCTGCAAAAGAAAAATTTTATTTCAATGGCAGAACTTGGCTCATTGAAAGCAAGGGAAGTACTACTTAAAACTACACATGACGAGCCGAATGATTCGCTTGAAAGACTTGTCGCCGATTATCAAAATTTTGCAAAACTTCAAACCGAAAATAATATTGCCTTCGATGCGTTGCTTCGCGCCGGAGAACTTTCATTCAAAGCGCTCCGAAATTATCCTGAAGCAAAATTGATCTATGAAAATATTCTTACCAGATCACAATCGTATAGTGAAAGAACCCGCGACACATATTTTGCACTCGAGGAAATTGCTTTAGCGCAAGGTGATATTCCAACAGCAAATTTACAATTAGATGTTATTGATGGTATTATCTCGCAACGCAGACGCGCTGAGGATGCCGATACAAGAAAACATATTTTATTCGAACGGGCACGTATTGAATATTACAAAGGCAATTTCGATTCGTCGCTGGTCATACTTGATTCAGTGATCAAGGATCCGAATAGTGATTATGCAAATGACGCGATCGGTTTGCATTCGCTGATCTCGGAGAACACCGCGAATGATCCGGCATTAAAACTTTTTGCAAAAGCCGAACTCACTGCGCTCGGTAAAGATCTCAATGCAGCTCTCTCGGCATATCGCTCGATTCCGGAAACATATCCGACTGCGACGATCGCCGATGAATCCATCCTTCGAGCTGCGGAGATCATGGTTCAGTTAAAAAAGCCGAATGATGCTGTTACGATATTGGAAACAATGATGGAAAAGATGCTGACAAGTCCGTTGCTTGATAAAGCTTCATTTCGTCAGGCGGAAATTACTGAAACATTGTTGAAGGAAAAACCCAAGGCACAAAGGATGTATGAAGACTTTTTGGAAAGATTTCCAAAGTCACCCCTTGGATCCGAAGCAAGAAAAAGAGCAAGGGCGCTTCGCGGCGATTCGTTTTAGAATCGTGCAACGAACACGGCTTTGGGTTCGATAATATATTGAGTTGAGACGTGATCGTTGGCATCACGAGTAAATGTCCATCTTGCAAGGAGATTTAACGTCAGGAATCTGAAAGGCTGGAAACTCAGCCTGGCTGAGGCAAGAGTATTCTGATCGAAGCCGAAGTAATCTTTTGGACTTTCAATATTGGAACGGATGTAGTTAATAGCCCCGAAAAATCTCCACCAAAGATGCGGGAAGGTCAATGATATCTGCATCAGATCGCTATAGCGGCGATTATCAAGATGAGCATAGGTTATCCCAACTTGTACTTTGTCACTGAAATTAAAGAATCCGCCAAACTTAAATCCGTTTCCTTCACCGCTTGATGTATCGGCAAGCCGCGTAGCTTTGGTTATATAACTGAGCGTATTAATATCGTTATTAAATCGTTCGCGTTCATAAAATGAATTATAATAATTAGGAAGAAAATGATTCTTGAAAAGATAACGCTCTAATCGGAGATCAACAAGGGTTGAGGAGTCAATGATAAAACTAGATCTTGCTCCAAAGACGAAGCCTTCATTGAAGCCGATGATCTTGACATAATCGCCATATATTCTGCCTTCAAGGTTCTCACTTTTCCACACCATTACGGATGCATCAACTCCATATACGGTAAGTGGCGAAGATACTGGGGCAGAATCAGATCGTATCACTCGGCTATGGGTCGTATCTCCTTCGTCACTAATGATCGTTGTATCGGCAACAAACGGTGCACGGTTAGGTACAATACGTACTGCATCAGGGTTAAAATCGTAAGACGCAGTAGCTCCAAATTCAATATTTTTAAAAAACCAAGTGCTGCCGAGAACAGGAGTGATCTGGAAAGGCCTTATAAAACCACGACCTGCAAGAATACCGTTATTTACCAATACATCGCTCGTAAATGCCTCACCGCCCAAAAACCCCATATCAATCCTTCCAATAAGACCGATACGTCTATCATCATACGATGAATTATTAGAATAATTATCGACGATGGTACCATGACCAAGGGTAATATTATTCAAGCCGCCTATTCTGGCGTAAAGATCTTCGCCTGGATGACCAATACGAATGTAGCTGATCCAGCGAAGCGCATCATACCAATCATCAAAATCTTCCTTGCGAAGTTTTCCGTCGCTTCCGATACGAATGTATCCGTCAATACCAACACCAAGCGTCTGCCATGCTTCAAACTGGGTTCCGGCTGTCAGTAAAAGAAATGGTTTTCCCTGAAAGATACTCGCTCCCAATCCGCCTCCGACACCATTGTATTTCTGGCTTGGGTCAGAGGAAGGCACAGCACGATCACCAATGCTCTGAGCAAAGCTCAATCGAAAAAAAGAAAGAATGAATATGAGGAGAAAATATTTTTTCATTATTTCTTTAGGTAAACATCGCCCGCACTAATATAACGCTTATGATGACACTGATGATGTCGGCAAAAATTCCTGAAAGCGGTGCATGACGGGCTTTCTTTACGCCGACGGAGCCGAAATATACTGCAAGCACATAGAATGTCGTCTCATGGCTTCCCATCATCACCGATGAAAGTCTGCCGATAAATGAATCCGGTCCGTATGTTTTTGCTAAGTCTGTCATCAGACCTAATGAGCCTGAGCCTGAAAGATTACGAATGACGGCAAGCGGAAATACTTCGCTTGGTATGCCGATAGCAGATGTGATAGGACTAATTGCCGATGTAAGAAAATCCATCGCTCCACTAGCACGAAACATACCTATGGCACAGAGCATAGCGACAAGATAAGGAATGATACGAACAGCAGTCGTGAAACCTTCTTTGGCACCTTCGACGAATTCTTCATAGACTTTAACTTTCTTAAATGCACCAACCATGACGATCGTTAGTACGACCATCGGCACGGCAAGAGTAGAAAGTATTTTTAAGATCTCAATCATTATTCTCCTTTATCGGAAAAAATCTTTGAATGAATCTATTAAATAAGACGGCGCAGGTTAATGCAATGACCGTTGCTAGAAAAGTCGGAATAATGATATCCGGTGGATTTTTCGAGCCGAGCGAAAGTCTGATCGCAATAACTGTTGCAGGAATAAGAGTAATAGCGCTGGTATTGATCGTCAAGAACATACACATCGCATTGGTGGCTGTTCCTGCATTGGGATTAAGTTTATTCAATTCTTCCATTGCTTTCAAGCCCAGCGGGGTTGCGGCATTCGAAAGACCCAGAAAATTCGCAGCCATATTCGAAAGCATTGCACCCATTGCCGGGTGCTCCGGAGGTACGTCCGGAAAGAGGCGTACCATTAATGGCTTCGCCATTTTTGCAAGAATAGTGATAAGACCTGCTGCTTCTGCTATCTTCATGATGCCAAGCCAAAGAGCCATAATGCCAATAAGCCCGAGAGCAATCGTAACAGCAGTCTCAGCAGATTTTAGCAAGCCTTCATTTGCGACTTTTGCCAAGATGCGGAATTTTATAGATTCGGGAGTGAGCATTGCAGAACCACTACCGACAGAATCCAAAGACAATTTTATTCCCCCCACTATTTTTTTCTCATCACCTTGAGCATTCGCCATATCTTTCCATATAGTTGGTGCGACGCTCGGAAGATTTAGAATGGCTGCGCCGATGATTGTGTTGTCAGACTTTGAATGAAAGATTAAATCAATTGAGACAAGAATTGAATCAGATTTACAATCTTTTAACTCATCAGCTGAGTAAAATCCCAGAAGATTATTTTTTGTAGTGAAGACAGAGGCAGTATAATGATCGGGACTTGTCGGCTTCAATCCATTCTGAACAAGTTGAAACGGTATGGCTTTGCCATTGCGAAAACGGTCTTGTGAGAGTTCGGAAATATCTCGCCCGGTCGCAACAGCGATGGCGATGACGATGAGTCCGAGCCAGATCCAATTAAGCATAAGACGAAATTACGGAAAGTTTTGGCAGCACGCCTCAATCTTCTTTCCAAATAGGAGTAAGAGTGTATCCCTTTTTTCGCAATAAATTGATCACACCTTCATTGCCGGGCAGGTGCAATGCACCTACTGCAGTGAATAAAGTTTTCTTGTGCATGATGGAATCAATGCGGTCAGCCATACGGTGATTGCGATCGGTGATGAGAGCGGCGTTGAAAATATTGGAAAGATCTTCCTTACTATAATAAGCGTAAATAGCATCGAGATCGCCTCGTGCATATATATCAACAAGATCCTCGGGAGAACTTTCCTTTTTTGTTGTATCGGGTTCGACCATTTCCAGCATCATCTTTGCCTGCTCTTTGAGTGGAATTAGATCCAATGCTTTGATTTGTTCTTCGATGGTTTCGATTCCGATGATTTCTTTTCCATCTTTTTTCGCTTGCTTCATAAAATACTGATCGAGAAAATCGGAGGAGTCTTCTGACATCGACATTCCTTCCTGCATACCAAGCAGAAACATTGGTTTGATCGTATTGAACATCGCAAGTGAAAGGTGCATCGAATCAGTAACAAAATTATCAAGGATCTTATATTGCGAAGGAGTCATCAGCATTTGCAGCGTCGTATCTCCAGGCATGACGATATATTGCATCATACTGAAGAGATTCATATCAGCCATATTATCCATATTGATCTCCATGCCGAAGGCATTGCATTTTGCAATCCTTGCTTCGGCAAGTTTGGCAAATTGGAAAGCCCGTGTATCAGCAGAATGAACAGTGCCGTATAGGTACGATGGATTCTTTAATCCGTTGCCGGAGATTTTCCACAGTAGCGAAGAATTCGGATGCGAATACGAAATGCTGGAAAGAAAAAGTATGGGAATAAGAAAAAGATAGACTTTCCTTGAGAGATTAAATGTCATAGAAGTTCAAGTTAAAATTAGCTTTTTTTCACAAATCCCATCACCAGCCCATCCCCGACAGGGACGACGCAGCTGAACA
Organism: Kapaibacterium sp. (SeqCode); assembly: GCA_038210275.1. Classification (GTDB taxonomy): domain Bacteria; phylum Bacteroidota; class Ignavibacteria; order Palsa-1295; family Palsa-1295; genus PALSA-1296. Next base: position 52,905 of record JBBQWV010000015.1, on the reverse strand, counting down.
TGGATTTTTCATCAGCAAATTCAAGATTGAAATTGCGGACGGCATTCACACTGATAAAATCCGGATCGGTTTCGGAAACATGAGCCAAAAGTTTTCCAAATGCCAAGCAATTATCTCCCGCGATGACGCCACCATCTTTGATAAGGCGCAAGGCTTCGTGGAGATAGTTAATGTAATTGATCTTATCTGCATCGATCATAATAAAATCAAAAATGCCATCCTGCATAGTTTTCATGTGATCTAAAGCAGGACCTACAAGAAGCGAAATATTTTCGATGCCAAGATGCTTAAAATTTGCCCGTGCAACATTGGCATGAGTATGCTCGAATTCCAAGGTAACAACTTCGCCCTTCTCCCCAATTGCCCTCGCCATAATAGCAGCGCTATATCCGAACAGCGTTCCAATATCCAATACGCGCTTCGCTTTGATAGCTTTTAAGAAAAAGCCGATAAACTTTGCCTGCTCTTCGGAGATCATGATCATCGGAACGCCTGCTTCTGCGGCGCGTTTTTGCATAAGCTCAGAAAGTATTGCTTCTTCAGCAGCAAAATGCTCGACGATGTAATTATATGTTTGTTCTGTTAGCGGTGTACCCTTCATGGATCAATTATTAATTATCAATTACGAATAAGTAGAACAATAGCTATGACGCACTTAATTCACGCTCCTATATAGAAACAATTTACCAACAAGAGCGTTATAGTCTGCCAAATACTATACCTTTGTAAACCATGGCACACTTAACTCGTTTTTCCATTCTTTTTTTTCTTGCAGCATTCTTGCTTTCATCTTGCAGCGACAGAGCTTCGATGCCGGGAAAGTCTTTTGAGGGGAAGATCGTGCAGCAAATATCGGTTGATGGAAGCGGACTTGCTCCGAAGACTGCGAATAATGATACGTCCTACACAGCTCCGTCAGCATCTCCAAAGTCGTCCATGATGAGCGGCATAGGATTGAATGCGACGATTACGATGTACGTGCGCGGCGATAAGGTCGCTTGTGATATGTCGGTCTTAGGTGGTATGTTTTCTTTCCGCACGATCATTGATCGTAATATGAGAACGATCACTACTCTTTCTCCAAATAAACACGCTTATGTTTCAAGCCTTCGAGCAATAGATAAAGTTCGTTCGAAAGTTGATGATTCTGTTAATGCTCATACCGATCTTCTTGATTCCTTAGATGAGATGTTGCCGAAACCGACGGGAAGCAAACAGACCATCAACGGATTGGAATGCGAAGAATATAAAGGTACCTTTAAAGGGATGGATATGAATATGTGGATTACCCAAGATCCGCGCCTGAAATTTTATGATGTGATCCGTGACGCACTTCTCGGCAGGAACCGCACAGGTGAAGGCGGAATGGAGCAAGTCATGGCTTTGCTCAAACCAATTGCCGGAGAGGGCAAAGTACCGGTGAAGATGACATTAATGAAAGACGGAAAAGCTTTTATCAGGACAGAGCTAAAAGAAATGACGGAAGAAAAAGTCGATGAATCAATATTTGAGATTCCGAAAGATTATGAAGTGGTGAAGGAAGCCTCGAAGAATTGAGAATCTAAACAAATGTCATTGCGAGAATGACTTTAGCCATTTGTGGCAATCTAAAAACTTTAATAGTAGTGGAACACGTAAAGATTTTAGATCACCACGTCGTCCGCAAGCGGACTTCTCGCGATGACATTAAAAAAAATCACTTTCCCTGGGGCAACTTCATCTTCACCTGCATCTTGCCCTCGCTTCGCAGAACCGTAAAGGTTACAATATCTCCGACCTTCTTATCTTTGATAATACTGCTCAGATCATCCTGAGATCGAACGTGCTCCCCATCTAAAGCAACGATCACATCACCGACTTGCAATCCTGCTTCAGTTGCCGGTGAGTTGCGGTAGATATTCGTAATAACGCATCCTTCATCAGCCTGCACGTTGACGTATTGCTTCATCTCATCGTCGAATGTCTGCCAAATGAATCCAAGACTTCCAAAATTACGATTTACTTTTTTGCCGGAGCGGAAATCTTCGACGATGGTTTTTACTTTGTTGATCGGAATTGCAAACCCTAATCCTATTGAACCGGCACCTTCATTATTTTGTGCAGTTGATCTAATGACAGCATTAATGCCGATCACCTCACCATTTGCATTAAGTAATGGACCGCCGGAATTACCGCTGGAGATTGCTGCATCGGTCTGGATCATTCCGCGATAATTTTTTCCTTGCTCTAAACCAAGATTTACTCCGGTATTGGAAATTACTCCTACGGTTACAGTGGGTTTGTCATTCGTTCGGAAAAGTCCGAAGGGATTTCCCATGGCAATAGCCCATTCACCTATATCAAGATCTTCTGAGTTGCCAAGTTTTAAGAATGGAAGATTCTCTGCATCGATTTTCAAGAGTGCGACATCGCCTACAGGATCTGTTGCGATCAGCTTGGCATCATACTGCTTTCCGCCTGTTGTCGTAACAATAATTTTCGAGGCATTGCCGGCAACGTGATCGTTGGTTAAGATATATCCGTCAGGCGAAATAAGAAATCCCGATCCTAATCCTTCGACTTTATATTTTTGCGTCTGAGGTCCGCGTCGCTGATTTCCAAAAAATTGACGGAAGAAGGGATCATCAAATCCATCGAATGGATCATAAACGCGCTGCTCACGAATTTCTGTAACGTTAATTCCGACAACAGCCGGACTTGCCTTTGCTACAGCTCTGGTGATAGCATTTCGACGGGATGATGTTACGCCGTCGTCATTTGAATCACGATCACTTGAGCGTGAATCGCTAACAGTGTAAATTTTTGCTTTATCAAGCGGTTGATTATCCTTATTTGCACAGGAATTAAGGGGAGTAACAAGCGCCATAAAGGCGAGAAGTTGTGAGGCAAGAATCATAGAAGATGTTTTATTTTTTCTATCAAACAAATGCATAACAATTAAAGCGGTTTGGCGCTCATGACGATCTGGACGGCAAAAAGTCCGGGAAGCATCTTGATAAGCCAATGCGGCAATGCGTATCCGGCAACTTCCATTCTGGCAATGATGTACCCAGAATCAGTCAGCAACGAATGAGCGGTTTTCCGAGTAAAAAAACGCAAATGAGTTCTATCCAAAATTCCCGAATCAGTATATTCAAATCTACCGAAGAGCAAGCCAAGCCTGATGCGCCAATGTGCAACATTCGGTACACTGACGATGACTTGCCCACCGGGTTTGAGCAGCCCTTTTGCGTCTTGAAGAATACGTTCGGGGTTACGTGTATGTTCCAAAACATCTCCAAAAAGTATCGTGTCAAAATTATGGTATCCTTCGCGAAGGAGATTTTCCGACCAATTATCTTGCTCAATGTCAATTAATAGCGCAGCCTGAAGGCGCTCTTTTGCAATGCGAAGCGCATTGATATCCGTATCAATACCAATGACTTTTGCTTGTTTTCTTTTTGCTACTGCCTCGCCCATTATTCCTGTATGGCAGCCGATATCGAGTATGAGTGTGCCATCAGTGATCATCGACATTTCGATGCCGTGTACATTCGATGGATTATCAAGATTTAGCTCGAAATCGTAATGTTGTTTTTCTTCAGTCATGATTTTTTATCAACTCATTCACAGGCTGAACGTGTCTTGATATTATAATTAATAGTATTGTCAAAATGGAATAATGAAGCATCACCATGTCTGTAACGCAAATAAATCTCGTATGGAAAAAGTATGGACTGCCATAGGCAACGAGTTCAAAAATGAAACATCCTAACGTCGCGATCATCGCTTGCAGATGTACTTGTCTTTTTATAAATCCTGAAACGAGATAAAGTATTATCCAGCAGAGAAGAATATAGGGTGAAATTAATAACGCGATTGCCCCACCGGTGGCGAGTCCACGTCCACCATGAAATTTCAACCAGATGGGGTAACAGTGTCCAATTATGATCGTAACAACAACGATAGGTATCGCTTCGCAAAATCCGAGCTTACTGAGGATGACAAGCGGGATAATGCCTTTATGCATATCGAGAATGAGCACTGCAAAGCCAAGACGTTTATTGCCGGTGACATCGAAGGCATTGCGAGCGCCGATATTTCCTGAGCCTTCGCGCCTGAGATCGACGCCATGCCGCTTCCGTGCAAGCAGATATGCAACGGGAATTGAGCCGATCAAATATCCGGCAAGAGCGAAAAGGAATGTTTCCATTGTTTCAAAGATAACATATTTATATTCACCATGCCCCCGAAAGCCGAAACGACGGAGTATCTTGAACTTGCAAAACGCTTAGCGCGTGAAGCCGGACTCTATGCACTTGAAGAGCAAAAGAAAGTATTGCATATCGAAAGAAAAACTAATCAGTTCGATCTTGTGACGAATGTTGATAAGCGCAATGAAGAATTTATTCAATCGGAAGTTGCAAAGATTTATCCCGACCATGAATACCTCGGAGAAGAAGGAGCAAGCACGACGACTTCCTCAGGAGTCCGTTGGATCGTTGATCCCATAGACGGCACAATAAATTTTGCGCACGGACTTCCGATTTGGTGTATTTCGATCGGCGTAGAAATAAACGGAGTGATCGAATGTGGAGCAATTTATGATGCAACCCGCGACGAGTTATTTACAGGACTAAAGAGCGGTGGTGCATTCTTGAATGACAAACCAATTAATGTTTCGAAAATTATTGATCCCGGACTTTCGCTTTATGTAACCGGTTTCGCGTATGATATTGAAAAGAATGAAGGCAAGGCAATGGAGCGCTTCAATGCTTTTTTAAAACGCGGATTACTCGTTCGCAGACTCGGCAGCGCTGCGCTTGATCTTTGCTATGTTGCATGTGGAAGATTCGACGGATTTTTCGAAAACGGACTCTCGCCTTGGGATAGTGCCGCAGGAAGCATTATTCTCCGAGAAGCTGGAGGAAAACTTACGCAATATGACGGCACAGATTATTCCATCTATCTCAAAGGCATTATCGCATCAAACTCATTACAGCACGAGAAAATAATGGAGATTGTGAATTCTGTTTAACTCGTAATTATTTGGACAATAAAAAAGGGCAGAATAAATCTGCCCTTTCTTTAAAGAATATTTCTATTGCCTTACTTACATACGGAAGTTCACAGTTGAAGCAAGCCCTAAGCCAAATATGCTAAGGAATATCCCGGCGAAGATTGCTGCAACGACGAAGTAGATCACGACAATCGCAACAATCGAAATAACCATATACGTGACGACCTTATCGGCAGGGGTCTTCATTGTATGTGGTAATCCAAGATATATCAGATACAAACCATAGATTCCGAACAGTGAACCGATGAATCCCAATGGAGGGTAGATCATCAGTAAGCCACCGATCCAAGCCGGAGTATAGGAATACACGACAAGCTGCATCGCTCTGCCCATATTCTTTTCCGATCCGAAAGAAGGAGCAAGTGCATTCACGATCATTGCCGTCAACCAAACTCCGAGCACTCCTGCGACGACGACCATTACAGCAGAATAAATGCCCCAGCTTATTGCAGAGCCACCAAATCCGCCGAGCCCATAATGGGATCCCCAAATAAATCCATGACCAATAAACGCAGCCGCCGCGCTCAATAGTATTAACGGCAGTGCATATCCCATGAAGATTCCATTGGCATTGGGTTCTTCGGAAGCAATGACAGCCCACTCCGTTTTCGGAGTCATAATAATGTTTTTTGCTCTTTCGACGAGATTCATAGAATGATCCTCCTTAAATAATGTGTGAAAAGTGACGAATTCCTAAGGACAAAATTAAGACATTTTTGGAGGGGTTACATGAAATTGAAGATTGAGAATTAAAAATTGAAAAAAGGAAAAGAAAAACCCGTGCAAATCTTTTTGATTAACACGGGCTTTATTTTAATTTTTAACTCTATTTTGATTTAGACTGAAAGATCGCAAAGACTGCGTTTTGAGGATCGGCGACGACGGCAAATCGTCCCACGCCCTCTATATCCATCGGCTCCATCTTGGCTGATCCGCCATGTTCTTTTATTTTCGTCAGAGTTGCATCGCAATCAGTGACAAGAATATAATTGAGCCAATGCGGAGGCACAGGTCCCCACTCAGGAAGAATTTTCATCATTCCGCCAATGCTCTGATCGCCGTTTTTCCATTCGGTGTATCGCGCATCTCCACCTGTACTCCATCCGAACAAACTTGTATAAAAAGTTTTTGCTACATCAAGGTCTGTCGTATTCAGATCAAACCAGCAGAAAGAACCTACCTCACTAAAAAGCTGAGCCCCATTATGTGTATTTGCTTGCCAAAGTGCAAAGATAGCACCAGTCGGATCTTGAATGGCAGACATTCTTCCATGCTCCATTACATCAAACGGTCCGGCAATAATCTTTCCTCCCAAGGACACTGCTTTCTTTGTAGTTTCATCAACACTTGCGACGGCGACGTATAAATTCCAATGTGGCGGTATGCCGCGTCCAAGATCGGCTGCATCCATTCCATAAAGTGCTCCGAGACTCTTTCCACCAATATCAAGCGTGGTATAGAGCATTTCAGGACTGACTGGAGAGTCTGTCATTCCCCAACCGAAGATTTTTGAATAGAATGCTTTTGCTGCATTCTGATCATTTGTTGCAAGCTCGAACCAGCAAAAATTGCCGGGAGCATAGGATGTCATTGTTGGCATATGTATATTTTTAAAGATGTTAAATAATTAAATAGGTGCCTATAAAATAGGATATTAATATACGAAAAGAATTACCGGAGCATTTTGAAATTAATATTTTTATTACCTGCCGGTAAAGTTTGATCTCATCGGATAGATATGGAGGGTCAAAGGGTCGTAGGTGAATGCGACTCCTGAAAATTGCTTTGCGACCTGAGCACATTCTGAACTATCTCCCGGATATACTCGGACATCGGGGCGTTCAGAAAAAAAGCGGACAAGACTATCAGACAGACCCGAAACACGGAAGCCATGAATTGCAAACATAGAATATTCGAATGAAGTATCCTTAGGACTTACGAGATACATCCACTGGTGCGACGGCATTTTTTTTGCAAACGAAATGATCTGAGGTAAGAATATTGCCGCACGGTCGCCTTGTATCTTCATCGAAGAAGCTTTTTCATTCACGCCAATTGAATTCGAGATTCCTACGGCGATCAATAGCAGAATAGCTGCTACGAATATTTGTTTGCTCCGCAGGACAAACATTTTAATATAATATTCTGCGCCTATGGCAAAGATCACAGCGATGTAGAAAATGGAGTTATACGCATAAAGCTCGCCGATATGGTTGAGAAGGATCGCCGGAATCCAACTGCATATTATAATAATACAAAGACCTTTCACAAGTGACTTATGTGATGACTTCCTAATGCCGTATCCGATAACTGCGATGAATATTGCAGTAAAAAAAAGTATGCCGGTGAGCATGAGCCATTCTTTGTAATGCAACGCTTTCATAAGAGTCATGCTCGAAACAGGAAGGATGGATTGAAAGAAAAATAGTCCAATATTCATCGGGATATTCATTCCTAACCGTAAAGAAAGATGTTCATCTCCGAAGGATGGAGAAGCGGAACCTGCATTCATTCGGAGTATCCAATACACAATACCACAAAGTGCGTAAGGCAAAACTATGAGTGAGGCACGTTTTAACCGTAAAGAAAAATTCTGCTTTGGCTGTATTGCGAAAGCCAAAAAAGCAATAGCTAAAGAAAGTCCGCTGCTCGTTTCTTTCGAGATCAGAGCAAGAAAAAAAACCAGTACACTTAATGCGTAGCGCCAATACGTATTTTTACTTTGCACTTTATATCTATATAAAAGCCAAAGTGACAGCGCCGAGAATAGCGAGCCGGTGATCTGGGATTGGGTATCATTCCCAAGAACTGCGGCAGCGCTCAGCTGCGAGACAATGACGAAGAGCGCCGCGCCATAAGCACACCATATATTTATTTTCCAGAACCTGAGAGCATGAAAAACGAGAAGAGCTCCTGCTGCATGAAGCAGGATATTTATTAATCGGAATGGAAGCGTATCCCAGTCCCAATTTATCTGGACGAAAGCAAGTACAGCAGTCTCAAGTGGGCGGTAGGAATGATCATAGAAGTTTGCTTCGGAAAAGCTTTGACTTAATGCCTCGCCAGGGTTCGTAAAAACCCGTTGGTAATCGTCGGCATAGTACGGAATGTGCAGACCGTTCCTATAGATAAGAACTGCACATACGAACAAACCAACGAAAAGCAAAACCCGTTTTATGATATGCCTATTCAATAATGCCGACGGCTGTGAAAGGGATAGGAACAGCGGAGAATAATCCTCTCGTTCAGATGATATTACTTTTTGGGATTCGACAAAAAATAAACCCGCCCAATTATTGAGACGGGTTTACCAAAAAAACAATAAAGTTTATGCAGGTGCGACTTCACTTACCAGATTACTTTATTGAATGCATCCTGCATAATGGAATCACCAATCACAGGAATTATAAATAAGAGAAGAAATGCAACTGCTTGTGAGTATGCACCTTTCGTAACTTTCTCTACGCCGGCAGAGTATTCCCAAAGCCACCAAATGTTGGCGATCGGAACGATCATAAGCCATGAAGTAGGAATGGTACAACCAAGCATGTTCATTTCTCTCTTCGTCTTAATTCTCCATACGATTAGATATATTCCAAAAGTAATGATCGTGAGAAAAAAGATTGAAATTGGTCCGCGTTTTGTCATAGTATTTGTGGATAATGATGAAAGTGAAGTACAAATATACAACGATTCTTGAATTTGGATTTGAATTCATCCGTTTCATATTTCGTTTTCCTAATTAATGAATACAGAAGAATACCAGAAGGCTCATAAATCACTTGCTCTTTTCGATGCATCGAATCGTTTTGGCAGAGTTGCCGCCATCGGTCCGGATGCTATTGACCTGTTGCATAGGATGTCCACGAATGATCTTCTCCCACTTATCGGCAAACCGGGAGCAGGTGCTCAGACAGTGCTGACAAATGAGAAAGGACGAATAATAGATCTGCTTACCGTTCTTTCTCAGGGAAAAGATGCGTTGCTTATCACAAGTGGAGGCAGAGAAGAACACGTTATTCAGTGGCTGGATAAATTCGTTATCATGGAAGATGCGAAGTTCGAGAAAAGATCAGATGAGATGTCGCACTTTTTGATCTTCGGTCCCCAAGCACTGAGTTTCTTGCAGCAATTAACTGAGACGAGTCTTATAAGTCTTGAGAATTTTAATTTTATTGAAATAGAAATCGTCGGCGAAAAAGCCATTCTCCAGAAAACACATCGCATCATCGAAAGTGGTTGGGCTATCTTTACTGAGAAACCGAGTTCTGAAAAGGTTTGGAAATATTTAGAGAGCGAAATAGTAAATTCCGGCGGAACAGTCATCAGTGATGACACGTATAATCTTCTGCGAATCGAAGCCGGTATTCCGCTTGCTCCGAATGAATTGAATGAAAAGCATAATCCGCTTGAAACAACACTTGTGCAAGCAGTCAGTTGGACGAAAGGTTGCTACATCGGACAGGAAGTAATTGCAAGGCTCGATACATATGATAAAGTGCAAAGGCATTTGATGGGTATTGAAATTGATGGGAAAATAGGATTGGATTCTTTACCAATTCCAATTACTAATACTGATAACGAAGCGATCGGTGAAATCACAAGTATAGCTTTTTCTCCATTGCTTAATAAGCAGATCGGATTAGCCTTTATTAAAACAGCTTTTGCAATTCCTGAAATGTCAGCACAAGTTAGAGAAGATAAAATTGCGGCGAAGTTAGTCAAGCTGCCCTTTGAAATTTAAGTTGTAAAAATAGTGGAACGGACTTTAGTCCGTTCTTTAATGACGGACTAAAGTCCGTCCCACTAATAGAGAATGAATACATTAGAACTACCTGTTATTAAACCCGCTCTCTCCGACGCCACCGTCGAAGATTTCCTTTCTTCGGAAACAACTTCCCAGGAAGTGGTTTCGCGGATTCATGCGCTCAAAGCAAAGCTTTACGATAAAGTTGTCATCCTCGGTCACCATTATCAGCGAGATGATATTATTCAATTCGCTGATAAAACGGGTGATTCATTTGAACTTGCGCGATATGCTGCAAATTTATCTGACAGGGAATTCATCATCTTCTGCGGAGTACATTTTATGGCAGAAACTGCCGATGTGCTGAGCGGCGATAAGCAGAAAGTAATTTTGCCTGACCTCAAAGCAGGCTGTTCCATGAGCGATATGGCGCGAACTGAGCAAGTGCTTGATGCATGGGATGCTCTCAGTGAAGTAACCGATACAAAGAAGATCTGCCCCATCACCTATATGAATTCCAGCGCCGCGATCAAAGCATTCTGCGGCGAGCATGGCGGAGCAGTTTCGACAAGTTCGAATAATAAATTTTTATACGAGTGGGCTTTCGCCCAAGGCTTCGAAAAAATATTCTTCTTTCCGGATCAGCATCTCGGCAGAAACACCGCATTCTATCAGATGGGCATTCCACTTGATGAGATCGTTCTCTTCGACCAATCACAGGGTGGACTTGGTGGCTTAACAAAAGAACAGATCGCAAAAGCTAAAATAATTCTTTGGCGCGGACATTGTTCCGTCCATCAGCATTTTCAGCCATCTCATTCGGATATTATGCGAGCTTTATATCCTGGCATCACCGTCATTGTTCATCCCGAATGCTCCTTCGACGTTGTGAAGAAAGCCGATCTTGTCGGCTCGACCTCTTTCATTTGCAAAACGATAGAAGATGCAGCTTCCGGAACGAGTTGGGCAATTGGTACCGAGCACCATCTTGTTAATCGCCTGAAAAAAGAAAATCCTGATAAATTCATTACTACACTTGCTCCCTATGCCTGTGAATGCGCAACGATGTATCGCATTTCTCCTGAAGCATTGCTCGGGATTTTAGAAGACATAGATAAAGGCATTGTAAAAAATCAGATCATGGTCGAAGACTCCGATAAGAAATGGGCGAGAGTTGCATTGGAGCGGATGTTAGAAGTAACGAAGAAGGCTGTCTGAAATGGAACATCCCCCGCCCCTTCTCCGTTAAAATAGATATGAGAACCATCGAAACAGATATTCAAGTGGATGTTAGCCATAACATTTTCGGGCAGGTACCAGAGGATATTCTTCCAGGGATATACCATACCACCTTTCTTTTGGATGAAAAAAAAGAAGAAAAGAAAGCCAAAAAGGGCAGATTTGATAATTTTCCTGTCGATTCTTTAGGCGGTTGGCCTGAAGGATTTTCGATGAGAAGAGAAGATTTATATGATGATAATGGACGATAGATCGATATTTATTGACACGAATATCTTGGTTTACGCGAATATTATTGAGACTCCCTTTCATTCGATTGCCTTAAAATCTTTAGAAAAGATAGATAACCAGTATGAAAATTTATGGATTAGTCGTCAAATTTTACGAGAGTATATCTCAGCGGTAACGAAGGTAGATCCTGCAATTAAACCACTTCCAATACCACTCATTGTTGAAAGGATTTGTTTATTTGAAAATACTTTTAGTATAGCTGAAGACGACGCAAAGGTTACGTCCAATCTTCTAAGTATTTTGGAAAAAGTCATAATCAGAGGAAGAAAGATTCATGATGCAAATATCGTTGCTACAATGATGGCTCATAATATTTCTACACTCATTACACAAAATAAAAAAGATTTCGAACGTTTTTCTTCAATTATTACTATTTTTACGATGGAAGAAATTCTGTCAGCCTAAGTAAAAAAACATTTGAAAGACACATACGCCTATTTTTCTACCAACAAGGAGCGGGAGCGCGCTGCTGTTGTCGTACTTATTCGCTCCAATAAAGAATCATCCCGCCGCGAAGCCGCTGAGCATCTCGATGAACTTGTTCAATTAGCCGATACTGCCGGAGCCGATGTGCTCTTGCGTATGACGCAGGAGAAAGCTCTGCCTGATGGCGCTACCTATCTTGGCAAGGGAAAAGTAGCAGAATTAAAAGGTCATGCCGAAATGCTTTCGCTTCAGCTCGTGATCTTCGATGACGATCTTTCTCCGGTGCAAGTTCGCAATCTGGAAACTGAGTTAGGTATTAAAGTGCTTGACCGGAGCGGACTTATTCTCGATATTTTTGCATCTCGCGCAAGAACGAGCGAAGCAAAAACGCAGATCGAGCTTGCGCAGCTTGAATATTTCCTTCCACGTTTGACTCGTCAATGGACGCACTTATCCAAACAATATGGCGGCATTGGTACGAAAGGACCCGGCGAAACGCAGATCGAAACTGATCGCCGTCTTATTAATACCAGAATTTCAAAACTTAAAGATAAACTTGTCGCGATCGAACGTCAGCAGCAGACACGGCGTGAAGGCTCGTCCGATGAACTTGCAAGAGTTGCGCTTGTCGGTTATACGAACGCAGGAAAATCTTCACTTCTGAATACGATCTCAGCCGGAGATGTATTTGTCGAAGACAGGCTTTTTGCAACGCTCGATGCAACGACTCGCGCAGTCGGCTTATCACATGGGAGGAAAATTTTACTCACTGATACCGTAGGCTTTATTCGCAAACTTCCTCCGAAGCTTATCGCTTCGTTCCGATCTACACTTGCTGAAGTTGAGCAGGCAGATATTTTACTGCATGTAGTTGATGTGCATCATACCGATATGGATGAACATATTACGGTCGTCGAACAAACATTAGAATCTCTCAATGCGAACGACAAGCCTGTGATCATGGTCTTTAATAAAACCGATCTTGTCCCAAAAGAAGATCGCCATAAATTCGAAGAGCTTCATGCGCATTATAAACATTGTGTCTTCATCAGCGCATCGAAAGGCGTTGGTATTACTGCGCTAAAAGAGGAGATCGAAAAAGTTATTTCTGAATCATCAAGCGAGATGACGGTTGAAGTGCCGCTCGGTCATTATGAGATAGCCTCACGCCTTCATGAACTTGCCGAAGTTACAGATCGCAAGTTTGGTGAGAAGTCTGTGATATTAAAACTTTCAGTACATCACAGAAATTTGGAAAGAGTTGAGAGACTATTAGCATTGGCGGCTTAGAAGGAAAAAATTACGATAGCCTGCTCCCGATCAGCGTCATAAACTCCGCTCGTGTCTGCGATTCTTTGAAGACTCCGGTCATCGCACTTGCAGTCGTAACAGAATTTTGCTTTTCAACTCCGCGCATCATCATACATAAGTGATGAGCTTCCGTGACAACGGCAACTCCCTGCGGCTGTAAATGCTCCATAAGCGTATCAGCGATTTGTCGCGTCATGCGCTCCTGAACCTGTAAACGGCGCGAAAACACTTCAACGATCCTCGGTAACTTCGAAAGCCCAACGATCTTGCCTTTTGGAATATAAGCGATATGTGCTTTACCGAAGAACGGCAACATGTGATGTTCGCAGAGCGAGAAAAAATCTATATCTTTGACGATGACCATTTCATCGTACTCTTCTTTGAAGATCGCACCGTTCAAGACTTTCTCAATATCCATATCATATCCGCTTGTCAGATATTTCATGGATTTTGCAACGCGATGCGGAGTGCTTTTTAAGCCGCAGCGATCAGGATCTTCTCCCAATTCAATAAGTAATGAGCGAGTAAGCGCACGAATCATCGGATCGGATGCCATTCCTTCTTTCTGGTACGGAAGCTCATTTTTCCCTAACTCCATGCTTTCCAGCTCGTCGTGTGAAAGATGGTCTGTTGTTTCTAATTGTCCGGGTAATGTTGTTATTGGTGTCATACGTATCAGTTGGTTAACGGCAGAAAAGTTTTTTCTATATTCACATTGGCATGATCTTCATACCGTGCGATCTTTCCTACCGGTTCGCCTTTATATTCAACAAAATTATTATCACTTTCAAAAACCTTTATCGCATGAAGTTTGCCGCTTGTGATCTTCGTTTCCAACATCTGCCAGAATACCACCGCAATATTTTCCGCTGTCGGGATAATTCCTCGAAGTTCAGGAACATCAAAATTCAAATGCTTATGGTCAACCTTATCAATAATATATTCATCCATTAACGCCGAAAGTTTTTTCAGATCAATGACGTATCCTGTCAGTGGGTCTGGGATTCCGGCAACGGTTACCTCTATAGTATAATTATGCCCATGCCCCATTGGATTGTTGCACTTATCGAAGGTTGCCTCATTCCGCTCATCCGAGAACGTCGGATTATACAGACGATGCGCAGCAGAAAAATGGGCTTTACGAGTAACGTAAATCATAATGAATTGGCAATAGTGAGTGTAGTAACAAAATCTGAGAATATTTCCTTGCCAAAAAAATCTGAAGTCTCCTACGACTTTTGTTTTGGAAAGTAACGCTCTGTAAGCTCTGAAACCCCATATCCTATAATTGGGAAGTAAATCCCTATAAGCAGCACCTGAAATCGAGGTAATGGAAAGAATATCATTGAGATGATCGTCATCAGAATACACCATAGGATCATTATCTGAAATCCTATCCTTGCATTCTCGTTTGTTTGCGAAACCTTATTTCGGCGAACATAATATATTCCCACAATGAGCGAGGCAAGTGTCAAGCCATACAGTATTATATATGCAAACGTCCCTCCCATTTTATTGCGAATATCCACTGTCCAGAGGATCGCAGCTTTCTTTAATGAGAGCAGTCCGGCTACTGTTGGATTCTCCCGAATCCATTTCCATGCCTCTCTGCTATGAACTTCAGAATTAATTTTATCGTAATCTCCTTTTTGATCAAGGTAAGGCTCAAGCTCATGCCAAATTTCATCTGATGACCAAAGCGGTCCCCCGCTTTCAGTCCATGCGCTTCCGGAGGACTGAGGATTATTTCCGCGCCAAAAATTAAACCCGCTATTGGTACTAATCGGAATGAAGCGGTCAAATTCTATATAATTTCGGATTATCCACGGAGAGAGAATTGCAAGTGATGTCAGTCCTCCAAAACTGATCCAGAGAAGAGACCGCCTCAACTTATCCCGATTTGAATAAAGAATCAGCGCCAATGTTCCGAGAATAATGATGGGTGATTCTCCCCTGAAAAGCAAAAGTAATCCGCAGCATCCGCCAAAGGCAAGAGTGAGCTTTTTATAATTCCTACCACTTCGCAATGCTTCAGAAAATCGGACACCTATATAGAGTACGAGCGCATTAAGCAGAAGCGCCGAACTTGTTACTCCGAACGTCATCGTTACATAAATGAAGGGTGGGTAGATCGCCGCGAGCCAGATCGTGGTAAGTGTTGCTTTCTTTGAGTCAAAAAGAAGTGCGCTTATCTTGCCTATCAGATAGATGAAGGCGCATACTTGAATGATCTGAAAAATATAGAGAGCGATCACCCCCACTGAACTTTCGCCGAAGACTGAAAGAATACCGTAATGGATAAAAACCTGTCCCGGCGGCATATAAGCCGTAGGGAGAACAACGATGCTGCTATCGGTATGAAGCCATGAGAAAGAATACCCTAAACCAGCCAAGAGATTTCGGGCAATGATACCATACTCCAATAAAGCCTTCGTTGAAAGATCAATAAATGGAAGAGCCGCCAACCGGAGGACGGTGGCTGCAAGAAGTGGATAAAGATAGAGATTAGCTTTTCGAAACGGAAAAACTCGCATAAATACTCAACATTACCATTGGCGGCAGTGTGCCCAGCTCTCAATAATATTATTTACCCACATTATTTCAGATTGCCGGTTTTAGGAGAAAAATACGGATTTTGAACGAAACCCCAAAATATTCCGTATATTTGAAGTTCGAATATAGTGCCAAGGTGACTATTTCCCCAAAAAAATAATTTTTAGGGAGTGTCACAAATTGGTATGTTCGCGTGTCATTGTTTTGTAGGAAACGGATCGATCTCTGGTTGGAGAGGTATTTTCCGGGAGAATTTTGAAAATAAATAACATTTCCAACTTCATAATTAACGTATTACAGACATGAAAAAAATCTACGCTTTAGTTCTTGGTTTATTGGCGTTTGCTTGGCTGGCAGTAGTGCCTGCTGCGCATGCACAATATACCATTACCAGCTACGATATCACTACCAATCATAACGCTTGGAGTTCGATAGCTGGCCAGGGTTCTGATATCAGCGAAATCACCGCTGCTAATCAGTACGAATACTACAAGGTCTCCAACGAGATCACCTTGCCGTTTAACTTCCGTTTTGTCAATACCGTTACCAACAAGGTAAAGGTTGAGCAAGATGGAGATATCATTGTTGGCGGTTCGGCTCAATGGCCTGACGGTCAAACATATGATTACGGCTCTTACTATGGCTGCGGTTTTACCCAGAACCAGTTTGGTTACCCTCAGTATGGCTATGGTTATTATTCAAATAATACCATCCGCCCTTACGCTGGCTACCACTACAATGCGGGCGGAAAAAGCACATACGCTATATTCGGTACTTCACCGAACCGTACTGTTACTTTTGAAACGCAGAATTGGCAGAATGTCTATTTCACAAACACCTGTAATTATCAGGCTGTTCTTTATGAAGTTGCAGCCAACGGCGCTACTGTTTCACGTATTGACTTCAACTACGGACCTGCTTCCAGCCCCGGTACTGTTAACTATAACTATGGTGAAACGATCGGTATTGGTTTGAAGGTTAACGCAACTTGCGGAAATTATGTTTCTATTGCTTGTAATACCGATCCGGGCAATGGTAATGCTCCGATCAATACTACTTGCGGTTGTTACGATAACGAGAACTATAAATTCCCAACGTGGAATTACTCGTTCCAAATTCGTTATGATTATAACTTATCCTGGTCGAATCCGAGCACTTACCCTGCTAATGGTCAGATCTTATTGATCAATAACGCTATCACTCCTACAGCTAAAATCGCCAACGAAGGCAGATTTGCAATGACGGCAGTGAATTTACGTTTGGTGATCACCGGCGATCCAACAAATCCTTATGATAACAATGTGAACCTGACGGCTGCACAAATACCGTTGCCTCGCGGCGGCAACAGCCCTTCGATCACATTCCCGAACTATACACCTGTCAACTACGGTCTCTATACGATGACTTGGACGGTGAATACGTCAACGCCAGCTGATCAATTTCCTTCGGATAATATCTTAAAGACACAATTTATTATCAGCCCACCGAACAACGTTGCTGCAATTAAGCCGTTGATTCCGGTATTAGGCTCAAGAACACCGCTCGCTATTCCTACGCCGGTGAGCTTTGAATTCCGCAACCTCGGCGTGAATGACCAGACGGGCGTTCCGGTATCGATCTATATCACCAATCCACAGGGAGTGGTAGTCTATCGCGATACACAGATTCTTAATAACTGGTTATCCAGCCAAATTCGTGATACCAACTTCAAGGATTTCACACCGACTCAAAACGGTGCGTACACGATGTGCGGATTCACCTTGCTCGGAAGTGATCAGAACCATTTAGACGATACGGTTTGCAATTCATTCTTAGTTCGTTATGAAGCGGATGTTGCAGCGCTTTCGATCTTAAACCCAGACGATCAGGAAGAAAAGCCGGAGAAAGTTCGCTTCAAACCGGTTGCCTATTTCCAGTCTGTCGGTGTGACCGATCTGTTCGATGTTCCTGTACAACTTCAGATCCGTCGCTGCTCAGATAACACGCTCGTCTTCAAGGCAGATACGATCATGCCGGAGTTGAACGTTGATGCAGGCGCAGTAAAAATGTCATTCCCGTCTTACGTTCCGAACACGACCAATGATATTGGCACTCTTGCTCCGGGATGCTATCAGATGTGCGCTATTGCCCGTCAGGCAAACGACGGCGACCGCACGAACGATACAGCATGCACGTATTTCAGCATCATCCCTCGTTTGAAGGGTGATATTAATGTTGGCATTGGTCAGCGTTTCCAGACGATCTCTGCTGCAGTTGACTCTTGTCGCTTCCGCGGAATCGGCGGTAATTTGAACCTCATCCTCACGGATGCAAATTACACGGAGAATGGTAACACGACAGTTTCAACTCCGACGACTGCTGTTGATTTCACCGGTATTAACGGAACAGGTCCGAATGCAGTTGTGACTTGGAAACCGAAAAAAGGCGTAAATCCAACAATTACCTTTACCGGTACGAAGCAGTATTGCTTCTCATGGTCATACAAGTCATGCCCATACATGGTATGGGATGGTAATAGCCAATTAGCTCCGACACCGGATCTTCTTAGTGCAGAACCTGTCAAGCGTGGTATTACGGTCATCAACCAGTCCACGACTCCGGGAAGTATCATCAATATAGCTTACGGCAGACATGACTTGACATTCAAGAACATGACGCTTCGCAATAATGCGAATCTCTCTGCAGTCTCTTCACAGGTGATCCACATGGAGAACATCTATACATTCACCTCTTTCTTGCAGGGAATTATGGATACAGCAACAAACAATCACATCACGATTGATAATAACGAGATCGGGAATGCGAACGTCGGTATTTCGGACATTGGTACGATTCCATTGTTTGATATCAATCAGGCTGTATTCTTTGATAAGCGTAACAACAATAACCGTATCACTCGTAACACGATCGGATCTCAGGCATTCCCAATCGGCGGTATCGGTGCTAATATCGGTAACGAAGACGGCTTGTACCTCGGGCATAACGAAGTGAGCTGGGTTACCGGTTATAACGCTTCGACGTATGGCGGCGGTATCTCCGTAGCCAACGGCAACAGCATAAACTTATGGATCGACGCAAACAAGATCCATGCACTTCGTGCTTTGCCTCCGACAGCCAGTACCTTGGTTGGTATTGACATTCAGCAGGCTGCGACGATTTATACGCAGGGTTCAGGATCAGGTCAGAAACTTTCGACCCTTCCTGTCTCTACCAGAAACCGCATCACGAACAACATGATCTATGATATGCGCTTGAATCCGTCGAATAACACGACGATTCAACCGATGAGTATTTCTACATCAGCGGCTACTTATTTTGTTGATAACGATTCAGTATTCAACAATTCATTTGCAGTCGGCAACGCACCATCGATGATCTCGATGACGCGTGTTGGTCGTCCGTTCCTCTGGAATAACATTCTCCAGGATTTGAACACGAATGTAAACGTGAATGCCGTTGTCTATAACCTTACGGTGCCGCGTCCTATGGTCGCGAACATCAATTCGGATTATAATGACTTCGACTTCCGTAACGCTTCGCTTTTTGCAACGGTCTCTGAATATGACCGCGCAACCGGAACATTCATTCAGACTCGTAATTTCAAGAGTTTGAACGACTGGCGTACATACACTCAGCAGGACATCCACTCAGTAACGGGTGATCCGATGTTCGGAGCTGATTCACTACATATGCCAAACGCAACATCCTATATCTTAAGCCCTGCTTCGAACAACGGCGCATGGTTGGGAACAGGAACTCAGACGCTTGATTTTGACGGTGAAGCTCGCTTAGTAGCGAACAACACTCCGGATATCGGCGCTGACGAGTTCGAAGGCTTCCAGTACGTGAATGACTTGGCAGTTCAGGTGATCACCCGTCCGGGCGGTCTTACTGATAATGCCGGTGTTGTGAACGTGACGGCAGAGAATCCTCTTGCAATCCAGGCGATTGTGAAGAATCAGGGTGGTATTCAGGTATTCAACCGTAATGTCTATTCGAGACTCGATGTTTCGACAGATAACGGTGCAACATGGAATCTGTACCAGCCGCCGCTTAATGGCGGAAGCGCTACCAGCGTTCAGCAGGTATCGTTTGCTGTCGCTGAGACGAAGACACTTGATTTCGTCGGACCTACGATCGTGAACGAAGCGGGTAAACTCTTCCGCGTAACGGTCAGTGTAGATCCTGATCAGAACAACGCCAATAACAGCATAAGCAAGACGTTCAAACTTCTTGTCAAGCGTGCAGCGGTTGTCCTCTCGTACTACAATGACGGCGTAGGTTCTCCGGGAAATAAGAATAAAGACTCGGTTGCAGCAGCATTGCAGCGCTTGGGTGTTCCGTACGATTCGATCGACCGCGTAGCTTTCGGAACCAACGATATCGACTACACACCATGGTGGACGGTAGTCTGGTCAATGGGTAATCAGGCTACGGCATACAACGGACCTTTGGGCGTTGGCGCTATCAGCTTGAAGGAAGAGAATGAAATCATCCGTTACCTCGGCGCAGGACAGACATGGGCAAAGAAATCGCTTGTTATTGCTGGTGAGAACATCGCGCAGTATAACGATCCGACCTCTGCGTTCCGTCAGCTTAATAACGTTATCACCGATCAGGAGTTGATGGCAAACTGGCTTCATACCCAGTATGTCGCACGCTACCCGGGCTTGAACTATCCAGCAGCGCTTCCGACCGCTTACCGCGGTTTGATCAACGGTGTTGGTAATTACTTCAAGTTCTCGGACAGCCTTTTCGCCACATCACCAGACGTGATCAAGGTGAACCCTGTTACCGGTGGAGTTGGAGAGAACATCTCTCGTGTAGGTTATACGTATGCTATTCATCCGTCAACACCGCTTGATAGCGGCGCAGCAACGGCATGGACAGGCTCAACCTATAATGTCGTATTCTATGCCTTTGACTGGGCAGATGGTTTACAGTCTGTAAACTTCCGTGACGGTGAAGTTCTTCCGGTGAATGTCAGCGGATCAACTCGTCTCTTACGTGGTGCTCTTGATTTCATCCAGAGCTTCCGTGGAACGGTGTTACCTGTAGAGTTCACAGACGTAAAGGGTTCAGCACTCAAGACCGGCAACCAGATCACATGGTCTGTAGCTACTCAGAAGAGTGTCGATCATTACGAAGTTGAAATGCTTGATGGCAGCAACTGGAACTGGGTTGGCGAAGCGAAAGCATCGTCAGCAACGAATTACAGCTTAATGCACACTGCTCCTGCAGCGTTCGAAGTTGGCAAGTCGTTCACCTACCGTGTGGTATCTGTCGATCTTGACGGATCACGCTCAGCCAGCAAGTCCGTATCGTTCGGTCGCACCGGAGAGGGAGTAGAGTTCTCGCTTGAGCAGAACTTCCCGAATCCGTTCAGCGGTTCGACAGTATTCGGCTTCACATTACCGGAGAACGGAACGGTATCTATCCGTATCCTTGACATGACCGGTAAGACAGTGGCAACGCCAGTCAACAGCGTTGACTATGCAACGGGTAAGAACTCATTCAATATGAATGTGACAAACCTTGCAAGCGGTACTTACGTCTATGAGCTTTCATTCGTGAATGCTAATGGTGAAGTAAGCAAGTTGAGCAGAAAAATGACGCTCAGCAAATAATCGCTGAAAAATAGATTCTAATCTATGACCGCCCTGCCCTAACCGGCAGGGCGGTTTTTTTTATGATGAATTTAATTTTCTATCAAAAAGTATGGAGAAATATAAAGTGAAACTTGATAAGAACAGGGCTATGTTCTTACAAAACTAATGTCAAGACAGAAGAATAGAGAAGCCATTGGAGCAGATTCCCTCACCGATAGGCAGAGGGAGATTTTGCGTCTTATTATTCAGCAATACGTCCTGACGGCAAATCCTGTTGGTTCTCGTTTTATTTCGCGAATCAGCACTTTGGGGCTAAGCGATGCAACTCTCCGCAATGTCATGGCTGATCTGGAGTACCTTGGTTTTATCGACCATCCGCATACAAGTGCAGGTCGGATGCCGACGGATAAAGGATATAGGTTGTATGTTGATAGTCTTATGCTTGTCGAGCATCTCAGTGATGCCGAAAGAAAAGCGGTTGCACATTCTTTTGGAACAGCGCTTACACCTGAGGATGTGATCCGTGAATCAACAACTCTTTTGGCAAAGCTTTCCAAACAGCTTTCACTCCTTCTGCTTCCGGCTATGGAGATCGGCATATTGGAAAGAGTTGAGATCGTACCGTTAACCTCAAACCGAATTCTCATTATTATTGCTGCATCAAGTGGCAGAGTGAGAACGGTGACGCTCGAAACAGAAACGACGATAGAGAGGTCACGCCTCGAAGATCTCTGCTATATATTAAATTCGCGCCTTGCCGGGAAAAGTTTTCAGGAAGTCAGAAGCATTTTCTTCGAAAGTATTCAAGATCTATCAGAAGAAGATAAATCAATTCTCCGTGTCTTTATCAATTCACCGGAAAGATTTTTTGAAGATACAGGGTCGGAGCGTGTAAAATTATCAGGTGCCGGCAATATTTTCACTCAACCGGAATTCCAAAAGAAAAGCAGTTATTCAGATGATGAATTCCAAAGCATTATCGAACTTATAGAAAATGAAGAAGTCGTCATACATGTACTGGAAGGATCGGAGAAGCAGACCGGGCTTTCGATCCGGATCGGAAGCGAACTTGCCGATGAACGGATGAGTAACTACAGCATTATCTCAACTAAATACCGCATTGGTGACCAACATGGCACTATCGCAGTAATTGGACCGAAACGAATGGATTACGGTCGCGTAACACCCATCGTTGAATATGTTGCGAAGTCAATGTCAACGGCTCTCTCAGCAAAATAAAAAATAATAATTGTGATGTTTAAGAAAAAAAATACTGACGAAATGAACGAAGAAACGTTTGCCGGAAATGAGCAAGCAGATGAGCAAAAAGATGAACGCGATATAAGAATCGCTCAAATTCAAACCGAACTTGAACAAGCAAAAGATCAGCTTCTCAGAAGGACAGCAGAGCTTGATAATATGCGCCGCCGACATCAGGCGGAAAGTGTACAGTTGATATTCGAAGCAAATAAGAGATTGATCACCGAACTATTGGCAACAGTTGACGATCTAGAACGTACAATGACATACATTAAGCCGGATGAGAATACTGCCCTTGCAGGAGGTATCGAATTAGTATATAAAAACTTCCAAAAAATATTGCAGAAGAATAATGTCAAACCAATTGAATCGGTGGGGACGATGTTTGATGTGCAGCTGCATGATGCCATGATGGAAGAGTCACGCGAAGATCTTGAGCCGGGTACGATAACCAATGAAGTACAAAAAGGATATATGATCGGCGACACAGTATTGCGCCATGCAAAAGTAATTGTCGCTAAGCGTCCCGAATAAATTGTAGAAAAATGAAAAGAGATTATTACGAAATATTAGGTGTAGAAAAATCTGCTACTGTTGAAGAGGTAAAAAAATCGTATCGCAAACTTGCGATGCAATACCATCCCGATAAAAATCCGGATAATAAAGAAGCCGAGGATAAATTCAAAGAAGCGACAGAAGCGTACGAAGTTCTCAGTGATGCCGATAAGCGCGCACGATACGATAGGTACGGACATCAAGGCGTAAAGCAAAATGATTACGGACACTACCAAAATACTGAAGATATCTTCAGCCACTTCTCCGATATATTTTCGGGAGCGGGTGGCGGAAGTATTTTCGATACATTCTTTGGCGGTGGTGGGCAGCAACGTGGACCAAGTGGACCGGAACGCGGCTCTGATCTTCAGATGCGATTGGCACTTACTCTCGAAGAGATCGCAGTCGGAGTTGAGAAGACGGTTAAAGTGCGTCATTTCAGAAAATGCGTTACGTGTAGCGGCAACGGCGCAAAGCCGGGTTCATCGGTACAGACATGTACAACGTGCAACGGTCAGGGACAAGTGCGTCAAGTTCGCTCAATGGGATTTGGACAGTTCGTGAATGTTGGTCCATGCCCAACGTGCAGCGGAGCTGGGACGATCATCAAAGAGAAATGTGCAACGTGTTCCGGTGAAGGCAGAGTGCAGGAAGAGAGCACGCTTAAAGTAAAAATACCTGCAGGCGTCAGTGACGGAAATTATTTAACGATGAACGGGCAAGGTCATGTCGGAAGGCGCGGCGGTCCCGCAGGAGACGCAATCGTCGTTATTGAAGAACTCGAACACGATATTTTCATCCGCGATGGAGACGATGTCATTCTTGATCTTGATATTACATTCCCACAGGCTGCGCTCGGAGCAGAAATCGAAGTGCCGACGTTGACAGGTCGGGCACTATTAAAAATTCAGAGCGGGATTAAATCCGGGACGATATTACGTATGCGCGAAAAAGGCATTCAGCATCTCAATCGTCATGGAAAAGGCGATGAACTTGTACGAGTGAATATCGTTACTCCGTCGAAGTTGACAAAAGAAGAGAGAACGCTTATCGAAAAGCTTTCGAAGGAAGAACATTTCCGTTCAGGAGAAGAGGAACCCGAGAAAACTAAATCCGGCAAAAATAAATCTCCAAAAGCTGAAGAGGCAGGAATGTTCGATAGTTTGAAAAGTATGTTTTCGTAGCTCATAAATAATTTGAAGAATAATGCTTAAATACCCCGTTGTTCTTTCTTTCGTCGTGGTTCTTTTGCTTTCAGATTATTCCTATTCTCAAACAACAACGGCTCCTCCTTTTCGCGGCGATACTGCAGGTTTTGTCAACGGAAGAGCAATAAGGAGAAAAGCATATATTGAAATGTTCTCGATGGTTTCCTCAGAGATTAAGCCGAGAATGACCGATTCGCTTACCTCGCAGGAAATTCTCAAAGTTCATCAGAAAACGTGGGACAATCTGATCTTAGAATGTGCGCTGATGGATAGTATAGAGAAAAAAGGAATTGCCGTTACCGATATAGAAGTGCGTTCATCACTTGAAAGGGATCCTCCACAGTTTCTCAAAGCTCAGTTCACTGATTCAACAGGAAAATTTTTGAAGGAGGACTATCTAAGCGCCTTGCGTGACCCTCGCAATAATGACCTGTTAGATACGGTGCTTCAAATAATGATACCTGCAATGAAAAAAGAAAAACTTAGCAAAGTATTGATCGCCTCGATCACTCCGACAGACGAGGAATTATGGAAGGCTTATAAGGAAAAAAAAGGGGCAACTCGTGAGAAATTTGAATCGGAAAAAGAGAACTTACGTAGTGAAAAGTTAAAAGAAACCGAAGGACCTTTTTTTGAAAGATGGGTTGCTTCGGTTAAAGCAACTGCGAAGGTCATTGATTATCGAACAATGAAATAATGTCCTTTCATAATTTCTTTGAGAAAGTAAAGAGTAAGAGTAAGGCAGTAGTCTTGCAGCTTTTCACGCCAAAGGAATTCAAAGCATTACTACTCTTTCTTGGTTTGGGATTTGCCGTTCTTCTTTTTCGTGGCGGCAAAGAACTTCTCTTCACACTCTACCCTCCTGCTGTTCCGAATGAAGTTGCCTTACGCGAAAAACAAAACGACAGCGTCTTTGCCGCATTGAGCAGAAAAGTGATCAACGAAGACTCACTGAAATTTTCGATTCCCGACGATTCCATCGTAACGAAAGAAAAAGAAGCATCTAACTTCACAAACAAAAAAGCAAAAGATCTTGCGCCTCATAGCATCCCTTTAAATAAAGCTGATGAAGAAGCGCTTGCAAAACTTCCCGGTGTGGGAAAAGTGACGGCTCAGCGCATTCTCCTTTATCGCAAAAAACGCGGCAGCTTCCGTGATGTCCGCGAGGTGATGAATGTCCAAGGAATCGGCGAGAAGAAATTTAATCAAATGGCGCAGTATTTGCGATTGAACTGAAAATAAAGCAGCTCTATTTTGAACTTTTGACAATTCTGTGACAATACTGTAGTCCAAAAACAGTAATTTTGCATTCATAAGCTCATCAATGCCGAGTGTCATTCGATCACGGTGATTAGGAAAATAATTAATGTCATCAAATAATTCTATGAAGCATACTTCTAAATATTTCCTTGTTATTCTCGGAGGAATAATAGCATATCTGCCGTTGTGCGGTGAAACCTGTAAAATGTCTACAGATACTTTTGGAAATCCGGGATTCAGTGGAAATCCTGGATTCAGTGGAAATCCTGGTGACGTTTATGTAACAGTATCCGACTCTATTCAACTTGGAGCGACAATTAGCTTTGAATGTATTACTGTCTGGGGGGATGCACCGCAATGCGGCTTTGAGATCACTGCACCGGGATATAGCGCGGATTCTTCGTTCACTCCCAAATTTACTACTAAGACGCTGAACGGCAATAATTCTGTTTGGAAAATTCGTAAAGAATTAACAGGATTGAAAGATCGGGTGCAGTACACGGTCCGTGGCTATGTCTTGATATCAGGAAAAAAATATTATAGTAACCCTGTGAGTGATGGTTCGCATTTTACTGCCACAGTCCAGCCAACCGAATGGGTTCGCCTTGCCGATCTGCCATCCGATAATGCAATCATTTCCGGCTCATGTACAGATGGTGGAGGGTGCTGTTTTGGTTTTGGAGATATATATCATCCGAATTCTAACACCTGGTACGTTCCAACATATAAATTCCTCAATCCCGATCCGGGGAATGTACAATTTCCGGTTGTGACAGGTCCTAATTTTATGCTGGCAGGATCACTTTTCCGTTATGCCCAATATCGGAGTTATTATTCCTTTTACGGAAGTTCTTTGTCGCAAATTCACTTTGACGTTCTTGAACGCATCGATACTTCGAATGGACAATATTCAGAATACCCCAATGATTCTCTGAAAGGCCGTACTTCGATGATTGTTTTTTCAATCGGTGAAGCATTGTATTCCGGAGGTGGCGATATTGATCCGGGGGTACTGAATACCTTCGGGCAGTCCTCTCATTATAATGATTTCTGGAAATTCGATCCGCCGGCTAATCGTTGGATCAGATTGAAGAATCTTCCGATGCCTTTACATCAGGTTTCTTTTAGTGCATCCGCAGCTGGCAAAGGATATGCAGCAATTGTCGACGCCGATTCTACAGGGCGTCCTTACGGACCGAATGAATTTTGGGTATATGATCCGCTGCAGGATTCCTGGACGAAAAAAGCGGCGTCCCAGTTTAGTCCTTTTATCAACTGGGCAAGTTGTTCGGACGGTCAGCATGTGTTTGTAATAGCCCCCGGATTAATAGATGCCGGGAATCAACCTTTACCGAATACCAATGGACTTTGGGAATATACACCTGCTGCCGATGCCTGGCAAGAGCTCGATAATGTTGTAATGCCCGATGGCATGCTCGGAAGCGATGGTACAACATTATATCTTTTAGGCAGGTCGCGCAATGCGAACGGATCACATCGGCTCTGGAAATACGTAAAATGATTTTTCAGTACCTTCATACAACTTTATGATTAGAAGTGTATCCATAATTGTTCAGCTTCTCAATGCGCATCATCTCTGGCATATATAAAAGCCGAAAACTCATTGCTCCCAAAGGCGACTCGACTCGTCCGACATCTGATCGTGCGCGTGAATCGCTTTTTAATGTGCTGAATAATCTGATAGATTTCGATGGCATTTCTGTGCTCGATCTTTTTGCAGGGTCGGGGGCATTTGCTTTTGAGGCGATGAGTCGTGGAGCAGAAAGTGCAATGCTCATCGAACAAAATAGAAAAGCGGCTGAAGCTATTAAGGAAAATGCTGTTGCTTTTGAGATCGCTGCGAAGGTGCAGATTATTAGTAAAGATGTTTACAAATGGCTCGACCACCCCCTAACCCCCTCCTCCGAGAGGAGGGGGAATTATGATCTGGTCTTTGCTGATCCTCCTTATGATGATCCGAAAACGCTTGATGTTCTTCCGGCAGCGATCATTGCCTGCGGACTCTTAACTGAGGATAATTTTGTTATCATTGAGCATCGAACGGGCAGCCATATTGCTATTCCGGCTCATGCAGAGCTAATTCGCGAATTAAGCGCCGGAGAGGCGGTTTTTTCATTTTTGAGGCGGAAACAAGAGAGCTAAAGTGGGGAAAATTCGGAAAGTAATATATCCCGGCACGTTCGACCCGATCACGAATGGGCATTTAGACGTCATTGCAAGGGCTGCAGAGCTTTTCGATGAGGTGGTCGTCGCTCTTGCCACCAATAGCACAAAAACACCGCTATTCACCGAAGATGAGCGCATAGAGCTTTGTAAAGAATCTATCAAGGAAGCAATTCCGGAAAATACTCATATCTCCGTTGATTCTTTCGATGGCTTACTTGTCGATTATGCGAAAGAGAAGGATTCGATCGCAATCATCAGAGGGCTACGGGTATTGAGCGATTTCGAATATGAATTTCAAATGGCGCTGATGAATCGGAAGCTCAAAGATATTACGACGGTATTCTTGATGCCGAATGAGAAGTACACATATCTGAATTCCACGATCGTTCGTGAACTTGCAAAATACGGAAGCGATGTTTCGGCATTTGTGCCCGACTGCGTTGCAAAAAAATTGAAAGAAAAATTTTCAAAGAATTAATGATCTCGACAGAAATAGAACACCGGTTGACAAAAAGAATGGAGCATTGCGAAGAAGCGGCAACGCTGAAGATCGCTGCGCGTGCAATGATGCTTCGTTCGCAAGGAAAGCAGATCGTTAGCCTCTCGACAGGCGAGCCGGATTTTCCGACGCCTGATAATATCAAACAGGCAGCCATTCGCGCCATTGAGCAGAATTTTACGAAGTACACCTCGGCTGAAGGAATGCCTGAGCTTCGTGCGCTTGTTGCAGAAAAATTTAAAAAAGATGATAACATTCCATCATCTACAGAGCAAGTATTAATTTCAAGCGGCGGTAAACATGCACTGAGCAATGCACTCTTCGTACTTTGCGAAGCGGGCGATGAAATTATTATTCCTTCGCCATTCTGGTTGAGCTACTCTGCAATGGCAGGTCTTACCGAAGCGAACCCGGTTCTGATCGAAACGAAGCAGGATTCTGATTGGCTGCTCACACCTGAACTCCTTAGTGCTGCGATCACTTCACGTTCACGAGTTTTGCTGCTTAACACTCCTCACAATCCGACAAGTGCGATCTATTCTGAAGCAGAACTTCAGAACTTAGTGCCGATCATTGAAGAACACGGGCTTATCGTTGTTGTTGATGAGCTTTATGAGAAGTTGACGTATGATGGCAGAAAACATTTCTCACTTGGCTCGATTCCGGAAATTGCCGATCAGGTTGTGACTGTAAACGGATTAAGCAAAGCCTATGCCATGACGGGCTGGAGACTTGGTTATGCTACAGGTCCGGAATGGATCATTAATGCAATGGGACGACTTCAGAGCCAAGCTGTATCACATCCAAGCTCTATCAGCCAGAAAGCCGGTATCGAGGCACTGACAGGTCCGCAAGAAAGTGTAGAGCTTATGCGCCAGGAATTCCAACGCAGACGCGATCTGGTTGTATCGCTCATGAAAGATATACCAGGCATATCATTTTCGATGCCGAGAGCTGCATTCTATGTTTTCTTTTCTATCGCTTCGTATATCGGAAAGAAATTACCATCAGGTAAAGTTATTCTGAGCGGCGAAGATATTTGCGAAATGCTTCTGGAAGATCACGGGCTTGCACTTGTTCCGGGCAATGCCTTCGGCAAATCCGATGCGATCCGTCTTTCATTTGCTGCATCGCAAGCTGATATCCGTAAAGGTGTGGAGATATTAAAAGCCGGGCTAAAAGAAATTGCCTGAAGAAAATGAAGATCGCTCATAAAGATCTAATTGATCTCCTTCAACGAGCATACTCAGCAGAAAAAGCGGCAGCATTTGCGTATCAAGGTCATGCAGGATCGTTAAAAGATAAAGAGCAGATCAAGGCTGTTCGCCAGATCGAGCAGGATGAATGGAATCATCGCAACTCTGTGCTTGAAATCATGCAGCAATATGGAATTCCGATCTCGAAATATTATGAATTCCGCTTTCATACTATCGGAAAAATTATTTCTTATTCCTGTTACGTGCTCGGTAGATTTATGCCGTATTATTTTGCAGGAAGATTAGAAAGCGGCAACGTCTGCGAATATTTTCGGATGATGAGATATTTCCATGAACTTGGCATTACCGATCATGACCCCATCTTATACGAAATGGGGATGAAAGAAAAAGAACATGAGATCTGTTTTTTGAAACAGATCAGCTCCGATAATTTTCTCCCTGTCTTTAAAAAAATATTTGCATGGGGACCGGAAAAAAGTTTTAACGATGTCGATCTGGAGAAAAAATATTCTCTGGAATCGGCAGATACATATTGCAAGAAATAAACTTCAGTGCCCTCACCAGTAACACATCCCGATCCACTTCAGCTTAATATACCGCAGACTCTGAAGGTTATAGAAATTTTTTTGCGCGATGAAATGCGCCGTGTAGGTTTTGATCGGGCAGTGATAGGTCTCTCAGGCGGAATTGATTCTGCACTCTCCACTTATTTAGCTGTTCGCGCACTTGGCAAAGAGCATGTGCATTGCGTGATGATGCCGTATAAATCTTCCAGTCCGGACAGTCTTAACGATGCTGAAGCAGTAGTAAAAGATCTTGGTGTCTCTTCTGAAGTTGTGGAGATCACGCCAATGGCAGATGCATATTTTGCGATGAATGGCGAAATGGATAACCTGCAAAAAGGAAATGTTTTTGCAAGGCTTCGGATGATCGTACTTTATGATCGGTCGCATACCCACAAAGCGCTTGTCATCGGTACATCGAATAAAACTGAATCGCTGCTTGGCTATACAACACTTTTCGGAGATAATGCCAGCGCATTAAATCCTATCGGCGATCTGTATAAAACTCAGGTTCGGCAATTATCAGAATCGCTTGGCGTGCCTGATGCCATCATGAAAAAAGCGCCGAGCGCCGATCTTTGGTCAGGGCAGACCGACGAGAAAGAGATGGGCTTAACATATAGCGAAGCCGATCTGCTGCTTTACCATCTTGTTGATTGCCGCGAATCAGATGAAGAATTATTAGAACGCGGATTTGCAAAAGAATTAATTGCAAAAGTAAAAGGGATGATTCGCAGGTCGCAATTCAAGAGAATGCCTCCGCTGATCGCCAAAATATCACCCAGAACAGTGAATGTGGATTTTAGGTATCCGAGGGATTGGGGGAGTTGAGGAGATTTCGTCCATCCGAGATTTTACAAAAAATAAAATTTGCGTAATTTGCGCCCAAAAGCCACTTTTACACCAATTTGATTGGAGTCCTCTAAAAAGTCCGTATATTTGTAGGCTAAATTTTGTGGATAACTTTCTGCCCATTCGCACTTTAGAAGGAAATAAAGTGTTACCTTATTCTACGGAATAAAAGAGGGGTAAAGAAGTCAACGCAAATATATGGAAATTTTGGAGATACCAGTGGCAAAAACGACAAAATCGACCGCAGAGAAACCAAAGCGCGTAGCGCGAGGACGTACTCGGCGCCGCATGAAATATATCACGGGACTGATCCTGTGTACCGATTGCACGAAGACGGCTCGTAAAGAGATCGTCGGCGAAGCGCATACGCAGGCAGCCGGTGAAGAGCCGCAGCCGATCGATCCGATAACCGGAGAGCGCCGCACGGATAATCTTTGGGTGCGTTGCACGAAGTGCCATAACACGATGCTCGTCAATCTCACGGCAATGTTCGATGAGAAGCCGAAGGCGCATACGAATATGTCAGCTTCGGAATGTACGCTCTATACGCCACAGCGCATTTATGCGATCGGCGAAGCAGTCTATCATAAAGATTGGGATGATATCGGTTCGGTGGTTTCGAAAGAAGTTACCGGAAGCGGCAGACATGCCATCATCGTCAGTTTTGATAAATCCGGCGAAAAGAAACTCCTCGAGAATTTCGCAGCCGGAGTATAAATTTTTATAAGTATTTTTTTTCAACTAAATAAATCTCTGAAGGAGGGATAAATAAATAGTGGTAGGAATTATCATTCAGGATAACGAGCCGATCGATCGCGCTCTCAGACGTTTCAAGAAGAAGTACGAACGCGCAGGAATTCTCCGTGAATTTCGCAGACGCACTGCTTTCGAAAAGCCATCGATCACAACGAAGATGAGGCTTCAACGCGCCGCAAGACGCCAGATGCACATGCAGAATGAGCAGGGGTAACACCCAAATCTTTAATGGCTGCTTATGAAAATAAGCAGCTTTAAAAAAGAAAAAAAAAGAAAGCCGGGTTTTGCCCGGCTTTTTTATTGCATTATCTCTTTTTGATCATTTACTGGAGTTTCCAGATTCTGATGAGTCCACTCGTCGAGGCAGTAAGATATTGTTCATTGCGGCTGGCGGCGATGGAGTTTACATACGATGTACCCGAAAGCAATTTCAATGTGGATGATCCATCCGCAATCTTCCAGATCCGGATTACATTTGCACCATTTGCCTGTTCGCCGGTGTAAAGGAAATTCATCGTTACAGCCGGATAGCCATATCGTCCGTTCTGCGATGTCGGAAGTATAATAGTACCGCTCTTCAAACCTGTTTTCGTATCATAACAGAAGTAGGTCAAGTTGTCACTTGATGAGGTAACAGTTGACCCGTCATCTGATGATAAAAATAAATAAGGCTGTCCAGTGAATGCAAAGTTACGAAGCTCTGCATCGCTCTGCAAACTCCAGACTCGTGCAGTGCCTCCGGCATTTCCATCAGGATAGACTATCGCTTCTTCACTATGAATAAATCCAAACGATCCGGTCGAATCACCTGAGCTACCGAAATTTGTCGGATGCAGAGTCTTCAGTACACTGCCATCGGCTGCAGAATAAATATTAAGCAGCGGCGGATTCGGATACGGTTGCGAAACTGCTGCGACGATCTTTGTGCCATCATCGTACAATTTAGCATTCAGAATATTCGGGAATGAAAGGATCATTGTTGCCGTGGCAGTTGATACATCAAAAAGCTGCGTTGCACCATACGTCGTTGATAACAATAGTTTGTTGTTATCGCTGCTGAAGTGCATTGCATTGATATTGGACTGCCCCGTTACAGGAGTAGTACTGATGACATTACCGGTCTTTGTATCATAGATCGTAAATTGTGAAGGCTGATACTGCCATGCGGCAAGACGTGTTCCATCAGGCGAAATTGCAAGGATTTGTCCTTCCTTATTTTGTCCAGTCAACGTAATATCAACAAAGTTCGAAGTTGCAGGTCCGCACACTTTGATATTGCCAATATCACGAAGTTCGCCGGATGCGAGTGCCGGAATAGTCTGCGTTGTTGCCTGATTTCCACTGACATCCATTGCATCAATTGTTAGCACGACAGTTGCAGGTGCAGCAACTGCAAAATTTCCTGACCTCGTATAGGTATAGCTCTGATGTACCCCATCAGATACAGTTACGAGTCCTTCAGCTTTTGAATCATCACAGGCTACCAGCGAACCCTGAATCGAAGCCGGACAAGGCGAGTTCAGAGTGATGTCGCCGAGATCAAGATTTTGACCCGGATTCAAATTCACAGTGATCGGAGTATTAATAAAATACAAACCGGAGTTTCTGGTGCTGCTAATATCAACTTGCGTAGTGCGATTCGCCGGGAAGCGGATAAAATGCAGTGTTCCGTCAGGACCGGTCTTGCCACCTGGATGCACAAAATATTTTCCCGGAGCATCGTCGCCGATGATCGAGATACTTACGCCGCTGATCGGTACTCCGTTGCAGACAACACGAAGATCTACAGAACCATACGTGCCGAATGTACCGGTAGAGGAATCGAAATAATCCAAATTCCAATCGGTGAAATGCGAGACGGTGCCGGTATAAAATCCATTGTTCAATGTTGCTTTGCCTTCTTCTTTCCACATGCCGAGAGATTCATCAAAATACCAAAGCGGCATTATTGCCGGAGCTTTCGGGTCGATCGGCTTCGGATAAGAAAGCGTTGCAGGTTTTGATGCATCAAGCTTCAATACTTGACCGGTTGAGCCATGAAGTTCAACGCGAAGTACACCGGATGAAGTAAGCGAAGCAGTTTTACCGCTTGCAGTTTGGGCAATATCATCGCCGGAAAAATAATCGAAGAATGTTTCATTCTTCGGATCAAGATACCGAGCCGCTACATTTACTATCCCGCTATATGATGAACCTGATGCATCGGTAAAACTTCCGCCTGCAAATGCTATGGAGGCGCCGCCCGCAACATTCACCGTTCCGCCGTTTGTGGCAGAAACCGACCCTGTTGTGCCATCGGTCATCATAGATAGATCGATCCGAGTTGTACCGTTTGATTGCGGTACCTCAGCATGAGCGGCGTTAAAATATCCTGATTTCTTTGCAATAACGACAGCTCTGCCTTGCGGCACAGTGGCATTCTTGATGACGAATAAACCTTTAGTATCGGTTACTGCCGTCATTGTACCGGCTGCGACCGATACACCTATAACCGCCGCGCCCGTTTCATCGACGACACGTCCGTAGATCGTCGTGGTCTGCGTCGCTCCTAATTGTCCCGGAGTTGTCGGACCCGATGAACAGCCGTTCACCAGAGAAATAAATAATCCCGAAATAGCCATTATGCTAAGGAAGAACATTGCATTTCGCAGGCTTTGGAAGCGTGCCAAATTAGAGTAAAAAGAGTTTTTCATTATTGTAGTAAAAAGAATTAAGAGGCGTTAGCCGTAGTATAAATGCAAACCGAAGGGAGAAGTTACAGCACCTTTTGTCTAAACCTTAATTTTATGAGATTTGGTAGATTATTGAAAGACGGCTCATAATTATCCTAACCCTTGATCTCCACAAGTACAGGTTCAGACAATTCCCCATAGTTGCCTTGTAACTTCTTATAATTCATCAATATAGCTCTGCACACGACGGCAAATCGGTTGGATATCAGTTGAGAGTGAATAGCAAAAATCCCTCGACCGTCCAACCGTCTGATACTTGGTAGCAAATTCCCGGGTGAGCGACTGTAAATCTATATAATTCAACAATATCACTATGCACATTTGCAGGTTTCTCCTCTAAAATCAAAGAGTCCGCCAACCGGCGGACCCTTTTCAAAATGCTGTTAATTCTCTTGTTTCCCATGTAAGCTTTTTGCTACCAAACTACAAAACTATCAACTACCAAACTTCCCCGAACAAATATACGACATAAAAACCCGTTTGTTAAGGTGCCTATCGACATTTATTTTCGGAGAAACCTTAGTCTATTATTCATGAATGAGTTTTATAGTTTTCACTTCTCCGCTCATTGTTGAGAGACGAATATAGTATGCCCCCGAAGCCCATGAATGAGTATTGAAGTTTATCCGATATTCACCTTCATGTTTGTATCCTTCGCCATCTCCTGCCATTTTTCTGCCAAGTGCATCGTACACATCTATTCGCACCATTGCATTCCGGTTAAGCCGATACCGAAGAATATCTTCATCATGGAAAGGATTTTGAATTAAAGATGCCTCACCTAAAGTAGTGCTAACGGAAATAGGAGTTAGATTTACTACTCCATTCTGTCCGCGCAAGATGCCAAGTCCGAGATCGTCAATTGATGGAAGGGTTGTATCGAGCGGAGTTTTAATTGAATTCTTAACGGTATCACGCCAAATGCTGATAACACTATCTACATATGCTCGATAGGTTTTATCATAATCTCGGACAAATTGCCAGTGTGAAGGACATTTATGATTATCTTTTAGGAATTTAATAACTGACAAATATCCAAGATAATCTGTGCCACGACCTTCGAAGTACGTAAATGTTTCAATGATCGAAAGAACATCGGAACAATAATAATTTGAATCAGGATTATAATATAAAACTTTCTTAAACCATTCCCTGCCATCAACGAACCGTTGCCTTAATGTATCCATACCACCTAAATCGCCTGAAATGTCACTGAATACACCCCAAGAGCCATATTGCATAGCGCAATTTTCAATATAAAGGCGTAAAGTATCGTACCCTTTTCTCCACTCACCACCTTCGCTTAGGCGACTCCCAGAATCACCGAGGTGAGCACATTGCATTGTATCGTATGCCAGATACATTAAATTAGTTGATTCACCCCTTCCTTTTATAGATTCGTTGTATTCAACATTGTGTAAACGGGTACACTCTGAAGTACTATCTAAAGGAATACTCATTGGGTGGATACCTTTGCCATGAGTACCAATAATATTATTTCTAACTATATATTGTCCTGCCGCATTCTCAACGAGAAACGGCAGGACAATAAAACTGAGAAGCAATACTATTTTTCTCACTATTCAACTTTAACAAACATAACGAATCCGATCATTGCAAATATACAACATAAAAGCCCGTTTGTCAAGTCTCTGACCAGCCGTGAAGGGGTGCCCATCCAAAAAAAATAGGTGCCTTTTAATCGTGATTAACACGATCAAAGAATTCCCGTTACATATCTCCGTATCCCCACACATCTTTTAGAGGTGGGTTTCCGGTCAGTACATTTCCGATGATCTTGCCGGACATTGTTGCTGCTTCTACGCAGCCGGCATTTAATCCGCAGACTGTCCAATCTCCGGCAAGATAGAGATTAGAAAATCCGCAATCGTAGCCAACTAAACGGTACGGTCTGCTTCCTTTGACCGAAAGTACGTAGCGTTCAGATGGATCAATATTTACTCGGTGAAAAATATCTACAACGGTAGTCCAATTAAATCCCCCTGTTGCGGGATCAATATTTTTGGGCCACCACAATTTGCTATTGGCTTCTAACCAATCGTGCGAAATTTGTTTAACGATTGCCAAGGATTTCTCCGGAGTATCTTTCTCAGATTTTGGAGGAATCTCACCTTGCATTGGTCCGCAAAAATAAGAAACATTTTGGATATTCGCTGATAGCGGATAATCTTCGCGGTCACTGAGTTGTGTCATATCAGCCCACGTATCCATCGGCTCAATGTAGGCATCCATCACCGGACTTTCGTGGCTCCATCCTAATTCACCGAGGTCTTTATTAAGCCATGTCTGGAATGCCATTGTCCGCGTTGTTTCGACTTTATCGATCATTGTCTGCCACTTCGGATCGGCAGCAAGTAATTCCGGACAGGTGAATTGAATACTTCTGCGCAAGGTTCGGATCAAGATCAGCAATATCCCGAGACGACTGGTGTTCTGCCATAATGATGAATAGTTTTTACGAAAATAAATAGAAGTTTAAAGTTCGTGCTTGGTACAACAGGTTACCTATCTTCTCTGTTCAAAAATACTTATCCTACAAGAGTTTTGAATTTTGAATTCTTGACTCAAAACTCGCCACGGCGTTTTTCACCAGAATGCTTACCGAGGCATCCAAATCTTCATATATTTGTAAGCAGATTCCCTGCAATTATAGTTATGAAACATACATATAGTAGGCTTTTCGTAATTCTCTGTCTCTTTCTTTTCCCTTTGCAAGTAATGGCGCAGCAGCCGTGGCGTGCAAATCTAAATTTTAATCCGCGTCCAACTCCCTATATTGATCAGTGGCAATCCAATGGAAGCATCGGTACTCTTACGATCTTTAATCCTTCAAATTCTCCTGCGCAGATTATTATTCTTTTTCAGGTCACAAATCTTTCTTCGAATAAGATCGTGCTTCGAGGCAGGACTTCCCCTCAGAATATTAACGGTTCGCCTGCTCCGACGATCCTCAATAATACAAACTTTATTGGCTCGACAGGTTTGCAGTATGACGAATCGCAAAAAAATGTGATGATCCGCACCGGGATGCTTCCCGAAGGGGAGTATTCGATCTGTCTGACGCTCATGAGTATATCGAATCAAGTACTTGTGCAAAATGTCTGCTCAAATTTTTCCGTCATCTTTGCCGATCCACCAAAACTGATTAATCCGGAAAGCGGCGCACATCTTCTGCAAACTCCGACATTATTTAATTGGACTCCCGTTCAGGCGCTATCGGGCAGTTCGACGTATGAACTGAAGATCGTCGAAGTTCTCGGTGCTCAGTCGCCTACTGATGCACTGCGCTCGAATCCTGCCCTCGTTGAGCAAACGAATCTTAATTCACCGACATTTCTTCTGCCTCCTGATATTGGATCGAATATCAAAAGCGGAGCAAAGTATGCATGGAGAATTAGAGTGGTTGATGGAAGCCGCAAGCCTTTCACTCGCGGAGATGGGTATAGTGAGATTTCGCTCTTTTCTTTTCAGAGCACCGAAAGTAATGTATTGAAGGGCATAGAAACTAATATATCGAAAGTGCTCCAAACGAACACGGTCTCCGGCGTTATGAAATATGCTTTTGCCGATCCGACGGGAGCTGAAGGAGTTTCGTTTTATCCATTGAAAAGTACAGATGTAAAATTAGTGCTGCGCCATTTCAAAACGAAGGGGAATAAGAAAGAATATTTCGGAAATGATTCGATCATCGGCACATCAAAGACCGATGGTTCAGGACATTTTTCTTTCAGCACGACGTATTCGGATCCTGAAGAGCGTGGTTCTGGCAAAAGCAATGGCAAAGGTTCATTCTTAGGTAATTATAAACGCGAAGCTTTTGTGCTCATAGACGACGAACATTATACCTCACCTGAAAATACGTTTGCACTCGGTGATGGCAAAACCGATGCAGGCGAGATCCACGGGTATGTAAAATCGTTTGGGTTGAAAATAAAAATTAAAGATGTGAAGCCGCCATATTTCACGAGTGGCGCGACCGTCTATTTATTCCGTTTGAAAAAATCTTCAGGTGTACCTGATGAAGAAGGCTCACCCCGACCATCTGCTCCGATAAATTTCCTAGGCTTACCGTGTATTGCCAAAGCGACAACGGATGTGAACGGCACAGTGGATTTTGGCAGGATGGTCGCATGTTTGGGTGATGATCAATATGTGATCTTGGTTGATCCGCCAAGTTTTATGAAAGGGTATTCGTACCCAGCCACTTATTATCCCGTCAAGGATAATTCTTTTCTGACACTTTTTCCACTGTTCTTTCCTCCGGCAATGAATTCTGATGTATCGTGGCAGGAATATCCTCTGGATATCGCGCCGGATAAGATCACCTCATCAGTGAAAGGAAAGATCTTACGTGGGTTTGAAGGAAGTTCTGCAGATAATACTCCGCTTGCAAATACGGAGGTGAAGCTTGAGATTCGTTACAGCAATCCATCCATTCTTCCTGCGGGCTTTGCTTTGGATTACTATCCGGATAACGGCAAAGATATTGCCTTTGCAAAAACAAATTCCAAAGGAGAGTTCAGCTTTGATTTTACGGACGTTCCAAAATCTTCTGATTACGGCGGAGTGACAAGGATGTACCGCGTGATGGTAGGTGATAAACATTTTACCAGCCCTGATGACGATGTCACCCTCTACCCATGCGAGGTAAAAGATATGGGTAGTTTGAAGGCAAATATCCGGCTCTATAATGTCAAAGTGACAACGAAGAAAACCAAAAGCAATGCTTTGCTGCCGGGCATGTATGTCTATATCCGAAGCCCGGTAAAATACGCAACAGTGCCCGATGATGAAGGCACACCCCATCCTGATCCTCCAATGAAACGCTCTGATGAAGATGTGATCGCTGTCGGGCTTACTGCCGGAGCAGATGCGAGCGTTACGCTCACAAAATTAGTGCGCTGCTATAGTTATAACGAGCGTTTTCACTTCGAAGTTGTATCCGATCCGACGACGGGCACTAATTATTTTGGATTTGATTGGGATGATTTCAGTGATAAAAATGACAATGCAGAGTTTAACAGTCAATACCTTACACCGACCTTCGAGCGATCAATATCAGTTTTTCCATTAGCAGCCGCGATCACCGGAAGAGTGATCCGCGATGATCTGCCCCATGCTCCTATTGCAAATGCACTGGTAACAATGTCGATCACTTACCCGGGTGATCCTGATTGGCATCCTCACGGAGCAGTGACGACGACTGATAAGGATGGATATTATTATATAGATGGAAAGCAGGCGAGTGGATCGGGCAGAAGGCTGCAAGCTACGAAACAGGGCTACCATGATTCACCAACTGCTGATCTTCCGACAAATATTAATGACGGCGAGCAATCGTATCACGAACTATCCATGACTCCTGCCGGTGTAGTCAAAGGAAAAATTTATCATGCGTATGCAAAGCAATCCGATGGTGCGACGGGCTACCGAGCTGCATGGGTGACAGTTGAACATGGAGGGTCGGTTTATACGGCAAGTGATTTTGCTCTGCCAACCAATCTTGAAGAACCAAGTTCTGTGATTGTACAGCCGGATGATCAATCGTATTTTGCCGACACACTCAGTGCTTATAAACCGCATGGTATTGAAGAAGATCTTGGAAATATTTATGTCATGAAAAAACTTCATCGCATACGTGTTGTCACTCTTGATGAAGAAACCGGAAAACCGGTTACATATAATGATGTTATTACTGAAATGGCAAACTCACAATTTCCGGGAGCAGTGATCCCGCCTGATACCCATGATGCTGACGCATCGTTTTGGTATCCGTTCGAATCAAGTGATAAATATTTTTCATTTACTACTTACACGAATACTGATGCCGATTACGAGCACCGTACCTATACAATAAATAATCCTCTTTCAAAAGATTTTCTTTCTTATACGATCAAAACAAAAAAGGCAGGATTTATTTCCGGCACGGTATATCTTTATTCGAAAAAATCCGGAAAAAAAGATGTGATCGATAATGCAAAAATAAAATTAGTTCAGGCAACATCCGATGGCGAGAACAACCTACCGTATTGGCTGCCCGGGACACCGAAGCCAACACAAAGTGATGGTCATACGATGGATGATCTTTACGCATACTCCGGATATTCATTAGACCACAAGACCGGAGTCTATAAGCTGGGGAATATCCCTGTTGGCAAGCATACTTTTATGGCTTCGAAATCAAAATCCGGGACGATCGGCGAGCAAAAAACAGTAACCGTTCCGAAAGAAGGTTTGAAGAACGTGGACTTCTATTTACAGGTTTATGAAGATATGGATATTACTCAAATGCTGGGAATGTCCATGGATGTAGAAAAACTTGACTCACTTCCCACAGGTGTTTTCTTAACAGGAAGCTTCAGTGGTTTGCCTTCAACAGAACATTTTAAAGCTGCTGCAGGAACAGAGGTCGACTTTACGAACATAAAGGTAACACCGGGTTCGCACATGGGAGCAAATGGTGTTCCCTTTCCAAAGCCTGTAAATTTGCCGCTTATCACCGATGAGACAGTGATTCCTATCAAGTATTCCTATTCTCCCAATGGAGGATATAATGCTCAGATCAAAGCCGCAGGTGGAAAAATTACGATAACATCTTCTGCCGATGAAAAAGGATCTATCAGTGGGAAAGTATATATTCCGGTGAATCAATTCTCACCGAAGATCTCCTTTGTCAATGGAAATGAAAATGGATTTTATCTTGCAGCACCAAATGTATCTGCGCCGGATAATATGAATCTACCGATCATTGCTTCAGATGGAAAAGATGCGTTTAGCCTCAATAGTGGTGGCTTACAAATCGTTGATAAAACCGGAAAGAGCGGCACTTATACATTAATGGCATTTAATGCATCGTTCGATGCTGCAAATTCTTTGCTGCGTGGTGATTCGATCACGCTTGCAACAACATTGAACTTGCCTGATATTTCAAAGCCGAACAAATCAATTCCGCTTTCCATAGGGAATGTAAGGCTTCGTGGAACAGACGCCTCTATTTCTATTCCGGCTAATGCTTCGATCCCTGAGATACCACTTGATAATTGGAAACTACAAGGCACCACCATCAGCTTAGGGGTCGGAAGTCTTTCCATGGATGGAGTTCTAAAGACAGGTACAGTTGATATACCATTCACCGGAATGCCGATCACTCCGCAAGGTTGGAAACCTGAGCTTGCCTCATTTAAACTTTCCGCTCTTTCGATATCAGGTATTATTCCTCTTGCCCTAAATACGCCGGTAAGTTTTTGGCACGATGCAGCTGCAATGCCTCATGCGTGGAAGCTTGCTTCAAATCAAGGCGTAAACGGACACGTTGCAAGTTTTGGAAATATTGATGGAATGCCTGCATCAGATTCCATCTTCATCACATCTTTTGCACTGACAAGTCTTGGATCGAACTCATTTATATTACAGAAAAATGTTCCGATCCATCTCTTTACCTATCTCACATTTATTCCTGATGGAATTTCATTAAGTACTCCGGGGAAAGTGGAACTCACCGGCGGAAGCAGCCTCGCTGTTGCGTATGGATTTAACTTTTCAAACAGGACACTTTCACTTTCTTCGTCGAACGGAATTCTAATCTATGATCCGAAAAAATTATTGTATAATATCATCGATTATTATGCGTTCGGGACAAAATCCAATTATTTTGCAAGCGGAATGACTCTCGATGCAACAGGTTTTTCGGCGAAGGGAAATCTGATCGATCAGGCATATCCAAAAGCCTATTCATTTCCTGTGGTGTTCATGAAGAATGCAGATTCCACTGCGATCGTCATTCAATCACAAAGTCAAAATGGGACGGCAACAACCTTTCCGATCTCCAAAGATGGAAGCAAAAGTCTGACGGATATTCATGGCGATATGCTATACGCAACCAATGGCTGGAAAAATTTATATTTCAGCGGAGCACTTTCCGGCACAACAGGTGCAACGGGAACAATGGCTTTCAAAGTTTCAGGTGCAATTCAAACCAATGGCGATCAGAAGATAGGAGTTACCAATATCCCGACTCCAATGGGCGGAGCGACCATGACCTTTGATTTCGCTTCAGGTGCCATGCATGGTGCGATCGATCTCAACGCGGATCTTCCCGGAGCAGGTCATATTGATGGTCAAGCCGATCTGGAAATTGATAAAAGTGGATGGTACTTTGCGGCGAATGGCAATCTACAGATTTATAATCCCAATATCGGTATTCAGGCAGCGCTTGTTCTTGGTTCTTATCCAAATATTCTCCTATTAAAAGAGATCACCGGAAAGTTTGATAATCTTCCGTGGAAGCAGGGAGTGCCTGCGGAAATGCGGACAATTCCACAAGCATATAATAACCTTGCCGGATTTTATTTCGCTGGCGATTGCACGAATTTTCTTGGAATAAGTCTGCCCAGTGTTGATGTTGATCTCGATCCTATCGTTCATTGCAGTATTTCTGCTTATTATGGAGCAGCAATATCACTCGGTATGAATTTTTCTGTCGGTACGCAGTTCGATATCGGCGCTGCCGCCTTTGTCGGTGTTGATGCAGATGCCGGAGGTTCGATCGGTATTGCCTGCGGAGGAGGGCATTTGCATGCAGATTTGAATCTCCATGGCAGCGGATCATTCAACACATCTACCGGCGTTTGGGGAGTATCCGGAGGATCGGCTCTTAACCTTACCGGTGAACTATATGTAGGTTGGGGTATATGTTCATCAAGCTGCGGATGGGTGACGTGCGATACAACCTCATGGGGTCCGGCAACTTTGACGTATGGACTTTTTGGATTTCACATCGGAAGCGATGGATTTAAACTTTCACTATAATGATCAGGAAATATTTTTTATACGTTTTTCTGTTCATCTCTACAGTCGTCGCTCCTGCGAAGGAGATCTATGCTCAATCAGAGCCGACTTATGCTTTTAGCAGTCCGCTCGGAGTCTATGTATTTACAGGTACAACACTTGGCAATGAGGCTCATCCAATCGGAAAGAACATCGGTTATCGGATAGAACGCAAAGCCGATGGCGAGAGTGATTGGAAAACACTCTCTGATATAAGTGCGCCGGAAACATTCGGCGATCTGAAGCTCAGATTCGCTTCAGCGATCAACGATGTAGCCTACCCCACTCCCATGATCAATATTCCACTCGATAAAATTTGGGCGGGTTTAGATAAATATCATCTGCTGGATTCTCTTCCGGCACGCGGAGCAATGCTCAGCACGCGTATCGCTGTCGGTGCTATGTATCTTGATCGTACTGCAAAGCTTGGGACACAATATGAATATAAGATCTCTGAATTAAATATGGATGGACCCGTAAAAGAAATTCATTCTCAGAAAATTGTGTATCAACTCCTCAAGGCACCTCTCGAATTATATAAAAAAGCACGAGCAAC
Source organism: Kapaibacterium sp. (SeqCode) (assembly GCA_038210275.1). Classification (GTDB taxonomy): domain Bacteria; phylum Bacteroidota; class Ignavibacteria; order Palsa-1295; family Palsa-1295; genus PALSA-1296. The sequence continues at coordinate 9,178 of JBBQWV010000015.1, read as the reverse complement.
AACTGATTCATCAAGTGTGCATTTACTCTGGCATAAAGGGGATAACTCATTGCCAACGTGGATATATGTCTATAAAAAAACAGGCTTCGGTGATTTCATCAACTCTTCTGCTGCCGCACATTCGACCTATTTAAAAGATTCACTTTTTTATTTCGTCAAAGATACAATTGTCAAAGCAAATATTCGTTATTCCTACTATTTACAGCCGATAGATTATTATGGAAATCCTGGAGCACCGTCGGATACTATGGCAGTACAAACGCTTGATCCTCGCCAAATAACACTTCCTGACCATATCCATGCGCAAGTTGTTGCAGCGGCTTCATCAGTGACTTTATCATGGAAGTTCAAAGCTACAGACCAAGCAATAGGCATTCGCATTTTCCGTAGTGAGAGCATTGACGGAAGATTTGTGAGAATAGGTGAATGTTCTACAAAACAGTTTACCTATACCGATCAGACAATTATTCCTGATAGAACATATTACTACTCCCTCCGTGTGATCAATACAAAGGGAGATGAATCTGAACCAACAGCAAAAATATTTGCCGTCACCGAATCAGACCAAAAACCATTCGCACCATTTAGTCTTATTCCCAGCGCAGAAAAAGATGGCGTACATCTTGACTGGCATTCTGCCGATCATAATATTAAAGGTTTTTATGTTTTTCGAGGTGAAGGTATTCATGCAAAATTATCTAGGCTGAGCGGGCTTATCGAATCTACCGATTCTATTGCTTCTTTCATTGATACTGATAGATCACTTTCTCCAAAATCTGTATATTCTTATGCGGTGAAAGCACTGAGCAGCAGTAATATCGAAGGAAATTTTTCAGATACAGCACGTGTGCAGCCTAAGGGCAAGACCACCCCTCCGGCACCCTTCAAACTTAGCGCGATCAGTACTGATAATTCAATAAAACTATTTTGGGATGAAATGCGCAGCGCTGATCCGTATGTTGTTGGGTATCAGATCTATCGGAGTGAACAAGGCGAAGATAAATTTGAACGGATCGGTGGAAAAGATATTTCTGCAAAAAATAATAATTTTACCGATTCTGTTGTGAAAAGTGATCAGGTATATGAATATTACATTCGTACTATTGATGCTTTTGGCGGGCTAAGTGATAATAGTATCTCTGCCAGTGCCTCTATCACAAAGAAAGAGATCACACTTCCTCCGACACCTAAGGGTTTAACAGCAGAGCCATCTGAAGATGGGATCTTGCTTTCATGGGGGAATATGATCGGCACCGGAGTTTCAGGTTATAAATTATACCGTCATGAAAATGATGCTGAACCCGTTACGATCGCTACGCTTCCTGCTGTACCCAATAGCTACAATGATGCCTCAGCAAAAATAGGAATTATCTATTGGTATTCCTTAACATCGCTCGATGCTGAAAAAATCGAGAGTCCACGATCGTCGGAGATCAGGATAAGGCATTAAGCCGATGTGAATTTTTGTAGAATGATTTGATGTTTAAAAAACAAATATCGCGGTTGATAAAATGTCTACAGGAAATTTACCGGATTCAGAAAGATCTTTTTCTGATCGAATAATTAAGCGCCGAGATTTTCTTGGCTTGGCTTCTCTTGCCGTACTTGCATCATGCAATGCTGAACCGGGTGATAAAACATTGCCAGCATTGCAATCCGGACAGAAATTTAACGATGCAGTGCAAGGTGCGGTCTTCTCAAAGTCCAAATTAGCCAAAGAATATGGTCCCGCTGAAACGACACCTGAATCAGGTTTTAGAGTGAATGGAAAAGATGATGGTCCGCCAAAATTCGATGTCCCGAATTGGCATTTAGAAATTGCCGGACTCGTTGCACATCCGGGAATTTATACTCTTGATGTTCTAAAAACTTTTCCTAAAAAAGTAATGACAACAAAGCACGTCTGCGTAGAGGGATGGAGTATGAATCCGAAATGGGGCGGCACCTTGCTGTCATTAGTCCTTCGCGCAGCTGGTGTTGATGAGAATGCAAAATATCTTTCTGCCGAATGCTGGGATGATTATTATGTGCCATACGATATGGAAAGTGTCATGCATCCTCAGACGTTGCTATGCTACGAAGCGTACAGCAAACCACTCTCACTTGATCATGGCGGACCTGTACGAATTGTGATGCCGACAAAACTCGGTTATAAAAGCGCCAAGTGGTTGAAAAAACTCACTGTGACAAATGAAAAGCCCGGTGGTTACTGGGAAGATCAGGGATATGATTGGTTCGCAGGGCTATAAGAAATATGAGCAAGAATAAATTGCGTGAACGCGTTCATCCGTTTATTGTCATCCTGACGCATTGGCTTAATGTCATTGCACTTGGAATTATGGTTTCGAGCGGGATGAAGATTTACAATGCCTCTCCGATCTTTGGTTTTAAGATGCCTGCATTCTTAACTTTAGGTGGATGGCTTGGCGGCGCACGTCAGTGGCATTTTTTTGCGATGTGGATTTTTGTTGTCAATGGATTACTCTGGTGGCTCTATAATGCGATCAGTAAACACGGCAGGGAAACAACTCTTTTTAAACCTTCGGATGTTAAAGGAGTCCTGCCAATGATAAAATATTATTTGCGTATTAATAAAGAACATCCAAAAACAAAAAAATATAATCCGTTACAGAAACTTGCCTATACCTCTATTCCTTTTGCTGCATTAGCAGGTATCCTCAGCGGACTCGTAATGTATTGGCCTGTGCAGATGCAAGTTCTTGGTTATTTATTCGGAGGGTACGATGGCGCGAGGATATGGCATTTCTTCTCAATGAGCGCACTGGTATTATTTTTTGTCGGTCATATTGTCATGGTCATCTCAGCAGGATGGGGAAATTTTGTCTCAATGATCATCGGATCACGCAAGAGAGAAGCCGGACCAGATAGTACACAATGATCGACGAAAGAGCTACGCCGAGTCCATAAATAAAGATCGAATAGCTTCTGTTCAAATACCTGTACTTTTTGGAGAGAATCTTTCTGTGGCTCGATCCGCTTTCTGTTGCCTCGTCAGAAATATTTTGCTTCGCGGCAAGTGCTGAATACAGAGCCGATACGATCGAGTTTAAAGCCAATAGAAATATCGGAATCATCCCTCGGACTTGATTTACGCCAAGTTTAGAAATTACAAGAGTGAGGATGCAAATACTGATGATTACTACATTCGTCATAGTCATCATATTCGCCTTCTGGTCGGTTGCCGCTGCCTCTTTTACATATAGATCTGAGATGTCCTCAAATTCTGATTCGCGGTCGCTATGAGGAATGAAGGATTCGATATTAGGTACGCTATCTGTATCGTACTCATGCTTGGATACGAAAACATCGTCGAATGAATTTATCTCGCGAAGCTGTTGATGAAGTTGTTGTAAATTCTCAGAATGTTTTCGGCTGTATTTTTCCTTTGCGTAACTTGTAAAATATTTATGTCCACTCAGTAAATTGATATTGTTCTCCGTCCATTCTTGCTCGGAATAGGTTTTATCAAATTCCTTCTCCCATTCGGTGAGCAGTAACTGGCTGTCATCAAAAAAAGATTTTCTTCCAAGTCCTGCCAGATCAGCATCGGCAACGATCTCTTCTAAAAGATTATGCGGCTGTTGTGGGATTTTCGTAGCGCTGATGCAGCCGCAGACCAGCTCGATTTTTTCTTTTGGATAACCTTCTTGCTCCAAAAATTCTTGTGCAATGCGAACGCTAACCTCTTCATGTCCGCGATAAAGCTCTATATAACCGGTATCATGAAACCATCCTGCAAGAGTGACAACTTCGATTCCTTCTTCTCCAAGCATCATCGCTTTACCGATCTTCCGGGTTGTCTTTGCAACACGAATGGTATGATCAATTGTATGATACACCAAAAAATTTGGCAGACGCTCATCAAAGAGAGCGGAGACAAATTGTGATGCTTTTATGACGATGTCAGTTTGCTTTGCCATGTTCATACTATAAATCTACAAACGAATTTTTCGCATGTTATCAAAGCCTTAATTCTTTTCAACGGCGTTCTCGTTACATTCACGGTAGTTCTTCGTATTTTACTATAAACGTTTAACATTATGAAAAGACTTTACATTTCGCTTGCAGCACTTCTTCTCTCTACTTTACCGGGTCTTTCATTCGCGCAGAAAGAATTCAACGTAATGGGCACGATGCATCATTCCGATCTTGAGGGCGGGTGCTGGTATCTCCAATCAAAGCAAATAAAGTACGAGCTAACGGCATCTCCTGAAATTTTGCAGACCTGTCATGTTGATGGAAGAATGCTGACGCTTCGAGTCCGTCAGGCTCCGATGATGGCATCCATCTGTATGATCGGTCACATGGTGGAAGTGACCGAAGTACTGGATTCAGTAATGCATCCGCATAATCCACCTTTTTTTGACAGACACATTAAGGGAATTATCCATAAAAATAAGGCTGGATGCTGGTACGTTCTTGCAACTGATAAAAAACGATACGAGTTGCAACCGCCAATCCCGAAAAAATTTATGCGCATAGGCGCTCGGTATAATAGGATGTCGAAAGTCGAACCGGATTCGGAAAGTCAGTGCGGAATGGAGGGAGTTATCACGATCAGTTTATTAGAACCTGATATGAAACCGAAAGAAGCAAAAGAACGCAAGAGTGATCCGCGATAAATTGAGAATTGAGAAAAAGATATGTAATTCTGAGCGCAGCGAAGAATCTCACACTTTGACTTACCGAAATTTCAGGTAAGATTACCTGCGAGATTCTTCGCTTCTGCTCCTATGGTCGCAGAAGCATGCTCAGAATGAGAACAATAGTTATTTCATTGCAGGTATATACAACTCTTCAATATATTGCTTCATCATTCTCTCGCTTGAAAAATTAGGGATTACCGAACTCATGGATTCTTTCACGACTTGCATCCATCCGTTCGGAATGTCCTCAAGATCACGGTCATAGTAAAGAGGAATAATTTCTTCTTCGAGTAACCGGTATATTTCCAACGCGTCGCTAGCATCCTGCAACTGGGGATCTTCGCCTTCATGCGCTTGAATCGCCCAGCCATTCTTGCCGTTATAGCCCTCGCACCACCAGCCATCAAGGACAGAGAGATTCGGTACGCCATTAATTGCGGCTTTCATTCCGCTTGTCCCTGAAGCTTCCATCGGTGCGCGCGGAGTATTCATCCAAAGATCAACTCCTTGTACAAGCAATTTTGCAGAGTGCATATTGTAATTTTCTAAGAATATAATCTTTCCTCGGAATAGGGGATCGGATGCATAATCCCAAAGCTGTTTAATAAGTGTTTTGCCACCTTCATCAGCCGGATGCGATTTACCGCTAAAAATAATTTGCATCGGACGAGTAGAGTCATTAAGAATTTTCGCCAAACGATCCGGATTATGAAAAAGAAGTGTTGCGCGTTTATATGTTGCAAACCGTCGCGCAAATCCGATCGTGAATGCATAGGGATTATAAAATGCTCCACGTGTTACAAGTTCAGTTTCCGATTCATCCACTTGAGTATTCCGCAGATTATCAATGATATGGCGAAGCAGCGACCGCGAGAGTTCGCTATGAATAGACCACAATACTGCATTCGGAATGGTATGAATAGCTTGCCATAATTCGTGATCGCGCAATCGGTCTTTCCATTTCGGATCAATCGCATAACTGAATAACGATGAAAGCTCCGGAGCAAGCCACGTTGGGATATGCACTCCATTGGTGACGCTGGTAATAGGAAATTTATCATGATCAAATTCCTTCCACATTTCTCTCGTCACTTCTCCATGCTTTAAGCTGACAGCATTGCGGCGGTCGCTCATATTCATAGCAAGAGCGGTCATGTTAAATAACTCTGCGTGTTTGCCCGGAGCGAGAAATTCTTCGTCATTCATGCCAAGTTCTTGAATAGTCTCCTGAAAATACGCAGCAACAGTTTCAAGATTGAATGCATCGTGTCCGGCAGGAACAGGTGTATGGGTAGTAAAAATACTTGTCGAGCGAATATGCCGCAGAGCTTCATCCATTGATTTGCCGTCTTTCACTTCTTCGCGCAGTCGCTCGATGAACATAAACGATGCATGTCCTTCATTGGCATGCCAGACATCCGGCTTAATACCAAGAGCGCAAAGTGCGCGTACCCCTCCAACTCCGAGGGCGATCTCTTGCCGCATACGGTAGAGCGTATCGCCTCCATATAATCGCTGCGTGATTTTCCTATCTTCTGGATCATTTTGCTCCAAATCAGAGTCCATTAAATAGATAGTCACATTGCCGACATTCACTTTCCAAATCTGTAAATGCAATTTACTATTATCATTGCCAAGGTGCAATGAGATGATCAGAGGAGTGCCGTCAGGTGTGAGAACTTCCTTCAGAGGGCATTGTTTATAAGCAAGATGTCGGTATTCAGCAACCTGCTCTCCTTCGGAAGTGATATGCTGCTCAAAGTATCCGTATGGATAGAGAAAACCGACTGCAATGATCGGCATACCCATATCGTACGCCGTCTTGATATGATCGCCAGCAAGGACGCCAAGTCCACCGGAATAGATCGGCAGACTGGAATGAATTCCATACTCGGCAGAAAAATAGGCAACTGTTTTATTTCCGATCTCGGGATGTTCAGTTTGAACAAACCGGTCTTTTCTGGCAAGATCATTTTCGTAAAGCGCAACAAGCTTATCGTAGATAGTAAGAAAATTGGGATCGCTTGCGAGAGCTGCGAACCTGTCTTGCGGCACTTCATGAAGAAGTTGGATAGGATTATGATCACACTTCCACCATAACTGGCGGGAGATCGACCGAAAAAGCGACCGCGCTTCTTCATTCGAACTCCACCAAAGATCGTAAGCAATATCGCGCAGACGTGCTATGCGTTCAGGCAGTTGTATGTATGATTCTGAAATTTCGTTTACTGGCATTCGTTGGTATATTCAAATTTGAGCTACTTGAAACAACAAATGTGTTTAAGAAGTCTATTATTTTTTATTTAAATTTTATAGTGATGTCTGAAGGCTGGTTAGGGAAAACCATAAAAGTTGGTGATGTAGAACTTTACTATGAATGCCACGGCGATGGCGAGCCGCTTATATGTCTGCATAATTTCAGTTCAAATTCTCGCGATAGATTTGCGCCGCTCTTGCCTATCTTAACGAGTAAATATAAATGCTACCTCGTTGATCTTCGGGGACATGGACGTTCCGATAATCCTACAAATGATTGGACAAAAGAACAGTTTTCCCGTGACATCATCAACTTTTGCAAAGAACTTGGAATTCAAAGCGCATACTTCCTCGCAGCAAGTTCGGGAGGCATGACAATGCTGCGTGTTGCTAAATACGCCCCACAACTTGTGCGTGCCATGGTTATTGATTCAGCTACATATATGATTCCGCAAAGTGCACAAAAATATTATAAATCTCCCGAATCGCTCAGCCCCAAATTACAAGACTACTATAAGAAAGCAAATGAAATTTACGGACCTGAGTATTGGCATGAAATGGCGCAGGCATTTTATAACTTCAGATTACCTGACTGCGATATTAATATTCCACTTGAATCCTTGAAAGAGATCACCTCTCCTACGCTTATCATTCACGGCGACCGAGATAATTTCTTTCCGGTAGATATTGCAGTGAATATGAAAATGACGATTCCAAATTCCGAGCTTTCTATTTTCCCAAGTACACAGCATATCGTAATGGAATTTTATCCTGAGCGAGTCGCAGAGATGACAGTAGATTTTTTTGGAAGACAGAAATAAAAAAGGCGCAGTTTTTTTCTGCGCCTTTATTATTTTTATGATGGAATACTTAGTGAGTCTTTCCGAGCGGTGCCAAGAGATACGAAAATCCGATCTGAATCGTATGGATCGGGCTTTTGGTTATCGAAGCTGTTGATGTTTGTCCCGGGGTAAAGAATCCGAAATTAAATGCGTCGCTTACATTCCAAGACGCATTGATGAGAAGAAAAAGTGCGCCGGTTTCATTCTCAAAGATTGGCAGCATTCCGCCGATTCGAATATCAATCAATGTGTTCACCGAATCTTTTCCGATAGAGCGATCGAAGGATACGCCATTTCCAAGATTACTCTTATAAGAAGCGCCTGAGGGAAGTCCGAACGTTACTCCGAGCAAAAATTGCTTGAACTTAATACTTGGCTGAATAGAAATGTAATTCAGCGAATAATCTATATTCGGTTCTGTTACGTTCTGCTGTTTAAAAAACATGCCGCGAGATTCATACCCAATTCCCAAAGCGAGTCCCCAGTATGGATGAAAAGAATATATTCCCATTGCTTGAATCAAATAGGCGGGAAAGTGAATATCCGTCTTGGAGCCATCAGGTACGGTGCCATTAAAGATCGAAGCGCCAAGCGTCCCGCCCGCGCCAAATTCGATATGTTTATATGCCATCGTATCTGTTTCCTGAGCAAAAGATCTCTGTGTAAAGAAGAAACTTAAAACTACAAGTAGAATTACAAGGGAAAGTTTTGATGATCGCATATTTTTTGTAGGAAAAATGAAAAAAGATGATTTTAAAACGTGATTATTAATACAAAGATAAGGACAAAACCGGACTCAGTCTTCGATTGTCACAATCCCGCTTTTGCCGCGGACGGCGCTTCCTTCGAGAGAAAGGTTATGAACATGGCCATCAAGCGTAGTTTCAAAGTTTACTTTTACGAATTCTCCGCTCTGAGTTTTCAGGCGAATAGGAAGACTTGTTATCTTTTTCAGACCAAAAGCAGAGATCGCCGTTGCCATACAGCCCGTTCCGCAAGCAAGGGTTTCGCCCTCGACTCCGCGCTCATAGGTTCGGATGCGGATATATTCTCCATCATCATCATGCATGACTTGCGCAAAATTTGCATTCACGCCAAACGGCTCGAAATCTTTGTGCATCCGTACAGCCTGACCGAATTTATTAATATCAAAATCTTCTATTGAATTACCTTTGAACTGCTGAACTTCATCAAAAAAGATCACGCCATGTTGAGAACCAAGATCAACATAATTACAATTAACCAACTCCGAACCAAGAGAGAGTTTGAATTTCAGTTTTATCTTTTTAGGATCGTTGTAATAAACACGCAAGTTGCGATTGGCAGTATCTCCAGTGGGGGGGGGGGGTGTTTTGGGCCGGGGAACAGGGGCGGGAGATAATATGACGCCAAGGGAGGAAAGAAACGTTTATT
>JBBQWV010000014.1:0-88646 GCA_038210275.1 Kapaibacterium sp. (SeqCode) | reverse complement strand
TGGACGAAGTTCATTCGGCAAATAAGTAAGTAGAGTATCGAAACTTACATTTTTCAATTGCTCGCCGGGTTCGAAATACACTCCATCCGGATCGTCAATAAGCATCACCGATTTTATTCCCGGATCAGTTTTCGAAGTATCAGTTACACAGAAATGCCAAGAAGTGCAATTCGAAGAATCTATCGAAATATTAAATGATGGAGCTACTCCTGTATTGAGTTGCATTCCTGCTGGCGCGGCGTATTCACTAAACATTTTTTCAGTAGCAGAAGCAGGTGCAAGATAACTTACATCTCTCATTTCATAAAAATAGACCATAAATGGGTATTCTGACTGCAAAGAGTATGCGTCAGGTTGTCCAAATTCTAACGATGGAGATAATCGATATTGTACTCCAATAAGTGATCGATCCTGACTTGATATTCCGCCAAATCTTTGATGAACAGGAAGACTATTGAGAGGCTTTGGGTTTTGCTGATTAACAGAAACAGTAATATCATCCAGATGTGAAGAAATAACATTGATATAAGGATAGGTAAGCATATGTATTACGTCTACATTCTCAGATAACAATAAAGAATAAAATTTTTTCCATCTGGATTTTGGTATAACGGTCATCATACTTGGCGCTGGCCATGGACCTTGTGAAGTATGACTCCTTTCGTCGTATTGCATCATACTAAATTTACCCTCACCGAATGCTTCTACAGGATCTGTAATATCATGTATTTCAGGAACTGAGAAGCTTCTGATAGAAACATCATTAGTCCCAAATACGGAGGCCTTTAAATGTATATTAAAGTTAACAGAATCAAATGCAAAAAAACGGTATGAGTCTCCGTGCCCTTCTTCTGCCTGAATTTTTGATTCTGCTAAAGGAATAGTAATGTATCCTGATGAATCCCAAAAATTGTATGGTATCATTTGTTCTATCATGAAGTCACGGACATCTAAAGAGTAAGGGCTAACTCCACCTATATTAGCATTCTCATGCCCTGCGATCACTACTATAGGATTTGTAGATTCCACGAGAGAACCTGAAATATCTTGTTCAGAATCATGCCCATCAGACCGGACTAAATAACATTCACCTTTATTCAGAACAACTTGATAAGGGTGAGGAATTCCATTTGACCCGAAACCGGTTTTAACACCTCTATGCCCACCAACAGTTGTTGTTGTAGGTGTTATACGAACAATGGTATTATTTTCAGTCGCTATAATCAAGAATTCACCTGCTGAATAATTTGCGAAAGCTTGAAATATAGCGCCTTCACCTGGATTATCATTGTAACTTGATACAACATATTTCTTCCCTAATGACAATATCGGAAGCGCAAGGTAACTGCCGCCTGCACATGCTCCGATACTTAAATATTCTACTGTAACAGGAAATCTTGAAGTAATATGGCATGAACGGTAAGCCGTATGTTCCGAAGCAGTATCCATTTGCATCATTCCGGTGTCAAGCGGCAACCGGAGAAACCCATTGGCAGGGACTAAATAACTTGCCTCTTTTACTTCTTGCCCTAATTCGTTAAAATAGCTAATCTTCACCTCATTACCATAATGAGAATTAATCATTGCAAAAACCTTGAAATATTTTAAAAAATACTCTACATATTGAGATTTTGATAAATACATAACAGTATTAAAATTTGGATAAAGCATTCCCAAATAAAATTCTCGACCTTCGTTTGTTAATCCATGACGAATGGTATCTACTTTAATAGTCCCTGTCATCCCAATAGAATAATAAACAGGATTCTGGTAAGTATATTCACCTTGCTTGCGAACAACGTATTGGAACGTGAGGACTGAATCAACTTTAAAACTTGTAGCGCCACTTGGAACAGAAACGGATTGTAAGCCGTACTTTGTAAAATCACCATTCCACTCAATTGTATCGCCGACTATCACTTCGAGATTATCGGGGCTGTAATGAAATCCTAAGTTGCCGCCGAAGAAAATTATGTGTTTTTTGGGAGTAGCCGAAGATGCTGAAGCAACCAGCAGAACAAGTGCTAGGCTTGACAGAGAGTACAAGAATAATTGACGCATTTTTATTGCTTCATAATTAGGGATTTCTCGTTATAAAATCGCTTCGGGAAATGAATAGTTCAGGGTATCTATTCAGTTCTTTTTTCTCCACCCAACGAATATTACAAGAAGGCTTGCCATTAACCCTACGTAGATCGGCTCGATGCCGAAGAGATAGTCGGGAGTGACGGAATTTCCGCGGAGAATGCCTATGATGTAGGCGATAAGGGATAAGCCGCCGCCGGAGATGATCGTTAGTTCGGCAATAAATTTTTTGGGGCGAAGTTTTGGGAAATAGCTCAGTGTCAGTGGGAGAAGAAGCATCGGCACGAGCACGGATGCGAAGGCGTACCAGATCAGATAAATTCTTTCGGATAGCGATATAACAACGACCGATACGATAGCAGTCACAAAAAGTCCGATGCGCGTGAAGCGTTTGACCGATCGCTCTTCATCGCCGCCGAACATTCTCCAGAGAATATCGCGTCCGATGATCGTTGCGCTCATGAAGAAAAATGAATCTACTGATGAAAGAACCGTTGCAGTCATGCCTGCATAAAAAACGCCCTTCAATCCAAGCGGCAGAATTGCTTCGGCAAGTGCAGGATAGGCGAATTTGCTTTCGGCAAGATTTGGAAATGATGCTTTAGCATAAAGCCCCGCAACATTTGTCATAAAATCAAAGAACAACCAGAATCCGACGGAGACAAGCATTCCGTACTTCGCAACCTTCGTGGAACGCGCCGCAAAAACGCGGGTATGAACATTCGGATCGACAAGCGTTGTCAGCGCGGCGATATACCAAACAAGAATATACCAAATGCTAAATCCACCGAAGGGAGCTTTATGCGATTCGGGCAGATGTGAATTTAAATATCCGATTCCGCCGAACGTCGAAAAACAAAACGGAATAATGACAATGAATCCGAGAAACATGACAACGAATTGCAGAATATCGGTGCGCACGGATGCGCGAAATCCGCCATTGAATAAATACGCTATGGATGTTACGATGGCAATCGTGACGCTCAGAAAAAAACTCATTCCGAAGAACCATTGATAAAGCGTTGCAAGCATCATGATATACGGCGCGGGTGAAGTCATGAATGAACTTGCCACTGCACCGAGGTATCCGGCGCGAGGTCCATAAACGGCGCGCATTCTATCGGGGACAGATACGTGCTCGCGGTCGGAGTTCACGCGCTTAGCAAGAAAGAATGCGAAGATCAGTGCAGCAAAATAATACGGCACACCAAATACGATCCACGTAACGATGCCTTTATCATAGACAAATTCGCCAACAGCAATAATGCCTCCATACCACGTCGAGACAAGTGTTGCGACAAATGCAGGAAGTGTCAGCGTCCTTCCGGCAAGAAGAAATTCATCGGCTTCGCTGGACTTCCCTTTTCGTTTGCGAAAAGTAACGAAGCCAATCGTTGCATTTGCAACAATATAAAAAACAATAATTGCAAGATCAAGCGGCGCAAGATTCGGAAAGGTGAAGGAGGATTTCATAGAAGCGCAAATGGAATCGAAATAAGCAATGCACCTTTACTGATCTCCACTGTTGCATTTTCTTCGGAAATAATATTACTCAGTCCTTCTTGCTGACCAAAAACCATTCGCATCTTTTTTATTGGATAATAAAGACCGGAAGTACTCACTCCTTCAGCTTCCGGAAGCGGAGTGATCGAGACGAGCGATCCTACACGAGAAGTAAATGAATGCCAGTGTTTATCTTCGGTGAGAAAATGATGTTCGTGGGTAGAATCATAAGCAACCAATGTATCGAACCGGTCTGTATAGCGAAGCATGACACTGAAATTTGTCAGCAGATGATCGGTTCGCTTGCCATTAATACCAAGAACGATCACATCTTTATACTGTGTCTCATTAAGAATAAATCGGAGTGCTTTTTCGAAATCGTTTGAATACTGCTCACCTTCTTCGACAACTCGTACACCTTTTGCTTCATACATTTTTCGAATACCTTTGGGCAACGAGTCCATATCACCGATGATCAGATCAAGAGGAATATCATTACTGAGCGCATATTGCGCCGCTCCGTCGGTGGCGATAACCATTTCGCAATCCTTCAAAAATCGTGCGATACAATCTCGCGACGGCTCTTCACCATCGAGAAGTAGTAGCACTCTCCCGCTATTTTCATCCTCCTTCATTTTATTTTTTATAAGCTGATTTGAATTGTCGCAAATCCGTGACGCGGCGCTGCTACGAAAAATCCTGAGCCGCTTTCAACATAACTTGTATAAAACTTATCGAAAACATTACTGAGTTGTACTTTAAGTTCGACGAACTGCATTCCAAGAATATTATTTTCTCTATAGGAGAGTGTTGCATCAGTAACGGCGTAAGGCTCATTGCGGTACGCTGCAGAATTCGTAAGATCACCGAACATCTCGCCGACATATCTTTCCGTCAGACTAAGAGTCAATCCTTTTATCGGCTGCAACAGTAATGTTGCTCCGGCAATGATCGGCGGAAAACCGATCGGCATTTTGCCGATCACTCCCATCGTATCAGCAGAGAATTGCCCTATCTCATTATGACTCCACGTAAAATTGCACTGCAGCGCAGCCACCGAACCAAGATCTAATCCGGCTTCAAGTTCAATGCCATAATGCAATACTTTTTCTGCATTGGCAACAATTGGCGAGCCGAAAGGATCAGCATTACCGGTTTGAAGAAGTTCGTCACTGAAGGGCATATAATATCCGGTGATCCCCCCCGAAAAAAGTACATCGTCGCTTAATAAATATTTCGCAAGTCTTGTTCCTAACTCTACATCAAGCAGATGTTCCGGCTTAATTTTGGGATCGTTGAAATTGAACGAGCCATTGGCATTGCGATTAAAATTTGGAAGACTGAAAAAAGCGGCATTATAATAATCTGCAAAACGCGGTTCACGCGATGTTTGGCTTACGCTTGCAAATCCTGAAAAGAAATCGTTGAAATTAATATTTACTCCAATTCGCGGATTGATAAAAAATAATGGAACATTGAAATTATAACTCATGAATGTTCCTGGGGTTCCGCCACGCAATGCTGCATTGGATGAATCGAGATAGAACGGTTTTTCATCGAAGAATTTATATTCCTGACTGAGTAACTGCACACTTGCCGATGCAATAACAGTTTTTGAAAAATCGTAGCGTTCTGCAACATAACCCGACATAATATTTTTTCCACCTTTATAATCATAGAAATGATAATCTCCCGGAATACCTATAGGCATCGTATTTGCAGAAAGTAACTGCCCCCAATGATTGGAGCGATTAATGCGGAATTCACCGCCGATAGTAAACACTCCGCTATCGTGCTTATATTCTATTCTCGGAAGCCATCCGAATTGTTTTTGATCGACGAATCCGCGCACAAGTTCATTGCCAAGTGTCGTATCATTAAGCCCTTGAAAATTATAGCGGAGTCCATAGATTTGCGTCATCCGATAGTAGTCCGTTGATAACCCTGTTCCATCATAATCAAAAAATCCATCACCTTGAATAAAAAAAAGTGTATTGAAAAACGTTGTTTGTTTGTCAATTTCCCATGAAGTTATAGCTTCATAATGCGGCTGAAAGAATTCTTCGTGTTCTTGTGGTCGGCGTTCGTATGGTGTCTCCGTATAATAATTTTCTGACCAATTTATTTTGCGTAATTTGGGATCGGTAAAATTAGAGCGCTGGTCATCAGCCGGAAAAATACCATAATAATATAATCCGTCCTTCACCGGACCGCCATAAAAATTAAGCTGCAGTGTAAAATTTGAATCGAAACGGGCAAGCGATATACGATAAGATTTCAGATCAATAAAAGAGGCATCTCTATATCCATCCGTTTTGAATTGTGAAAGCCTTGCATAGACAATATATTTATCATCAAGCAATCCGGAATTTAGGGAGATGCCAAGTTTCGATGTGTTGTAATCACCGTACCCCCCAGAAACAATAAATTCTCTTTTGCCGGAAAGACCAGTCTCTACATTGATCGAACCGCCGATCGCGGGCGGACCGTAAAACGCCGAACCAGCGCCGCGCTGAATTTCTATTGACGTAGAATTTCCCGATAGATCAGGCATATCGATCCAATAGACGGAATGATCTTCCGGATCATTTTGCGGCACACCATTCACAAGCACTGATTGTCTCCGCTGATCGAAGCCTCGGATATTTGCGCTGGTATAACCGATATCAAGTCCGCTCTGCGAATACGTCATCACCGATGGAGTTTGCGAAAGCAAGCTCGGCACTTCTTTGAAATCTCCATCACGCAGAATTTGCTCCTGCCCGAGTTTTGTAAATGGCACAGGCGTTATTCTTTCCAACGCAGGAAATCCGGTGATAATAATTTCCGGAGCTGTCACTTTTTTTAGTGAATCAGTTTGCTGATTTTGAGCAAAAGTAGAAGTCGAGAAGAGAATAATAATAATTGCTAAGAAGTAGCGCATCATCGTTTCGTAAAAATGAAAAAACCGTTTCCTACGCCGAAAACCATGGCGAAGAAACGGTAGCAGGTCATCCGGAAGATGAGCTTGTTGCCGGTCGTTTGCCTCCGCCGGTATAATCCGGATCAGGTCTTCAAGGGTATGATCTCAGACCGCAGATGTGCGGACACCCCTAACGTAGCAATACAAAGATACGACGAAATTGAGAATTCTAAGTTGAGAATTGAGAATATAACTATTCTCTCGAAACATTGATCGTCTCCAACAGCATTTGTTGAGTGAGTAATAAATTCTCGTCAAGCATGTGACGTGAATATTCTCGTGCATGAAGAACAGCATTCGGATCAATATCAACGAAGAGCAAATCTTCATCAAAAAATGAAGCGTGTTTTATCACCTCTCCACCGGGCGAAACAACTTCTGATCCTCCCCAAAAATTTACGCCATCTTCCACACCGATACGATTGACGAATGCCATGTAAACACTGAAGAGACGAGCATAGGACGCATGATGCTCGCTGTTGATCGAATAGTTTGTAGGGATATCGGATTGCGAATTTATTCCGGATGATAATCTTGTCGGACTCGCAGCTATGGTGATAATCATCTGCGCCCCTTGATAGGCAAGCATGTAAGGAAGCGATGGATGCCATAGATCTTCGCAGACGAGAATTCCGATCCTGCCAAGTTTGGTTGAATCAAATGCACGGACAGTATTTCCCGCTAAAAAATATCTTTCCTCTTCGAAGATGCCATACGTCGGTGGATATATTTTTTGATGACTATGCTTGCACTGTCCATCCTCAAAAATAAATGCTGAGTTATACACTCCACCACTTTTGCTACGCTCAACTCCACCGCAGATTATAGTGATTTCTTTGCTTAGATCGCGAATATCTTTAAGGAGTGGGGAGGTATTGGGATCAAGGGCTACTTCGTTATTCAGATCGCGAAGCGTATACCCTGTTAAAGACAGCTCAGGAAAAATAATTGCATCGGCACCCCCTACTTTTGCTTTTTGCGAGAGTTCAAGATGGTGTGCTGCATTTTTCGAGACATCGCCAAGCACAGCGCTGACTTGCGCCAGAGCGATCTTCGACTTCTTGAGGAACATATTATCCGATGACAACTTCATTGCTGAGTTCATTTATATCACCACTGCCGGATGCAAATTCAACGCGAATATGCGAGACGATCTTTTTTAGCGCATCACGTATTCCCATTTCATAATTGCTATGTTTGAAATGTTCTTTGAGGGCTGCGGCGACGTCTTCCCATGTATCAGGCTTTACACGCTTATGAATTCCCGTATCGCCATAGACATAAAATTTACGCTCTTCAAAAAGAATAAAGAGCAGAATTGCATTGCTGGATTTCGTCTTTTCCATACCAAGTTTGAGAAATTCCTGTTTTGCAATTGCTTCGATCGTAAGTCCTGCTTCATCATGATCACGCTCTTCGCGAATCGAGACTCGGATATTCGCGCTGGTATCTTTCTCTACTTCAGCAATGGTCGCGGCGATATTATCTAAAACAGGTTTTGTAAAAATATCTTTTACGTGCTTTGCAGCATGACTGTGTGTTGACATATTTTTTTCTTACATTTTCTTATGCAATTCCGTATCGAGTTTTGCCAGCTTCGGTTTTGCCTGGGGATAATCCGTCATATAATGCAATCCCCTGCTCTCTTTTCGTTTCAGCGCTGAACGAACGATCAGCAGAGCGACTAACGCAATATTCCTAAGTTCTAAAAGCGGTACCGTAACTTTTGTTTTCCGGTAGTACGCTTCTATTTCTTCAGCGATCAACTTCAGTCTTCGCTCCGAGCGCTTGAGGCGATAGGTCGAGCGGACAATACCAACATAATCCCACATTAATTGTTGCACTTCGCGTTTATCATGTTCGACCACTACCCATTCCTCAGCATTCTCTGTGCCGGATTCATCCCATTCAACAAGCTTTACTTTCTCATCTTTTTTCGAATCCTTCTTTAATGAATCGATCAGATCATTTGCTGCACGGAAAGAGAAAACAAGGGATTCTAAAAGAGAATTGCTCGCTAATCTATTTGCTCCGTGAACTCCCGTCATTGTCACTTCGCCGCATGCATAAAGATTCTTGATATTTGTTCTGCCATTTAAATCTGTCATAACACCGCCGCAGCTATAATGCGCTGCAGGTACGACGGGAATTGGATCTTTGGTGATATCAATTCCGAACTGCTTGCATTTCTCATAGATATTCGGAAATTCTTTTTTTATATGATCGGCAGGTAAATGCGACAGATCGAGCTGAACATATTGATCACCTCTGCGCTTTAGCTCGGCATCTATTGCACGGGCAACAATATCGCGAGGGGCAAGTTCTAATCGAGCCGGATCATAATTCATCATAAATCTCTCGCCTGCCAAATTCCTCAAGATCGCTCCTGCGCCGCGCACCGCTTCAGAAATAAGAAAAGAATGAGCGCCTTCAGTATAAAGTGTAGTCGGATGGAATTGAATAAATTCCATATTCGCAACAACTGCTCCGGCACGATAACCCATTGCCACTCCATCTCCTGTTGCGATCAGAGGATTAGTCGTATGAATATAAACCTGTCCTGCCCCACCGGTTGCAAGGAGTACTGCTTTCTTTGCTCTGACGATTTCTACTTTCCCGGTATCTTCACGCAAAATATATGCACCATAACAGGAGATCGGATCTTTCTTCTTCCGCTTCTTATCAGTCCGCTGGTGATCCGTCAGTAGTTCAACAGCATAATGATCTTCGAGTAATGTGATATTGGGATTCGCTGCAACAGCATCAAGCAATGATCGCTCGATCTCTTTGCCTGTCAAGTCACGAGTGTGAATTATCCGATGCGCCGAATGTCCACCTTCTTTGCCAAGATGGAGATTTCCGGATTTATCGCGGGTGAATTGTGCACCGAGTTCGATAAGATCCTGGATGCGAAGTGGACCTTCTTCGACTAAAATTCTGACGGCATCTTCATGGCATAATCCTGCTCCGGCGATTAGGGTATCGCGGATATGCGCTTCATAACTATCGAATTCATTCATGACGCTGGCGATTCCGCCTTGCGCATAATTCGTATTGGATTCTGAGCGTTCTTTCTTGGTGATGATCAGAATTTTCAGCTTCGATCGCTTCGCAATTTGCAACGCGAAAAAAAGGCCCGCTGAGCCTGAACCAAGAACGAGGATATCGGTTTCCGTCACGCGCTTATAACAATCTTAATGGAAAACGAATGCCCCTCGAAGAATTTTCTCCGAGAGGCATTCATTAATAGAAATATATCCGGGTGGATTTCGCTTAGAGATGAATCAGCAAATGAATATTTGCAGATCCGATTCCAAAGCCTGATGATGCAGGCTGATTCGTTGTTGTACTGCCGACAGTTGTCGTAGAAGATGTTGTACCAAAACTAAGATCGTACTCACATCCTATTGCCACAGCCTCAAAGACGTACCAGTCAAATCCTGCCATCACTCCAACTCCAAATCCAGTAGCAGATTTCTTTGTATCCACCGTCGTTGCATTAACGATAAGAGGATCTGATTTTCTACCTTCAACAGCGGTAGTAGCTTTGCTGTTGGTTGAACTTCCTGATTCGAAACTGACCTGACCTCCAAAATATGGAGAGACAGCATATACAGCATGTGTATGCATCTCAATACCTGCGGCAATTCCGTAGAATGTAGCTTTTGTACTTCCGGTACTAAGTGTATCAGCGCCTCTGGAAAAATTAGAAAATCCAAGCATCGCACGTAGTGCTAAACCATCAGATAGATAATATTTAACACCTGCAGCATAAAGCGGAATAGCAGAATTCGTCCCCTGATCAAAATTAATGAACGTTGCCAGAAGAACTCCAGGCATGCTCAGATTATCCAAGCCGCCAAAGTCAAATTCAAAAGCTAACGATCCTGATTTAGTCATCGGACTGATCGACTTTGTACTCTCTTGAGCTATTGATGTACCACATAACCATGCCGTTACCAGCAAAGCAAGTAGTACTCTATGTTTTTTCAACATTATTTTGCTCTCCTTGTACAAGTGTTAGAAATGAACGACGAGATGTACACTTCCTGCGCCAATTCCAATATTCGTGATTGATGGATTATCATGGGTCGTCGCTGAACCTGTCTTAGGTGTTGCGACAGTGCTCGATGATGAAGTGCTGAAACCGAGGGAGTATTCACCACCGACCGCAATTCCGCGAGTAAAATACCAATCAAATCCAGCAAGAACAGCTATGCCGAACGTGCTTGCACTGGTCTTATCTTCGCCAAGTGCAGTGACATTTTGATCAACGCTTGCAAGTGCATACGTGATCGCTGCTCCAAAATATGGCGAAGTAGAATACACGGCATGAGTGTGCATTTCAATACCAGCTTGGATTCCGAAAGCAGTTCGTGAATTTTTACCACCAGTAGAATCTGCATTCCCGCTGCTGCTGGTATTGAATCCCAATATAGCGCGTATTGCCATATCGTCGGATATATAGTATTTCCAACCTGCACCGTAAACATTCGATGATAAATGAGTGCTCGTCTCATTTCCCTGAATGTCGAAGCCTGCGAGATAAATTGAATTAATCCCAAGTGTCGATAACCCGCCGAATTCGAATACCCAAGCCGCAGAACCGGCTTTCGTATTCGGACGTGCCATGTTTGCTTCATCCTGTGCAAATGAAACATTGGCTAATCCGATTACTAAAAACAATGATAGTAATAACTTCATGAAAGAACGTGACATAAGAGTTGCCTCCAATTGTGTTGTGAAAAAAGAGAATACTGACTTCCGTCCACGAAGGACGTAATACAAATATATGAATAAATTATTAAATCGGTATTACTTTTTGAAATTTTGTTCTCAAACTGCAAATTACTGCATATTCTCACTTATCCACAATTCAAGAAATCTGTGCGGCAACTATGTCGTCATTCGTTTTCCAACATCCTCAAAGGCTGTTCCGGAAGGCTTTGCATGGAAATGATCTTCACCAACTCAATAAGGGAGTTACATCTTTGAACAAATTCTTTTTCGTCGCCACTATTACTGATCACAAAGTCGGCATCCTCTTTCCAATCATTTTGGTAATGCTGCTGAGCGAGGCGATTCATAATATCTTCCTGGCTAAATTTTCCTGTAGCCTCAGCTCTGGCAATAACATCTTCGTCACTTGCTTCGATGAGAATAACCGCATCAAAAATTTCATCCAATTCTGTTTGAAATAATATTGCCGATTCAAGCGCTATGATCTCGCCGGGTTTTCCCTTTTGAAATTCAGCTTCGAATACTTCAAGCGTTGCCGGATGAACGATCTCCTCTAATTTTATTCGAAGTGAATCATCGGAAAATATTTTGGATGCAAGAAATGATCTGTTTAATTTCCCATCACTAAATGCTTCGCTTCCGAAAAGAGATTCGATCTTTGATCTGACAGAAGGATCATTACTCATCACCTCTTTTGCAATGCTATCGGCTTCAAGGACTTTTATACTATAATTGCGGGCTACACCAGAAAGCGTGGACTTCCCGCTGCCGATCTTTCCGGTAATACCAAGACGAAATGCGCGGGACATAGGTAAGTGCTGAGTGCTAAGTAATGAGTGCTGAGTGAATTCATTTCTCAGCACTGAGCACTCAGCACTCAGCACTTAAAAAACTGTGCGGCTTTTAATAAAAAAAAAGGGTACCTAAACTTGTAATCTAAATGAGGACTACGGGCGATTCAAACCCTTCCGTAATGCCGATGCGCAATGCTTAAAAGCGTTACGGATCAGCGGAATACGCCTGAATCACTATCCGCTTGACGATTCCTCGTCAAGACAAGGGCTAAAAGAACCGTGTTTTCCAGAAACACGCGGGTGCTTGCCTTTGATACCTTTTGCTTCCACTGTCCCTCATCTAAGCGGAGCCTTGCGACTCGGCGAAGCATATTGGAGTTCCGCTTTCGCGGTGAGGCCTGTAATTGGCACAAATTAGCGTCAAACGCCCATAGGATTAATTGTAGGTTCTTTTTTGCGTTGTCGCCCTCCGGTCAAACTACCGAAAGGGTACCCCTTTTATTAAAAGCCGCACACATATTGGCTTCCTATTCTTCTACAAATTTCCGGCGAAGAAAGTGCGAAGAAAATAAAAAATGTCCAAGATTCGCTGCGGCGAGTAAAATGTAAAATTGGTGAGCAAGATCTCCAGTGGGACGGACTCTTAGTCCGTCCGCCTCATCCCCCTCTTTCTCTGAACCTTGATTTTATAAAATAACCCAGTTAAGTCAAAATTTGAAAGTCAAAAGAAATCCCCCTCATATTTTTGACTTTACAGTTTTGACTTTTGACTTCTCCTCTCCCCAGATCCCCTCTCATCCTTCATCCTTTCGCCTTCATTCTTTCCCCGGTGAAGCCTCTGTAAGTTCTTTATAAATCAACACTATAACATTTCGCACACACAAGATTCTCCTTTAAAACCAAGGAGTCCGCCAACCGGCGGACTCTCCCCAAATTCTATAGAAATCTCTCTTCTCATTTCCCTTCTGCTAAAGACTAATGACTGATGACTAATGACTGTCCTGCAAATATACGGAATAAAAGCCCGTTTGTCAAGGTGCCTATGGACATTTATTTTCTGGGAAAGCTTAGTCGTAATTTTCTGAGCTTTAATCTTGCCATACGAAGAAGTGACGCTATTACTTTAATCTACTTTCTATTTCTATTATTATTCTGTGAAGCCTTATTCTTGCCTTTATTAATCCAAGTAGTTTTCCAGTTGTTGCTCCAAAAAAAATAAAAATAATTATGTTGAGGAGATGATATTCAGTAGGCACTTTGATACCAAGCAAAGAAAGAATTATATATATAGTTACTGAATAATAAATCGAATGTTGTCCGCTTTCACAGCCACACTCAGATATATAGGACTCGATCTTTTTTTTATAGGCGGTTCTTTCGGACTCTGAAAATGAAGGAATATTTATCTCAACTGAAGAAGGATAAGATAAAAATATCGAAGACCTAAAATATTTCTTTAGGTCTTCGATACGTGAAATCGAAACAGAATTCTTCATCTTGTAAAGGTTTTATCGCGAGTAAGCCCTTACATAATCAATCTCGAACGTGCCTGGTGATGTGACCAAATTATGATAATTTGGCTGATTATCATCAATACCGTTGCTTATTATAAGCCACATTGGTTCAAAGACGTTGTTAACATTTTTATGTGCTACTCTAACCAATACATTGTCGTAATACCATTTGATGAAACAACTATCCCATTCACAACCATATGTATGGAAGTTTTCACTAACATTATTAACATCATGCTTAGCCACATCGGAATCGTGGGCGAAACAATCATTCTCTTTTCCCCAGTGATAATTACTTTCGAAAACTGTAAAGGATTTTGAAGTATAAATTTCAAAAATGTCTATTTCGGGTGGCCAATCAAGTGATCCTGTTAACCAGAAGGCTGGCCATGTTGCTAAAGAATTCGGAAGTTTACACCGGATTTCAAAAAAGCCATGTCTTTGCTTAAATTGTTTTGTCATCAAATACCCAATACCAAAATCTATTTGACAAGCAGGCACATATGTTTGTGCCGGATCCCAATCATGGAAATCTGAAAATGCTTGGGGTGGCATGTAATGATTTATTTTCAATTTTACAGTATTGCTTCCCAGTGCTGCATTATAGGAAACTTCTACGGCAGTTGGGTCATAAAATTCCTTAGGATTTATTGAAGGATTTGCGAGTAAATTTCTAAAATCATAAGGGTGGTAATTGCTCGAGTCTAAATGTGCCCAAGTTGGCCCTATACTCCACTTATTGGTATCTAAAGTAGGTGAAGTAAATTCGTCTTGAAATGTAGGATTACCCCAACCAGGTTTTTGAGATGGGTTGTTCACAATTGTTGTTCCAAAGCCAAGAAGGATACTATTATGTAAGTTTGTTCTAAGTATCCCATTCAACACTGATACAGCGTATTCAGTCCCTAATAGCCCACATGCAAAAATAGAAGAATATCCCACAACTGTCCAATACAAAACAGTGATTGTTGTCCAAATAAGGCATGTAATTACACGAATCCAAACCCAGCTTATACAAATAACAATAACAAACCAAAACCAAGAAACACATAACCAACAAAACATCCCCAATCCTCACAGGTTTTGTCAATCAAAGCATAATACTGCTGACATTGCTTAAGCCATTCTTCCTTTTGCTTAGTACACTTCTGGTATGAAGTTTGTTTTAGGGTTCTCAACTCATCTTGAGTTATTGAATCTAATTTATTACAGCAACAATTTTCGTAGGCCATATAGTGTTTTGTTTAGTGAAGTTTCATTCATTAAGGGAATGTCGACATCCTCTTAATGGCGATTTAAAAAGAAGCTAAAAACTGGCACGAAGCAACATTTGCAATATACGAAGGAAATATGATCCACCAAAAAATTACAACTTTAATCATATAAAAGAGGATTCGTTCATCAAAAGACTTACTTGTCACTAATAAGAAAAACTTGGCTCCTATTCCCATAGATTCTCCATCCCCACCTTACTCCCCTCAATCGTCCTCTCAATATCTTCATCGCTATGGGAAGCGCTGAGGAACATAGCTTCAAATTGTGAAGGAGCGAGGTAGATGCCGCTACTGAGCATCGAGTGAAAATATTTTGCGTACTGCTCTTTGCTTGAGGTGATCGCTGAGTCGTAATCAGTCACTTCTTTATCAGTGAAGAACAGGCACATCATGGAGCCGACTCTCGTCTGTGTTGCTTTGATGCCGGAAGCTTTTATATTTTTTGCAAATGCTTCGGATAGATACGCAGCTTTCTTTTCGAGAGCGGGGTAGGGATTTTCATTTTTTAAAACATTCAGCGTTGCAATTCCGGCTGCCATTGCAAGTGGATTGCCACTGAGTGTTCCGGCTTGATAGACAGGTCCTGATGGCGCAACCATCTCCATGATCTCGCGTCTGCCGCCATACGCACCGACTGGTAACCCACCGCCGATGATCTTGCCAAGTGTTGTCAGATCGGGCGTGATATTATAAATAGATTGCGCACCACCACGAGCTACACGAAAACCCGTCATCACTTCATCAAAGATGAGCACGATCTTTTCTTTCGTGCAAAGCTCGCGAAGATCTTTCAAGAAATTTTCTTTCAGCGGCACAACTCCCATATTGCCACCGATAGGTTCGACAATGATCGCGGCAACCTGATCGGGATTCGCTGCGATCAGATCCTTCACACTTTGAATGTCATTGAACTTCGCATTGAGTGTATCAATAGCCGTGCCTTTTGTCACACCCGGTGAATCCGGCGCACCGAGAGTAAGAACGCCACTTCCCGCTTTAATCAAAAACGAATCTCCATGTCCATGATAACAGCCTTCGAACTTGATGATCTTTTCGCGATTTGTATAAGCACGCGCAAGTCGCACTGCCGACATCGTTGCCTCAGTACCGGAATTCACCATGCGTATCATTTCGATGCTCGGCATAAGACTGATTACAAGTTCGGCAAGAATGATCTCAAGTTCAGTCGGCGCACCAAAACTCGTTGCGCGTTCAGCTTGCTTGATGATCGCTTCAGTAACAGCCGGATGCGAATGCCCTAAAATGAACGGACCCCATGAACCGACATAATCAATGAATTTATTTCCGTCAGCGTCCCAGATATAAGCGCCGTTTGCGCGCTCCATAAAAAGCGGCGTACCGCCAACTCCCCGAAAAGCACGAACAGGTGAATTCACTCCGCCGGGAATAGATCTTTTTGCGCGTTCGAAAAGGGCTTGACTGTTATTTATTTTCATCTTTTTTATTTCGTCGAGAAATTCTTAGGAATTAATATTTCGCATACAACAGGGAAAAAATCTTCTTCGTTTTCGGAGTATTATTTCATTTTCAAGATTGCCACGTAGGGCTATCGTCCTCCTCGCAATGACACAGTGCTAAAATTAGTCCTTAATGCGCATCGACAGCCACTTTCACTTTTCGCTTGAATCTCTGCATAAAAATAAAGGGAATTGCGATCATAAAAATAATGCCTGATATCCAGAATGCATCAGTATAGGTAAGCAGAAATGTCTGCTTTGTGATCGTAGAGTTCATGCCTTGCAATGCAAGTTGCTTGGCTTGGATAGAGGAATACCCTTTTGCAATCAGAGCATTTACTGCCATAGTGAATCGCTCATTAAAATGTGGAGAATATGGCGAGATGTATTCAGCAAGATGCGAGCGGTGCAATGCAAAACGCGAACTGATGATCGTTGTAATTATCGCAATACCAAGCGAGCCGCCAAGTTGTCGCATCATATTATTTAATCCTGTTGCCTGCCCCATTTCTTCCGGCGGTACATCCTGCAAGGCAAGCATTGTGATCGGCACAAAAAGGAAACTCAAGCCAATTCCGCGAATGATGATGGGAAATAAGAAATCATCAAGACCGGATGAAAGAGTAAATCCTGAGAGCAACTGAGTGAACAGGAGAAAAAGGATCATGCCGCATAAACAAATGATCTGCGCCGGGAAACCGCGCTTCAATACCATGCCGACAAATGGCAGAAGGATGATCGTTGCTATGCCGCCGTACATGATCATCGTACCTGTTTGCTGAGCGCTGAAGCCGAGAAGATTCTGGCAAAAGATCGGAAGAACGAAGAATGAGGTCAGAAGACCAAAGCCGAATAAAAAAGATGTAACGATACCAAGAGCAAAACTTCTGTGCCGAAGTATTTTAAAATTCACAACGGGATGATCTGTGCTTGTCTCGCGCCAAACAAATAAAATGCCGCTGATCAATACAACAAATGCAAGAACGGCAATATAGGTAGTTGAAAACCAATCTTCGCTATTTCCTTTTTCAAGAAAAATTTGCAAGCAACCGACGGTGAGTATAAGTAAAAAAATTCCTATCCAATCCACAGGGATCTTCAAAGCGTGACGGTATTCCTTGACAAATACAACTACCATTACAGCTGCTGCAATTCCTACAGGAATGTTCACATAAAATATCCATGGCCATGATAAGTGGTCGGTAATATAACCGCCGATCGTGGGACCTAAGGTCGGACCAACAATTGCTCCTAAACCAAAAAGTGCCGTTGCCATTCCGATCTCTTCACGAGGCCAGGTCTCAAGCAAAATTGCCTGACAGGTAGAAAGCAATCCGCCGCCGGCAAGTCCTTGAATAACGCGGTAGATAATAAGTTCTGAAAAAGACGTTGCAGTACCGCAGAAAAAAGATGCAACCGTGAAAATAATAATGGAGGTAAGAAAATATCTTTTTCTTCCAAATCGCATTCCAAGCCAGCCGGACATGGGGAGTATAATAACATTCGCAACAGCGTAACTTGTAACAAGCCATCCGATGTCCTCGAGTGTTGTACCGAGGCTTCCCATGATCTGTGGAAGCGAAACATTGACGATCGTCGTATCGACAAGTTCAAGCGTTGCAACCATGATCACCGTAAAAGTGATGATCCATTTCATTGCGCCGCGCTCAGCCATGGTCAGCTTTTATTTTTAATGATCGAGGCTGACGATAGCCTTCACGTTCATGCCGGGTTTGAGCATTCGTTTCTCGGCAGAATTCCCGCTTATGGCAATCTTCACAGGAACTCGTTGGACGACCTTCACGAAATTTCCGGTTGCATTATCGGCTGGAAGAAGTGACCATGTTGATCCCGTGGCAGGGGAAAAACTACCAACTTCACCTTCATAATTTGCATCCGGGTAGGCATCAACTTTTAACTCAACATGCTGACCTTGCCTCATTCGCTGTATCTGCGTCTCTTTGAAATTAGCAGTCACGTAAATACTTGTATCATTAACAATAGAGAAAAGTGACTGACCTGCTTGTACATATTGTCCCGGTTGAATTACACGCTTTGAAATAATACCCGATACAGGCGCGGTGATGACAGTATATGATAATTGCAATCTTGCATAATCAATATCTGCCTTCTTCAGATCTATCGCTGAGAAAGTTGATTTCAATTGTATGCGTAATGCATCAGCTTGCTTTTGTGCTGCATGTAAGCGAGCAGTCATTGCTGCAAGATGCGTTCTTGCTTCTTCTCGTTCGGCACGATTAGATGCAATTCCCACCAGTGCTTTTGCAGCTTCAACATCCGAGAGAGCAGCGCCGACAGCCGCTTCAGCACTCATGATATTTGCTTCGTTTACTTTCGCTGAACTACCTGAAGTTGCAAAACCAGCTTCGGCTTGTTCAAGCTTTACAAGGAAATCTCTTCCGTCGAGAATGACAAGCGTATCGCCTTTTGTCACGCGCTGATTATCAACGAAACGAACTGAATCTATATAGCCGCCAATTCGCGCGATCACAGGACTTATATCTGCATCAATATGTGCATCATCCGTATCAACATGCCGATCATAATAAGTTACTTGATTTATTCCAAATCCTGCGCCGCTAAGAAGTACGACGCCAAGTAGTGTTGATAAAATTGTTTTTCGCTTCTTAATTTTTTTCGGAGCAGGAGGTGGGGATTTGTGTAGTGGTTTTTTACCTACTACCAATCTTTTTGTGATACCGGTTTTTTTTGCTATCGCCGGCTTCTTATGAGCTACAGTTTTCTTCTTTATTGCCCTCGGCATGAAAAATACAACAACATATTTTTTAGATTTGATAAAAATATATAGTATATTTTATCAACATTATCTAAAAAACATTGCGCAGTTTTTTTGCAAAATTCTGTGAATAACTTGGAGGCAAGAATAAACCTTCTTATTTTTTAAGTCAAACGTTTTGCTGCTTCTAATGCGAAATAAGTAAGAATGATCGAAGCACCTGCGCGTTTAATTGAGATAAGCGATTCCATCATCACTCTTTCTTCATCGATCCATCCATTGGCAGCTGCGGCTTTTATCATCGAATACTCACCGCTGACTTGATATGCTGCGATAGGAACAGTGAATTCATCTTTGGCTCGGCGGATAATATCAAGATAGCTCATTGCGGGCTTGACCATAATAATATCCGCACCTTCAATCAAGTCGCGCTCGATAACTCGCATCGCCTCATCGCTGTTCGCTGGATCCATCTGATGAGAACGGCGGTCACCGAAAGCTGGAGTACTTCCGGCGGCTTCACGGAAAGGACCATAAAATCCTGAAGCATATTTTGCGGCGTAACTCATGATAGGAAGATTCACAAATCCATTTTCATCAAGCGCTTCGCGGATCGCGCCGATACGCCCATCCATCATATCACTTGGTGAAATAAGATCACTGCCTGCTTCGGCATGGGAGAGAGCCTCCAAGACAAGTTGCTCAACGGTCTCGTCGTTCATGATCTCGAATTCTCCGCCGGCTCCTTCACGGACAATTCCGCAATGTCCGTGCGAGGTGTATTCACAAAGACAGACATCGGTAGCAACGAGCAATTCCGGAAAACGTTTTTTTATTTCGCGGACAGATTGCTGGATGATTCCATTCTCTGAGTGTGCCGAAGAACCAGTTTCATCTTTATCTTCAGTAATACCAAAAAGAATTATGCCGCCGAGCTTTGCTTCAAGTGCTCGTTCACTTTCGCGTAAAATATGATCAATACCAAGTTGATAGACTCCTGGCATCGAAGAAATTTCATTCCTGAAGTTCGCCGCAGTATCGGAGACGAAAAGCGGAAGTATAAAATTCGATGAATGTAAAAAAGTCTCGCGGACAAGATTTCTCATCTGCTCAGTCATGCGAGTTCTCCTGGTACGGGATTCGCTGGAAATGACAATCTCGTTTTGGTAGCTCATCAAATTATAGTTTATTTTTTTAGCATCTTGAATGCATGTCTCCATCCACCTGACTGAACTCCGTATAGCACCCAAAGAATGCAAAGTGGTTCAAGTAATCTTGCACCTTCCATACTACCGATATCAACTACGGAACTCCACCCAAAAGCACCAAGAATTTCTGTTACTTTCTTTTTCGCATCGCCATCATTTCCGCAAATAAACATATCAGGTGCTCCACCGGGAAAATCGGGATTGACCATATCCGTATTGCCAACAATATTAAATGCTTTCACAACTTTTGAATCAGGAAGCCAGCTTTGTATTTGCTCGCCGGCTGAATCGGTATGCCCGATTGCCAAATGTGGGGGCATTCCCTTGCTGAAATCAAGTGGATTGGTTGTATCAATAACAATTTTTCCTGCTAAGTTTTCTGCACCTGCTAGCTTAATTGCATTCTCAGTTCCTGACCAAAGCGTACTGATGACGGCAAGATCACAGAACTGTGCCGCATCAGCGAATGTCCCTGCCGAAGTTTTCGCACCGACTTCTTTTATGATCGCCTGCACTTTCTCTCCATTGGCATCACGAGAACCAATCATCACTTCATACCCGATTCCTGCAAAACCTTTTGCAAGAGCTTTACCTACATCCCCTGTTCCGAGTATTCCTACTTTCATACTTTTTGATCTTAAAAAATGAGTAGAGGATTAACAATTTCGGAAGCTATTTGCGTTGCAAAACCCAATATAACAAAAGAGCAGCATCACTCGAAATGTAATGCCACTCTTTATATCCAATGAGAGAAACTGAAATTATTTTTTCTTCATATCACCACCACCTGCCATCGGAGGCGGAGGTGCAATGACTGGTTCCGGCACTTCATTGTGAATGGCTGGAATTGTTCGCAGATAAGCATAGACTGATTTCAGATCTTCATCAGTCATTTTACTAATGTATTGCCAAGGCATTGGGGGCAAAATATCACGTCCAGTACCGATATGTTTTCCGTTTCGGATAGAAAGCAAGAACGTTGTTTCATCCCATTTACCCAAACCGGTTGCAGAGTCAGGCGTTAGATTTTTTGTATATGATATTCCCCACGGACCCGCCCATGCTGTCATTGTTGCACCAGCTGCTGCCATCCATGGCATTCCCATCTTTGGCGGAGGAGGCATCTTCATATCTGATGGATGTCCGGAAAGCATCCGCGAGAAATCCGGCTCCGGTCCCTTTGGTCCCATCTTCATAGGGGTATGGCAATCGTTGCAACTTGCAATTGTCACAAGATATTTTCCACGCTCGGCAAGTGATGGTGCTACTTTTGCAGTGCTGTCTTTCGATACGTCTGTTTTTGTAGCGTCGCCCGCTTTCTTACAGCCTATGGCTGCAACCATAACAATTAAAGAAAATACAGTGCATAGGAATAGACTTGTTCTATGCCATTTGGTAAGTGAAGTATTGTGCATAAGGTTAAGATGATTGATGAATGATGAAAAGTGATGAATAATGCACTACGAATATACGAAAAAAAATTACCCCTCTCACAATTCCACGAATGAAATCATTACTTTTTTACCTCTTCGCCCGTATGATCGATCCAGAAATATTTTCCGTCTTGTTCGACCATCGCTTTCCCGTCATGAAATTTGTCACAACCCGAATATTGAAATGGGATTGCCACTTTACCTTCAGGAGTGATATATCCCCACTTACCATCTTTCTTGCAGCGATATAAACCTTCTGTAAAACCAATGATAAGATAGATATTACTTCCGTCAAGTTCAAATGGAAAAAGTATTTTTCCCTGCTCATTGATAAGTCCAAAATTTTCATGAAGTCGCACGATCGCCACTCCTTTTCCGGGGGTTTCAGGCAAACCATCATTCATTGAAGATGCATACTCGTATTGGAACGGAACGACTACCTTGCCTTTTGAATCAATAAATCCGTACTTCGACTCTTCATTCGATACTGCGGCAAATCCGGAGTGAAAACGTCCCGCCGATTTAAATTGATAAGGTATCTTTACGTTGCCATCCTCGTCAACGTATCCATATTTCCCGTCTTTCTTATTTGCAGAAAGGCTTTCGGTAGAAGAGGATTCATCTGTTTGTGCATGAATACCTAACGGTAAAAAAAAGAATACGAGCAGGAATAATATGGTTCTCATAATGGTCTTTAAATTTATAAAACAAATGCAAAACCTTTCTTCAGCATCAGTGAAGCGAAATCAATTGATTGGGCGCCATCATAAAAATAGACATGACGAAGCAAACGGCTGAACGAATCGAAGTTCGATTCTTTATAATCTCTGACAATTAAGACTTTTTGTTTATTCAAAAGCGAGTCGGCGAACCGTTTCCCCGCCTGACCTAGGGCGTAAGCTGAATCAATTGAGATATGCGCTTTCACTGCCTGGGAATCCAGCCGCACATCATGTTTAATTTCAAAGGCATCTATTCCAAGAATTCGAACAGAAATAGAATCATTGCCAAAACCAACAACAAACGTATCGCCATCAATTACTCTTCCGACAGTGACAGTTGCAGATGAATCCAACAGAGGATCGACATCTCTATAAACGATGACCGTATCTGTCTTCGAACATCCGACGACAACGAGAAGCATCATCATGGTTGAAAAAATCAAACCACCTTTCATTATCTATTTCCCCTCTTCTGTCATAACATCAACAAACTTCTTAAAGCCTTCCATTAATGATCTCATTCTTGTCAGCGTTGATTCGTATTCTGCTTTTAAACGGATCGTCTCGCCTCTGGCTCGTTCGATCTCCATGGGAATATCTCGGAGCATTTTATCGCGTTCAATCCGAGCTTCAGAAAGGATAAGCTCTGCTTCTTTTTTTGCTTGTTCTTCGATCTTCATGGCAGTTTGCTGCGCGGCAAGAAGAGTTTTCTCAAGAATGCTCTCCAAACTTTGGTAATGCACAAGCTTTTTCTTTGTATCTTCGAGTTCATCCTCTATCGAAATTTCATCGCGGATGAGCAGTTCGAATTCCTTGGAAACATCATCCAAAAATTTGCGGACTTCGTCAACGTCGTAGCCGCGCATTTTTTGTTCGAATTCTTTTTTCTTAATGTCAAGTGCAGTTAGCATGAGTTCAGTCGTTAGTTATTAGCCGTTAGTAAGTATTCCCGTTCGCCGAATAGCGCGCTACCAATCCTAATCATAGTCGCTCCCTCTTCAATCGCAACTTCAAAATCATTTGTCATTCCCATCGAAAGATCTTTTAATCCGAGTTCATCCCGTAATTTTCGAAGTTCACGGAAATATGGGCGAACAAGTTTAGAGTCATCTAAAAATGGCGCAACAGTCATAAGCCCTTCAACATTGAGCGAAGTTGCTTCTTCAAAAATACTACGTAAAAGTTCACGTACTTCCGAAACTGCAATTCCTTCTTTCGTCGTCTCGCCTGCAACATTTATTTCGAGTAAAGTATTTATCTTCCGTGATGATTGCTCTGCTCTTTTCGAAAGCTCTTTCGCAGTTTCAAGCGAATCTATCGAATGGACGCAATGAATAAATGGAGCGATATACTTTGCTTTGTTGGATTGAAGATGACCGATCAAATGCCAACGGATATCATCATAGTTGGAGGTTCGTGATTCGTGATTTGCGAAGAATTCTTTTTTCTTCAATAACTCCTGCACGCGGTTCTCCCCAAAATCACGGAGACCGAGATCGTAAGCTTCCTGAATCGCTTCAACCGAATGAGTTTTTGTAACGGCGATCAGAGTGAGTTCATCTCGCATACGTCCGACACGCTCACAGGCAGCGACAATTCTTTTTTCCAAATGAGAAAGATTCGATTGCAGATTCATTCTGCAAAAATACGGAGGAAGTTGGTGGTCTATGGTAGATAGTTGATTGTCAGAGAATTTTTATCTCATCAAAATAATATTTTTACTGGCTTGAAATGCTTTCCCCTGATTTGATATTCCATCTGCTTCAACTGTATAGATACCGTTCGTCAAGCGACTACTCAAACGCGATTCTCCATTCCAGCGCCAATCTGTAGCATTTGCTTGGGCTACAGTAACACCTAAAAGATCAATGATTTTAATTGTAGCACTTCGTGCTTGCGGCAGAGTAATGCGAGTACCCTCGGTAACAGGATCATTACTGATAAAAATATCTGCAGGATGTTGTTTAGGCAAATCAACAAGAGCCTGATTCAATTCTTTTTTAGGCTGTGCACCTTTATAATTAGCTTTTGAAACAGGATAGGTTGTATCGGTTATTACAACAATAAGATTATAATAACCGGTATCAATTACCGTTGAATCATTAGCATCTGCAAAAACGGTGTATCCAATCGTATCAGGAATATCACTAAAGGAAAGATAAACTTTAAAAACATCACCCTTATGGAGCGTCACAGGAAAATTTGAATCGGAGTACCCAGTGATTGAGAAACAACTTCCCTTAGGAATGAATACCTTTTGAATCGTCACTTCAGAGTCCTGATCGTTGGAATACAAAATACTATTGAGCGGATAAAACAAAGAATCTTCTCCATAGAGTGAATTCCAAACTAATTGATTTTGATAAAGAGAAATTCCTTTATCAAGGTCAAGAGGTATGTGAACATAAACTATATCATGAATTACTTCTGTCCATTTTTGAGGCAAATCCGTTAATGTCTTTGCTAGTATTCCCACGTGAATATCGAGTGTTTGATCCGAAGTACCATCCCATAATAACGAAGTACCATCCAATGACAATGTAGTTTTCCAAAAACTAGGTAGCAAAATGGCATAGACTCGAATGGAATCATTAGGTGCTATTGTTGCGATATAACCGCTATCAGCAAACCAAAGTACAGGAGCAGTCGTAAACCCATTCGTATCCGGCAATCCTATCGTATATTGTAGTGACTCATTTTTTGGATTATGAATCCAAATACTATAATCTTCCACACCGGACATCGCTGATATTACTCCATAATCAATGGTATCAACTCCTGTACTGGGGATAGAAATATGCACTTGTTTTTGCTGAGCGAAAAGATTCGAATTAGAGCAAAAAAGAAGGCTCACAACGAAAAAGAAAATAGATGTGTGTTTCATAACTGTTTAAGTAGAATTGAACTCACTTAAAGAACCCAGGGATTTTGGTTTTGTTACACGTAAATCTATAATCTGCGGAATCCCTACAAATCCCCCGAACACTGTTCAGGTAATTATCCCTTCGTGAGGGCTTCTGCTCCTCCGACGATCTCGAGGATTTCCTTCGTGATCGCGGCTTGGCGGGCTTTGTTATAGGATAGCTGCAATGCGCTGATAAGGTCTTTCGCATTTTTTGTCGCTGAATCCATTGCTGTCATTCTTGCTCCTTGTTCGGCAGCGTTGGACTCAAGCAATGATTTCCAAACCTGAGTTTCAAGTTGGCGCGGAACGAGGACGTTGAGGATTTCCGCAGGTTCGGGTTCGTAAATATATTCAATACTTGCCTCTCTTTTTGGCATCTTTCCAAGAGCACTGCGGTCGAGAACAGGGAGAAGCCTGTCGGCAGTTTGCTTTTGAGTGATAACAGACTTAAATTCGTTGTAGATCAACTCAATCTTATCGAAATCTGCATTTCCGAAAAGCTCTGTTGCTCTATCGGCTACTGCTTTAGCAGTTGAGAAATCAAGCTTTGTAAAAATACCGATATGTTTCTCAAAAATATCATAACCTCTTTTTGAGAAATAATCAGTACATCGTCTGCCGACAGTAATTAAAGAGAGGCGTTTGGATGCAAGATGCTCAGGATATACTTCGCGAATTCTTGCTTCAGCAAATTTTATGATATTGGCATTGAACGCCCCGGCAAGTCCACGATCACTTGAAACGATTATAAGAAGGACTTTTTCAGTTTTCGGATCTTCAAGATGTCTTCCGAAAAGTATTGGGGACTGTGCAATTTCATCACCGGCACTTGCGAGAAGATCTTTCAGTAATGCATCAAGCGAACGGGAATACGGACGTGCAGAGATCATCGCATCTTGAGCGCGACGCAATTTTGCAGCAGCAACCATCTTCATTGCCTGCGTGATCTTCGATGTTGCTTTGACGCTTGAAATGCGTCGGCGTATCTCTCTTAGTGTTGCCATAATCTCGCTTTTTCTGAACTTCTACTAAAATTCTTATTGGGTGTTTTCTATCTTGCTTCGTAACCTTTTCGGAAGTCCGTCAGGAATATACCCACCAAGTTCTCCGGCTACATTCGAATATATTTGCTGCCAATTGTTTGTTGACGATGTATTCGCAAACAAAAATGTTGCGAAAGAAAACGTTTTAAGTCTTCCGTAATATATCCAAAGTATATACTTTTCCTGATCGTTATATGCAGAGTGATCTTCATCGATAAGATCAGGCTGTCCATAAATTGCTAATACTCTTCCCGGATCGGTCTGTATGCCAAGAGTCTTTCCATGAGAATATATTCTGTTTGCCTCTTCGACTCTTTTCTCATATTCGATCCGCGCTTCATTTAGTTTTGTATCGGGCGTAAGATCTCTGATCCGCCAAAATCTGTCAAGCCAACGATCCAATCTCTCATCCGATGATTGCGAATCAAGATCTTCCATTTCTTCACCGCTTGCAATATATTGTAATGCTGCATGAAGTGAATCTTTTCGGGTCAGTGGTTTTGATACTCTAAAGAGCGAGAAGCCGATCCCCACCTCTGCGCCTACCCACCACAGCATTCGTGACCTATACCCATCAATGCTATCAAACCCCTTGCCTCTCCACTCACCTGCAAGCCGGTATTCTATATCTAAATTTCCCAGTGTCCGCGCTCCGAATGCAAGACGTGCTCCATATTTGTATGGTCCGATGAATCCAGCATCATGGAAAAAAATTATACTGAGATCACCAAAGAGTCTAATATCTCTGTTAGGAGTTGCAATCTGATCGCGCAAACCTACTGATACTTCTGTTGTAACGCTACTCAAAACCCCGAACCGCGCTCCAATAAGAAATCCTAACGGTCCTCCGGGCTCTGCAAGAAACTCTATTCCCAAATTTGGCTGAAGAATCGAGCTATAAAGTCCAATATCGTGAAATCCGCTATAGGCTCCGAAGTTGGCGCTTACAATCCCTCCAAAACGTGGTCCGGATGGCGTCAAGTTTTCAGAAGTCTTTGAATCAACAAATACCATTGACTTTGACGAATCCTTTTGCTGTGAATACAGTGAATTAGCAAAAATGCAAAATTGACAAAGAACACCAAAGAATACGGGGATGGAAAAATATTTTTTCATCTTTAGCGAATAATACTCATGCACTAAAGAACCCCTTATCCTGCAAGAAGTTGCGAGGACGCTTAAGAATCTTGAGCTATGAGTATAATCATATTCAAAACTCATAACCTAAAACTCAAAATTACTTAAAGCTTTCGTTAAAATCCTGCAACGCCGCTTTCAGCGATGTGGTGATATCAGCCGTCAGTTCTTTTTTCTCGGCAATACTCTTAAGAAGATCTTTGTGACGCAGACGCATAAACTCCAAGAGTTCTTTTTCGAAACGCCTGATGAGCGGCATCGCGACCTTATCAAGATATCCTTGGGTACCGGCATAGACGATCACAACTTGCTCTTCGATCGGCATCGGAACGTACTGTCCCTGCTTCAAAAGTTCAACAAGACGCTGACCGCGTGTAAGCTGCTGCTGTGTTGCCTTATCAAGATCAGAACCGAACTTCGAGAATGCTTCGAGTTCGCGATATTGGGCAAGATCAAGACGCAGCGTTCCGGCAACTTTTTTCATTGCCTTGATCTGCGCATTACCACCTACACGAGAAACGGAAATACCAACGTTAATAGCCGGACGAACTCCGGAATTAAAAAGATTCGGTTCAAGATAAATCTGCCCGTCGGTAATCGAGATCACGTTCGTAGGAATATATGCCGATACGTCACCTGCCTGAGTTTCGATGATCGGAAGAGCAGTGAGTGATCCACCTCCAAGTTCAGCGCTGAGTTTCGAAGAGCGCTCGAGCAAACGTGAATGCAAATAAAATACGTCTCCGGGATATGCTTCGCGTCCCGGTGGGCGGCGGAGCAAAAGTGAAAGTTCGCGATAAGCCGATGCCTGCTTTGAAAGATCATCATAGATCACCAGCGCATGGCGACCGCTATCACGGAAATGCTCGCCAAGTGTTGCCCCGCAATACGGAGCAATAAATTGAAGCGGAGCAGGATCAGATGCAGTTGCAGCAATAATGGAAGTATATTCCATCGCGCCATATTCTTCAAGCTTTGCTTTTACGAGCGCAACAGTTGAGGCTTTTTGTCCGATAGCGACGTAGATGCAATACACTGGCTCAACACCTTGCGCTTTTGCTTCTGCGGTATGTGTAGATTTTTGATTGATGATCGTATCGAGTGCGACGGCAGTCTTGCCTGTCTGTCGGTCACCAATGATGAGTTCGCGCTGACCTCTGCCGATGGGAATCAT
Source organism: Kapaibacterium sp. (SeqCode) (assembly GCA_038210275.1). GTDB lineage: Bacteria > Bacteroidota > Ignavibacteria > Palsa-1295 > Palsa-1295 > PALSA-1296. The sequence continues at coordinate 59,916 of JBBQWV010000014.1, read as the reverse complement.
CGCATCAATAGCTTTGATGCCGGTTTGTAAAGGTTGATTAACAGGTGAACGCTGCATCACTCCGAGAGCCTTGCGTTCGATCGGTAAATATTTATCACTTGGGATCGGAGCGCCGCCATCTATTGGTACGCCGAGCGGATTAATTACTCTGCCAAGCATGAGATCGGTAACAGGCATCGAAGCTACACGACCGGTACGCTTAACAATATCGCCTTCTTTTACAAGTGTTTCATCACCGAAGAGTACGGCTCCGACGTTATCCTCTTCAAGGTTGAGCGCCATACCGAATACTTTATTCGGAAACTCGATCAATTCGCCTGCCATAACTTTTGATAAGCCATAGACTCTGGCAACACCGTCACCGACTTGAAGGACAGTACCGACATCATAGACATCAACTTCCTTCTCGAATCCTGTTAGCTGCTGGCGCAAAATTGCGCTTACTTCATCGGGGCGTACGACTGACATAATTTTGTACTCTAATTATTATAAAACTACTGATAAAATTTCTTGTACTTTCCTAATTCCAACCCGGCTTTTTGAACTCAACCATCTCCATCGTAATGACGACAAGTCCTCTACCTCCGGGTCCGACTGAACGAAAAACCGTCTTGATGATACCGCGACCATGAGCATAATACTTTCGCATATCAGAATACTCCTGCTGCGTGATCGTCACCAAAACACTATCAAATCTTCCGAGCGGTGTAACAATTGAATCGACAATTCCGGCAACTGCGGTTATCGTTGTATCATCCGATTTCTCATGCCATGCGTTTGTGATTTTCACCGGAGCAACGAGAAAGATACTGTTTCCTTCGCCGACTACGGAATTATTAAATACGGTCATCGCAACTGAATCATCAACATAGAATACCGATTCCGATCTGGCGCCGATTCCCCCAATTCTATATGAGGTATCGGATGTCACCATCAGCGGTAATCGCTGAAGAGAAAATCGGTCATTCTCAATAACGCGAGATTCGCTAAATACAGTATCGGCTCTTACAAGCTTGCCTTCCTGATTGATCAGCACTTGAATAGTCCTAAGCTTCCAAGTAATGCCGGTATCATTGGGAAAGAAGTAATATTTTACTGTTCCCGGAGCGCCGGTCATTGTGGGCGAAAAATTTGATGGCGGAGCAAGAGTTATCGAAGATTTATGCTTCTTCTTTTTTTTCTTCTTGATCTGAGCAAGAGATGGATCAGTAAAAACCATAGCTCCCAAGCCCACAAGCAGAGCACATACCAATGCGGTGAATGCTGCTTTGTTCTTCATTATCAGTTCACCCTCGCAACTACCGAAGCCTTTAATTCTTCGCGTAAATTTTCGAGCTGATGCTGCAAGCTTGCATCAATCAGCGTATCGCCAACCTTCGCAACAAAGCCCCCGCGCAGTGCCGGATCGAGCGAGTATGAAGCGCGTACTTTCATTGACGAAATTTTTTCGAGCTTCGCAACGATCTGCTGCTTTGCACTTTCATCCAACGTGCGGGCACTGGTGATATGTGCGGCTACCGTATTGGTATCAATATCAAGCAGTCGCAAGAATTCTTCCGTCGTCACTGCTAACACATTGCCTCTGCCTTTTTTCAAAAGCAGATCCATAAAAAGCATAACGTCTTTACTGACATGCTTTTCGAATACTTGATGGATCACTTTCCGTTTAATATCCGGACGGATAACAGGAGTATGGAGCATTGCCTTTAGCTCATGCACATCATGCAGGGCATCACGAACCACTTTCATATCGCCGGCGATCTCAGCCACGGAGTTTTTCTCCTTGCCGATATCCATCAGAGCCTGTGCGTAGCGAAGTGCAATGCGTTGATCCATGAAATCAGTCTTTAGTCGTTAGTTTACGGTGGGTTGGACTAAAGTCCGTTCCACTATTCTTTAATTTGATTGCGTTGGAAGCTCTGCAATGAACTTCTCGACGATCTTCTTATGCTTATCGTCATTCATTGATTCATCAAGAAGCTTTCCCGCGGCGGCGATAGCAAGATCAGCGGCTTCGTTGCGAAGCTGTGATATTGCGATCTGCGTATCACGTTCGATCTGCGCTTTTGCTTGATCGAGCATCTTCTTTGCTTCTTCCTGCGCTTTTTGTGAAAGCTCAGAACGCATGCGCTCGGCATATTCCTTGCCTTCGCGAAGCTGCTTATGAAGCTGCTCTTCGTTCAACTTGCGCTGACGCTCGGTTTCGGCAATAAGCTTTTCAGCATCTGCCCGTGCTTGCTCTGCTTTCGAAAGCGAATCGGCAATTGCCTCTTCGCGCCGTTTAAGAGATGCAAGAATCGGCTTCCATGCGATCCTCGAAAGGAGGACCAGCAGTAAGCCAAAAATGATGAGCGTCCAGATGGACAGTCCAGGATTAATTTCTAACATGGCAGTCTTTAGTCGTTAGTCTTTAGTCTTTAGTCGTTAGCAGAGAGACATGAGCCATCAGCATTATTTGCTAATGACTAATGACTAACGACTAACGACTGCCCAAAACTATTTACCTGAAAGAATGATACAGATAACGAGCGCGAACAGCGCAAGTCCTTCGATCAGAGCGGCGGCGATGATCATCGTCGTACGGATACCGCCGGACATTTCAGGCTGGCGTCCCATTGCTTCCAAAGCGCCGGTTGCGAGTTTGCCGATTCCGACTCCTGCGCCGACAACGGCGACTGCTGCTCCGAGCCCTGCTGATAAGTATGCGAATGCTGATGGATTCATTTTTCTATTCCTTTATATTAATATGAATAAACTATATTACAAAAATAAAACTTTTTTGACAGTGGGACGGACTTTAGTCCGTTTGAGACTGACGGACTAAAGTCCGTCCCATTAAATTTTAGATACTCACTTCAGCCAATCGCTCTTCTTTCGTCTCATGCCCACCTTCATGATGCTCATGCACCATCATTCCTACAAACACTGCCGAGAGCATTGTAAACACAAATGCCTGCAATGCAGCAACAAGCAATTCGAGCAAATAGATAAACAAAGCGAACGGCACCGAAACTGCAAACCCTGCGATCACTGATTGAAACAACAGTGCCAATCCGATAAGTGCTCCAATAACAATATGACCTGCCGTCATATTCGCAAATAAACGCATCGTCAAAGCGAAAGGCTTTGTAAAAAGTCCGATGAATTCGATCGGCACCATGATCATGATAAGCACGATCTTCATAGCAAGTGGAATATCCATCTCATGCAATCCGCCCGTAAAATGTTTTAAGTAAGCTGAAAGCCCCATCGTCCTGATACCCATGATCTGAGTAAGGATGAATGTGCAGATCGCCAAAGTTACCGTTACGGCAAGATTGCCGGTGGGAGTCTTGGTCAAAGGCACAAGCCCGATCATATTGATGATGAAGATGAAAAAGAATGTCGTAAGGAAATACGGCATCAGGCGATCAGCCCATTTCTTTTCAATATTCGGATAGACGATCTCATCGCGGACATACACGACGAGCGACTCAATAAGATTGTGATTCCCTTTTGGGATAACTTTTGTTTTCGCTTTTCTACCTGCTGCCCATGTAATAAGAATAAGAACAAACATTGCAACGAGAAGGAAGAATCTGTTCGCCGTCATGGATAGATCAAGCGTAAAGCCTGCTTCTTTCCCATCAACGCGCTCCCAAGGAGTGATGAAGCCAAAGAGAGCTTTCTTTTTCTGCTCTTCGTATTTTTCCGGATCTCTTAATTTATAAACTCCCGATTCAACAAGTTTTTCTAAGCTTGAAAAAAAATGAAAGCCGGAAGCATCAGTAAAGAGGATAGGAAGCGGAATCTTAACGCTAATGAAATGGAGTTCGTAGGTATCCTCCAAATGCTTGATGATCTTGCCGAAGAGCTTGCCGGCATCAATCGTATCTTTCTTCTCATTTTTCCAAATGTCGTTTTCCTGCTCTTCTTCGCTCATCGGAGATTTCGTCTCCTTCACTACAGGAGTGCCGGATGCTGAGGAGTCTTTCGGAGATTCTTCGCTCGCTATCGCCGGACCTGCAAGCAGGACGACAAATAGAAAAAAGATTGTGACCCTGCGACGTAGCGTCATGCGCAAATTACTCTCCGCGTGTGAGGGATTTCTTGTGAATGTAAATGATCTCGACTACGAGATACGAGAAGTACGATGAGAACATTCCCGTAACCAAGCCGATAGGGTTGATCTTGAAAAGGAACTGTGCCATTCCAAATGCAAGAACTAAACCGAAAATTCTTACGAAGATCGAAGCAATTGCTACACCGAAGAATAGGTCATTCGGCTGATCGATCGCCCATTCTGTGATGAAAAAACTTGCAACACTTGTCAAAGTACACATTGCCATACCGATGAAACAAGCTGATCTGAAAGTTTCGGTTGAGAATGCGTTCATGGCAAGCAAACCGCCGCCATAAAGAACGATGCTAAGCAAACCGAACCAGATTACGAAAAAACGAGTAGCCTCGCGGCTGATAGAAACGCTTGATTCGCGGGGACGGATCAATTGATATGCTTGAATAATTGCGCTCAATTTTATTACTTTTAATATTTAAATACGAAAACAATATATAGATCACTATTACAGCCTTATTAAACGTATTTTACCCCCTCTTTTGTTTCATTTTTTTGAGTATATTTTGGGGGATATAAGGGGTTTACCAGAGATTGTGGATTTCTCACTTAGCCTTCTTCTTCATCTCGTTCTTTTTCTCTAATCGGAGAACAACAAGAAGAAAATAGCCAAGTCCGGCAACCGCTCCGAATCCGGAGCATATTCCTATCCAAAAAGAAGTGCCATTTTGTTTATCAAGCCACCACCCAAGCCCTGCGAAGGCAGCGATCGTAAGAGCCATTTGAATGCCGAGTGTGAGGTACGGAGCATTCTCCTGCATAGCTTTACGGTATTCGGAGTCATCTGTTTCCGGATTACTCCCTCCGAAAAGTGGCGGCGATGCCTTCCGATGAGCGTATTCACGTATTTCTTTTTCGCGTTGGTCGTCCATAGAAAAGATGTAAAGAATAATAAGAACAGATGGTTTCCCTATTTATTAGAGTGGAATGAATTAATCCCTTATATTTGCAACGCCACCTTTTGCATTAAAAATGTGTCTTTAGGGATATGATTCGAATCAGACATTTGTACATCATCATTCTTTGCGCCGTTGTTGCGGGCTGCGCAACGATCATCAGTGGTTCTACTCAGGATGTTACGGTTATCATGCCGGAAGGAACGAGAGTTACCGATGCTTTCGGAAGTGACCCCTTGAGGGTGTATTATTACAACAACGCTGCGATGCTCAAACTGCAACGAAAGAAGGACTATACCCTGAGATTTGTTTATAAAGGACAAGAAAGAGTTGCCTTTCTTTCAAGTTCGTTCGAACCGGCTTGGATATTAGCAGATCTCTTTACTTATTACGTCAGCTACATTGTTGACGGTATCACCGGAGACTGGAATTCATTCGATAACCCTTTGATCATTAACTTCCCTTCTGACACATCTAAATTTGCGATTAACTCGCAGTTGAGACCAGAAATGTATGGAGAGCCTGTACCAAAAATGGGGCTAACCTTAAGTGCGAAATTTGGATTTGCTTTTCCTATGAGTGATTTCGGATTTACTTATGGCTTCGGTTTAGGTTATGATGCAATTACGAATTTCACTTTTCTGATTGCTTATGAAGGCGGAAATGGAATTGAGATCCTCCCGCATTATACAAAATTTTATACGAACACGTCATATTCTCATATCAATCTTGAATGCCGTTATAAAATGCAAGGAAGTTTTTATATAACCGGGGGCGGAGGAATTAGTAATATTACCAGCGACAGTCTGGAAATGAAGCGCTATGCCTTTAATGATTCAACCGGTAGTTTTTATCAGAACGATCTTCGGACTGCACCTATCAATAAATGGATACCAACCTTATTTGCTGGAATTGGAATCGCAGGTACAACCTCCTATCTTGAACTTCGCCATACATTCGGTCTTTCAAGTATTCCTCTCTCTAATGGCGAAATCGGAAAATTCGGCACGACTTCCCTGACCTTCGGAATAAATCTCCATTTCTAATTCAGAGTTACAAAATGAAAAGAAGCGCCGCTGATAACTCAGCCGCGCTTCTAAAGAAATCGAAATTTCCGGTTAGCTTTTATTGCCCGAGCAATCTTTTGATCGTCTTCGATTCAGTATCGGCGACCAGCGTTGATTGGCGCAGACTGCGTTTGCGCTTCTGAGATTTGGATGTGAGCATATGACCGTGATACGGTTTTTCGCGTTTTACTTTACCTGATCCGGTGATGCTGAAGCGCTTCTTCGCGCCTGATTTCGTCTTCGTTTTTGGCATGGTATTCTAAAATTTAAAACTATATATAAAAAATTTTATTCGGCAGCCGGTGCTTCCTCAGCAGTCGGCGGTGGCTGTACCTTCTTTTGCAGTGTCATCGCCTCAAGCTTCTCTGCAAATTCAGATTTCGGCTTTGGCTTATTCGGATCTTTCGTAGCCGAATCATCTTCCTTCTTGCCCTTTCCTCGTGGGGAAACCATCATGGTCATGAGTTTTCCCATCAAAGAAATATTCTGATCAACCTTTGCAATGTCAGTAATCTTCTCTTCGAACTTGCGAAGCAATTGCTCGCCGAATTCTTTGTACGCAATTTCTCTGCCTTTAAACTGCACGGACACTTTTACTTTATGTCCTTCTTCGATCCAACCGCGTGCATGACGCAGCTTAAAATCAAAATCGTGCGTATCCGTTGCCGGATGGAAGCGAAGCTCTTTGATGAGCTGCTTATGCGAAGAGGCTTTCGCCATCTTCTCACGCTTCTGATGTTCGTACCGCCACTTTCCAAATTCCATAAGTTTGCATACGGGCGGCTCGGCATTCGGTGCGATCTCGATGAGATCAACTCCGCGTTCATGCGCAAGTTTCATTGCCTCTTGTGGCGTCATCACGCCAACAATACCTTCTTCATCGACAACACGAATCTCCGGAACGCGTATCTGTTCGTTCATCCTGGCGCCTGCATTTTTTACAGGCATCTCGCGGCTGAATCTGTTCTGCCTCCCTGATGGAGGTTTCGGAGCAGCCGAAGTTGTAGGGCGTAAAATGATCTGTTTACCCATTCGCAACAGATCTTAAATTAACACAATGCTTTATCTTCAAATGCAGTTTGAAATTATTGAAAAACGAATGCCCTTCTTAGCTGGGAATGGCACTTTCCACCTGAACGGTACTAAATGCCTCTTCGAGCGTAATCGTTCCGATATTCCCTTTTCCGTGACGACGAAGTGAGACGGTCCCGGCTTCCTGTTCCTTCGCTCCGACTATCAGCATGATCGGTACTTTCATCATCTCCTGATCACGGATGCGGGCATTGACCTTCTCATTCGATGCATCTAAGATCACACGTATTCCCATTCCATTGAGCTTATCGGTGATCTCTTTAGCATATTCAGACTGCGCATCAGTGATCGGAAGCACGGCAACCTGAGTCGGTGCAAGCCATGTCGGGAAATTTCCGGCATAGTGCTCTATTAATAAACTGATAAATCTTTCGAACGAACCGAACGGCGCTCTGTGAATAATAACCGGGCGGTGCTTGCCGCCATCAGCGCCGATATACTCCAGATTAAAACGCTCCGGCATTACATAATCAACTTGCACAGTTCCAAGCTGCCAGCTTCTCCCAAGTGCATCTCTGAGCATGAAATCAATTTTAGGTCCGTAAAATGCAGCTTCGCCAATAGCAATAGTATATTCCAAACCCATTGCATCGGCAGCTTCTTTCACATCTTTTTCAGCTTGGATCCACTGCTCATCATTGCCGCCGTACTTATCCTTATTAGCGGGATCGCGGAAAGATAAACGAATTTTGAAATCACTGAAGCCAAGAGTTTTTGAGACGTGTTGCGTAAGTCCGATCACGCTCTTTAGCTCTTCAAGAAGCTGTTCCGGCATCATGTAAAGATGCGCATCGTCCTGAGTAAAGGATCTGACTCGTGACAAACCATTCAATTCGCCTGACTGCTCATAGCGATAGACTGTTCCGAACTCCGCCAATCGCACCGGAAGGTCGCGATAGCTTCGCGGCTTCGATGCATAGATCATGTGATGATGCGGGCAGTTCATCGGCTTCAGCAAATACTGCTCATCATCCACAGTGATCGGAGTGAACTGACTATCTTTATAATACGGATAGTGTCCGCTTGTTTTATAGAGGTCAAGATTTCCGATATGCGGAGTCACAACTTGAAAATATCCCATCTTCTGCTGAGCACGTCGCAGAAATGTTTCGAGTTGGTTGCGAACGACTGCTCCATTGGGAAGCCAGATAGGAAGTCCGCCGCCTACTTTCGGAGTGATCATGAAAAGCTCAAGCTCTTTGCCGAGTTTGCGATGATCGCGCTTTTCTGCTTCTTCGCGATTCTTGAGATACTCATCAAGTTCTTTCTTTGTTGGAAAGCTGATTCCATACAAACGAGTTAGCATCGGACGCTTTTCATCGCCGCGCCAATATGCGCCTGCAATGGAAAGAAGCTTTGCAAATTTTATTTTCCCTGTCGAAGGCACATGAGTACCTCGGCAAAGATCAACAAAATCCCCTTGCTCATAAAAAGTGATCTGCTGCCCTTTCAAACCATCCAGCAGTTCCAACTTTAGCCAATCGCCTTTTTCTTTGAAGTATGCAACGGCTTCATCATATTCTTTGGGAATGCGATTATATGGGACGTCGCGCTCGGCAAGTTTTGCCATCTTCTCTTCGATAGCAGCAAGATCATCCGGTACAAGCTTCACGCCTTCGGGAAGCTGCATATCATAATACCAACCGTTCTCAATTGGCGGTCCAATTCCGAATCGTGTTCCGGGATAAATTGATTCGACAGCTTCTGCCATTAAATGTGCGCTTGAATGCCAGAAGATCGAATGACCTTCATCGGATTCCCATTTTACGATGCGAACTGCCGCATCTCCGGTGATCGGCGTTGCAAGATCGTAAGGCTTTTCATTGACATAAATGCCAAGCGATACCGCAGCCAGGCGCGGAGAAATAGATTCGGCGATCTGCATTCCGGTAATGCCGGAAGCAAATTCTTTGACGTTGCCGTCAGGGAAAGTAATTTTTATATTATTCATCGGAGGATACTAACAGAAAAAAGTTGGATTTCCTCTCTGAGTCCGTGGGATTGTTGTATGTTGCATAACTGAATACCTACTTTTTCAAATTTTTAGACAGAGGTCATTACTATGAAGACAATTTCCGCCATATTTGCAGTACTATTTTTTGGGTTATTCTTCCTCACCGCCACAAGTTCAGCACAGATCCCGAGAACAATTAGCTATCAGGGAGTTCTGACACATCCTGATGGCAACTTCGTAGCAGACGGCAACTATTCTTTGACGCTCAACCTCTACCTGAGTGCCACAGGCGGAACTTCGATTTTTACCGAAGTTCAGAGTGCCGTTGTTGTAAAGGGCATTTTTAATGTTATCATCGGTTCAGTCACTCTTTTGCCCAACGCACTTGATTTTAATCGAGCATATTTTCTTGGAGTTACTATTGCAAATGGTACTGAACTCATTCCCCGAACTGCACTAACATCCGTACCTTATGCACTGAGAGCAGAAAGAGCTACCGTTGCAGAGAATGTGTCTTCAGATGCAAAAGGAGTTGTGACTACTATTAATGAAGTTGATGGACCATTGCGAATCATCGGAGCAGGAGGCACAACCGTTAATAATACAGGAAGAAATATTACGATATCTTCTGTAGTCAGTGGTAATGGTACAAGTTTCAAACTTCCATACTCGGATAGTGCAGTAAATGGAATAAAGTCAATATTCAATATTTTTAATAATGGAGCAACCGGCACTACTATATCTGGTATTGCAAATAAAGGCTCTCAAATTCTGACTATGTCCTCTGCCGCAATATGGGGCGACGGTGGATTTGGGTATAATGGAGTCGTTGGGTTTTCTAACGGCGGATCAAATTCATTTAGCGGAATGCTTGCTCGTGGAGCTGGGAATGCAAATGGAATTACTGCTGTCGCCCTCAGTGGAGACGCAGTAAATGCCAGTAGCTCAAGTGGACATGCAGGTTTTTTTCAGAGTGCAAGTTCAGCCGGAGTAAATACCCTTGAAGCGATCAATACCGGCAATGGGATGGCAGTCAGAGCAATTTCAACAGGAAGCATAGGAGTTCATGGCGAGACATCCTCCCCAACTGCTTCAGGAGTTGAGGCACAGTATTCAGGTTCAGGAATTGGAACTGCATTGCAAATTACGAACGGCGCAATAAAACTTGCCGGTACAAATCAGGCAGCTTTCGTTCACACAGCCACAACTGCAAATCTTCGAATGGTACCGAATCCCAACACCTGGGGTTACGACGGAACGGAGATTGATAATCCTCTATGCAATGGCGATCCGAACGCTATTGTGCTCATTACAAATTATCAGGGTGTAGCCAATCAAGCAGGTGGTTTACACGTTGCGGTCTCATCAGGTGTTGTATATGATACTTCCACCCAAAGATGGCTTATCGTTAATATTCAAACAGAACAGATGTCATTAGGGACTCAATTCTTTGTCCTGATCATCAAGCGATAATTACTTCTGTACTAACTCCGGAAAATGCTTTCGGAATCTCTCGACTTCCGGCTTCGTAACATTATCAATATACGACTGACCAGAAGGATGATTGCGGAAGTAACGGATGTGATAATCCTCTGCCTTATAAAATTTCGTAAAGGAAGTTACCTGTGTGATGATCGGATTCGAGAATTTATGCGACGCCCCTAACTTTGCAATAAATTCCTCCGCTTCCTTTTTCTGCTCGGCATTTCTGTAAAAAATTACTGAGCGGTATTGCGGACCTTCATCGGGCGCAGCATAATTCGGAGTTGTCGGATCGTGCTCTGTAAAAAAAACTTCGAGAAGTTTTTGATAAGAAAGGACTGACGGATCGTAAGTAATATCCACGGCTTCAGCATAAGTCGTATTACCACTTCCGACCATTTCATACGACGGATTGCTCTCCGTGCCGCCGGAATATCCGGGCAGAGCATTTTTCACGCCCTTGATCTCAAGAAAAATTTCTTCAGAATGCCAGAAGCAACCCATAGCAAACGTCGCGTGCTCCATGTTTTTATCGGCATTATTATCACTCACTTCCTTGGAAGAAACTTCCTTTACAGAATTTGCCGGGATTTTTTCCTCTTTTGCAGAACATCCAACGGCAGCGAATAGGAAAAATAGAATTGAGAAGTATTTCATAAATAGCTTGAATAATTAAGTTACCACTATACGATTAGGGGATGGGAAAAGATTCATGAAGGATGTTCAACTTCAAAATGTTAAAGTTTTTAGATTGCCGCGTCGTGCTAAAGCACTCCTCGCAATGACATTATCCGTTGACTCTCTTTCGAACCGATACAAGCCCAATTTCGTTTGATATGAGTACTTCCCCAATAAGTATTAAAACCACTATTATGCCAGAAAGAGAAGACGTTCGTAAGACCGAAGGCGTCAAAACGCGAAAACCACATTCACGAAGACGAAAGATCATTTATTCTGTCGCAGGAGCAATTCTCCTTGTTGCGATCATAGGCGGTATTATTGTAACTTTTTTTCCAAACACGATCGTTCATTATGCTGTCGAGCCGAAACTGAAGCAGTTCGTCGTTGACCGTCTTGGACGCCGCTATTCATTGCAAATGAATAGCATCACCCTATCCCCAAATAAAGATAGTCTTATCCTTACCGGCGTGAGGATCATTGATAATGGAAGATCAGAAGACGGGAAGACGGATACAAGCTCTGCCGATTTCGGTGTCGCAACTCCGCTTGACAGGTTCTCGACAGATACCGTGGTCATTGCCGGTCTTGATTACTGGAAATTAATTTTACAAAAAGGTCTTTTTGCCGGCTCTATAAATATTCGTTCTCCAAAAATTTATTTACGTCCCGGTACGCTTCCTAAATTTGCAGCAAATACCGGATTGCTTCCAAGTTTTCTTCCGGCGGTGTCATCAAAAACTATTAAGATAGAAAATGCCCAATTGTATTTCTCTGAAGGTACCCCTACGTCCCCTGCCGCGATATCTAATGATGGTAAAAGTGCGTTGCCGCTAAATGGGGGTGGTTTACTTGTCAAAAATGCCTCGCTTGAATTCCGTGATTTTTATCTTGATGAGCCTACATATAAAACAGCTCTCTCCACTTTCTTCTGCAAGAGTGCAACGTTCCACGCAGAAGATATTTCTCATGTCGATTCGCTTGGCGTAACGGATATTGATGTTGCATCAGTGGATGGTGATCTCATTGATTCATCAATGATGATCTCAAATATCATTGCAAGAAAACCGATCGAAGAGATCAGAAAAACTTCTATTAAGCAAATAGAATTCTCCGGACTTGATTGGTCTGCTGCACTTGCAGGTCTTGGATTTCATGCCAGAAATGCGACAATAAATAATCCTCGCATTGAATTGCAGGATGTGTCACAGATTCGCCCGCATCCAAGTTATGCTGATCATCTCTCAGCATCTGATCTCATTCCGCTTCCGAGTTTACTTCCGAGCATTGAGTTGCAATCGGTCAATGTAACAAATGCTGAAGTTTATGCGCTGCTTCCGCAAGCTCATTCCGTCAGTGCACTAAAAAGAATTACATTGTCCCTTCGGCAATTCAAAGTTGATAAAACAACGCCATTTGCAAATATCTCTAATTTTTTCAGCAAGAATGCAAACTACGGAATAAAAGGCGAAAGCAGTGTGAATACATCGCTTGGAAATCTGAAATTCGGTCGGATGGATGGCACTGAAAAATCTTTGAAAATATCGAACATCAATTTAGAGCCTTCGGTAAAAGGCTTAAAGCTTGTTCGTTTAAAATCTGCAGAAGTGAGTGGAGTAAATATTTGGAAACTTCTGATGCGCGAAGGATTATTTTCTTCAAGCCTTACCCTGCGCGACCCAAAAATATATCTTGCTGAAAGCGCAACGACTCCTATCACAAGTTTTGATTCGATAATTTCGAGCGACCCTCTTGAGAGGATCCGTCAATTTAAAGAATATCCGCTGCCCTTACTATTGCCCATCGCATCCTTTGGTTCTGTAAGCGTGTCAGGTGGAAGTCTTTATGGCATTCACTTTCTTGATGATCCGAAAAATCCGCCCGGACGCGGAGATTCAATTATGAATTTTCAAGTATCACTGAAAAATTTTAAGCTCGATAAAAACTCATGGATCACCAAACGCGGAATGCTTTTCAGCGATGCCGGGACTTTTCAGATCGGAGCATTGACGCAGCAAACGCCGGGTGCGGTAAATAGATATTCCGAAAGTGGAATAAAAGGTGATTTTCGTAAACGTACACTTTCGATTGATTCAGTAATCGTATATCCACTTATCCCCGAAGATTCTTTTGGAAACGCATTTCAATTTCGGACTGAACGCATCAAGCTTTTTGCGCCGCATATTTCCATTGAAGGTCTTGATTATCAACGATTACTTTTGGGTAAAGGCATATTTGCCGATAGCATTCAATTAGCCAACTGGGCGCTTCATGTCTATGGCGATAGGCGCAAACCCGAAGCGCCTCATACATCCAAGGAAATATATCCGCAGGAAATATTTCAAAAAATACGAGTGCCTCTGGGCATAAAATCTGTTGCTGCCCAAAATGGAATTATCTCATTTCGCGAAAGCTGGCCAGATACGACGGAACCCGGTACGATCATAATGACTAATGTCAATGCCCACATTGGTGAGATATCCAATGATTCAAGTACTCATGGGCAGCATTTTGTAACACCAATTGAAGGCGATCTGAAGCTCATGAATGAAGGTTTAGTTAATTTTAATTTGGAGTATCAACTTATGAATCCGGTTCTTGATCTGAAAATAAAGGGGACTGCCGGAAGTATGGACGCATCGCTCTTAAATAATTATCTTGCACTTACAGAGCCTTTCACCCTAAGCGGAGTTGTAAGGTCAGCTCAATTCAATATTGAGCTGAAAAATACTTTAATGACCGGAACGCTCGTGCCGCAATATGATAGTCTTCGCGTCAAATTTTTCAGATGGGATAAATTTCCGCCGGGATTATTCTCATTTTTGGCAAATGCACTTTTTATGCGTTCGCATAATACACCCGAACTTGATCGCCCACTCCATACTGGAGAAATCAATGCTGATATTGATCCCAACGTCAGTCTCTTCTGGGCAATATGGCGTCCGATTCGCAGTGCCATCGGTTCGGTAGTGCATATTCCTGAATGGGTATGGTAATGCTCAATTAGGAATTAGAAATCCCAATTCATAACTTCTACTCCGTAATTTATTTTCCCGACGGTCTCTCGGGTCCTCGTTGCGCCGGAGTATTGGCAGGCGCGGTTGTAGGAGCTTCGGGCGTTGTGCTTCCGGGGAAATTTACTTTCGGAGCATTCTCGGCTCCGGGAGCAGCTTGGAAATATTCATATTTTGTGAAGCCGGACATCCCTGCGATTATGCTGGATGGAAATACACGGATGCTGCGGTTGTAGTCATTCACGTTTTCATTGTAACGATTACGTTCAAGGCGGACGCGGCTTTCCTGTCCTTCGATCTGCGACATCAGCGTTGAGAAATTTGCCTGCGATTTCAGATCGGGATATTTTTCTACAGTGACGAGTAATCTCGAAATTGCGCTCGAAACATTATCCTGAAGTTTTTGGAAATTCGCAAAAGCCTGCGGGTCTTTCAAAGCTTCGGGAGTCAAGGTAACCCCTGTCGCTTTCGCACGTGCGCCGATGACTTCGTCAAGCGTCTGACGTTCTGCTACGGCAGATCCTTGCACGGTTGCAACAAGATTCGGGATCAGGTCAAGTCGCTGCTGATACACATTATTCAACTGCCCCAACTGAAGTTTAATATTTTCTTCCTTTTGAATCAGTCCGTTATACGTAGTGCGCCACCAGAAAAAGAGGATCAGCAAAAAGAAAACAATACCGCCAATAATTAACCAGGATTTTTTCATAAAAAATAAATACTATCAAAAAATGTACGGCTTCGTTTACGAAGCCCGGTTACGAAAGTAACACCTTATAATCGCAAGCCAATATTAGCTTGCAGAGTCACTACCCGCCACGATCCGTGCGCATCCGAGCCATTGCAGAAGTCGTGATAATCTCCGAGCACAGTTGTCACAGGGTATCCGAATCTTGCTTCAAAGACGAGTTGATGCCCGGAAATGTACCCCAGCTTAATACCGAGACCCGCTCGAATATCAAGACGCAATTCATGGTAGGTATCTACTGTTTTCCATTCCGAATAACTTGCCGTACCCGGACCTTCTGAAACAGTTAAGCCCGTAGTTGCAACGCCTAAACTTCCGCCAATGAGAAAATATCCGTTGCTTTTAAGAGTTTGAAGTTTTACAAATCCTTCGAACACCGCATAAGAAAAATAATGTGTCACCGGAACAGAGACTGCAACAGCTCCGATCGTATCAGGTCCGACAACCTTGCAAGCGCCGTCAGCGGCATGTGCTCGCATATCTTGATAGGCGAAATCAAAATACGCTCCGACCGGCTGCTTATCTTCGGTGAGATCGAATGCAAGTCCGAAACCGTAACCTATTCCCTGTGCGCTTTTCGGAAATGCCTGACCAGACTGGATATTATAGCTGATCGTTGCATACGGCATGACCGTCAGCTTTTTTACAATACCGATCTCCTCGCGCGGAATTCGCTTGCGAGTCGTATCGGATTTTTGCGCGAGAACTGATCCGGCGCATATCAAAACCAGTACACAGGCACGAAAAAAATGGCGATGTAAAATAGTGTGTATCATAATCAGTCGAATCGTATTCCTAATCGAAGATCAAAGATGACAGTGTTCTTTTCACTACTCAAATTGATGAGTGGAGATGCGTTCGCGCTCACAGAAATATTCGGAAAATTATCAATCAGGAATTCATATTCCAAGCCGAACGGAATCCCGACTGAAACTGTCGGCTTGTAAACCGGCCAGACGGTAAAACTAACTCCGACAAGCGGTGAAAAATTCGTATGACTTCCGCTGGGATAAAACAGGTACGGCATCCTCAAGCGAAAATCAAAGCCAAAGCCATCATTTATCTTCTGATAGGAAAACGCTCCGGCATTCAAGAACGCCTTACCAATTTCAGCCTCGTAAAAAAGGTGAAAGAATATACCGTGAAAGCCATCGCTGCGCCATGAATTCCCGGCTTCAAAACCACCTGCCCCACGCCGTTCATGAAATTGACGGCTGCTATCAAGTTGCACTGAATCAGCCGGCGTTTGACATTCTCCACTTTGAGAAAAAATGGAAATCACCAAAAGCACCAATATCAGAATCTTATGCTTCGAACGCCAAAGAGTTATTCGATTCATCATTTCAATGATGCTAAACTTCTCGCCGCCCGTAACTACCAAGCGTAGCCAAGATAGATCGATGGCACCACATATAAACCGGTAAAATTACTCTCGCCCGGCGGAAGGTTATTTCCAGGAGCAAAACCGATCCTCACACCGAGTGTCGGTTCGAGAGTGATCTGATCGAAGAAAAACTTGTACCCTCCGTCTGCGCCAACAGAGAACAAAATATTGCTTTTACCAAGCGGTGTATTTTTAAAGAAAAAGAGATCAACAGCCGGAGCTACACTAAAACCTTGCAGCGCACGGCTATCAATAATGTACAAACGCCATGCAGCGCCGGCTCCAAGAGCAGTAGTCGGACCTGGATTCTCACTCTTCGTCACATACGCTAATCTTACAAGGAAACTTGAAGTGGAAGTCAATTTCCATTCATATTGCAAGTGAAATGTATTATTAACAAGGTAATCAATAAAGTCAACGGATATGTCGTTATTTTTTGCCGTCGCACGTTGAGCGTAACCTGTTCGTGCAAAAAAGATCGTACCGGAAACCAATAGAATCAAGAGAAATGATGCGAAGTGTCGTGTTTTCATGGGTAAACGTAATAAAAAGATGAATAAACTTATAGCAAATATACGTCCATAATCTAAGAGACGAGTTCATATTCCTTCAAAAGCTGTCTGGCGATGACTATATGTTGTATCTCCGAAGTGCCTTCATAGATCTCCGTGATCTTCGCATCTCGCAAGGATCTTTCAACAATATACTCCCTGACATACCCATACCCACCGTGAATTTGAATAGCCTGATTCGCAACTTCCATGGCAATCGTCGAAGCATAAAGCTTTGCCATTGCCGCTTCTTTGATATATGATTCGTGGCTATCTTTCAAACGTGCAGCACGAAGAATGAGCAGTCTTGCCGCATCAATTTTGACACACATATCAGCAAGCTTGAACTGAATTGCCTGCAATTGATTGATCGGCTTCCCGAACGCATGGCGCTCGAATGAATATTTTACCGCCCTCTCATAAGCACCGCTGGCAATGCCGAGAGCTTGGGCAGCAATACCAATTCTCCCCCCATTAAGCGATTCCATAGCGATCTTAAAACCTGTGCCTTCATCACCCAGACGATTTGCATCCGGTACTCGAACTCCGGTGAATGAAAGAGAGCACGTATCGCTTGATCTGATACCCAATTTATCTTCTTTTAAACCGAACTCAAAACCGGGCATACCTTTTTCTAAGATAAAAGCGCTGATGCCTTTATGTTTTTTTGTCGCATCACTTTGCGCGAAGACGATATAGTAGTCGGCAGTTGTCCCATTGGTGATCCAATTCTTTGCTCCGTCAACGATCCAATCATTTCCGTCGCGCTTGGCAGTAGTAGCTTGCTGAGTTGCATCGCTTCCAACTCCGGGTTCTGAAAGGCAGTATGCTCCAAGTTTCTGTCCGGATGCAAGGGGTTTTAGAATTCGCTCTTTCTGTTCATCGGTGCCGTAAGTTTCAAGCCCCCAACAGACCAGTGAATTATTCACTGACATCACGACCGAACAGCTTGCATCAACCTTCGAAATTTCTTCCATTGCAAGCACATAACTCACAGCATCAAGCCCTGAGCCGCCCCATTTGGGGTCAACCATCATTCCCATAAAGCCAAGTTCACCGAGCTTTTTTATAATCTCATAAGGGAATTCACCTGTCAGGTCGCGCTCCACAGCCGACGAGGCAATTTCATTCTGAGCAAAATCGCGGGCAGCATCGCGGATGGCAATATGATCTTCGGAAAGTTGAAAATTCATTGAGTATTTTTTATATTTCGTCTCGTTGGGGTACTATTGAAATTATTATAGAAATACGGCAACACGAATGGGCGTCGGAGCGTTCGTACGTATAAACTTTGGTAGTGGCACAGTTTGATTATCATTCCGAACGGAGATTTTTCGAACGAAGTGAGAAAAACGATGTAAGGAATCCCCTCTCGTCGTGGAAGAGACTTAGGGGCTACAAACTACCCGAACTAGAGCGCATTCAAAAAACCACCTAAATTCTCTTCACGCGAAATACCAACTTTCTTCCTTATATTGAACCGATGTGTTTCTACGCTCCGCTCCGAAAGGCAAAAGAGCCGAGCGATCTCATGCGATTTGAGATTGAGGCGAAGAAGAGTACACATTTTATTTTCGGTAGGCGTAAGATCAGGAAATTTTTCATAGAGTTTTTTCGCAAATTCCGGATGAACCGCTTTGAATTCCGTCTCAAATTTTTCCCAATCTATTTGTTTGCACGGAAGCTCTTTTAGCTTTTCTTTAATTGCTTTGATCGTTGGGTCCTGACTGGATGTTTGCCGAACGATCTCGCGCATCTCATCGCGAAATTTTGCGAGGAGTTCGGTTTGGTGGATGAGTTGAGTAGCTTGATTAATAAGCAGAGATTCATTTGCTTTTAGTTCTTTTTGGAGATGCTCGGTTCTCGATTGAAATAGTTTTGATTCAGCTTCCTTTTGTGATACTTGGAAACGAATTTCCAACTCTTCAATTTGCTTTTTGGATTTTGCTTCGTATGCTTTGTTTTGAAGACTAAAATATTCTTCGTATGCCTTCAAGGCATTCTCAAAATCATTTTCTGACTTATATACCTGATAGAGTAACTCCAGTATTTCTCCTTCTAATTCCGGATATATCAAATCACGTACCGTAGCAAATAAATCAATCAAAATTTTTCGCGCTTCCGGTAAGTGCTTTTGAGCGTGAAACAGCTTTGCCATCTCAAATTTTGCAGAATATTTTCCAAGAAAATAATTAATTTCTTCTGCCAGCGCTTCTGCTTTTTCCAAATGATTAAGAGCAATGAGAAAATCTGCTTCATTTGGCCATAACTCTACCATATTAATGTGAGCCAAAGATCCCCACTTAGATCCGCCGAAGGAAATAACTTCTGCGAATATTTTAATTGCTTCATCCTTC
The DNA here is from genome assembly GCA_038210275.1 of Kapaibacterium sp. (SeqCode). GTDB lineage: Bacteria > Bacteroidota > Ignavibacteria > Palsa-1295 > Palsa-1295 > PALSA-1296. Next base: position 40,579 of record JBBQWV010000014.1, on the reverse strand, counting down.
ATTCCGATCTTAGCGTAGATTATCCCTAATGAATTTAGCGTTCCATACATGTTTGATACTGTTTCCCCATATGCGACAATGCCTTGGTTCGCTCGATAATAAGACATTGAGCGTTCACCATATTCCTTGGCTTTCTCAAGTTGATTTCTCCCAATGTGATAATTAGAAAGTGACGCATTTATTGATGCCAAAGCATTATAATCCTTGAGTTCCTCAGCAGCGTATGAAGCTTTGATAAGATATTCATACCCCCGACTCTCCTGGCCAAGATGTATCCAACTTTTGCTAAAAAAACGATACAGATCAGGCCACCAACTCTTATACTGAGAATGCATCAGAAGAATTTTTTCAAAAATCTCAAGTATTTCCAAAGCCTGCGGGATTTTACCTGTATCGTCTGCAAGACAGTATAAGTCGTATAACATTTCGAGACTATCGTTGATTATCGCAGGTGAATTTTCTATAGAAATTGTGGTATTGGCAAAAGTAATAAACGGAGAAAAATCAGGAATTATCAGAAGACTTCTGTAACCAGAGGATAGTATCTTAAAAATTGGTGATTTTTTTGCGTTATCCTCAATAGATTTGTCCAAGACCTGTATAACTTCATTAAGTATCTGCCGGGAATCATCGGGATTTGTACCGATCAGTTTCAAAGCTTGTAGTGCTCTTTTTTCTAAATGAGCCAGGTTGGGCATACGGTATCTTATCGAATTCTATAGATGACTTAGAGGAATTATTCCAGACCCTCGGACGATAAAATATCTTGGATCGATCCAGGGTGCCGAAGCAGAACGCTGAACATTATCAAAGCGATCTACCCAAGCAAATTTTTTTGGTGTGCTAAAAAGATAAGTCATCGGTTGATCTTCGACGATAAGTCGTTGTATTTCCATCGTCAGGGCAAGACGTTTATCACGATCAAACTCTATACGAGCAGAGATTATTAAACTATCTACTTTGGAATTGGTATAACAACAGATATTGCTACCGCCTGAATACCTTTGAGAAGAATGATAATCTTCAAAAAGATCGGGCTCGGTCGGGTCAAAATCTAAACGATTCAGACAAGCATCAAAATTACGCCTTCGTAGATTTTGATACATCACCGAAGTTTCCATGAGAGAAAGTCGTGCTTCGATACCCGCTTTTCTTAACTCTTCAATAAAAATAAGAAGCTCTTCCGATTTTCCATTTACCAGAAATAAAAATGTTAACGGTTGAACTACACCATTTATCTCTTTATCAAGTATTCCATCTCCATCAGAATCGGTCCAGCCATCTTCCTTGAGCAATTCCTTTGCTGCATGAGGATCGAAAGCCGGTTGATGCAAATTAGGATTCCATCCCGGTTGAACAAATGAAACTGGACCTTCTATCTTTCTTGCCATTCCATGAAGTATCTTCGAAATAATGATGTCACGATTGAGTAACATTGTCAGTGCTTTGCGTACTTTTACAGATGAGAGAATCGGACCATCGGTATTCCAGGCAATACAATGAATATTCGCATCATAGATAATATCTTTGCAAATGTTTGAACCAAAGCTACCAACGGAGTCTAATAGGCTTAGGTATTCATCGGATGAAATTTGAACAAGATCAATTTGCTGCCCCTTCAAGGCTGTGATCGATGCAAAGCTATTCCAGTATGTAAGAAAAACCAAGCGATCGGGGTATGCTTCGAGCCACGGAATACCCTCTGCCCAATAGTGCGGATTTTTTGTTAAGATTATTTTTTCAGATTCTAACTTTGTAAAAATATATGGACCTGAACCAATAAGAAGGCTCGTTTCTCTCGATTTGTCGGTCTGTGAAAATAATTCTCCCGCTTTACGGACTTTAGGATTCGACTTTGACGCATGCAATTCCTGCCAGCTTAGATGATCCGTGTTTGCAGCAGAATCGAAATAACGTTTTGGGAGAATGAAAACGTCTGCAATGTCATACGACCTATTGAATTTAAACTTAGTGAAATGAAATGACACTGCTCCGGGTTTTTCAGACCAAACACTATCGAGATCTAGAAACCGACCTAGAGGAATAAAGGAATGTCCGTATGGGTTGGTGACCGATTTAAAAGTAAATATCACATCTTCAATTGTTACAGGAGTATCGTCGGACCACTTAGCTCTCAAATCCAAAAAATATGTGTACGTAAGTTTATCTTCACTTAGAGAAGGTAGAGATGCCAGAACAGGGATGAGATTGGCGGTTTTTGGATGCTTCATGTTCAGCCCTTGCCAAACTTCAGTATGAATATTATATGAACTAATATCGTCTGCTATGTTCGGATTTGCGATGAGCATTTCGCCCATAACAACAACTTCGTTTTTCGTTGAGAAAGTATCATGGTCAGCGCGGCGGCATGTCAGCGCGAAAGACGAACTTAAAAGTAAAAGGAGATAAGATCTAAGTTGCATGATGGGGAAATGAGAAACAACTCACTGTCTCATGAAAGTAAAATACAGAAAATACTAAAGGAGCAGCCAAAGGCTGCTCCTCTTGACGAAATTTGAACAAGATACTCACCTTTTCCAGTTCATGTGTCCGCCGGAAGTTGAGATCGTCGCTGTCGTCCCCGAAGCGATGATGATCGACTTCGTGCCGCCGCCTGAATGTGGCAGATACGCCAACTTCCAGTTCGAAGGTGACCAAGTGGGATATGTGCCTGTAGTAACAAACGTAGGAGTGGATGATGCCGATGCGCCCTGAGTATAGATACTGTCAGACCCGGATACGAATTCCAGTCCGTTGGAACTGACATTCATCGCTGTATATGCGAAGTTGTCGGCACCGGTACGCGACCATTCAAAGCTGCCAAATAATCCTTTGGCTTTATCAATGCCGATGCTATCAAGCAATGTACCGCTTGTATTAAGAATTTTGATACAAGTGTAATCAACAGTATCTTGCGTCCCCCCGTTGCGGGGCTTCCAATACCGACAATAGACTGCGATCTTTGAAGCATCCGGGTTCCATGTTACTCCATAAATCCCGCATCCAGTGAGTGAATAGATCTGTGTTGCACTTCCGCCGGACGAAGGGATTGTATAGACTGTAGATGTCAATGATGAAGACGTATATGTTCCATAAGCGATACTTGAGCTTGTAGTTGATGGAGAGTAGGCAGCACAGAGAATCGGTGATCCGGTGTTTGTTGTTACGAGAGTCGTTACGGTACCGCCAACGGCTTTGCCGCTTACAACCGATACTGCAACTTTCTTTAATGTGTAGCTCCCATCTTTGAATGCGATATTGCTACCATCGCCCGACCACGTTGGCCAATTGAGAATCGTCGATGATGAGGCAGCAGTGTAAACATTTGCCTGATCTGTTCCGTCAGAATCCATAACGGCAATCGTGTTATATGTCGTGCTGTGACTTGTCGTGGTTCCGACGAAAGTGATAGCAGGATGTGCATCAGCACTTATTGTCGTTTTCATCGGCATAATTGCTGTCGGGGAATCCATGTCCTTCGAGCAGGAGTTCAGAAACATTCCGCCTGCGAGTAGCAAAGCGGAGAGGGGAATGAGTTTTTTAGTCATTGTAACTGAGTTAAGTTTATGAGAAATACAATTAATTCAGATACAAAAATACCAGATCAGGCACTCCCTCCGTTACGTAGGAAGTACGTAGATTAGGTACTATTTTTGGAGTGGGGCGCGGTCGGTCAGAATGCGGAATGAGGTTAGAAACCACTAATTATCTATCTGCGCCCGCTGCAAATGCCCTGAATAATCAATATATACGGCCTTCCATTCTGTATAGAAGTCAAAGACTGTCCAGCCGCCTTCGCGGTGTCCGTTGCCGGTAGCTTTGACGCCACCGAACGGCATGTGCGCTTCAGCTCCGATAGTCGGAGCGTTGATATATGCAATGCCCGTTTCGATGTCTCTGACTGCAACAAGTGCAGCATTAATATCGCGAGTATAAATACTTGAAGAAAGTCCGTAGATCACACTATTGGAAATCTCAATTGCATTTTCCAGTGAAGTACATTTGATCACCGACAACACCGGACCAAAAATTTCTTCCTGCGCAATCGTTGAGTTTGGAAGGACATTAGTAAAAATCGTTGGCTTATAGAACCAGCCGTTTTTCAATGTACCTTCTTCAGCTCTCTCACCACCAAGCACGCAAATCGCTCCTTCTTTTTTACCGATAGCAACGTAGCGTTCAATATTCTCGTGTTGTTTTTTATTGATAATAGGTCCTACTTCTATTCCATCAACAGAACCATCACCAAGTTTTAATGCCTTCGCACGAATAATAAGCTGCTCAATAAATGTATCATGAATATCTTCATGCAAAATTAAGCGCGACGTTGCCGTGCAGCGCTGACCTGTCGTTCCAAATGCACCCCACAGCACCCCATGAATTGCAAGTTCCATATCGGCATCCGGCATCACGATCTGTGCATTCTTCCCACCCATTTCGAGACAGACGTGTTTGGTGTTCTTGCCACAAGTTTGTGCGACGATCTCTCCGGTTTTTGTCGAACCGGTAAAACTCAGTGCGCGAACCAGTGGGTGCTGTGTGATCGCTACTCCTACAACTTCTCCAGCACCATGCACAATATTAAGAACTCCTTTTGGCAAACCTGCTTCCATCAAGATCTCGACTAGAATATTTGCCGTATGCGGAGTGTCTTCGGCTGGTTTAAAGATAAACGTATTTCCTGCAACAAGTCCGGGGAAAATATTCCATGTCGGAATTGCCATAGGAAAATTCCATGGAGTAATAAGTCCACATACTCCTATTGGAACGCGAAATGAAAGATTCAATTTATTCGGAAGTTCACTCGGTGTATTGATTCCAAAAAGTCTTCTGCCTTCAGTCGCACAATAAAATGCTGTATCAATTCCCTCTTGCACATCGCCACGAGTCTCGGTTAGCGTCTTTCCCATTTCCCTTGTCATGATGGCGGCAATCTCATCTTTGCGGCGAAGCATGATATCTCCAGCGCGGCGGCAAATATCACCGCGGGTTGGTGCAGGAACAAGCCGCCATGTCTTATAGGCTTCTGCCGCCGAAATCGCCGCTCTATCAACATCTGCCGTCGTTGAAAGCGGAAAAGAACCGATCAGATCGTCCCAATTTGCAGGGTTCCGATTCTCGAAAATTTGTCCGTTTGATGAGTCACACCAAACGCCATCTATATAATTTTGAAATTTTTGCGTCATAAAAAACATTATCTTATTCTGAGGCGATGAAACATTCATTAAATATGAAAAGGTCGCCGTATCAAATTTACAATTATTCGTATCATTACTGGCTTGGTATCTATTAAACCTGAGCGTACTGCCAATGATCAAGTTTTTAGATTGCCACGCAGGGCTAAAGCCCAGCTCGCAATGACACTTTACTTGAACACAATTATGAAATACTTATTTATTATTGTCTCTGCAATTTTTCTTTCGTCAACTCTTTACGCACAAGGCGGAATGGGAAAAATGCCACGCGAAGATGTCGTCATGCTCTCTCAAATGGTGCGCGATTCTATTTCGGATGAGATGTTTGCGCATATTACTAATTTGAAAAAATACGCGCTTGCAGGAAATCTTGATAGCGCGGCTGCCGAAATTGCCTGCCGCGATACCGGAAAAGTTGTGAATTGGAATCATGCCGCTTCACTTACTAATCCCGATGATGCAAAACACGTCCATGATGTTGTGGAGAAAATTAAGAAGATGCTAACTGATTATCCGGAAATGCATCAAGAATATTTTGCCGTTTTTAAAAGCAAGGATACTCCTTTGGGACAATTGATGCATTACCAGATCAATCTCATTAAAGGCAACAAGAAAAAAATGGCAAGTTTTCATTATTATCCGATCGGTGATAAGCTTCTCTTTGGTGACGTTAATTAATCTCGCCTGCTGATTAAATAGAATGACTATCACCTTCGTCGGACCAGCGCAATCGAGTTTTGTGCAGAATGACATTGAAATTCTGCGCCGAAAGCATAAACTCAAGATCGTTGATGCCAATGTTAAACGTGGTTTTAGTACAGCGACAAGTCTTATTAAGTTAGAATTTCAAATTCTCTTTTCGCTCTTCGGCTCCGATGTACTTTTTTTCTGGTTCGCCGATTATTACACCCTTGTTCCAACGATCATCGCCCGTCTGCTTCGCAAAAAAGTGTATGTTGTCGCAGGCGGCTTCGACGTCACCTATACTCCTGAAGTAAAAAGCGGTGCGCGGGTTCGCCCCTTCCGGTGGTTTCTTGTTCGCAATACTCATCGCTTTGCAACGCACGTATTTCCTGTTAGCAATTACGCACAGCATCTGCTTGATACGAATTCGAAACACCATGCACCAAGCACCGTAATCTACAACGCTGTTGATATAAAACGCTTTCCATTTTCGGATGATCCAAGAGCAAAGCGCGCGCTGACCGTCACGCAGTTAGTGACGTATCTCGATTACATCTTAAAAGGGATCGATGTATTTCTTGAGACAGCCAAAGTGATGCCGGATGTTGAGTTCGATCTCATCGGTATTCGAGGTCCTGCTTTGGAACATGCACGCAATGAAGCAAAAGATCTGAAGAATGTAACCATTGTCGAGGGACCGATCAAGTACGAGGAGCTTCTTAATTATTATCATACCGCTTCTGCATACTGCCAGCTTTCTATTGATGAAACATTCGGCGTTGCAACTGCTGAATCAATGAGTTGCGGCTGCATTCCTGTTGTATCGAATGTCCCTTCTCTTGAAGAAGTAACCGGCGGGACGGAATTTATCATTGATCGTAAAAATATCCAAAGCGTTGCCGAAGCGATAAGAAAAAGTTTTACTGCCGATATTGCAAAGCGAAAGCAATGCAGTGAACATGTAAAATTATTCGATATTGAGAATCGCGCAAAAAAACTTTTAGAACTTGTTAAATAATTAATGAAATTCAGTGCGCACTTAGAAAAAGGTGCATGGGGTTTTGCAACGAAGCTTCTGCCAGCCGTCTATGGTGTGGTGATGACGATCCTTGTTTTCAAGATTCTTCCAAAAAGTGAAAGCGGTGAACTTGCGCTCTTTCAAGTGATCTTCGGAATGATCTTCACTTTTGCTGATAGTTTCGCATTGCAGGCAATCGTTAAATTCGGAGTGGATACAGCAAATGATCTTCAAGAACTTCTGACGGCAACCTCACTTCTCTTTTTTGCTTTTCTTCTGATTTCATTGTCGCTCCTTATTGTTTTTCCGGGTACATTTTCTTATCTGCTTAATAGCCCCGAACTTCCTGACCTCATCCCCAGCCTGATTATTCTTGTCATCGTTACCATTCCGCGAGTCATCACCAGCAAGATTTTTCAAATGCGATTTCATACAAAGAATTTATTCTTTGCCGATCTTATTAATTTTGGTGGATCAAGTATCGTCGTGACGATCTACGCGTTCATGGATAAATTGCATACAGCAAGTGATGTAATCTTCATCACGATCATAACCGGCGCATGCAGTTCATTGCTCTCACTTTTTCTTGCACGAAAGGATCTGAGTTGGCGGATACGTTTCTCTCGCACAATGTTGAAAAAGATTTTTCATTTTACTCGTTACCAAACTGCAACCGGTTCAGTCCATGTCTTTCAGCAAAATCTTGACAGTTTGCTTGTTCCGGCTTTTCTTGGGGTTGAAGCGCTCGCCAATTACCAAGTTGCAAAATTCTTTTTTAAGGGCTTTGATGTGCTTCGTGATACTCAAGGCATTTTTGTTTTCCCTGCTTCAAGTAAATATTATGCTGCAGGTGATTTCGCAACACTGAAAAAAATTATTGAGAAGACAACAAGCTTTCTCTATATCTTGATGATCCCACTCTCAATACTTCTTATTATTTTTGCTCCCCTTATTTTTCAGATACTTTATAAAGGAAAGTTTGATGATTCCGTTAATGTCTTCCGTGTACTAATTGCAAGCGGTTTTATTCTGCCCATCACGATGGTTGGTATGTCTGCGCTTGTTGGAATGGGAAAAGTGAAAGAAGTTTTTCAGACTATTCTTGCTTCGCTTATCGTTAATGTGATTCTCGCCGTGACCTTACTGCCACTTCTCCATACTGTTGGAGCGGCAATTGCATTCTGCATTTCCATGCTATTACAAGCAATCCTATCCTATCGCATCATGATCCGTGAAGTTCCACTCTCATTATCTGCGATGTTCCTTCGCGGCATTGAAGACGGAAAGAATTTTCTGAAAGAAAAAAAACGTCTGAACCGTGATTAAAGGGATTCAACCGATTTCTGAGATTATTTTGCCTCATTCTGGATTTACACGTTACCATTTTTAATTTTCTCGCCACAGCGAGTATTCGACATTTTTAATTTTAATTAGCAGAAGTGTATCTCGGTATCATACTCAGCATTATTGCAGCAGGCGCGCAGATCGGCGGCGGAATGCTTGCACTCCGAGCAAAACGTTTTCCCCATAGCTGGGAAAGGACGTTGCTGGCTCTCGGCGCAGGATTTCTTCTGGCTCTTGTCTTCGTTGATCTCATTCCGGAAAGTTTTCGTCTGACAAATAATCCCGATCATGCGGTCATTGCAATGCTGCTCGGTTTTAGCGTCTTGCATTTTTTCGAGCATACACTCGTTCAGCATTTTCATTTTGGCGAAGAAACTCATCAGCATGCCGGAGTTTCGCATTCCTCAGCATTAGGTGCTGTTGGCGGACTCACACTTCACGCATTCTTTGATGGTATGGCAATCGCAGCAGTAACAAGCGCAAAGCCGACAATGGGAATTCTCATTTGTGTTGCCGTACTTCTTCATAAAATTCCGGAGGGATTGACGGTTGCAAGTGTGATGATGCTCGGAAATCATTCAAAGAAAGAAACGATGAATGCTGGGTTTACCCTTGGCATTTCCACAATTCTCGGCGCGCTTCTTGTCTTTTTCTTTGTCACATTCAATGAAGAATTGATCGGATTTCTTTTCGCTTTCAGCGCAGGAGCTGCACTGTATGTCGGTGCGTGTGACCTCATTCCGGAAATAAATAAAACTCGCGGACGCAAAGCTCCGATTCTTGTTTTTCTCGGTATGATGCTTTTTTATCTTGGGAAATTAGCGCTCGATCAAGTTGGATTGAAGTAAGCGATTTTCTCGAATCAAAAGATTTTCCATCGTATTTTTGAGGATCAAAACGTACGACAATTTTCACTACTATCTATCACGACAATGAAAACATCCAAGTTCAGTATTTTCGCAGTTGCAATTGCAGCAATAATCTTTATTTCAGGCTGCTCAAAGAAAGAAGATGATGCTCAGAAAGCTGCAGAGCAAATGTCAAAGAGTATGCAGCAAATGGCTCAGAATGCTGCAGGTGGTGGCGCAAATAAAACTCCCGGCGTTGCAGTCCCCGCAAAAACTCTTGCAGGTTTTCTTCCTTCCGTATCAGGCTATACCGCGAAAGGTGAACCTGAAACAATGGAAATGGAAATGGCTGGATCAAAATATTCTCATGCCAATCAAACCTACCAAAATGGTGAAAAGCAAATCAAGGTATCCATACTTGATTACAACAACATTGCGGGTTTATCCGGAAAGTATTCAGCACTATTGACCATGAACCTTGAAACGAATGACCAGTCATTGCACTCGGAAAAATTTAATGGCAATCCGGGTTGGATTGATTGGAAGAAGAACTCCAATCAAGGTACGATCGGCGTGGTAGTGAATGATCGTATCTTCGTCATCACCGAAGCGGAAAATGGCGCTACTCTTGATGAAGCGAAATCTGTCGCTAATAGCATTAATTATTCGGGAATCGCTTCAGCGGCTAAATAAGTGACTCGCAGTATTGTTGCAACGATCGTCTTTATTATAGTAACGATCGTTCTTTCAGTTATCTCAATCCCTGCCGCTCTTCTTGATAGGAGCGGCAGTGCTTATTTATGGCTTGCCCGAATCTGGTCCAAATCTTTTCTTCTGCTTTTCGGAGTGAAACTTCAAGTGCAGGGAGCGTCAAATATTCTGAAAAAAGAGCATTACGTTTTCGTTGCTAATCACTCAAGCTATACTGATATTCCAATTCTTTTCGCTGCAATTCCTGCTGATGTTCGCTTGATTCTGCGACATACACTCACCCGAATTCCCATCTGGGGTTGGGCGCTACTACTAAGTCCAATGATTATTATTGATCGTTCAAAAGTATCTAAAACGAAAATCACTTTAGCAAAAGCTACAGAAATCATTCAAAGCGGTGCATCGGTTCTTCTCTTTCCTGAAGGTACACGAACAGATTCAGGAGAGCTACAGTCATTCAAACGCGGTGCATTTCACATGGCGTATGAAAGCGGCGCGAAGGTTATACCCATTGCGATCAAAGGCTCATTCGAATTAATGCCAAGAACTTCGAAACTTCCCTCTTCGAATAAAATTATTTCGGTTTCGATTGGCGCTCCGTTAGAAACTTCTTATAAATATGAGAATGATCGTGAACGCGAGATTGATCTGATGCAAAGAACAGAAGAAGCCGTGCGCGAAATGCTCGTGTGAATTTTTCTATTTAATGTGATATTATTATAGTGTCATCGCGAGGAGTCCGCTTGCGGACGACGTGGCGATCTAAAATCTTTAATAATGATCCAATCTTCAAGTTTTTAGATTACACGTCGGGCTAAAGCCCCAACACGCGATGACATTCTTTTATACTTACAATGAGAGTATTTGGATTCTTTTCCCTGTGCAAATCTTTACTACCCACCACTTGTTCTATGGCTTTCCATCAATAGTGAATGAAAGAAAACGTCACCATTATATCGCCGGACAACCGAAGCATCTCTTTTTTTGGAGCCGTTCCATTTCCTGTTATTGCGGGACCATGCTTGGTCGAATCGAAAGAATTGCTTCAGCAAGTTGCAACTGAACTTTGTAGAATTCAAAGCGTATTGCCGGTGAATTTTATATTTAAATCTTCCTATCGCAAAGCCAATCGGACAAGCGGCACAAGCATTTCAAGTATCGGCGACGAAAAAGCTCTTTCGTATCTTGCCGATATTAAAAAAGAATTCTCTCTTCCTATCCTAACAGATATTCATCTTCCAGGTGAAGCGGCATTAGCTGCGGAAGTTTGTGATGTTTTGCAGATACCTGCTTTTCTTGCCAGGCAAACCGATCTTCTTGAAGCGGCTGCCGAGACAGGAAAAGTGATCAATATCAAGAAAGCACAGTTTATGTCGCCATTTGATATGAAATTTGCAAAAGAAAAAGTCACAAGCAAAGACAACAATAATATTTTGCTTACTGAACGCGGAACGTCGTTTGGTTATGGCGATCTTATTGTTGATTTTCGTTCACTTGAGATCATGAAGGAATTTGGTTCGCCCATCATTTATGATGCTACGCATTCCGTTCAGCGACCATCACAAAATGGAATCAGCGGCGGCAATCGCCAATTCATCGCACCGCTTGCCCGCGCTGCAATGGCTGTCGGCATTGACGGACTTTTCATCGAAACGCATCCCGATCCGGCGAAAGCTAAGAGCGATGCCCAGTCCCAACTTCCGCTTGGTGAACTTGAAGCTTTGCTCCGTTCGCTTTTGCAATTCAGATTTACTGAACAGTAATTTTCGATGATCTATCCTCGATCACTTTCTTCACAAGAACTAGATTTACTTTTTCGGCTTCTTCCGGAAAATATTCCGGCGTACAAACCATATCATGATTTTATTAAAACCTCGCAAGTCATCGGTGATGGAAGATGGGGCGAAGGAAATCTGCTCATTGATAAAATAATTTCACCGATCGATCTCACACTCGGTATGCCGCCTGTTGTAGGGTATGGAGAATGCTTGATCAATAATTTGCCGCTTGCCATCAGCATTCATGATCACAATATTGATGGACAGCTTGAAGTTCAGTTTTCCGGAGTTTTCCCAATCCCTGATTCGCCGCAGATCACGAATCTGTGGTGTTATTCCTATTGGAAAAGCGGTGATCCTTGCCCCGCAACATCGCAGAAAGTTCGTGAAATTGCGATCAAAGATACGAATGGCTCACTAAAATATATTCTTGCAATTAGTGTTGCAAAAAAAGTGCTTTGGCTGCATCATGAGAGTTCAGGATTCAACCAACTTCTTCCGCTTACCAACTTTTATGACGAGCTTTTGAGGACAAAGCATATTCGCGATGCCAAACTAATCAGTCATCCAGCTTCGTTCTTCGAGATGGTTGATGATTTCACCGATACCGAATATATCAAAGCGCTGCTTGAATACGATAAAAAAGCACATCGCAAATTCGATACAACAGGAATCATCATTGAAACCGTGAAACCGAAGAAGAGTATATTCCAAAAACTATTCGGAAAATAACAGTGCATAGCAAGAACTCAGAATCATATCTCAAGTCCGCAAAGCGAACCTTCGCTGTCGAAACGCTTGCCTTACAGCAAACTATTGACTCACTCGATGAACTTGATTTCGCAAAAGCTTGTGATATTTTGCTTTCGTGCAAAGGTAGAGTCATCGTCAGCGGTATGGGGAAATCCGGACATATAGCCCGCAAGACCGCATCCACGTTGACTTCCACCGGCACTCCTGCAATTTTTCTTCACCCGAGTGAAGCCGCACATGGCGATATTGGATTAGTATCGTCAGATGATGTGATGATAATACTTTCGAAAAGTGGAGAATCCGACGAACTGACTTCTCTCTTGAATTCCATCGTTCCAATTATTGCGATCACTTCGTCTTCAACTTCGCGGCTTGCTAATGCTGCGAAGAAATCTAATGGCGTAGTGCTTTATCCGATCATAAAAGAAGAAGCGTGCCCCCATGATCTCGCGCCGACTTCTTCGACGACGGCACAGCTTGTTATAGGCGATGCGCTTGCTATTGCGCTCTTGGAAGCACGGAATTTTACCAGTGAAGATTTTGCAAAACTTCATCCCGGCGGAGCGCTTGGAAGAAAGTTGACGATGCACGTTCGCGATCTGATGGTAAGCGGCGACAATATTCCGCGTATCAAAAAAGACTCATCACTGAATTCCATTATGCAGGAAATCTCCGGCAAACGGTTTGGTGCAGCATGTGTGATCGGCGAAAGCGGGGAACTTCTGGGCATCGTAACCGATGGTGATCTCCGACGATTTTTTCAATCGCATGAGCAGTTAGATACCCGCAAAGTCACTGCTGCCGAACTCATGGCAGCATCTCCAAAGACGACGACTGCCGATATTCTTGCCTTCGATGCGCTACACCTCATGGAAGATACCAATCCGAAAGTCATGCAGCTTCCGGTCGTGGATGGAGCCGGCATCGTTATCGGAATGATACATTTGCATGATATCGTGAAAGCAGGGATAAATTGAAGAACAATTCATTAACATGTCATTGCGAGGAGGGCTTTAACCCGACTTGGCAATCTAAAATCTTAAAAGTATTGGTAAACTTTGGATTTTTAGATTGCTTCGGTGTCGCTTCGCGATTTCTCGCAATGACATTTTTTATCACACCCCTCTTCCTCCTCGCTTCCTGTGCAACCAACGAAGTCAAGCCAAGCACTGCACCTCTTGTATCAACGGAAGAAATGCCGTCGCAGACAAGCGCTCATACGCGCATGGCATTTTCCAGCGAAGGAAAAATTCGTGCCGTGATGAATGCTATTGGCGTTCGCGTTTTTGAGCAGAAGCGTTATACGATGTTGGATTCCAGTGTGCGCGTGGATTTTTTTGATCGCGAAAGTAATCATTCATCCGTCCTGACTTCACGTCGCGCCTATATTGACGACAACACGAAGAACATGACGGCGTATGACAGTGTCAAAGTCCTCAGCGATTCGGGGACGCTTGTGCAAACCGATTCTTTGCTATGGAATAACGGCACACACAAACTTCACTCCGATGCATTTGTCAAAATTTCCGAAAAATCCGGACGCATCACTCGCGGGCATGGCTTCGAAAGCGATCAGGATCTCGTCAACTACAGAATTCTTCTTCCGATCATTGACGCACCCACAAACACCTTCGAAAATTCCAGCAACGCCCCGACATTCTCCACACCGAATAGTCAACTAAGTATGCCGCCGCAAGCTCCGATCGTAGTACGGAAGGATACGGGCAGTCGTTAGTTGTTGGTCTTTAGCAGAACGAAGAGAATAATCTCCAGTGGGACGGACTCTCAGTCCGTCCGTCAATACACATTGTCTGAACTGGGATTTATGAGATTAATAGGATTCCTGAGATTCGTAGGGGCACATTGCGTGCGCTTTCCCCGTAGCCGCATGGCTTTAGCCTGCCAATACAAAGTCAAAACTCAAAAGTAAAAAGTCAAAAGGGTTGCGACCCCTTTTTTGACTTTAAAGTTTTGACTTTTGATTTATTTATTAAATTGTCAATGAACAGATCACAGCGATATCCCTTCTGAGGATCACTCTCCGATCATGAAAAACTGGATACGAATTTGTTTATTAGGTGGTAGTTTAGTAGTTTAGTAGTTTAGTAGTTAGTAAAAAAAAGTGTCATTGCGAGGAGTCCGCTTGCGGACGACGTGGCAATCTCAAATAGTTATCGTAGTAGTAAATCTCAGGGTTTGAGATTCATTGATTTTATCGTAGTATCGTAGTTTAGAAAAGCACACCTCCCACGATTGCTCGTTTCCTCATATCTCTCTTTCATTATTTTTCCATTTATCGGCGAGGATTACGCTCCAAGTGCCATCGAAGCAAAATATCAAAAGGAATAGAAGGCTAGGTTGTGGGCTTTTCAGAAGCATCAATACAGGACGCATGATGCCAAAAACTCATACAAAAATATACTTTGTCGAAGTTTGTAATGCAAATATACGAACGAAATGTGCTTTTGTCAAGGTGCCCAAACCAAACTATTTTCAAAATCGGCGAAATTGAGCTGGAAGTGCCAAAGATTTTTTTGATGATTTTGGAAATATTTGTAATTCTTAGAATCCTTAGGGATTTTTACCACAAAACTCCACAGAAAATATATATATTTTAGTAAAAAGGAGGTTCAGGAAATATACCCAGCCAAATTTAAGCTTTGGTATTTTGCTTCCGACAAAAATTAGTGACGTTGATCTTATTAGCAAGTTTATCTACATCAGATTGCTTTGCTTTTGGCAGTCTCTTCGAGATACTTCCCATAGTCAATAAGTCGTTGCACACCATAGCTATCAATATCCGGCGATACCCTAATGACTGTTCCGTAATTATACCTACATTTCATCTTGTTTTCCTTAGTGATTTGTTGTTGCAAATATGCGACTTCCGCAGGCGAGGCTAACTAAAATGTTGGATTTGTTAAACACTTAAAATTTTTAGATTGCCACGTCATCCGCAAGCGGACTCCTCGCAATGACATTTTTTTGGAAAGCAGTCTCTTTACAATAATACCCCTACCCCATAATAATTAAGAATTCCCCGCTTCCGAAAATAATTCTGTTATTTTCGCATCTCAATGTTTGTTAGGGAATCTCAATTTTCGATGTGTGTGCCAATAATTACTGATGTCAAAACTTTTAACAGGACTTAATCCTGCGCAGCTTGAAGCCGTTACCGGCTCCGATGGACCGACAATGATCATTGCCGGTGCGGGTTCGGGCAAGACGCGGGTTTTGACGACGCGCATCGCCTACTTGCTCGAGCAAGGCAACCGTCCGTGGGAGATCCTTGCGCTGACCTTTACCAATAAAGCTGCCGGCGAAATGAAGGAGCGTATCGGCGCAATGCTTGGCGATGAATATATCCGCGAACTTTGGATGGGCACGTTCCATTCCGTCTTTGCGAGGATGCTGCGGCGTCATGCCGTGCAGCTTGGTTATACGTCAAGCTTCAGCATTTATGATAGCGACGATTCTCTTTCGCTGATTAAGCGCATCATGGAGCAGCTTCGCATTCCACGCGATCAGGTCAATCCCAATGCCGTCCGCAGCCGTATATCAAGCGCAAAAAATCAGCTTATTTCGCCCGATGAGTATGCAAATCTTGCACGCGATTATTTCGCAGAGAAGGTTTCAGAAGTGTATCCCGAATATATAAAGCAGCTCAAAGCCGCGAATGCAATGGATTTCGACGACTTGCTTATCAAGACGATCGAACTTCTGGCGCATCATAAAGAAGTGCTCGAAAGTTATCAGCGCAAATTCCGTTACGTGCTTGTCGATGAGTATCAGGATACGAACCGCGCACAGTATATGATCGTGAAGATGCTTTCGGGCTTTCATAATAATCTTACGGTCGTCGGCGACGATGCGCAGTCGATCTATGCTTTCCGCGGCGCCGACATAAAAAATATTTTGGATTTCGAGCGCGACTTCCCGAATCCAAAACTTTTCCGCCTCGAACAAAATTATCGCTCTACAGGAAATATCCTTGCAACTGCCGATGCGCTGATAAAAAATAATTCGGGACAGATCCCGAAAACGCTGTTCACGAAAAATCCGAAAGGCGAAGTTGTCCGCATCATGGAATGCTCGGATGAGCGCGAAGAAGGCGCAACAGTTGTCCGCACGATCGAAGATGAAATTCGCAAAGAAAAATATACGCTGTCGCAGTTCGCAATTCTCTATCGTACTAATGCGCAAAGCCGCGCAATAGAAGATGCGTTCAGGCGGCAAGGCATTCCCTATACCATTGTCGGTGGCACTGCATTTTATAAGCGAAAAGAAATTAAGGATTCACTTGCCTATATTCGGTTGATCGTTAATCCGTCGGATAGCGAATCTTTAATGCGCGTCATCAACTTCCCTGCCCGCGGCATCGGCGATGTGACGATCACCAAGCTTGCGCAATTCGCCCGCGAACGCGGAGCGACGATGCTCGATGTCATGGCAACTCCCGAATTCATTCCGAATCTGCAACAGCGCGCTACCACAAAGCTGAAAGAATTTTCGCAGCTCATCGCAAAATATTCGCGGTTAAGAAGTGAGCTTTCGCCAAGCGAATTACTTCGCTCACTTATTGATGATACGGGAATTCTCGTGGAATTAAAATCGGAGAATACTCCTGAATCACTTGTGCGCTACGAGAACGTCCGGGAATTTCTTTCAGCGATCACCGAATATTTTCAGGAGAATGAAGATGCAACGGTTGAATCATTCTTAGAAGAAATTTCACTGATGAGCGATGTGGATAAGATAGATGGCACAAAGAATGTCGTCACGCTCATGACGCTTCATGCTGCGAAGGGCTTGGAATTTCCCGTCGTCTTTCTTACCGGACTTGAAGAAGGACTTTTTCCGAATCCGAATACTTCGTTTGATGATTTCTCAATCGAAGAAGAACGCCGCCTGATGTATGTTGGCATCACCCGAGCAATGAAGAAGTGTTACATTTTGTATGCGAAGAACAGATTGAAGTATGGCGAATATACATCGGCGATGGCTTCGCGATTTATCAGTGAAATTTCACAATCAGGCGTGACCGAGCATACGACAAGCTACGGCACAAAACTTCGCAGCCCTTCTGAAGATACTCAGGCAAGAGAGGATATTTTTTCGACGAGTATGTTCAGCGGCTCAAGCACGATCAACGGGAGAACATTTGCTGCAAGAAAAGAGCCGCGCAACTATAATCCCTTTGCACAAGAGGAGGCACCCGAAGCCTATTCGCAGATCGAACCAACTTCCGGCGGCTTGCGCAGAGGTGCAAGAGTCACTCACGAAATTTTCGGCGAAGGTAGGATAATCGAAGTCTCCGGTCGTGGCGATAAAGCAAAAGCTGTAGTAGATTTCTCCAAGCACGGTAGAAAGAATCTGATGTTGAAGTTCGCGAATTTGCGGGTGCTGTAGATTACTTTTCCGGAATCAAATTACGAGTTTTTTCCTTTGTAATATTTCGAATATCTCCCCAACTCCGATATTCTTTATATTTACGTATCTCGGAGTTGTTTTGTATATCTTAAAACCATTTAACTCACAATTATGAAATTCACTCATTTGTTTCTCGTTCTATTTACCGCATCTGTGTTTGTCGCTGGATGTGCGAAAAAAACTGATCAATCCGGTGAAATGAAGGATACTGTTGCCATGTCAACTCCTTCACCAAAAGATTCTCTCAAAGCTCAGATCGAGCAATGGAAGGCTTTTAAGGCTGATGCAAATATGAAGATCCAGGCGCTTCAGGATTCTGTTGATGCGTATGATGCTAGGATGATGAAAGCGAACCCGCATTATAAAGCTGATATGAAACTACGCCAAGCTATCAAAGCACGTGCGACGGCGCTTAAAACTCAAATGAGCGAAGAAAAAGATGAAGCAGTCGGAAGTTTTGGCAGAATGAGAGATGCTATCGTCGGTGGACTCGATACACTTGCAACAGGTGTTGCAAATATTGTTTCGCCGAGCAAAAAGAAATAAAAACGAAAGGTTATCAAGATTAAGACATCAACCATGAGGTTGATGTCTTTTTTTTATTCTACTTCACCGCCGCTAGTACTTTCTCCACTGGCAGATGATCTAAACAGAAATAATCAGGGTTTATGCAGGTTCCGCGGAAGTAGCAGATGCAGGGTTTATTGGGTTCGATGATCTCGCCAAGATCGTAAAGATCGCCGAATTCATATTTATTGAAGATGTTATTGATGAGCACGATCTTCTTTTCTAGAGCGACGGCAATATGAAATGCCATTGTAACTCCGGAAATAATTGTCTCGCATTTATTGACAAGCGAGACAAAAGTTTTCAGAGGAAAATATCCAAGATATTGCGCCGCGCCTCCTGAAAGATTCTGAATTTCTTTATTCCGTCCATCTTCATCATGACCGCCGAGGAGAACGACGTTATATCCGCTTGCGTGAAGTTTTTTTGCAAGATCAGCCCAATGCTCCGTTGCCCAGAGGCGTGATGTCCAGCGGATTCCGGCGCCGGTATTCATACCAACAAGCGGACGTGAAGTATCTAAACCTGGAAAATCTATTTCCTCAGGTTTATCAATAATATATTTCTCACCTGAAAATTTATAGCCGCAAACTTCGAATAATTCTTCGGGATATGATTTCCTATTTGCAAGGCTTATATCATCGAAGATACCAGTCTCATATTTCTCCTGCGCATTCGCATCAGCCGGAATGGAAACGCCCAGTGGACTAAGCAAGAATCCGATCTTCTTTTTTGCCATCATGCGATTGGCTAATGCACAGGCATGGTGATCTTTATCGAGATTGATGAGAATGGAAAATTCCAATGCAGAAATAATTTCGAGGCTTTCCGTACTCCATTTCAGGATTTTATCAACGTGAGTAGTTGGGACTAATTCAGGAGAAAGTGTAAGCCACCAAATGCGAGCATGCGGATGATCGGCTTTTAATTTATGAAGGATCGGAGTCGTGCGCAGAACATCACCAGCAGCGCCGAGTTTGATAATGAGAATATTCTCCGTGATCTGATCGTAATACTCGCAGCCATCACAATGCACACCGAAATCTTTATGCGGCTTGCACGGAATATCGCCGCGAAAGTGGCGGCAATCGGCATGGATAACCAGATCAGTTGCCGGCATGAATTACGGACGGTTCGGAGCAGGTCCTCTGCGACGATCATCAGGCCTTCCACCTTGTGGTCTTGGCGGACGAGCTGCTTCACCCGGTCTTGGTCCTTGACGCGGCGGGCGTTTATCTTTGATCACTGCCAAGTCATGTCCCCTTGCAGTATTCTTGACGATCATCTCGCCAAGTAATCCAATGGAGATAAGCTGGACTCCGAGCATCATGAGCAAGATGCCAAGAAGCAAGATCGGACGATTGGAAAGCGCAATTCCATGCGTCCATTCGATGGTAACATATATATTTATGCCTAAGCCGATGAGCGAAAAAACTGTGCCGATCGAGCCAAAGAGATGAAGTGGGCGTTTGCCGAAGCGATTTGTAAACACGATTGATATTAAGTCTAAGAATCCTTTGAAAAAACGGCTTGATCCGAATTTGGATTTTCCAAATCGGCGTGGATGGTGGGTAACAGGAATCTCCGTAACACGAAAGCCCTGCCAATGCGCAAGCGCAGGCAGATAGCGATGCATTTCGCCATAGACATCAAGCTGATCAATGACTTGCTTGCGGTAAGCCTTTAAGCCGCAATTAAAATCATGGAGCTTGATTCCGCTAAAGAAACTCGTTACATTATTAAAAAACTTTGACGGAAGCGTTTTTGAGATCGGGTCATGACGCTTTTTCTTCCAACCTGAAACTAGATCGTAACCTTCATCGAGCTTTGCAATAAGATTCACAAGCTCTTTCGGATCATCCTGCAAGTCCGCATCCATCGTAATGACGATTCCGTATTTCGCTTCTTTAAATCCGACAGATAGTCCTGCGGATTTTCCTTGGTTACTTCTGAAACTCAGAGAAACGACTTTCGATGTTCCTGCAACAATATCTTTTAGTATCTCCGGTGAGCGATCAGTTGAGCCATCATTGATATAGATGATCTCGTAATTTTTTTCACAAAGATTAAATAATTCTTCGCGGAGCGCAGCCGTCAATTCGCGCAATGAATCCTGCTCATTATAAAGCGGGATAACAACGGATACTCCGAGCTTCGATGCAAGAGATCTTGCGCGGACGAATGCATTATCAGATGTTTTTGGAACTGTAGATTTTGCCTCTCTCGGAGTCCGATCAGGTCTTTCAGTTCTTGCAGGTCGTTCAACTCTTTCAGGGCGTTCGGGACGAGGTTGGCGAGGTGCTTGCTGTCGCACTACTTCAGCATTAGCAGAATCGCCTGTTCTCTCAGCTCGTGGTTCACGAGGCGGACGGCGATCATTGCGGTCGCGATTTCTGCCGCGATCTCTCTCAGGTTTTGGACGATCTTCGCGAGGACTAAGTACCAGTGGAGCATCTGTAGATGCTATCGGCGTTGAAGATTCAATAGATTCTGTAACCTCTGCAATGGATTCAGAAATTGGCGTTGGCTCCGGACTCTCTTTTTCAACAATTATTTCGGCAGCAGGCGGATCAAAACTCAGAATTTTACGCTCTAATTTAGGCGCCTCGGAAACAGGCTCATCCGCAGTTGCGGGTTCGGCTGCTTTCTGCTCTCCGCGCTCCTTCATGCGCTGAGCTAATCGCTCTGCGATAATGTCCCGAGGGGGAGGAGCCGTCGCAGCATCAGAAGCATTGATATTTGGCTCAGCCTCTGCCTGTTCAGGCGATGTGTTTGTTTCGTCAATCATTAAGTACTATATAACATTTGGGATACAGTTTGGTTAAACATCAAAAGGACTAAAAACGTCCGCAATTTTTCTATTTGTCTACTTTCCGCAATATCATTCCATCTACACCAACTGCTGTTACGTGTTTTGCGTCGAATCTGTGAACGGCAAGCAGATGTGTGCCGCTTTTCAACGATTCATCCTGCCAAGTCAAACCGCCGTCAATAGAACTAAGAATCACACCATTCTCTCCGACTGCATCCCCGATCTTTCCTGAAAAAGAAACTCCTCGCAAATTATATTTTACTCCGCTCTCAATACATTGCCAGCGATTTCCGCCATTTACGGATCTGATAATAGTACCTTTATCGCCAACAGCGATAATCGTCGTGGGATTAATAAAAGTAACTCCGGTAAGATTTTCAGTCGTCTCACTTGGGATCAACTCCCAGTCTTTTCCATCGTTCTGCGTTCGTAAGAGACTGCCATTTTCACCGACAATTATCCCAACGTCTTTTTTTGAAAAGACGATGCTTCGCAAGAAAGTAGTGACTTCGGATTTCTGAGACACCCAATGCTTTCCCGCATCTGTTGTATGGATGATCTTTCCATACCATCCAACGATGTAGCCATCGAGCGAATCGAGAAAGAACGTTGAGAGCAGTGGCATGATATTTCCGGGACTTGTTTGCGTTTCCCATGAATTTCCTCCATTAGTCGTATGGAGTATTAGCCCATCACGCCCGACGATCGTACCATTTAAAGTGGAAGTAAAAAATACTCCTTTAAGCTGGTTATTTACTCCACTTGATTGCTCGCTCCAATTCGCGCCGCCATCGGTGGTATGAAAAATTGCGCCTGCAAGCCCGCAAGCCGTTCCGGTATTAGCGTTGGCAAAGTGAACTGAATAAAGATGCCGCAAGGTTGGCGGTAATTGCGTCACCCACTTGCCCTGCGCAATTGAGATTCTTTGAAATGAAAAAAGGAAAAGAAGTATGAATAAATATTTCACGATTAGGTAACATTTGTTCATGCTAAAAAGAGTCTGTCCAAGTCATTCTGAGCGTAATGGTAAATTATTCTCAATTCTTAATTTTCAATTTTCAATTCCCATTTCCCCGTATTTTTGACGATATGAAAACACCACTCTCCGAGCGTCTTGGTATCCGCTACCCTATTATTCAGGCAGGAATGGTCTGGACAAGCGGCTGGAAACTTGCCGTTGCATCAGCCCGCGCGGGTGCTTTGGGGCTTATTGGCGCAGGCTCGATGAAGCCTGATCTGCTCCGCGAACATATTCGCAAAGCAAAGGCAACTGAAGTAGCTGGTACGATCGGCGTAAATATTCCGCTTATTCGCGGAGATATTGATCAACTTATTAAAGTCACGCTCGAAGAAGGAATAAAAATTATTTTTACCAGTGCAGGGAATCCAAAAATTCATGCGCAGAAGTTCAAAGATGCAGGATGCTTTCTTGTCCATGTGGTTGCAAGCGTTAAACACGCACAAAAAGCAGAGGATGGAGGATGTGATGCTGTTGTTGCTGAAGGTTTCGAAGCAGGCGGACATAACGGAATAGATGAGATCACTACGCTTTGCCTTGTGCCGCAAGTTGTCGATGCAGTGAAGATTCCTGTCATTGCTGCAGGGGGAATTGCTGACGGAAGACAGATGCTTGCTGCCCTATCTCTCGGAGCGCAGGCAGTGCAGATCGGAACACGATTTGCCGCAACGATAGAATCAAGTTCAGATCCGAATTATAAACAAGCAGTTGTCGAAGCTGAGGACGATTCTACTATCATAACGCTAAAAAAAGTCGCACCTGTACGATTGAAAAAGAATGCTTTTGCATTTGAAGCGTTGAACGCTCAAACTCGAGGCGCGACAAAAGAAGAGGAAATTGAATTGCTCGGGAAAAAACGCGAGATGCGAGGTATTTTTGAAGGAGATATAGATGAGGGTGAGTTGGAAATGGGGCAATCCTCGGGACTCATTAAAGATATTATTTCTGCAGAAGAAGTGGTTAAACGATTAATTGCTGAGTACGAAACGGCAAAGAACAGAATTAATGGATTATAAAAAAAATACTGTCATTCTGAGTGAAGCGAAGAATCTCGTAATAGTTTGCAACACCATGTGTCTGCCAACGATTACGGGATTCTTCGTTACGCTACGCTTCACTCAGAATGACATATTCCAAATAAGCATTTTTAAATTTATTTCGTAAGTGAAACCCACGTTGAATATGTTGCTCCTCCTTCGTGAAGGATGATCGCATAACTTCCACTTGGAAGAGTGGAAGCGTCAAAGACCAGACTTTGTTCGCCTTGCTCCATTCTTCCACTAAAGATTGTCGCGACTTTTCTTTCGAGCAGATCGAATACATCAATACTCACATCGCCACCGGTTTTTAATTTGAAGGAGATATTCGTCGCAGTAGTGAATGGGTTTGGATTCGTCGTCATACTGATCGCAGAAGCTGGTGAAGGATGACCTGAGGAGACTCCGAGATTCGGAATACTCTTGAAAACTCCAAGTCCACGCGATGCCGCAAAATAGATGTGACTGACAGGATTCTCTACTACTGCCGAACAATTAATAAAATGATTTGGAAAATCGTTTGCCGTCAATCCGCTGCTCACTGAAATCCATTGGCTGAATTGAGAGCTGCCGGGCACCGAACGATAGATGCCGCCGCTATCAGCACAGACAATAATAGATCCTACAAGATCGATCATCATCGAAAAAAAGCCTTTAAAATTGTTTTTTATTTCCTCGGGTGGAAATATTTTTGACCAACTTTGCCCGGCATCTACTGAGCGAAATATCCCGCCTTCCCTGCCGATCACTAAAGCAAGGAATGAACCATCAGGATGAATAAGGACTTGTCCGGTTCCATGCACATTTTGATTATCCGGAAGGGTTTGCCACGAGTTACCTTGATCAAGAGAGCGATAGAGAAGATTTGTTCTGAAACCGACGGCAAGGATCGTATCTTTTATACCGAAGGCAAATGATTTTATATTTGAATCCTGAAGATTATGAATTCTCGTCCAGTGATCTCCATCATCAGTCGAATAAATAAATCCTATCGAATCGTTCGCAGCACAGAAAAGTTTGCCCTGACCGTTATCACCCACTTGATTAATAATATTGATCGTATCCTTCGGTGCAAGATTTATGAGTACCCTTTCTACGATGTCACCATCGTTTTTAGAACGGAATAAACCCCTTGAAGTACCGATATAGATATAATCTTTTTTATTGATAAAAATACTTGGAAAATAATCTTCTCCATATTCTGGAGCTTGATCCCAATTAGCGCCATCATCGCTTGAACGCCATAAACCGTATTCGGTTATTCCAAAAAGTTTTTGTTTAGAATTGATTGCCATTCCCCGCATGAATGTCGCCAACAAGCCATCATTCTTCGGCGTCCAATTAACTCCATTATCCGTGGAAAGGAATATTCCATCGGGTTCGCACATTTGGTAAAGATTACCGCGTCTTACAGCCATGGTAAATGTCTCATCTCCGCGTTTTTCGTCGTTCATTACTTGCCACGTTACTCCAAAATCTTGTGAGCGAAGAGTCGGTCCGTGAGCATTGGCATAAATATCTGTAGATCCGGGAATAAGAATAATCTTCTCGACATTATTTCTTAGATCAACACCCGGACGTGTATAGACGGAATTCCAGGTTACTCCGGCATCTTGTGATACATAAATATTACCGCCAACGTCATATGTCCCAAAATTTCCGGTAACGATATTTCCGTTTGCTGCAATACCGAGTGTGGAAAGATTATGTCCTTTGGGATGCTTTGTAGGATATTTAACCCATGTATTTCCTTTATCTGTGGACTTTGCAATTGACCCAAAATCAGTGGCAGTATATAACCCACCTCTTCCATCAACAGCAAGCAAAAAGATCACGACATTGGAATCAACCTTTCCTAATTTATTGGTATCAGATAATCCTAAATTTTTTCTGTTCCAGGTCATCCCATTATCATCCGAACGCAAAACACCTCTCTCAGCCGTTCCGAGATACACCGTTCCATCTGCATCCGCTACAATATCGTTGTAATTGAGCACCGGTGCAAGGTTCGGAGTAATATCCTCCCATGCCGGGTTCGCTGCATTCTCATCTAAACGGAACAGGTGACCTGCTGCAGCTGATGCCCCCGGTTGGTCATAAGCATAGACGTAGCCTGTGGGACCAGCTGCGCCATTATACATATTCAGAGTCGGCAGACCGCGATTAAGTAATTCCCACGACATCCCGTTATCTATACTGCGATATACGCCGCTGCCCGATGTGAAGATAATGATTCTCCCCATGGAGTCGATCGCCATGTTTCGGACAGTGCCACCTTTAGGTCCATTCGTCTGATGCCAAAACGGAATCTGTGCCCGACTATTTGCACTGAATACGAGGAGAGAAAACAAGGCGATCAAAATAATCTTTTTCATGATATTTCAGAATTTATAAAAATTTGCTGAGACGCTCCTTAAATACAAAACGGGTATTCTTCAGATCTTTCGATCATTAGAATACCCGCTCCGTTTAGAAAAACCTAACTTCCCTCTTACTTCTGAATTATGAAGTTTGCTGTTTCAGAAGAGACAGGTGTCGTCAAGCGAAGAGTATAAGTACCACTTGGCAATCCCATAATTCCTACAGGAAGTTTGTAATCACCCTTCGGCTGCGAAAGAGTATTCTTTACCGTTCTGACCTTTTCGCCGAGAACGTTAAATATTTCAACTCGTACCGGAAGGTCTGAACGATTCACGCTATAAACTAGAACAGGGGTTTCACTTTCAGTAATGACGTTCGGGGTGACCTGAACAATTCGAGTCGGAATTACACCCTGCAAGAATTTATTCAGCGTACTGTCGCCGCACTGGTATCCCGGAACAAATAATCCCGGAATGGTATCTGCCGCAATGTAGCAAATCGCAACACCCTTCGAGTCATAGAATGTGACATTCGAAACGATGAATGGTGTCGAAAGCTTTTGAGCTACCATCACCTGATAATTTACCGTAACCAAATCCGTCAGACTCGAGATCGGCGCTGGTGTAGTGCTACTTACGTCAATGTCAATAGACTCATCGCCGGCTATAGGATGATTCTGTGTGGGATTTGCATTAGCCACCGAGTAACCGGCAGCAGGTTGTACTCCATTTGTCCGATTCAGATCAACGACATCCTGACGATAAGTAAGCGTAAACGTTACTCTCCTTGCATCCGCATTCGCAGGCAACGCAGTTGTTGCAAGTGAAATCGGAACATTAAATATCGCGCCTGTCAGATCTGTATATGGCTGACCGCTTGCCTGAGCAGCTGAAAGTGTCGTCTTCAACTGCAAACCATTACCGCTTGCCAGTCTGGTGATCGTGAACTTCGTACCAGCACTATCATAGGTATAGCTGATCGTTGCCGATACAGGTCCTGCGATAGACGGATGATAGACGATCGGAATAGTGACAAATTCCGAGCGATCAAGTAACTTAGCCGGGAAAACGGATTTAACAAGCTTTCCGGTATTATCCTTGAGATCGAATTCGCCGACATTCGGCGTACCCGGAGTCGAGATAATATCAACACTCTCAAGCGTGATCTTCACCGATCCCAAATTGGTAAATTTGATGGTGCTATCACTTTCTCTACATCCTACAAATGTTTGTGGAGCAGGGAAATCAGTCGTCGCCACCTTGAGGCTGCTTGACGCAATCTGGACAGAGCCATGAGCATCGCTACAGACTTTCATACTGCTGATAGTGTAATCAACTGTTGTATCAGTAAAGACATCCAATTGGTTATCAATCTCGAACGTAACCGTATCTCCTCTTCCGATAGTATCGCCAAGTGATAATGGTGTGCCATCCGACTTCTTGATCGCTGTGATCGGCGGATTCGGGAAGTTGACGGTATTGACAATAAATGGCGCATCACCACTATTAATTGCCGTAACGAAGCCCGAAACAGGTACACCGCGAGTCACAAAACCGAGATTAAGAATCGGCGGATCGATCGTCAAGATTGCATGCTGAACCTTGCCTGTGAAGTCAATAGTGGTCGAATCATCTGACTTCGTCTCATTATTATAATAGGTTGCAACCAATCTGCTCTTGCGATCTGCATATCCATTTGCAAGATTTGCCTTAAAGACTACATCAACCCATATAATATCACCGGGATTCATATCAAATGCCCCCGGATTGGTACCACGTTGCGTAGTAAGAATGTGATACTGAGCAGCATCAATACCATCAAAAAACATATTCGTAACATGAGCCTGCGCGTTGCTTGTATTCAAAAGGTTCACCCTTGTAACTACAGAGTCATCACAGATAACCGAATCAAGCTGAGTCGGACGATCCCAATTAACGCCCGGCTTAATAGGCTTGCCAACGAGATATGACCACGATTTGATCTGATCCGTGAAAGGCTTGTCAATATCGGTGATCCAATCCACTGTCGTCGAATCCTGAGCGCGAAGTGCATCCGGCTTATAGCAGAATGTCAACACAATAGATTTTCCTGGATTCAAAACAACCGGCAGTTTTCCTACACTGGCAGCATCCATAGAGAACACTGTTTTATTATGCAATAACCAGTCTGGGGTTAGGTTGAATGGCAGACTTCCTACATTCGTAACAGTTAAATCTGCACATTTTGACGATCCTAACACCACACTGCCGAAATCTATATCTGTGGCAATAATGAGCGGCGTTCCTCCCTTTCCCAAGAGTGGAAGAGGAGCAATGAAGCAATCAGTGGTGACGATCAATGAATCTTCATACTTTGTCGTATCTGTCGGACTAAAGCAAATCTGCACCTTCAAAGTATCCCCACCTTTAAGAATTGCAGGCAATGCAGGTACGACAGAAGCGATAGTATAGAATTTGTCGCTTTTTATTTTCAGAGAAACATCGGTCACAGTGAATGCCTTATCCCCTTTTGCTCCGGTGTTCACATACACAATTGTCGAGCAAGCCTGACTGCCAACTCTCATCGGAGGATAAAGAATGGTATCAACTGCTACAAGCGTATCAGCCATAGAAAGGGTCTTTGAAACTTCCCTAAGCGTAAAGTGAGGGGCTTTGTATCGCAAATCTATAAAGAGAGGAGTTCCTTTGGCATCGTTGATGACAAGAGGAGCATAGGCTGAATCAAAAGGGTTTGAAACAGTAACGGTGACACAAACAGAAGTATCAACGCCATCAAAAACGATTTCTCCTTTATTCTCAGGATCAAGAAGCTCATCGAAATGGGTATTAAAAGACTTTTTGCCGGGGCGATAGACATTGCCATCCTGATCGTCAATAAGAGTAATGCTCTTGATAGGGACAGAATCATGAACGCATACTTGCCAAGAAGAACAGAAAGTATCAACCTTAACAGTAGGATTTCCCTTGCCGCTGCTTACCGTCATACCGATCGGAAGCGCATACGAGAAGAAGAAATCGTCTCCGCAGAAATCACCCAGATCGCGATCAGGATCAAGAGCGCGCATTCCATAGTGATAGACCATAAATGCTCCGTGAAGGTAAGTCGTATCAGCATTCACTTCCTCAGGTGTTCCATGATAGATACCTCCTGCATCCGTGAGCGGATGCAATATAGCATCACGAACGTTGGTCAGATAGTATGCTCCGGGATGCACAACGCGACGTTCACCTTTCAACTCAGGGTGATTTGGAATATTTGGGAACGACCCCTTGAGGGTTAGACCTTGATTTACTTTTGTAAGCGCTTTTGTTCCATTGAAAGCATACTGAATATTGCCTCCATCTATGTCTTTCCTCAAACCGATTATATTAATGTAATAATTTTGGAGGACTTCGAACGTATTAGCAGCAACATAAAATAAATATGATGTTCTCCACCGCGACATCGGCACAATGCTCATCATGCTCTCGGCAGGATAAGGGGCTGTTGTTCCCTGTCCACGCAGATCATAGAGCATAACTCCGAATTTATGCCCATCGGTAGAATGCATCTCGACTGGGCAACCAATATTAATTTTTTCAGGCGTAGGGAAAGCCAATCTCCCTGTCGGGAATGTGGAATTGCCAAAACAATTATTAAGCTCAACAGCTGCCCCCTTAGGGTTATCGGTATAAACACGATAGTTTTCACCGTATCCGGGCTGAGTCTCATCTAACGGTGAAGCATCAACAAGAGGAATACCAACATATCCGGTAGAATCCCAGTATTCAGCAGGGATAACTTGCTCGATCATAAAATCTCGGGCATCAACGTAACGAGCGCCCACATCACCAAGAAACGCATCTTCATGCCCTGCAAGAACGGCAATCGGCTTATCAGCAACAACTAATGAGCCGGAGATATCATTCGATTCTTCTTTTCCATCGCCTTTGACCCAATAACATTGACCGCGGGCAAGAGTTACAGTATAGGGATGTTCACTATTGTCGGCTCCTTTACCTGAATTCTTTCCGGTATGACCACCAGCTGTAGTTTCATTTGGAGTAATTGATACATTAGTGCCATCGAAAGCGGAAACGATTAAAAAGAATCCGCCGGCATTTTCGCCGGTAGAACCGCTGTTTGTCGCAGCACCCTGACCGGGGTTATCAAAATAACTCGGTATTACATAATTTTTTCCGAGTGCTGGCGTCGGGATTGCAAGGTAACTACCACCGGAGCAAGCTCCTGTGCTAAAATATTGAACATTAACAGGTTTTTTTGCGGTGATATGACAGGCTCGCCATTGAGGAATATCACCAGGCTCATCCATCTTCATCATGATCTGATTTAACTGAACCTGCACTGCATTTCGAGCACCTACAGTTACCGTTGAGGTTGTAGTTTCCTGACCGGATTGAGGATCAAAATAGGCAATGGTAACTTTGTTATCAGCCTCGTAGCTCGAAATCAGAGCATAAACAGCGAAAAAACCGGCAGTATTTCTACCGGAACTACTATTACCGGCTTTATTAAAACTCGGATAGACGTATCCGATATAAAAATCTTTTCCGTCAACGGGAAGTCCCTGAGCTGCGACTATATCCGGCAGCAATGAAAGAGACATCAATACAAGGAATAACGATAATACTATATGTTTCATAGGTTTAAACGATAGTTATCAGAAGAAAGAAGAAATGAAAACGATGATTTTGGATGCCCACAACAGTACTCATCCTTTATGTAAAACTATTTCGACTATGCAAAGTTACAACAATTTGTAAATAAAAATAAAAAAACTATGAATTTGGGGATAAATCTCCATCCTTCCATAGTAATGCGCTCATAGTACCTAATTGTAAAGAGATTTCCGTGAGAATAGTTCTCTTCGACATCATGAAATATTTTTCTGCCGAATTCAGTAATGGCTCAATTTGATAATGTTTTCTCTCAATATACTGTTTTATCTCACCAAAAAATTATGCTTGGATTAGGATGCGAAACAAATAAGGGATGGGTAGAGCGGGTTGCAGGCAATACCTCGCTGCTCCTCTGTGACCATGCTCATTGCGAGAAAAAGGCTGCACTCATGGCTATCTCGCTTTTAAATCGCTATCCCGAGTGCAAAGAACTGGTTGATGAAATGAGCGAAATTGCCATTGAAGAGATGAGCCATTTTCGGATGGTGATAAAGAAAATGGATGAACGCAGTATTTCACTTTCCTATGATCCCGGCGATAGCTATGCGCAAGAACTTCATAGTCAGATCAATAAACAAGAACCAAAAAAGTTTTTAGACAAGCTCATAGTCGCATCACTTATTGAAGCACGTTCTTGCGAACGGTTTCAGCTTCTAACAGAGTGCGCAATAGATGAAGACCTTCGTGAGTTTTACCATTCACTTCTTGCAAGTGAAGCACGCCACCGAAATACATTCTTAAGTCTTGCACGTCTATACTTCAAGCCGGAAGTAGTTTCTAAGCGTCTTGAAGAATTCGAGATATTCGAGGCGAAGCTTGTTTCAGCATTGCCATCGGAACTGGTGATGCACGGATGAGAAAGTCAAAATTCTAAATTTTAAAGTCAAAAAATAATACGTGGATTATAAATTAGTATCGGATTATAAACCGGCAGGTGATCAGCCAGAGGCGATCAGGCAGCTTACCGAAGCACTTTTGCGTGGAGATCAAGCACAAGTCTTGCTCGGAGTTACCGGTTCGGGAAAAACATTTTCCATCTCGAATGTTATTGCGACATACAACAAACCCACGCTTGTCATTAGCCACAACAAGACGCTTGCAGCGCAGCTTTATGGTGAGTTCAAACAATTCTTTCCGAATAATGCAGTAGAGTTTTTTATTTCGTATTACGATTACTATCAACCCGAAGCGTACCTTCCGGCGACTGATACCTATATCGAAAAAGATATGTCGATCAATGAAGAGATCGATAGGTTGCGCCTGAAAGCGACGAGCGCGTTACTTGACGGGCGTAACGACGTAATTATTATTGCATCCGTATCCTGCATCTACGGCATCGGAGCGCCAGATGAATATGCAAGGCAGATGCTACGCATTCATAACGGCGATACGATTGAGCGAAATCAGTTTATGCGCGCATTGCATGAGATTCATTACTCGCGCAATGATGTCGAATTTCAACGCGGCGCTTTTCGGGTGCGCGGTGATGTCGTAGAAGTTATCCCTGCGTATGAAGACGACAAAGGTTTTCGCGTACAATTTTTTGGCGATCAAGTCGAGCGCATTTCTTATATAGACCGCCTCACTGGTAGAGTGCTCGAGGAAACCGATAGAGCATATATTTATCCGGCAAAACATTTTGTGACGTCCGGTCCGCAACTTGAATTAGCAATCACCTCTATTGAGCAAGAGCTTGAAAAACAACTTCAGTATTTTCGCCTGAACGGAAAACTCCTTGAAGCACAGCGCCTTGAGCAGAGAACCAGATTCGATATTGAGATGATGCGAGAACTTGGGTATTGCTCCGGCATCGAAAATTACTCCCGTCATCTTGCAGGAAGAAAAGAAGGAGAACGACCAAGTGTTTTGCTCGATTATTTTCCCGAAGAATTTTTACTGGTCATTGATGAATCACATCAGACACTTCCGCAAATTCGCGGAATGTTCGCCGGAGATAGAGCGAGAAAGACGACACTTGTAGAGCATGGATTCCGACTTCCTAGCGCACTCGACAATCGTCCGCTTAATTTTCAGGAGTTCGAGCAGCAGACCGATCAAATTATTTATGTCAGCGCAACTCCTGATGATTATGAAGTCCAGCATTCAAAAGGTGTTGTTGTAGAGCAGATCATTCGCCCTACCGGATTGCTTGATCCGACAATTGAAGTGAGACCAATCAAGAATCAGATTGATGATCTTTTGGAAGAAATTCGTAAGCGTGTCGTAAAAAAAGAACGAGTTCTTATTACTACTCTTACAAAACGAATGTCCGAAGATCTTACCGATTATTATGTGAAGGTCGGTGTGAAAGTGCGCTATCTGCATTCAGAGATAGAGGCGCTTGAACGAGTTGAAATTTTGCGCGATCTCCGCTTAGGTGTCTTTGATGTTCTTGTGGGGGTAAATCTTTTGCGCGAAGGTCTTGACCTTCCGGAAGTTTCGCTCGTCGCTATTCTTGATGCAGACAAAGAAGGATTTTTGCGAAGCGAGAAAGCGCTGATGCAAACCTCAGGTCGCACTGCGCGTAATTCTCAAGGGCTTGTCATTATGTATGCCGACAGGATCACACGTTCCATGAAAGCCGTCATTGATGAAACCGAGAGACGACGCAAATTACAGACAGAGTATAATGTGAAGCACGGCATCACTCCGACGACAATTTTGAAATCATATGAAGACATCATGCTTTCCACTACTGTTGCAGATGTCTCTTCAAAACGTGAAGAAAAAAGACAGGCTGCGCGAGATGAAAAAGCCGGAAAAGAACTTACGCCAATGTTCGTATTAAAGAATATGAATGAAGGAGAACTTGAAGGACTTATCGAGCAACTTGCTGCGGAGCTAAAACAAGCAGCGACAAATTTGGAATTCGAACGCGCAGTTGTACTCCGCGATGAGATCAAACGAATCGAAGATGATTTCTTAAAGAAATCAGTTTTAGCGAAGTAAGATAATGTTTCAGCTTTTTCTTCCGCAGATATGCATTCATTGTGGCGCAAGGAGTGAAAGCTCCGATGCAAGACCTATTCCTTTATCCAGATATCTTTGTACCATCTGTCTCCGCCAATTCGAATTATTCGAACCGCCTAAGCAGGCAGATCTCATTCCGAACTCTTCGTTGTTTCGAGAATTACCACGGGAAACAAATATAAGTTCGGCATTCGCATTCCAAAATGGCGGCATCATCCAATCGCTTATTCATCATTTCAAATATCAGGATATGCCTAAGCTTGCTGCAATTCTCGGCTCTATGTGGAGTGAAAGGAATTTAGAAATAGCGAAGCAATACGATTACATAATCCCTGTTCCACTTCACAGAACAAGATATTCAGAAAGAGGATATAATCAATCGGAGATGCTTGCATGTGGGATCTCAAGAATTTCAGAAATTGCAGTCGCAAAGCGCAAATGGCTAAAGCGTATCCGCCAAACTCCTTCTCAGACTGGATTTACAAATGAGCAACGAGAGACAAATGTACGAGGAGCATTTAAACTTTCGAAAGTTGGGGAAAAAGAGCTATGCGGAAAAAGACTCCTCGTCATTGACGATGTTATGACAACAGGTTCAACACTTGCAAGTGCCGCAAGTGCATTAATGAATGCAAAACCAAAAAAGTTGGATTTATTTTCAATGGCAGCAGTAATAGATTCAGTGCCTATGCCAACTCAATAAAATCTCATTACCAATCTCCGCCCGCTCCGCCGCCGCCGAATGAACCACCGCCGCCTGACCATCCGCCACCACCTCCGCCACCAGATGAGCCGCCCCATCCTCCCCCGCCCCCTCTGCCGCCACTAAAGATCGATGACCAGAATAAGCCCTGCAATATTCCACCAAAACATCCGGACATTCCGCCACCTGAGCCAACGATAGTTCGATGTGCCCCTGAGCCAAAAAATCCGCGTGCGATAACAAGAATTACAAAAAAGATGATAACAATAAGCAGAGCGCCGCCGCCGGATGAACTACTACCCCCTCTTCCACTTGGTTTTGATTCGGCTTTAAATTCACCAGCAGTGGCTTTGATGATGGCATCGGTTGCTTTATCAAGTCCTCCATAAAAATCACCATTCTTAAGAGCAGGACGAAGAATGTTCTGATAAATATAATTACACGTTGCATCCGTAAGTGTGGGTTCAAGCCCATAACCTGTAGCAATAAAACCTTTATGATCTTTGATCGAAAGCAAAATGAGCGCACCATTATTTTTCTTCCCTTGACCGATTTTATTTTCCTGACCTACCTCGATTGCAAAATCATTTACCGGGTAATCATTCAATGTGGAGATAAGGACAACTGCGATCTGCGTTGAAGTTGAATCTTCATTAGCACGAAGTTTACGGCGCAAAGCATCGGCTTGCTCACTGGTGAGCGTACCTGTCTCATCATAAACCGGACTGGTAAGTTTTGGGATCGGCGGTCTGCCGGAAGTGGAGAGTTGCCCGTAGCTGACTCCATTAAAGAAAATGAAGATCGCGGATAATACTAAGGCAGAAAATATAATCTTTTTCATTGCGAGGAACAACAGCAAGAAACGGAAATCATTCCAAACTTTTCTTTTAGTATTACCCCGAACAAACAACTGTGTCATTGCGAGGAGGGCTTTAGCCCGACGCGGCAATCTAAAATTTTCGGGTCTGTCTCACGATGTAAGTTTTTAGATCACCGCGTCGTTCGCAAGCGAACTTCTCGTGATGACACTATTAAGACATCTCAGTTAATATTAATTTTCTTATCTCTCAATCACCACTCGCCGTGAAACAACTTTTCCACCGCTTTCAAATCGTGCTACATAATTTCCGTTTGCAAGTCTTGAACCATCGAAATCAATCTGGTGATGTCCAACTCCCTGAATACCTTCGGCTATACGCGCAACTTCTCTTCCCAGTTCATCATAAAGAAAGAGTCTGACCATCCCGTAATTTCCGGTCGTATAATTGAAAGTCGTAATATGCGAGAAAGGATTTGGATGATTTGCTTCAAGCGATTCCCTTAGTAGGTCGCCGCCCGAAACATCCGATTTTGCGTGGGCGGTCATACATATCTTGGTATAGCTCTTATGCCCGATGCAATCGGTAAAAGTAAAATCATAACATCCGCTCACTGTCGAATCGAGTTGCACGACGCTAATGGTATGAGTCTGCTTATCATTAAAGCAAGGCATGACGACCGGCGTCACAGCTAGCACAACGATCTTGGTCGTATCTGTTCCCGTTTCTGCTGCCCACTTAATACTCTTTAATCCTTCGTCAGTTGAGCGGCCGTCACTGACTTCTAATGTATCGGTAAATATATTTTTGTTCGGAAGAAGAGTAAATTGTGGGGCATCAACATCTGCTTCGACGGCGACTCCGCACGTTGGGAATGAGCCGATAATGCCGCCTGTCGCAGAAGCTTTAAGCGAGGGTTTGCCCGCGCATGGATCTTGCTGAATCGTTGCAACGATTGAATCGAATGGAATTTGTGCGCAATCATATTCATACGGATACCACTTGAATTCGCAAAATCCGATAAGCGAATCTACCCTCGCCGCAAGATCGGCAGCATCAAAATGAAGCTTCGTTCGTCCTACCCATTTCTCTCCGGGAATATCTACTATTTTGCCGTTGAAAGTTACCGACTGAAGATATGTCATCGGTGAGGGAGGATAATGCATCACCATATCAAATGAGGGAACAACTCCATTTCCTTTCAGGAAAATCGGCAAATAAATAATGATGCCTATACTGTCATTGATAATACGCTTACTGGAGATAGTAAATTGAATAGTAGGCAGCTTTGGCGCTCCGATAATTCCTTCAGCAGGCGGAGCTGTTAAAGTGACTATTCCAGAACAAGGCGTACCTGCGGCGATCGCAAGCCCGGAATCAAAAACAACATGAGCACAATCGTAATTATCAGGAACACGTTTAAAGACAGAATAGCCGATAAGCGAATCCGGCAGTGCGGCAAGATCAGCAACATCAAAATGAATCTTCGATCTTCCCGCCCATTGCTGATTTTTTACATCTATTATTTTTCCATTCGGCAGAATCGAACGACGATAAATCAACGACGCCGTCGGATAATGCACATCCATATCAAACGAAGGCATCGCCCCCTTCGCCTTCAAATAGATCGGTAAAAACATCTCAACTCCTAACGTATCATTATCAACGCGCTTGGAAGAGATGGCGAAGGAGGAAGTCGTGCCACCCGGATAAGCAACAATTGAATCACCACCACTATTGAGAGTGCGCCAGATATTGCCTTGCAGATCGACAGCAAAAATAATATTATCATTTATTGCACATAAAAGACGTGTATCTTCACGAGGAGATGGTCCCCCAATTGATTTCCAAGTATTCCCCCCATCTAACGATCGAAATATTCCACCACCAAGTGAAGTTGCTGCATATATGGCATTTAATGAAGAAGATAAAGATGATGAAAAAAAACCTTGTACACCTTGAGCCTTACTGGTCCATGTTTTACCGGAATTATCCGATATATAAATTTCAGAAAGATTATTTGAGATATCATCTAATTCTTCATTTCCAATAATAACTTTATTTGGATCGCAGGAATCTAATGCAAAAGAATAACAATCCAGGTCAACATTCCCCATTTGCTGTTGCCAAGTCTTTCCAAAATCCGAAGAAATATTTATATGAGAAGCCCTGGTGGGTGATATTGAGCGAGATAATAAGTACGCAGTATTGTTTCGACTATCATACATAGCATCATAAACTCCGCCCCCATTACCTTCTATTTTCTGTTGGGACCAAGAATTACCTCCATCATTTGTGTAATAAGCAGTGCCATGCAAATTTGCACGATCAGCAGCAAATAACTCGTTACTATTCCGAGCAAATGACAAGCTAAAACACTCTGTTAAAGAGAGAATATTCGTCCAAGAATTTCCTCTATTATAGGTTATGTAAATGCCATGGTCTACGTATGCAATCGCCCCTATATTTTTATCTAAGAAACATATTTCTGTTATTAGAGAACCTGGAACTGGATCGCTAATTTTATTCCATGTGACACCACTATCTAAAGAGTTAAATAATTGATTAATTCCTGCCCAAAGAATCCCATCTTTATAGCTAACCACTCCTCCCCAAGCTGGGCTGTGAGGTTTGAATAAATTATTTGCTACAATTCTCCACTGAGCATAAATATTGCTTGAAAGAAATAAAATTAAAGCAATAGAAAGGAATCGTCGGAATATTGCAGAAGGAATCATTTCTTCTTTATTAAACACTCCGGCCGTAATTAACGGCCGGAGTAAGCAAATACGATTACTTCGCTACAAAGAATTTAAATACTTTGCTGCTATTTGTTGCCGTTAGATGAACAAAGTATGTACCTGTTGAGAGATCTGAAGTCTGAATGTGAAGCGAATGATCCCCTGCACTTAGTCGTTCAGCCGAAAGCTGTTTCACGATCTGTCCACTAATGTTAATAATAGAGATTGAGACTTCTTCATCCGCAACCAATGTATAGTCAACATTGATTGATCCATCGGTTTTATAAACCACTGAAAGTGTATTATCGACTTTCTGCGTCATTTGCACATCAAGAGGCTGATGTTTCATGTATGCTTTTAATGCCGCAGGGGTAACATCAAGAATTTCAGCAGTGTTAGTAAAATCTTCATTGTGGATATGGATACCTGAGCTATCGCGCGTTGCATTACCCTTTTGTCCGCCTGCAACGAGTAAGAGATCAATTGGAAGATTTTTATTAACTATTTGATGTATATAAGCTGCGTTATGCCTACATCTTGAATAATTTAATTCCGGGGCAAAATACCATAACTGTAAAGTTCTATCATACCATTCACACATGGATGTAGTAACTACGGCTAATCCCGCAGGATCATCTAAATTTGCGTCGACTATCCCACCAGTAGCCATAAAGCGGTCATCCGGAAAGCCAATGCCGGCAGTCCAATGAATAGGTTCTTTAATTGCAGATGTGCTTTGCCATACATTGGTTATTGGGTCGAGAATTTCCGAGCCTGACGCTAAAGTTAAATGAGCATTTCTTCCACCAGCAGCAAGTACGCTATTATCAGAAAAACGAGTAAGGACACCCATTGTCCTTGCTTGTTGCATTGAACTTGCTACTGCCCAAGTTTCAGTAGACGGGTCATATAGTTCACATTCACCAAAATAGTTTGAACCAGCACCACCATCTCTTCCACCAGTCAATAACACGGTTCCATCGTCCATACGTACTGCTTGGCAACAATAGCGATTGAGAAGCATTGAGCCTGTTAGCGTACTTGTCTGAGTTTGTGGATCATATAATTCGCATGAAGCAGTAGTACCATTATTAGTCAGTCCTCCAGCGACAAGAATTTTTCCGTTTTGAAGAAGAATAGCTGAAGGAACAAAACGTGGAATATTGAGAACTCCGGCAGTAGTCCATAAGCCAGTACCCGGATTATAATCTTCGACCACATTTGTTGCTTCTCCAGAACCGCCTGCGATTCCTCCGCACATTGAAAGCACATGACCATTCGGAAGTTTGACTAATATCGGATATGCTCGGGCGACGTTTAAACTTCCAGTCAAAGTCCATGATGCTGTAGCCGGGTCGTAAATTTCACACGTTGCTAAAGGTTGCTCGTTATAATCGTACCCACCAGCAATAAGAGCAGTTTGATTATCAAGCACTACCATTTCTGATAACCATCTTACTGAATTCATTGCTCCGGTATATTGCCAAGCCTGTGCTTGAACCAATATAGGCAAAAACATCATGCCTATCAAAACAAGTATTTTTTTCATACTGGGATCTCCTAATTAATATATGAACTTTAATCATTAAAAGACACCCCTTAATAACCCGTTTGAACAAAGAAAGTTACACCAAATATTTATATTTTTGGGCAAATAATTCCCCCTTATTTAGCCCAAATCCGAAATTAGGCAATGATGACCCTTTTGACCTTTTCGAGTGACAGATGTTCAGGCGTCAAAAAGCAATAATTTTCACTTTGAGGATGCACTTTAGAGAGTGGCCCTTTTAATCCCTTCTTAGAAAATTCGTAACAGCTATAACCAAATTTTTCTAAGAAATCAAGCAAATCTTTGGGACTATACCCTGCTTCCGTCATCATGGACAAGGTCATTTCTAATATCAGAATGGGTTTCTTCTCCTTTGAAAGTAAATTATTCATCCCTTGTAATGCAAAGAGTTCAGCGCCTTCAATATCCATCTTGATAAAATCGATGTTATGAATTTGATTCTGCAAAATAAACTCATCTAGAGTTGTTACATCGACCTCAATAGTGTTATTCTTGCTTGCCTCAGTGAGAATTGTGCTTCCGGTTCCTCGATTGCTTTCAGGTGGCAAACCAAATTGAATTTTCCCGGAATAATTAGAAAGCGCTACTTTGTTTAGAATGACCTTTTTTTCTAATTTATTTAATTTAATATTCTCTCCAAGTCTTGTACTTGTTGCAGGTATTGGCTCAAAAGTATAAACCTTTTTAGCATACTGAGCAAAAAGCAAAGCCATCTGACCAATGTTTCCACCAATATCTAAGATCGTATCTGTATCTTGACAAAGCGAAATAATTGTGGGGGTATCACGCCATTCGTAAATATTATAATACAGTGGGAATTGCGCCATATCATTAAGATCAAGGTTCATCCATCCTCTGTCTTTTGTCCTTACTTTGACCGTCACATCCTCCGAAAAATATTTGTTTGCCAGCATCATAAGAGGATACCTTCCTTTTTTGATAGGGGTAAAAGTCAGATAAGTCCTAAAAGCTTTTCTAATAATATTTTTTATCTTTGATGCCATTCTTTTTTGATAATTTTGGAATGAGAGGAAGGCAACAATTCAGCACGTCAAAAGGATTCTCCCCGAACCTCCCCTTCTCCCCTTCTGTTACTTTCCCCTCTTAACTCAATAAAATTTTTATGACTGAATTGGCTATTCCCGGTTTTGCAACTGCTGAAGGTACTGATCGTTTCAAGAATAAATTTCCTGAGCTTCTTGGCGAATATAATGTGCTGGGCAGGACTGGACTGATATGCAGTCCGGTCGGCTTTGGAACGTACCGGACTGACGCTCGAGTAGCAGAGCATCGTGCGGCGCTTACAAAAGCGATTCGCATGGGTGTTAATCTGATCGATACCAGTTCGAATTATGCGAATGGTCACTCCGAACGGATGATCGGCGAGACCCTTCGGGCGCTGCTTATGCCCTCACCCCAACCCTCTCCAGAAGTATCGGGAGAGGGAGTTTTTAAACGCGATGAAATTATTGTCGTCTCCAAAGGCGGGTATATTCAAGGCGAGAATTTCGAACGCATTTCGAAAATTGCCGATGATGAAGA
>JBBQWV010000013.1:0-102352 GCA_038210275.1 Kapaibacterium sp. (SeqCode) | reverse complement strand
TTCTGCTTCATGTCATCACGCAATTTTTTTTCATCAACACCTTCTTCGATGAGCACTTGCTGTTCCGGTGACGGAAGTATCGAAGTCCGGCGTACCGGTTTGGTACGTGCACGAATTTCAACCGGATCAAGCTCCCAAAATATTGTATCAAAAGTAACAAGAGCATTCGGATCCCAATAGCTAATTCTTTTTCGGATGCCTGTGGTAAGAAATGAATCAGCTACCCATATATTTCCCGATCTCTTCATCGTTTTAATGCGGAAATCATAACGGGAAAATGGATTTGCATGAGTCCCGCCTCGCTTATCCGAGCGCGTCTCTGCAGTATGAACAGCAATAAGTGTTCCATTCGATAATCGAATCGGATTGCGATAATGACCTGAATTATTCGGATTAGGAGTTCCACCTTCGATTGTGGGAAGGGCAGTTGCTTCATGAGTAATATAGCTCAATGCCATCGCTCCAGGATCGAGAGTGGGGGCGGAAGAGAGCGATACAATCTGTCCCGAAGAATGTTGATCGAATCCGGACTGTAGAACATTTATTCCATAATATGTTCCGGGATTAAGCGGATCTTCGCTCATCTCCAAAAGGCTCTGAAGATTCGCAGGATTATTTAATCTGCCGGAATTTGAAATAAGAAAATCGGTAACATTCGTATCGTCAGTGAGGGAGCGAGTAAAATTTGTCAGAAGTTCATGCCTTCCAATATGATTTAATGTTTCTTCGGAGGTACCATCCTCGTTGATCTGCCAGGGAAAAAATTGATCAAATGTTAATCCTCGTATATTCGTCCCACTCAAAAGATCCTGACGACTCGGGGAAGGCTCCGGAAAAACTTCTAAGCGGCTATCGGTAATTGTAGCATTTGCCGATTCGTCAGAATAATTAAATGTTCCAAACATATTACTTCCGGTAACCGCATCTTTGTCAGCGTTCTCATCGCGTTGTAAATGATCCCAGCGTGTAAAGACCACTCTTCCATAACTATCAATAAATGGAGAGAATGCTCCACTCGGGCTGACATTCATTTGAAAGAGATCACCTGTCGAAGGATCTAAACTCCAAAGACCGGTCGTCGCAGGAAAACTAAATCGTTCGTCGAGTAAAGGATAAAGATGTGCCTGTCCTCCATGGGGACGATCAGATGTATAAATTATCCTTTCATCTGTTCCATATATCGGACTGATATTATTATAGTTTGGAGGTTGATTCGCGATCTTCGTAATGATTGGGGTTTCAGTTTCTCCAAGATTTGTCACTTCGTAGATCTGCCAAAAATATTGTTGTATTTGCCCCTGAGTTGTCGGCGCTCCGATGACCATGCTGAAAAACGCTTTCTTACCACTCCAATGAACTGAGGGTTGGCGGACTTCAATGGCATCCGCGCCTTGAAGACTATCGGTTCCAAAACCTGCAAGCTTCGTCAGGTTTTTGAGGGTGCCATCAGGATAATAAATATACAGATCACCGCCGCGCCCGGCACTCATCATACTGCCTAAATGATTCGAGAAAACTGTTGTGACAGTTGAAGAATCCGAAGGAATTGGCACTTGCGTGACAAACATGATAGGATTCGGCAGAGAAACATGCTGCGCAAGCGCACTACGTGTGATGAGAAGCAGAAAAAGTATCCGGAAAACGAGCTTTGAGGTCATACCGGAGTTTAACAATCTTTTTCCAAAATTATCACCGCACGATGTTCATCGCGCCTGTCGCAATCCCCTCATCTGTTTGCAATCTATAATAATACGCGCCACTTGACAAATTACTTGCATCCCATTTGAATGAGTGGTTGCCTGATTCGAGGAATTCATTAGCAAGCGATGAGACACATTGCCCAAGGGGGTTTAATACTTTTAACTTGACCATTCCCGCTTTTGGCAAGAAAAAATCAATAGTTGTACTTGAACTGAAAGGATTTGGATGATTTGTAAGTGATAGTGTTTTACTATTCAAATAATCGTGAACTCCCGTTGGAATAGTGATGATAAATTTCCATATTTCCGAAAACTTTCCACTGCCTCCATCTCCGAAAGATTGAACTTTCCAATATTGCGGGTCGTATTTCACGCCTGTTGAATTAATGTAAGTAAATGATGTATCAGGAATGAGATTCGACGAAAAAATTGTCGGCGCAAAATTCGAGTCATGCCCGACCGTGACTTGATACATCGTTGCATTCACTATACTATGCCAAAGCAAGTGTACTGTATCACCCACGACTTGAGCATCGTTCTTCGGCGATATAAGTATTGGTGCATTAGGCGCAGGCTTTGGCGAATCGGTCGTCGTGAAATTCCAAATCTCCGACCACGGAGCTGGTCCAACATCATTGAATGCCTGCACTCGCCAGTAATATATTGTTTTATTTTGCAATCCGTATATCGGAAGTGTTATGGTTTTGACATCCAAAGAATCAAAAATGTTCGTTGTAAAATTCTGCGTCGTTGATATTTGCACACGATACAGCGTGGCACTTAGAGTCTGCTTCCAAACTAATGTCGGATTTACAGTTTGCTTCAAAGAATTATTGAGTGGCAATTGTAAAATAGTAGCAAGCGGAGCAATTGACGTTGACATTGTCGTAAAATTCCATACTGTTGACCATCCACTCCAACCGCCAATACCTTTAGCACTGACACGCCAATAATACTTCGTCATCATCTGCATTCCATTAAATGACGAGGTCTCTGAATTCAAAGTGCTATCATCATAAACAGTAGTTGCAAAATTAGCTGCAAGCGAAATTTGCAAATGATATGTATTTGCATTCGCCGCGAGATTCCAAAGGAATGGATGATTGGTAAGAACTCCTATAGAATCATTTGCAGGTGATGCAAGTGACGGGGCAACAGGAGTATGCGACGACTTCCAATACTGCAAAATAGAACGTAACGCCTCAGGTTTATTTTGAGGGGCAGGATCGGCAATGACTAGTGCATCGTCATTTGTTCCATGGCAGGAAGCGCAGACTCTGATCTCTCCGGGTTGAGTATTGATCCAATATCTTTCACGAACGATCGGAGTAAAATTACTATCTGTCAGCGCCCAACTGATTGCTCTATTAGTCGGAACATACGCTGCATACGAACCATCAGACGCGATCTTTACAGTATAAGCAAGCTCGCCCGATGTCGGCGGATTATTATAGATCGCGCTGTCATGCATATTCTGAGCGAGTATGCGTCTTCCGGGAATCGGATTTGTATTTCCAAAATGCATGCCGCGAATATTATCAGCTTGATAAAGTTGGAGATGAGCAATGTCATAGATCTTTCCTGAGGCATTTGCGCTTTGCGTTGCCGAACCATGCACTTTCAAATAAAATGGTTGCTGGTGATCGGTCTTATCACGATGCGTAA
This sequence comes from Kapaibacterium sp. (SeqCode), assembly GCA_038210275.1. Taxonomy (GTDB): domain Bacteria; phylum Bacteroidota; class Ignavibacteria; order Palsa-1295; family Palsa-1295; genus PALSA-1296. The sequence continues at coordinate 98,987 of JBBQWV010000013.1, read as the reverse complement.
CGTTGCGCGAAACTAAGAGCGCAATTCCCTTCTGCGCCATATCATTTCTGAACACAGTTTCATCTACACCAACTTCTGCAAACACTTGCTTTTCAGGAGAGGACAACGTCGAAACACGCTTCAACGGCGTTGTTCTCGCACGGACTTCCACAGGATCGATCTCCCAAAGTGTGCCGCTAAATGAGGCAATGGCATTGGGATCGTAGTAAGTAAGTGATTTACTAATTCCTTGAGTGATAGGCAGATCCGCTATCAAAACATTGCCGGAAGTTTTCAGAGTTTTAATTCTGAAATCATATCGCGATTGCGGAATTGCACCTGTTCCTATATTCCTATCATCAAATGTACTTACGCTGTGAACGGCAAGCAGTGTTCCATTCGATAGAGGTAACGGATTGCGGTACTTTCCGCTATTTGCTGCAACAGGAGTTTTCCCTTCAGCCGTCGAACTTGCCGTCGTTCTATCAGTGATATAACTAAGTTGCATCTGTCCCGGATCGAGAGTAATCTGTCCTTTTAATTTTATAATTTGTCCCGACGCATGGGTTCCAAAATCGCCGCAGTCTATCCCATAATAATCTCCGGCATGAGCAGGATCTTCTGCCATCTCCAGAAAATTGGAAATATATGTTGTGCTGTTCAATCTGCCGGCAGTTGCATAATTATAAATTACGACATTCGGGTCATTATTGATCGAAGCGCCCATCCCAAATTTTATGTCATGCCTTCCGACATGATTCAAAGTCTCTTCGCTTGTGCCATCTTCATTGATCTGCCACGGAAAGAATTGATTGAATTCCATTCCGATCATATTGGTACCAGCGAGAAGATCACTACGCTGACCTTGCGGTTCAGGAAAAATTTCTGTTTTGCTTGAAGTTACTGTAGCATTTGCTGATTCATCGGAATAATTAAATGTACCGATATTTGCTTTCCCAAGAAAATCAGCATCAGCATTTCCATCTCGTTGAAGATGATCCCAACGTGTGGAGATCACTCGCCCATAACTATCAATAAATGGAGAGAAAGCACCGGATGGAAGCACATTCAATTGTTTAAGATCGCCGCTTACAGGGTCAAGACTCCATAACCCCGAAACAGATTCTGCTCCTCGGTATTCATCGTGAAGAGGATAATGCTGAGTAAGTCCGCCTCTTGGTCTATCTGTTGTAAAAATAATTCTTCCGTCTGTTCCGTAAATCGGACTGACGTTATTATAACCTGTCGGTTGATTCGCAATTTTTGTGATGGCAGGAGTTTGCTGCTCACCTATATTCGTTACTTCAAAGATCTGCCAATGGAAATTCTGCGCTGCACCGGCAGTTGCAGGTGCGCCGATGACCATGCTGAAAAGCGCCTTTGTTCCACTCCAATGAATACATGGCTGGCGAACAGCAATAGAATTTGCTCCTTGTAATCCTGTACTCGTTCCGTATCCTGCGAGTTGTGTGAGATTTTTCAGGGTACCGTCAGGATAAATAATATAAAGATCACCGCCGCGAATAACGCTGAACACATCGGCATTGTGATTGCAGAATACTGCCGTACTCGTACTCGAATCGAAAGGCATCGGTACTTGCGTCACGAACATTATCGGATTCGGCAGCGTAACGGCTTGCGAAGTATTTTTATGCTGCGCAAATAAATTGCTTGCAATGAACAGAGTAATGATCGGAATAATAAATCTCTTCATAAAAAAAGCTATCAATAAATATTATTTTACAACGTGAATAATTTGCGAAGCGACTTTTCCATTTGCTTCAAGTCTAAGAATATATGCTCCATTTACAAGTGAACTCCCATCGAGAACGACGGAATGATTGCCTGCGTCTTGATAACCAGCCGAAAGAGATTTCATTTCTCTTCCTAAGAGATCAAAAACTTTTACTGATGTTACACTTGCTTCCGTTAACGAGAATGAGATTGTTGAACTCAATGAAAGAGGATTTGGATATGATGAGAGCTTCAACTCTGAAGAATTGCTTGCATCTTTCACGCCTTCATACACTAAATCCGAGAATGTCCATGCATCACTATATGCACCCCAACCAGCGCCATTTTTTCCTCTTACTTTCCACCAGTACTGAGTATTTTTCTTTGCAGAGAAACTGTATGTATTACTTACGATCGAAGAGTCCTCAAGAATAGTTGATCCAAAAAGAGAATCTTGCGAAATCTTAAAATCATAATGCGATGCTTCAGCCAAAGAATTCCATGTGAAAGTAAGCTGATAAGGTGGGAGTTCGCTGACCTTCTGAACAGGTTTAGAATGATTCTCCGGAGAAATTAAGATTATAGCGTTAGGGACGGTAATAGCTCCCAGAGTCGTAAACTTCCATGTTTCATATGAAACGCCTTTCCCTCCGTCATTCGAAGCCGCCACTCTCCAATAATATGGTGCTGCCTTTACCAAATTGTGAAGAGTGAATGAAGTTTGAAGTAAGCCGCTTGTATCCAGCAGGTGAGAAGAGAAATCTTTCGATAAAGACACTTCCAATTCATAAGTCTTTGCACCGGCTGAATTACTCCAGACCAACATTTGATCGAGTGGACAATTGTCACTGTCATTTGCCGGCGAGATTAAAGCTACTCCCACTGGCGGATTTGGAATTGTTTGGAAATTCCAAACTTCTGACCAAACAGCGTTGCCATTCTTATTAGAGGCTTGGACGCGCCAATAATATTTTATTCCTTTTGCAATGCCGGATACTGTTATTTGAGTATCTTTATAATCTATTTCATCGGAGAACGGAGAGGGGAAATTTGGATCACTGGCTAATTGGAATCTGTATCCATCGGCATTCTTGGACTTATGCCAAATACAAGTCACGGTTGTCGGTAAATTCATACTCCCATTTGCCGGAGAAACGAGTGTTGTCGGATCAGGTGCGATGCTCTTCGTAGCCGTACTTCCCATCATCATTCCATGCCCAAAGCTTGATACCCATACTTCTGTTGTATCATTCGGATTGAAAAATACGCGCATCGGCTGACGGAAAGGATAGGAAGCAACTTGAGCGAAAGTCGGATTCGGACTTCTATGATTAGTACTATACCAAAGTCCCGTCGTTTGGCCGGTGAAATAAATAAAGTTCGGATCGCTGGGAGAAAATGTGATTGATGTAATTCCATCAGATGCTTTTATTTTCGTCCAAGATTGTCCTTGATTTGTGGTCTTATATAATCCTCCCAGATTATTTGCAGCGCCGCCCCAGCCACTAAAAACTCCGGCATACCAAGTACTTTCGGTTGCATCATAAGGATCAACGACGACATCCCATGTCCAGTATTTCATTCCGGCATCGCTGCGGTCTTGCCAAGTGTTTCCTCCATCCGTACTCAGAAAAACCCCAGAGCTTGCTGTAAAATTAGAAGTACGATGCCCGGAAAAAGAAGAAAGAAGATTTCCATTCTTCAAAACTTTAATAACAAGCGGATGACCTTCAGTACGTGGTGGGTTTGTCAACTTCGTCCATGTTGAACTTGCGCCTTGATCGGCATTATGCGTGACATAAATTCCACCGGATGTAGAATTAATAACACTTGCATAAAGTGTCTTCGCATCATTCGGATCTGAAGCAAGCCATATTACCGGATGCACAAAATCATGCTCAAGCTGCCACGTTGCGCCATTATTTGTGGAGAATAAAACTTTTCCTTTGCCGCCATTGATTCGTGCATCGGTCAGCGTCGTGCTTTGATACATATCATGAACGCTTGACGTTGCGCCATAGGTAGTTGCGCCAACTTTCAGGACATAGTACATCGAATTATCAGTATGCCCTGTGTAATTGAATCCCCATGTTGCTCCGCCATCTGTACTTCGTGTACCTTGAATGTCGGAAAAGCTGCTGAACATATTCTTATTATCAAGCCAATTGATCTGCCAACACGTTGTATTCTCTAAACCGACGCTATGATATGACTTGCCTGTTGGCGTGTTTGAGCCTTTCGGATTTTGGTCGGCAGTTTGCACATACCCAGCAAACCAATCGGTGCCGCCATCTGATGTATAATGCGCATACCCAAGATCAGTAATGATGGCATAATTGGGATCACTTGGCGCAACAGAAAACCCGAGAGCATATTCGCCATAACTCCACGCCCTGTCTCCGCCGGAACCGCTCCAGCCAGTAGAAATATTTTGATTGCTTCCGGTCTTAAAAACTGAAGTCCAAGTACTGCCACCATCTGTAGTTTTATAGATTGTCGGATTGCTATTCGTGCTTCCGCCTGCAACATAAGCAATACTGGTATTATTTGTAGCCATCGCCACAAAAAATGGGAGAGCTGTTGCATCTATTCCTGTTTTCGCAACTTGCCAAGCTCCCGATCCTACATCCGATTTATAGACGTTCTTATAGGCATTCTTGTCTCCTCCTGTAATACCTGCATACACCTGCGACAGTGTGACACAGAAAAAACGCGTGGTACTTCCCTGCTTTGCTCCTGCAAAACTGACGATAAACTCTGTTGAAGGAATTCCGCTGATATTCGATTTCGCAAATGTTGCTCCACCATCGGTCGAAGTAATTACTCCTTCGTTCGTGCCGATATAAATATTATTTCCGTCGAAAAACGATCCAGCTAAAAGTAAGCCTGCACTATTATTCGCCGTATGATATTTCTGGGTAAACGTTGCGCCGCCATCGCCGGAGAAATACATTGTCGCATAATCAGAAAGAATAACGTGCTGATTATTATTTGCATCTGCGAAGATCGTATATGCGCCGCTGCCTGTTGGGTCACTGGCAAGAGATTTCCATGTTACACCTCCATCCGTGCTCTTGCTCGGACGCTGAAGATCGGAGCCATTCACATTTGCGCCATCAATAGCGTAGCGAACATTATTATTACAAAATTGCACAGCAGCTAATTTTTGGGATTCGATCTGCCGGAAATCGAGGACGCTCCACGATGCGCAAAGATCAGTCGTATGAAATATCTCGCTCATATCGCAGCAGAGATAGATCTCCTTCGGGTCGGTGGGGTTAAAGCTCGAAGCAAAAAGTGCTCCGCCGCCGCCCGGACCTCGCGATGAAAATTGCGCTGGCTGAGACAGAATGGCAGAATGAATACCAAGAATTGCGATAATTACGGCAAAAACGAAGAATTTGGCGTTTTTCATAATGATTTACAAAACTAATTACTATACAATGCTTTCCGACAGGCAAAGTTACAACATTTTCTGAGGAAAGTTAAATAATTTTGAGTTCTGAGTTCTGAGTTTTGAGTTAAAAACCGGATAGATCACTTTCAAAATGACGCAAACTTCCCCTTCTACAAAACTACCAACTACCATACTACCAAACTATTCCTAAAAATCATTTGGATTTTTTCGAAAAATTGCTTATATTTGAATTCAGGCATTCGTTCTTTTTTTCACTACATTTAAAAAAAGGAGTATATTATGAGCCGTAAATTACTCGCAGGTTTTCTTGGAGCCTTAGTATTAATGATCTGGGGTTTCATTTCATGGGAAGTTCTGCCCTTCCATAACATGACGATGCATACGTTATCGAATGAAGACGCAGTTGTTGCTGCATTAAAATCCTGCAATGCGGAATCGGGAGCGTATATGATTCCCGGCAATGGAGGCAAAACTGATGCGGCGACAAAAAAAGCTGTGATGGATAAAATGAAAACCGGACCGATCGGATGGCTGCATTATTCTAATCAAGGTTATGGTGAGATGGATGGGATGTATTTCATCAAAGGATTTCTCGTCTGTCTTTTCTCCTCACTACTTGCAGCCTCACTTCTTTCTAAACTTTCATGGTCGCTTGCATCACGATACGGAGCACGGGTTCGTTTCGTGATGATGATCGGATTACTTGTAGCCATCGCCGGACACATAAATGATTGGGCATGGCTCGGATATTCGACAAGCTTCTCCCTGAATCTCGCCGCCGATGATATTATCGGATGGACTCTCGCAGGACTGGTGATCGCTTGGAGGATCAAGCCGCTGATGGCAAAAACGTGATAGAAAAATTGTGGATGAAGAATTGTGAATTGTGAATAAGAATGCACTCTTTCTCAATTCACAATTCAAAATTCATTAGATGTGCACTGCCAATTTCAGCACGACATTTCGTCTATCTTCCCATGATGCGGCGCTGAAAAATGCACCCTTGATGAGATGATTATTGTCGAAAAGATTATTGATAAAGAGAGACGGCTCAATATATGCTCCACTATTCATTTTGATAGTATAACCTGCTGAGAAATTTAATATCCATGACGGAGTTGTATGTTGCGCCGAGTTAAAATCGAAGATGGCCGTTTGGTATGGAAGTCGGTTCGGATTTCCGTTTGTCAAACCTGAACCATAAATTGGAGTAAGATCAAGATACCAATTTTGCGGCTGGTATTTTAATCCAATCACAACTGAAAGCCTTTGGTCGTGATCAAGATCAATGGCAGTGCCGTTACTTGTAGTAGGAAGGAAACCTCCAATGATCGCACCAGAACCAAAAGCATGGACTAAAGAAAAATTTACATATCCTGAGAATGGAGTCGATGGATCACTATAGGACAATCCAACTTCAAATCCGTTGATCTGTACTTTTTGGATATTCACAGGAGTCTTGATTGCGCTTGAGCCAACGGTTTGGTCGTCAACGCCGGGCAAATCTACTTTACGAAAAACTGCAAATTTGGATCTTAAGCCGAAATCAAAATTATGCAGAAATGCCGCCTCGTAAAAATCATCCCGTTCCGGAAACGTTGGAACGGCAGTGTTACTGACATTCGACGCAATTGTTCGTAAGCCTTCAATATTATTCGGCATAAATAATTTACCGTAATAGAGATATCCGGTAGTATTTTCATCAAAGAATATATTCCATTTAATGCGTGGACTGATTTGACTTTGCAGTAAAGCATCCGGTGCGATATGCTGATCGTAGCGAACCCCCATATCAATACGAGTCCATTCGGCAGGATGATATTCAGATTGAACGAAGATGCCGAAATCCGATCCTTTATAGTTCGTCAGAACTGAATGTCCAAGATTTTTTAAGGTATCTTGCGAAGTAAAATTTTCTATTCCGCTTGTAGATGAGAAATTTAATCCAGCGCTAAGAAGAACTTCATGCGAGAGACGAATATTATATTTCGTCCGCATTCCAATCGTGGTGAAACTTCTATCTTCAGCAAGTATATAGCCTTTTGTGGTATCAGAGCCAAAAGTAAAATTATGAGTATCAACGCTGCCGGGAGTAAAGACAAGACCACCCTCTCTGGCATAAAGTCCGAGAAAGAAGTCCGATTCTTTATCAACGTCATGGCTTATCCTATGAAAGAATGAAAGCGTTTGAAAAGCATTGGTAGTATTTTGATTATCGTCTTTCGGTCCTTCTTCAACCGGATCGAACGGAATTTGTGTCAGTGTTTTTCCATAATTAAAATTGGCAGTGATATAATCATTATCACCAAGTAAATAATCCAGCTTTCCGTATCCGAAATAATCAAAGCCATGATTGTGATAGATATAAGGAAGCGGCGCATCAATACGACGATCTGTTTCCTGTCGTGAACCCGAGAGAAATATTCCTAATTTTCCTATATGATCGCTCAATGAAAGCGATTGTCCGTTTGTATTAATAGGCTTTAACTTAGGCGAATTAATACCGAGAGAATCCGGCGAGTTATTATTCATACCAAGATAACTTCCGGTATATTCGGAAAAATCAAGATGGGCTTTGCCGGTTGGGACATGAGTTTGAACATCAATGACTGCTGCGATCTGTCCTCCATATTCGGCAGGTTGCCCTCCGGTCAGAAATGTTGCGCGGTCAATGACTTTCGGATCAACGACTTCATTAAGTCCTCCAAAAACTCCGAGCGGAATCGGAACACCATCGACAAAATAGGTGAACTCGCCATGCTGCCCCCGAATATGAACTTCTCCCGTCGGCGCACGAGCAGCGCCGATCATATTTTCCTGCACAAGATTTGTCATTCGCGAGATCGGTGAAGGATGATACGTCTCCGATTCAAAAATTTGCGCTCCCGTTTTCAGATCAACGGTGGTAATATTCTGCTCATGTGCACCTGAGACAATTATTTCCTGGTGCAATACTTCTTTCATAAAAACAGTATCGATAGTATGAGTATTATCAATAAGCACCGAACCTGAAAAATCAACATAATCAACAAGACGGATATTGATCGTATAAGAACCTGGGCTTAGATCGTTGAACTGCGCTCTGCCCGAGGGATCGGTAACTTTCCCGGCAACAAATACCCCACCCTTGCGAATCGAAACACGGACAAGTTGCAATGGCGCACTCTGAGTGCTATCAAGAACAACTACAATGAAAGACACTCCCGCGTCGGGAGAATCTTTTGCAAAAGATATTTCTGAAATAAGTAATGAAACGCAAACGAGTAATGAGCAATAAAATGCTTTTATAAATAACATAAAATTTTTCTTCAGATAACGATAGAATCATGGGTAGATAACGAAGTCATCGCGCACTGCTTTCTCGCAATGGCATATAAATTGCTGCTAGGGAGAGGGTCAGGAGATACTTGGTGGACCGCGGGATTCTGAAGAGGATTGAATCGGATTAAAAAAAACGGACTCTGTTTCGAAACTCTTTATTTCAAAATTAAAAAGGGCTGAAGGTAGAACGATAGCAACACTCGGTTCAATTGCCTGAGTAGCTTCGTATTCGCACGCTTCGCAATGAGCAGAGGAAATACTTACCCCTTTGGAGGATGGAGTTTCAAATTGATGAGTATGAAGAAAGGGAGTTGTAAGCTTTACAGTAATAAGCAAAGCCGTCACAACGCCAATAAATGCTCTCAAAAGAGCCGGCTTTCTAGCGAGCGATATGTCACTTTCTTTCTTCACGGCAAGGAAAATGAGAAAATTGAAGTGTAAGTTCCGGGATTCCATCCCGCATTCTTTCGGTTTCACTATCTCATTCATTTTTTAATTTCTCTGAGGTTGTATGAAAAAACTTTCCTTTTTGTTTCTTCTCTGTTCAATTTTAGTACTTAGCTCTTGCGGTAAAAAATCCGAAGGCAGACATGCCCTTCGCGAAGGTAAAGGCGGCAAAAAACTTGGAGGCTCAATCCATCTGAATGAAACAGGCGATCTCCGCTCTCTTGACCCGCCCCAGATGAATGACCAGACGAGCAGCCATATCGGAGAAAATATTTACGACCGGCTACTCGAATTTGATAATAAGCTTCAATTCCATCCGGCACTTGCCAGAGCACTACCCGATATTTCTGCCGATGGAATTACCTATACATTCCATCTGCGAACTGATGTATATTTTCAAGATGATGAATGTTTCCCCGGGAGCAAGGGACGCAAGATGGAGGCAAAGGACATCGTCTATTGCTGGAGCAGAGCACTCGATCCGGCAACGAATACTCTTGCCCTACCTTATTTCCAGACGATCAAAGGAGCGAAAGAATATTTTGACAGTAAAGCAAAACTTTCAGGCGGGGTCGCAGGATTGCAAGCACCGGATGATTCTACATTTGTTGTAACGCTGACAAAGCCATTCTCGCCGTTCATCAATTATTGCATGGTTGGTAATGCGTTCATCTATCCGCATGAAGCGGTCGAGAAATACGGCAAAGATTTTACTCATCATGGTGTGGGAACAGGACCGTTCCGATTTGCTGAGTACAAAGAAGGAAGATATTGCCTTCTTGTTCGCAACAATCATTATTGGGGAAAAGACGATGCAGGAAATCAACTTCCCTATCTTGATACCGTGCGTTTTGGATTTATTCAGGATGATAAAGCCGAGCTGCTCGAATTCAAATCGGGAAATCTTGATCACAAATACCGAATCCCAAATGAGTTTTTCCCTGATGTCGTAGATGAGAATAAAAATCTTAAAGGTGAATACAAAAAGTATCAACTTGGAAGGATCGTCCCCCTTGCAACGCAATTTCATGGTTTCAATACGCAATTTCCTGGAGTATCAAATGTCCATCTCAGACGAGCATTTAGTTTTGCGATTGATCGGGCAAAGATCGTGAAGTATATTTTGAAGAATCAGGCTGCCTCTCCGGGTGAACATGGTTTGGTACCACCTTCGATGCCGGGATATCCTTTCGAAAAGGTTGTGGGATTTACGTTCAATACCGATAGTGCCAGAGCTGAGTTCGATATTGCAAAGAAAGAATTAAAAGGCGCCATCCCTGAACTTACTCTTTACGTGAATAAAGGCGGCTCAAGAAATACAGACGTAGCCCAAGCAGTGCAGGCAATGATCAAAGAGAATCTTGGCATTGATATTAATCTTGAAGTCAAGGAATGGGCACAGCTTACTCCGATGATTGATGATGGCAAAGCGGCATATTTCCGTCTCGGATGGGTTGCCGATTATCCTGATCCGCAGAATTTCCTGAATCTTCTCTATAGCAAGAGCATTCCTGCCAATGGACCGAGTTCGATCAACCAAACACGCTACAGAAATCCTGAATTCGATAAAGTCTATGAGCAGGCACTCGTGGAAGTTGATCGCACAAAAGCTATGGATTTATGGGCACAATGCGATCAGATCGCGATTCGTGATTCTCCGCAAATAATTCTTTATTACGATGAAGATTATCACCTGATACAACCATGGATAAAGGACTTCCCTATTGATGCTCAGGACAATAATCCGATGAAGAGAGTTTGGCTATCAGAATAAAGTCTGAACCAAGATTGACAGAATTAAAAAGGATTTTGAGGATTAGTTTTAATAATCCTCAAAATCCTTTTTAATTCTGTTGATCTGGGTTTTACTTCTGCCCTACGAACCACATTTCTTGCCCAAAATCTGAATCGGGATTTTTCGAAGTACTGTAGATAAGCCCGACTCCATGAGCAAACCATTTCACGGTAGAGTCACCGGATTTAGATGTATAAATTATTTCGGCAACATCGTCAAATATTTTTCCGTCAGGCATTTTCATCTGCGCTCCGCGGCGTGTGACTTTTGCCGTATAGGTTGTGCTCGAATAAGCGCTTCCGTGAGAGTTGTTAAACTTCCATGATTGCCCTACCATAAGTGGTGTTTTCAGATCAAGCCAGTATTGATCGGTACCGTTGCACGAAACTTTGCCAAGTGTATATGCTTCGCTATCGTTCATGGCATAGTAATAATTATTCAGGTACCGATTTGTCTTCGTAAGATCGGTTGAATAACAAACTTGATTTCCGAGTATCAGTCCCGAAGCATCGTTACCTTGCATCGTCATGGAAAGCGTATCCGCTCCGTAAGAAGATTTGCGGCAATAAGAATACGACATCCCCACATTTTTCAACGGCAGGTAGTAATCCTCTACGTGAGCAACAGGCAATGCTGATTGCGGCGGAGTATCAACAATAGCACTACATCCGCTCATCACCAGAGCGAGAACAAGAGTAGAATAAGCGATGAAAAATTTCATTGTTATACTCCTTTCTTAAAATCTGTACGTAAGTCCGTAATGTAATCTGCCATTAAGCGTATTATGAATGTCAACACTTTCAAGAAGTATCGGCTGCATCGTTGTTGTTTCGGAGGCAAGTATTGCCTGAGATGAAAGAGCATTTGAATGTACTCGCGAAAGAGCAAATGCAAAATCAAACAGAAAATTTTCTGAAACAGGAATGCGTATTCCTGCTTCGGCTCCGAAAGTAAATCCGTTGGGGATGAAGCCGCCACCGATAGAGAACTCCAACGAAAAAGGTGATGAAAAATAAATTGGTACAAGATGGGACAAAAACACCTCTTCGCTGAAACTACGCTTGGTCTCGATATTGCGCCTTAAAACTTCTACTCCATTTTCCTGTGTCCTATTTACTGCGCCGAGTTGTTGGTATAAACCTGACCCAAGTCGTAAGCCAATAAGATTATTCTCTGTGATATGATAAGCAAAGCTCAGACGCTGATCGGCAAAAGGGGTAATTGGTGTAGCGTCAGCAGGATACGTAAACCCGCTTGATGTCTGCAAACTCAATTCGAAAAGCGAACGTACTTCCTCCTGTGAATTCAAGAACTCAAATGGAGACCGTTTCTCATTGCCAATATCCGAATGATTTTTTTCTTCACGGAGTGCAGTTGAAGATATATCGCCAATCACTGGAATACTTTGTGCAAGTGATATCTCGGTATTGTTCGATGTACTCCTGTCAATCGGCAATTCATTCACATGGTCGCGGACATCCAATATTCCGATCGAATGAGATTCAATCCGCCGGGAAAACAAGGAAGAAGTATTTTTTTGATCTGAAATATTACTCCTGAAAGAATTTTTGGTCTCTGCAATAGCAGCAACCGAAGGTAAAACGCTTGCTGAAATATTTTCAGTATTTCCAATTATACTCTGACTAATTTGCGAAGTACCGTTCGAGAAAAGTTTTGGAATAAAATATCCGAGACTCCCAGAAATGAGAACCAGAGCTAAAGCTGCAAAGGCGGCAGTGCGCCTCGAAAAAATAAGCGGAGCTTTCCGGCTGCTTTGTTTTTCAGCAAGAACTTCAATGCGTGAAAGAAGCGAAGATTCTATTTCCGGATTGATCGCTACAGATCGTGTTGCTTGCTGAGCAAACTCCCGGAGCATTTCATGTTCGCGGAAAAGGTTGCGTATTTCCGGAGAGACACTCGTCCGGTGCAATAGCTCTGCGCTATCGGCATCGGAAAGCTCGCCGTCGAAATAGGCTATGATCTTATCTTCTAATCCGCTACTCATGATATTTCTAAAATCTCTTCGTCAGTAAATGCAGTTTTATCTGCGACAACTATTTCTGTCTCTGATTGAACTATCGGACTTTGCTTCTCGATTTTTTCTAATCTCTCCTTGAAGTGCGGCGAGAGGATCGTGCGAAGCATTTTCTTTGCGCGGGCGATCCGTACTTTTACGTTCGAAAGACTTGAGCCGGTAAGTTCTGCAACTTCCTCGCACGTAAATCCTTCTATCTCCCGCAAGAGAAATGCATCGCGATAGATCGGTGCAATTTTGCTGAACGCTAATTGAAAAATCTGTTCCGGGAATTCCTCATTTATTCCATCGGATGAGAGTTCTCTATGCTCAGTGTACCAGTCGTGTTCGCGATGTTCATTATCAAGATAAATGAACTCCGGAGTAAATTTCGATTCGCGAGCCATGTTCAAACAAACCGATCTCGCCACAAGCAAAAGCCAATTCTTTAATGCTTTTGCCTCGCGAAGCTGCTCGCGGCGTTGATACACACGAATAAATACTTCCTGAAATGCATCGTCTGCCTGTGCCCTGTTGCCTGTTACATAAAGGCAATAGGAAAAAATGCGCTCGCGATATTTATTATATACATATTTAAACGCCGACAAATCACCGGCAATAAATGCCGTGATAATCTTCTCTTCGGAATGTTCGTCGCTCGTTTGCGCGATCTTTCCGAAATCCGGTTCGCGATATGGTGGTTTATTCTGTTCCGGCAAAATGCTCCTGCAGGGAATTGCCTATATCTTTAAAGACACATTTTTCAGCAAATCGTTACAAAAGTGTGTATAAATTCTATAAAATTTGACGAAAACGACTAATTTCGCAGTTTTTAACACCACTTTCATGTAGAAATTGTATTTGTCCACGCTGTGTGAAATAAATTGAGTATATTTGAACTCATAACTTCATCACCACAAAAAATGAAAACCTGGATAAGCGCAATAATTTTTTCTGTCGCCATCGTTCTGGCAGCTTGGCTGCTATCGAGCACATGGCGTAAAACGCATTATACTTCAGAGACCATTAAGGTCACCGGACTTGCCGAAAAAGATTTCGTCTCTGATCTGATCGTCTGGAGCGGATCGTTCTCACGCAAAATGATGTCCATGCAAGAAGCATTTGCAGCATTAAAAAAAGATGCAGAGACTATTCAAAAATATCTTGTTGACAAAGGAGTGAATCCGAAAGATATCGTTTTCAGTGCCGTGAATATTAATAAGGAATTCAAGAACAGCTATAATAAAGATGGTGCTATCACCAGCACAATTTTTGACGGATACACTCTGACGCAAAGCGCTTCGATCGAATCGAAAGAAGTTGATAAGATCGAATCGATCTCGCGTGAAGTGACGGAGCTGATCAATAGTGGCATCGAATTTAATTCTGCCGAACCGCGATATTACTATACGAAACTCGCCCAATTAAAATTAGAAATGCTTGCCTCAGCCGCAGCAGATGCAAAGAGCCGCGCTGATCGTATCGCAAAAAATGCCGGCGGCGGTTTAGGAAGCCTGCGGAATGCGGCGATGGGAATTTTCCAGATCACGGCGCAAAACTCCAGCGAAGAATTTTCTTACGGCGGCAATTTCAACACCAGTTCGAAGAATAAAACAGCGTCGATCACGGCAAAGCTTGAATTTGGAATTGACTAAAGCACGAACTACGAGTCCTATAAATTTTGTTGGATAAGAATACATTCATAAATTATTTCTTCGTATGCGTATTCTGGTCATTGAAGATGAAAAGAAAGTAGCCCGCTTTTTGGAGCAGGGCTTGAAGGAAGAAAAATACACCGTTGATGTTGCCTTCGATGGTGAAGAAGGCTTATCCAAAGCGCTTAATGAAGCATACGACCTCATCATTACCGATGTGATGATGCCGAAAAAAACCGGCATTGAGGTTATTAAAGAATTACGTGCTGCCGGACGCATCGTCCCCATTCTCTGCTTAACGGCAAAAACCGATATTGACGAAAAAGTCGAAGGACTCGATGCCGGAGCCGATGACTACCTCACAAAACCATTCCTCTTCGAAGAAGTCGCAGCGCGCGTTCGCTCACTCCTTCGCCGCTCGGATATTGAAAAGAAAACCCAACTTGTTTCGCATGATCTCGTCCTTGACACCGTAACGCATACAGCGAAAAGAAAAAAGCCAGGTACAAATGAAGAATTTAATATCCCTCTCACAGTCAAAGAATACGAGTTGCTCGAATATATGCTCAGAAATAAAGGACGCATTATGTCGCGCTCCGTTATTACCCAGCACGTATGGGGTTATACCTTCACGATGGGTTCGAATGTGATTGATGTCTATATCAAGCGGCTTCGTGAAAAGCTCGACCACAATTACGAAGAGAAAGATAAATTGATGATCTCCGAACGCGGCATCGGGTATGGCATCAAAGAATAAATTGCACGTTAAATAAAAGCAATGTCATTGTGAGAAGGGCTTTAGCCCGACGAAGCAATCTAAAATTTTTCAGAATGCAGATCACTCTCAAGATTTTAGATTGCTTCGTTCTGCCGCGACGCACTTCGCGACTTGTTGCAATGACATTAATGGTGTTTTTTTTCCTTCTGTCCGAGCATCCATTAATTCTGGCTCAGCAAGATTCAACTCACGGAGTTATTCGTGATGCAAACACTTCCCATCTTCTCTTATCTCCTACAGCACGATCACTTCCGGAAGACAAGGGATACATAAATTTTGCGGAAATTGTCATGCCCAATTTCGGATACGGTATTACCGATGAATTTATGATTCGCGGCGGGTTTATCCCATTTCTCATTTCAGATCATATCCTCTATTTCACCAGCGCATCACTTCAAGTAGCCGAGTATGGTGATCTCACTATCTCCGGCGGCGTTATATTAACTGACCTTACAGGTACGCAACGCAATTGGGAGAATGCACTTTATGGATATGGCATCGTTAGTTATGGTAATGATGTTGCAGTTATTCATGCCGGATTCGGAGGAGGATATTCGGGAAAACGAGAATCAAGTTCTGCGGTATTTATGATCGGAGGCGAATGGAAGTTTGCAAGAACAACAAAATTAATTTCAGAGAATTGGATCATCTCTGAAACAGGAACCGGCGCCTACTCTCTCGGACTTCGTATCTTCGGAAGATCATTGGCAGGAGAACTTGGCGGAGTAATCATCACACAGCCGCATTCGTTTAAGATCGAGACCTTTGTGCCTTGGATTGGAATTACATTTATTTTATGAAGACTTTGCAGTAATGCTTCGCATCAGATTAGTATTATGGTATTCTTTTTTGGTCTTGCTGACGGTTGCGGCAGTCGGTATTGTGCAATATTTATTACTGTACCGTTCTTTAGCAAATGATCTCGATACTTCTCTTCTCGGTGATGCAAAAACTGCACTGCATTTAGTCAGCAATCGTCCCTCGAAACATTTTTCTACAGGAACTCCTCATATCCATACGAATTATTCCAGTAAGACAGTCAAACAACTTGTTGATGATGAGATCAGAGATGCGCCCGATAGCATCTCAGGCAATGATCTCACTGATCTCGTTCTGAGTTCACTGATGGATGAGATGCTTGGCGAACTTTCCGGGAAAGATAGTACTGCACCGGACCCATTCGATGCGCTCGTCGAGAGAACTCTAACCAGCAGACGCAATGATCTCATGGAGATATATTCGCTTGACGACAAGTTACAGATCGGCGCTCCTATCTACCGGACACAAAATCTTGAGACCGATACTATCCGCAATCTCTATTTCGTTTCTCAACTTTCGCAGGCTGATTCAGCAAGAACTCTCGGTGAAATAGAATTCAGAGGCGAGGCGCTTCGCGCCGCAGTAGCTTCGAATAAATACTATGTTGTCTTTGAAGCATATACAGAAAAGGATATTTGGGAAGTAATCAGCAGATCACAACGGACGTATTTATATGTTATCCCTATCGCACTGCTCATTGCAACACTCGGAGGAATTGTGCTTGCACGCAAAGCCCTGAAACCCATCGAAGAAATCGCTAACACTGCGCAGGATATTGAAGCAAAGAATCTTTCCAGACGTATTGAAATGCCGGCTCGCGGCGACCGCGAATTAACAAGCCTCGTGAGCACACTTAATTCAATGATCTCACGATTAGAAGGTTCGTTTACGCAGATCGTGCAATTTTCATCCGATGCATCGCATGAACTCAAGACTCCGCTTGCAATTTTAAAAGGTGAGATCGAACAGGCGCAAAGAAAATTAGAATCCGCTCAAACACTTCAAACTCCTGATACGCGAAATCTCCTCGCAAGCATGATGGAAGAGGTGGAGCGTATGCAAAGAATTGTTGAAGGCTTGCTCTTACTTGCAAAAGCTGATGACCACCGACTTCCAATTCGTAAAGAACATATTTCCATCTATAAATTTTTACATTCTATTTCTGAAGATGCGGAAATTCTTGCCGCAGATAGAGGAATAACTTTTGAATCAAAGCTTGGTGATAAGACGGAAGAAATATATCTTGATGCTGATCCTACACTGCTCTATCAAGTGATGATGAATCTTCTCGACAATGCATTTAAATATACTCCGCACGGAGGAACGGTCAGATTATTTTTAGATCAAACCGAACGATCTGTTCGTTTCGGAGTAGAAGATACAGGTCCCGGTATTGCTGCAAATGACTTAAAAAAGATCTTTCGCCGTTTCTACCGCACTGAACAAGCTCGCGCTCATCAAGGCGCTGAACATACTGCCCGCTCACTTGGCTTAGGGCTGGCGATCACTAAATCAATTGTCGAAGCTCATGACGGTACGATTACTGTCGAAAGCGAATTCGGAAAAGGGTCGAAATTCATCGTAGAACTGCCTTACGAAGGATGAATAATTATTAACGGGTTTTATGGGACTAAAATTAAAGACTCAAGCGTTATTCATAACGAAGGGAGAAAATCTCCCGAATATATAGGTAAGGAACAGCAATGAAAAGGATTTTCTTCAATATGATTTTCTCGACTGCCTTTTTGAGCAGTGTGCTCTATGCGCAGGGACCGGTTGTTCAAAAATCGGCTTCGACTGTGACGGCGGTCGCTCGTCCTCACGAGATAAGATCAGAAGAGAAGAGGGAAGAACTTTCGAAAAAACTTATGCAACGCAAAAGCGAACTCCGCAGAGAAGATCATGAGCACGATAGAGGACATCGTTCTGCCAACACTAAAGAGAAACAGCCTTCAACGAAACAATAATATCTTTACCCGGATATTTTTTAAAATGTCATTGCGAGAAGGGCTTTAGCCCGACGTGGCAATCTAAAAATTTCAATTTTGTAGTAGAATCGAGATTTTAGATTGCCACGTCGTTCGCAAGCGAACTCCTCGCAATGACGTTATGGGTTATGGCTCACATTTATTTTTTGCTATTCAAACTCAGCCACGACCAGAATACATGATCATGACATCGAACACCCTTAAGACAATTTCGAATTACATCCTTGCTGCCGGATTTATTTTTGTTGGTGTTCTGCATTTCGTTCGTCCATCGGGATTTGTAGCCATCGTCCCTCCATTTCTTCCGGCGCATACAGCGATTGTTTATATCAGTGGTTTTTTTGAGTTTTTGGGAGGAGTTGGAATACTCATTCCTCGTTTTCATCGTGCGGCAGTCATTGGACTCATTGCTCTGGTTATTGCTGTCTTTCCGGCAAATATTTATATGTTCATGCACCCTGAACAATTTGCAACCGGCTGGATAACGCCGCTTGCATTGTGGATCAGGCTTCCACTGCAACCAATTCTCATTTGGTGGCTGTGGGTCATTCGTAATAACGATCCAAAAGAGTCCTGAGCCGAAGGATTTGCAGCTCTTTGGGATTGCTCTCTTTGAGGTAGGTGTTAACTCCACTTGCGAATATGAATGTATCACTAACAGACGTCATCATTGTTGCAGCCGGAAGCGGCTCGCGGTTTGGCATGGCAAAACAATTTGCTATGCTGAATAATATTCCTCTCTACCAACATGCACTGAAAACATTTGCTGAGCATTCACAAATTGATCGCATTGTCCTCGTCGTTGCTGCTGATGATGTGAGCAGATTCGAGAATGAATTATTCCCGCTTTTTTGTAATAAAAAGATCGAAATTACTATTGGCGGAGCAACGCGTCAAGATTCTGTTTCCAACGGAATGCAAAAACTTGAAGAGCTTGGCGGATCAAAGATCGTTCTCGTGCATGATGCGGCGCGTCCATTTATTTCGGCAGAAATAATTTCGAAGGTTATCGAAGGAGTTCAAAATTACGGCGCTGCTCTTGCAGCAATTCCTGTCGTTGATACATTAAAGCATTCTGAAGATGGATTTTCATCCTCTACAATTCCTCGCGCAAATCTTTGGCGCGCCCAAACTCCGCAAGGAGCACGATTCGAACTGCTCAAGCAAGCATTGGAAGCAGCCCATGAAGGCAACTACTCTGCCACCGATGAAGCCGAGCTTTTAGAGCGCATCGGAATAAAACCAAAACTTATTCAGGGAGAAGATGCAAATGTGAAGATCACTTACAGCCAAGATTTGGAGAACGTGATCTAAAGATATGAAAGTATCCATTCTATTCATAATTTTACTTTTAGCCGGTGTAACTCAAGCGCAAGTTAATTCGACTGCCTTCGATCCGAATTGCTACTTCCCGCGCATCGGAGTGTCGGGGGAGATCGATACGATTTATGGAGCCCACGAATCGCAGTATTTAGGTTCAGGATTGCTAAATATTGGTCCAACTCCCGGTGATTCTTACGGGAGATTGTCGTGCGTTCTTGATTATGATAATGTCAATAGTATGGTTAGAGATTCTGTGTTTAGTGCCGGTCATCTTTTTAATCTTCATAAACTTCATATTCTCGGTGAAAATACTATAAATTATTCCATCCGTCGCGGACATTTCCGTTCACCAAAATATTCAGATATACTTTATTCTACTAGAACTTCAAAACCTGCCAGAATTTATTGGCAAGACGATCAAGGGGAATTTGATTCTTCGCGATATACAGAACTTCGAACAAATATAAAAGCAAAATTCTACAATGACTACGTTCCTCTCTTGCCTTACTCTTCACACTTATCTTCAGATTCAGTAGAAGATATAGTTTATTCCGTTTTGGTTGGAAATACCAACACTCAAAGTGATTCGATCTTTCTCATTTATTTTATTGGGGGAGAACAACTTATGAAAAAAGGTAAAATAGCATACCAGGATAGTACTAAGTTCTTTGATACAATTCCCCCACCATGGGTAGACAGAATTAGAGGAGTAAGTCAAGGAGATTACCGTGGCGTTGGAAGAGCTGATATTATTGCTTCTGATCTTTATGGTAATCTGTTCTATTATAAAAATGATCCGCCTTTTAGTCTTTCTGGTTTAGTTAGCGCTTTGAAATTTGATACCATATTTGCAAAATGGCAAAATCCACATTCTCTAGTTCCTAACTCTGAGAACCATCTTAGCATGCATGCAATTTCAAAACATGGAAATGACTCATCGTACGATTTTCTGCCTCCCTTTGAGACACAATATGGAAGTCGTACTATTCAAGAATTAAGAATATTTAAGGGGGGGAAGGATTTCGGTACGAAACGATGGATGGCTGATAGCGCATCATTTGTCATTCATGAACCATATTTTTATGACAACAATTTTCGGGTATCACGTTTTGGTGGTGTTGGGTTGCATGATTGCGGAGATATGACTGGGACGGGTAACCATGTACTGTATATTGGCGCTGATCTTGATGGTGGGTTTTATGGGTATCATTTCTTCTATGTTCTGGGTAGTGCAATTGATGATAAAGTTGATATGTTTATCGGACCAATACCTAATAGTGGAGACGGATTCCTTGATACGCTTACAGCAGATAACGATAACCTTCAAGACGCAATACTCGGTCTTTCAGGATTTGGCTTAAATAACGGAAATGAAGCTGTCGGAACAATCTACGTTATCCATGGGTCGAATAAAATTCCTGTTAAAACAAATAGAGTTCTCCCTATATCTCAGAATGATATATCTATAAATGTTTTTCCTAATCCTGTGACAAATGGAAAATGTATCTTGGATTTACGTTCTGCACCAGAAGAAGATATACAAGTAAATATTTTCGACCTACTTGGACGTAAAGTTTTTTCAGAAAATATTTATACACCGTTCGTGAATCCATTACATCCGATAGTCATCAGGACATTGCCGAATGGAACTTATGTTATTGAATTAGAAGGAAAAACTTTTAATCGGAGAATTCATCTGTTGATATTGAAATAACATTGTCATTTTTTTTAAAACTTACTTAATAATTTCCTTTGAAAAAAATATTTTACATATCGCTTTTTCTTGGCCTTTTTGCGATAGACACATTTGCGCAATTAAAGACGCTTCCATTTTACTTTCCTATTGGCGGCTTTGAAATTTCCTCATTGAATGGAAGACTTGAGTTGCCCTCGAATGGACAACCAGGTTTTTTAACTTCTCAAACAATTTTGGATAGTATGTTGAATATAGGGTTTAATACTTTTTATCAAGCAGATTATCACGGGAGACTTGATTTAGCAACTATGATGCCATCATCCCAAATGACAATGTATATTGGGTTGCCATATTATCCTGACGCAGAGCATCCGCGATTCTTTGGAGATGAACTCCTGCATAATTCTTACGTGGGATCTCGGTTTGCAGTACCCGGAAAGGAAGATCGGTACTTTTTAGCAACAAATCTTATATCAAAATATGGATCTGAAAAATTTGATAATGAACGGTTTCAAGCAATAAAATTTCTTGAGAATCAGCAGATACCTGTTCTTTGTGATAAAGATGATGGAGCAACAAGTTGGAAAGAAATACAGGGTGGTTTTTCTACCATTAGCCCACTTGAATGGATAATTCCTACTAATAAAACAGGTGATCTATTAAATCTTCAGCTCACAGATCCGGGACAGAAATGGTATAATCCTGAATTATATTGGGATACCAATAATCCAGCGTTCAGGGCTTTTGGTAACGACAAAATTTATGTTGATTTTATTTTTAGATATGACTGTCCTGCGACTGGAGACTTGTATACTGTAACTGCCGACGTATATAATGCGAGTGGAAATACGCCAATATCAATTACTTTGGATTATAATAAATACAGTACCCATGATATTTTTTCCACAGATAGAGATGCTAACAACGGAGGAATGAACAATCCACGTTCATTATTCGAGTTTCCACCTCCTTTTAATGCTAATACTATGCAACGATATGCCGTTGTTCGTTTAAATGCTGTTGGCGACGATACTTCGAGTATATCAATCGCTGGTGTATCAAAGATAATTTTTACACTTCGTCATGCGTATGATAACAGTGCTGTGACAAACAATGTACCTATCTATGTTAGAGGGTTCAGGATACGTAGTCCAATGGCTGATTATCTTCTTTCTAATAGGCGAGTTGATGTCGGTACTCCGTCTGCACATCAATACACTCATATGGACCAAGAATTGAGATCTAGTTTTGTTGATAAAATAAATGGAACTGGCATCGATGGATTGGAACAAACTATTAATGGGGTCATGCCAAAGAAAAATATTTCCAACCTCGCAGGTTGTGGCGAATTGACAGAAGATGGATTTAGAACGTTTGCTTATGTTGATTCAATGTATCGAAGATACGCGCTACAAAGGTATGGTAGTTCTTTCGATGGACCCACTAATATCTTGCCTTTTTTAGCGGAGAATGTTTCTCCAGCATATACACTGTACCGTGCTGTATATGAGGACCAAACGGGTCATCCCCCACCCATTATTGATGCTGAAGATAACTTTGGAAAATATTCTAAAAGGGTAAGAATAAAGGATATTTGGAATCCTTGTGATGGGAGCTATAATCCAAATAACAATGTAATTTCCCTTGATCCTCCCTATATTCCTCGTGATGCTATTTTGAATTCTATAAGAAGTAGCACGTCCCCTCAATTTACTGACATGGGTTTTCCTCTTCAACCTAAAGGCTGTTTAACTTTGGCCCAAGGCTATTCTAAATATATTAATGTAATGCATGGTCAAAATGACCGTGAATCGAGGCTACCAGTTGAATTGCAGGAATTTTAAGATACCGTCTGGAAATAAACAGGTAATAAAGTGGAATCGAATCGCGTAAATAAACGACTTAGTCGCCTAAATTAACACGATGTATTTATAGCCCCTCCTTTTGAAGAAGGAGAAGTTTTTTTTGCATAGGTGCCCACAATATTAAATCTTTTAAAAGCACTTGACAAAAGCATATTTTGTCCGTATATTATCTCCAGTATGATGAGCACCTATACCCTTACAGATTTTAGATTGCCACGACCGGCTAGTGCCGGTCTCGCAATGACATTCTTATTTCACTGTTAACTATAAGCAGTGAAAAACAGAAATGTGCACAACGATGTTCTTGAATTATAAAGAGTTACAGTCGCTCACCCGGGAATTTTGAGAAAGGATGAAGGATGAAGGATGGGGGATGAAAAAAATGGGAATGAGATAGGAAAAGTCGTTGTGTGCAGAGCGATGTTGATGAATTATAAGGAGTTGCGGGGCAACTTTTGGAAATTGCCACCTATTGCCTGAACCCGGATTTTATTGTTATTCCAATCGGAGATCCGCCGCGGCGTAGGATGTGAGGAATCCCTTATAGTTTATAGCCCATAAGTGGGTACCACGATTTAGGGGATTCCTCAGTCGCTCATTCGCCTATGGCGAATTTCGGCTCCTTCGGAATGACAAGCAACAATGAGACTACTTCCTACAATTTACCGAACAATATTATAAATTGCAGTGTTATAATGAGGCTTAACAGATGTATAATACATGATCAGTTTAATTGTTGTCATAGTAGCAGGGTATTTTCTTGGCGCAATCCCCTTCGGCGTCATTATCAGCAAACGCTTTCGAGGGTTCGATCTGCGCACAAAAGGATCGGGCAACATGGGCTCGACCAATGCTTTCCGCGTACTTGGATGGAAGCTCGGGTTGATGGTTCAGCTCCTTGATATTGCAAAAGGAATTGGCGCTGTGCTATTTGCGACATATCTTTTCAACGGACTTCCCTTCCACAACCAAACTCCTTTTCAGGATATTACGGTTTTTCGTTTCTTCGCCGGCATTGCTGCCGTCGTTGGACATTGTTACACAATTTTTGCAGGATGGAAAGGCGGCAAAGGAATTAGTACTGCTGCCGGAATGCTCGTCGCTATTGCCCCTATCGAAACGGCAATTGCCATCGGGATTTTTCTTCTTGTCGTTGCAGCTTCGGGATATATATCTCTCGGTTCAATCAGCGCTGCAGTGATGTTTCCGACAACAATGTTCGTCCGCCAAAATATTTTGGGAGTCGATATTTATGGGTATCACACACTCATCGTCGGCGCAATCGGAATTGCATTATTTCTAATTTATCGCCATCGCGCAAATATCGTACGTCTTCTTTCGAACACGGAGAACCGTTTCGATAAGCTCCGCATTTTTCATAAACAGGCAGCAGCATAAAAATTCATTGTAGTTTTGCATTAAGTAATATCATTACCGAAGAGCAAAACTCTTCGGTTTTTGTTTTAAGGAGATAAATGAGAACAGCCGTTATCGGAGCAGGTGGATGGGGTACAACGATCGCACTTCTATTGCAAGAAGGCGGGCATGAAGTTACGCTGTGGTCAAGATCGGAAGAATTTGCTGCAAGCCTTTCATCTTCCAAAGAAAATTCTTTCTACCTTCCGGGCATATCAATTCCGGCAAATATCATTGTAACGCATAATGCAGATTTTCTTCGTGAGAAGGAGTTATATGTTTTTGCTGTCCCGTCGCAATCGCTTCGAGAAGTTGCCGGGATACTATCCCCTTTCATTAAAAATGATTCTGCTCTTTATATCAGCGCATCAAAAGGGATCGAACGTCATACCTTGAAGCGTATGACTGAAGTCTTGCAAGAAGTATTGGAAGTTCAGAAAAGCCGGACTCTTGCATTCAGCGGACCAAGCCATGCCGAAGAAGTCGCACGGCGGATTCCAACTCTTGTCACAGCTGCCGGAAGTGATCCGGATGCAGTAAAGATCGTGCAAGATGCTTTCTTCCTTCCAAATTTCAGAGTGTATTCGACAAGCGATGTTGTCGGAGTTGAACTTTGCGGAGCATTGAAAAATGTTATCGCAATTTGTGCAGGAATTATCGAAGGCGAAGGGTATGGTGATAATACCGTTGCCGCACTTATCTCGCGAGGGCTTGCTGAGATACGAAGACTCGGCATTGCTCTCGGTGCCGATGAGCCGACTTTTGCCGGGATTGCAGGGTTGGGCGATCTTGTCGTGACTTGTCTCTCTAAACATTCCAGAAACCGCCGAGTAGGTGAAGAGATCGGTAAAGGCAAAACATTGGAAGAGGCTCTTGCCGGAATGAAGATGGTTGCCGAAGGAGTTTGGACGACAGAATCTGCCCGCGAACTTGCCCAGAAGCATAATATCGAAATGCCGATCGTCGAAGAAACATATAAAATTCTCTTCGAAGGAAAAGATCACCGCATCGCTACACGAGACTTGATGCGAAGAGAAGCAAAGGATGAGAGATTGTAGTTTTAGTAACTACTGAATAATCATTCTTCCCTCTCCGATGATCCGACCGCTACTAACGACATGATAAACATAAATTCCGCTCGCTAAATTTTCTCGGCTGAAAGAAATGCTTTCTGTACCTGAAGAAATTTTTAACCGCTTCACTTCTTCACCGAGTATATTGTAAAGAATAAATTCCGACGGTGATTCAATTGCATAGCTAAACTGAATCTGAGTTTTTTCATTAAATGGATTTGGAAAATTTATTGCTTCGTTAGAAGAGCTCTTCACAGCTTTTACGTCATTCATAGTCTGCGTCCCCAATTTCACGACCCAGAAATCTTCATGATTATGATTATCAGTTACATCGCCGCCATCAAAATCAGAAGAACCGGCAATTACGTAGCCACTATCGGAAGTCTGTCGGACGCAAAGAGCAAACTCTTCGCCGGGACCGCCGAGAGATTTTTGCCATTGAAGATTACCGATGCTATCAAGCTTCACAAGCCAATAATCATTGCCGCCGTGATTGCCGGAAACATCGAAGTCGTTAGAGCTGCTTATTCCGGCAATAATAAATCCAGCGTCGAAAGTTGGTTTAATTGAATATGCTGCCTCTGCATCGCTGCCTCCGAAAGATTTCTGCCAGAGTAATTTGCCAACGCTATCAAGTTTGACAATCCAATAATCTGTATTACCATGATTACCAGTTACTGCTCCATCTTTAGAATCCGAATATCCGGCAAGTATGAACCCCCCATCCTTGGTCACATCAATACTAAAAGCCTCTTCATCACCTGAGCCGCCGACTGAGGATTCCCATTTTTCATTGCCTAAACTATCTATTTTTATTGCAGTAAAATCATGCATTGAAGTTAAATACGCAGCGATGATAAATCCGTTATCAGATGTTCGTTTTATTTCATTAGCCGCATCATCTTGAGTGCCTCCGAAGGATTTTTCCCATTGCAACTCTCCCACGCTGTTCAGTTTTATAACCCAGCAATCGGCGCTGCCAGCACTTCCGTGATGCCCGGTAACATCCATGTCGTTTGAATATGATGTTCCGGCAATGACATACCCATCATCTGAGCTAAGTTCTACGGAGAAGGCTTTATCATCGCCGGTTCCACCGTATGATCTCTGCCAAATAATTTTTCCATTCTCGTCTAATTTCACGATCCAATAATCATATCCTCCATGATTTCCTGACACATCCCAATTTTTTGAATTGGAATAACCGGCAAGAATATACCCCCCATCTTTCGTTTGTTTAATACTTCGAGCAACATCATCGCTATCGCCGCCGAGTGATCGTTGCCATTCAAGAACACCGTTACTATCAAGTTTTACGATCCAAAAATCTGAAAAGTCTGTCGTTCCATGGTGTCCGGCAATATCAAAGTCACTGGAATATGAGCCTCCGGCAATGATATATCCTTTGTCCGAAGTCAGCTCGATTGCACTTGGAAAGTCACTTTCAGATCCTCCGAAAGATTTTGCCCACTGAATTTGAGGAATCGAAATCTGCGCTTGAGCTGAGATAGTAGTTGATAAAATTACCACGCCACAGTAGAGGAGTTTTTTGAGAAAGGGAGTCATGATTTTATAAAAATTACCATCAATGGTTTCGTTATGTACTAAATGAACTCCCTGAAATAGAAAAAGATTCTACCCACTCATTACTATTTTGAAACGAAATCGGATACCTTTGCTCAATTTTGTGTTATATTTACAACGATTTTAATCAGTACTTACCTAAAATATGAGCACACCGATCAGAAATCTTGCCCTCGTCGGACACGCAGGCTGCGGAAAAACAACACTGGCTGAAGGTATTGCCTTTGCCGCCGGGATCACCACCCGCCGCGGTACAATACTTGAAGGGAATACTCTCAGCGATTATCATCCTGATGAAATATCGCGCAAACATTCTATTAATACTTCACTTCTTGGTTTCAGTCACCAAAATACTAAACTGAATCTGCTTGATACGCCGGGCTATCCTGATTTCACAGGAGAAGTTCGCTCTGCATTGCATGTGGCTGATACGGCTTTAGTACTTATTAACGCTCCGGCAGGAATCGAGATTGGCACAGATCAGGTTTGGGACTATTCAACTTCAGATCAGAATTCCGTCATCTTTGTAGTAAATAAATTAGATGCGATCGGTGTAAACTTTGATTCGTTGGTTGAGGAATTAAAATCCCACTTTGGTCATGAAGTCGCCATCGTCCAATTCCCATATAATGAAGGACCGGGATTCAATAAGATCATAGACGTTATGAAGATGAAAATGCTTAACTTCAAAACGGATGGATCGGGGGCTTACACCGAAGAAGATATTCCAACAGATATTTCTGAGAAGGCAGATAAGTTACATAAAGAGCTTGTCGAAATCGTTGCCGAGAGCGATGATACTTTGATGGAGGAATTTTTTGCTAAAGATGGACAGCTTGAAGAATCACATTTCTCCGGCGGAATTCATGAATCTCTTGCGCATCGTAAACTTTTTCCAATCCTTTGCGCATCAGCAGATCAAAATATCGGTGTGAAACGAGTTCTGGAATTTATTATCACCAACGCCCCCGCTCCGGATGATCATCTTGCCGATGTTCACGGAATCAATCCGGAAAATAAACAGGATGTGAGTTTGAACAAAGCTCCGAAAGATGCAACCACTCTTTTTGTCTTCAAGACTGTCAGCGAAGCTCATCTTGGCGATCTTTCGTTCTTCCGTGTCTTTCATGGTGAATTAAAACCGGGACAAGATATGGTCAACGAATCCAACGGAAGACCGGAACGCATGTCACAAATATTTTCAATGTGCGGAAAGACTCGCAAAGAAATGCCTCATGCCGGAATAGGCGACATTGCAGCAGCAGTAAAGTTAAAAGATACTCATACAAATAATACTCTGAGTTCTAAATCCTTCCCGGTAATTTTGAAGCCAATCGAATTTCCTGAACCGGTTATTGTCAGCGCTGTTCGTTCAAAAAATAAAGGCGACGAAGAAAAAATTGCAATCGGTTTGCACGCACTGCATGAAGAGGATCCGACATTCGTTGTTATTCATGATCCCGAACTAAATCAAATTCTCATTCAAGGTCAAGGCGAGTTGCAACTTGATATTATTGTGAAGCGCTTGAAAGAGCGATATAAAGTTGATGTGGATGTTGTCGAACCGCGCATTCCATTCCGCGAAACGATCCGAGGGAATGCCGATACGAGGTATCGTCACAAAAAGCAATCAGGGGGCGCAGGTCAGTTCGGCGAAGTGGCGATCAAAGTCGCTCCGAAGAAGCGCGGCGAAGGGTATCAATTCGTTGATGCAATCGTCGGAGGAGTTGTTTCGAATAAACATATCCCTGCCGTTGATAAAGGTATTCACGAATTCTTAGGCCGTGGACCGCTTGCAGGCTATCCTGTTGTCGATGTGCAAGTCACACTTTATGACGGCAAAGAGCATCCGGTTGATTCAAATGAAAATGCTTTCAAGACGGCGGGCAAGATGGCTTTCAAAGAAGGATTTCTTGCAGCAAAACCTGTTCTTCTTGAACCGATCTATTTCATCGAAGTGACGGTTCCGGACGAATATATGGGTGATGTGCTTGGCGACATATCTTCACGCCGAGGCAAAGTACAAGGGATGGATACGAAAGGCTCATTCGAAGTAATCAAAGCTTCAGTGCCGCTTGCCGAACTTCATCACTACTCTTCGCGCCTTCGTTCACTAACTCAAGGCAAAGGCTCACACCGTCAGCATTTCGATCACTACGAAGATGCGCCGAAGGAATTTGCCGATAAAGTTATAGCAGCTCATTCACTGCATCATAAGGAAGAAGAGGAGTGAGGTTAAATATCCCGATATTACTCAAAAGGGCGGACTTAGCTTCCGCCCTTTGTATTTTTGTAAAATCACATACTCATCAATTGCGAGAAAACTGAATGCCCAAAAATAAAAAGACTCTTTTACAGCAAATCATATTTTTTCTCGTTCTCGCATTTTGCTTTACTCCATTTGCCTCGCCTCCAATTGCTCTTGCATTGGGGCTTTTTATCGCTTTAACTATCGGTCATCCTTTTCAAAAATATAACAATAAGGCAACAAAGATACTTCTTCAGGTTTCTGTTGTAGGTTTAGGATTTGGAATGAATCTGGGAAGTATCGTGGAGGCTGGGCAATCCGGAATTCTCTTTACGATTGCTACGATCTTCGGCACTCTTACACTTGGGTATTTTATCGGCAGATGGTTGAAGATAGATAGAAAGACTTCACATCTCATTTCCAGCGGTACAGCTATTTGCGGCGGAAGTGCGATTGCCGCAGTGGGACCTGTGTTGGATGCCGATGAGAACCAAATGTCTGTTGCGCTTGGAACAGTATTTATTCTTAACTCTATTGCACTTTTTATTTTTCCGATCATTGGTGAATATCTGAAGCTTACACAAATGCAATTTGGTATTTGGGCAGCGATTGCGATCCATGATACGAGTTCAGTAGTTGGCGCGGCGGCAAAATTTGGGGATGAAGCGCTGAGGATAGCAACGACCGTTAAGCTTGCCCGTGCATTGTGGATCGTGCCTTTGACGTTGGGTACTTCCTTCTTTTTCAAGAGTGGGAAGAAAAAAATCGTTATTCCCTATTTTATTTTTCTGTTCGTTGTTGCTTCCGTTGTGCGGACGTATGTGCCGCTTGATATATCTATTTATAATGTTTTAGTCACTATTGCGAAGACCGGACTTGTCGTAACGCTCTTCCTCATCGGAGCCGGGCTGTCGCGCAAGACGTTGCGATCTGTAGGTATCAAGCCATTCATCGAAGGAGTTATACTTTGGATTGTTATCGGCAGCGTTTCACTTTGGGCAGTGACTTCTCTTATATCACAATAAAACCCATGGTTCCAATAAAGCTTGCTTTGCTTTGGCATCAGCATCAACCCGATTACCGAACCGAAGAAGAAATCGTTCTTCCGTGGGTGCGTTTGCATACAACGAAAGATTATCTTGAGATGGTGCAGCATCTGGAGCGCTATCCAACCATGCACGCAACAATTAATCTTGTTCCTTCTCTGATACGGCAGATCGAAGCATATCGCGATGGAGTTGAAGATGAAATTTTGTTTGTTTCGAAAAAAGAGATTGCGTTATTAACTGAAGATGAAAAAATATTTCTAATCCATAATTGCTTTAATGCGAATCGCGAAAGGATAATTGCCAGATCACCTCGGTATAATGAGCTTTGGGAAAAACAGCATAACAATGAATCATTCAGCGAGTCCGATCTCCGTGATCTCGCTGTTCATTTTGCTCTTGCGTGGACAGGCGAGTTTAGTAGATTTAAAAGTCCTTTCGATACGCTGATTCAAAAAGACAGGGATTTTACCGAAGATGAAAAAACGCTTCTTTTTACATCTCTTCATAAAATATTTGCAGAAATAATACCATACCATAAGAAGTTGATGGATTCCGGGCAGATCGAGATCTCAACCACACCTTTTTATCATCCTATTCTTCCCCTTCTCTGTGATACAAATTCTGCTACTGAAGCAATGCCTCACGTTACACTGCCGGAGAAAAGATTTAGTTTCGTTCGTGATGCTTATGAACAAGTGCAACGCGCAAAAGTGCTTTATCAGGAGCGATTTGATAGTAAACTTAAAGGGATGTGGCCTGCTGAAGGTAGTATTTCAAATGAGGCATTGAAAGTACTTGTTGAAGAAAATATTTCATGGGCAGCAAGCGATGAATCGGTACTTCTCCATTCACTGATGCATGAGAATTCTAAAAATGACGATACAAAATATGGCGAACTCGAAAAATATTTTCCAAGGAAATTTAATGTCGGAGAAAAGAGTATTACTCTTTTCTTTCGTGATCATTGGCTTTCTGATAGAATAGGATTTGATTATGCAACATGGAATGCATACGATGCAGCGATGGATTTTATTCATAAGTGTAAAGAGATTCGTAGTTTGATCGTTGACAGTTTTGGAGAAGAAGCCTTAAGAGAATCATGCATTTCCGTAATTCTTGATGGAGAAAATTGTTGGGAAAATTATTATGAGAACGGAAAATATTTTCTGGATGAGTTCTATAAAGCATTAACGACAACTGAAGAGATTCAATCAATAACATTTTCGAATGCATTGGAAGAAATTGGGCAGACAAATGTTCGCGCAATTTCTCATATCGTTGCCGGATCGTGGATCAATGCGAATTTTAAAATCTGGATCGGTCATCCCGAGAAAAACCGTGCATGGGACTTGCTTGCCGATGCCGCTGAAGCTTTTCATTCTTATAAAGCTATCGGTGATGAAGCCGTGAAGCATTATCAATCCGCATATATTGCACTTTTGCAAGCTGAGGGCAGCGATTGGTTCTGGTGGTATGGCGATGATAACTCCAGTTCACAGAAGCACTTATTTGACAGTCTCTTTAGATCGCATTTAGTCGAAATGTATATCCATTTGCGTCTTCCTGTGCCTCATGTGCTTTTTGAAAATATAGGGGGAGGAGATTCATCCGGTGGGCAATACGGTGCAATGCATCGGGCAGATTAAACTAAAGGTGTAACTTCTTCCAAAGAAATGTGTTTTTCATGTATATAAATTATTATACCTATGAAAAACTTTCTATTCGCCGTGATTCTACTCGCCCCAAGTTTCATCCTCGCGCAGACATATACAACTCCGATCCGCGTTAATCTGGATAAAACGATGCGTGAAGACCGTGCACCAATGATGAAGCTCGATCGCAACGGGAACATCTATGTTGCATGGATTAGCGGAACAGATGGAAGTGGAAATGGTCCCATTTCGATGGCTATTTCTAGTGATGGCGGTGCTTCATTCACTAATCAAGTCGTCTGCTCGGATGCAAATTGTAATTCAAATTTTCAGCGCACCGCTCAGTTCGTATTTGATACAAAGGGGATCATCCACTTGGTATGGATGGGCAGCCGTGTAAATAATCAGCCTGATATTTGGTACACCCGTTCAACCGATCAAGGCAAATCATGGACACATCCAAAAACTGTTTGCGATGCCAATGATTCTTCTAAATACGCTCAGGACTTCCCTTCTGTTGCCTGTGATTCAAGCGACAATCTTTATGTCTCATTTCTTGATTCAAGAGAAACTCAAAGAAAGAC
Organism: Kapaibacterium sp. (SeqCode); assembly: GCA_038210275.1. Classification (GTDB taxonomy): domain Bacteria; phylum Bacteroidota; class Ignavibacteria; order Palsa-1295; family Palsa-1295; genus PALSA-1296. The sequence continues at coordinate 66,549 of JBBQWV010000013.1, read as the reverse complement.
TTCGACAAATGTTCATCTCTACACCACTCGTTCTACAGATGGAGGGATGACATGGTCAGTAAATAAGAAAGCTGATATATTTGCCGGAGGTATTGGCGGCACCTGCGAATGCTGCTCAGAACAAATGGCTTGCACACCTGATGGACATCTCTATATTGTGTTCCGTTCAAATATTAATAATTTGCGCGACATTTGGCTAACCCGTTCGTATGATAAAGGCATAACTTTCCAACCTGCGCTCAAACTTTCAAGCGGTGACTGGAATATCAATGCATGCCCAGTCTCAGGACCGAGCATTACTCTTGATGACTCTGAGGCAGCACATATTGTTTGGCGTGATGCCAGGGATAATACCGGCGGGACAAATCACCTTTATTATGCCTTTGTGCCAAATGGCTCGTTGATGACACCAATGAATATGGCGTTTGATGTTTCAGGATCTCAATCTCCGAATTACGCAAGTATTGCTATCTATGGAAAATACCGAGTCATTGCTTACGAGACGTTCAATTACGGAATGAGATATATCCTCAATAGTGATGCTCTGGCGCTCATTAACAACAGACCCGTTAATGTAAATGGAACAAGCAGTAAAGTTTTTGCCAATGTATTATTTGCTTCTGATGGCACAAGGCTTCTTTGTTGGCAAGATGATAAGAGCGATGCCGGAGATATTTATTTCTGTAAAGAAACTTCACCGCTTACCCCTGCCTATGTAAAGAATGAAACTACAGAAAGCAATTTCAGAATTTATCCGAATCCTGTGTTGAAGGAAAATCCTACATTCACAATCGAACGTTCAGAAAATTTATTCGCTTCTATTCAGATCGTTGATCTGCTTGGAAGAGAAGTTATTGCCAGTAGTATTGAAGCTGGCTCTTTAAGCAAGATGATCACATTGCCTAATCTCCGCTCCGGAACATATTACTGTAAGATAACGGAAGGACAGTCTATTACGACAAAAGTTTTTATCGTAGAGTAATAGTCTGTGGTTGAAAAGTATATACTTCCGATACGGGCGCTTCATACTGTCTTGAGTTACAGTCATGGGAGGTAAATGTACCCATAGTTTCTTTTCTTGTAGCGCTATAAATTGATGCCCAAGGTGAATATGCTGTATCAGCTCCGTCAATGACGACAACTCTCATTGTGTTTTGATATCTAAAATTTGTGTTAATACTCAGATCTATATTGAAATGTCCTGAATCGTCAGTGGCGGTTGAATTATAATAATAGAATCCCCTTTCAATATTCGAAGTGTCGCTATTATTTGCCGAATCAAAATACACCGCTAATCCCGACTTTCTAAGACCGGTGCTCGTTTGAACTGTACCGCTAATAATGTAATCAATTTTAGGTTCTCCGTAACTAGCATAGTCAGACACCTGCTTGCCGAGAGTGATCGAGCAGAAGAAAAGAAGCATTAAAGCGACTAGTAGTTTATCTTTCATTTGTTCACTGAAATAGTCTTATTACTAAAGACACAATTCATAGAGAAAAAGATACAGGTAAGTCATCAGAACTTCGGATATTTTGTCGGTTCTGCTTCACTCATCATCCCATAGATCGCATTAAAAATATCATCCGAATTTGACTTGGAAAAATAATCCCCATCCGATCCATAGGCAGGGCGATGAGCTTTCGATGTGATAGTAACAGGTGATGAATCAAGTAATTTATACCCCCCTTGTTTTTCCAAAACTTCCTGCATCATAAATGCGGTTGCGCCACCAGGCACATCTTCATCCAAAAAGACGATCCGATTCGTTTTGGCAAGCGATTTGCTGATAATGCCATGAATATCAAATGGAAGAAGACTTTGCACATCTATAAGCTCGACGGAAATTCCGAAGCGATCGAGTTCTTGCATTGCATCTTGCGCAATGCGGCAACATGCACCGTATGTTACCAGCGTTACATCACTTCCCTCTTTCAAAATTTCCGGTACGCCAAGCGGCAAAGTAAATGCTCCGATATTATCCGGCAATTTTTCTTTGAGACGGTAACCATTAAGAACTTCGATGATCAAAGCGCTGTCATCAGACTGCAACATCGTATTATAAAATCCTGCGGCTTGCACCATGTTCCGAGGAACAAGAACATACATTCCTCTGATGGCATTGATGATCATTCCCATCGGTGAACCACTATGCCAAACACCTTCTAATCTATGACCGCGTGTTCGAACGATTACCGGAGCTTTCTGCCCCCCCTTCGTTCTCCAACGAAGTGTTGCCAGATCGTCCGACAATGTTTCCAAAGCATAGAGTAAATAATCGAGATACTGAATTTCAATAATCGGTTTTAATCCGCGCATTGCTGCGCCGATTGCTTGCCCTAAAATTGTAGCCTCACGGATTCCTGTATCAGTGATTCTAATCTCACCATATTTTTCCTGCAAGCCGTCCATTCCTTTATTGACGTCTCCGATCTTTCCGATGTCTTCGCCGATCGCAAAAATTCTTGGGTCGCGAGAAAACGCTGCATCGAAGCAGTTCACCATGATTTGTGAACCGTTTATTTCTTGCGACTTATCAGAGAATATCGGTTTAACTTCAGTAACTTTCATAGCAGAATCTGCAGAGCCACTATAAAGACAAGAGCTATATTCATCCTCAGCTTTTTTGAGTCGAGCAGCAAGCCATAACTTTAATTTTTCTTTTGCCGCAGACTCTTCGACATTTGCAAGTCGAAGAGCTTTGCGAACACCTGAAACAACATCACGGTTATATGGCTCTGAAGAGTTTTCTAATTCTGTTTTAATTCCGGCAACTTCATTGCCAAGTGAGCACTGTGAAGAAAGCTCACCGAGTAATCCGCCAACGGAAATAATATCCTCTTTGATCGGATGTAAAAATGATTCAAAGGCGCGACTTTTTGCTTCTGTTACTACTTCTTTATCTTCTTTCTCAATTTGATCGAGAGCACTTTCGCCGATCACATGATTTGCGATCATCCACTCGCGCATCTTTTTGTTGCAATCATGCTCGACTTCCCAGGCAAGACGCTCTTTAGATTTATATCTCTCTTGAGAACCCGACGTCGAATGACCTTGCGGCTGTGTCATCTCCGTAATATGGAACAGAGCTGGAGTATGTGTTTCGCGGACTTTTGGAACGCCACTTAAATACGCTTCGCAAAGAGCATGGTAATCCCAACCTTTAACGATGTAAAATAAATATCCATCACCGCCCGGCTCTGCTTCGAAACCTGCAAGAGCTTTTGAAATAGATTCTTTTGTCGTCTGATATTCTGCCGGCACTGAGATACCGTATTCATCATCCCAAATAGAAATAATCATCGGAATTTTCAGAACGCCTGCCGCATTGATCGCTTCGAAGAAAAGTCCTTCGGATGTGCTTGCATTTCCGATCGTCCCAAAAGCCACTTCGTTGCCATGGTCGGAAAATGTTGCCATATCATGTAGCGCTGCGTTCTCGCGATAGAGTTTCGAAGCATAGCCAAGCCCAACAAGACGGGGCATGTGCCCTGCCGTCGGAGAAAAATCCGGTGACGAATTTTTCAGCTTCATCTGGTCGCGCCATGTTCCATCGGCATGGAGGCTGCGCGTAGAAAAATGCGCATTCATCATTCTTCCTGCTGAGGCGGGATCGGCAGTTGGATCGGCATGAGCATAAAGCTGTGCGAAAAATTTCTGAAGATCGCTCGTTCCCGTTGCGAACATAAAGGTCTGATCGCGATAATATCCGGCACGCCAATCGCCATACTGAAAAGCTTTTGCCATAGCGATCTGCGCCACTTCTTTTCCGTCACCGAAAATTCCGAACTTTGCCTTGCCAGTCAAAACTTCGCGGCGCCCTATGATGCTTGCAATGCGGGACTGATTCGCAACGCGGTAATCTGCAATAATTTCTTCCTTAGAAAAAGGCAGCATTGCGCCATTCTTCCCGTTCTTCGTGGCAGATAGATCAATCTTCTTTTTTATATCAACCTCTATGGTTTTCTTCGCCATAATAATAGAATTTTGCGTAGCATTATATAACAAAAAAAAAGACATTATTGTTGTCACAGAGGTAGATAATACACAAATGGAACAAATGCCCCTCATATCGTATTGTATTCATTAGATGAGAATTATTTTATTAGCAGTACTCTTTTTATCTTTCGTTAGTCTTAACGCTTATAGTCAGCGACCGCTTACGGTGAATCGCTCGGCTTCGCAGTTTCGTATTGCCAGACTGAAATATGCCGGCGGCAGCGATTGGTATAACGGTCCAACCGAAGAACCCAATCTCCTTCGTTTCGTGAAGAATAATACGAATATCGAAGTCAATGCCGAATACAGTTGGGTTGATCTTGCAAGCGACGATATTTTCAACTACCCATTTCTCTTTATGACGGGGCATGGTAATGTTGATTTCTCCGAAGCCGAAGCGAAGCGGCTCCATGCTTATCTCGAAGCAGGCGGCTTTCTTTATATCGACGACGATTACGGACTTGATAAACCAATGCGCCGAGAGATTAAAAAAGTTTTTCCCGATCAGGATTTCAAAGAACTTCCATTCTCGCATGGCATCTATCATTGTCATTTTGATTTTCCCAGCGGCGTTCCGAAAATTCATGAGCATGATAATAAAGCTCCGCAAGGTTTCGGGCTTTTCATCGGTACGAGAATGTGCGTCTTTTATACTTACGAATCGAATCCAAGCGACGGTTGGGATGATCCTGATGTCCATGACGACCCTGCGGAAAAAAGGAATGAAGCTTTGAAGTTCGGAACAAATATAGTCGTTTGGGCACTGAGTCATTAGAATTGTGAAAATCAAAGTTTCTCCATTCTCCATTTTCAATTCTCAATTCAATCGTATTTTTGTAACATGAAAATAGCACTCGCCGGATACGGCAAGATGGGACATGAAGTCGAAGCTGCTGCGAAGTCACGCGGACATGAGATCGTAGCTATTTTTGATATTGATAAACTCCTATCCCTCGAAGCATTAAAGCAATATGCTCCGGATGCAGTCATAGATTTTACTCAGCCCGATACTGTTGTGACTAACGTTGGTGTTTGCTCGAAAGCAAAGATCTCAATGGTCATCGGTACAACAGGATGGGATAGTGATCTTCCGAAAGTTCGGAAGATGATCGAAGAAGCGCAGATCGGCTGCGTCATCGGTTCAAATTATTCTATCGGCGTTAATCTTTTTCTCAAGATCGTCGCTTCAGCTTCGCGACTCTTGAATGTTGCAGATTATGATGTCTTTATTACCGAAGCGCATCATCGTATGAAAAAAGATTTTCCGAGTGGTACAGCTCTCAGAATCTCTGAAGCTGTGCTTTCCGGATTCAAATCAAAAACGAAAGTTGTTTCCGAGCTGAAGCAAGGCGAAGCTCTTTCTCCCGAATCAATGCTCATCAGTTCTATCCGTTCGGGTTCTATTACCGGAACGCATACTGTCGGCTTTGACTCCGAAGAAGATGCCATCGAATTGACGCATCGTGCAAAGTCCCGTCGTGGTTTTGCTATGGGTGCTGTTCAGGCTGCGGAGTGGATTGCAACCAGAAAAGGGTTTTACCGATTCGAAGAACATATTACCGAAATTTTAGAAGAAATTAAATAAGATGAATAAGAAAAAAATTTACGGAACAGGCACTGCTATCGTCACACCGTTTACGGCTAATGGCGAAATAGATTATGAAGCTACTCGCGGACTTCTTGATTATCAGCTTTCCGGCGAAGTCGAGATGATCGTGCCGCTTGGCTCTACAGGAGAAAATCCGACTGTATCCTCAACAGAACGTACAAAATTCCTAAAATACGTGATCGATTATGTAGCCGGTCGTGCATTAGTTATCGCCGGAACAGGTTCGAACGATACGCGGACGAGCATTACCATGACTCGCGAAGCCGCTGATCTCGGCGCAGATGCTGCGCTTGTCGTAACGCCGTTTTACAATAAACCAACTCCGAACGGACTCTTCGAGCACTTCAAAGCAGTCGCTGCTGTCGGACTTCCTGTCGTGATGTATAACGTCCCTGGAAGAACCGGACTGAACATGAATGCCGAGACGACGCTCCGCTGTGCAGAAATTCCAAATGTCGTCGCTATCAAAGAAGCCAGCGCCGACCTTGCTCAGTGCATGGAAATCATCAAAAATGCACCGCATGGATTTCATCTTCTATCCGGTGAAGATAATCTTACCGTCCCGCTGATCGCTCTTGGAGCCAAAGGCGTGATAAGTGTAACGTCGAATGCTGTGCCAAATGAATTTTCCAGAATGGTGCGATTTGCATTAAATTGCCAGTTCGAAGAAGCGAAAGCAATTCACTATGAGCTTTTCGATCTGATGAAGGTCATGTTTATCGAATCGAATCCAGGTCCAGTCAAAGCTGCTCTGGCGATGATGGGAATTATCAGCGAAAATTACCGGCTGCCACTTGTCGCGATGCGTGAAGAGAATCGCAGAAAAGTCCGCGAAGAATTGCTTCAACTCGAAACAGTAGTCGTTGAAGAAATGGCGGATAGCCGTTAAGCCAAAAAACCAAAAGTTGCCCCATAACTCCTTATAATTCATCAATATCGCTCTGCACATAGCAAAGTCTTTAGTCTTTAGTCTTTAGCAGAAAGCCACACCAAATCTCTACCCCCCATTTCCTTCTTCATCCTTCCGCCTTCATCCTTTCCCCAAAACCTCCGGGTGAGCGACTGTAAATCCATATAAATCATGTATATCGTTATGCACATTCGCGACTTTCTCCTTTAAAATAGTAGAGCCGGCTTTAGCCGGCTCTGAGCAATCCTGATATAATCCTGTATTAATCCCATAAATCTTGGATGCAAATATACGACATAAAATGGCATTTGTCAAGGTGCCCATCCAAATTTATTTTCCGGGAAACCTTAGCCCTATTACCTATCCCAATGATCGTTGAAAGAATTCTTAAATTTTTAATAATTCCTTTCTTTTTTTAGAGAAGTTTTTCGTTAACTCCTTATTTCATGTAATAAAAACGTTATGGCACGAATATTGATGCATACTAGAAATAGAGATTTTTTTTAGTGATAAAGTCCTTCCGAAACTACTATATCTCCAAGACTTAGTAGCGTATCCCGTGGCAGGGGCATTCGAAAGAGTGCCCCTATTTTTTTGAAGGTCTTTAGAAAACAAAGATCCCATTCGGGTATAAGAAATTTGTAAAAATTTTAGAAATTCTTAAACTCTTCCCTTCAAGTTCTCTACAAAACCTCTATATCAGGCAAGAATAGGGAGGGGAAAAGTTTGGCACAGAAATTGGTACATAGGAAAAATAGAGATTTTTTTTTAGTAAAAAATTATCAACAGTCATTAGTTACACCGTAGAAAATCTGGTTTCTACGATTCATTATTTTGCTTATAAAACATGAAGTCTATAAGAAGACTTTCTATTGTGATACTTCTCACAATATCTTTTTTTGTGTTCAGTCGTTGCGATGCTCAAACAGGTCGCATCTTCGGAGCACATGCATTCCAAGTCGACGATGGTTTCGGCAAGACTCTGACATGGGACCTGACTTCACCAATCTCATCGTCTTATAATCTTCACTTCCCAAATACTCCGCCTTCTAACCCGACCAATTTTTTGATGACCGATGCTAACGGAAATATGTCTTGGGCAAGCAGTGCGCTTCCCGCTCTTGCGCCCGGAAATATCTGGGTTGGCAATGCAATGAGCGTCGCAACTCCTTTGCCTCCGACGGTTGCCGGAGCAGTACTATCTCTGGATAATTCTTTGCAGCCTGCTTGGACAACAGTTCTGCCATCATCGACAACAGTATCTGCAACGCAGATCACCTCAGGCACATTGCCCCCCGGTACAACGATCAATGCCGGACCCGGTTCGACCATTCAGCCAACAGGTGGAACGATCAATGCAAATCTACTTAGCGGTTCAGGACCCGGAAAATATTCAGGAAAACTCATCATCCCTACCGGAGCAAATCATATTGATATAGCATATGCGTTGATATCCGCACTATCATCAGTAACCGTTTCCGTCTTCGATCCGCAAGGAATGATCTTCGGATTTGTAGGAGCGCAAATTTCGCAGATCAATCCGGGAGTAGGATTCACGGTTATCTTCTCAGCAGACTATCCGAATTCAGGGACAGGGCAGCTTCATTATACAGTCGCTAACCCATAATTTTTTTTTTTTTGGAACACGTTCTTTTTTATTATCAACAATACTACATAAATGAAAACAATTAAAATATCAACCATCGCATTCCTGATTTGCATGGGAGCTTTCTCTGCAAACGCTCAGACATTAACGAGAAGCTTGATTCTCAAACCTGCCGGATCGGCATTCACAACAACAATAGGCCTTACTGCCTCACCGACTGCAAGCTGGAGTCTCTTATTTCCAGCCTTAGGAGATGCAGCAGCAGCAGGTCCGTTCATGAAGATCGGTGTTGGTGCGGGTGATAAAACGGTAACCTTTGGGCAAATGGATCTGACATCGAACGGCGCTGCGGGAGATATTACCGGAGTCCTCGGTGTAACGAATGGTGGTACGGGTTTGGCAACTGTTCCAGCCGGATCGATTCTTCTTGGGAATGGTACCGGAGCGATGAACAGTCTTGCCGTTGGCACGAATGGTCAGGTGCTTTCGATGGTAGCTGGGGCGCCTGCATGGATCACCACTGTTGCGATCGCAAATGGCGGTACGAATAGCGCTGCAACACCGACAAACGGAGGAGTTGCATACGGAGATGGTACACAATATCAGTTCTCGGCAGCAGGCACTGCAGGGCAGGTACTTCAATCGAATGGCGGAGCAGCACCGACATGGGTAAGTGTCAATTCACTTATTGCAGGTATAGCATCACAATACACGGTTACTGGTACAGATCAGACAAATGGATTTGCAACGATCACTCCTTCGATCGCAGGCTATGGCTTGACATCGAAGATCATAATCACCTACCAATCTGCTAACGGACCTGCTCAGGCAGCTTCTGTTAGCACTCAGACTGCGACAACATTTGATGTCTATTCCGGTGCTATGACGACAGGCGAAAAAATTAATTATATAATCGTCAACTAAGAAGTTGTTCGCTGCTCGGAAAACGAACGGGCAGCGAATAATGGCGGGAGGAAATTTGAAGATATTTCACATGAAAAAAGTTATACCTGTATTTTTTCTTTGTCTGTGCCTTGTGCATATTGCGGGCGCGCAGACAGTAACAAGGCGTGTCGTGATTCTGAATCCTTCCGGCAATTCTGTCACGCTAGCAACGCCGCTTGCCGTTACGAACAATACCATCCTTCTGCCGGGAACACTTGGCTTGCAAGGCGCTATTTCGTATATCAGTTCGGTAGCAGGATCAGTGGGCACGACAACGTGGTTAAATCCCGGTACGAACGGATTTGTTCTTTCGCTTTCTGCTGGGCTACCTGTTTGGACAGATCCCGCCTCACTCTTGGCCGGTTCCTACTGGACGCTTTCAGGCAACGCACCGACAGTCTCATACAATGGCACGACCGGAAGTTTTCTCGGAACAACTAACACACAGCCTCTTGTCATTGCAACAACGAATACGGTCACAGCACAACCGATAAAGTTATTCACTAATAATCTCGAACGTGCACGTATCGCTTCAACAGGAGAACTACTCGTTGGGACAACGACTCCTCTTGCAACCGTCACCGTGAATGGCGAAACGTACAGTAACACCTTTCTCACACAAGTCAACACTTCCAAACCTGCCTACGCTGAAGGCAGATTCTTCTATGACTCCACGGAAAAAACAATGGCATATTATAATGACCATAACGGAGTCACAATGAATGTCGGCCAGGAAAGCTGGATTCGAGTAAGGAATGTAAGCGGAGCAACGATTCCCAACGGCGTTGCAGTCTACATTACAGGAAGCGACGCAGTAACGCGCTGTCCTACGGTTGGTCTGGCTCGTGCGAATCTACTGACGACAGCAGATGCGATCGGCATTACAACTGAGTCGATGGTGAATAATGCAATTGGCTATGTAACAAACTTTGGTGTGGTACACCAATTAAATACATCGGCGTTTACAGCCGGGGCAACACTCTATCTCTCCGCAATAACTGCAGGCATGCTCACGACAACGCGTCCGAACCAACCGAATTTCACGAATCCGATTGGATATTGCGGAGTGAGCGATGCAGCGACCGGGAGCATCCTTGTGATCAACGCAAAAACACGTCAAGGTGCAATGACTTCCGGAGCGGTAGCGATCGGAGGCGCGGACGGATTCATCAAGGAGAATCCGACAAATCTTTTTTGGGATAATACGAAACTTCGCCTTGGTATCGGAACAAACGCTCCAACTTCTTCTCTGACGGTAACTGAACCCACAACTGCTGCCAGTGGATCGGGAATTGGTGCATCATTTAACCAAACGATAACAGCGGCTGCAAATAACGATTTACTTTACGGCATAAATATTAATCCGACATTTACTAATGGCGCATTTACAGGACTCACAAATTTTGCATTGAACGCTACGTATGCCGGAACGCTGCAAAATGGCACAGCCATCAGAGGAAAAGCAACAGGCAATGGAGGCGCCAATAGCGAAGTCATCGGAATATGGGGTACTGCATCAGATGCAACACAAGGAGCAAACACAAATGCCGGCGTCGGTGTGCAAGCTGAAGGCAATAATACAACGACAGATGCAAACTCCAATATCGCTCTCAAAATAGTTGGCGGCGGATTTATCGTTGGAAGGCAGGCTGCAAGTGCTGGGAATGTAAACGTTGCAGGCTCCAATCTTATCGTCGAAGATGATTTTAACGGATTGACAGATCAGGGACCTTCAGGTGTCATTGATATTACCACAACTGCGCCGGTCACAGGGAATACAAATTCTACACAAGTAACGCTTCAGATTTTTAACCGATTTGCCAAAACTGCGAGTATCGTTTTGCTTACCGTACTCAACGGCGGCACTTCAACGATAGACCCGAATGAATCTTTGAGTCCGATAATTACTGGTCGTACTAATGGCAGCTTTACTATTTCATTAAGCCGAATGTTTCCGACTGCAGGCGGAACAACAACGGGTACAAACGGTACAGTGCGAGTAGGTTTTCTTGTTGTTAATGCCGGAAAATAGATTTTACCGATTATGAGAATTATTTTTTTTATAGGTTTGATAGGGATGGCATTTGCTTCATCCTCTCTTCGGGCGCAAAATCCAACTGAACCACGAACATATACTTCACCCCCTCCACAGTGGGTATTTCTCACCAATACCGATACATCAAAAATCGAATACGATAAGAATCACATTGATAGCAGGGATACAAAATTTATTAAGATCTCACTTCGTGAAACGCCACACAAAAAAAATGAGTATGAGTTCAGAAGAACGAGAATGTGGGAACAACGAAGTATTCAAGGATATGACGATAGCCTGCATCTTCACCCTCATTTTTTTTATGAAGGATATGAAAAATATAAATACACGATCTTTCAGGAAGAAATAGACTGCGAGTTTAAAAGAGTAAGAATTCTTCGGAGAATCGATTATAACGAAAACGGAGAAATGTTAACTGAGCATCCAAGCGAAGCTCATATATCAAGGCGGATCGGAACAGCAGCAAGTCCCGAAAGTATAATTCTTGAATTATTACTGACTGGTAATCTCAGCCTTAGGTCAAATTAGTAAGAAATTAATAAGATTTTTAGAAGTTCTTAAGCTCTCCCCTTCAACTTCTCTGCAAAACAGCTCAATCAGGCAAGAAATCGAGGGGAAAAGTTTGGCACGGAAATTGATGTATAAGATAAATAGAGATTTTTTTTAGTGATTAAGTCCTTCCAAAACTACTATATCACTCAAGATTTAGTAGCGTATCCCGTGGCAGGGGCATTCGAAAGAGTGCCCCTATTTTTTAATAGGAATTTAGGGCATTATGTAAAATGCTTTAGAAAAAATCTGATAGTCTGTAAGAAAACTTTACTAACTCTTATCTTTCAGTTCTTTCTAATGCTAAATAATCGCCTAATGCTATTATATCAAGGTTGGTTGAAGTTTGGCACGACCTTTGCATGAAGTCTTTTTTGTCATTATGAATTGTGTCACTATCTGTTGAAACTATGCGTTCACCTCATACAGAACTCCCCCCACAAAAATATATGGCATTATCCGCAACAGCAAAAGAAGAGGCAATGATGGCTTGGGCATTCGAACACTCCTCAAACGCAAAGCTTATCACGAATCTTAATCACGAGATCCAAACAGTTAACAAAGCTTTTCTTGACTGGTTTGAATTTACAGAAAAGGAAGTGATAGGTCAGCATGCTGCAGTTCTTCTGCGAAGCCGAGCTTGTGGACCGGAACTTGAAACGCAAATACCAAAAAATCTTGAAACGACAAGTAGCTGGCAAGGCGAAGTTCTCAATAAATCAAAAAGCGGCAAGGAACGGCCGTGTTTACTTTCAATAACTTCAATCTATAGCCCTGATGGTAATAAGATCGGATACCTTGGCGTTCAAATAGATCTAAGCGAGCGAAAAAAACTGGAAGCTCAGATGGCTCATGGAGAAAAACTTTCGAACATCGGCGAGAGCGTCGCAACGCTTATGCACGAAGTCCGCAATCCGCTCAGCGGCATCTCAATGAATGTTGATATGCTTGAATCTGCCGCAAAATTAGGGAAGAGTTGGAGTTCGGTAGATATAGAATCGATCGAAATGATCTCGAAGGAAATAAAGCGTCTGGATGCACTGGTTCGCAACACACTGTCTTATGCACGAAATACGCAGCTTCAAGTTGAGAAAGTGATCCTTCGAAATTTTTACGCTGAAGTGAATGAGCTTGTTGTTGTTCAGGCAAAAAAATGTTCTGTCGAAATCGAGATCGAGACGATCCCTGAAACACTGTGGGCAATGTTTGATCCTGATCCTATGAAACAGGTGATCTTGAATCTTGCTCAGAATGGCATCGAGGCTGCCTCTCATGCATCTCAGCCGATGCTTCGTCTTGGTGTGCGCGAAGCTGAGGGTCCTGAGTGGAGGTATATAAGTCCATCGGCGAAAGTCTTACTTTTTACTGTAGATAATTCTGGGGATCCAATCCCGGAAGAGGTTGCACGCAATTTATTCAAACCATTTTTTACTTCACGGGCTGAAGGTCTCGGTCTCGGACTTGCGATCGCATCCAAAATTGTCCGACAGCACAATGGAATCCTCGGACATTCAACCATTGATGATAAACCCTACGCAACGAGATTTACCGTAGCTTTACCAATCTAAACCTCCACCCAATCAATCATGAGCAAAACCACACAGGCAAAGGAAGAGGTCATGATGGCTTGGGCATTTGAACGTTCGGTAAATGCTGCCATGATCGCAAATCTCAAATTCGAGATCCTCTCAGTAAATATGGCTTTTCTTAACTTGTTTGAATTGAAAAAGGAAGAACTCCTCGGGCGGGATGCGGGAGAAGTAATACATAGCAGGTCTATTGACGTTGTACTCTCAACCCAAATACCTCACAGTCTTAATAATTATGGGACCTGGCAGGGAGAAGTATTAAACTATACATTAAGTGGAGTTGGGAGACCTTGTTTGCTTTCAATTTATGCTATTTACTCTCCGAAAGGTGAGAAGATGGGGTATTATGGTTTTTATATTGATCTGACAGAACAAAAAAAAATGGAATCGCAGATCAAACAGGGAGAGAAACTTTCGAACATCGGAGAAAGTGTGGCCTCACTTTTGCATGAGGTCCGCAATCCTCTCAGCGGGATATCGATAAACGTGGATATGCTTGAATCAGTCGCGGAGAAAGGAAAAAGTTGGACTGAAGCAGATATTGAATCGATCCAGTTGGTCTCAAAGGAAGTGAAGAGATTGAGTGCTCTGGTACGGAGTACACTTTCTTATGCGCGTAATACTCAGCTGCATATTGAGAAAGTTATTCTATGGAAGTTTTTTGATGAGATTAAAGAGCTCCTCATATATCATGCTAATGATGCTTCGGTAGAACTAATATTTGATATTGTCCCTGACGATCTCTGGGCAATGTTCGATCCCGATCCGATGAAACAGGTAATACTAAATCTCGTTCAAAATGCCATCCAGGCTGTTATACACTGCCATGAGCGCTTCGTGCGGCTTAGTGTCAAAGCTGTAGAAGATCCCAAATGGAGATATATCAGTTCATCTGCGAAGGTATTGCTTTTTACTATTGATAACTCAGGTGAGCCCATTGTTGAGAAAATTGCAGTAAATTTATTTAAACCTTTTTTTACTTCCAAAGCCGAAGGTCTTGGTCTCGGCCTCGCCATTGCATCTAAGATCGTACGACAGCATAATGGAATACTCGGACATACCACTATCGAAGAGGCTCCTTATGTAACAAGATTTACAGTAGCATTACCCATCAGCTAACTTATTATGAATATTCAGGCAAAAAGAATTCTGATCGTCGATGATGATAACACAATCAGAAGATCACTTGAACGGTACCTGAGTGAGCAAGGCTACATTGTGACTGTGGCAACCAATGCAAACGAAGCAATGCTTGCAATCCATATTGAGTCGCCTGATCTCGTTCTGAGCGATGTCTATATGCCCGGGGCACCACAGGTCTTGAGATTCCCGTGATGCTGAAGAAACTGAATATCGACATCCCCGTCATCCTTATGACAGGTCAGGACGACATGACGACGACAATCAAGGCTATGCAGCAAGGAGCCTACGACTACCTTACAAAGCCTCTTGATCTCAATTTGTTGAAGACGATCATTGCAAGGTTATTTGATACTCAAAAACTTTCTAACTATGTGAACCTCATTGTCGAGAAGGGAGCACAGGAATACAAGATAGAAAATGTTATCATCGGGCGCGATCAGAGGATGATCGAAATATTCAAAACGATCGGCAATGTTACACAATCCGGTGTTACAGTACTCATCGAAGGAGAATCCGGAACCGGCAAAGAATTGATCGCTCGTGCGATCCACTATAATTCTTCGCGTTCTGACGAGCCATTTATTGCAGTAAATTGTACGGCTCTTGCCGAGTCGTTGCTGGAATCAGAATTATTCGGCCACGTCAAAGGCTCCTTTACGGGAGCCACAGTGGATAAGCGAGGAAAGTTTGAACTTGCACATAATGGCACGATATTCCTCGATGAGATCGGCGAAATATCTCCGGCTCTTCAAGTGAAGCTCCTTCGCGTTCTTCAGGAGCGCGAGTTCGAAAGAGTCGGAGGAGATAAGACGATTAAAATGAGCGCGCGGGTTATTGCAGCGACAAATAGGGATCTCGCAAAGGAAGTTGCCGAAGGTAGGTTTAGAGAAGATCTCTATTACAGGCTAAACGTTGTCTCAATCCTAGTCCCACCCTTGCGAGAGCGAAAAGCAGATATTCCGATGTTGGTCAAGTACCTCCTTCAAGAGATCAGTGAAGAGTTGCATAAGAAAGTACGGAATATCACCGACGGAGCAATGGAGCGGCTTATTAATCACGATTGGCCAGGCAACATTCGTGAACTTCAAAATATCTTGACTCGTGCAATTGTCCTTTCAAAATCCGATGTTTTGGATGAAGAATTGATCCCCGATGTTTCTCCCAAATCAGTTATTCCATTTGCCAGTGATTGGAAACGAACACTTGCCGATGTTGAAGAGGAGCATATACAAAGAGTGTTCAAGAATACAGGCGGCAATCGCTCCGAAACGGCAAAAATACTTGGTGTCTCAAAGCCGACTATCTATTTACGCTTTCCAATAGTTAATAAGCAAGAGTTTGTTGAAAATAAAACTTTAGTTTAGTTACCTCCCACGAACTTTCAACTCATTTTCTTTTCGGGATTGTCGGATAATGAGTTTCTAAGTGGATTCTCTCACGCCCTCTCTGCGTTATCATAGTTCTGTAAATTTTATTCTATTTCATGTACCCTGAACTGAAGACTTCGCTGACGCCCGATGAGCGTGAGCAGGACATATTACGCTTGTGGCGCGAGAAAAACATATTCGGTCGCTCCGTATCCGAGCGCGATGCCGCCAATATTTTTTCATTCTATGAAGGTCCGCCGACGGTCAATGGCGATCCCGGCATTCACCATGTTATTTCGCGTACGATAAAAGATACGATCTGCCGCTACAAAACGATGCGCGGCTACCGGGTCGAGCGCAAAGCCGGATGGGATACGCATGGGCTTCCGGTGGAAATTGCCATCGAGAAAAAGCATGGCTTCAAGCATAAGCAGGATATTATTGAATTTGGCGTAGAGAAATTCAATGAAGAATGCCGCAAGTTCGTCTATGAGAATATCGAGCGCAAAGATGGCTGGCAGGCAATGACAGAGCGCATGGGATATTGGGTGGATATGTCGCAGGCATATATTACCTGCACTCCCGATTACGTTGAATCCGTCTGGTGGGCGCTGAAGAAATTCTTTGATGCAGGAAAAATTTATCGCGGGCATAAAATTCAGCCCTACTGTCCTCGTTGCGAAACAGCGCTGAGTTCGCATGAAGTCGCGCTTGGGTATAAGAATGCAAAAGATCCGTCCGTCTTTATTAAATTCAAAAGGAAGAATACAAAAGAAGAAGAATTTTTCCTTGCCTGGACGACAACTCCCTGGACGCTGATCTCGAATGTTGCCCTTGCAGTGCATCCTGATGTTGAATATGTTACGGTCATCAATAAGCGTAAAGATAAACCGACAGAACGCTTAGTTCTTGCCGAGCCTTTGCTGCCGAAGCTTGATGGCGAATATGAAATTGTTGAAAGACATCTCGGAAAAGAATTAGAAGGCGAACAATACGAACCGCTTTTCGATTATCTGACTTCAAGCGAAGAACTTCTGAAACTTCCGGGATATAAAGAACAAATTGAAAAATCTTTCAAGATCGTTGCCGATACGTATGTCACAACTGAAGACGGCACAGGCATAGTACATCAGGCTCCTGCTTATGGAGAAGATGATTACCGTGTATCGCTGAAATACGGATTCCCTCTTGTCGTGACAGTAAATGAATCGGGAAATTTCAAACCGTATATCACACGCTATGCCGGAAAGTTTTTCAAAGAAGCTGACCCGGAGATCATGGATGATCTGAAGAAAGCGGGTTCGATGTATCGCAAAGAGACGATTGAGCATACCTATCCTTTCTGCTGGAGATGCGAATCCCCGCTGCTATACTATGCACGCAATTCTTGGTACATCCGCGCCACAGATTTCCGCGATGAACTCGTAAAGCAAAACAAAACGATCAACTGGTATCCGCCTGAGATCGGCGAAGGCAGATTCGGAAATTGGTTAGAAGATTTAAAAGACTGGGGTATTTCGCGTGAAAGATTTTGGGGCACACCATTCCCTATTTGGGTAAACGATGATGCGACTGAAATGAAAGGCGTTGGAAGCTACGCCGATCTCATCGGCGCTCAATGGCTTGATGAAAGTGGTAACCCGTCAGGAAAAATATTTACCGAATCCGATGCAAAAAATTTCGATCCGCATAAACCTATTGTTGATAGACTTGCATTCAAATCAGCAAGCGGAAAAGGATATTTAAAACGTGTCCCGGAAGTTATTGACGTTTGGTTCGATTCCGGTTCGATGCCCTTTGCGCAGTATCACTATCCGTTTGAAAATAAAGAAATTTTTGAAAAGGCTTTCCCCGCAGACTTTATTTCTGAAGGCATAGATCAGACTCGCGGCTGGTTCTATACGCTTCATGCGATCAATACATTTCTTTTCGGTAAGCCTGCATATAAAAATATTATCGTCAACGATCTGATCCTTGATAAGCAAGGACAGAAGATGTCGAAATCGAAAGGAAATTCTGTAAATCCTTTCGAGGCAATGAAAAAATTCGGAGTGGATGCGATCCGGTGGAATTTCATGGAGACTTCTGTCCCTTGGAAGCCAAAACTCTATAACGAAGCAGATCTTGTCGATGCCGAAAGAAAATTCTTCGGCACATTAATAAATACGTATGGCTTCTTTACGCTCTATGCAAATATTGATAATTTTACTTACGACGAATCACGAAGCACCAAACACGACTCACGCCCCGAAATGGATCGGTGGATTCTCTCAAAATTAAATTCGCTCGTCAAAGATTGTACGACATGGATGGATGGGTATGACATCACTCGGACATGCAGAGCAATTCAGGATTTTGCTATTGAAGAACTTTCGAATTGGTACGTCCGCCGCTCGCGCAGACGTTTCTGGAAAGGCGAGATGAATGCTGATAAACAAGCAGCCTACGAGACACTGCATGAATGCTTGCTGACAATTTCAAAGTTGATGGCACCAGTTGCACCGTTTCTCGCAGATAAACTTTACGCATCACTCACGAATCACGATTCGCAAACCGTCAACCACGACTCCGTTCATCTCGAACTCTACCCCACAGCTAACGAGTCCGTGATCGACACAGCTCTCGAAAAACGAATGCACACTGCGCAGATCGTTTCTTCACTTGTCAGACAAATGCGTGAACGTGCGAAGATCAAAGTTCGCCAACCACTTGAGCGACTTCTTATTCCATCCGCAAATCGCAAAGATATCGAAGAACTTCGCAAAGTCGAAGAAATTATTCTTGATGAAGTGAATGTGAAGCGCGTCGAGCACATTGAGTTTGGCGATTCTGATGTGATCAAGCGCAAAGCAAAAGCGAATTTCAAATTGCTTGGCGCAAAGCTCGGCAAGCAAATGAAAACTGCTTCTGCACGAATCGCCATAATGACCGATGATGAGATTCGCACTTTTGAGCAACAAGGCTATATCGACTTCCCTGTTGAAGGCAATGAAGTCCGCATCGAACGCGGCGAGATCGAGATCGTCGCCGAGGATGTCGAGGGCTGGCTCGTGTCAAGTGAAGGCGGCGTGACGGTGGCCCTTGATACTTCTCTTTCGCCCGCTCTTATCAGTGAAGGCATTGCACGCGAATTTGTCAACCGCATCCAGAATCTCCGCAAAGATTCAGGCTTTGAAGTAACGGATAGAATTGTTATCGGAGTAACGAATTTCAGTCCTGCATTAGGCGGAGTACTCGATTCGCATAGATCATATATCCAACAGGAAACTCTTGCCTCGGATATTAAACTAACCACCGATGGACTTTCCGGCGAAAACCACGAAGTGGAGATCGGCGAGGAAAAGGCGAATGTGAGTTTGACAAAGGCATAGCAAGGATTTGTGTCATTGCGAGGAGGGCTTAACCCGACGAAGCAATCCCCTTATAAATGGTAGACCGTTACGTTCTAACACGATTTAGGGGATTGCTTCGTCGTCGCTTTGCGACTCCTCGCAATGACACATCGTTCTCAAGAAATCGGGGAGCATTTCCGCTTCAACTTTGTTGAACGCCGTTACTCATTTTTTTCCAATATACTTAACCAGTACATTAAGGAGTATTTATGGCAAAAAGCACGAAGAAATCAGCGAAGCCTAAGGCAAAGCCCGTCAAGAAATTAAAAAAAGTGACGAAGCCCATTGCAAAAAAGGCTGTAAAGAAACCGGCTCCGAAAAAAGCCGTAAAAGCTATTGCCACAAAGAAAGTTATTGCAAAGAAACCAACTGCGATAAAAAAGCCATTACCAATTAAGAAAGCTCAGCCAGCAAAACCGAAATTGATCGAATCAAAAAAAACCGCGCCAAAAAGGAATTTAGCCCCAATGCAACTGACGGCAAACGATAATGACATCGTTGCCAACTCCACTGTTCGTTATAATGCGAAAGATCTTGATATATTCAAGAAAGTTATCCTCGAACAGCGAGCCGAAGCGAGCGAAGAATTCGACATCATCTCTCAGCAGTTGATGGATACGTCAGGTGAGTTCGATGGCGAGAACCAATCGTTCGCATTGCATACTGCCGAGCAGGGATCAGATGCAATGGAGCGCGAAAAACATTTCCTTCAGGCTCAGCGCACCAGCGATTTTATTAAGAAGCTCGATGAAGCTCTTGAGCGTATTACTCGCGGCACGTATGGCATTTGTGTCGTCTGTGGCGACTTGATCGAGAAACAGCGTCTTTACGCTGTGCCGATCACGCAGAAGCATGTGCTCTGCAAAAATAATACACAGAAGAAGACATTTACTCACGGTTCTTCTGAGGCAGCTTATGCTGCTCCTGAAGAAAGCGCTGATTAATATTTCAGAACACTCCATGTCATCCGACGAGAACCGCCCGTCGCTTGGGCAGCTCCTTTCGATAACGGGAATCATCGTCGTCGTCGATCAGATTACCAAACTTCTGATCAAGGGAGTCCCCGCTCTTTCGATCCAAGGCTTGCCGTACGGAAGTTCACGTCCTCTTATCGGCGATCTTTTCAGAATCACCTACGTAGAAAATCCCGGCATTGCCTTTGGCATACAAATCCCCGGGATGAAAATATTTTTCTCACTCTTTTCTGTCATCGCCTCCATCGGTATTTTTATCTATATCAAACGCAACCGTTTTCGTTTACCGAAATGGGAGCTTATCGCATTGGCGATGATTATGGGCGGAGCGATCGGTAATCTTATTGATAGATGCTTCTACGGAGTTCTCTATGGAGAAGAATCCCTCTTCTACGGACACGTTGTTGATTTTATAGATTTTGGATACAAAAAAAATTGGTGGCCTGTATTTAATGTTGCCGATTCCTGCGTGAGTATCGGAGTCGTCGTTTTGACACTTTTACTCTTGAAGAAGAAGCCTCCTGCTGCCCAAGCAGTTGCTCCTGAGGAGCAGAGCATTCCGAGTCCGAGTTAATGTGTATTGTGTCATTGCGAGGAGTCGTGAAGCGACGACGAAGCAACCTCCTAAATCGTGGCACACTCTAAATTTTGATAATCTATCAGGGGATTGCTTCGTCGGGCTAAAGCCCTCCTCGCAATGACACAAATAAAACTCATCTAAGACTCTTCTCCCACTTCTATTGTTCTCAGATCTGAACAATTTATCTCATGCCCGACGAACAAGAAATCGAAATAGACGAAGAAATTGAAACGGGCGAAGCCGCAGCTTCGCACCGGATCATTACACTTGCCGTTGCCAAAGGCGAATCACCTGAACGCATAGATCAATATCTTGCTCGCATGATCGCAAATACATCTCGAAGTAAGGTCCAGGAAGCACTTGCATCGGGTTCTATTTCTGTGAATGGAGAAGTGCTGCTTCGCGGATCATATAAAGTGAAAGGTCTGGACGAGATCGAATTGCGTGTCCCGAAATCGAAGCGGATGAAAGCACAAGCCGAAGATATTCCGCTTGAGATCGCTTTCGAAGATAGTGAGATGATCGTTATTAATAAGCCAGCCGGAATGATCGTGCATCCAACGCTTGGCACCAATAGCGGTACACTTGTCAATGCTCTGCTTCATCATATAGAAAATCTTGCTGAAGCATCCGAAGACCCTGAGCGTCCGGGCATTGTTCATAGGCTTGATAAAGATACTTCAGGTTTGATCGTCGTTGCAAAGAATGAACGGGCACATCGTGCATTGGCAAAACAATTTTTTAATCACAGTGCGCACCGTGTTTACCATGCGATCTGTTGGGGAAATCCGAAACAACGATTTGGTAAGATCGAAACGCAGATAGGCAGACATCCGAAGGATCGCAAGAAATTTGCCGTTGTTCCTGAAGGAGGAAAGCTTGCGATAACGGAATATTTTGTCGTCGATGAATTTCACGGATTCTCACTGATCGAATTAAAACTCCAAACAGGAAGAACGCATCAGATCCGCGTTCATATGCAGCATATCGGTCATCCTGTCTTTGGCGATGTAACGTATGGAGGCAGAGCATTGAACGTCGTGCGGCATGACGTTCCGAAGTTCAAACAATTCGTTGATAATATTCTCGAAGATATGCCGCGTCAAGCCCTTCATGCAAAGACACTGCGTCTTCACCATCCAAGCACAGGAGAGTTAATGGAATGGACAACAGAACTTCCTAAAGATATGCAAAACATCATGAAGAAGATGCGGAAGATGTAAAACTAAGTTGCCTATTACTATTTTCCATTCTTCATAATTATCTCCCATTCCTTCTCTGTCACAGGTTGAACAGATAGCCTTGAGCCTTTTTGAAGAAGCACCATTTTTTCTAAGCCTTTAATATTTCGAAGATCGGATAAGGCGACCACCTCTTTGAACTTCTGTTTGAATTTTACTTCGCGACAAAACCAGATGGGATTGGCAGGTGAAGATTTCTGGTCGAAGTAATGCCCTTTCTCATCCCACGCAGTTTTATCGGGAATAGCATCGCTTATAATTTCGCATACACCTGCGATACCAATTTCATCAGCGCTTGAATGATAGTAGAACGCAAGGTCACCTTTCGTCATCGAATCACGCATAGTGTTGCGCGCTTGATAGTTGCGAACTCCTGTCCAATCAGTTTTGCCATCGCGCTTTAAGTCATCAATAGAGTACGATGAAGGTTCGGATTTTAAGAGCCAGTAATTTTTTGCCATATTAAAGTATGAATTATTACCAGCAAAAATACAGCCTTTCCTCAGTGATATTTTAACAAAGCAACATGTGAGGTGTTTTTATTCGTATTTTTGTGCCCTAAAATTACTACCTTTTATTACTTAAGCCACGATATATGAAATTTTTACTTTCCCCACTTCTTCTATTAGCATTGATTTTGAGCGCTTGTGCTGTTAGCGAACCGGTTGCAACAAAAGATGCTACGCCGCCACCAGGATATAATCCGCTCTTCATTACAGGGACTGCTCCATATTCCAAAAACCCTAAGAAAGATCCGGCATTCATTCTGAGTAGAGTTGAGGCGAACGGTCCGAGCAAGATACGACTCTATGCGCATCTTGTCGATTCAAATGGAAATCATCTCAGCGGAGCGCCCAAAACGAAGAGCCTCTGGTGCAAGGTTTTGGATAACTGCAATGGAAAGACAACTGAGATCAAAGATTTCAAGGTTAAGGAGGTTTCTGAGGACATGAATACTCCTACTGCAATCGCTTTGATAATGGATCACTCTGGTTCTATGGGTGATGAAAGAGCTCACGCAGTACAAGATGCTGCGGAAAAATTTATAGCTCTTCTCAAACCCGAAGATGCGCTCGCACTCATCAAGTACGATGCAAAAATTGTTGTCGAAGCGCCACTAATGAGCGATCAAGCAATGCTTCGCGGTAAGCTGCAAAAAACAGGGTTGACCGGATTCGGCGGATATACTGCAATCGCTGATGGTATCGCAGCAGGCATTGAACTGGTTGCAGCAGCACCAAATTATTCTCAGAGGGCTGTCATCGTATTTACAGACGGACATGATAATAGCTCGAAGCTTCTCAAAGATTCGATCATCCGTCTTGCAAAGCGTACAAATACCATAGTATGCGCCGTAGATTTCGGAGAAAATATAGATAAAGATTATATGACATCAATCGCCGATGGCACCGGAGGCACACATCACCAAGTTTACAGAACTTCAGAATTCGATCTTGTATTTGGAGATATTTATCATAAGCTGAAAAATTATTATCTTCTTGAATATACTCCACGCGAATATGGCGAGCACTCTGTTTCACTCAGGCTTTGCCTCCCGCACGATACCGCCTTTGCTATGCGCACCTTCGATAATGCACCAAAGATTGGCGAGATCGCAATGCTTGATGTGATCTTTGGATTAAATAAGTCGGAGATTCTTGATGAATCATTACCCTCCATAGAAAATGCAGAGTATATGCTTAAAGCTTATCCGGCAATGAAAATTGAATTGCGCGGGCATACGGATAATACTAATAACACGAAGGATGCTGATTATAATAAAAAACTTTCGCAGAAGAGAGCTGATGCCGTTAAAGGAGAATTAGTGAAGCGCGGAATTGCTTCTGACAGAATCAAAGCCGTGGGTTTTGGCGATAGTGTTCCCATCGCAGATAATTCTACCGAAGAAGGCAGATCGCGCAATCGGCGGACAGAATTTGTAACTCTATCAAGATAAAATAAATTTACACCAGTTCCTTTTGTAGGTTCGCGGGTAAACCTTCTTTCACCGCTTGGTATGATTGCTTCAGGAGATCACTTAACTCTGCAGAGGACAGTGCATTCTTCTTTTTGACACAGACCCAACCAAACCGTCCGGTATAGGGAGCACTGACGATACCATCTTGCTCAATCAAACGAGCATAGTTTTCGGGAGTACATTTGAATGAGCAGTTGAATCCGGAAGTCGGGTTCAAACTTGTTGTAGCAAACATTTTTTCTCCGATACAAAAGCAGAGATCGTTGCCCCATTTGATATCTTCAGAAGCATGAGGTAATCCGAGGCAAAAGGTACGTAGTTCTTCGACGTTCATTGTAAATAAAATCTAAAATCCAAGACATTAACATAAAGCTTGCATTGCAAACATAATGAATAATTTTACTCCTCGAAAGAAATAGTACTTCTTTTCGACTCTTCGGCAACCGAGAGAGTCTTACAATCGTTGTATGAGCAGAGATGATAAAGAGATATTTTTTTACCATTATTTTTCTATGCAGCGCATACACCGTATCCGCGCAAACCCTCGCCCCCGACACTCTTCACACCCCTCTCACCATTAATTTTACAGGGTTTTCCGGCGATACTGCTGCTGCGTTGAATGGTTTACGGAGCGAACTTGCAGCTATTCTGCCGAATACAAAATATAAAAAGATGACTCCGAGCTGTAAGGTAGTATTCTATGAACCCGATAACACGCTTCATCCTATCTATGCCGTCAACCCTACCGTCCCGGTACTTCCTGCATCAGTAGAAAAACTTTTTACGACTTCTGCAACTCTCTGGGCGCTTGGATCGGATTATATGTTCAAGACAAGACTTGATCTCTCCGCACCTGCCCGTATCGAAGGCAATTCTGTCGTTGGTAATATATATCTTCGCCCCAGCGGCGATCCTACTCTTCGTCTCAATGATTTCGATCAATTAGCCGCGGGATTAAAGACTTATCACATTACACAGATCGAAGGAGATATTATCAGCGATCAATCCGACGATGATATCCTTACTCCTGATGCAAAAAAATATTTTGCCGAGCATACTTCTATCCCATCCATAAATACCATTGATTCTTTGGGTAAAGATATTCCGGCGCTTGACTCTGCAACAGATGGTGATAATACGGACGATCTCAACGACGACCTTGCTGATGAAATTGCCGAGCCAGGGTTTCTTTCATCATCACCGAATTTCTTTATAGACAGGAATGTGATCTCCGTTCGTGTGACCGGTGGTGATCGCAAAGGAAGTGGAGTTCATGTATCTATTAGTCCGCCGATCTCAAATGTGCGTATCCTGAATCATGCAGGCACCAGCGCTCCGGCACGAGTGACAAAAAAACGTATTCGCAAAGGCAAAGGTCGTCATGCAAAAACTCGCGTTGTGACGATCCGCTCACGATCTATTTATACTTTGCACGTCAATTCCGGTGGTGATAAGAATGATGTAGTACAAGTCATCAATATCAGCGGGCTTATCCCCGCTCATTCTACGCGAGTGTATAATATCCCCATCCGGAATGTTCCGCTTTCGATGGCAGCGCTTTTGAAATGGAAATTAGAACAAAATGGTATTCATGTTGTGGGTGTTGCGCGAACAGGCAAACCACCAGTCGGTGCCACTCAGTTTACAACACTTGCTGTAAAACAAACTCCTCTTCTCGAATTATTAAAACAGACAAATAAGCGCAGCGATAATTTCCTTGCTGAATCAATGTTCCGTAAACTTTCTTCGATCAGCGATGTAACAGCCTCTAACCCTGCAGAGCGTTCTCGCAAACTCATTAATTCATGGCTGAGTGTTATCCATTGTGCCAATGGCGTTTGCTATGATGGTTCAGGTCTCTCTCGTAGTAATCATACGACGGCAAATGCCGTGATCGATCTGCTTCACGGCATTCGTATTCGTCCAACAATGTATAATGATTTTATCTCAACGATGTCTATTGCCGGAGTTGACGGAACGACGCGCGGACGAATGATCGGCACTCCGGCACAATTTAACGCACGCAGCAAAACTGGAACACTCAATGGCATAACGGCACTTGCAGGATTTGTCTCGACTCAAGATGGACAACTTGCCTCCTATTTCATCACCATGCAGAATTTTGGAAGAGGCGCAGCAAGCTATAAAGCATTGCAAAACCAGATCGTCCAAAAGTTAGCAGGCTTTAAGTATTCAGATTATGTGGCGAAGTATTCTCCAATCAAAGCTCCTCCAACTGCACCAACGTTGACAGCTCCTGATTCAGGGCGAATGAAATAATATCATAACGAATGAATTTTACTTCGCTTATTTTTATTCTGTTACCACCGACTTCAGAGCTTCGTTATCATCGACGTGTATATACGTTGAAAGCGATCTCATAGCAAGGACTAAGCTCACAAGCGAAAGTATTGCGCCCATAATAAGCGGCGCTCCGGGAAAATAAAACGGTGGGTTATTACCGGTAAAATAAGCGAAAAGATTTGTCATTAGCGGCGGACCAATAATCGCAGTGACACTAACAAGACTGGTAAGCGCACCTTGAAGTTCACCTTGCTCATTTGCCGGGACTTGATTCGACATGATTCCTTGAAGCGCCGGTCCACATATACCGCCCAAACAGAATGGAATTAAGAAAACGAAAAGCATCCATCCTTGCGTAGCAACTGCGAATAAAATAAATCCGATCGTATTGAGTGCAAGTCCCCAATACACGGATCGCTTCTGACCCAACTTCGGATTAATATAACGTATCAACCATCCTTGCACCAGGGCGATCATTATTCCTACAAATGCAAGCGAATAACCAACCATTGCCTCATCCCACTTAAATTTTTCCATCGTGAAAAAAGTCCACGTTCCTTGTACGGCATATCCGGCAATATACACGCAGAGAAGTGACCCGATCAGTCCGCCAATAACAGGATATTTTCGCAAGTGCAGCAGCGACCCGGCAGGGTTCGCACGTTTGAAATCGAATGCTCGGCGATTCTCAGGTTTCAGTGATTCAGGAAGGACAAAATAACCGTATAGCCAATTCAGGAATGTCAATCCTGCAGCAACAAAAAATGGCACTCGTGGTCCGAATTGCCCGAGCGTACCGCCAATAGCCGGACCGATAATAAAACCAAGCCCGAAAGCTGCGCCGATCATTCCAAAATTTTGTGCGCGCTTTTCGGGAAGACTGATATCAGCAATATAGGCTGTTGCTGTCGTCATACTTGCGCCGGTGATGCCCGCAATAACTCGTCCGAGAAAGAGCCAGCCTATTGTCGGTGCGAGTGCGAGGAAGAGATAATCAACGGCGAATCCAAAGAGCGAAAAAAGTAGAACCGGACGCCTGCCATATTTGTCGCTCAAGTTTCCCATGACGGGTGAGAAAAGAAATTGCGCAAAGGCAAAGGCAAACATCAACCAGCCGCCATATTGCGAAGCTTCGCTGAGCGTTCCGCCGATAAGCTGCAAGATCAATTTCGGAAAAACAGGAATGATAATTCCGAATCCTATTACATCAAGAAGCAATGTAATAAAAATAAACGCAAGCGCTGGTTCTCTTTTTGGATTCATATCGTAAAAAATGAAGCCTATATAATGCTCAGGGGGAGAGAAGATGTTCCCGAAAAAAACAGTGGGTAATAATTGACAAATGAGAACAACGTTTCTTCAACATCTTTGCAAGGAGGGTATTAGTCCGAACGAAGCAATCTACAAATTTGAAGATTATGCTTAATTTCAAGTTTTTAGATTGCTACGTCGTTCGCATGCGAACTCCTCGCAATGACATTCAATATAAATCAAAAAGTCAAAACCGGTATTTCGGTTTTGACTTTTGACTGCAAAAGTTAATGTTCTAATTCTAATTAAGGAATGAGAAGTCTCTTCCCCTTGGGAATCGTATTGTGACGTAAATGATTTGCCTTCTTCAATCGTGTAACGCTAACGCCAAATTGATCAGCAATTGAGGAAAGTGTATCACCTGATTTTACACGGTATGATGTTTTCTTCGATGCTTTTACAGGTTGCTCAGTATCGCCTTTGGCAGCAGTTTTATTCGGAGCATAAAGCTTTAGCTTCTGTCCTGCCTGAAGCGATGCAGCGTCCATTCCGCCATTCCATTCTGAGAGCTGCTCAACTGTTGTGCCGTAGTTCTTTGCAATGCTCGTCATAGTTTCGCCAGGACGGACTGCGTGAGTGCGCGGCTTATTCGTAGGCGAATCAGCAGGGTTGCTTACCGTTGCTATATTTTCCGAAGAGTAGATCTTTATCGTCTGTCCGGATTTTACTCCATGCCGCACTGCTTTGCCATTCCATTTTTTTAGCGACGCAAGGGATACTCCATAATCATCGGCGATCTTTGCCATTGTATCACCGTGACGAACTTTATAAGTTGACCACTTGCCACTCTTTGCAGGAGTCTTATTAGCAACAGTAGCATCCGTCTTTTTTGACTGATGCTCAACATAGACAGCGAGAAGTTGTCCGCGTTTGATATTGTGGCGATAGCTGATATTGTTCCAATTGCGAAGGTCGGTTACACGCACTCCGTAATGAGCAGCAATAGAATTCAAAGTCTCTCCGCGTTTGACACGATGCGAAACCTTTGCTGCTTTACTGACAACTGGTGCAGGTGCCGGTTCTTTCGATGTAACCACCGGTGCCTCTGCCGATGCAACAACTCCCGGAGCCATGACTGTCATCGGCACACGCAAACGAGCGCCGCGCTTGACATGATCGCCGCCTCCCATGTTATTATAATCAGCAAGCTGATCGGTTGTCAATCCATAACTTTTCGCAATTGAACGAATGGATTCGCCGCGCTCGACAGTATGAATAAGCCACGGACGCTTTTCCTCAGGAGTCAGTCGTGCGTAACGTTCAGTAAATTGCTTCACCTTTCCTAATGGAATTCTCACGCAGTACCCGCCGGGTCCACAAATTTCAACTGGAGGCGTTGAAGACTGTAGAAGTTCGGGATTTAGATTCTTGATTTCTAGACCACTGACGCCTGCTGCATTACCGATAGCATTCAGATCAACAGCTTCGTGAACATAGACCGTATCTGTTTCGACCGGAGACTCATATTGAATATTCGTAAAGCCATATCGTGCAGGATCCATCGCAATGACAGTAGCTGCTATATAGAGCGGAATATAATTCTGCGTTTCTTTGGGAAGACAATCACGAATCCCCCAAAAAGTCGTATCATCATTTTCAGCCATACATCGGCGGATGCGCGTCATGCTGCAATTATAGCAGGCAAGTGCCAAGTGCCAATCACCCATAGCACGATGAAGATCTTTTAAATGGCGTGCCGCGGCGCGAGTTGCTTTCCAAGGATCGCGGCGGTTATCAAGCCACCAATTACTTTTGAGTCCGTACATTGCGCCAGTGCCGGCGATGAACTGCCAGAGTCCGACTGCCTGAGCTTTCGAAACGACGGTAGGATTCATTCCGCTTTCGATCATCGAAAGATAAATAAGTTCTTCCGGTGTTCCCTCATCATGGAAGATCTGCTTCATCTTCGGAAAAAATTTCCCCGAACGAACAAGCCACTTTGTGAAAAATGTTCTACCATTTCCTTGCATAAAGTAAGCAATGGTCTTCTCTACTTCCGGATTCATGGTCAGCGGAACTTGAGTTTTTCCAAGATCAGAAGTTTTGGGGATTGGGATATTGCGAATATCCATCTTCGACATCTCTTCATTGAACTTCTGACGCAATGCAAATATTGAAGCAGAAGGAGGAAGAACATCTATTTTCGAGACGAACTTCTCGTAATCTTCGATGACGGATTTCGTCAGCTCTTGAAAATCCTTGTTCTCGTTGACGTTTGGAAA
Organism: Kapaibacterium sp. (SeqCode); assembly: GCA_038210275.1. Classification (GTDB taxonomy): domain Bacteria; phylum Bacteroidota; class Ignavibacteria; order Palsa-1295; family Palsa-1295; genus PALSA-1296. The sequence continues at coordinate 36,776 of JBBQWV010000013.1, read as the reverse complement.
ATAGATCAAGCGGTTAAGGACATCGATCGCCGCCTCAAAATGGCGGACGACGTCGTTCTTATCCTTACGCTGCTCAGCGGCGAGTGCGCGCAGCCATTCCTGACGGGCAGCTTCAAGTCGTTCTTCAACGACAGCAGAATCGATAACCTCTTTGTGATCGTCGAGCGTTGCAAAAGGATCAGCATTCTTGCTTACTTTTGCAGTCGTATCTACCTGAGTATTATTTGAGATGCTCTTCGAACTTCCGCAACCTTCAAAAATCACGAAGGGCACAAGAATTAAGAGTATCGCAAATAAACTCCGGTGGGATTTTTTCGGAAAGAGAGTAAATGTATTTTTTTGCAGCATTTTGTATGACTATTAAATAATGTACGAGCACGGAGGGAAACGCATACTGTCAGTATTCAATAGCAAAGCCAAAGCAGGCAGCGAAGAATCTTGTCTGAAGATCCTTCGCAGCACGATTAGGCGGCTATGAAAATGATAATGTACTACCCTCATTATATACAACTTACCAACAATAAAATGAGTTTCCTGTAAACCTATTACGACAAAAAACTCAATTTCTAGCGTATTAATTTATGCAATATACGCAATTTTTCTTCAAAGCCGCACTTTTCCACACTTTCCCCCACAAGTTGTCCTTGCTAAAGTTTTAACCTTTTTCTTCGTGTAGGTCACGAATTAATGCCCTATCAGAATCTGTAACGAATGACATCTTCACGTTACTTATATATAGGGGGAGATAACTTATGAAACGGACTATGTACTCGGTGATATTTTTTGTTCTGACATTTCTAGCAATGATCGCACTTTGCGGTCATATCTGAAAGAATACTACAGTTATGGAAATCTTTAGAGGAATCCGACTCGACTATATGCCGTTCTTCTTTCTGAATTTCATTATTATTAAATTTTATGCAGATCGAAGAAGTGTACCGCATTGCTTTTGAGGCATTTACAAACGCATTAGACCAAAAGTTAACAACTGCAGATTCAGATGTTGCTATCGCGCAGAAATTCTATCACGGAACGCTCGTGATGCAGCCGAAGGATCCGTCTCTTCAATCGAAGGAAGTTGACTTGGAAGTTTTTTTTAAGAAGATCATCGCCGTCCGCAATAATCTGCGAGTTCTCGAACAAAAGATCAATAGCAGCAAATTAGAAGACGGCGAGAAGATCGAATTGCAAGGTTACATTACCCGCTCCTATGGAAGTCTGACAACGTTTAACGTTCTCTTCCAAGAGAATGAAGATAAATTTGTTGGAATGAAATCAGAGTAGGAAATAATTACTCCGCCAACACCTTCGTTAATTCAAGCAGTATTGCGTCAATTGGTTTTTTTGTTTCAGCTGCCTCAATGAATGGAGTCAGAGTTAGCTTACCATTGACTTCCCCTGTCATGATATTGCTTTGACCATTAAGCAGACCTTCAACGGCTGCAGCACCCATCTTTGAGGCAAGAATTCGGTCTCTTGCTGTAGGACTTCCGCCACGCTGAACATGTCCTAGTATCGCAACACGGTAATCTATTCCGGTATGTTCTTTAACTTTCTCGGCAAGTTTAAAAGCTCCACCGGCATCATCCCCTTCAGCGACGATGATCATGTTCGACCGTTTTGTTGAGCGTTGGTTCTTAAATATTTTGAGGAGTTCATCAAGACTTGTTTCATTCTCTGGTATTGCAATAAATTCCGCTCCGCAACTCAAACCCACATCAAGCGCAATAAAGCCGCTTGTTCTGCCCATTACTTCAATATAAAAAGTACGTTCAAATGCATCAGCAGTATCACGGATCTTATCAATACTTTCCAGTGCAGTATTGATAGCCGTATCAAAACCAATGGTCTCATCAGTCCCAAAAAGATCATTATCAATAGTCCCCGGACAGCCGACGACAGGTATATCAAACTCAGCACAGAAAGCAGCCCCTGCCTGCGCCGTTCCATCACCGCCAATTATGACGAGTCCCTCCATTCCTGCAGCTTTCATTGAATCGTACGCTTTTTTTCTGCCTTCGGGAGTAAGGAATTCAGGTGTGCGTGCCGATTTCAAGATCGTCCCACCGCGCTGAATAATATTTGAGACAGAACTTCTAATTAGTTCGGTATAATCCCCTGCGATAAGACCTGTAAATCCATGCTCAACCCCGAGCACTCGTACATCCTTATGACGTGCCACACGTGTCACTGCTCTGATGCAAGCATTCATGCCGGGAGCGTCACCCCCAGCAGTTAAAACTCCAATCGTTTTTATAGGTATCATAAATAGCTTCTTGTGAAACCGTAAAACACACATTCAGAAAAGAGAGGTTCACTGAAGTGTGCCCATCTGTAAATGAAAAGACTGAAACTATTTGTTTAATGAACAACCGATATTTTTTTCGAACCGACGATTATCCCCTGTTCGTAAATAATTATTTGATAAATACCGTTCGGCAATTTACTTACATCTATAACTGCATTCCGAGCTTCTGATTTTTTTTCTGATACCTTAATGCCTTCGAGAGTAAAAATCTGAATTATCGCCTTGGTATCAGTTGTATTTTGATTCCGCAGAACATTTAATGTGCTATTTGCGGGATCAGGAAATACTTTTATTGCATCATTACTTGATTTGTTCTCCGTTACACTTGATTTCTGTATTCCAGTCGCATCTATTGCAACATTCTCCCATGATGGAGAAGCATCGTGCTGGAATGAGAGCACTGCGCCTGTTCCGCCAGTATCACTCATGATATATCCAATATCCAATACTACGCTTTGTGAAGGATTCACTGTAAACGGAATGAATGGAGTCACTGATAAAGCAAGTTTTAATGAAGGTGAACTCGTCCAAGCCTTCAGAATCGTAATAGGTTTTTTCCCAATATTAGTTATCGTAACGGTAAAGTTTCTTTGCGTCTGAATAGGTGTGTTCAAGAGATCTACTGTTCGTGGATTTACATCTAACCTGAAGAGTGTATCCACAAACGGAGGTATCGGTCTATATTTGGCGATGAACGCTATATCAGTTTGAAAATCAGGAATAGTCAAAGTTTGCTGACCTAATCCAATATCAACGGTTCCTATCATATCCCCTGAGTGTACATTATACCAGTAACCAGTCCCATAAACCGGGCTAGTGACGGTGATCTGCTTTGCCGAATTTATTTCCTTCACATCCTGATCATCCCGAATATAGAATGCCAGTGTTTTCGATGATTGCAAACCCCACGCTTTTAAGTGCCCAATCGTTTGAAGAGGAATTTTGCGAACGCCACTATCAAGCAACACACTATAATTTTGTAACACCCTTGCATAACGGCGTTCTTCCCATCCGAGATATTGATTACAATCGCAATCTTTTGCAAAAGAAGAATTCCAGAAAACTATTATCCCTTCATTAAAAAGCGCTGACCAAATTCGTCCTCGTAATCTTATTGCTGCAAGAGAATCCCAAAGCCCTTGCCCTTGCTCACCGAAGATCACAGGTTTAGGAATCTGTTTATAGGAAGCAATATTATCGGCAGTAGTTTGATCAGAACTACGCACATCTTCTCTACCATACCAATGGGGCGAAATAATATCTATCGCAGGATGATTTGGTGTTTCCCAACTCATAGAGACGAGATGATGGTATGGATCATTTGCATGAATATACCCCGAAACCTTGCTTATCCAGAGAGAGTCAGGACTTGATTCATTCACCAATTCCCAAAAATCAACCAGACTTCCGTAACGATCAATGCAATGCTGCACATATTTAAAAGTTGCTGCCATCGAATTATCATCTGAGGAATTGCCGTGAGGCGTCGCTAAGATCGTCATAAATATCCGAAAGCCGTGGGTGCGAAGAGCGTTAAACAGGGTATCTGTCCAACGCAAATGAAGGGTATCAAAGTCATTACCTGATGTTGAAATATTTTTGATATTTGAATATGCACAATTGCCGTCACTGAAACGATAGATATTAAATCCGGCAGCATCACCGTAAGAGATCAGATACTGGCTGTACGGCAGAATCCAACTAATCCCTTCATGGTAACCTTTCGGTCGGTAACCGCCATCAAGAAGATTACCATCAGACAAAATCGAATCACGCGGCTCCCCCATGCAATCTCCGAAACCAACTGCCGTATAGAGATTTGCTGTTCCAGAATAAATCCATCGCTTCGGATTCGTAGGATGCAAACGAATAAACCCTTGCTCGCTCGATTGAACACATTGGAAAGAATCAATAACTTGAGAGCCTCCGGTTATACTAAGCTGATATTTCCACGTCCCAACTTCATCCGGCGCAAAGCGAACCATCCATAAATTCTTGGAATGATAAAACCCATTTACACTAAATGCTCTGCCATCGGGAGCCTTAAAAACACCAGTGACCGTTGGAGAATCCCAGACATCTTTGATACCCTGCTCTGAATGCGAAATGAGTATTTCGATCGGTTTGAACCGTTCGACAGTTTGGAAGGCGAAGCTAGCTTTTGGTAGCACAAAAAGAGCGAGGATAAGGAATCCAAAGGCAAGTTTCGCAGAAAATTTCATAAAAGTATTCATATTCTCGATGGATAAGAAGCAACAATTCTATAGTCTATAAAAACATTTTCGAATGAAAAGTTACAACATCTCAACATTCCATCGTAATAATCCAATGCTAATGAAACTATACCATACGATTTTCAGTTATAGATAATATGAAGAAAAAGGTAACATATTATCTCTTCTCCGCCCTGATAGTGCTTTCGGGCATTTTCAGTGTTGCGCCTATGGCTTTCTGCACAATGAAAGCACCCACTGCTCCTGCATCATGCTGCAATGTACCTGCTTCTATCCCTACTTCCAAGCAGCCTATTCGTACTTGTGACCTCTGTAAGCTTGATCCTATACCGGCAAATATTTCCTTAAAGACTCAGACCGTTTCTCAGCATTTTGTTACACTGTTACCATTTGTTTTTACTCTCGTAAATTCTCCACAATTGGGAGCTGCGGATTATTCCGTAATTCCACATAATGATGGCAGTCCCCCGCTATACTTGCGGTTTTGCAATTTCAGATACTGATCCGATCCTTGCCTATCAGGTAAGGTAAGTTTGTTGTAGCCTTCCTTCCGGATGTTTTGATATGCGTTATCGCATTTCTTACCATCACCTTGCTGCACATTTTATAAATATATTTATCAAAGATCAGATTATGAAAACCGCAATCTATGCATTTATTTTCGCAAGTGTGCTCGCGATCGGATCGCTCGTAGCATCACCAAAACCGGAAACATCAAACACAACAACTTCAGCCGACTGTAAATGCGGCGATAAGTGCTCCACATGCTGTGGCACAACTTGCAGCACTTGCACAATGCACTGCTGCTCGAAGTAAAAATCCACTATGGCTTGCCGGAATGCAACCGATGCATTCCGGCAACGTTTTCATTATAGTGTTCAATAGTATTTCTCCCCCTTAAAAAACCAATGAAAAATTTAATTAAAATATCCTTGTTTCTTATTTTTGGAATTTGCTCGGCACACGATATTTATGCCAAGCAAAAACCATTTGTGATAATCTCTTCAAAGAAGGATGTAATTCAGAAGGGATTTCTAAAACCGATTGAAACAGCTCCGATGCCGGGTATATTAACTTCAAAGAATGCTTTGATCATTTCCGATAGCAATGCTTCCCTTATTGTCACAACCGGACCGGAAGAAGATATGCTCTCATACCTTATACACGGACTTCGCAATCCGAAATTGGTATTCCGCTCAGGTTCAAAACTGCGCATTCTTTTTATCAATACTGATGGAGATATGCAACACGATATACGCTTCAGTGAGAGTAAGCCACCATTCCCTGTATCTATTCCCACTACCGAATCCATCGGTACTTCGCGGAGAGATCATGAACTCAATGGTAAATTATCTACCGAAGAGATTACGATTCGCGCTCCGGAAGCCGGCAAATATTCCTATTACTGTAGTGTCCGAGGCCATGCCAAAGGCGGTATGTGGGGCCAGATCGTTGTCGTCGAAAGCAATACCTCCACTGAGGAAATGATTCGAATCGGCGCTGACACCTCCGCTGATCAGACGCAAGAAATGCATGGAGTGAATGATAATATGGAAAATATGGATAACTCACAAATGACAGGTATGGATATGGGAAATATGCAAATGAATAAAAGCGATACCGTTAAATCAAAGGTGGGTGGAATGGATATGAATATGATGGATAAGGACAAAATGGATATGGGGACGATGGCGATGGGTAAGATGAACGGGCTGCTACTGACCGAGCCAATGTCAAAGGAAGGTTCTGGTACAAGCTGGCTGCCGGAATCGTCTCCGATGTATATGTGGATGACGCATTCAAGCGATTGGTTGCTTATGCTTCATGGCACAATCATGCCGCGATACGATCATCAAGGCGGACCTCGCGGCGGAAATAAATTCGATGCGCCGAATATGTTCATGGGAATGCTTGAACATGGTGTCGGCAGCGATGGACAATTCACAGCACACCTGATGATGAGTCTTGACCCGTTGACTGAAGCTCCAAAGGGATACCCTCTTCTTTTACAAACAGGAGAATCGTATCAAGGAGTGAAGTTAGTTGATATACAACATCCGCACGATCTTGTTGACGAACTCTCGGTTGCTTATAGCCAGCGATTATCAGAAAAGACTTTTGCTTTTATTTATCTTGGTTATCCGGGTGAACCAGCACTTGGACCGACAGTCTTCATGCACCGACCAAGTGCAATGTCAAATCCTAACGCCCCGCTCAGTCATCATTGGATGGATGCAACACATGTGACATTTGGTGTTGCAACAGCAGGCATTGCTATCGGCAACTGGAAACTCGAAGGCTCGTACTTCAATGGCAGTGAACCTGATGAGAATCGGTATGATTTCGACAAGCTGAAATTTAATTCGTATAGCGGAAGACTTTCGTTCAATCCCACTACCGATCTGGCATTACAAGTATCGAGTGGACTTTTGCGAAATCCGGAAGGAGATGAAATTGATGTGATTCGTTCTACTGCTTCGGCGGTATATACGAAAAATTATGGAGGCGGCAATTGGTGGTCCACAACTGCTTCCTGGGGTGAGAACCATGAAGTTAGTCAGCTAACTCTTGAAGCATTCCTGATAGAATCGCAATACAATTGGCAGTCATGGAGTGCTTATGGAAGAGCTGAATATGTGCAAAAGACAAATAGCGAGTTAAATATAAGTACAAATCCTGATCAGATCAATAACGTATCATCAGTCACTGTAGGGTTGACAAGAAAGCTATTTGACATAATGTCGTTCGATGTTGACTTAGGCGCTCAAGGCTCATTCTATTTTGTGCCATCAACACTTGTACCGCTTTATTCAGAGCATCCCGCTTCTTATGAAATCTATTTGTCTATTCACCCTACAATAATGTAAACTATGACTCCAAGTATGAACATGAATAATCACAATCATTCCAAAATAAACGTGAGTAAAGAAGATGATCCACACATGGATCATTCCAATATGCATCACGGTAACGCTCCGATGGGCACGGCAGGACATGACCATCATAAAATGATCGAGGATTTCAAGAGACGATTTTATATCGTACTGCTTCTTACCATTCCGGTGCTGGCTCTCTCGCCGATGATCCAGAAGTTCATCGGTATGAATTGGGATTTCCCTTCGTCAAAATATATTTTATTCGCGCTCTCTTCACTAATTTTCTTCTACGGCGGTCTTCCTTTCCTGAAAGGCTTCGTAAGTGAAATAAAAAACCGTGCGCCGGGAATGATGATACTCATTGCCGTTGCCATTACAACTGCGTATGCATATAGCATGGCAACAGTATTTGGCTTGCAGGGGATGGATTTCTTCTGGGAGCTATCAACCCTGATTTTAATAATGCTGCTTGGTCATTGGGTTGAAATGAAATCCATTGCCGGAGCTTCTCGCGAATTAGAACTTCTGGTGCAACTAATGCCGGACAAGGCGCATCTTCTTTCAGCCGATAAAGTTACCGATGTAAAAACGGATTCGTTGAAAGAAGGCGACATTATTCTTATCAAACCGGGCGAAAAAATTGCCGCTGATGGAGTTATTGCCGAAGGTGAAAGTTATGTCAATGAATCAATGCTTACAGGCGAAAGCGTACCTGTAAAAAAGATGATTGGTGCCAAACTTATCGCAGGTTCATTGAATGGTGAAGGTTCAATCAAACTCACAGTCAGTCATTCTTCGAAGGATTCGTATTTATCGAAAGTTATCAAACTTGTTGATGATGCGCAGAAATCAAAATCTAAAACACAATTACTTGCCGATAAGGCGGCATTGATCCTTACCATCGTTGCACTCACTTCTGGATTCGCAACATTTGCATTTTGGATGATCTATGGACAGCCCCTTCAATTTGCACTTGAAAGAATGGTTACCGTTATTGTCATTTGCTGCCCACATGCTCTTGGACTGGCTGTGCCACTTGTTGTTGCAATTTCCACTTCTCTCGCTGCAAAAAATGGCTTGCTGATTAAGAATAGATCAGCATTCGAAGATTCGCGCAAGATCACCACGCTCATCTTCGATAAAACAGGAACACTTACAACAGGAAAATTTGAAGTATCACGGATAGTATCGCTTCAAAAAGATTTTCCTGAGAATGAGATCGTTCGTCTGGCTGCAAGTTTGGAGAAAAATTCTCAGCATCCGATTGCTACAGGTATTTTGCAAAAAGCAGAAGAACTAAAAATTACTGTTCCCGAGCCAACAGATTTTCAATCTATCACAGGCAAAGGAATTGAAGCAAAAGTGGAAGATAAGAGAGTACGGGTAGTAAATCCCGGCTATCTCAAAGAAAATAAACTCACGCTGCCGACTGATTTTCAAACCTCAGATGCTGAAACGATCGTCTTTATTTTAATAAATGATACCGTTGCAGGCTTTATCGCTCTGGCTGATAAAATTCGTCCTGAATCAGCTCCTGCGATCGGAACATTACATCAAAACAATATAAAATCTTTTCTTCTGACCGGTGATAATGCAAAAGTTGCAAAAAGCGTCAGCGACCAATTAAAGATGGATGGGTTTTTTGCTGAGGTTTTACCGGATCAAAAGTTAGAAAAGATTAAAGAGCTTCAGTCCAAGGGAGAATTCGTCGCAATGACAGGTGATGGAGTGAACGATGCTCCTGCATTGGCGCAGGCAAATATTGGTATAGCCGTTGGCAGTGGTTCTGATATTGCAGCCGAAACAGCAGGTATTATATTGGTCAATAGTAATCCGAAAGACATTGCGAGTTTGATCCTTTTTGGTAAGGCAACGCATCGAAAGATGATCCAGAACTTAATATGGGCAACGGGTTACAATGTTGTTGCCTTGCCGCTTGCAGCAGGAGTGCTCTATTCCTATGGGATATTACTGAGTCCGGCTGTCGGCGCAGTTTTCATGAGCGTCAGTACAATTGTAGTAGCTATTAATGCGAAGCTGCTTAAAATAGAGACTGTTGGCAAAGCGGTACTTTGATTTGACAAATGAGATTATTCTTTACATAAACCTGTTTTATAAACAACCATATATATGAAAACTTTTATTGTTACTCTCCTGCTTGCATTCGCTGTAAGCGCTCAAGCACAGCTTATCAGCGCCACCGTTGGCGTTAACGGCTTAACGTGTTCTATGTGCGCTCGTGGCACCGAAGAAACTTTGAAGCGATTGGACTTCATCGATACGATGTGGGTTGATCTCAACACACTGGAAGCGCATATCACTTTCAAAAAGAATGTGAATACACCTATAGAAAAAATTGTGCAGGCAGTTGAAGATGCCGGATTCTCTGTTCGCGATATCACAGCAATTTTTAATTTCCAAAATCAAAAGATCGGCAAAGATGAGCATGTAGATTTTGGAAATGACGTACTCCATTTTGTCGGCATTGATAATCAAACATTGAACGGTCCGGTTGCTCTCCGTTTTATTGATAAACCATTTGTCACAAAACAGGAATTTAAAACATGGTCAATGAAAACTTCCATGACATGCTACAAGAATAACAAAAAAGATTCTTGTTGTCCCACAAACGTCACTGAGTCAAAGCGACTGTTCCACGTCACTCTTGCTTCCTAAAAGATCGCATGAAGATCGCGATTATATTTGCCTTTGCCGGACTGCTTTTTTCGAAGCAGTCCGTGGCTCAAGAGCTCTTTATTAATACCGAACCTGCAAGCAATATGCCGATGCGTTCATATAGTATTAGACTCGGAGAAGAAAATTTTGCAAAGGATAGAGTTTTTTTTACTCGCACTGATCTCGAATTTATGTATGGTTTTTCCTCTGAATTAATGGTGGATGCGATGGTTCATGCCTCAAATTTTTACGGCAACTATAGTTTTAATAACTTTGGAATTTATGCGAAATACCGCCTGCATACAAACGACGGGTTCAAATCTCATTTCCGTATCGCAGCCTATGCTCAAGCTGCATTTGGTACTCAGCGAAATACTTTTGCTGATGTAGAACTCGCCGGAGGTAACAGAGGCTTAGAAACAGGGCTGGTATTCACCGTATTAAAAGACCACCTTGCTCTCTCATCAACTCTCGGCGTTATCACTCTTGTCCCTGATGTAAATTTTTCGCAGGGAATAATATTTCAAAAAGTAGCGAACTATGATTATTCGCTTTCCGCTGGTTATTTAATCTATCCTGCGCAATACTCCAATTATAAAGATTTGAATATTAATCTTTATGCCGAGCTTTTAGGGAAATATATTACTTATAATAAAGTTGAGACTGATATGCCCGGGATGATAATGTCTGAGCATGGCACCGTTCTTGATCTCGCAATTGGACCACAATTTATTATTAATTCAATTTCAAAAATTGATCTTGCAATTCGATCAAGATTAATCTCAGGTGTCGAAGGATTTCCAACGCCCTCTGTGCTCATTAGATTTGAGCAGATGTTTTATCACTAACGAGTCTTACTCAGCCTCGGTAAGCAAATTATACCATTTCCCATTCTCCGGTGCGCTGACTTTTGTGCCGGGAAATGATTGGATGATAAGTTCTCCGAATGCATTCATTGCATCGGTATCTCCATGAGTAAGGACAACGTGTTTGGGACGCAGGCGATTAATGATCTCCAATAATTCTTCTCTCCGTGCATGGGCGCTGAAACGAAAGCGTTCGATTGAGCAGCGCACCGGCACTTCCCTTTTCATCGAGCCAAATTTAATTCGCTGTCCCTGTTCAGCATGAGAGACGACATATCCCGGAGTGCGTGGATCGGTATAGCCGATGAAGCATATCGCAAAATTCTTTTGACGCAGCCAGCGCTGGGCAAGAAAGTAGCTCGATGTTCCGGTCTGCATCATTCCACTTGAAGCAAGGACGATGCTCGGAGTCTTAAAATATTTTCCGCTAAAAAGCTCCTCACGCCTCGGGACTTCGAACTGCGGAATCTCTTTTAATACCTCTTCGTGATTTAACCGCGAATCACTATACGCAAAATTATCATAAATATCAGCAATGCGTCTGCCCATGCCGCCGGTATAAATATCAACAGTTGGAATACGATTTCCGCGCATTCCATCCCATAACATTGCCAGCGCTTCTTGCATTTTGCCAAGTGCAAATACCGGAATAAGTACCGAACCACCGCCTTCGAGGGTTTTCGTAAGCGAAGCTTCAAGCCTCTCCAATTCTTTTTCGCGAGTCTGACTCAAATAGGCATCGGCTTTGCCATTGGTACATTCAGTAACGACGACATCAACCGGTTTATCCGGTAGATCAGCGCCACCAATCAGGTACTGCGTATGAAGTGATGTATCGCCGGTATGAAAAAGTCGTTTGCCATTATGCTCTATCAGAAGACCCACTGCTCCGAGAATATGTCCGCTCTTATAAAAAGTGCATTGGATCTTCTTATCAGTATCTTCAGTATCATTTAAAACAAAAGTCGTATTGATCTTCCTCGGCTCGATATTACGCAATATCTCATCAACCTTTTCAAGAGTGTAGAATGTCAACTTTTCAACTACTTCTTGCGAATGCTGACGAGGAAGCAAGCTGCATGAATTTGCAAGCATAATACGTGCGATCTCCATCGTCTCAGGAGTCGCAATCACACGGGCTTGTGGTTGTGATTGAAGAAGGAACGGCACTCCCCCCAAGTGATCGGTATGCGCATGAGTGATTATGAAGGAATTGGCGCTGTAGGGATCAAGCAGTTCAGCTTTCGGAAAGGCATCCCAACCGATTTTCTCCGGATGCAACCCTGCATCGACAAGCAAGCCATAGCCACCTATCTTATAAAAATAAGAATTTGCGCCAATCTCACGCGCACCGCCTAAAGCTAAAAATTGAATCTGTTCCAAATAGTATTCTTATGCATAGCCTCGTACGATTATGAGACTTCTTGTACAACCAACAAAATTTATGTGTATATTAGCCCAAATTAACATAGTCCATTAATCGAAGAGTTGCACATTTTGTGACGAATACGAGTGTTGAACATAACCCCGGTTCATTTCGCAAGCGCACGATCGCTAAAAGGACACTGCTTGCCTTTGCAGTAATTATAGAACTTGCCTCTCACTTTATTCTTACTAATGCCCGGTATATCGGACAAGGGCTGACCCCCCAATTTTTCCGTTTCTCAACTCGAAGCGACATCATCTCGAATGTACTGTTCCTCTTTATACTTTTTCTTATTTTTCGAGCATTATTCGATCCGGCGCGGATGAGCTTTTTACGAACAGTTATCATCATCGCTATTGGATTTATCATCTTTTGGATCACACTTGGATCCAAAAACTTTGAAGTGGCGGAATTTCCACGAATGGCTTCTATTAGCTATTTGCTGACGCGCTCGCTCTTTATTTCACTTCTCCTCCCACGAAAAGAATATAATTTTTCGCGATTAACAGGTGCGCTCAGAGTAGTAAAGAATACACTGCTTACATTCTCCGGCGCTGTCATCTTTACCTTTATCTTTTCATTCACGTATGAAGTGACTTCCGATTTCGATGAAATGCGCCATTTTGATGCTGATGCCGGTGTGATCTTAGGAGCCGCTGTATGGCATGGAGCTGAGGGCGGCGATCACCCTAGTCCGACGCTACTTGAGAGAATAAAAATTGGCGAGCAATTGCTCAAGCAAAATATCATCCCCAAGATCGTCACTACCGGCTCGAATGCTCCGGGCGAAAAAGCGGAGGGCGAGATAGCAAAACTCGAACTTATTAATCGCTCAATTGACGGAAGTAAAATCACCACCGAAATAAATTCGCATTCAACTCTGGAGCAAGTTCTTTTTTTACGTGATGAACTTATGAAAAAACAGGGTTGGAAGAGATTCATCATTATTAGCGATCAATACCACCTTGCTCGCGCCATCGAAATGTGCAAATTTAATGGCATCGACGCAATAGGATGCCCATCCGGAATCAAGCAAACATTCTATGACCTTGCATATTATCGACTTAGGGAGAGTGTTGCCCTTTTGGCTTATTGGATACTTGGGAAGTAAAGTGTCATTTCGAGAAGTCTTGGAGCAACGACGAAGCAATGACACTAATCCCCACCCTTTTCAAAGGAACGTGACATTTCCCCTATTCGTTTTATGCAAAATAACAAGGCAGGATGCTCATTTCCTATGAAATGTCACCACGTCCCCGCCTTTTTTCTTCTAATTTTATTTTAGCCACCAGAGAATGTCCGAGACTAAATCTGTCATTTCCCCCATAAAGACTGCAATAACGAACGGGAAAATTTCCGGCGAACGGACATCGGAAAATTCTGAAAGTCCAAATGGATATTTCGAGATTTTCGGCGAGCGAGATCATGAGCAAGTGGTTTTCTGCTCTGATAAAGCCTCAGGCTTAAAAGCAATTATTGCGATCCATAACACTACCCTCGGGCCTGCATTAGGCGGCGCCCGTATGTGGACGTATGCAAATGATAATCTTGCCGTCAATGATGTCCTTCGCCTCTCTCGCGGCATGACCTATAAAGCTGCTGCGGCAGGCCTTAATTTGGGCGGTGGCAAAGCCGTTATCATCGGTGATCCGCGGACGCAAAAAACCGAACAGCTTTTCCGTGCTTTCGGAAGATTTATCGAAGGGTTAGGCGGACGCTATATCACCGCGGAAGATGTCGGCACAAGCGTCAATGACATGGTACATATTTTCCATGAGACAAAATATGTGACCGGAATTCCGTTCGAACTTGGAGGCTCAGGCGATCCATCACCTGTTACTGCTTACGGTTCGTTCTGCGGTATCAAGGCTTGTGCGAATGTTCTCTATGGTAATGACTCACTTGATGGCAAACGCGTCGTCATTCAGGGCGCAGGTCATGTGGCTTCAGGGCTTGCAAAGTATTTAACAGATTCCGGAGCAAAAGTTTTTATCACCGATATCTATGCTGAAAAGGCACAGCAAGTTGCCAAAGACAGCGGAGCAACAGTCTTCGCGCCGGAAGATGTATTCGATATGGATTGCGATATTTTCTCGCCCGCAGCTCTTGGCGGAGTCATTAATGATCAGACTATCGGTAAATTAAAATGCAAGATCGTCGCAGGTCCTGCTAATAACCAACTTGCCGATGAAGAGAAGCATTCAAAAACTTTGGCAGATATGGGCATCCTCTACGCTCCCGATTATGTCATCAATGCTGGGGGCCTCATCAACGTTGCGAGCGAGCTTGAAGGCTACTCGCAGCCCCGTGCGCTGAAGCAAGCGGAGAATATTTATAACACCCTCAAGAAGATTCTTCTTCGCTCTAAAGAACTTGGCATCACGACGAACGAAGCAGCAAATCACGTTGTCGAAGAACGCCTCGCAGCGATAGGAGCAACGAAGAGAATCTATGCCTCTTCGTCCAAATTCTCCGGCAGATATGGTGAGTTTTGGAAAAGGAATGATTAAGAAAAAATATGAAAAAATATTCCATCCTCTCGTTATTTCTTTTGCTTATTGCTAATATTTCTTCCTGTACTCAAGGAAGCAATAACGTCCCTGCCTCTACATTAATTAATTTTGTACCGGGACGCTCATGGACATATAAGATCGAATATAAAGATCCTAATTTTGGTGTTTCCCAAGTGGCGTACGATCAAGTGACGGTCTCATCAAAAACAATTTCTATTGATGGAGAAATATGGGACACAATCATCCATGCGAGTAATAACAACAATATCCCTGATTTTTGGCCATTAATGACAATTCGTAACGATGGAATATGGGCTAGGTGGGCTGCCGATTCGAGCCATCATCCCTTCCATCCTTTTAAATTCCCGGCTCTTATAGGAGAATCATGGAGAGTAAGCCCCTCTGATACGACTGGACCCGATCAGTATCTTAATAAATCATCAATGATTGGACAAGAACTTGTACAGGCAGGAAATCAGTCATATTTATGTAATGTCTATCAACATCTTCTAGCAGGAGGGCATTCAGGAGCACTGTGCAATATTTATATTGCTCCAAGTTTTACTCTCGTTAAAGCCGTTTATCTTTCCAGCAACGGATCCGCGATTGATACGACGATATGCACATTGCAATAATCACTTCAACTCTGTCTTCGAAACTACTTTTCCTATTCAAGTCAAAACGGTGTTATATTTGTATCAAAGATTATGATTATGAAACACCCAATTCTTTTCCTTCTTCTGACTTGCCTCGTTTTGGCAAGCTGCAAAAGCGCAACCGATAATGGCGTTTCAAATGGAGTTCTCATTCCCCTCAAAGCCGGGAACACTTGGAGATACGAAGAAACAACGACCGATACTCTCGGAAATATTCTTCAAAAAAGAATTGATTCATCAAGTGTCGGGCTTTCTGTGAACATTGATGGAGTCTCATGGTCTTTTTTTACACCGCCGGGTGAAAGCACTTTGAATGCTGGTCTTTTCGCCAATAAATTTGGAGGATTATGGGCATTAGATCCTCAAACTAATACATCAATGCTCCAATTTCCTTATCCTGCATCAGCAGGGTATGATTATCTTTTTTTTGCAGATACATCAAGTGACAGTATAATTTTTCGACTAAAAATTAAGATAAGCTCTACAAACGAACCCGTCGTTACGAGCAAAGGTACATTTTCCTGTTATCTTTACCAAGCAAGGGTTGAGGAACTGAATTTTATTACTAATAAATTAAAGGTCTCTCCGGTCACTTCGGATATCTATATTGCACCAAATATTGGTATGATTAAAATGGTAGAGTCAAGCGACGGTCTAAGTATTGATCCGACGCAGCGTTCATCTGTAATTTCGAAAATATTGACAGATTATACTCTCAATTAGATTACAGTGCCACTTTCGAAATCACTTTCCCCTCTGAATCTATTTCATAGAGAATCGGCACAGCATTCGGAATATTCAGTTCGATCACTTCTTCTTTAGAAAGTTTATCAAGTTCCATAACGATGGCGCGGAGTGAATTGCCATGGGCGGAGATGAGAACATTCTTGCCTTCTTCGACAAGCGGTAGAATGTTCTTTTCGAAATACGGAAGTGTTCTGATTGCTGTGTCTTTGAGACTCTCCCCGTTCGGAGGTGGGATGTCATAGCTTCTACGCCAGATCTTGACTTGATCTGCTCCAAATTTCTCAGCACACTCAGCTTTATTAAGTCCTTGCAGATCGCCATACATTCGTTCATTGAGCGCCGCATCTTTCACAATTGGGACAAGTTCTTGATCTGCTCCTCTAAGCGCTTCAGTCATCGTATCAATCGCGCGAATAAGAACTGAAGTATATCCATAATCAATAGGAATTCCGTGCAATAACTTCCCCGCTTCAAAAGCTTCTTTTCTCCCTTTTTCTGTCAAGCCAATATCTATCCATCCGGTAAATCGGTTCTCCGAATTCCATTGTGATTCTCCATGGCGGAGAAGTATGAGTTTTCCCATAGTTTGTTTGGTTGTTTAGGAGTTCGGAGTTTTGGAGTTGGAATCAAAAATAGCAATATAACTACCAACTCCCAAACTATAAAACTCCCAATTAATATAGTGGTCTTCGAGACCAATAATACATTGGCGCAATAGCTATGATCACGGTAAAAAGTGTTCCAAGTCCGCCACGCTCGGTGGCGTATGCATAGAAACTCAAACCGCTTCCGGCTGTAAAGAAAAAATAATAAACAAGATTTGCGATCACCGATGCGGCAAAAACAAAAAGCAGGAACGGCCAATTGCGCAAACGCTGCTTTGTAAGTTCATCATTATAAAAATATCCGAGTAAAAAACCTGCAAGAGTGAATGAAAGAGCGTGCGCGCCGAGTGTGCCGCTGGACATGATGTCAATGGCAAGTCCTAAAACAAAACCCATAAGTTCAGCTACAAGCTGTCCCCGTGAGATGATGATGTATGCTAAAAAAATAAGTACCAGATCAGGCATTGCTCCGGCAATGGAAATATAGCGGCTTGCAAGTACATCAATGATGACGAGCAAGAGTGCAATACCTGATTCAATTAAATAGGGCACTTCTTATTTTGTTTTTTTCTTTTTGCCAAGATCAGATTTTCGGTTCATTTCCTCAGTGGCTTTCACATCGAGCGCAGCTTTTTCTTTTTCTAATGTTGCATCTTTTAATACCACATAGCAATGCTCGACACGAAACGGATGTGCAGCAGGTGTAACATAAATTTTACGGAATAGCGAATTCGGTTCAGGCTCAAGCCGACTGATCATTCCGACAGGCACTTCCGAAGGAAAGAAGGTTGAGTATTCGCTTGTAACTACTAAGTCGCCCTCTTTCACATCAAGCGCTTTGGGTACATCGCGCACAACAAGTTCATCGCCGCCTTCCCAGCCGAGGATTCCGTCAACGCGAGTTCTTGCAATTTTTACCGCAACTCTCATATCGCGATTAAATAGTCCTTCGATAAGACTGAATCCTCCGCTCGTCGAATACACGCGACCGATAAGTCCACCATCAGTCATCACTGCCATTCCCTTTTGGATGCTGGAGCTTTCACCAGCAGAGATTGTTAGCATATTTCTGTCACCAATAGAAGTCTTTCCGACGATCTCGGCAGCAAGTAATTTCCATCCCTCACGAGGTTTGAGACTCAAGAGCTTACGAAGTTCTTCATTCTCTGCTTTTGCACGACGAAGTTGTGCGACTTCAGAAGAAAGCAGAATCGTGTGTTCGCGAAGCCCCTCATTCTCTTGTGAGAGAGTAAAAGGATTCGGTATCCAAGAATAAAGAGACTGAAGAGAACTAACAAAAACAGTGGTGATAGCTCGAAGAGGTTGTACTTCAGTCGAGCGCGAAAGCGCCATAAAAAAAAACGAAAGGAACACAAGCAGCGTCAGAACGACGTACTCTTTGAAGAGGATGAAAAAATTCAAGAGCCGGCGCATCCGCTTTTACTCTTTACATAAATTAATAACGTTTACCTCGCAGAAGAACTTTCATATACTTTGGCAAGTCCTCCAATACCCGTCCGGTGCCGCGAACAACTGCTGTCAAAGGATCCTCAGCAACGTGAACAGGAAGATTCGTCTCCAAACGCAGACGCTCATCCAGCCCTTTCAGAAGCGCACCGCCTCCGGAAAGCATCATACCACGATCCAAAATATCTGCCGATAACTCAGGAGGCGTACGCTCAAGACTGCGCTTGACAGCTTCGACGATCTGATTCACAGGTTCAGCTAATGCTTGACGAACTTCAATAGAACTGACTTCGATCGTCTTCGGAATTCCAGCAACCATGTCGCGTCCTTTCACTTCAACCATCAACTCTTCTTCTAATGGCATCGCGCTTCCGACCTGACACTTAATAAGCTCCGCAGTGCGCTCACCGATCAACATATTGTAATTCTTCTTGAAAAAGAGTACAACAGCATCGGAAAGTTCATCACCTGCAACACGTAATGATTCTTGATTAACTATTCCGGATAGAGCAATAACTGCGATCTCTGTCGTACCACCACCAATATCAATGATGATATTTCCGACAGGTGCATCAACATCAAGTCCGATACCGATAGCAGCAGCCATTGGCTCGGAAATAAGATGCACTTCCTTAGCGCCAGCATGTTCTGCCGAATCGCGCACTGCGCGTTTTTCAACTTCAGTAATTCCGCTCGGAACGCTGATAATTATTCGGCGCGATGGAAGCCATGATGGATGCACCTTGCGGATAAGCTGGCGCAGCATTCCTTCGGCAATTTCAAAGTCAGCGATAACGCCGTCTTTCATAGGACGTATCGTCTGAATGTCGCGATGAGTCCTTCCAAGCATTGCCTGCGCTTCGCGTCCAATAGCAATAAGTTTTTTTGTTGTCGTATCATAGGCAACGATTGAAGGCTCGTTGAGTACGATGCCTTTGCCCTTCATATAGATCAGCGTATTTGCTGTTCCAAGATCAATCGCAATATCAGCGCTAAAAAGATTTAACATGTGGAATGCAGTTCTAAGAGAGAAGAGTAACTATAAAATACAACAGAAATTAATGTCTAAAATGTCTCATGCCCGTCATCACCAGTGAGATATTCCGTTCTTCGGCAGCACGGATCACTTCTTCATCGCGGACTGAGCCGCCAGGTTCGATGACGGCAATCGCTCCGGCATCAGCAGCTTCCAAAAGTCCATCGGCAAATGGAAAGAATGCATCACTTGCAACAAGTGAGCCTTCAAGTGAATGTCCAAAATGCTTGGCGCTTGCAACGGCAAGACGGCTTGAAGCAACACGAGATGTCTGACCTGCCCCGATTCCGATCGTTCGAGCAAAGCCATCATCCGAACGCGCATAAACAATTGCATTGCTCTTTACGTGCTTGCAAATTTTCCACGCAAAAAGTAATCCTTCTCGTTCCTCATTTGTAATAGGTCGCTTCGTCACAGAATTCATATCTCCATTAGTAAAAAGCTGATTATCGCTTTCTTGTTCCAGAATTCCGCCGACAATCGAACGAATATCTTTACTTCGAGCAGTGTGTGCTTCCAGTTCTTTAGGATCAAACGTTAAGAGTCTCCGATCCTTTTTTTTCTTTAAAATCTCCAATGCTTTTTCATGATACGATGGAGCAAGGATAACCTCACTAAAAAACTCGTTAACTCGCATAGCAAGTTCTTCCGTACATTCACGGTTCATAATGATTATTCCGCCGAATGGACTTTCCGTATCGGTTGCGAAAGCGCGTTCGAACGCATCAAGTACATTCTTCCCTTCTGCGATACCACAAGGATTTGTATGCTTAATAATTCCGACAACAGCTTTATCTGAATCAAGAAATTCCGAAATAAGAATGAGCGAGGCTGATGAATCAAGATAATTATTATACGAAAGTTCTTTACCCCAAAGTTGATGGTAAAGTTTATCAATCGTATCGCTCGTGACCGTAGCATTTTGATGAGGATTCTCACCATAACGAAGCGATATTTTTTTATTGGCCCGAAAATAATCAGCAATAGCCCGATCATAATGCGCAACGTGCTCGAATGCTTCACCTGCAAGAGTGAGACGTGAATCGTGAGAAATGCTTCCTTTTGTTTGATTTAATTCATCAACAAAATTTTTGTATTGAGATGGACTCGTTAGTAATACAACTCCTTCGTAATTTTTTCCTGCGCTTCGGAGCATTGCAGGTCCGCCAATGTCAATATTCTCAATAATCTCTTCGTGAGTTGATCCTTCCTTTGACAGAGTTGCTTCGAATGGATACAGATTGACGACGAGCAGATCAAGCGCTTGGATGCTATGCTCGCTTGCTTGGGCAACGTGTTCGGGAACATCACGGCGATAGAGTAACCCACCATGCACCATAGGATGCAATGTCTTCACTCTGCCATCCATCATTTCAGGAAAATGAGTAAGCTCACTTACACTCTTCACCGCAAAGCCATTATCATGTAGAAATTTTTCTGTCCCACCTGTGGAATAAAGTTGAACTCCGTTCAAAGCAAGAGCTTCGGCTAACTCTTTGAGTCCGCTTTTATCCGATACACTTAGTAGTGCAGTTTTGATCTGAATATTTCCAATCATGTATTCGTAATAATTTTATCCGCTATAATTTGAATTGCCTGAGGTAAAATTTTATGTTCGATCTCGTTAATTCGTTTTGCAAGAGTCTCAGGAGTATCACCTTCTAAAACAACGCATGATTCTTGAGTAATAATCTTTCCGGAGTCATACTCCCCTTCTACAAGATGCACTGTCGCCCCCGATATTTTTTTGTGTGCATTAATTACTGCTTGGTGTACATTCAATCCGTACATCCCAACTCCACCAAACTCAGGCAGCAAGGCAGGATGCACATTTATTACCCTTCCATTATAATCACTTAGCACTCCATCAGGAAGCCGCTTCATATATCCCGCTAAAGCAATAATATCAATGTCCGCAGTATGAAGCGCTTCGATCATCTTTGCTTCAAAGTTCTGCTGGTCGTTGTCACAAGAAAGTAATGAGAGATGGATTGCTGTAATACCAACTTTCTTCGCAAAAGCAATGGCGCCGGATTTCGAATTATTCGAGATAACTAAGGCAAGCGTCACACCTTTGAGTGTGCCGTTTTGAATGCTTTTGTAAATGGCTTCAAGGTTCGAGCCGAAGCCCGAAGCAAAAACAGCAAGTCGCAGCAATTAGTATCTCTTAGAATCGAAGTGGAAAATACAAATTTACGAGGAAGAAGCGTTACTCTTTTAGAAATTACTAATTTATACAATAAATTGATTTGGTAAATCTATTCAACTTGTAGCGAGTAATTAATCGGCTTACCTGTTTCAAAATCAAAAAGAGTTAATCGACGTAAACGGTAATATGAGAGCCAATAATTTTGCTCAGTGACAATAAGATCTTCGCGGGATTTATCTTTTGCATCTTGTGAGAGCAGAAGTTTTGTCACATCAAATTTACCGATCAGATACCGATTCTTTGCAAGAGTATATTGCTTCTGTGCAATCGTATCTGCTTTCTGAGAAAGTTTTAACTGCTGTTGATTTCTCAGAAAACGTTCGACTGAAGACTCGACATCCTGATCGAAAGATTTTTTTTGCAGATCAATAGATGTTTCAATCCGGTAAAGATCTTCCTTTGCTGCGCCAATGGCATTGCTGCCTTTACCCCATTGCAACAGTGGGATCGAGAGATCAAGGCGCGCTGCTTCCTGATTCAAAAGATTGCGGTACACATCTCCCACGATTGGTGAAGTCTGATTGTAGCCGAAACTTGCTGTGACAGTAGCATTAAATCCATTGAGTAATTCTTGACTGCGAAGATTACGTTCGGCAGTTTGCTCTTGTATTTCATAATTCACAAGATCGCTTCTATTACTATGCGCTTGCTCTATAGCTTGAGTAACGGTGACGTGAACTTCCGGCAATTCGCTTGGCGGGATGATGCCTTGAAGATCATTATCATTCATACCAATAGCTGTCGCAAGTGAGCGAAGCGCTATCTTATAATCAAGTTTATCATTCGAGAGCGAGGTCTGGGCATTTGCAAGAGCTAACTCACCTTGCAAGAGATCATTCTCATCAATTTTTCCGACTTTATATCTTCCTTGAGAAATAGTCAGCAATGTATCGTTGATTGTCACGTTGAGATCGGCATTCCCAACTCGCATCTGCGAGACATACACATTAAAGAACTTTTGCATGACATCAATTGCCGCATCTTCCATATCTTCGTTGAATTTCTTCTCGGCTTGTGCATTCAATAATTCATTTGCTTTATTATCCCACCAGTAATTATTTAATTGAAAAAGAGGCTGTCGAATTCCGATGACAAAAGGAGATGAGCGCCATAATGTTGAATTGTCAGCACCGACAATATCAGTTCTGCTTAAACTTGATGAAGCAAAAATTGTCCCGCCTGTACTTACAAGAGGCTGATTGAGCGAGAGACTGAGCGTGGAATTCGCCTGACTTTGCGAAACATATAACACCGTTCCGTCAGGCTGAATGACGGGAATAATTGCTCGTTGAAAATCCGGCACTGTGCCGCTCAGAAGCAATTGAGGCAGTAATCCTGAATTGAATGCGCGATAGGTGAACGTCCGACTGCGAAAAGAATTTTTTGCCATCTTCGCATTCGGACCGTCCTTTCGTGCAATATCAATACATTGCTGTAACGTCAGATTCGGTTGCGCGAATATCTGCGAGGAAGAAAAAAACAAAAGAAAAGTAAAAATTGATGTAAAGAAGCGGGGATGTTTACTCATATCGCAATGCGTCAATAGGATTTAATTGTGCAGCACGGCGTGCAGGAACAATGCCGAAGATCAAACCAACGGTAACTGCAACTCCGAACGAGATAATCACCGATATAGGCGAAACGATCGTAATGATATTCGTAAATTTTTCAATTGCATAACTCAATCCTACTCCGAATAAAATTCCGATGATACCTCCGACAAGGCATAGAGCAATTGCTTCACCAAGGAATTGGAAAGTAATATCTTTTTGACGTGCTCCGATAGCACGCCTGACACCAATCTCGCGTGTTCGCTCCATCACAGAGGCAAGCATGATATTCATAATTCCAATACCACCAACGAGAAGTGAAATCGAAGCGATCGCTCCGAGTACGACATTGAAGATCGTCCTCGTGCGTTGCTCTTGTTTAAGAAGTAGTTCAGGTACTTCAACCTCAAAGTCAACAATTTTATTATGCTTTCTTTCAAGCATGCGGGTGATCGTTTCCGAAACTGCAGTGATCTCATCAGAATTTGCAACTCTGACAGTCAACCTATCGAGCTGATTGTAATTCTTCTTTTCCGCAGAGTTGCCGCCTGCCGTGATCGAGACGTCTCCATCATCGAATGATCCGCCTCGCGAAGCATCCATTACCATTTTTCGTGTCAACAACGCGCGATTCCTGAACTCCAGTAAAGCAGTGGTGACAGGCGCATAAACATCCATATTATAGTTGCGAATGCCAAGATGCTTAATGTTTTCATCAGTGATCTTTCTCTCCTGCATCACGCCAATGATCGTCAGCCAGCCATTACCGCATTTAATCGTTTTACCAATCGGTTCTTCCTGAGCGAAAAATTTTGATCTAATTCCGTTACCGATAATGCAAACCGGCGCTGCTATTTCACGTTGGAGATCGGTAAATAAATCACCTTGGGCAAGTTTGAAATCCGACATCGAAAAAAAACTTCTTTCTACACCGACAAGTTTTGCACTCCTTTTATATCCGTTGCGCAGAACGGTCAGATCAAGCACGATCTCCGGACTAACGTCAACGACTCCGGGAATAACCTCTTTAATGCTCTTTGCGTCATCAAGGGTGAGTCCGGGTGAGAATCGTTTTTTCTCTGCTTTCTTTTTATCTTCGTCGCTTTCTGAAATTTTGCCTTCGGATTGCTCGACAATTGGCTTGATAACAATATTATTTGCACCAAGCAATTTCATTTGCTCAAGAATTTCCTGTTCAGCCCCTCTGCCAACAGAGAGCATCGAGATCACACTTCCCACTCCAAAAATAATCCCGAGTGACGTAAGAAAAGCCCGCAATTTATTCGCAACGATCGCCTGTCCGGCGATCATGAGCGTATATCTGATATTGCCTGATATTTTCACTCTTGTTTAGCTTGCTTGGACTTTTGTTGTTTGGGTTGAATCAACTTTTGGAAGTGTCCGAACCGTTGCCTTTTTCCGCGTTTCCTCAGCAGGAGCTGAAATAAAGATCTGATCCTTCTCTGTTAAGCCGCGTTCAATGGTTGCTTCATTCTCATTCGTGACACCAACATCCACTTGCTGTTTAATGATCGAGCCGCCCTCTTTTTTATAAACAAAAGTTTGCGCTCCTTCCGTGTGCAAGCACTCAAGAGGAATAGAAAGTTTATTGGGTACTGTCGAGACGACGATAGTATTTCCTGTCGTCATTGATGGACGAAGCGTGGTATCCCTTTCTTTAATAAGTATTCGAACTTCAAAAACTTTTGAATCCGAATTCGGTCGTTGCTCACCGATATTCGCAACATTCGTTACAATCCCACTGAATTTTTTTAGAGGATCGGAATCAAGTCCGATAGAGACAGCAAGCCCTTTCTTTATTTTCTGAATATCAACTTCATTCACATAGGTGATCGATTCCATGGTATCAAGATCAGGAAGCGTTGCAACGATCGGATCCCACGGGCTTACCATAGAACCAACGACTCGCTTCTTCCCGCTCCATTCACGGAAATACACAACGATACCCGGAGAAGGTGCGAGAATGCGAAATTGCTGCAACGCGTCTGACATCTGCTGAAACTTACGCTGTTCCTGCGAAAGTGTTGCCTGCACTGTTTGCATTTTTGCTATAGCCTGCGCAACCTTTGTTTTGTAATTAATACGAGCTTGCTTTATCTGTCTCTCGGTTTTTTCAAATTCAAGATCAACTTGCTTTTTCACAGCGGGAGCTTCGTAAACCGATTGCTCTTTCAAAAGTTTTGATTGCTCTTCGGCAAATTCAAGATTAACAATATCTTCGCGCGCACCGGAAAGTGTAATTGCAGTATCAAGTCTGGCAGTAGTATATTCAGCCTGAGCTTTTTGGATATTGAGATCAGCATCGCGCATTTTCCCTGCGATCTCTGTTTGATCTATCTCGGCTACTAAATCTCCTGCTTTTACTTGTGTACCTTCGGCAACGATATTCGATATTTTCATCTGATAGATGCCGGCTTGCCTTCCGCCTTCGGGTCCTCGGATGTCCTTCGAATTTTTAGCAACAAGTTCGCCCGTCGTCGTCACCGTGATAGTGAAGACTCCGCGTTTTGGAGAGACGAGAATTCCTGATTGATCAGCCGATGAGGGTTTGATCCCAAACCACCAAATAGCTCCGCCAACTATGACTAAAACCGCAAGCGAAAGAAGTACCTTCTTTTTCATGTGAAAAACTAATAAATGTAATGATGCTACGGGTACAGAACTAAGACATAACAACTACCATGGGCATAAATATCAGCTAAGTTTCACGGTGGAGGAAGGAATTTGTTTCACAGAAAAGAAAAAAGATAAAACCCTGCTGAAATCCAGCAGGGTTCTATTAAGAATGGTATCACCAAGTTTATTTCTTAACCAACTTCAATGTCCGGTGAAGTGCTCCATCAGCAATAGAAACAAAATATACACCGGAAGGAAGATTGTGAATGTCAAGTTCAGAATTCTTATCCTGATTCAAATTTAAAAGCGATTCTCCGAGAATATTCCTAATCGTTATTGATGCAGAGCCGGAAGCGCCTCGTATTTGCATTGTCGTCGTGGCAGGATTTGGTGTAATGCTCATCTCATCGGATGCATTCAAAACGGACACAGCTTCTGTTGCGAGAAGCTGCTGAACGCGCTGCATATATGCGAGGTGGTATCTATCGTCTTTCCAAGGATCCAAATTCTTATTTGCTTTATAATAATCAACAAGAACTTGTTCAAAAAAAGGAGTAAGAATTTCAGTCTTTCCAACTAATACTCTTTCGAGTACATCTGGATTTGGAGAGATTTGAAGCGGTAGGATTTGGTCAGTAAGTTTTCTGG
Source organism: Kapaibacterium sp. (SeqCode) (assembly GCA_038210275.1). GTDB lineage: Bacteria > Bacteroidota > Ignavibacteria > Palsa-1295 > Palsa-1295 > PALSA-1296. Next base: position 10,322 of record JBBQWV010000013.1, on the reverse strand, counting down.
GCACTATCCAAAATATTTTGAACCCTTCTGTTTGAAAGTATCCGGCATTCCAAGTTCCGAGCAATGCGAGTCCTTCTTCGCGAGTCAGTCCCGCTGCAGTAAGTGCCGGATAAAAATCATTATACTCAGGAATCGAAGCATCTTCTCCATAGTATTTTGAAGGTTTTACAAAAATCTTTTTTTCTCCGGAAGATAATGGTCCTGTACCCCAAACACTAGCACTGTCGTAGGCATGATCATAAATATAAATATATGGAATATCATATTTTGAAGTATTTGTAATCGAAAGTGCACCATTGCCAGTAAATATTACTTCTACAGGAAGTGGGAAATTCGCCAGTCCTCGATAAAAGAGATATTTTTCAATCTCTCCGTCTTGATTTTTTATTAAATTTGAATTCGTTTCTCTAGGTCTTTCCCACTTTGTTGAGATATTCGTAGTTTGAGTTAATTTTTCAGTTGTATTCGGATCAAGAACAGTTGCCTTCCAGTCTATAGAGCCATTTCTTCCTCCATTATCGAAATCAAGTCTCCCTTCGCTTGGAAAGACTTCACCACCAGACCGATTTGGATACCATTGCGAGATAGCACCCATCGGAAAATCTACGTGAACCTGAACTGCTCGTTCGACAGGCGAATAGAAATACAGCACGGGAGTTTCCATCTTCACAGTAACATCTTTACATGGAATATAGCCATTTGTGGCAATTGCAGGATCGGGCGAAAAACCCGGAAAATGATAGACAAAACTCGGAAGCTGCTCTTCCTCGAAATAAAGGCCGGAAAGTGTACCGCCGTTGCTTCCGTGAAGCGTTGTAAACGTACCCCATTCATGTACAGTAAGCGGCTGGGCATTAGCTGAATAGCTCAGTAAAACAAGTCCGAAGAGAACAGATAATAATGTTTTCATAGTAGTAACAGAAAGATGGATGAAGCCTTCTATAACAGTAATAACATTCAAGGCACCTCAAAGTTACACCGGAAATCAAGAAAATCTTTCACCTCGACATCTTCCTCACCACAACCGAATTCGCCGCCCAAAATCATGCATAATGAATTCCTGGCCCTCATCTCTAGAGGATCATCATTGATAATATTGAATACTAGGAATGGCGGTAATTAGGGGCGTGTAATTGATGAACCTTTCATACCCTTTTAAGTTATATAGCGGATGGAACGGACGTGTTCTTTTCAGGTGTCCATTTTTTTACAACAATCTAAGGTTATGAAAACCATCATAATACAAACACTTCTGTTTTGCACATGTGTGCTCTTACTTCTGCCGGAAGCATCCCGGGCGCAATCGATCTTGATCAATTCTGTTTCGGCTACTAGCTTCTGCGCAGGTGATTCGCTCACTGTTCACTTTACGGCGTCCGGGAATTGGGGGGATAATAATTCCTTCATCCTCCAACTATCAGATATTAATGGTAGTTTTATGAACGGTACATTTACAAAACTTGGGACGGCTCATGATGCGGCTTCAGGTGTATATTCGATCTCATCACAAATTTGGGTTGCTTCGTCTCAACGATATCGTTGAAGAGTCATCGGTGCAAGTCCTTATATTTCGAGTGCAGATAACGGATCAGACATTTCGATCGGAAGTGCCATTGGCGTTGGCGCTAGTTATTACTCTGCTTGGACAGTAAATACTCCGATAACTTTCCAAGTTGGTTTTGGGGTTGGTGTTCCTTTTATATCAAGTTTGACTATTAATTGGAATTTCGGCGATGGTGCAAACCCGCCTACGGCAGTTGATATAAGCCCTATTCAGGAACCAATGTATTTCAATCACACCGTGACGTATTCAACTCCAGGAATAAGAAATATTAGTGTAACCACTGTTGCTCCAGGAGGCTGTACCTCTGTCCAAACAAGTGCTATCCATATTTTCGATTGTTCAACTCCTAAAATTCCACATGATGCAATCGTGATCGATAGGGATACGACGATTAATGTAAGGAATACGACTTTTTGGGTAAACCCCGGAGTAACTTTTAGTGGGGGCGAATATGATACCATTTACGCAGAAGCAGGGACAAGCATTGTAGAGCAAGGTTATGGCATCGTTTTTCTCAAATCGGGAGCGTCTTATGTTGGCGGGGGTGCCAAAATATTGATATGCGATCCTGCAGCCGGTGTGACTGCAAAATATGGCGGGCCTATTCTTAAATGTTCAAACCTCCAATTCGATTACACGGACGCACCACCCAATGTAGCATTCCCACAAAATGGTGTAGACTCTAAACTCACTGCCGCAGCAATTACATTATCACCCAATCCAACAAGGGGAATAATCAACGTCAATGATGCTCCGTTAAACCTCATTAATGTTTCCGTGCTGAACTTGCTTGGCGCGAATGTCATGGAAGTTACAAAGCCGAATGCCTCAGGTTTCCAAATTGATCTGACAAAACTCACACCAGGTATCTATTACCTGCGCTTTGTAATGCCCGGTGCAGTCATAACGAAAAAAATCGTCAGGCAGTAGCCGGGATTTTCACTCTAAGAATTCGGAGGCTTTAGAAAAACCTTAAATCCCATCGCAAGGCGATGGGATTTTGGATTGCTTTCCGTTCTTTAAGTAGATTAACGAACTACGTTGAACGTTTCCCGACAACACAATACACCGCCGTAAATTATTTATTTACTGAGAAGTATTTCCGGAAATCAATTTGAGATAGCGAGGATACATCCGTACATTGTCAAAATCTGGATCAGATTTGACCTCAGCTTTTTTTCCGGGAGCTAAAGGAAACAGTTTCTCCAGAAGATCGAACGTCTTGTCTGCCTTTCCTTGCTTTGCAAAATTGCATGCCGCATTATACATCAGTCGGGTATCTGTTGGACGAATTAACAGTAACGAGTCATACATCCGCTCGGCTAAAGTATGTTGACCGCTAAGGTCCAAGGCAATGACATAATTTGTGACCAAGTTATTACTATCGGGATATGAACGCAGCTTTTTCTCTGCAACTTGCGCTGCTAATCTGCCAAATTGTTTTGCCCGCATGCCATCCTTTTGCCGATCAGCAACGATCCCGGCATTTAGATAATACGTCACATTCGTCGAATCGTACTTGATCGCTTTTTCGAAAAGATCAAGCGCCCTGTTGTTATCACCAGCTACTAAACGATTTGCAAGTTCTGCATAAGCAGAAGCGTCGTTTGGATGTGAAGTGATGTTCTGTTCGAGTTTTCGGATACCCTCTTCATCTTCAGAAACGCCGTGAAGGAAATCAAAAACATCTGCGCATACTTTTTCACGTATCACAAATAATTCTTTATTATTACCTGAATAGAACTGCTCCCAAAGTTCGCCCCCTTTTTTTGCATCGAATATTCGTACCGATACAAAATTGACATCGTGTAATTTACGAACAAGCCCTTCGATAACATACCGGACTTTCAGTTCTTTTGCAATTGACAAGGCATTTAGCCGGGAATCACGATACGATGCAGCGACAGCAGATCCTGTTGAAGTAATCGATGCTAATGTGGAAAGCCGCGTAAGAATAGCTTCGGAAAAAATATCGAGATTACGCGTGCTATCCTGATCGAGATTTATTGTTGCAAACGGGAGAATAACGACCGAGTTACTTTGGAATTCTTTCTTCTGCGAATTATGGGTAAAGAAAAAGAATCCGCCGATAACCAAAAGTAGCAGTGCAAGTGCTGCTAAAGCTTTTACCTTAATTCGCGTTTTATAGTTAAGACGATGTTTATGAATAATCTGCGGTACTTGAACCTCTTCAGATTTCGCAGCTATTTTTCGGATCGCATGGAGGATTGCTTCTTCATTATGAAAATTCGTCCGCTGGATTCCTGCAAGAGCATATTCAAGACGGCCGGGAAGAACTACTGTCCCAATCTCAACCGGAAGAATAGTTTTATTGAACTCAGCAGCCAGACCGATCTCTTTACCAACATTAGGAGATGAAACAGATGAATGCGAAAGAAGTGCGATGAAGATATCGCAGCTTTTAATATTCTGAACAATTTCATCAGACCAGATCGAAGCCCCTGGAATAGCCTCTTGATCGATCCACACTGTATATCCTTCATGGCGAAGCACGGCAAGCAAGCTAAGCGCCTGCTTCTGATCGTCACGAGAATAGCTTATGAATATGCTGGGGTTCATATTGGGGAATTTAACACTAAATGAGAAGACTTTTGTTCAATTCGAAAAGTCCATGCCCATTCTTATCAGCTGTTAGAAGGCTCCCAAAGCTCTATCTTGTTTCCATCAGGGTCCATGATGTGAACGAATTTTCCGTAGTCGGAGTCTGCGATCTCATCAAGCACAGTTACGCCATTTTCTTTTAATTTCTTCACGAGTTCTTCGATATGCTGAACTCTATAATTAATCATGAAGTCTTTTGTTGACGGTGCGAAATAGTCGCTGCCTTTCTTGAACGGACTCCAACTCATCGCATTTATTTCAGCCGGGCGATCTACATTTCTGACCTCAAATTTTGTACCCCACGGCGATACTTCAAATCCTAAGTTTTTGCCATACCACTCTCGCGAGGCTTCCGGATTATCCGAAAAAAAGAAAATACCACCAATGCCTGTAACTTTTGGAGTCGCATCATTCTTCGTATTTTGATCCGTTGTTTTATCTTGCATGTGAAATCGAATTTTTTGTTAAATTTAAAAATAGTACGTTTCAGGTCTAATCCAATGCGCACTTTCTGAAATCCAAAATTAAGAACCCAAAACCCCGCCGCATAGCGACAGGATTTTGCTGGATTAAATGATCCGGTTGAAGAGCTTCCCTGTGCGAGCTTAGTTCTTTATTATTTTTTTTGTAAGGACTGATCTGGCTGAAGACATTCTGATATAATATGTGCCGGGATCGAGTGTTGAAATATCAAGGATTAAACTCGGTTCATTTGGTCGCTGCACTTTCATTACCGACGCTCCGAGAATATTCAAGACCTCAATACTCACAACGCTTGCAGGAAGGTTACCTAAGGTTACCCGATTATTTGCTGGATTTGGATAGACAGCGATCGAAGCCGCCGCAATATCCTGCACATCACTTAATGGATGCGCTGCATTTGGCGGTGCATTCGTATAATCAAAATCAAGATTAGGGCAATGAATTTCTGCATTATAGTATGGGGTATGCAGATCGAGACTTACTCCATCGGCATAGATTAGCGTAGAACCTGATCCATGGCCAAGGTCTGAATAAGTAGCGCCAGGTTTCAAATAAATAACATTTCCCCCACCACGATCGTATATAGCAGAATTTGCTTCGCAAAATATTGTGTCACCGGTACCAGAAACACCGAACGCAACTCCTGGATTTACCCAGATCACACTATTGCTGATACCATGAAGATCACCCGTATCAACCATTGCATATTTTGGAATGACGGGTTGTGAGCAATCGAAAATATGATATTTAATTTTAGCAGCAGATGTAGTACATCCCGTCGCGCCAGTTAGGGCAAGACTTATGATTTTATCTCCCGGAGTTGAGTATGATACCGATTGCTCGATTGCACCCAATCCTGAAGCACTTGGTGGGGTTGCATCTGAGCCGAAGTCCCACGCATAGTTTGTTGTGTTTTGCAATGGATCCGGGTTCAAAGGATCGGTCGGGAGAAGAATATGTACTGATGATCCGACTTGAGCTCCTACGCTGAGATTCATTGTAACCGCATTACGCGTGGTTATAGATGTACTGAAGTCATAAATCGCAAAACCGGGATTCGGCAGTCTGCCTACGGTAATATCTTGACCGTTATCGGCACTCACTACATAAGGGTATGAACCCGTAACACGAATTCGATAACGATTGCTGGTATTAATATAATTGAAGAGCGAAGAAAAAGTATATTGACCATCTGCTGTATCCTTAAGGGATCCGAAGTTTGTAAACTTAGTATCAAAACTTCCATTAACATCCGAAAGTTGGATCGTGAAAACATTGTTCTTATTCTGAGACCAATTACCGGAAACCGTAAAGGTTACAGATATCGAATCCCCTAAACAAAAATTTGTCGCGGAGACTGAGTTAAGTATGATCGTTTGACCAGATGAGATGGTTGGCAACAGAGCAATCATCAACACACAGAATAGAATCGAAGAGGCAACAAGTGTTTTCATAACCGTACCTAAGATTAAAATGATATGAAGGCAACGCAACGAATATCGAAAGAGTGGCAACAATATAAAATAAGATAGGGTAGAATTCTATACCCCATTATCAAGACGAGAATAGAAAACCCACTGCAAATCCTACATGATAGATCCCTGTCGGGTTATACTTTTGCAACGAGTATGCTTTGCCCGATCTCCGTTATCATTTCTTCGGTTCGTAGTAAAATATTACTGAACCGGAGCTGAAGGTTTTTGTCTTCAATAGTGTAAGATCAATTCTGTCGTTTATGTTCTTAAATAATGACAAACCGTTTCCTAAAATAATTGGCTGAACACAGATTTGGAATTCATCAACTATATTAAGATTCAATGCGGCTATAATAAGGCTTCGGCTGCCAACGATAATGTCGTTCCCTGCTTGTTGCTTGAGTTCTAAAACTTCTTCTGTAATATTTCCCTTTGCCAACCTTGCATTTTTCCATCCAACACTTTTCAGCGTGTTTGAAAAAACAATCTTGGAAATGTTGTCTATGAGTACTGCAAAATCATCCGTTGGTTTGTTACCAGTAGGATCTTTTATTACAGTTGGCCAATAACTTTCCATAAGTTGGTAGGTTATTCTTCCGTATATAAGTGTATCTGCGTTACGTAAAACCTCATTATAATGCTCGTGCAATTCATCATCCGGGATCCCTGCCGTGTGATCACAAAATCCGTCAAGCGTCATGTTGAGCACTGCAATTAGTTTTCTCATCCAATTTTGTTCTAATCAATTTTTGCTCAGGCTGGATTCTTTCCACCACGGAAATTTCGGAGAACGATAATTCCTGTTACAATGACTGCGGTATGAAGAATAACGAAGAATATTTGCGGTGCCGGTTCGTATCCTTGTATAATCATATAAGAGGCAATACCGATTCCGCGTATGAGTTCGAATAAAAGAATAGCACGAATAAGTGACTCGGCACTTTCAGGTTTACGGGAGGCAAGAAGCAATCCCAAGCCAAGTGCGGCGTAATCAACCCCTACAGTAAGCCATGAATCGGCAAGTAATTTTGCAAGGATATCTCCTGAGGCAGCACGGTCAAGAGTACCTTCAGGAGCAAGGGTCCTGATAGGAATCTTAACTATTCCCGCAATAATAAAAACAAACAAATAAAATAATCCGATAACTCGCAACCATAATTTTGTAGCTTTCATGATAGTCGATCCATTCTAAATAAAGAACAAAGATACGAATAGTTATCCTATGGCGTACCAGTTATGTATTTCCCCTAGTCCTTCACGATCTTTCTCGTTACCACTGAATTTGCAGATGCGAACCTGATATAATATGTGCCTGGAATAAGTTTGGTCAGATCAAGGTTGAAGTCAGGAGGATGTATGTGGCTGAACTCCATAAGTTTCTGCCCCAAGACATCCAGAACTTGAACATTACTAATCTCAGGTGAAATGCCGTGAATACTAACGATGCCTGTTGTAGGATTCGGGTAAAGTGTCAGATCTGATTTCTGGATCGTTGATTTGGAGACATCATTCTCTCCGACATACGAGATCTTGAAAATAGCAGGATGATCGTGAGTTGTAACTTCATCGGAGGAAAAATAAATATCGCCGGCGCTATCAATGACAATTCCGCATGGCCTTGCCCAACGCTCGGATGTAATTGAATCCGTCAGAAAACCTGTCGCAAAATCAGTGGTGATCCAATGATCATTTACTTTTCGTGCATGCATGATCTTTGTTCCATTAGTTATCATTCTTCCATTAGCCGAAGGATAAGAGCCATGAAGCGTTATAAAAAGATCGCCGCTATACTCAACAGGAAATTTTTTCCCGTTGTAAAAAATTAAACTGAGAGGTGTAGAATGCGCGTCTACATAAATATCTGCGGTTTTCATCGCATTCACCCTTCCACTATCGGCATGAGTGATCGGAAGCATGGCTGCATATTCTGAATCCACTTGAAAATCATCCCATACGTGATCGCCATACGCTAAAGGCCAGCCGTAAAAACCACCATCTTCAACATGTGTAACTAATTCTTGCGGAGCATTTGCTCCTTGATCGTTCCGTTCTGCAACACTTGTCCATAATGCATTGGTAGTCGGATCAAGAGTCAAACCTACCGGATTACGAAGGCCAGTAGCAAAAAGTCTTCTTTCTGTTCCATCAAGTGCGAAACGCAAAATGGATGCACGCAACGTCTCCTTTTCTTTGCAGGCATTGCATGGCGCACCGACTGTAAGAAAAATATTTTGCCCGAGCTGATCGAATAAGATCGTACGAGTAAAATGATTTAGGGCACCTTCGGGTACATTTGGAATATCTTTAATAAATATTGATGAATCAATGTAGAGTCCTTCGGTATTTGGATGCTCATATTTTAGTACTTGAGTTGATGCAGCGGTATAAAGAGCGCCGTTAGAGAACGCAATGCTATGAGCACCTCCATCATTCATTGCAAGAGGGATCAAGGTATCGGCGACTTCATCATGATCGTTATCGGGCAAAGCAATGACTTGGGAATTCCCTTCATCGGCAACACATAACCTGCCTGAAGGATCAATTGCAAGCATCCTCGGCAACCAATCCTCTTTTTGAGCATAAAATAAAGTACACCGAAAACCTTTCGGCAAATAAACAGTCCGGGCAGAATCAAAGACATGAGAATACTTTGCCGGAATGATAAGCGGAGTTGCAACGAGTGAATCTAAAACTTCACTGCGTAAACTTCCGATACAGAAAGCAATACAACCTACAATAAAAAGTGATCTCATAATGCTCCTCTTCAATTTATAAAGAACAATCCCTATTTCAAAAGTTGCATGATATTGTCCTATCTTTATCATTCACTACATACAAAGATCTGTTCGAAATAAACTTGGTCAAAAGATGAATTAAAACAAATGGCATTCTCAATTCTTCACGATCTTCTTCACCACAACCAAATTTGCCGCCGTAAATCTCGCGTAGTAAATGCCTCCGGAGAAGGTTGAGAGATCGCGTGATGGATAATTAGGAATTAGTTTTTACCAATTGTAACCACAACAACTGTACTATCAGTGGTCCTGTAAATCGTGTGCTCTATCTCCTCAATCCATCTGTAATTATCCCGGCGAGATGTAGGATAATGATCTTCGTAGTAGTAGTCTGTTATCTGATTTATATGCTTCCCAGTATCAAGGCCGTTCAGCTCGATGTATATTGTACTGTCGGGTAGATACTTGAAACTAACATTCAGGAAAGTAGCCTGCAAAGTTCCAAATATAGTCCCATGGTTAAAGTAGCCTGACAAATTCGGAATGAACCCCTTATATATTGATATCTTTGTGCCACTGTCTACGACCAGGGAGTGATCATGATCCCACGAAACGCCATGCACCGATGAGTTTGAAGACCTCAGTGTGGTATCAGAGTTATTAAAACTTCCACCAGACTCAGTATAGTAATAGTCATGTCCAGACATTATCACATTTTTGAAGTTCACTCGCATTGAAGTATAATGAGTGCCAAGCTGAGTATAACCACTATCCACCTGTTTGATATTACTATCTAAAGGATTAGTATTGCCAGTAGGTCCAGTTATCTTATGGCACCCACTTCCAATCAAAATCAATCCTCCAAAGAAAAACAGAAGAAATCGCGGCATAGTTTTGCAAAGTTATAACCATAAGAACCCGGATCACCTAAAAAGGTTGCAACGACTTGAGCGTGCCATTTTATGCTTTTCACACAAAATAAAAATTACAAAACCCCGACGCATAGCGACGGGGTTTTGATGGATTTGAAAAATCCAAAGACAGAGAGAAGGTCAGTAGGATGTCACTATGAATTGATTCATATATGATTTTGTGCTTGATGTCACGAAGTGTCCGTGAAGACCATTCGATCGATCGTTTTTATCCATTATCTGTAACATACCTTGCGATATGAGACTTTCCTGGAATGCACCTTAGAAAGGAGGTGATCCAGCCGCACCTTCCGGTACGGCTACCTTGTTACGACTTCGCCCCAATCACCGATTTTACCTTAGACGCTTATGAGGCGGCTTTGGGTACCCTCGGCTTTCATGGCGTGACGGGCGGTGTGTACAAGGCCCGGGAACGTATTCACCGGGGTGTGCTGACCCCCGATTACTAGCAATTCCAACTTCACGGAGTCGAGTTGCAGACTCCGATCTGAACTGAGACAACTTTTTAGCG